>CAVWLJ010000007.1:0-97802 GCA_963755755.1 uncultured Actinomycetota bacterium
CCTCCTCGGCATGCTGCTGCGACGCGAGCGTGAGCAGCGGCTCGAGGTCGCGCGACTGCTGGCCGAGCTGGAGGCGAGCCGGGAGGCCGAGAAGGCGTCCGCCGCGCTGGCCGAGCGCGCGCGCCTCGCCCGGGAGATGCACGACGTCCTCGCGCACACGCTCTCCGGCCTGGCGCTGCACGTGCAGGGCGCCCGCTCGCTGGCCCGGGCGGTGGCGCCGGACGGGCCGGACGGCGAGGAGCTCGTCGGCGTCCTCGACCGCGCCCACACGCTGGCCCGCGACGGCCTGGCCGAGGCCCGGCAGGCGATCGGCGCACTGCGCGGCGCGGACCTCCCCGGGCCCGAGCTGCTGCCGGCCCTGCTGGAGGAGTACCGGCGGTCCCAGCACGCCGAAGCCGTCCTGGCGATCACGGGCACGCCGGTCCCGCTGCCGGCGGACGCACGGCTGGCCCTGTACCGGACCGCCCAGGAGGCATTGAGCAACGTGCGCAAGCACGCGCCGGGGGCCTGCGTCGACGTCCGGCTCACGTGGGGCGCGCACGAGGTCTGCCTCGTCGTCGAGGACACCGGCGGCGGGACGCCGGACGCCGAGGTGTCCTCCTCCGGATCGGGCTACGGGCTCACCGGGATGTCCGAACGGGCCCGGCTGCTCGGTGGTGAGCTGGAGGCGGGCCCGACGGCGTCCGGTTTCCGGGTGGCGCTGCGACTGCCCGCGGGACAGGAGGCGACGTGACGATCAGGGTGCTCGTGGTCGACGATCAGCGCATCGTGCGGGAGGGGCTGGCGCTGCTGCTGCGGACGACGCCCGGCATCGAGCCCGTGGGCGCCGCCGAGAACGGGCGGCACGCGCTGGACCTGGTGCGCGAGCTCGAGCCCGACGTCGTGCTCATGGACCTGCGGATGCCCGAGCTCGACGGCGTCGAGGCCACGAAGGCCATCCGGACCGCTCACCCCGCGGTCCAGGTCATCGTGCTCACCACGTACTCCGACGACGAGTCGGTGTTCGCGGCGCTGCGCGCCGGGGCACGCGGCTACCTGACCAAGGACGCCGAGGCCGACGAGCTGGCCCGCGCGATCCGGCGCGTCCACGAGGGGAAGGCCATGCTCGACAGCGACGTGCAAGCGCGGCTCCTCGACCGGCTCGAGGCACCGCCGTCTCCGGCCCCGGGCACGACGACACCCGACGACCTCACGAGCCGGGAGGCGGAGGTGCTCGGACTCATCGCGGCGGGGCTCTCGAACGCGGAGATCGCCCAGCGGCTCGTGCTGAGCGAGGCGACGGTGAAGACCCACATCAACCGGCTCTTCGCGAAGACGGGTGTGCGGGACCGCGCCCAGGCGGTCCGGTACGCCTACGAGCACGGGCTCGCCCCGTGACGTGCCTGCTCCGGGCATCGACCCGGGGGTCGATCCGGACGTCCGACCCGTGGGTGGACGACGCGGGGGTGTGGCGGCGACGACGATCGCGTCATGGTTCACGACTCCTCCCCCGACCCGGGTCTCGCCCGCTTCTACGTCCATCTGGTCGTGACCACGTCCGTGCAGCTCGCGGTGCTCGTGCCCGCGCTCGCCCTCGGAGCCGTGGGCCTGTGGCCCGCGGTCCTGATCCTCGTCACGGGCCTCGGTCTCGCCGCGCACGGCGCGGCCACGCTCGCTCCCCGGCTGCGGAGGACCCGATGACGACGCCCGGCGCGGGCACGCGCCGTCCCGCGCGCGGCCTTTGATGTTCTCGTGCTTCGTGCAGGCTGCTCGGCCTCCCTGCTCTCGTACTCGTGGCGCCGTATGGCCTGGACTGCTCGCCGCTCCCGTGACCGGTTCGTGTTTCACTGAACTCTCGTCGGGCGCTGGCAGTTCTCGGCGCCGTCTTGCCCTGCGCGATCCTTCGGTCCGACCGAGTCGCTTGGCGGCCGGGGTTTGTCGGTGGTGGCTTGTAGCGTTCGTGTCATGGACCGGGGGACGGATTCAGCGGCGGAAACGCCCGACCCGGAATCGGCGGCACCGGATTCGGCGCAGCCGGAGGCGTGTGCGCCGATCTCGCGGGAGTCGGTGGCGGCGGCGCTCGCGGCCGCGGACTCCGCGACGCTGGAGGAGGACGCGTTCCTGGGTGAGGTGTTCACCCGCCTGCACGAGGTGATCGGCGAGGTCGCGTGAGGCGCGGTGGGCGGCGCGGGGTCCGCGGGTGGTGGCGGCGGCGGTGCGGGTGCTGGCGCGGGAGCAGGCCCGTCTGGACGCGGCCTACCTGAGGCTGCTGCATGAGGTCGAGGGCCGGGAGGACGTGGTGCCCCGGGTCCGGGGTGGGTCGAGCCGGGCGGCGGCGTTCGCCCGCGCCTCCCTCGGCCTGGACCCGCGGCGGGCCGGTCGGGACGCCGACGCCGCCCGCCTGACCGCCGGCGGTGACCCCGGCGCCTGCGGGACGGCCGGCGACGACGGCGGGGCGACGGGGCCGACGGGGTGGGCGGGGGCGGCGGGGTGGACCTGGCGCGGGTGGGCGCCGCCTACGCCGCCGGTGAGATCACCCGGGCGCACCTGGATGTCGCGGTCGGGGTGCACCGCCGCCTCCGCGCAGCGGTGCGTGAGCAGGCGATGCCGGTCACGGACCCGGTCACGGGTGAGGTGCGCGAGGAGCGGTGCATCCGGGTGGTGGACGCCGCCCTGGCTCGGCATGCGCGGGGGTACACGGTGCCGGAGTTCACCCGGATCGCCGACCGCATCGTGCACGACCTGGACCCGCCCCGGCCCGGGGACGCCCACCGCCGCCGCTACCTGCACCTGTCCCGCCTCCCCGACGGGTCCCTGCTGGGCAGGTTCGCCTGCGGCCCCGCCCAAGCCCTCACCCTCACCACCGTCCTGGCCGCGCTGGCCGGGCCCCGGCCGGGCAAGGCGATCGACGCCGACGGCGTCGAACGCGACCTGCCCGACGAACGCACCCCGGCCGAACGCCGCATGGACGCCCTGGTCGAAGCCATCGACCACAACCACCGGACCTGCCACTGCCGCCACACCCACACCCACCGCCGCGCGACCGGTTCCGGCCCTGATTCGGAGGCCGAATCACAGCACCGGCAGGCGATGGGCAGGACACCGCCGGTGACATCAGCGCCGCGACGCGGCGACGGCGCCAATGTCCACGACGGGGACACTGACAGGACACTGACGCCGAAGCTGATGCAGGAACTGACGCAGGAACTGATCAGGAACTGCAGAAACAGATGACACGACCGCCGGAACCGAGCGAAGAAGATCGACGCGACGCAATTGAGGACGGCATCGAGGATGGGATCGAGGATCCCGACCTTGCCCAATGCCAGGATGCCCAATACCAGGACCTTGCCCAATACGGTGACCCGCCAGCCTCGAGAAGGGGAACTCCAGGTCCGGCGGCCACCCGGGGTACGGGCCGGGCCCTACCCCGACATCCAGATCATCGTCACCGCCACCACCGAACACCTCGCCGCCGCACGCCTCCACACCGCCGGCCCACCACCACGACACCCCGGCTGCGACCGACCCCCTCGACCTCGGCCTCGACCTCGACTCCGACGTCGCGCCGGTCGGGCACCGGCGCGGCGCGCACGCCAGCGCGGAGCGGCACGCGGCGGCACCGGCGGTAGCGCGGGCAGTGGGTTCGGGTTCGCGCACGCCCAACACACCGGGCCGATCCACCCCAGCGTCCTGGCCATGCTCGCCTGCACCGGCAAGATCCGCCGCGTCCTCCTCGACGAACACGGCGCCGTCCTGCACCTCGGCCGCAGCCACCGCCTCGCCACACCCGCCCAGAAAGCAGCCCTGCTCGCGCGGGACATCGGCTGCGTCATCCCCGGCTGCACCACCCCCGGCGACCTCTGCGAGATCCACCACGTCACACCCTGGACCGACCACGGCGACACCAACATCGACAACCTGGCGCTCCTCTGCCCCAGGCACCACGCAGAGGTCACCGACGGCACCTGGGAGATCCAGATGCTGCACGGCGTGCCCTGGGCTCGACCACCCGCCTGGGCCCACCCCACCCGACCCCTCCTCCGCAACACCAGCCACCACGGACGAGCAGCCGCATGACGTGGAACTGATGGCGCGATAGGCAGGCGCGACGACGGCCGGTCAGAGGCAGGGCCGGTCCAGGAAGGCGGGAAGCGGGCGACGTGGAGGCGTGGTCAGCGAGGGCAGCGAGTCGGTACCCGCCGGCCCAGATCCGCCGCCATGATGGGGGCGGCGACGAACGGTCGGGACCAGTGCGGCGACCGACCCATCCACGCGTGGGGAGGTGCCATGACCTCGAAGCCGACGACGAGGAGCCGAGCCCAGACCCTCGTCCTCGCCCTCCGGTTCGTCACGGAACTCGCCCTGGTGGCCGGCGCCGCGTGGGCCGCGTCCACGAGACCCCGAAACGTCCTCGTGGCCGTCACTCTCGGGGTCGTCGCGGCGCTCGCGGTCGCCGCGGTCTGGAGTCTCGCGATCGCTCCCGCGTCACGTCGGCGGCTGGCCGACCCGCTGCGACTGGCCGTGGAGATCGCCCTTTTCGTGGCGGTCGCGATCGGACTCGCCGCCGTCGGTCACCTCCCGGCGGCCGCCGTCCTGGCGCTGGTCGGGGTGGGCACGGCCGTCGGCGTCCGGTTCGTCGATCGACCGCAGCCCGAGCCGAGTGGTGCCACGGCACCGATCGAGCCGGCCAAGGACTCCCCCATCACGGGCGAGCAGGTGGATGCCGAGCCGCGACCACCCGCCCCTGTCCAAGCCCCGCCTGAGCCCGACGTCCCGCACCCGCCTGCCCGCACCGAGTTGAAGCGCCCGCGCGGCCGCGACCGGGCGCGCCGGAACTGATCCGGTACGCGATGAGCAGGAGGAACGAGCCGTGACGGACCAGGGCTCTAGCATCGGCGGGGTGACGGCCAGCACGGGTGAGAGCACCCGCACGAACACTGCGCTTCTGAGCTCGCTCGCGGGTCTGACGGCCCTCGGCGTCCTGCTCCAGGGACTCTGGGCCGGGCTGTTCGTCCCGGTCGGCGACGGCGGAAACTACGACGACACGTGGGTCGGCGTCCATGCGGCCGGAGCGTGGGTGACCCTGCTCCTGGCCGCGGCCACCACCGTCGTGGCGTTCCTGCGGCATCGGACCCGTCGTGAGCTCTGGACAGGCGCCCTCGTCCTGACCGCGCTCCTCGTCGTCGAGATCGGCCTGGGTACCGGGATCTCGGACGGCAAGTCGGGGGCGGCGGCCGCGATCCACATCCCGCTGGCGCTGCTGATCATGTCCCTGACCGTCTGGCTTCCGCTGCGCGCACGCCGGGCCTGAAGCGTCAGGACCGGTCGAGCCCGCGGACGACGGAGCGCAGCATCTCCGCCAGGTGCACGCGCTCCTGCGCGTCGAGGGGCGCGGTGACGACCGCCTCCTGCGCGTTGAACGCGGGGAACAGCTCGCCCATGAGCTGGTGCCCGCGCTCGGTCAGCGTGACGAGCACACGGCGGGCGTCGTCGGGGTGCGTCCTGCGCGTCAGCAGCCCGCGCCCCTCCAGGGTGGTCAGGACGCCGGTGAGGGTTCCCTTGGAGATGCCGGCCTCGGCGGCCACGTGACGCGCCTCGATCTCCTCCCAGATCCACACCACCCACAGCACGACCCAGCCCGTCCAGGTGAGCCCGTGCTCGGCCAGCACCGATCGCTCCAGGTGGTTCCGGATGGCGCCGGCCGCGCGGTAGATGTTCTGCACGGCGGTCATGGCCGGCATGTCGAGGGCGAGCCCGTGCAACCGCTCGGAGACCGCCCGTTCGGTCTCGGCGAGCGTGCGGTGCTCACCGGCGTCCGCGCTCCCCATGGCCGGGCGCCGGCGGCCCCCCACCCCTTGTCCAGCCATGGCGGAGAAGCTTACAGTCCTGCTCGTTCGGAGCCGAACGATCGAGCCGCATCATCGGGGCGAGGAGGCCGCCGTGACCGCGTCCGCCGTGGACGTCGACCTCACCGACCTCGACGCGTTCGAACAGGGTCGGGCCTGGGCCCTCTTCGACGCGCTCCGGGACGGCGACCCCCTGCACTGGAACGACGAGCCCGCACCCAACCACGGCTTCTGGTCGGTCACCCGGCACGCCGACGTCGTGCGGGTCACCCGCGACGCGGCAACGTTCTCCTCCCAGGTGGGCGGCGCCAACCTCGAGGAGCTGGACGCCGAACAGCGCGAGGTCCGCCAGTCGATGCTCGAGACGGACGGCGAACGCCACCGCGCCCTGCGCCGCCTGCTCCAGGACGCCTTCACCCCGCGCGGGCTCGCCGGCTACGAGGTCTTCCTCCGCGGCCTGGCGAAGGCCACCGTCGACGCCGCGCTCGCGCGTCCGGCGATCGACGTCGTCAAGGCCGTCAGTGCGGACTTCCCCATCAACGTGCTCGCCCGGCTGCTCGACGTCCCGGAGGACCACACCCAGCAGCTCATCGCCTGGGGAAACCGGATGATCGGCAACAGCGACCCGGACTACGCCGACGTCCTGGCCGAATCGGCGGAGAGCGAGCAGTACCGGCTGCTTCCGTTCCGCTCCCCGGCCGCCGTCGAGGTCTTCGAGTACGGCTTCGAGCTCGCGCGGCAGCGTCGGGGCGGCGCCGGGCACGACCTCGTGAGCCGGTTGGTGAACCACGTCCCGGAGGACGGCGTCCCGCTGTCGGACCGGGACTTCCGCAACTACTTCCTGCTGCTCGTCGTCGCCGGCAACGAGACCACCCGGCACGCGATCTCGCACACCGTCGACGCCCTGCTCGACCACCCCGACCAGCTCGCGATCCTGCAGAGCGACCCGTCGCTGATCGCGCCCGCCGTCGAGGAATGCCTGCGCTGGGCGTCGCCTGTCTACCACTTCCGGCGGACGGCGACCCGCGACGTGGAGCTCCACGGGAGGACCGTCGCGGCGGGCGACAAGGTCGTCGCATGGTTCGCGGCGGCGAACCGGGACGAGCGGATGTTCGACGACCCGTACCGCTTCGACGTCCTGCGCCGCCGCGTGGACCATGTCGCGTTCGGCAAGGGCGGGCCACACTTCTGCCTGGGCAACCAGCTCGCCCGCCTGGAGCTGCGGATCATGCTCGAGGAGCTCGTGCCACGCTTGCCCGCGACGGTCCGCCGCACCGGCCCGGTGGCCCGCGTCCGCTCGAACTTCGTCAACGGCATCAAGACCTTTCCCGTGGCCCTTGCCTGAAGGGGTGCTCATGGCCATCGACACCGCGCATCGCACCGAGCCGCAGGACGCAGGCGCGGACGTCGGGCAGGTCGTGGCCCGGCTCCGCCAGCAGGGCGTGGACGTCGTCCGCGTCTCGTACGCCGACCTCATCGGCGTCGACCGCGGCCGGGACGTACTCGTCGACGAGCTCGAGCGCGTCGTCGGCCACGGCCTGGCGTTCTGCCGCGCGGTCTACCACACCTCCCCTCGCGGGGACGTCGTCCCGGTGCACGGCGGGCTGGACGCTGGGCTGCCGGACATCAACGTCGTCCCCGACCTCGCCACGCTGACGCCGCTGCCCTGGGAGCCGGGTGCGGCCTGGTGCGTCGGCGACGCCCGCACCCACGACGGCGGCCCGGCCGAGGAGGCGCCCCGGCACGTCGCCCGGCGGGTGTCCGACCGGCTGGCGGAGCTCGGGCTCACCGCCGTGGTCGGGCCCGAGCTCGAGTTCTTCGTGTGCGAGCAGGCGGACGACGGGTCGTGGCGGCGGTACGCCGACGAACCGGGCAACGTCTACGTCGTCGGGCGCAAGGGCGACCCGCGCGGGCTGCTCGTCACGATGCTGCGGCACCTGCGCGACGCCGGCCTGCGCGTGACGGCCGCCAACCACGAGTTCGCGGCCGGCCAGTTCGAGATCAACCTCGACCACTCCGAGCTCGTCGACTCCGCCGACCGGGCGTTCCGGCTCAAGTCGGCCGTGCAGGAGATCGCGCGCCACGAGGGCCTGCTCGCGACGTTCATGGCCAAGCCGTTCAACGACGAGGGCGGCAGCGGCTTCCACCTGCACGTCTCCCTGGTCGACTCCGCCCCGGACGGCACGGGCGAGAACGTCTTCGGGGACGCCGCCGGGGCGTTCGGGCCTCTCCGACCGCGGACGGGCCGCCGTCGCCGGCGTCCTCGCGCACGCGCCGGCGCTCGCCGCCCTGCTCAATCCGACGGTGAACTCGTACAAGCGGTTCGGGCCGGACACGCTCGCGCCCTGGCTGATCGACTGGGGGCTGGACAACCGCAGCGCGATGGTGCGCATCCCGCCGGAGCGGGGTGCCGCTAGTCGCATGGAGGTCCGGCTCGGCGACGCGACCGCGAACCCGTACCTCGCGGCCGCGGCGGTGGGCGCGGCCGCGTACCTCGGCGTCCGGGACGGGCTGGAGCCGCCGGAGCCGCTCGAGGGCTACGGCTACGACACCTCCCGGGCGGCGCTTCTCCCGCAGCGGCTGCCGGACGCCCTCGACGCACTCGAAGCCGACGAGGCGCTGCGCGACGTGCTCGGCGAGACGTTCGTCGCCTCGTTCCTGACGTACAAGCGCAACGAGGTCGAGCGGTTCGAGCGGTACGTCACCGACTGGGAGTTCCGCGAGTACGCGTACCACCTCTAGCCCTCTCCGGAAGGTCGTCTCCATGACCCACCTCGCCGCTCCGCTCGCGGACCCGGACACCTTCGTCGCCGGTCCGCCCTGGGAGCTGTTCGCGCGGCTGCGCGCCGAGGAGCCGGTGGCGTGGACGCCGGAGGAGGCACCGCACCACGGCTTCTGGTCGGTCACCCGGCACGCGGACATCGTGAAGGTGAGCCGGGACTGGCAGACGTTCAGCTCGGCGCGCGGGGTGTCCTTGGAGGAGCTGGACGACGAGCAGCTCACGCACCGGACCTCGCTCATCGACACCGACCCGCCGCGGCACACCGCGCTCCGCAAGCTCGTCGCGCCGCTGTTCGGGCCGAAGGTCGTGGGCGGCTACGAGACGTTCCTGCGGGGCATCGTCGGCCGGACGCTCGACGACGCGCTCGCGCTCGCCGACCGGGAGGGCGCGTTCGACCTCGTCGAGCACGTCTCGTCGCAGGTGCCGGTCCGGGTGCTGTGCCGGCTGCTCGACGTCGACGACGACGTGCACACCCGGCTCACGGCCTGGGGCGACCGGCTCGTCGGGCACACCGACCCCGAGCTCGCCGACGTCCTGCTCGGGAGTGAGGAGTCGGAGCAGTACCGGCTCGTGCCGTTCCGCTCCCCCGCCGCGCTCGAGGTCTTCGAGTACGGGCGGTCGCTCGCGGCGCAGCGGCGGGCGAACCCCGGGGACGACCTCGTGACGCGCCTCGCGACCGCCACGATCGACGGCGATCCGCTTTCGCAGCAGGACTTCGACAACTACTTCCTGCTGCTCGCCCTCGCCGGCCAGGAGACGACGCGGCAGGCCGTGTCGCTCGCGGCGCTCACGCTCATCGAGCACCCGGCCGCGCTGACCCGACTGCAGGAGCAGCCCGCGCTGCTCGACGGGACCGCGCTGGACGAGTTCCTGCGCTGGGGTCCGCCGGTCTACCACATGCGCCGGACGGCGACCCGGGACACCACGATCGGGGACGTCGAGGTGAGGGCCGGGGACAAGATCGCGATGTGGTACCCGAGCGGCAACCGCGACGAGCGGGCGATCCCGGAGCCTGAGGTCTTCGACGTCGGCCGCACCGGCGTCGACCTGCTGACCTTCGGGAAGGGCGGCCCGCACTTCTGCATGGGCTCGTTCCTCGCCCGGCTCGAGTTGCGGGTCACGCTGCAGGAGTTCGTGGCGCGGATCGACACGATCCGGCCGGCGGGCGAGCCGGAGCGGCTACGCAGCACCTTCGTCAACGGGGTCAAGCGCCTCCCCGTCACCGTCACCCCCCGCTGACCGCCCGCTCATCCCCCCGCTGACCCCCTAGCTCGCGCTGATCATGCACTTCGCGGCGATCATGCACGCCGGACTCCCGCGGACGCGTCAGTGGTCGCCCCACGGCGCGTCCGGAAGGTGCTCGTCCCACGGTCCGTCGGGCGCGCAGTCGCTGTTCCGGTACCCGTCGGGCATGCGCGGGTACTCGACCAGCCAGTAGGAGCGGGCGAGCCGACGCGCCTGCGCGGCGTCCGCGCCGAGGAGCCGGGCAGCGACCGCGTCGCGCTGCATCGCCTGGCACTCGGTCCGAGCCTCGTCGGTCTCGCCGGCCATGTGCCGCGACTCATGGCTGAGCACGTGGACGGCCCGCACCTCGTCCTCCGACGGGCGGGCGTGGTCGGAGCCGAGGTACTGCGCCAAGGCGTCGCAGGGCTCGCGCTTGATCGTCGTGTGTCGCGCGGGGCGGCCGTCGGGACCCCAGCTCACGAACCCGAGATCCTGGTCGGTCGCCACCAGCTCCTCCCCGACGGTCTCGCAGTGCACGGTGACCGGTAGGCCGACGAGTCGCGTCGCGACAGCCGAGAGTTCCCTCTCGAGCCGGGCATGGCGGACCACCGGAACGACCGCGGCGACACCGGCCACGGCGAGGACGACCACCGAGACGACGGGGAACCGCCGCAACCGGCCGACGCCGTCGCGGCGGCGTCCCCACCATCGCAACGCCACCCCGGCGGCTGCCACGAACGACGCGACGGCGAACCACGTGAGCACGAGTGCTGATCGTCAGCGCGGGCGAGCGCCTTGAGGTCATCGTCCGGTACGCGCTCGCTGACGGGCCGCCTCGTAGAGGACGACGGTCCCGGCGGCGGCAGCGTTCAGCGAGCTCGCCGCGCCCTGGATGGGGATCCGCAGGAGGACGTCGCACGCGTCGCGCCAGCCGGCACTGAGCCCGTGGGTCTCGTTGCCGACCACGAGGACCGCCGGGCCGGTGAGGTCGTGCTCCGCGACGTCCACCTGTCCGTGCTCGTCCGTGCCGGCGACGATCATCCGGATGCCGCGAGCCCGGATCGCCTCGACCCAGACGAGCACCTCGCGGTGGCTGTCCACCCGGACGACGGGCACGGCGAAGACCGAGCCGGTGCTCGCCCGGACGGCCCGCGGATCGTAGGGGTCGGCGGCGTGCCCGCTGACGACGACGCCGGCGGCGCCGAAGGCGTCCGCCGAGCGGATCAGCGTTCCGATGTTCCCGGGCGTGGTCGGGCCGGTCGAAGACGACGACGAGCGCGTCCGCGGGCGTGGGGATCCGGTCGAGCCGGTCCTCGGGGAGCTCGACGACGGCGACCAGCTCCGGCGCGTCCTCGTCCTTGCCGCCCAGCTCTCGGAGCAGGTCGGGAGCGAGGGCGACGACCTCGCCGTCCGGACCGTCTGCGACGTCGGCGAGCAGCTGCCGCGCCCAACGGGAGGGCGTTCCCGCCTCGTCGTGCAGGAGGGTCCGGATCCGCCACCCGTGCTCGACCGCGAGCGTGATCGGTCGTACGCCCTGGACGACGAAGGCCCCGGCCCGATGCCGCTTCGTGCGGTTCGTCAGGAGCGCCTGCCACTGCTGGTAGGCGGCGTTCCGCGTGGCGATCCTGGCCGTTCGGGGCACGGCTACGAGCGTCGCACGAGCGTGCTGCCGCCGTTCCAGGAGACGCCGATCTGCCGGTAGTACCCGCCGATGATCTCCCGGACGGGCAGCAGGGACGCCGGCTCGTCCCAGGGCGAGTCCGCGAGCTCGAGCTCGGCGTCGCCCTGCCACGCCGGCCCGAGGTCGGCGTCGTACCCGCCCATCGTCACGACCTCGTCCAGCGCCCAGCCGCCGGCGCGCTCGATCGCGCGGACCTGCCGGTGGTGGACCATGGGCAACGCGTTCACGAAGCCGTTCCCCTCGGCAGGGCCCGTGATCCTCAGCCGGGCCGCCGCCAGCCGGTGGTCGTAGGCGGCGAGCGTCGCGGCGAACCGGCCACCCGGCTCCAGTCGCGCCGTCGCCTTCCCGTGCGGCATCGGGCGGGTCATGTGGATGGAGCCCAGCTTCTTGGGGTAGCCCTGATGGATGCCGCGGGCGATGGCGAAGTCCGTCGTGACCCAGATGAGCACGCAGCGCGAGTAGGTGCGGCCCTCGAACCGGCATCGGACGACGACGAACGCCTCCTTGTACTGGCTGCGCGCGGGGTCGAGGAGTTCCTCACCGCCGTCCGAGCACGACTGCCAGTCCGCCCAGATGAAGGCGACGGCGCCGGGGTCCTCCTCCGCGAGCTCGAGGTCGGCAGGCAGGAGCGCCCGAACCTTCTCGGGATCGGTCCGGTACTCGACAGTGAGCAGATCACCCGAGTAGTGCCACGGCGGCGGAGGCACGAGCGCCGTCCGGCCGCTCGGCGTCAGCGGCGGCACGAAGCCGAGGAGCTCCGACATCATCCTCCGATCGTTCGCGCCCGTACGTAGCAGGGACTGGGAATTCTAGGCCGCAGGCGCCGCGACGACCCGGTCGAGGAAGGCGTGGACCAGCCGGCGGGCACGACGCGCGGCAGCAGGCGCCTCGGCGCGGGTCCGCGCCCGCAGCTCCTCGGCGTCCAGCCCGTGCGCGGTGAGGAACATGGCGCCGCCGTTGGCCAGCCAGCCGTCCAGCTGGCCGGGCGTGAGCTCGGGGTGGAACTGGACGCCGAGCGAGCGCCCGACGACGAACGCCTGCGATGCCACGGAGGTCCGGGCGAGCTCGCGCGCGCCGGGCGGAAGCCGCCACCGGTCCTGGTGCCACTGGAACCACGGGCCCGACGGGACCAGCTCCGCATCCTGGGTCGCGATCTCGACCCAGCCGAGCTCGACAGCCGGAGCCCGCTCGACCGCGCCGCCGAGCGCGGCCGCGAGTGCCTGACCGCCGAAGCAGATGCCGAGCACGGGTACCCCGGCGGCGACTGCAGTGCGGAGCATCGCGAGCTCCGGGCCGACCCACGAGGCGATGTCCGTGGCCCCGACCGACCAGGGGGCCCCCATCGGCACCACGACGTCGAAGGACGCGGGGTCGGGGAACCTCGCGTCGACGCCCGGCTCGGCGAAGCGTTCGGCGGGCACGACGAGGAACTCCTCGACGTCGAACCCGCGCTCGGCGAACGCCTCGCCGACCGGACCGGGCGGTGACACGTGGTCGTGCTGGACGACGAGGGCACGCATGCGGCGGTCAGCTCACCAGATCCTCGACGGCGTCCTGGTTCTCGCCGCCCCGTCGCACGGCTCCGAGGACGATGCCGAGCACGAGCACCGCGAACGGCAGGAGCACGAGCACCCACCCGGTGAGGTTGAGACCCCAGGCCTGGGTCGTCGGGTCGACGCCGTCGGTGACCGTGCCCGCGAGCAGCCCGAAGCGCGACATGAGCAGGTACAGCCCGGCCAGCAGACCGATGCAGGCCAGCGCCGGGGCCACGAGCGTGTGCCAGACCCGCCGGTCGTCGCCCGTCCGCCGGAAGAACGCGATGACGGCGATGCAGACGAGCGCCTCGACCACGACGATCGCCACGACGGCGAGCCCGCTGAACCAGTAGAAGAGGTTGAGCACGGGGTCGAGCCCGCGGCCGGCGAAGAACACGATCACGGCGAACGAGATCACCGACGCGGCGATCGACGCGACGACCGGAGCACCCTTCCGGTTGGTGCGGTCGAGCCCGCGGGGCAGCACACCGGCACGGCCCATCGCGAAGAAGTAGCGCGCCGCGGAGTTCTGGAACGCCAGGAGCCCGGCGAAGAGGCTGGAGAGGACGAGCCAGCTCATGAGGGTCGAGAGCCACGAGCCCACGTAGCGGTCGGCCACCGTGAAGACGACGGCCGCGGGGTCGGCGAGCGGCGTCCCGTCCACGGTCGAGATCGTCGCGGCCTGGTCGACGACCTTGTCCGCGCCGAGGCCCGTGACGATGGCGAAGCTCGTCAGCGCGAAGAGCACGGTGATCGCGCTCACCGCCAGGTACGTCGCGCGCGGGACGGTCCGCTTCGGGTCCCGGGACTCCTCCCCGTAGATGGCCGTCGCCTCGAAGCCGATGAACGACGCGAACGCGAAGGCCAGGGCGATCCCTGCGCCGCCGGTGAGGCCACCGGCGAAGATGTTCGAGGGTGCGAAGGAGGCGGCCACGTCGACGCCGTCCGCGCCGCCCTTGGCGAGCACCACCACGGCCAGCAGGAGCAGCGACCCGATCTCCAGGCACATGAGGACGCCGAGCAGTTTCGCCCCGACGTCCACGCTGAGGACCGACAGGACGAGCACGACCGCCCACCCGATCAGCGCCCAGACCCACCATGCCCATGACAGGTGCAGTTCGGACTCCATCTGTGACGCCATGAGCGAGCCGAAGAAGCCGAAGATCGCGAGCTGGACGGCGAGGTAGGCGACCAGGGAGACGAAGGCGCTGCCGACACCGGGCGCGATGCCGAGGCCACGTCCCACGTACGCGAAGAAGGCGCCGGTGTTCGTCACGCGATGGCTCATCGCGGCATAGCCCACGCTGAACACGAGCAGCGTGAGCCCGACCACGAGGTAGGCGCCGGGGGCGGCTGCGCCGTTGCCGGCCACGATCGCGACGGGGACGGCGCCGGTCATGCCGACCAGCGGCGCCGCCGCGGCGACGACGAAGAAGACGATCCCGAGGGTGCCGAGCCGGTTGGTGCGCAGCGACGTCTCCGGCGTCGCCGCTGGGGCTTCCGTGAGGTCCACGCTGGCCTCCGCCTGTGCCGCTGGGCATCCGGCGCCGAGTTCGTACGGTGCCGAACGATTGCCGGTACTGTGGCGGCGCACCCGGCTCCCGGTCAAGAGGTTCCAGCGGCTCCGCGCACCCTCACACCCCGTCGGACACCTGTCGGTAGCGGGCCTCGAGCAGCGAGTACACCGCGAAGACCACGAACCCGGCGGCGGCGAAGGCGACGAGCGCCCGGCCCATCGTCGTCCGGGACGACTCGAGCAGGAGGGCGTCCATGCCCTTCGCCTGCTCCGGGTCGGAGCGGATCCCGGCGATGACGAGGAAGACGCCGACCGGAGCGACGGCAACGCCCCGCGCGGGGATGCCGACCCGGGCAGTGAGCAGCGTGAGCCGGCGGACTCGCGGGCTCATGGCGTGCTCCCGCAGCGAGTCGGTGAAGTCGCCGCGCGCCGCGACGAGGAGCTGCCACGCGCACATCCCCAGCACGACGAGCCCCACGGCCACGAGCAGCGCCCGGCCGTACGGCAGGGCGATGACGCGGCCGGCCGTCGACCGCTGCTGCTGCTCCGACCCCGCGTCGTGCCTGCCGAGCAGGAACGAGGCGGTCACCCAGGTCATACCCACGTAGATCAGCGCCTGCCCCGCCGTGCTCAACCTCCGCCAGCGGCCGTGCCTGTGGTCCCTGATCGCGCCGTAGAGGCGGACGCCGGCGAAGGCGGCGAAACCGACCGCGGCGGCGAGGAGCAGCGAGAACCCCAGCGGCGCCCGCGCGACCTGGGTGAGGGCGCCGTTGGCGTTGGCCTGTGCCGATCCGCCGGACCCGCCCGCACCCACGGCGAGCTGCACGGCCAGCACCGCGAGGAGCAGGTAGAACAACCCGCGCGCGACGAGCCCGAGCCGCGCCGCCACCCGCAGCGGCCGGGCCGGCTCGTCCGGACGACCGCGCTCGTGCTCGTCGCCGCCCTCGTCGCGGCCCCGGGCCGAGGACGCGGCGTCCTCGGTTCGGGTCACCCGACCACGATGGGCACCGCCCCGGCGGGCCGCACGTCAGCTCGTCCCGCACACCGGCGTCAGTGCGCGACGAGATGCACCACCTCGTACACCACCCAGGCGACCAGCGCGGCCATGGGGATCGTCAGGACCCAGCCTCCGACGATGTTCTGCGCGACGCCCCAGCGCACGGCGGACAGTCGCCGGGTCGCACCCGCACCCATGATCGACGAGGTGATCGTGTGCGTGGTCGAGATCGGCGCCGCGAAGGCGAAGGCGGTGGTGTAGAGGACGGCGGCCGCGGTCGTCTCGGCGGCGAAAGCGTGCGGCGGGTCCAGCTCGATGATCCGCCGGCCGAGGGTGCGCATGACGCGCCAGCCGCCGGAGTAGGTGCCGAGCGAGATCGCTCCGGCGGCGCCGACGACGACCCAGACCGGGATGTCGTCCGTGCTGCTCTGGTAGCCGCCGGCGACCAGCGCGAGCACGATGACCCCCATCGTCTTCTGTGCGTCCTGCAGTCCGTGGCCCAGCGCCATTGCGGACGCCGAGGCGATCTGCGCCGACCGGAACCGGCGGGTGACCCGGTGCGGGTTCCTCCGCCGGAAGGCCCAGAGGATCGCGAGCATGAAGAGGTAGGTGAGCGAGAACCCGACGACCGGCGACACCACCATCGGGATGACGACCTTGTCGACGACCTGGTCCCAGCGGACCACGGTGGCGGAGGCGATGCCGGCGCCGACGAGTCCGCCGATGAGGGCGTGCGACGACGACGAGGGCAGCCCGAAGTACCAGGTGACGAGGTTCCACACGATGGCCCCGACGAGCGCGGCCAGCACGACGACCAGGCCATGGGTGCTGTTGCCGTTCAGCTGGAGGATGTCGCTGACGGTCTTGGCGACCGCCTGGCCGAGGAACGCCCCGACGAAGTTCATGACACCGGCGAGCGCGAGGGCGATCCGCGGCGTCAGCGCCCGCGTCGAGACGGCGGTCGCGATGGCGTTGGCGGCGTCGTGGAAGCCGTTGGTGTAGTCGAAGCCGAGCCCGAGCACGACGACGACACCGACGAGCAGGGCCGTCTCCACGGATCAGGCTTCCTTCGCGGCGATCGTCTGCACCGTGTGGGCGACCTGCTCGAAAGCGTCGGCGGCGTCCTCGAGCTCCTCGACGATGTCCTTCAGCTTGAGCAGCTCCAGCGGCTCGTACATCCCGCTGAACAGCGTCGCGAGCAATCGCCGGTACGCGCCGTCGGCCTCGTTCTCGAGCCGGTTGATCTCGACCCAGTAACCGCTCAGCTCCTGCGGCGTCCGGAGTCGGTGCATCGCATCGACCGTGAGGTCGGCGGCACGGCAGAGCACGTCGATCTGCTGGCCGACGCCCTCCGGGATCTCCACCGGCCGGTACAGCACCACGAGGTCCGCGGCGGCGTCCATGTGGTCGAGGACGTCGTCCAGCCGGCCTGCCAGGGCGTAGATGTCCTCACGGTCGAAGGGCGTGACGAAGGTGCTGTTGACCGTGCTGAAGAGCTCGTGGGTCGCGTCGTCCCCGGCGTGCTCCGTCTCGCGCATCTTGACCGCGATCGCCGGCCGCGAGTCGATGTGGGCCGTCATCTGCTGCTGGAGCAGCCGGGCGCCCGTGACGAGGTTCTCCGCCGCGTTCGCGAACATCGCGTAGAAGCGATCGTCCTTCGGCGTCAGTCGCCAGGCCATCGGATCGGACCCTCCACCGTCGTCGACATCGTGGTCAGGGTGAACTATGGCGGCCCATCTGATGTTCGGCCTCTCGACCTCCGCATGTCACGTCGGGTCCATGTGAGGGGCATGGTCGACGAGATCGAGCTCCACCCATACGGTCTTGCCGAGGTCGGTCAGCCCGTCGCCCCGCTCGATCCCCCAGGTGTCCGCGAGGGCTGCGACGAGCGCCATGCCGCGCCCGTTGGGCGCCTCGGGGTCGTGCACGCGGGGCGTGGGAAGGTGCGGCGACGCGTCGTGCACCTCGAGCCGCACCCGTCCGTCCCGCACCCGCACCCGCACCTGGGAGGGCGCGGCCGCGTGCAGCACCGCGTTCGTGACGAGCTCGCTGCAGAGCAGGACCAGCGTCTCGAGCCGCTCGGGGTCGGCGGGGACGCCGGCCAGCGAGCGCTGCACGAACCGCCGCGCGGCCGCTCCGCTCGTCGGCTCGGCGGCGAGGGTCACCGCGGCGTCGACGCGGGCGCGTCCCCGCCCTGGACGGGGCCCGCCTCGTCGCGGCGGACGACGAGCACGCACACGTCGTCCGGCCGGCTGCCGTCGGCGGCACCGAGCGCGAGGACGGCGTCCGCGAAACCCTCGACGTCCAGACCGGTGTCCGTGAGCCGCCGGCTCTCGGCTGCCAGCGCCGGCAGGCCGACGTCCAGGCCCGTCTGCCGCTCCTCCACCAGGCCGTCGGTGAAGAGCACGAGGACGGCGCCGGCTCGACGATGAGCGGTGCCTGCTCGCGTACGGCGTTCGGGACGCCGAGCGGCGGCGAGCCCGCGCCATCGAGCACCCGCGCGTCGCCCTGCGGCGGCACGAGCAGCGGCGGCAGGTGGCCGAGCCGCGCGATCAGACCCTCGCCCGTGGCGGGGTCGATCAGGAGGTAGACGAGGGTGACGATCTGGTCCTCGGCGAGCTCGCCGGCCATGCGGTCCAGGCCGGCCGCGACCGCGACGGGCTCGGGGTCGACGGCGGCGAGCACACGGACCGCGCCGCGGATCTGGGACATGCGGGCCGCGGCGTCCACGCCCTTGCCCATGACGTCGCCGATGACGAGCGCGAGGCGGTCGCCGGGCACCGGGATGGCGTCGTACCAGTCGCCGCCGACCCGCAGGCCCGCCGCGCCCGGCGCGTACCGCGCCGCCATCGCGATGCCGGGGACGGCGGGCAGCCGCTGCGGCAGCAGCCCGCGCTGGAGCACCTCCGCCGTACGGACCTGACGCTCGTACAGCAGCGCCCGCTGCAGCGCCTGGCCCGCCTGGGCGGCGAGCGCGCCGAGCACCTCACGCTCCGCGGCGTCGAAGGTGTGCGCCGGGCCGGAGACCGCCAGCAGCCCGACCACCTCGGCCGCGGCGGTGAGCGGGAGCACGGCGATCGACTCGGTCGACCCGTGCGCGGGCAGCTGGGCGAGCCCGGGGAAGTCGGCGTCCGGACGGCGGCCGGGCGTGGAGTAGACCGGTCGGCCCGTGCGCAGCGCCACCGCGCCGGGGATCGCGGCCTCCCGCGACGACGGCCGCGTCAGCCGGCGGAGGCTCTCGTCGTCGTACCCGTTGCTCGCCACCGCGTGGAAGTGACCCGAGTCCGGATCGACGATGATGACGCAGGCCCGGTCGAGACCGGTCACCCCGAGCCCGGTGGCGACCAGGACCTCGCCGACGTCCGCGCTGGTGACTCGCCCGGCTGAAGCGTTCGGCGCTGTCGAGCAGCCGGTTCGTCACAGCCATGGAGCCGCGCAGCCGCTCGTCGCTGCGGTCGAGCTCGCGATCCGTGTACTGCTCCAGCCGGCGCAGCTGGGCGAGGACGCCGGCGCCGGCGCCGGCGGCGAGGACGGCGAACGTGGCCACCCGCAGGGCCAGACTGGCCCACCAGACGCTGGAGTACCGCTGCCCGCTGATGGCGCTGAGCAGCACGTCGTAGCCGGAGAGGGAGAGCGCCACCCCGGCCCAACCCCGCAGCGCCGTGACCGACGGCCCGGAGCGTCGCACCCAGACGACGGCGGCGACGGCGATGAGCCAGGCGACCAGGAGCTGGGCGGCGATGAGTGCCGAGGAGTAGCGACCCCCGGCAAGCACGAGCCGGGGCAGCGGGAGAACGCCGAGGGCGGACACCAGCACCAGGAGGAGCCCCGCCGCGACGAACCAGCCCCGGTACCGGCCCGGGACTCCGAGCGCGGCCATGAGAACGCCGACGGCCATCGCCGCGTGCATCGCGAGGTAGAGCAGGGCGTTGCCGCTGGCCCCGGTGTGAAGCGGACCGCCTGCGCCGAGGACACCCGGGAACGACAGCGTCTGCAGAGCGGCCGCACCGACGGAGACGGCGAGGCCGGCCCCGAACCAGGCCAGGTCGCTGTCGCGCTCCGCCCGCGCACGCGACACCACGATGGGAAGGGCCACCACACCCAGCACGGGGACGACGGCCGTGGCCAGAGCTGCGAGCTCGTGCGGCGGGGAGATCTCCACGACGAGGGCGATGACGAGCGCCATCACGGCGACGGCCGTCGCGGCGAGCGCCCCAGCAGGTTGACGCGCGTCTGGGGGCGCGCGGGCCGTTCCGGCAGTCGGACGCCGTTGGCCGCCGGCGGGGTCACGAGGCGTCAGGCGTGGATCGGGGCTCCCGTGGCAGCCCGCACCTCGTCGAGGGTCACCTCGGGCGCGAGCTCACGGAGCACGAAGCCGTGCGGCGTGACGTCGAGCACCGCGAGATCGGTGATCACCTCGTCGACGACGCCCTGGCCGGTGAGCGGGAGCGTGCAGTGCTGCAGGAGCTTGTGGCTGCCGTCCCTGGCGACGTGCTCCATGAGGACGACGACCCGGCGGGCGCCGTGCACGAGGTCCATCGCCCCGCCCATGCCCTTGACCATCTTGCCGGGGATCATCCAGTTGGCCAGATCCCCGGTGGCGCTGACCTGCATCGCGCCGAGGATGGCGACGTCGACGTGACCGCCGCGGATCATCCCGAACGAGGTCGCGGAGTCGAAGAACGAGGCCCCGGGCAGGACCGTGACGGTCTCCTTGCCGGCGTTGACGAGGTCGGGATCCTCCTCGCCCTCGAACGGGTACGGCCCCACGCCGAGGATCCCGTTCTCGGACTGCAGCACCACCTCGATGCCCGGCGGCAGGTAGTTGGGCACGAGGGTCGGCAGACCGATCCCGAGGTTGACGTACTGGCCGTCGCGCAGCTCGGTGGCGGCCCGAGCCGCGAGCTCGTTCCTGCTGAGCACCACGGCTCAGGCCCCCTCTCCGGTGCGCGGACGCACCGTCCGGCGTTCGATCCGCTTGTCGGCGGCCTGCTCCCCGCTCAGCGCGACGACTCGCTGCACGAAGATGCCGGGGAGGTGGACGTCGTCGGGGTCGATCTGCCCCGGGTCGACCAGCTCCTCCACCTCGGCGATCGTCACGGCGCCCGCCATGGCGACGACGGGGTTGAAGTTGCGGGCCGCCTTGGTGAAGACGAGGTTGCCGTGCCGGTCACCGACCGCGGCCCGCACGAGGGCGAAGTCGGTCGTGATCGAGTCCTCGAGCACGCACTCGCGGCCGCCGAAGGTCCGCACCTCCTTGCCCGGGGAGGCCAGGACGACGTCGCCCTCCGGGCCGTACCGCCAGGGCAGGCCGCCCTCGGAGACGGGGGTCCCGACACCGGTCGGGGTGTAGAAGGCGGGGATGCCGGCGCCGCCCGCGCGCAGCTTCTCGGCGAGGGTTCCCTGCGGCGTCAGCTGGACCTCCAGCTCGCCGGCGAGGAACTGCCGGGCGAACTCCTTGTTCTCGCCCACGTAGCTCGCGATGACGCGGGCGATGCGGTGCTGGCCGAGCAGGACGCCGAGGCCCGCCCCGTCCACACCGCAGTTGTTGGAGACGACGGTGAGGTCCGTCGCGCCCTGTCCGAGCAGGGCGTCGATGAGGATCCAGGGAATGCCGCTCAGGCCGAATCCGCCGACGCCGATGCTCGATCCGTCCCCGATGTCGGCGACGGCCTCCGCCGCGCTCCCGACCACCTTGTCCATGGGGTCACCGTATCCTCCGGGCCTTCCCCGGCTGGGCGGCTCGGCGATGTCACACTGCCCTTCATGGCAACTCCCGCCCGGCGTCGGCCCCTGGTGCTCGTGGGGTTCATGGGCGCGGGGAAGTCGACGGTTGGACGGCTGGTCGCGAAGCGTCTGGGCGTTCCGTTCGTGGACAGCGACGAGGCCTTGACGACCCGGATCGGGCGGACGCCCGCACAGATCTTCGCGGCGGACGGTGAGCCCGCCTTCCGCCGGCTGGAGCGCGAGATCGTCGCGGAGCTGGTCGGCGACGGCGCAGACCGGGTGGTGGCCCTCGGCGGTGGCGCCGTGGAGGAGCCGGCCACACGGAGGATGCTTCGGGACGCGCTCGTCGTGCATCTCGACGTGTCCCACGCCGCCGTGCTCGCCCGCGTCGGGGGCGACCGGGGGCGGCCCGTCCTGGCGCGCCCCGACCTCGACGTTCTGCACCGCGACCGGCTCCTGACGTACCGCGAGGTCGCGGACGTCACGGTGTCGACGGACGGTCGGAGGCCGGCAGAGGTGGCGGCGCTCGTGCTCGACGCCCTCGCCCTGCGGTCGCCGGCCTCCGACGCGGCGGCGGCCGTGTCACCGAACCACCCCGTCCAGTGACCGCCACCCGTCGGGTGGTTCGGCAGGGACCTGCAGGCCGGCCGAGGGGTGTCCGAGCGCGTCGAGCACGAAGGTCATGACCGAGGCGACCAGCCGGGCCGTCACAGCCGGCGGAGGCGCCTCTGCTGCCCCTCTCGAGGCCGGCCCCGACGGACGGACGACTGGCGCGGCCAGGTAGGCGCCGGCGGTGCCGACGCGGCGGATCGTCAGCTCGGCGGCGTCCCCGAAGCCGAAGGCCAGGACCTCTGCCGCCCCGTCCCATCCGGGGTCCGTCAGCGCGGCGTGGGCCGGAGGCCAGTACCCGCGCGTCGGGCGGCCGTCGGTGACGACGACGACGGCCGGCCGGAGCGGACGCAGACCGGCCATCCGCAGACCGTCGAGGTCCCGCCCGATCTGCCGGCGCAGCAGGCGGAAGACGGACTCGTAGTTCGTCGCGGGACGGGTGGCGCTGAGACGCGGCGCCTGATCGAGCCCGGACACCGGGCTGAGCGGCAGCACGACGTGGGCGTCGGCGTCGAACCCCACGACGGCGAGGCGGCAGCCGTCGGTGACGCGAGGGTCGTCGTGGAGTGCGTCGACGAGCCGGCCCAGCTCGACGTTGACCGCGTCGAGCGCGGGGCCGGCCATGGAGTCCGAGGTGTCGACGGCGAGGTAGCACGGCAGGACCGGCCGGTCGCCCTCGGCGTTCGGCGCAACGGAGCCCGGCGCCAGCGCGAGGCGATGACCGTCGAGGACCCCGGCCGCGGCGAGCGTCGAGCCGGCCTCGAGGGGTCTGCCGTCGGCATGTGCGAGACCGATGCCTGTCCGATGTCCGAACGCTGCGGCGATCTCCGGCAACAAGTCACGGATCGGGACGTCGTCGTCGAGGTCCAGGTCGAGCGCGGCGGAACCGGCCGTGACGGTGACGAGGACGCTCATGACACCAGCCGGATGCGCGCGGGCCTGCCGTCGGCTCTGCCGTCAGGTCTGCCGTCGGGCCTGCCGTCGGGCCTGCCGTCAGGTCTGTCGTCCGGCTCGACGTCCGTCGCGACCTCCTCAATCGTGTGAGGCTCGGCCAGACCGCCGCCCCGGGCGGCGGGGTACGGCGTGCCCGGCGCAGTCAGCGGCGGACGGGGCGGCAGCACCGCGAGCAGGGTGTCGGGGCGACCCGGTCGCGCCAACAGGGCCTGGCCGGGTGGCAGCGCTGTTCCGCGCGTGCCCCGCAGCAGGAGCTCGTGCTTGGACTCGACGGAGAACTGCAGGTGCCACGGACTCCCCTCGAGGAGCCGCCGGATCAGCGGGTCCACCCTCGCGCCGCTGCCGTTCGCACCCTGCGCGAGCAGCACGCTCAGGCCGAGTTGGGCGGCGTAGGGCACGAGGTTGGCGAGCTCGGAGACGAGGCCGGGCCGGGCGGCCGCGTGGACGAGTTCGTAGTCGTCGACGACGAGCCACAACGGCGGGCGTGCAGGGTCCACCGCCGCGCCGTTCGCGAGACTGCTCGCACGACCGTCTGGCCGGCGGGGCGAGCGGCCGGACCGGCGCGCGGTCGCCGTCATCTGCAGCCGCCGCAGGAGCTCGTCGGTGAGCGCGGTCAGGAGTTCCGGCGCGTCCTGCGGCCCGTACGCGGCGGCCTGCACCACGTCGGACGTCGTCCCGGCCTCGACATCGGCCGCGTGGCGGTCCAGTAGCGCGCCGAGGTAGTCGAGCACGTAGACCTGGGGCCGGTCGTGCTCGGGCAGCCGGGCGGCATCGCGCAGCAGGCGTCCGAGGAAGCGGCTGCGTCCGGAACCGGCGTCACCGTAGGCGAGCAGGCCCAGCCCGGAGCGCTCCAGGGGGACCGGGGCGAAGGCGGCCTCGTCGACCCCCAGCACCACGGCGGGACCGACTCCGCTGTCCGCCCGCGTCCAGTCCTGGACCGAGAGGTCGGTCAGCCGCCGCAACGGCGCCGCGACCTCCCCCGGCCAACGCCGGCGCGCCTCGCGGACGGCGTCCTCCACCGCTGCCGAGAGGTCGGATGCGGCAGCGGTGCCCGGGTCCGCTATGCCGGCTGCGGCGATCTGCAGGAGTGCACCGTTGGCGCCCAGTCCACGGCCCGGGACGCCGGCGGGCACCGCGGCGGCGCGGGCCCGCCCGTGCTGGGACTCCATCGGGTCGTTGAGGTGGAGTTCGACCCGGGTGGAGACCTGCTCGAGTCGCCTCGGCGGCAGGTCCGCCCAGCGCGTGCTCGTCATCGCCACGTGCACCCCGGCGGCCGGGCCCTCGGCGACGAGACGGCCGAGCACGACATCGAGGTCGGGGAAGCGGTCGCGGAACGGGGCGAGCTGATCGAGCAGGAGCACGGTGTGCGCCGGGCCCGCGATCGTTCCCGCCACCACGAGCCGGCGCCAGTCCGCGATCCCGGCGGCACCGGAGCGGCGCAGGCGGGCGGGCGCGTTCTCCACGAGCCGCTCGAGTTCGAGGAGGACGCGCCGAATCCCGTCGGTGTCCTGACCATCCGCGTAGGAGGCGACGTTGGGCAGTCCGGCGAGCGAGGCCAGCGCGCCGCCCCCGAGGTCGAGGACGTGGAACTGCAGCAGGCTCGCCGGATGCAGGCGCGCCGCCTGCGTGGCGAACGCGGCGAGCGCGCTGCTCTTGCCCGACTGGGGCGCACCCACGACGAGGAGGTGACCGTCGAGGGCGGCGGGGTCGAGCTGCAGCGGCGTCTGGCGGCGGACCCGCGGATGGTCGACCAGGCCGACCGGGACGGGCAGCCCCTGCGCCGGCGACGGCAGGTCGACGACCAGCCGCTCGTCGCCGAGCACGAGCGGTCGCGGGTCCGCGGGTGCCGGCAGGGGTGGCAACCAGAGCGGAGGGCGCTCGAGCGCGGCGCCGGCGCTCCGTGAGCGGCGGACCAGCACCGCCAGGTCGCTCTCTCCCTCGGCGTGTGTCATACCGAGGGGCGATGCGGTCGCCGGCAGCTCGCCTCCAGTGAACAGGCGGACGGAGCGACGCCCCGCGGTGTTGCCACCACGGCCCGAGACCGTCGCTCCCAGGAAGCGCACGAGGCCGTCCGCGGTCCGCAGGTAGCCGTGGCCGGGCAGGGCGGGAAGGTCCGCGGCCGCGCGCGTCCCGAGCACCGCCACGCTGTCCTCGGCGGTGAACGTCCGCAGGCAGATGCGGTAGCCGAGATAGCTCTCGAGGCCGCGGATGCGGCCGGCCTCGAGGCGCTGGCTGGCGAGGACGAGGTGGACACCCAGGCTGCGCCCGGTGCGTCCGATCGAGAGCAGGACCTCGAGGACGTCGGGGCGGGCTTCGAGCAGCTCGCCGAACTCGTCGACGACGACCACGAGGAACGGCATCGCGGGCAGCTCCGGCCGGCGCTCGTGCAACGCCCGGTACTGGCCGATCCGCTGCACGTCCTCGCCGGCGGCGCGGAGCATCAGCTGCCGCCGCTCCAGTTCGCCGATGAGGGCGGCCTTCATCCGATCCACGAGGGAGAGGTCGTCGGCGAGGTTGGTGACCATCCCCGAGCAGTGCGGGAGGGTCTGCAGTGAGCTGAAGGTGAGACCGCCCTTGAAGTCGGCGAAGGCGAGTTCGACCTCGTCGGGGCGGTGCGTCGCGGCCAGGCCTGCGACAAGGGTGCGGAGCAGCTCGCTCTTGCCCGATCCCACGGCCCCGATGACCAGTCCGTGCGGCCCGTGCCCGCCGTCGGCGGACTCCTTGAGATTCAGGTGGACTGGTGCCCCGTCGGCCGCCGCGCCGAACGGGATGCGCAAGCAGCTCCCGCTCCGAGGGTTCCGGCCACCCGGGTGGATCGATGTCGGTCCGGTCACCGTCCGCCCCGGCGAGCAGCCCGCGGGGCAGCAGGTCCGCCAGACGTCCGCTGCCGCTGAGGGCGGCCCGCAGCGAGTCGCCGACGAGCCGCTTCGGGGCGAGGAGGCGCGCGACGTCCTCGGCCTCCGTCACCCCCAGGACGCTGGGCGTGAAGGAGACGTCGCTCGAGGGGGCGCCGAGACGGCGCAGGACGGCGCATCCCTGCGAGAACACCGACACCACGGCCTCCGCCTGGGTGGGAGCACAGGTGAGGTCATCGGCGAGGACGAGGACGCTGACGGCGATGTCGCCGGCGCCGGCGATCGCGCGGGCCAGGAGCGGGGAGGTCCCGATCTCGGTGAAAGGATCGAACCGGTCGACGACGATCATCACATGCCGGAACGCCGCACGGGAGGCCGTCCAGGTGCCGGCTTCCAGCAGCCGCAGGCGTGGAGCGAGGACGGCCTCGAGATGCCGCTCGAGCATCTCCGGTGTGGTCGCGAGCATGCGCTCGGCCGCGTCCGTCGACCCGGCGACGTGCGTGTGCGGGAGCCACTTCGTCCAGGACCAGGAGGCCAGGTCGCACGGCGGCGCGGCGACGACGAGGGTGAGGTCGTCGGGCGCGCACGCCAACGCAGCCTCGACGACGAGCGCCCGCGCCAGGCCCAGAACGCCGGAACGGTCGCCGGTGAGCGCGACGACAGCGGTCTGCGCGAGGTCGAGTTCGAGCGGCGCGGCGGGCAGAGCGGGCGGCGAAGGCGAGGAACTCCTCCACTTCGCGCAGTAGCTCGGCGTCCGGTTCGGCGTCGACCGGCGCGGGCGCCGGCTGCGCGACGGTGAATCCTGTGGGGATGTCGGCGGTGCCGAGTCGGACGAGGAGCGCGTCGCCGTCCTCGAGCCGCCGTTCCCACAGACGGCTCGATCCCGCCCATGCCCCGTACGCCCGCGGGACCGGATGCGGCCGGCTGAGCGCCTCCCGCAGCTGCGACTGCGCGACCTCGACGGCCTCGGTCAGCTCCGCCAAGCGCACGCGATAACGCTCCCTCCGCCGCGCCAGGGTGGCCCGGCGCGCGCGGCGATTGCTCCAGTGGAGGACGACAGGGGACGCCAGCGACGCCAGGGCCATGATCCCGCCGGTGACCAGCAGGACCGCGGTCCGCGCCATGACCCCGTACACGAGGATCGACAGGCTCCCCAGCACCGGCAGCAGCAGCTGGACCGGTTGCAGCGGAACCGGCGGGTCCAGCGACGGCAGCGCGGGGACGTCGAACGTCGTCCGGGCCGGTCCGGCCGGTCGGACACGCGGCGTCCGGTGCACCGCCTCGGGCATGCTCGGCTCCTCTCCTGACGGCTCAGGCGACGGGGATGAGGTCGGCGTCGAGCAGCCGCAGGTCGGCCATCCCCTCGAGTGCGTCGTACGCCGCGTCGTCCAGCGCCGTCGTGTAGACCACGCAGCCGTCGACGAGGTCGAGCAGTTCGGCGTCCTCGGGTGTGACCGACTGGACCAGCACGTCCGCACCACAGGGGTCGCTCCACCGGTAGTGCCGGCCTCGCAGGGACCCGACGCGCTCCTCCAGGCGCACGTCGAGGGCCCGCCCGATCCGGGCCGCGACGACCTCGAGGGGCAGGTCCCCGGCGCCGAAGACGTGGAAGCGGACAACCACGGGCGCGTATGCGGCCCTCACGAGGCGATCCTCGAGCGCAGCCACTGCGCCCCGGGCACGGCGGCGATCCGGTCGAACCATTCGCGCGGGAGGTTGGAGGCGTACAGCAGCACCGCGTGGTCGGGGAACTCGTCGTCGGTCGGAAGGCCGTCCGCCTCCTCGACGACGTTCTCCTGCAGGACGATGTGCGCCTTCCCGGTGCCCCGCCAGTTGTAGTACTCGCCTCGATAGAGGCTGCTCCGCGGCTCGATCGGAACCTCGAGCGCCTGGCCGACGGCATCGGCCACGGCATCCAGGTCCGCCTCGAGCCACCCGTAGGTGTCGTAGCGATCGCTCATCTGATCCTCAAACCCCCTGACCGTTGCAACGACTGCTGAAGATCGCGGAAGACCATCAGGTGCACCTCCCGGCCCGAGGACGCCGAGAGTTCGGTGACGAGATCGAGCAGCCCGAGACGCTCGAGTTGGGCCTCGGTCAGCGGCGGCGTCCGAGGGGGATTCCGGCGGAGTCGGACGCCGAGGGCCTCGGCACGATCCACCAGCGTGGGATCGACCACCGCGATGTCGAAGTCGCTGCGCCGACCAACGTCGAACGGCTCCCCGGTCGTGTACTTCACCCCACTCACCGCACTGCCCTGGAGCACCGGTTCGGCGTCCGGATAGCCGGCCGCCGCCAGGCCGCCCCGGAGCCGTCGACCGAACGCCGCGAAGTCCTGCGCGTCGGCGAACCCACGCGGAATGGTTCCTTCCGGCGCCACGCCCGGTCTGCCGCGACCGGCCCGTCCGAGCGGGAGCGCGGCCATGACCAGCTCGCCGGGGTCCACTCCCTCGCGCAGCGCCTCGCGGACCAGCGCATCGGACGCGGCCATCGAGGCGCTCCCCACCGCGATCCGACCGGCGACGCCGGCGGCACCTCGTGCGAAGGTGCCGCCGGCGACGCCCCCGAGACCGGCCAGGGCGACGGAGCCGATCGGAACGGCCAGCGCTCCGACCAGGGCCAGCTCCGCGTCCTCCCCCCAGTGGACGTGGCCCAGCGGGTCCCCGTCGCGATACACCACCATCCCGCTCACGGCGTCGGCGCCCGCGCTGACCGCGGTCAGAACGGCCCAGCGTGCGGCGAGCGCGGCGGCCTGGGCTCCGAGCGTCGCCAGGGCCGCGACGACCTGCTCGGCGGCGGTGGCAGCGATCTCCGTGGCGGTGGCGACCTCGGCGGCGATCGCTCCGGCGGCGGCCTCGTCGGAGAGGGTCGCCGTCGCGAGCGTCAGCAGACCACCGACGACGGCGGTCCCTACGACCATGCCGACCCGCTGGTGGTACTCGTCCTGCGCCGCCTGGATCCCCTCGGCGAGGGCGTCGAGGGCGTCGGCGTACCGACGCAGCAGCGCGCCGCCCTCGTCGACGGCCCGCAGGAAACGCCCCGACTCCCCGTCGAACGCCGATCGCGCCGGCCCCTCCCACGTCGCGGTCGATCTCGCCGAGCTCTGCGTGAGGCTTTCGCCGACGCATTGCAGCTGGTCAGCCGCTGCGCGCCACGCGGCCGCCCCGAGCCGCACGGCTCCCGGTGCTCCGGGTGGCGGCATGAACCGGTCCAGGACGCCATCCGTCCCTGTCCTCCCCCTGGTCGGTCGGAGCGCTACGCCCTCCACCGGTCGACGTCCGTCGAGCTCACCGCGGCCGCACCGTGGCCTCCCGCTCGGCGATCTCGTAGAGCTCGCGGGCGAGCCCCAGAGAGTGCGCGAGCTTCTCCATGGACGACGCCAGTTCGTCGAGATTGCGGGTCCACTGGTCGAACGCCTGCCCGTACTGCGCGACGACGTCCGGACGCCCCAGCGCGTCGCCGGCGGTGAGCCGCCCCGCCCCCGATCGGAAGCCGGCCGCGATGCCGCGGACGTCCGATCCGGCGGCGCTGAACGCCTGCGCGAGCGCGCCGAGGTCTCCCGTGTCGACGGTGAAGTCGGCCATGCCGACCCTCAGACGCGGAACCGGCTGGTGTTCGCGGCCTCGTTCGCCTCGTACTCGGCGGCCGCCTGGCGCATCTGGTCGCCGATCTCGCGCAGCGTCTCCTTGAGCGCCTCCGCCTGCGTGTGCCAGCGCGCGTAGAGCTCCTGCAGCGCGGTCGACGCCGAGCCCTGCCAGTTGCCGTGCAGACTGCGGATCTGCCCCATGAGCGTGTGCAGCTGGTTCTCGATCTCCGCCGAACCGCTCGTCACCTGCTGCGCGACGCCCGCGACCTCGTGCGTGTTGACCGTGTAGGTGGCCACCCGATGACTCCCCTGTTCTCGCTCGACCCCTGGCTACCAGGGACATGCATGACAGGTGCTCGGGAGGCCCGAAGTGTGACAGCTACGCGCGGACGCGCTCCGACGTCGGGTCGTAGAACGGCGTCAGCGACACCTCGGCGTCCACGAGCCGGCCGGCGACGTCCACCTGCCACCCACCGGCGCCCACGGTCTCGAGGTCCTCGACCTCGACCATCGCCAGACCCACCGCGCCGCCGAGCGTGTGTCCGTAGGAGCCGGCCCGCACGTACCCGACCGCCTGCCCGTCCCGGTGCACGACCTCGGCGTGGAAGAGCAGCGGTTCGGGGTCGCGCAGGAGCACGTGGACGAGCCGCTGCCGCGGAGGACGTGCGCGATGCTCCACGACCGCCTCGCAGCCCAGGAAGCCGCCCGGCTTGCCGACGCGCACGGCGAACCCCAGCCCGACGTCGTCCACCGGATCGGTGTTGTCGACGTCGTGCCCGTAGTCGCGGTAGCCCTTCTCCAGGCGCAGGCTGCCGAGCGCCTTGAGCCCGGCGTGCCGCAGCCCGGCGGCCTTGCCCACGGCCACCAGCCGCTCGTAGACGTCTGCGGCGTGCTCGGTGGGCACGTAGAGCTCGTACCCGAGCTCCCCCACGTAGGTGATCCTCAGGCAGAGGGCCCGCGCCAGCCCCACCTCGATCTCCCGCGCCGTCCGGAACGGGAACACCGGCGTCGACAGGTCGGCGGGGGTCAGGGACTGCAGCAGCTCACGCGACCGCGGCCCCTGCAGGCTGAGCAGGGTGAACGCGGACGTCACGTCGGTCACGGTCGCGGCGCGGCCGGGCAGCTGCCGGCGCAGCCAGGTCTCGACGTGCCGGTGCACGGTGTCCGAGGCGACGACCAGATACCGCTCCTCGTCGAGCTTCGTCACGGTGAGGTCGGCCTCGACGGTCCCGCCTGCGTTCAGCCACGGCGTGTAGGTGACCCGGCCGCACGCGCCGTCCACGTGGTTCGTCGAGAGCCAGGAGAGCAGCGCCCCGGCGTCCGGCCCCTGCACGAGGAACTTCGCCATGAACGACATGTCGAACAGCCCCACGGCGGAGCGGACGGCGGCATGCTCGGCCCTCCACCGGTCGAAGAACCCCGGACGTCCCCACGTCAGCGGGTGCTCGGGTTCGTCGGGCGAGCCGTACCAGTCGGCACCCTCCCAGCCGCTGACGTCACGGAATCGTGCGCCGGCGGCGGCGAGCCGGTCGTGCAGCACCGACCGCTTCGCGCCGCGCGCCGTGCGCAGGCTGCGGAAGGGGTAGTGCGGCGCGAACACCGTCCCGAGCACCTCGACGGTCCGCTCCCGGCGGTACTCGAGGTTCGTCTGCCACGGCTGCGCGCGCTCGACGGTCATGCCCGTGACGTCGACGTCCGGGCGGCCGTCGACGATCCAGCGCGCCAGCACCCGCCCGATCCCACCGCCGGTGAGGATCCCGACCGAGTTCATCCCCGCGGCGACGAAGTAGCCGCCGATCTCGGGCGTCTCGCCGACGAGCGGCTGGAGGTCCGGGGTGAAGCTCTCGGGCCCGCAGAAGAACGTCCGGACGCCGCCCTCGAGCGACGCCGGAATCCGGGCCATCGCCTTCTCGAGGAACGGCGTCATGCGGTCCCAGTCCGGCGGCAGGGTCCCGAACGAGAAGTCGGCGGGGATCCCCTCGAGCCGCCAGGGCGCGGCCACCGGTTCGAAGAGGCCGACCAGAAGGCCGCCGGTCTCCTCCCGGTAGTAGCCGTAGGCGCCGGGGTCCTCGATCACGGGCAGGTCGGGCGTGATCCCGTCCACCCCGTCGACGATGAGGTAGTAGTGCTCGGCGGCCTGCAGCGGCAGGGCGACGCCGTCGGCCTCGCCGAGCTGCCGGGCCCACATGCCGGTGCAGTTGACGACGACCTCCGCCTCGACGTCGCCCATCGGGGTCCGGACGCCGGTGACGCGGCGGCGCCCGCCGCCGGCGGCGCGGGTGAGGACGCCGGTGACGGGGACGCCCTCGCGGATCGTGGCGCCGTGCCGCCGCGCGCCCTTGGCGAGCGCCATGGTCACGTCGACCGGGTCGGCGCGGCCGTCGTCGGCGACGTAGAACCCGGCGAGGACGTCGTCCACCCGCGCCGGCGGGAACAGCGAGGCGACCTCCGACGGTCCGATCTCCTGCACGTCGACGCCGCAGTAGCGGTTGAACGCCGACGTCCGCCGGTACTCCTCGAGGCGGTCGGCGTCCGTGGCCAGCTCGACGAACCCGACCTGCCGCAGCCCGGTCGACTGCCCGGTCTCGGCCTCGAGCCGTGCGTAGAGGTCCCGCGTGTACTGCCGGATCTCCGTCGAGGTCTGCGAGGTCGAGCCGAACGTGACCATCAGCCCGGCCGCGTGCCAGGTCGTCCCGGACGTCAGCCGGTCGCGCTCCAGCAGCAGCACCTCGCCGAACCCCGCCTCCGCGAGGTGGTAGGCGACGGAACAGCCGATGACCCCGCCGCCGACGACGACGGCGCGGGCGCGACTCGGCAGGGCGGGAGCGTCCGGCATGGCCGCCACCCTAGGCGGCGGCTCCGACAGCCCGACGGGTCAGGCGCTGCGGCGGGTGGCCGCCCCCGGCTCGAGCTCGTCGCGGGCTCCGCTCGCCTCGCGACCCTCGACCTCCTCCAGGCGGCGCATCGCCGTCCGCGCGAAGACCTGCTGGGTCGTCACCGCCCGCTCCGAGCGGCCGCGGCCGATGAAGCTCACCGTCCAGTGCAGCAGCGTCGTGACCCGGTTCTTGAAGCCGATGAGGTAGATGATGTGGATGAAGAGCCAGGCCAGCCAGGCGATGAAGCCGGTCAGCTGGAGCTTGCCGATCTGCGCGATCGCGGAGAACCGCGAGATCGTCGCCATGCTGCCCTTGTCGAAGTAGTGGAACGGCTTGTGCTCGACCGTGCCGTCGAGCCGCTCGACGATCCGCTTCGCGGCGTACTTCCCGCTCTGCATCGCGACCTGCGCGACGCCCGGTAGGCCCGAGACCGAGCATGTCGCCGACGACGAAGATCTCCGGGTGCCCCGGCAGGGTGAGGTCGGGCAAGGTCTTGACCCGGCCGGCGCGGTCGATCTCGGCGCCGGTCTGCTCGGCGAGCTGCTTGCCCAACGGGCTCGCCTGCACGCCGGCCGCCCAGATCTTCGTGACGGCCTCGATCCGGCGACGGCCGCCGTCGGCGTCCTTGACGTCGATCCCGGTCGCGTCCATCCCGTCGACCATGGCGCCCAGCTGGACGTCGATGCCGAGCTTCTCGAGCTTGGTCTTCGTCTTCCTCGACAGTCGCTCCGCGAAACCGGGCAGCACGCGCGGCGCGGCGTCCAGCAGGATGATCCGCGCGTCGCGCGGGTCGATCCGCCGGAAGTCACCGTGGAGCGTGCGGTGCGCGAGCTCGGCGATCTGGCCGGCCATCTCGACACCCGTCGGCCCCGCGCCCACGATGACGAACGTCATGAGCCGCTGCCGGACGGCGGGGTCCTCCTCGAGCTCGGCGAGCTCGAAGGCGCCGAAGATGCTGACCGCGCAGCTCGAGCGCGTCGTCGATGCTCTTCATGCCGGGCGCGAACTCGGCGAACTCGTCGTGGCCGAAGTAGGACTGACCGGAGCCCGCGGCGACGATGAGGCTGTCGTACGGCGTGACCGTCGTCCGCTCGGGCGCGAGGGAGGTCACCGTCCTCGCCGCGACGTCGATCGTCTCCACGTCCCCGAGCAGGACGGTGATGTTGCGACTGCCGCTTGAGGATCTCCCGCGTCGACGGTGCCACCTCGCCGGACGACAGGATGCCGGTGGCGACCTGGTACAGCAGCGGCTGGAAGAGGTGGTGCGACGTCCGCGCGATGAGCGTGACGTCCACCGGCGCGTCCTTGAACTCGCGCGCGGCGAACAGGCCGCCGAAGCCGGATCCGATGATCACGACCTGGTGGCGGCGTTGCGGCTGGGTCATCGTCATGGGGGCACCCTCCGTGAGGTCAGGCTAGTGGGGCCTGGGGGGCTTGCAAGGTCGACTGGGAGTTCACTGGGTACAACTTGCACAGTGTTGTGCATGTTCCTATCGTGTCCTGCGTGGACGAGAGGATTCAGCGGCGCCGCCGGGACGCGGAGGCCAACCGCGACCTGCTCCTGGACGCCGCGCTCAGGGCGCTCGCGGAGGACCCGGACGCCGGCCTCGACGCCGTCGCCCGCGCCGCAGGCCTCGCCCGGCGGACGGTCTACGGTCACTTCTCCTCGCGGGAAGCGCTCGTCGAGGCCCTCGCCGACCGCGCCGGCGAGGGCATGGCGGACGTCGTCCGCAACGTGCGCGCCGCCGGCGTCGCCGACGAGCACCCGCTGACGACGCTGGCGCGACTCGAGATCACCGTGTGGCGCAGCATCGAGCGCTACCGGCTGCTCGGCCGGCTGGCGACGCGCCCCGAGCACGTGGAGCGCGTGACCCGGCACACCGGCGACGTCCGCTCCCTGCGCACCGAGCTCGTCCAGGCCGGCCGGGCCCGCGGCGCGCTGCGGACGACGATGCCGTGCGAGGTCGTCGCCCGTCTGGTCCAGGCCGTTCCTCTCGCCGTGTTCGACGCGGTGCTGGAGGGAACCTTGGACGCCGGGGACGCCGCGCGGGTCGCGGCCGTCACCGCGCTCGCCGTCGCCGGCGCGGACCCGGCCGAGGTCGAGGTCCACGTCGACGCCGCCTTCCTCACCTCTCTCGGGCAGGCCTCGTGACCAGACACGAACTGAGGGCGGTCGGCATCCGCGTCGACGCCCGGCCGGTGCCGCTGCTCGAGCCGACGACCCTCGCCGTCCGCAGCGGGGAGCGGTTGCTCGTCGCCGGCGAGCCCGGCCACGGTCACACCGCGCTGGCCCTCGCCCTCGCCGGGCGCCTGAAGGTGGACGCCGGTTTCGTCGAGCTCGACGGCGAGCGCAGCGGACGCCGGCTGCGCCGCGCCGTGGCCCTGGTCGACGTCCCCGGCGTGAGCGAGCCGGACGCTGTGCTGCCGCTGCGCACCGTCGTCGCCGAGGAGCTCGCCATGGCCGGCCGTTCGACCAGGCGCGGCGCGGTCCAGGCCTTCCTCGACGAGCGCGGGATCGGGCACCTTGCCCACGCGCAGCTCGAGGCCGTGCCGGCGGACGTCCGCACCCCGCTGCTGACCGAGATCGCGGCGTCGCGGCCCGGCGTCCTCGCCCTCGTCCTCACCGTTCCCGACCGCTTCGGCGGCGATCCGCGCTCCTGGTGGGAGCTCGCCGGCGAGTTCGCCGCTGCCGGCTACGCGGTCGTCGTCACCTGCACCGACGCCGGCGCCTACCAGCTGACGACGGCCGAGTGGGCCCATCCGTGGACCGACCCGCGGCCCGTCGCGCTCGGTTCGGCCGCCCTCGACACCAAGGAGTCCCTCGCGTGAGCGCCCTGCGCATGGGCTTCGGCGAGCTGCGGCGGATCACCGCCGGCCGCCTGCCGAAGATCGCCGTCATCGCCCTCTCGATCATCCCGCTGCTCTACGGCGGGCTCTACCTCTACGCCAACCACGACCCGTACGGGAACCTCAAGCGCGTGCCCGCGGCGCTCGTCGTCCAGGACCGCGGCGCGACGACCGCGCAGGGCACCAGGCTGGACGCCGGTGAGCAGGTGGCGCGCGACCTGGTCGCCTCGAAGTCCTTCGCCTGGGTCCGGACGAGCGAGTCCGACGCGATGGACGGCGTCCGGGCCGGGCGCTACGACTTCTCCATCACCTTGCCCGCGGACTTCTCCTCGGCGCTCGCGTCGTCCGGGCGCTTCCAGCCCCGGCAGGGCGCACTCATCCTCACCACGAACGACGCGAACAACTACCTTGCCCGGACCATCGCCGATCAGGTGACGCTGCAGGTCCGCAACGCGCTGGCCAAGCAGGTCGGCGAGCAGGCCGCGAACCAGTTCCTCAGCGGGTTCGCGACGATCCACCAGCAGCTGACGCAGGCGGTGTCGGGTGCGTCCCAACTCGTCACCGGCGCGCAGCAGGCGCAGTCGGCTGCCGGCCAGGTGGCGTCGGGCGCCTCGCAGCTCGCTGCCGGCCAGCGCCGTTTGCTCAATGGCTCCGAGCAGCTCGCGTCGGGCGCCTCGCAGGCCGCCGCGGGCGCCGCGCAGCTGTCGGCCGGCGCGGGGCAGCTGGCCAACGGGCTGGGCACGCTGCGGGCGTCGACCAGGGCGTTGCCCTCGCAGACGCGGCAGCTCGCCTCCGGAGCCCGGCAGGTGGCGGCGGGCAACGCCCGGATCGCCGCCGTCGGCGACCGGGTGGCCACCGCGAGCGGGACCCTCACCGGGAACCTGTCCACCTACCGCGCGCAGCTCGACCAGGCGCTCGCCGCCCAGGGGCTCACGCCCGCCCAGCGCGCCCGGGTGCTCGCGCTCACCGACCAGCTGGGGACGCCGGTGGTCCGGGCCAACCGGCAGATCCAGAGCGTGACCGGTCAGCTCGACCAGCTGTCCTCCGGATCGTCGCAGGTGGCCGCGGGCGCTGCCCGGCTCGCGGCGGCGGCTCCGGCGCTGACCAACGGGATCGCCTCCGCGGCGTCCGGGGCCTCGTCGGTCTCGCGCGGGGCCTCGTCCCTGGCGACGGGCACGGCGCAGCTCTCGTCCGGCGCGAACCGGCTCGTCAATGGTGAGCGGTCCGCGGTGACCGGCACCGACCGGCTCGCGAGCGGGGCGCGGTCGCTCGACAAGGGTTTGGGCAAGCTCACCTCCGGAGCGACGCAACTGCGCAACGGCCTGCGGGAGGGTCTGGGCCAGGTGCCGAATCCCTCCGCGTCCACCCGCGCGGCCACGGCCCGGACGATCGCGGACCCCGTCAAGATCGAGAACGTCGCGCAGGTCTCCGCCGGGAACTACGGCGCCGGGCTCGCGCCGTTCTTCGTGTCGCTCGCCGCGTGGATCGGCGGCTACGTGCTGTTCCTGCTCGTCAGGCCGTTGTCGAACCGCGCGATGGCGGCGAACCAGACCCCGATCCGGGTCTCGCTCGGCGGATGGTTCGCGCCGGCGGTGCTCGGGGCCGTCCAGGTGCTGTTCCTCGTCGCGCTGCTGGCGTTCGGGCTGCGGATCGTGCCGTCGCACCTGCTGCTGACGCCGCTGTTCCTCGTGCTCGTCTCGGTGACGTTCGTCGCGATCGTGCAGGCGCTCAACGCGTGGCTCGGGACGGCGGGGCAGTTCCTCGCGCTCGTGCTCATGCTGGTGCAGCTCGTCAGCGCCGGCGGGACGTTCCCGTGGCAGACGATCCCGACGCCGCTGTGGGGGCTGCATCGCGTGCTGCCGATGAGCTACTCCGTCGACGGGCTGCGGCACCTGCTGTACGGGGGCGACGTGGCCTCCGTCGGGCGTGATGCGCTCGTGCTCGCGGTGTACCTCGTCGTGGCACTGCTGCTCAGCGCCCTCGCCGCCCGCCGGCTGCGCGTGTGGAGCGTCAAGCGGATCAAGCCCGAGCTCGTGCTCTGAGGCGTCCCGCGTCGTCGACGTCGTCGCGGGCCCTGCGTGGTTCAAGATCATGCTCCAGAGATGGACGCCTCCGGAGATCGACAAGGCTCTTCCGGCGTCCGTTTCTGGAGCATGATCTTGGGAGTGGTTCGCTCAGTCGGCGTCGAGCAGGTCGGCGGCGTGCCCGAGCACCTCGTCGACGGTGACGTCGGCGACGAACGACTCGTCGTGCGGGCACCGCTGCGCGCCGAGGGCCGCCTGGTCGAGCCCGCAGACGGGGCAGCTGTTGCGGAACGAGACGGCGACCCTGTGGCGCGCGCGCAGCAGTGGTCCAGCGTTGATCACGTTGCCGACCCAGTAGACGCCGACCGTCGGCGTCCCGAGGGCCGCGCCGAGGTGCCGCGGGCCCGAGTCGTTGGCGACGACGAGCCGAGCGCGGGCAAGGACACCGGCCATGCCCTTCATGTCGAGCTCACCGACGAGGTCGAGGGCGTCCGACAGGTCGGCGATGCGTGCGGCGGCGCGGGCGTCGTCCTCCCCGTGCCCCACGACGGCGACGCGGCAGCCGCGGTCGGCGAGAGCGCGCGCGACCTCCGCGTAGGACTCGGCGGGCCAGCGACGCCGGGGGTCCGAGGCGCCGGGGTGCAGGACGACGAGCGGCTGGGGGCTGATCGGCAGCGCGGCCTCCGCGTGCCGGACGTCGGCGGCCGTCAGCGCCAGCCGCGGCTCGATCGTCACCGGCGGAGCACCGACGAGCGCGACGACCTCGAGGAAGCGCAGTACCTCGTGCTGGTAGTAGGCGTAGCGGACCCAGCGGTCCAGCGGCGGCGCATCGGTGTCGCGGGCGCCGACGGTGACGCGTGCGCCGAGGCGCTGCAGAAACGGGTTGGAGTTGCCGCCGCCGCCGTGGAGCTGGACGGCGAGGTCGTAGTGGCGGGCGCGATGCGTCTCGATGAAGGCGTCGACGCGGCCCTGGTCGACGGCACCGCCGGCGATCATGTTCGGGTACGGAGGGACGGTGTCCACGTCGTCCCAGGGTCCCGGCCGGCCCTCGAGCAGCTCTGGATGCCACGGAAGGCCGAGATAGGTGATGCGCGCCTCGGGATACGCCGCGCGCAGGGCCTCCAACGCCGGGATGGCGACCACGAAGTCGCCGATGCCGTTCGCCCGGAGCACGACGATGCTCCGGACGTCGTCGACGAGGGGCCCGACCGGCCCGAGCGCTCCGAGGCTCAGGGCCGCGGGATCGGCGATGACCTCGGGCGGCAGCGCCTCCTCGCTGGTCGACTGGGTCATGGGCGCGCTCACGGTCGGTCTCCTTCGATGTCGCGGACGTCGTGGTCACACTTCCCGCGCGAGCACCATTCGAAGCCTGTGGACAGGGCATGGCGCGTCTATCTCATGTCCACCTATGCTCGTCGCCCTCTGGTCCGACCGGGGGAGGTCTGGTGCACGGGGTGTACGGGCGCCGACAGGGCGTGTCCGTGGTCGTCGCGGCGGCGGCGTTCGCGTTGGCGGCGTGCAGCGGTGGGAGCGCGGCGCCGGGCTCATCGACGTCGTCGTCGAGCACGACGGCAACCGTCCCCGGCCCGAGCACGAGTCTGACGGCGGAGCAACAAGCGGCCGAAGAAGCGAAGGCAGGCGTACGTCGTCGTACGAGCAGACCGTCGACAGCATTAATCAAGCCGGCGGTCAGGATGCCAAGACATGCGTTCTCGGCAAAAGTGGCCACTGGGCAAGCAGCTGGCCTTCCTGATGCGAGATGCGCAGCGCCTCCGAGATAACCGGTGGCGCCAGGTGGCGGATCGCACGAAGTCAAGAGCATCTCGAAGTACGCTCGCGTTCGCACTGTCAGACACATCTCAGGCCGTCCTGAGCCTGTGCCTCGACGCATCGCAAACCGACGCCGTCGACTCGAGCGGAAGAGAGTATCGCGGAAGCCTGGTACCTTCGCATACTTCAGCAGATTGTCACTCTGACCAAGCGCGGGGAGAGTTGGCTGGTTAGTGAAGAGGACGACAAGCCGGTGAAGTCATGCTGAAGCGCCCCATCGTTGCCTTCGTCTGTGGCTGCCGCGCTGGCGGCCGTCGGCGTCCAGGGTGCTACACGCTGCAACGCGAGGCAGTTCGCCATGTAGCAGGATCTCACTCAGCTGTGACCGAGAGGCGTCCACGCCACCAACTCCTGGCGGGGGGAAACCAGGCGGCGACCCTTCCGGGCGAACCTGCAGCACCTCCAAGGGCAAGACGGTTCCGTGTTCGACGGCTGATGGTGTCTGGCTCGACGGGCACGAGTGCTACATCAAGCTCGCGTCCGATCAGCCGGCGCCTCCACCCGGCAAGAAGGAGGGAGCCTGGTACCAGTGCACCTGGCTGCCCGGCACGGTCAGCGGAATCATCGGACGCACTCTGTGGCTCGACCAGCCGCCGGCGCAGATCGATCCCGCCCAACTCGCCCGCGAGATCCTCGCCCGTATCCAGTTGGCCCGCGTCGGGATAGGCATCACGCCCGAGCCCGGGCACACCGGCGTCCTCGGGCTGCCCACGTATCTCTGGGTGAACAATCCCGGCGCGCACACGCTCGGCCCCATCAGCGACACGGCGACCGAGGGCGGAGTGACCGTCACCCTCACGGCCAAGGTCAGCAGAGTTCTCTGGAACCTCGGCGACGGCACCAGCCATCACCTGCACCGGCGCCGGCACTCCCTATCGCGACGAGTTCGGCGCGCGGCCCTCCCCGACGTGCGGTCACACCTACGCGCATCCGAGCACCGAGCTGGCGGGCGGCGTGTATCACGTCACCGCCACGGCGGTCTGGGACGTCGCCTGGACTGGTGGCGGACAGTCCGGCCAGATCCCCTTCGACGTCACCTCGGAGACGAGCATCCGGATCGGTGAGGTCCAAGCGCTCACGTAAGCGTCGCCGTCCGTGCGGTGGTTCGTCATTGGTCGCTCGCGGCGGGTGAAGGTGCGGCGTGTTGCCGAGCAATGACGAACGACGGGGCGGCGACGGCGACGGCCACCGCAGAAAGCCGGCGTCACGATCACGTTGATCGCGTTCGGTACGTTGACTACCGTGACCACCTCGATCCGGACCATCGCCATGGAGCATGAGATCCCGGCCGGTGCGTTCGGTCCTGACCCCGTGACTCTCGACGTCCGTGCCTACCTGGTGCCCCACGGAGGCGGGGTCGTCCTGGTGGACACCGGCATGGACCCGACGGGTGGGGCCCTGGACGAAGCCTTGGGTCAGCTCGGAGCCGCCTGGTCCGACGTGTCGCACGTCCTCGTCACGCACGCGCATCCGGACCACGTCGGCGCGCTCGACCACGTCCGCGCAGCGGCTCCCGGTGCGGCCGTGATGGCCAGTCCGCTGGACCGCCTCCCGGACGTCGATCCGCTCGCCGACCGGCGACGTCGTCGGGCCGTTGCGCGTCGTCGCCTCACCCGGTCACACCCCGGGCCACCTCAGCTTCCTCCACGAAGAACAGGGGGCTCTGCTGGTCGGGGACTGCCTGGGAGTCGCGCAAGGTCGCCTCGCCCGCGCGCCCGAGCAGTTCACCGCCGACCCGGAGACGGCGGAGCGAACCCTTCACAGCCTGGATGCCTTCCGCGGCGCCCGAATGCTGTTCGGGCACGGTCCTGAACTCACCGATCCCTGGCATGCACTGGACGCGTTGCTCGACGCCTGAGGCCGGCAACCGAGCAACGGCGCCGATCAGAAAGTCACAGCCCAGTGCGCATGAGCTGATCGCCGCTGGGAACAAGCGGCGCGTGCAGAAACTGTCAGTAGCAGTCGGCACACAAAGTCAGCACTCCTCGGAGGGGCTTGCTGCGGTCCTCGAGGCTGCCCAGGCACTGACGATCACCGTCGTCGGCGACGTGCTCCTCGACGAGTACCTGCACGGGGGCGCAGCACGGGTCGCACGCGAGGCGCCCGTGCCCGCCGTGAGCGTGACGCAGACGGACGGCGTCCCCGGCGGCGCCGGCAACCTCGCGGCCAACCTCGCCGCGCTCGGCGCGCGTGTCCGGCTGGTCGCCGTCGTGGGCGACGACGAAGCGGGCCGCCGGCTCCGCGAGGCGCTCCAGCGCAGCGGCGTCGACGACAGCGCACCTCGTCACCGAGCCGGGACGCCGCACGATCGTCAAGCGCCGCCTCGTCGCCGAGGGCCAGCTCATCGCCCGGTTCGACGAGGGCGACCGGACGCCGCCGAGCGCGGAGGCCGCGGCCGAGGTCGCGCGCACCGCTGCCCGGCTCCTGCGCTCGACCGACGCCGCCGTCGTCTCCGACTACGGCTACGGAGTCGTCGGCGACGTCGTCGTCCGTGCACTCATCGCGCAGCGCCGGCGCACCGCGCGGCGTGCTCGTCGTCGACGCGCACGACCCGGCGGCCTTCGCCGCGCTCCGGCCCACGGCCGTGACGCCCAGCTTCGGCGAGGTCGCGCCGCTGCTGCCCGCCGCTGCGCGGGAGACCAGCGGCACCACCCGCGCGGACGCCGTCCGCGACGCGTGCGACGCCCTGCACGAGGCGACCGGCGCCGACATCGTCGCCGTCACCCTCGACCGCGACGGCACCGTCGTCTGCGAGCGGGACCGGCCGCCCTACCGCACCTGGACCCGGCCCGCCCCGCACAGCCGGGCTTGCGGCGCGGGCGACTCCTACACCGCCGGCTTCAGCCTCGCGCTGGCCGCGGGCGCCTCGACGACGGAGGCGGCCGAGATCGCCCAGGCCGCGGCCGCCGTGGTCACCGGCCGCGAGGGCACCGCGACCTGCTCGGCCGACGACCTGCGCGAGCACCTCTCCGCGACCACCACCTCGCTGATGACCGCCGACAAGCTCGCCGAACGCGTCGCGTTCCACAAGCGCCAGGGACGCCGGATCGTCTTCACCAACGGCTGCTTCGACCTGCTCCACCGCGGTCACGTCGACCTGCTCAACCGAGCCAAGGCGCTCGGTGACGTCCTCGTCGTCGGGCTCAACACCGATGCCGGCGTCCGCTCCTTGAAGGGCCCCGACCGCCCTGTCACGACTCTGGAGGACCGCGCCCGCGTGCTCGCGGCACTGAGCTGCGTCGACCACCTCGTCGCGTTCGACGAGCCCACGGCGGAGCACCTGGTCGACCTGCTCCGCCCGGACGTCTACGTCAAGGGGGGCGGCCGCGTGCACGAACCCGTGCCCGAGGCACCGGTCGTCGAGGCGTACGGCGGGCAGGTCCGGATCCTCCCCCACGCCGAGGACCGCTCCACGACCGCGATCGTCGAGCGCATCCGCTCGCACGCCCCCACGATGTCGGGCGTGGACACCGCCGACGCCGTGACCGCATGACCATGCCGCGCCACATCGCCACGGACGAGCCGCTCCTCGACGTCCTGATCCCCACGTGCGATCGGCCCGAGGCGCTCGCCGTCACGTTGACCAGCCTGAGCGCGCAGACGCTGGCCAGGTTCCGCGTCGTCGTCTCCGACCAGTCCGAGCGTGCCGACCTCCCGGACGGCGCGATCGGCGCGCCCGAGGTCCTGACGCCGCTGCGCCTGCTGCGAGCGCGCGGCCGCGAGGTCGAGACGCACCGGCACCTGCCCCGGCGGGGGCTCGCGGAGCAGCGCCAGTTCCTCCTCGACCACGCGCACGCCCGGTACGCCCTGTTCCTCGACGACGACGTCCTCTGCGAGCCCGACCTGCTCGAACGCCTGCTCGGCGTGCTGCTCGAGCAGGGTTGCGGCTTCGTCGGCATGCCTCTCGTCGGGCTGAGCCACCTCGACGACGTCCGTCCGCACCAGCAGGTCGATCGAGCCGTGGGAGGGCCCGGTCGAGCCCGAGCGGATCACCCCCGGCGACGCACGGTGGGACCGGCATCACCTGCACAGCGCCGCCAATGCCTGGCACGTGCAGCAGCAGTTGGGCGTCAAGGCCAGCTCGCCGCTGCTGTACAAGGTCGCGTGGATCGGCGGCTGCGTGATGTACGACGTCGCCAAGCTGCGCGCCGTCGGCGGTTTCGAGTTCTGGCGCGACCTGCCGCCCGAGCACTGCGGCGAGGACGTCCTTGCCCAGCTGCGCGTCATGGCGGAGTACGGCGGCTGTGGCGTGCTGCCGACCGGCGCGTTCCACCAGCAGCTGCCGACGACCGTGCTCGACCGCACGCACGACGCGCCCTACCTGCTGCCGGTGCCGTGACCGCCGTCCCGATCGAGCGGGAGGTCGACGTCGTCGTCGTCGGCGGAGGGCCGTCCGGGCTGGCCGCCGCGTCGTGGCTCGCCCGCTACCGCCGCCGTGTCCTGGTCGTCGACTCGGGCGAGCACCGCGCCGACCAGGTCGAGCACTCGCACGGCTACCTGGGCCGCGACCCCCAGACCCCGCGCGAGCTCCTTGCCCGGGGCCGGCAGGAGGTCCTTGCGTACCCCACGGCCGCGATCATCCCGGACGTCGTGGAGTCGGCCGAGCGAACGCCGCGGGGCTTCGCGGTACGGCTCCGGGACGGGGGCCTCGTCCTCACGCACAGGCTCGTCCTCGCCTGCGGCGTCCGCGACGCGAAGCCCGATGTCCCCGGCCTCGAGGAGCACTACGGCGCGTCGGTGTTCCACTGCCCCGCCTGCGACGGGTACGAGGCGCGCGACCGGGACGTCGTCGCGCTCGGCTGGAGCGAGAACCTCGTCGGCTTCGCCGCCACTCTGCTGGGCTGGGCAAGGTCGGTGACCGTCGTGACGGCGGGCGAGCGCTTCCGCGGCGACGAGACGTGCCGGACGCTGCTCGACCGGCACGGCGTCGAGGTGATCGAGGAACGCGTCGTCGAGCTCGTCGGGCAGCGCGGCGAGCTGCGTGCCGCCAGGCTCGCGTCCGGCCGGGTCCTGCCGTGCTCGCTGGCGTTCTTCTCGGTTGCCCACCGGCCCCGGACCGACCTTGCCCAGCAGCTCGGCTGCGCCATCGACGACGAGGGCTACGTCGAGGTCAACGACTGCGGGATGACGACGATCGACGGCGTCTACGCGGCCGGCGATCTCGTGCCCGGCCTGCAGCTGACGTCGATCGCCGTCGCGAAGGGCGTCGTCGCCGGCGTGGGATGCGCCCAGTCGTTCGTCGGGCAGCCCACCGCCGCTCTCGCCCCGGACGCCGCGCCCGACCTCGCCACCGAGAGGCGACAGCTCACCGGCTGAGCGCCGGTCCCGGTCAGTGCGGGCGGTCCCCGAACCGTGCGGACCACATCGAGAGGACCAGGTCGTCGAGGATCGGGGTGCGCTCCAGCACGGGCAGCACGAATCCGTGGACCGGGCCGCGACCGCGCGGAGGATGCAGGCGGACGACGGCGCGCACGCCCGGCAACGCCCGCAGCGCCCTCGCCTCCCGCCCGTCCATAGGCCACGGCATGGGCGGCGCCGACATCTCACCGCCGACCGGCACTGCCCCGCGGGTAGTGACAGCGCTGGTCCACCGGGGGACGCCGTCGAAGACGAGCTCGCTGCCGGGGAAGCGGCTCGCGAGCATCCTGACGAGCCCGCGAACCTGATCCCGCTGCAGGTACATGAGCAGGCCCTGCGCGGTGAAGATCACGCCGCGCGAGGGGTCGACGGCGTCCGCCCAGGCGGGATCGAGAACGTCGGCGTCGACCTGCCGGCGGCGCTCGTGGGCGGGCAGTACCGCGGTGCGCAGGGGGGCCGCCTCGGGCAGATCGACCCCGATCCACCGGACGTGGCCGTCGTCGAGGCGCCAGAACGCGGTCTCGAGCCCCTCGCCGAGCGCGACGACGGTTCCGCCGGGGTGCCGCGCGAGGAACTCCCGGACGCGGTCGTCGAAGGTGCGGGACCTCAACCCTTGCCACTGCGCCCGGCTCGCGCCGTGTCCAGGACGCTGCGCGAAGGGATAGTCGATGCGCGAGACGAGCTCGACCGCGAGCGGGTCACGCAGCACGGCGTCCGGACGCGCCGCCTCCTGGGCCCGGTAGTAGAGGGTCCAGAGCAAGGTCTCCGGGACGCCGGTCAGGTCGACGGGGATGTTGCGCTCGTTGCCCACCCGTTCACCGTAGAGAACTCGTTCGGCCCCGGTGAGGTCGAGCCACCTATCGTGGGGAGGCCATGTCCTCGCAGTCCGCCGCTCCGGCCGCACCCTCGGTGAGCGACCTCGCGGCGCAGCTCAGCGAGATCTCCCTCGCCGACGCCGCTCGCATCGGCCGGCGGCTCGACGGCGTCCGGAAGATCCGCGACGAGCGGCGCCGGGACAGCACCCTCCACCGCATCGAGGCGGACATCGCGAACGCGCGGCTGCGCCTCGTCGAGCGCCAGGCCGCCGCCCCCGTCGTCCGCTACCCGCCCGAGCTGCCGGTGAGCCAGGCGCGCGACGAGCTGATGGCGGCGATCCGGGACCATCAGGTCGTCATCGTCGCCGGCGAGACCGGCTCGGGAAAGACCACGCAGCTCCCCAAGATGTGCCTCGAGCTCGGCCGCGGCATCAGGGGCACGATCGGCCACACGCAACCCCGGCGGATCGCCGCCCGGACCGTCGCCGAACGCATCGCGGAGGAGCTCGACACCGAGGTCGGCCAGGCGGTGGGCTACACCGTCCGGTTCACCGACGAGGTCGGGCCGGCCACGCTGGTCAAGCTCATGACCGACGGCATCCTGCTCGCGGAGATCCAGCGCGACCGGCTCCTGACCCGCTACGACACGATCATCGTCGACGAGGCGCACGAGCGGAGCCTCAACATCGACTTCCTGCTCGGCTACCTCAAGGAGCTGCTGCCCCGGCGTCCCGATCTCAAGGTGATCGTCACGTCGGCGACGATCGACCCCGAGCGGTTCAGCCGCCACTTCGACGACGCCCCGATCGTCGAGGTCTCCGGCCGCACCTACCCCGTCGAGGTGCGCTACCGGCCGCTGGACGAGACCGAGGACGACGAGGAGTCCGACGGCGAGCCCAAGGACCAGATCCAGGGCATCTGCGAAGCCGTCGAGGAGCTGTCGCGCGAGGGCGACGGCGACGTTCTCGTCTTCCTCTCCGGCGAGCGCGAGATCCGCGACACGGCCGAGGCGCTCCGCGGCAGGATCCAGACGAGCCGCCTCCTCCGGGGCACCGAGGTGCTCCCCCTGTACGCGCGCTTGTCGCGCCGCGGAGCAGCACCGCGTCTTCCAGCAGCACAGCGCGCGGCGCATCGTCCTCGCCACCAACGTCGCCGAGACCTCGCTGACCGTGCCCGGCATCCGCTACGTCGTCGACCCCGGCACCGCGCGCATCAGCCGGTACAGCTACCGGACGAAGGTGCAGCGGCTCCCGATCGAGCCGATCTCGCAGGCCAGCGCGAACCAGCGCAAGGGCCGCTGCGGCCGCGTCGCCGAAGGCATCTGCATCCGGATGTACGCCGAGTCCGACTTCGAGCAGCGGCCGGAGTTCACCGACCCGGAGATCCTGCGGACCAACCTCGCGAGCGTCATCCTGCAGATGAGCGCGCTCGGGCTCGGCGACGTCGCGGCATTCCCGTTCGTCGACCCGCCCGACCGGCGCAGCGTCCGGGACGGCATCGACCTGCTCCACGAGCTCGGCGCGCTCGACCCCACGAAGGACGACCCGCGCAAGCGCCTCACGCCGCTCGGCCGCCGCCTTGCCCAACTGCCCGTCGACCCGCGCCTGGGCCGGATGGTCCTCGAGGCCGACCGGCTGGGGTGCGTCCGCGAGGTCATGGTCGTCGCGGCCGCCCTGTCGATCCAGGACCCGCGCGAACGGCCGGTCGAGCACCAGCAGGCCGCGGACGCCGCGCACGCCCGCTTCGCCGACCCGACGTCGGACTTCCTCGGCTGGCTGAACCTCTGGACCTACGTCCACGACCAGGCGCGCGAGCTCTCGTCGTCCGCGTTCCGCCGGCTGTGCAAGCGCGAGTTCCTCAACTACCTGCGCATCCGGGAGTGGCAGGACCTCGTCGCCCAGCTGCGTCAGCTCGCGAAGAGCGTCGACGTCACGCTCAACGCGGCGCCGTGCGAGGACCCGGTCCGGATCCACACCGCCCTGCTCGCCGGCCTGCTCTCCCAGATCGGCGTCAAGGACGCGCTGGTGGGCAACGACAAGAAGCCCACCGACCGGCGCGACCGCGGCGAGTACCTCGGCGCCCGCGGCGCCAAGTTCGCGATCTTCCCGGGGTCGGCGCTCTACGCGAAGCAGCCCTCGTGGGTCGTGGCCGCCGAGCTCGTCGAGACCTCGCGCCTCTTCGCCCGACAGTGCGCGAAGATCGAACCCGAATGGGTCGAGCCCCTGGCCCAGCACGTCGTCAAGCGCTCGTACAGCGAGCCGCACTGGGCGGCCCGCCGCGCGTCCGTCGTGGCCACCGAGAAGGTCACGCTCTACGGCGTCCCGATCGTCGCGGGCCGGACGGTGCAGTACGGCCGGATCGACGCCGAGCTCTCCCGCGAGCTGTTCATCCGGCACGCCCTCGTCGAGGGCGACTGGCGGACGCCGCATGCGTTCTTCACGGCCAACCGGGAGTTGCTGGAGGACGTCGAGGACCTGGAGAACCGCGCCCGGCGTCGCGACATCCTCGTCGACGACGAGACGCTCTTCGCGTTCTACGACGCGCGCATCCCGCCGGACGTCGTCAGCGGCGCGCACTTCGACAGCTGGTGGAAGAAGGCCCGCCGGACGGACCCCGACCTGCTGACGTTCACGCCGGAACTGCTGCTCGCCGAGTCGCGCACCCGCGTGGACCCGACCGACTACCCCGACACCTGGCAGCAGGGCGACCTTGCCCTGAAGCTGCGCTACACCTTCGAGCCGGGATCGCCGACGGACGGCGTCACGGTCGAGATCCCCATCGCCGTGCTCAACCGGGTGGACGCCGACGGACTTCGACTGGCAGGTGCCAGGCCTGCGGCTCGACCTCGTCACGGAGCTCATCCGGAGCTTGCCCAAGCAGGTCAGGCGCCTGCTCGTGCCCGCGCCCGACCATGCCCGCACCGCCCTGGAACACCTCGACCCGCGCGAGGGGCCGCTGCTCGAGGCCCTCTCCCGCGAGCTCGGCCGGCAGGCGGGGACGCCGGTGCCGGTCGACGCCTTCGACCTGGGCAAGGTGCCCCCGTTCCTGCGGGTGACGTTCCGCGTGCTCGACGGCAAGGGCGGCATGCTCGCGGAGGGCAAGGACCTCGACGAGCTCCGCCGGCGGCTGCGCCCGCGGCAGCGTCAGACGCTCGCGCAGGCGGCGTCCACGCTCGAGCGCGGCGGACTGACGACCTGGCCGGCGCACCTGCCGGACGGCGTGCTCCCCCGCACCTTCTCGCGGATCGTGGCCGGCCAGGCCCTCGCCGGCTTCCCCGCCCTGGTCGACGAGGGGAACTCCGTCGCCGTCCGGGTGCTGGCGACGGAGGCGGACCAGGAGCGGGCGATGGCGCTCGGCACCCGGCGTCTCCTCCTGCTCAACGTGACGTCGCCGGCGCGGGCGGTGCTCGGCCGGCTCGACAACGTCGCCAAGCTCGCGCTGGCGTCGGCGCCGTACCCCTCGCCGTCCGCGCTGTTCGACGACTGCATGGCGGCCGCGGTCGACGCCATCGTCGAGGACGCCGGCGGCCCGGCGTGGACGGCGAGCGCCTTCGCCGGCCTCCTCGACACGGTCCGAGCCGGGCTCGACGCCGAGGTCACCAGGGTCGTCACGCAGGTCGCGCGGATCCTCCAGGCCTACGCCGACGTGGACGGTCGACTTCGTGGGACGAGCAGCCTCGTGCTGCTGCCGGCGCTCACCGACGTCCGGAACCAGATCTCGCGCCTGGTGCACCCCGGGTTCGTCGCGGGGACCGGTGCCGACCGGCTGCCGGACCTCGTCCGCTACCTGCGCGCGGCGGCCCTGCGCCTGGACGCCCTGCCCGAGCGGCCCGAGCGCGACCGCCAGCTCATGTGGCGGATCGAGCTCGTGCAGCAGTCCTACGACCAGGCGCTCGCGGGACTGCCGCCCGGCCGGGAGCCGAACCCCGAGCTCGCCGGCGTCCGCTGGATGATCGAGGAGCTCCGGGTGAGCTTCTTCGCCCAGCAGCTCGGCACGGCGTACCCGGTGTCGGAGAAGCGGATCCAGAAGGCCCTCGCCGACGCCACGAGCGCTTCCCGCTGATCATGCACGTCGCTGCACGCGACGTGCATGATCGCCGCGAAGTGCATGATCAGCGCGAGATGGGGGCGGTGGGGGTGGGCGTGCTGGGGCGGGGACGGCGGGCGGGGGCGACGAGGAGGGTGACGGCGAGGACGGCGGCGACCGTTCCGGCGAGGATCAGCGGGACCCGCCCGACACTCCCCCAGGCGAGGCCCGCCCAGACGCCGGCGACCAGGACGGCGAAGCCGGTCAGACCCTGGACGAACCCCTGCGCCGCGCCCTGCCCCAGCGCCCCCGCGTAGCGGCTCACCCATGCCTTGCCCACGCCGTCGGTGCACGCGGCGAACAGCCCGTACCCGGCCAGGAGCAGCCACGACAGCACGAGCGACCGGGTCGCACCGAGGCCGATGTAGCAGAGCGCGAAGAACACCAGCCCGACAGCGTAGATCCGCCGCGGGCCCCACCGGTCGGTCAGCGCGCCGGCGGGATAGCTCGCGAGCGCGTAGACGGCGTTGTAGCCGACGTAGGCGAGGATCACGCCCGCGACGCCGAACCCGATCTGGTTGAGATGCAGCAGGAGCAGCGCGTCGGGGATGTTGACGACGCCGAAGCCGATGAGCACCGCCGCCACCCGGAGGAAACCCGGGCGGGTGCCGGGCGGCGGTCGCAGCAGGCGCCGGACGCCGGCGAGCGCCGGCCGCACGCCTCGGGGCAGCAGCCCCCGCCGGTCGAGCAGCGGACGCGGGTTCTCGTGCACGGCCAGCACGAGCAGCGCACTCGCGACGGCGGGCACCACGGCGATCACGAGCAGGGTCCGGATCTGGTGACCGGCCAGCTCGTAGAGGGCCAGGCCGACGAGCGGACCGATGACGGCACCGGCCGTGTCCGCGGCGCGGTGCACCCCGAAGACGCGGCCACGGGCGTCCAACGGAACGCCCTCGACGAGGAGCGAGTCCCGTGGCGCTCCCCGGATGCCCTTGCCCAGCCGGTCCACGGAACGGCCGACCAGGACGGCCGGCCAGACCTGGGCAAGGGCGATCAGCACCTTGCCCAGTGCCGCCAGCGTGTACCCGCTCCCGACGAGGCGCCGGCGGGGGTACCGGTCCGCCAGCCGGCCCGCGACCAGCCGCGTCAGTGACGCGGCCGCCTCCGCGAGCCCTTCGACGAGTCCGACCACCGCAGCGGGAGCACCGAGCACCGACGTCAGGAAGATCGGGAGAACCGGGTAGAGCAGCTCGCTCGCCGCGTCCTGCAGCAGGGAGACCCACGACAGCACCAGGACGTTGCGGCTCAGCCACGCGGGCCGCGAGCGCCGGCGCCTCTCCCCGACCGGCTCAGCCACGCAGATCAGTCTGGCGGTTCCAGTGCCCGGACGCGGGCACGGGCCCGTTCCGCTGCCCGTCCGGCCAGGTCCGCGACCCGGTCGGCCGCGTCGCGCTCCCGCCGGAGGGTGCGTTCGTCGCGGGTCGACGCCGCCAGGGCCTGCTCGGCACGCTCGAGCTGCTCCTGCAACTCGTCGATGCGCTCGCGAGCCTCGGCCACGGCCCGGCCGGCGTCGTCGTGGCGGCGCTCCGCGGCCGCCGCCGTCGCCGTCGCGTCCTCCCAGGCCTGCTGCGCCTCCCGCGCCTCCTCGCGCGCCTGCGCGAGCTCGGCCGCGCGCCGCTCCTCCTCACGCCGGCGCTCCTCCTCGCGGCGCTGCTCCTCGCGCACGCCGGGCCGCCTCGCCGTCGCCCTTGCGCGGACGCCGGGGAGGCTCGGCCGGCGCCGGCGTCGGAACCGCCGTGAGCCGGCGAGCAGGCGGAGCCGCCTCGGTCTCCGGCGTCCCGAGCCCCGCGTAGCTGGTGGGCGAGGTGAGCCGGCCGGAGCGCACCGCCTCGGCGACGGCGGGATCTGCCATGGCGGCCCCGAGCGTCGCCTCGACCTCCTGCCCGACGTCGTCGCTGACCGGGTGCCCCAGCTCGCGGGCGAGGGCGCGAGCCTGACGGCCGACGGCGGCGATGAGCTGCTGGCGCTGCCGGCTGAGCTGGCGGACCTCGTCTCCGGCGAGGCCCAGCTGGGCGCCCCGGAGGGCCTCGCCGAGCGTGAGGAGCTGCTCGACCTCGTCGGCTCGGTGCCGGATCAGGGCGTTGACCAGCCAGGCGGCGAGCGACGGACGGCGCAGGCCGGAGATGGCCTTGGCGGTCGCGCGGTCGCCGGCGGCGCGCGCCTCGCGGGCGGCGGAGTCGCGGGCGGTGGTGAAGTCCTCGGGCAGCAGACCGTAGAGGCGCTGGGCGACGTCCTCCACCGACTCGACGCTCATGCTTCATCGTGGCGGGGATGGCGGCGAAGAGCGAGACGCCAGCTCCCTCGCCGTGCACCCGCTGTGGGGCGTTGCACGGGTTGTGGGGCCCCGGGCACCGGCGCGAGCGCGCACAACGCGGGCAATCCCCCAGAACGGGTGTACGCGGGAGCGCGCCCGGGAGGAAGATCATCGACACGACGGCGCACCGGCGGGGGTCGCGCTCGAACGGGGAGCCGGACTGCCGCCGGACGGCGCGCGCGAACATCTCGCGATCAGAGCACCTGAAGCCGGGCGTCGTCCTGCTGGACGCCACCGCCCCTGGCTTGGCCTCCTCGAGCACGGCCGGCGGCGGGCGTCGTCGTGATGGAAGGGCCCGCCTCGGCGCGGCTCCTCGAGCACGGCCGGCGGCGGGCGTCGGGGGCCGCCGCCGCCGGCCGTGGTTCGAGGGGCGCTCTCGCGCCGGAAGGTTCCGGGGTTCGCGACCTCGCGGCCTGTTCCCTTCGGAACTTTCTGTGCTTGGAACACTACTCACGGCGCACAGCGCGCTGCCACCGATTCGGCGTCCTGCGTTCGGACCAAATGTCCGTCGCCCGGACTCCTCCTCCCCTGTGCATCAGTCGCTCACGATCAGTTCCGCAAGCTGTGAATCCGGGGGGCGAAAGCAGGATGATTCCGGTGGTGGGCAAGCCCCACCACCCCGGAGCGTCTCGCTCAGCGGCGCGCGTCGGCCGGCGCGACGTCGTCGGAGGGCTGAGGGGAGCCGTTCGGAAGGGCTTGAGTGCCGATGCGCGTCATCCAGCCGCGCCGGTCCACCGCCCCCGTCCGGGCGATCTCCAGCTGAGCCCGACCGGCGAGCGCCAGCGACATCACCGCGAGCGGCAGCTCGACGAGCAGCGCGAGCAGCGCGGACACCATGAGGTCGTGCCCGCCCGGTGACGTCGTCACGTCGAACCAGGCGTCGACCACGAGGAGCGCCGCGGTCGCGCTGGCGACGTTGACCAGGAACGGCGAGCGGCGCCACGCGAGGTAGGCCGTGCGTGCGAGGGCGCCGCACAGCAGGAGGTCGAAGCCGACCCACGCGAGCCGGTAGTGCGCGCTGACGCTCCGCTCCGGCAGCGTCCACGCGAGCCAGACGATCCACGGCACGATCGCGACGGCGAACAGCGCGTAGACCGGCATGATCCACCGCCCGACGGCGCGTCGCGGAGCGATCAGACGGCGCCAGCTCGGTCCCTCGCTCATGCCGCCATGGTCGCCCCCCGCGCGCGCGGATGCATCCGTGTCGCCGGCGGGGTCCTCAGGTGTCACTCAGCCACCACCACGAGGACGGCGACGTCGTCGCGCTCCGAGGAGAACGCCTCGACCGCAGCGAGCACGCTGTCGGCGACGGCGTCCGCCACGAGCGCCGCCGCAGCGGCCCCGCTCTTGCCGCGCAGGCCCTCCGCGGCTGCCGCGATGACGTCGGCGAGCCGCTGCTCGCCGAACTGGTCGACCCCGGTCCGGGCCTCGGTGACCCCGTCGGTGTAGGCGACGAGCACCTCGCCGGGCTGCAGGTGGAGGGACTCCTCCTTGACCTCGACGCGGGAGAGCAGGCCGAGGGCGGTGCCGGGCTGGCCGACCGCGGTCACGGAACCGTCGAGCCACCGGACCAGCGGCTGCGGGTGCCCGCCGAGCGCGAGGGTGACCCGGACGCCGGGCGTCCAGTCCGTGGCGATGTCGACGGGGTCCTGGACGATCCGGCCGTAGAGCACAGTGCAGAAGCGCTCCTCGCCGACGTCGGTGAGCAGGGCCTGGTTGAGCTGCTCCAGCGCCCGGCCCGGGGACCAGCCCTGCGCGCTCAGGGTCCGCAGCGTGTACCGCGCCATCGAGGTGACGACGGCGGCGTGCACCCCCTTGCCCGCGACGTCCCCGAGCACGAAGGCATGGTCCCCGCCGAGGGTCTGGTGGACGTCGTAGAAGTCGCCGCTGACACGCCCGCTCGCACCGCCCGCAGGCACCCACCGGGCGGCGATCCGGACGCCGGGGACGGGTGGCAGCAGCTGCGGGCGCAGGCCCGCCTGCAGCGTGTCCGCGAGCCGGGTGCGGTCCTCGAGGAGCTCGCGCAACCGGCGTTCGGCGCCCACCCGCTCGGTGACGTCGCGGAGCACCACGAGCCGGGCGATCTCGCTGCCGGCCCGATCCAGAAGCGAGCTGACCTGGACGGCGTAGTCCCGCGGGCCCGCCTCGCCCTCGAGCTCCAGCTGCCCCCGGGTCGTGCCGCCGGTCTCGTGGCCGGCGAGCAGCGGGACGACGGCGGGCAGCAGGTCCTCGACGTAGCGCCCCACCAGCGCGCTGCGCCGGACGCCGACCACGGCGGCGGCCGCGGCGTTGACGTCGGCGACCCGGCCCTGGGCGTCGAGGACGACGACCCCGTCGAGCATCTGCGCGACGAGGGCTCCGCGGGCCACCGGGAGGATGTCGAGCAGCCGGAGCCGGAAGATCCCCCAGACCAGCACGAACGTGAAGATCGTGAAGAGGAACGGTGCGGGGTCGACGCGGCCGAGCCCGAAGAGGTCGACGTTGTAGACGCACATTGCCCAGCAGCGGCAGCAGGCTGGCGACGACCAGGACGTTGGCCTGCCGCCGGTACGGGCCGCCGATCCGCCCGATCCGTGCGACGAACGTGCCCAGCGCGACGACCAGGAGCAGCCAGCTGTACCCGGCATGGGCCCAGAGCAGCGGCCCGGGGTGCGCGACCGGCGGGTCGGCGAAGTCGTCCGAGGGCTCGTAGTAGTGGATCAGGTGCCGGGTCTGGGGCAGCGCCAGCAGGGCGAGGACGACGACGGGCTCGATGCAGAGCGCGGCGAGGGCACGCCGCGAGAGCGGCCGCCGGGTCGTGTACTGCCGGACGAACGCCCACAGGGCGCCCGGCACCAGGACGACCCCGACGAACTTGAGGCCCGACCACAGCTGGGCGGCGGCGACGTTGTGAGCGCACAGTTCGACGGCGTAGCAGGCGGTCCAGACGAAGATGCCGACCAGCGCGACGACGAGGCTCGGGCCGCCCGCGGCCGCGCGGCGACGCCACACGTACCAGGACATGGCGAGGTACGCGGCGCCACCCACCGCGAGCCCCAGGCCGAGCGCGAGCTCCCTCGTCATCACGACTCCCGCCCCCTGCCCCCAGCGGGCACGGGGTGCGCTCACCGTAACGTCTCGGCGACCCTGGGAGAACGTCTGCGCTGATGACAGCACCCGTTTCGGCGGATGCCCGTGGGCGCGAAGACGACGACTGCTGCCGCGCCCCGCTGTCGGTGGCCCGGGCTAGCGTGATCGCCGTGACCGAGGATCCCTACGAGCTGGCGGGCGAGGCCGCGGGAGCGCTGGCGGAGCGCACCGGGCGTCTCGCGGCACGACGCGGTCGTCGTCCTCGGCTCGGGCTGGGCGGGCGCGGCCGACGCGCTGGGCGAGACCGTCGCCGAGCTGGGCGTCGCGGAGCTGCCGGGCTTCCTCGCGCCCGTCGCGCAGGGGCACTCCGGGCGCATCCGTTCGACCCGGCTCGGCGGGCTCGCGGTGCTCGTCGTCCTCGGGCGGACCCACCTGTACGAGGGTCACGGCCCGGCCCCCGTCGTCCACGCCGTCCGGACGGCGGCGGCCGCGGGCTGCCGCACCGTCGTCCTGACCAACGCCAGTGGCGCGATCCGGCAAGGCTGGCCGCCCGGCGCCGGCGTCGTGCTCCGTGACCATCTGGACCTGGCCGGCGCGTCCCCACTGGTCGGGCCACGGTTCGTCGACCTCACCGAGGCCTACGCGGAGCGGCTGCGACGGCTGGCGCGCGCGGTCGACCCGGAGCTCGAGGAAGGCGTCTACGCGATCCTGCGCGGCCCCCACTTCGAGACCGTCGCCGAGGCGCGGATGCTGCGGACCCTCGGCGCGGACCTCGTCGGCATGTCCACCGTGCCGGAGGTGATCGCCGCCCGCGAGCTCGGGCTGGCCGTGCTCGGCCTCTCCGTCGTGACCTCCGTCGAGCCGCTCGAGTACGGCGCCCCCGGCGTCGACGCCGACGAGGTCGTGCGAGTCGCCTCCGCCGCCGCTACTCGTCTGGGGCAGATCATCGCTACCGTCCTGCTCAGGGACGCCGAGGAACAGCCGCGACCGCGTCCCGGCCCGAAGGAGGCACACGATGGCGACTGAGGTTCCCGCGACGGCATCGTCGACCAGTGCGCTCACGCTGGAGACCCGAGGCATCGAGATCGTCGAAGAGGCCGACCGCAAGGGCCGGCCGAGAGACCTCTTCTGGCCGTGGTTCGCCGCGAACGTCTCCGTGCTCGGCATCGCCTACGGCGCCTTCATCCTCGCGTTCGGTGTCTCCTTCTGGCAGGGGGTCTTCGCGGCGGTCGTGGGGACGGCGTTCTCGTTCCTGCTCGTCGGCTTCGTGGCGCTGTCCGGCAAGTCGGCGTCCGCGCCGACGATGATCGTCTCGCGGGCGCCGTTCGGCGTGCGCGGAAACGCCCTGCCGACGGCCGTCTCGTACGTGCTGCTCGTGGGCTGGGAGACCGCGCTCACCGCACTCGCGACCCTCGCCACCGCGACGGTCTTCGACCGGCTGGGCGTCGGCGGCGGCAACGCGACGAAGATCATCGCTTTCCTCGTCGTCGCCGGGATCGTGGTGGCCGCCGGTGTGCTGGGGTTCGACCTCATCCTGCGGCTGCAGTTCATCCTGACGATCGCGCTCGGCGTGCTGACCGTGGTGTACATCGCGCTGACCGCCAAGGACGTGCACTGGAGCACGGTCAGCGCGCTGCCGGCCGGCTCGGGCCAGGCGGTCCTCGGCGCCCTCGTCTTCGCGATGACCGCGCTCGGGCTGGGCTGGGTCAACGCGGGCGGGGACTACTCCCGCTACCTCCCCCGCAGAGCCTCCGGCCGGGGCGTCGTCGGGTGGACGACGTTCGGCGGCACCCTCGCCCCGATCATCCTCATCGTCTGGGGCCTGTTGCTCGCGGGTTCGGACCAGCAGTTCGCGCAGAAGCTGGCCGCCGACCCGATCGGGGCGCTGACCACGCTGCTGCCGACCTGGTTCCTCGTGCCGTTCGCCCTGGTCGCGGTCGGCGGGATCATCGCCGGCGCCGTGCTCGACATCTACTCCTCGGGCCTGAACCTGCTGACCCTCGGCGTCCGGATCCCCCGCTACGTCGCGGCCGGCATCGACGGCGTCCTCATGGTGCTCGGCACGATCTACGTGGTGTGGGTCGCCGCAGGACTTCCTCGGCCCGTTCCAGGGCTTCCTCATCACCCTCGGCGTCCCGATGGCCGCCTGGTGCGGCATCTTCCTCGCCGACCTGTGGCTGCGCCGCGGCCGGTACGCCGAACCCGAGCTCTTCTCCTCCGCGGGCCGGTACGGAGCGGTGAACGCGGGTGCGGTCGGGACGATGGTCGTCGCGACCTTCGCGGGGTGGGGGCTCGTGACCAACACCTACGCCTCCTGGCTGTCCTGGCAGGGCTACCTGCTCGGGCCGCTCGGCCTCGGCGGCAAGGACGGCGCCTGGGCGTTCGCCAACCTCGGGGTGCTCGTGGCACTCGTGCTGGGTGCCGTCGGCTATGCCGCCACGAGCGCGGGCCGCGTCGGCCGGCAGCGGGCGGCGGCCCCGGTGGACGACGCGGTGGCCCACCCCGCCGTCTGACCGGCCCACCCTCCCCGGTCCGGGCGAGGGCGCGCGGCCACTCACGTCCTTCGGGCCAGCGCCAGGGTGAACGTGGCCGCGGCTGCGAGCGCGGCCACGGTGCGGACGTGGTTCGCCCGCGTCCACTCGGTGACGTAGGCCGCCCAGGTCGCGGCGGAACCGGGCGCGGCGGGGTCGAGGACGGCGAGCGCGTCGTTGCGCGGCACGTGATAGGCGATGGTCAGTCCGATGGTGCCCACGAGGTAGAGCAGGGAGCCGGCGAGGATCAGTTGCCCGGTCCCGCTGCTCAGGTTCCGCGCGCCGTAGACCGCGAGGCCGACACAGCCCGCCGCCGTCCCGAAGAGTCCGAGCATGAACGCCGGGCTCACGGCCGTGATGTTGATCTGCTGCATCGCCGCCAGGCCCGCGGCCGGCGGCAACCGGTCGAGCCCGCGCATGACGAAGGTCGAGAACGCGAAGAAGACGCCGCCCATGGCTCCCGCGCCGAGTGCGCAGCCGAGGGTGAGGATCCGGAGCGAGCCGTCCATCGTGCGTTCCTCCGTGCCTCGCAGGGGCTGCTGCTGTCCACTGGTGGTGTTCATGTGCCCAGTCAAGGGGCCCGCGACGAGACGGAGAATCGCTCAGCGGCGCAGTTCTGTGTGCATCCGTCTACGCTGGTCGGTCATGGACGCCGTGGCGGGGCTGCTCGACGGGCCGCGCGCCCGCAACGCCTTCCTGCTGCTCACGTCGATGGAGCCGCCCTGGTCGGTGCGCCTGCAGGACGAGGCGCCGCTCACCCTCATCGCCGGCGTCCAGGGGCGCACCTGGCTCGGGCCCGCGTCGGCCGCGCCGGTCTGGGTCGAGCCGGGGGACGTCGCCCTCGTCCGCGGACCCGATCCCTACGTCGTGGCCGACGAGGCGGAGCGACCGCCGCAGGCCGTGATCCACCCGGGGCAGGTGTGCACGGACCCGGACGGCCGGCCCTCGGCGTCCATGGCGTTCCACGGCGTCCGGACCTGGGGCAACAGCCCCGACGGGAGCACTCTCCTGGCCGTCGGGACCTACCAGCTGCACAGCGAGGTCAGCCGCCGGCTGCTCGCGGCGCTGCCGCCGCTCCTGCTGGTGCGCCGCGAGGAGTGGAACACGCCGCTGGTCACCCTCCTCGCGGAGGAGATCCGGTCGTCCGAGCCCGGGCAGGAGGCCGTTCTCGACCGGCTGCTCGACCTCGTGCTCATCAGCGCGCTGCGGATCTGGGCCGCGCGGCCGCAGGCCGGGGGCGAGCCGGCCTGGTACCGCGCTCAGGCCGACCCGGTCGTCGGCGGGGTCCTCCGGCTCATGCACGAGCACCCGGAGCAGCCGTGGACGCTCGACACCCTCGCCCGCGAGGCCGGGGTGTCCCGCGCCGCCCTGGCGCGCCGGTTCAGGGACCTCGTCGGCGAGACGCCGATGGCCTTCCTGACCCGGTGGCGGCTCACGCTCGCGGCGGACCTGCTCCGCGAGCCGGGCGCCACCGTCGCTGCGGTCGCGAACCAGGTCGGCTACGGCAGCGGCTACGCGCTCAGCACGGCGTTCCGCCGGGTCCGGGGTCTCACCCCGCAGCAGCACCGTCGCGAGGCGGCTCTCACCCCATGACCTGGCGGAGGTCCTCGCCGAGCCGGGTCCGCAGGTCGCCCTCGAGTGCCTCGACCGCGGGCCCGAACACCCGCTCCTGCGCCTCGAGCGCCTCGACCGTCGTCATCGCCGTCGTGCGCACCTCGTCCGGCTGCAGGTCCGGGTTCAGCTCGTCGTAGGCCCGCAGCCAGTCGAGCAGCGTCGACGGCTCCGTCCCGTCGGGCAGCGACGTCACGGCGTCCCCCACTTCGGGCACGACGACGCGCTGGACGGCGGCCTCGAACTCCAGCGTCTCCCGGACGACCCCGAACCAGCGCTGCCGGACCTCGTCGAACTTCGCGGCGTCGAGCAGCGCGAGCAGGTCGCCGTAGAGGTCGTACAGCTTGCCGAACTCGGCGTGGACGACGGCGGCGAGATCACCGACCATCGGGTCGCCGGCGGGCACGCTCGAGCGCACGCCCTCGTCGGCGCTGCCGGCGTAGGCCGGGCCGACGTCCGGATCGGTCGGTTCGGAGGACTGGGAGGTCACGGCCCCGCTCCTTCTCGTCGTCCTCCCGCCTGTCGTGCGGACGGGGCGGCCGCACCGGCCGCGCGCACGATGCTGCCGCACGCCACCACGCGCCGCACCCGCCCGCGTCGCCCGGCGTCAGCCGGCCTCAGACCGGCAGGAGGCGGTGCGGGTCCATGGGACGGCCGAAGTGGTAGCCCTGGGCGAAGTCGCAGCCGATCTCGCGCAGCCGGCGCGCCTGCCGCTGGGTCTCCACACCCTCGGCGGTCACCTGCATCCCGTGCGCGTGCGCGAGGTCGACGATGGCGGTGACGACGGCGTCCGCGCGGGCCTCCTGCCCGACCTTGGCCACGAACGACCGGTCGATCTTCATGAAGTCGAGGTCGAAGCGGTTGAGGTAGGCCATCGCGGAGTAGCCGGTGCCGAAGTCGTCGATACCGACGCGGACGCCGGACGCCAGCAGCTGGCGCAGCGTCGACTCGCCGTCCGGGAGCGTGGCGAGGAAGCTGCGCTCGGTCAGCTCGACCTTGAGGTGTTCGGGGGCGATGCGGTACTCGGCCATCCCGTCGAGGAGCCGCCGGACGACGCGGGGGTGCTCCATCGACCGCGCCGACACGTTGACCGCGACCCACGGGACGATCTCCGGCGTCGAGGTGCTGCTCCGCCACTGCGCGATCTGCGCGACCGCGGCGCTGATCACCCAGAGGTCGAGCTCGACGACGAGCCCGGTGTCCTCGGCGACGTCGATGAAGGTGTCCGGCGGGAGCAGCCGGTCGCCGGTCGGGTCGAGCACCCGGACGAGCGCCTCGGCCCCGACGATCCGCCCGTTCTCGAAGCCGACGATCGGCTGGTACTGCAGCCGGAGGCGGCCCTGCTCCAGCGCCGAGCGCAGCAGCAGCTCGGCGTGGTGCCGGGAGCGTGCCCGCGCACGGAGCGCGTCGTCGTAGACCACGTAGCGGTCCCGGCCGGCGTCCTTGGCCCGGTACAGGGCGAGGTCGGCCTCGCTGAGCAGCTCGTCCGCGGTGACGTCGCGCTCGGCGGTGGCGGTCATGCCGAGGCTGGCGGGGCAGACGAGGACCTCGCCCGACTCCGGCAGGCGGTACGGCGCCCGCAGCGTGTCGACGAGGGCCTGCGCGAGCCGGCGGGCGTGCAACCGGTCGTAACCCGCCGGCGGGACGACGACGAACTCGTCACCGCCCATCCGCGCCGTCACGCTCCCCTCCGGCACCACCGCATTGAGGCGCCGCGCGACCTCCGCGAGCAGCCGGTCGCCGACCTGATGGCCCAGGCTGTCGTTGACGAGCTTGAAGCGGTCCAGGTCGAGCAGCAGCAGCGAGACCTCGGGCGACCCGGGGGCGGCGAGCAGCTCGTGCATGCGCCGATCGAAGGCGAGACGGTTGCCCAGCCCGGTGACCGGATCCGTCGCCGAGAGCCGTTCGAGCAGCAACCGGTCGCGCGCCTGGCGGGTCACGTCGACGACGGCGCCGTGGAGCAGGCAGCCGGCCTCGTCGGTCGAGCTGACCACCCACAGCTGCAGGTGCCGGACGGCGCCGTCGGCCCCGATCACGCGAAGAGTCTCGGCGAGACCGAGGTCGCGGCCATCGGCGAACGCCGCGTAGACGGCGGCCATGAAGGCGGTCGGCGACGGGGAGGTCGTCGGGGTGGACGAGCGCGCGGCACGCCTGGCGGTCGGGACGGAAGGTCCGCGGGTCGACACCGACGATCCGGTGGAGTTCCCGCGACCACGTCATCTCCGCCTCTCCCGGGCGGCAGACGAAGACGCCGAGGCCGGGGGCGGCCGGGCCCGTCAGGAGCGCGTCGAGCCCGTTCCGGAGCACCTCGTCGTGGTCGGGGTCCGCGGTCACCGGTGCGGGGACGCCGAACGCCGGCGTCGGCGCCTGCGACCGGGAGCCTGCGCCGGGGAGGCCGCCGGGGTGGACCGGGGGCGCGGCCGGGTGGATCGGGGGCACGGCCGGGGAGGGGCCGGTGATCGACAGTTCCGCGAGCCGTGGTGCAGCGACCTGACCGATCAACGTGAGGGCCCGCTCGTCCATCGGGTCGAACCAGCCCGGAGTGCCGGCGGCCGCGGCGAGGACGCCGACCGTCCGGGTGCCCTCGACGAGGGGCACGGAGAGCGCGGCCTTGGCGCCGGGGCAGCAGGCCGAGGCATCGGTGGTGCCCGGGACGAGCGAGACGTCCTCCACGCGCACGGCACGTCCGGAGATCAAGGCTTCTCCGCAGACGGTGCCGTCGACCTCGACGACGTCGCCGACCTCGCCCGCCGAACCCGCGGACGACGCGACGCGTACCAGCCGACCCTGGGCAAGGACGGCGACGGTGGCGGGAGCCTCGACGACGGCGGCGACGGCGTCCGCGAGCGCCTGCGCCGCTCGATCCGGAGAGGTCAACGCCGCCCGGACGTACTCACGGGCCTGGGAGACTGCGGCCAGGAAGGTGGCCTGCGAGCCCGGTGCCCCGTCGTCCACGCCTGGGATCCCCACTCGTCATCGGCCAGTCAACACGACACGACGCAGTGTGACAGATCCACCCGGACGGGTCAGGGAAAGTCCGGATGCCGGAACGATGTCCCCCGATCGCCGTCGTGCTCGTCGCGCCTGGGCCGCGCCCACTGGATCAGGCGAGACGACCGGTGACCACAATGGGGGGTGGTCGAGATGTCGCGCGAGCAGTTCGAAGGGGCCGTGGCCGACGCCCTCGACGGCGTGCCCCCGGACCTCGCCCGGCTCATGGACAACGTCGTCGTGCTCGTCGAGGACGACCCGCCGTCGGACGACCCCGACCTGCTCGGCCTCTACGAGGGGACGCCGCTGACGGAGCGGGACTCCTGGTGGGCGTCCGGGTCGCTGCCGGACCGCATCACGATCTTCCGGCGGCCGACGCTCGCGATGTGTGACTCGCCGGAGGACGTGGCCGACGAGGTGAGGGTCACCGTCGTGCACGAGATCGCCCACCACTTCGGCATCGACGACGAGCGCCTGCACGAGCTCGGCTGGGCGTAGGGCCGGGCGCGGGACAGGTGTAGCGATCTCGGCCGAGGGCAGCGGAACCGCGAGCCTGGTTGGAGGGGGTCCGATGGCGCTTCCGCAGGACGCTCGAGAGCGATATGCCCTCGGTCGGCTCTCCGCGCGGCTGCCGGCGGACGCCGGGGAGCGCGGGGCGCCGGCGGACGCCGGGACGCTGAGCGGTGCCGCTCAGCCGGTCTCCGGCCAGGTACGGCCGTTGGGGCTGGGAGGTCGCCGGGACGGCGTCCTCATCAGGCCGGCGAAGGCCGACGTCGGGACGAGGCTGCTCGTGGCGCTGCACGGCGCCGGCGGCTCGGGACGGGAGATGGTGGATCTGCTCCAGCCCGCAGCGCTGCGGCGGGGTCTCGCCGTGCTGGCGCCGGACGCGCGCAGCACCAGCTGGGACCTCATCGGCATCGCCAACGGCGACCTGTTCGAGCGCGTCATCGCCTGGTCACCGGGCTTCGCGGCGCCCGCCACGAGGGTCGGCACGCCGCAGATCTTCGTCTCGCACGGCGTCACGGACCACGTGCTCCCGATCGACCGGTGCAGCCGCCGGCTCGTCCCCGTGCTCCGGGACGACGGCTACGACGTGACCTACGAGGAGTTCGACGACGGCCACCGCGTTCCGGCGACCGTCGTCGAACGCGCCCTCGACTGGGCCCTGTCGTAGGCGGACCCAGGCGGTCAGCCGAGCCGGCTGAGCTCGTCCTGGGTCAACTGAAGGTCCACCGCCCGGACCGAGTCCCGGATGGTCTCCGGCCGGCTCGACCCCGGGATCGGGATCACCACGGGCGACAGCGACAGCATCCACGCGAGGCAGACCTGCTGCGGGCTGACGCCGTGGGCGTCGGCGACCTCCTGGAACGGCGCGAACCGGGAGCCGAGCTCGCCGGCGCTGCTGATGCCGCCGAGCGGGCTCCACGGCAGGAATGCGATCCCCATCCGGTCACAGAGCTCCAGCTCGGGACGGCTGGACTGGAACGCCGGCGAGAACTGGTTCTGGACGCTCACCAGCCGGCCGCCGAGGATCTCGTTGGCGTGCTGGATCTGCTGCGGGTCGGCGTTCGAGATGCCCGCCATCTGGATCTTGCCCTCGTCCAGGAGATCGCGGATGGCGCCGACGGACTCCTCGTAAGGGACCTTCGGGTCCGGCCGGTGGAACTGGTAGAGCCCGATCGACTCGACGCCGAGCCGCTTGAGCGACGCCTCCGCGGCCTCCTTGAGGTGCTGCGGGGAGCCGTCCACCGTCCACGAGCCGTCCCCCGGGCGCAGGTGGCCGCCCTTGGTCGCGACGAGGACGCCGGAGGTGTCGCCGCCGTAGGACGCCAGTGCCTCGGCGATGAGCGACTCGCCGTGGCCCACCTCGTCCGCGTGCTCGTGGTAGGCGTCGGCGGTGTCGATGAGCGTGACCCCGGCGTCCAGCGCGGCGTGGACCGTGGCGATGGAGCGCTCGCGGTCCGGCCGTCCCTCGATCGACATCGGCATCTCGCCGAGGCCGATCGCCGACACCTCGCGGTTCCCGATCCTGCGTGTCTGCACGGGTCGTGCCTCCTCGTCGTCGCATGTCTCTCGCAAATCCTCGACGACCCTAGGCAGACGGCTCGAACGTCGCTCGTTGATCCTCCGCCCCTTCCCAGGGTCGCCGTGCGGTACGGACGGCGATCAGGAGGGACGACGATGGCTCGCATGACGCCCGACGACGTCCGCACCCTCGCGCTGGCCCTGCCCGGCGCGGTCGAGCTGCCGCACCACGAGCGGACGTCGTTCCGCGTCGACGGCAGGATCTTCGCGACCATGGACGATCTCGGCGTCAACGTCCTGCTCGACGAGGAGCCGGCCCGCGAGGCGGCGACGGACCCGGGCGTGGAACTTCTGTGGTGGGGCCGGAAGCTGTCCGGCGTCCGGGTCGCCCTGGTGGACGCCGACCGCGCCGTCATCGAGGAGCTGCTCGACCAGGCCTGGCGAAGGCGTCGCCGCAGCTCGTAGGCCAGGTCGGCGCGCCGTGGCGAACCGCTTTTGGAGTGCGGCGGGTGAGCCCCTATGCTGGCGGAGTCCTCGACGGGTCCTGGACGTCAGGGGTGCGTCGCGGCGTCCCCATCGTCTAGCGGCCTAGGACTCCGCCCTTTCAAGGCGGCAGCGCGGGTTCGAATCCCGTTGGGGGCACGGTCTCGAGACCATCGAGGCCCCGTAGCGCAGTTGGTTAGCGCGCCGCCCTGTCACGGCGGAGGTCGCGGGTTCGAGTCCCGTCGGGGTCGCTCACGAGCGGTTCGCCGCTCGTAGGGCCAGGTAGCTCAGTTGGTACGAGCGTCCGACTGAAAATCGGAAGGTCGGCGGTTCGACCCCGCCCCTGGCCACCTCCCGCACCAGCGTTTTCGCTGATCAGCCTGCTGCCTCGCCCGCACCATCATGCGCCGCGCGCCGCATGCTTGGCCCCTCGCGGGCATGATCGGCCGTCCGCTGGTGCATGCGGGTGCACGCAGATCATTACCGGGTGGATCTCGACGTGTCAGTCATCGGCGCGAAGGGCCAGGGTCAGGGTGTGACGATGCAGCCGGGCACCAGACCGCCGGTGATGACCCGCGCTCTGACGTTGCTGTTCGCGGTGGCCGGGGGGGCGGCCGTTGCCAACTTGTACTGGTCGCAACCGCTGCTGGATCTGATCGCTCGCGATCTGCACGCCTCCGCGGCAGCAGCTGGCTGGCTCGTCACGGCCACCCAGATCGGCTACGCGGCCGGGATCCTGCTGATCGTTCCGCTCGGTGACGTGCTCGACCGGCACCGGTTGATCCCCATGATGATGCTGATGGCCGCTGCTGCTCTCGTGCTGTGTGCGGTGGCACCGTCGTTCCCCGTGCTCCTGGTCGCGCTGGCTGCCGTCGGGGTGACCACCGTCTCCGGGCAGATCCTCACGCCGCTGGCCGGGGACCTGGCCGACGACCAGAACCGTGGGCGGGTGGTCGGGATGGTCGTCAGCGGGATCCTCATCGGCATCCTGCTGTCGCGGACCATCAGCGGGCTCGTCGCCGGGACCGCCGGATGGCGTGCCATCTATGTCCTGGCGGCGGTCGTGGCCGTCGTGTTCGCGGTGCTGCTGCACCGGGCGATCCCGCCGCTCGCACCGAAGACCCGGATGCGGTACCCCGCCCTCATCGCCTCGGTCGGGCAGGTCGTGGCGCGAGAGCGGACTGTGCGCTGGACCCTCGTCCTGGCCGCCACCGGCTTCGGCATGTTCACGATGTTCTGGACCGCCCTGACCTTCCTGCTCAGCTCGGCGCCCTTCAACTACCCCGTGTCCGTGATCGGCCTCTTCGGCCTGGCCGGGCTCGCCGGCGCCATCGCGGCCCAACGCAGCGGACGACTGCACGACCGGGGCTGGTCGCTGCCCGCCACCGGGATCGCCCTCGGGCTCGTTCTCGCCTCGTTCGTCCTCTCCGCGTTCGCCGGCCGATCCGTGGTACTCGTCCTCGTCGTGGTCGTCGTCCTCGATGTCGCCCTTCAGGCGTTCGGCATCCTCAACCAGCTCCGCGTGTTCGCCGTCTCCCATGAGGCACGTAGCCGGCTCAACACCGCCTACGTGACGTGCAACTTCCTCGGGGGCGCGATCGGTTCCGCGGTGGCCGCCGTCCTGTGGGCCGCCGGTGGCTGGACGGCCATCGCCAGCGCCGGCATGGTGCTGAGTCTCCTGGCCTTGGCAGTCTGGGCCGTAGGTCGGCGGGGAGCCCTGGTCGTCGCCGGCTGACCCTGGCGCCCTCGATCAAGGGCAGTCCGGTGGCGGTCCGGGACAAGTGCGGACCCAGCGCGCCGGCGTCGCCCAGGACAGGCATGGGTCATCCCGGGTCCGCGGCTCCTCGACATGATCGCCGAACTCCGGCGCCCGTCACCGACGGGCCCACACATCGAGTGCGGGAGACTCGCAAGCATGTGGTGGCAGCCGGTCCTGGCGATCGTGGCCGGACTGCTGGTGGTGTACGCCGCCCTACTGCTGCTGCTGTGGCGGTACGCCCGGCGGCACCCGGAGACCGTCAACCTGCGCGACGCTCTGCGCCTGCTTCCCGACCTGCTGCGGCTGCTGCGACGCCTCGCCGCCGATCCTTCGTTGCCCCGTGGTGTGCGCGTCCGGCTGGTGCTGCTCTTGGCCTACCTGGCGTCCCCGATCGACCTGGTGCCGGACTTCGTCCCGATCGTGGGTTACGCGGACGACGCCGTGATCGTGGCGCTCGTGCTGCGGTCGGTGGTGCGTCGAGCAGGCGAGGACGCGGTGCGACGCCAGTGGCCGGGCTCGGCGCAGGGGTTGGACGTTCTGTTGCAGCTGGCCGGAGCCGGCTGACGGACGGCGCAGCTGGAGGTCGACGACGCTCCGGCATCCTTCAGACACCTGGCCGCTCTCGTTGTACTGGTTCTGGCAGGGTTGGCCGTGGTGACGCTTTCCGGTGAGGCAGCTGGGATCCTGCTCCTGGCGGGCCTCGTGGCCGGGGTCCTGGGCACGGCCGGCGGGATCACCTCTCTGGTGTCCTACCCGGCGCTGCTCGCGGTCGGGGTGCCTGCTCTGCCGGCGAACGTGGCGAACCTCGTCGCCCTGACGGCCTGCTGGCCGGGCGCTGCGCTCACCTCGCGGCGAGAACTGTCCGGCCAGGGTGCTTGGCTCGTGCGTGGCTTACCGGTCGCCGCGGTCATGGCGGCCGGTGGCTCTGGACTGCTGTTGGTGACCCCGCCGGGAGCGTTCGCGCGGGTCGTGCCGATCCTGGTCGCAGCCGGGTCCCTGACCCTGCTGGCGCAACCGGCCCTGACGGCCCGCCGGCACCGGCGCAGCGGCGACAGCCGACTGCTGCTGCTCGTCTCGATCGGGGCGCTGTCGATCTACAGCGGGTACTTCGGCGCCGGGTCCGGGATCATGGTGCTGGCGACGGTCGCGGTCCTGCTCGACCCGCGGCTGCCGCAGGCCAATGCGGTGAAGAACATGCTCCTCGGCGCCTCGGCCGTCGCCTCGGCCGTCGTGTTCCTCCTCGCCGGCCCCATCGACTGGCACGCGGTCGCACCACTGGCCCTCGGACTGTTCGCCGGCAGCACGATGGGGCCGATCGTGGCCCGGCGCGCCCCGGAACGGTTGGTGCGCTGGAGCGTCGCAGCCCTCGGGCTGGTCCTGGCCGTCCGGCTCTGGCTGTACCCGGAATGACCACGCACTGCGCGCGCGTCAGGCTGCCTCGGCGTACGTCGCCAGCCACGTGCGCGCCGCCTGCATCTCGTCGGAGGGAACCTGCTCGACCGCCCGGCGGCGGTAGACGGCGTGGAATCGGTCGGGCAGGAAGATGCCGACGACCGACCGCAACGAGCGGAGGTCGCCGTGACGGGCCGCCTGCAGCTGCAGCCGCGTGCCCGCCCACCGCTGCCCGCGGCGATAGGCGAGTCCACCGAGGTAGTGCAGCCACGGACCCAGGTCCACGCTCACACCACGCGCGCGGCGCTCGTCGGCGAACTTGGCGTCGAGGTAGCCCAGCTCCAGGCTCGAGCGTTCGATGTCGTGGGCCATGCCGGACGCATCGATGCGGTAACCGACCAGCAGTGCGGGCGCGGAGGCAACCGGCGATCGCAGGCTGAGCCGGGCGTAGAAGTCCCAGTCCGCGAGATTGGAGAGGGCGGTGTCGAAGCCGCCCACCTCTCGCGCCAACGCGGTGGTCACCAGGACTCCCGAGCCGCCGCCGGGTATCGCCTGGCTGCTCATCATGAGGTCGCCGATGTCCGCCCGCGGCGGCGGGAAGGCCACGCTCAGAACACCGCACCGGGAGTCGACGTTGACCGCCCCCGTGCACGCCCACCGTGCCTCTGGTAGCTGCCGCAACGCGTCGATCTGCGAGCAGAGCTTCTCGGGCGCCCAGAGGTCGTCATCGTCCACGAACGCGACCCACTCGGTGTCCACCTGCTCGAGCCCCGTGTTGCGCGCCTGCGCGACCCCTCGACGCACCTCATGACGGACGACGCGCACCCGCGGGTCCGCCAGACGCTGCACGGCCTCGGCCGACCCGTCGGTGCCCGCCTCGTCGACGACGATCACCGACACGTCGACCCCGCGCTGCGCGAGCACCGAGCGCAAGGTCCGCAGCAGCAACTCGCGCCGGTTGCACGTCGGGATGACCACGGAGACCGCGACCGGGTCGCGCAGGGCCTCTGTGCGAGGCGAGGTCACAGGAGTTCTTCCGGCGTCCGCAGCGGAGGCCGCCGGCCCCAGCCGTCAGCGGCGTCGGCCGCGCAGCAGCGCGATCGACTCATAGCGGCTCCAGGGTGGTGACGGTCCACGTGCCTTGCGAGGCGATGAGCCGGTCGGGCCGGCCCTTGTGGCTGCCTTCCAGTCGCAACCACCCGGCTGAATGTTCCCAGACGAACGTCTCGTAGGTGGTGCCAATCCACACATTGACGACGTATTCACCCGGCATGAGCAGCGGAGGCATGCTCAGGGACACGGCGTACTGCCCGGGCGCGCTCAGCAGGCCCGTCGTACCGGTGGTGGACGTGTCCGAGAGGCTCTCGTCCAGGAGCCGCGTCCCCCCTGTCGTCTCCACGCTCACGGCGATGTCGAGGCCCGGGATGCGCTCGCGCAGCACCAGGGTGACCTCGACCGTGGCTTGCTCGTCGTTACGCACCCGCCCTGTCGCCGAACCGGTCGCACCCCGCAGCCGCAGGGAGGTGAGGGCGACCGGCTGGGCCGGATCGTCGACGAAGACGCGGGCCCCGGCGTCCGGCGTCGCGTCCAGCAGATAGGCGTCGACGATCTCGGCGGTGGGCCCCACGGCGCGGACCCGGCCCGCGTCCAGCCACAATGCGGTGCTGCACAGGCGGGTGACCGCGTCGAGGTTGTGGCTGACGAACACCACCGCCCGTCCCGACCGGCCGATCTGCTCCATCGTCCCCAGGCACCGCCGCTGGAACTCGGCGTCCCCCACGGCCAGCACTTCGTCGACGAGCAGCACGTCGGCGTCGATGTGCGCCGCGACGGCGAACGCCAGGCGCAGGTACATCCCGGAGGAGTAGCGCTTGACCGGGGTGTCGAGGAACCGTGCGACGCCCGAGAAGGCGACGATCTCGTCGAGTCGGCGCGCCACGACGGCACGGGGCATGCCCAGCACGGCCGCATTGAGGAAGATGTTCTCCCGCCCGGACAGTTCGGGGTGGAAGCCCGTGCCGACCTCGAGCAGTGATCCGACCTTCCCGCGGACCCGGCTGCGCCCTTCGGTCGGCTCCGTGATGCGCGAGAGGATCTTCAGCAGCGTGCTCTTGCCGGCGCCGTTGCGCCCGACGATCCCCAACGTCGCACCTTCCGGCACCTCCAGATTCACGTCGCGCAACGCCCATACCTCGCGGCTGTCGTCGTCGGTCCGGCGCCGCCCGCGCATCGTGGAGCGGACGCCGTGCGCCAGCGCCTCTCGCAGATTGTCGGGTCCGACGGCGCTGCCGAGCCGGTAGCGCTTGCCGACGCCGTGCATTTCGATGGCGTTCCCGGTCATGCCGATCAGATCACGTCCGCCAGGCGACGTTCGTTGCGGGCGAAGGTGCGCAGGCCCACCCAGACGGCGATCAGACCGGTCGTAAGGCTGACCACGACGGAGACTCCGGGCGGCGGCGCCGCAAGGAGGACCCAGCGGGCCGTGTCGAGCAGGCCGACCATCGGATTGAGGGCGTAGACCCAGCGCCAGTTCGCGGGCACCAGGCTGCTGGAGTACACCACGGGGCTGGCGTACAGCCACACCTGCACGAGCAGCCCCAGCGCGTGATGGGCATCCCGGTATCGCACCTGAACGGTGGCGAACGTCAAGCCGACACCGAAGGTCAACACGAGGCACCACACCACGACCACGGGGAGCAACAGCACCTGGAGACCGGGTGGACGGCGCCCGACGACGAGCAGTACGGCCAGCAACAGCAGGGAGATGCCGAAATCGAGCAGGCGAGGCAGGACGCTCGCCAGCGGAACGGCCACCCGAGGGAAATAGACCTTGGTGATGAGCGGCGCGTTCGACACCAGGCTCGTCGTCGCGCCGTCCAGTCCGTCGGCGAACAGTGTCCAGACGATCATGCCGGTGAACACGAAAAGGACGTACGGAATCCCGTCGCTCGGAACGTGCACGAGCCGGCCGAAGACGACGGTGAAGACCGCCACAGCCGCCAGCGGCCGGGCGATCGCCCAGAGCACGCCGAATACCGCCTGCTTGTAGCGCACCTTGAGGTCGCGCAACGCCAGGAACGTGACGAGCTCCCGATAGCGCCAAAGTTCACGCCAATCGAGCGCCTTTCGGCCGGGTCCGGGGGCGTTCTCGACCCAGACCGTGGCGGCGGCGTCCATGCCCCTCCCCACGTTCCTGCCCCGCGCCAGGGCGAAACCGCAGCAGCAGTCTCCATTGTGATCTAGGCGATGCGTGCGGTATCCAGGGCACCGTAGTGCACCTTGTCCACCCGCCTCCATCGTGGCGGCAGACCGGATGGCGGGATGGGATACCGACTCGTCGACGTCGATGTCACCGCACCGCTACCGGCGCTGCCGTCCGACGAAGGCCCTGACGGATTCGGCGTCCTGCTGCGGGACGGGCGACGCCCGCTGGGCTTCCTGCTTCTCCCACGGTCACAGGCACCGGCGACCGGTGCCGCTCTCGCCGACCTGGCCGCCGCCGTCGGTGCACCGGGCCTGCTGACCGAACGGGTGCGGCGCGCACTCCTCGTGGAGGAGGAGCCCCCGGCGGCAGCAACGCCGTCGGTGACCGTCGCCGTCTGCACACGGAACCGGCCGGACGACCTCGTCGAGTGTCTCGGCAGCGTGCTCGCTGCCGTCGGGACGCACCAGGCGGAGATCCTGGTCGTGGACAACTGCCCGCCCGACGAGCGGACTCGCGAGGTGGTCTCCCGGCTGGACGGCGTGCGTTACGTCCGGGAGCCGGTGGCGGGGCTCGACGTCGCGCGCAACCGCGCGCTCGAGGAGGCCCGCGGGGAGTGGATCGCCTTCGTCGACGACGACGTCCGGGTGGACCGGTACTGGCTCGACGGGTTCGCCGCCGCACTGGTCGAGCATCCCGACGCGGCCGCCCTGACCGGCTTGGTCCTGCCGGCCGAACTGCAGACGGACGCGCAGCTCCGGTTCGAGCGCCGGGGCGGCTTCGGCCGCGGATACGAACAGCGCCGCTGGGACGGCCGGCACGGTCCCGGCAACCGGCTCCACCCGCTCGGGGCGGGGATCTTCGGCGCGGGCTGCAACATGGCTTTCGACGTCGCTGTGATGCGCTCGGCAGGGGGCTTCGACGAGGCGCTGGACACCGGACCCCCGCTGCCGGGCGGAGGCGATCTCGACGCCTTCTACCGGGTGCTCGATGCCGGGCACGTCCTCGTCTACGAGCCCCGGATGGCGGTGTTCCACCGGCACCGCCGCGGGATGGACGAACTGCGCCGGCAGTACGCCTCCTGGGGGGCGGGGTTCGCCGCCTTTCTGGGCGCACGCTGGGGCGACCGGCGGGAACGTGCCCAGATCGTCCGGATGGTCGTGTGGTGGCTGCGCTACCAGCAACGGCAGCTGGCCGGAGGCGTGCGCGAGCGCAACGGCGAGGACGTCCGCTCGGCCTGGGCGGAGTTGGTGGGCGGGGTCACCGGCTTGCCGTTCGGGTACCCGCGGTCGCGCCGGCGCATGGCCCTCCGCCGGGCGGACGCAGGAGCATCGCCGACACGACCAGCCCAGTCGCGGCCATGATGAGCGGACGACGTGAGGCCGCGATGACCCGGACGGACGCCGTCGGCGCCTCGGGCGGCGCCGATGCATCGCCGGCTCTCCGTTCCGTCGACCTCCGGGAGGGACTGCCGTCGCTGGCGGATCGCGACGGGCTGGTCCACCGCTGGTACCTCTGGTGGGGCAGCCGTCCCCTCGGCGTGCTGCAGGTCGAGCCCTGGCAGCTCCCCGTGTCCGAGGCGCGCCTCGCCCGCCTCGTCGCGGCGGCGGTGTCCCCCGCCGTCGGCGATCTGCTGTATCCGGGCACGGCCTTCGCCGCGGCGTTGCCGGACGAAGCACCGCGGGCGGCGGGACCGGTGTCGCTCCCGGACCTCCTCGCAGCGGAGGTGCCCGCCGCTCTGGACGCCGTGGTGAATCGCCCGGCACCGCCTGCGGTCGGAGCGACCACGGTCGCGGTGGTCGTCTGCACGCGGGACCGCCCCGAGCAGCTGCGCCGTTGCCTGCGCGCCGTCCGCGCGCTCGATCGCCGCCCGGACGAACTCGTCGTCGTGGACAACGCTCCGCGCGACGACAGCACCAGGCGAGTCGCGGAGGAGGAGGGCGCCGTCTACGTCCTGGAGCCACGCCCGGGTCTGAGCCACGCCCGGAACGCCGGGATCGCCGCCACTGGCGCGGACGTCATCGCGTTCACTGACGACGACGCCGTCGTCCACCCCGGGTGGCTCGGCAGGCTCCTCGCCGGATTCCGATCGCCCGACGTCATGGCCGTGACCGGCCTGGTTCTGCCCGGCGCGCTCGACACGGAGGCGCACCGCATCTTCGAGGACGTCGTGGGTGGCTTCGGTCAGGGCTTCCGCGCCTGGGAGGTCGGGCCGGAGTGGTTCCATCGGCATCGCCGGCGCACCCCTCACGTGTGGCGCCTCGGAGCGGGCGCGAGCGTGGCGTTCCGCCGGTCGGCGTTCGACCGCGTCGGCGGCTTCGACACGCGTCTCGGCGCGGGGGCCGCGGGCTGCAGCGAGGACTCGGAGCTGTGGTACCGGCTGCTCGCCGGCGGTTGGCGCTGCCGCTACGAGCCGTGGGCAGTGGCGTACCACTACCACCGCGACAGCCTGCCGGAGTTGCGCCGGCAGGCGTACCGCTACATGCGTGGACACGTGGCGGCCCTCGCCGGCCAGTGGAACCACACGCGCCAGTTCGGCGAGCCACGGCGGGTGCTGGCAGCGCTGCCGCGCTACTACCTCGGCCGCGGCCTGCGCCGGCTCTGGTGGCAGGCCGATGACCCCACCCTGGGCGCGGACGTGCTCGGCTACCTCGCCGGGCTCCTCCGTGTGCCGGCGATGGTGCGCGCAGCGCCGCCGGCCGTCGTCCGGCCCTCCCCGACCGTCGGCCCGCCCGTCCGGCCCGTCGCCCCGACCGCTCCGGACGTGGGCGACGGCGCGGCGGGGAAGGCGCCGCTGAAAGCGTTCGTCGCGTCGAACCCGTTCGCCCACCCCCGGACGCTCGGCCTGTTCTACGGCGAGAAGATGCGGGCGATCCACGCCGTGAGTCCCGAGCGAGGTGTCGGCCTGGTCGTCGAGGTCGGAGGCGGCCAGAGCGGGTTGGCCGCGGCGCTGTACCCCGCCGCCGATGTGCTCACCGTGGACCTGGATGCGTCGTACGGCCACCGTTCGGACCTGTACGGCGCGCCCGCCGCCGACGGGGCGCCGCGCAGGTGCTTCGTCGCCGGTGATGCGACGCGGCTGCCGATCGCCGACGGAGCGGCGGACGTCGTCACCCTCTTCGACGTCCTGGAGCACATACCGGACGACGGCGCCGCCGTCCGCGAAGTGCTGCGGATCCTGCGCCCCGGGGGTCACCTGCTGCTCTCCACACCGGCCGACACCTGGCGGTTCCCCTTCTACCGGGCCTACCGCCGCTGGACGCCGACCGACCGGGACGTCATGGCCGAGTGGGGGCATGTTCGCCGCGGCTACCCGGTGGCCGAACTCGACAGGCTGGTCGGGCGGCCTCACGACGCCCTGGCGACCTTCATCACGCCCGTGACGGTGGTCGCCCATGACCTCGCGTTCTCACGGCTCCCCCAGCGCGTCAAACGGGTCACCGGTCTCGCGCTCGCGCCGGTGGTCTGGCCCGCGTCCCGGTTGCACCGGCCCGCCGGCGTGGGCACGGAGATCGCGCTGCGGTGGACGATCGATTGAGTTCTCCGGGTTCTCCGCGCCGGCCCAGCGTCGCGCTGGTGCCGTGGGGAACGCCGATCGAGGTGTTCCTCGACCCACTGGGTCTCGGCCTCACGGACTTCTGCGACCGCCTCACCGGAGGGTGGCTGTTCGGGTACGCCGAGGGCCTGGCGGCAACCGGCTACGAGCCGACGATCGTCGTGTCGTCGCGATCGGCGGGGGCCGCGCAGCGGCGCACGCACCTGCCGACCGGGACGCAGGTCGTGGTGCTCCCCGCGCCGGCGTCGGCTCGCGGCCGGCGGCCGGGCCTGCGGCGCGACCTCGCCGCGTATCGCCGTGCGCTCGCACCAGGCCTGCTGGCCGAACTGTCGGGTCACGACGCGGTGCTCGTGCAGGAGTACGAGGAGCCGCGAGCCGACCTGCTCGCGTGGTGGGGACGCCGGCGAGGCCTTCCCGTCCTGGCGTCGTTCCAGGGCGGTATCCCGCCGTGGGAGGCCGCGCCCCTGCAACGCGTCGCCCGGGGGCCGTCGATGCGCCGGCTGGCCGGACTGCTGGTGGGGCCGGCGGAGGAGGCCGAGCGGGTGGTCGCGGACCGGCGGGTGGACGCCGACCGCGTGCATCGCGTGATGAACCCGGTCGAGACGGCGCGCTGGCGGCCCGAGGACAAGGCTCCGGCTCGTGCTCGGCTCGCTGTCCCGGACGACGCGCTCGTCGTGGCCTGGCACGGGCGCGTCGATCTGCGGCGCAAGGGCCTGGACGTGCTGGTCGCCGCGTGGGCTCAGGTGTGCGCCCGCGAACCGGACGCCGACCTGCGCCTGCTGCTCGTGGGCTCGGGGGCCGACGACGCGGAACTCGGCGCACTGCTCACCGGCCCCGGGCTGCGTGGCGTCACATGGCTGGCGCGGTACGCCGAACCGGAGCAGGTCGGGACGAGGCTGGCCGCCTGCGACGTCTGGGTCTCCGCCAGCCGGCACGAGGGGTTCGCCGTCGCGCCGCTGGAGGCGATGGCGTGCGGTCGACCGGTCGTGCTCGCTGACGCGCCGGGGGCACGCGAACTCGTGGGCGGGGGCGACGAGGACGGCGGCGTCCTGGTGCCGCGAGGAGACGCGGGCGCGCTTGCCGATGCACTGCTCGGCCTCTTCGCCGCGCCCCAGCGGCGCGCGCAGCTGGGCCGAGCAGCCCGGCGCCGGGTGGAGCAGCACTTCTCGACTCTCGCGGTCGGCGAGCAACTTCGGCTCGCGTTGACCCGTGCGGGCGTGACACCCGGCTGAGGGCGGCGAACCGCGGCAGATCGAGGCGCCGTGTTCGTCGTCGTCCTGCGCTTATCCAGCGTGCGCGCACACATCAGGGAGACTCAGGCTGGAGGCGTGGCTCCCGAGTCCGGTTCGCTCTACCAGCACCCTCTGGCGTACTTGATCGGCGTCGAGGGAGTCGCCCTGCTGCGCTGCTTCGCCGGCGAACACGACGCCGCGGCCACCGCCGCGCGCCTCGACGACGTCGCTCATCTGTTGGCATCGCTCAGGACCTCGGACCGGGCTCCTGCACCCCGCTGGTCGACACCCACCAGGGCTACGCCGCCTGGGCGCCCTGGTACGACGAGCCGGGCAACCAGCTCCTGGACATCGAGGGCCCGATCGTGCGCCGCATCCTGGACGGCCTGCCGGTAGGGGTAGCGGTGGACGCAGCCTGCGGCACCGGTCGCCACAGCCTTCACCTCGCCGCCGGCGGCCATCGCGTCATCGGTGTGGACAGCTCGCCCGAGATGCTCGCCGTTGCCCGGACCAAGCTGCCCGAGGGCGACTGGCGTGCGGGGGACCTGCACGACCTCCCCGTGGCCGACGCCGAAGCCGACCTGGTGGTCTGCGCCCTGGCTCTGAACCACGTGTCGGACCTGGCTCCGGTCTTCGCCGAGTTCGCGCGGGTGCTGCGTCCCGGTGGCCACCTGATCGTCTCCGACGCCCGCGCCCTCGTGGAGGGCATCGGGCGCCCCATGCTCGTCCGCGACGGCGAGGGCCGCGCAGCCCTGATGCGCTCGTGGGACCACAGAACCAGCGACTACCTGGCCGCAGCGCTGCCACTCGGCTTCGCCGTGCGCGCCTGCCTGGAACCGACACGTCCCGACCCGTCGACGCACGACGACGGCGGCACGGCGACGGACCCGCCCGACGCGGCCGGCGACGACCCGACCCGGCCCGCCGGACATCTGGGCGCTGCACGCCTACGCACCCGACGCTGTCGACGTCGCCTACGCCGACCGCCCTGTTGCCATCATCTGGCACTTCCAGCTGAGCCAGAACCCCGGCGGCCTTGAGGACTGTCGCTGTGGTTCGAGCCGGCCACGGACGCGTCGCGAGCAGGCGCGCCGGGACTGCCGCTCACCACACCTGCTCCGGAAGTCGGCCTTGTTGCGCCCATGTGATCGGAGCACGATGAAGGGCGCGGTGCTCGCGCCGCTTCCCTTCGCGCTGCCAGGGGATGAGCCCAATGGCCTTCGCCGTCGTTCTCGAGTCGAACCAGGTCGACCAGTCCAGCTACGACCAGCTGATGCAGGCCCTCGGGTTGGGGTCGCTGGACGCACCCCTTCCCGAGGGCGCGATCGCGCACCTTGCCGGCCCCAGGCCGGAAGGTGGCTGGCGCGTCGTGGACGTGTGGGAATCGGAGCAGGCCGCGGACGCCTGGTACCGATCGGAGGGCTTCGGCCCGGTCGCGTCATCAGGGATGGACATCACGACCTCGCCCTGGTCCCTGTATCGACTGCAGGTCGTGCATCCCGTCGCGCACGTGGGATGAGCCCTCGGGCGCCTACTGCGTGAGCCGGTGACAGCCCGGCAGGCGTCCCGCGGTCAGCCGCGGTCGAGGACCTCGCGCAGTCGGCGTCCGAAGGCTTCGGGCTGTCCGGCGTAGCCGTGCTCGCCTCCCAGAAAGCCACCGTGGTGGCTGGGGAACACGGTGGCCTGCTGGCCGAGCAGCGCGGCTGTGGCCCGCGACGTCCGGCCGGTGAAGGCGTCCCCGGACTCCTCGGCGACGCCGATCACGATGCGCGTCGGCGCGGCCGCCAGCGCGTCGACGTCCGGCTGGTAGCCGCTCACCGGCCAGGAGTTGTCCGAGAGCAGGGGATCGCCACGAGAGCCGTCGTCCTCGGTGGGCATGCCGAACATCGCCGGGTCCGGCGCGGGCTGGGCGAAGTACTCGTCCGTGAACTCGCCCTGCCACGAGGTCATCGCCATGAAGGCCGCCATGCCGGCGCCCCACCCCTTGGCCTCGTAGGCGTCCCGGACGCCGGCGAAGGCGCGCTGGGCGGCGGCCGCGTCGGGAAGCACCGGGATGAGCGGCGGCTCGTGCGCCACCAGGGTCGCCACGTCGTCCGGATAGATGGCGACGAGCGCGAGCGCCGTCACCGCTCCCCCGCTGCTCCCGAACATGTCGACGGGGCCGCAACCCAGCTCCTGGATCAGAGCGTGCAGGTCGGCCGCCTGGTCGGTGGGTGTGTTGTCGACCCGGCCGTCCTTCCGGGTGCTGCGGTCGAGGCCGCGCGGGTCGTAGGTGACCACGGTGCGGTCGGGGAACTGGGAGACCAGGGCGCCGAAGCCGCTGGCGGTCATCGGCTGTCCGATCAGGAACAGCAGCGGACGCCCGTCGGCGGGCGGCAGTTGGCCGTGGACGTCGTAGACGATGTCCGCCTCGGCGGTCTCGAGCACCTGGGTCGTTGTCATACCCGTCTCGACGTTCGTCGCGCCGGGAACTCATCGGCGCGTGACCCGGTGAGCCGGCGCGGCCATCGAGGGGGGCCGGCGAGGCCAGGGCCAGGCACGACCTGGATCACTCCTCACGCATGATGTTCAAGCTCCGCACCTGGGCATACGCTCGGCCGCGCATTCCAGCAGGGGGTGCTCCGGAGGTGTAGGCGTGCTGCTCGACCTCGTGATCCTCGGGCTCGCGATCGCTCTCGAGCCGTTCCCGCTCGTGGCCTTCATCCTGATCCTCGGCGCCTGGCACGGCACCCGAAAGGGGCTCGGTTTCATCCTCGGGTGGCTGGCCTGCCTCGTCGCCGTGCTGGCGGCCGTGGTCGTGCTCAGGGGGCCCCAGCCGCCGAGACCCCACACGGTGCCCTCGACGGCCGTGCTCGTGGTCGAGATCCTCCTGGGCCTCCTGCTCCTCGTCGTCGCACTCCGCGCGTGGCGCCGTAGAGCCGCCCCACGCAAGCAGCCGAGCTGGATGGGCCGGCTCGACCGCCTCTCTCCGTGGGCGGCGGCCGGGCTGGGCGCCTTGCTGCAGCCGTGGACGCTGGTGGCAGCGGGCGCGGCGACGGTCGTGCGAGCCGACCTTTCCCACGCGGGGAACTACCTGGCACTGCTGCTCTTCTGCCTGCTCGCGACGTCCAGCTTCTTGGCGATGGAGCTCTGGGCGACGCTCGCACCCCAGGCCGCGGCGGTGCGGCTCGAAGGGGTCCGCCTGTGGATCGACGACCATCGTGATCGAGCGATCGTTCTGGTATCGCTGCTGGTGGGGTTGTGGTTGGCCGGCTCGGGGCTGCGCGGCCTCATGACGGGGTGAGGGGGAGGCTCTCAGGTCTCGTGACCGGCCGGACCCGCCGTGAATGCCGTGGCGTGATCGGCGACCCACTGCCGGAACGTTCGCGGCGCCGACCCGAGGATGTCGGACACCGTCGAGGTGACGAACGCCGGCCGCCCCATCGTCGCGCCCCAGGCAGCAAGAAGCATGTCCACGGCAGGGGCCGGCCAGCTTCCCTCCGTCTGACGCCGGAACTCGTCCGGCGACAGCTCCTCGAACGCGATCCCGCGCCCCAGCACGTCGCCGATGATGCTCACCTGCTCCGCCTGACTCAGTGACTCCGGGCCGGTGAGCACGTAGTCACCTCCGGCATGTCCGTCGTCGTACAGGGTCCGCGCCGCCGCGGCTGCGACGTCGCGGTCATCGACGGGTGCCGTCTCGGCAGCGCCGTACGGCCACCGCACGACACCCTCGGCGCGAATCACGGGCGCCCACCAGAACAAGGCGTTCGAGGCGAACACGCCCGGCCGCACGATCGTCGACTCGAGGCCGGCGCCGGCGATGAGCCGCTCGATCTCGGCGAAGAGGGTCGCCATCGGATTCGGCTGCTGGAAGAACGGGTGCGGGGTCCGGTGCGGTGCGGAGAGGAGGACGACCCGCGGCCCGTAGCTGACCAGACGGTCGACCACCGCCGCAGCGGTTTCCGGCGGGGCGGTCCACACGAGGAAGACGGCACTCACCCCGCGCAGTGCCGGATCCAGCGACTCGGGCACGGTGAGGTCACCGCTGACGACCTCGACCTCGGCCGGCAGCGTGGCTGCCGCCTCGGAACGGCGGATGAGCGCGCGGACCGGCACCCCTGCCTCGACGAGCTGGTCGACCACGGCACGCCCGATCCGTCCGGTCGCTCCGGTGACGAGCACCGGAGGAACTCGCGTCTGTGTCATGAGGGCCTCGAGATCGTCCTTGGCGCGTGCACGGGCTGCAGCATGGCAGCTTCGGCACCGCCCGGACCGCTGCGAGACACTGAGAGGCGGTGATCCTCGGGGACGTGCGAGCGGAGGGGGTTCGGGCTGTGATCCTTCCGAAGGAGCGCGACCCCCGTCTCGTGACGATCCGCCGGGGCGGGACGCTCACCGATGCCGATCATCAGCTCCTCGCCCTGTGGGCGGCAACGTGCGCCGAGCACGTGCTCGACCTGTTCGAGTCGGCCCGGCCTGAGGACCCCCGGCCGCGTCGGGCCATCGAGCAGGCCCGGGCCTGGGCTCGCGGCGAGATCAGGATGTCGCAGGCTCGCGCGGCGGGCGGCCACGCGATGGCGGCGGCCCGAGACCTGAAGGGGCCGGCACGCCATGCCGCCTACGCCGCCGGCCAAGCGGGGGTCGTGGCTCACGTCGCCGCGCACGAGCTCGGTGCCGCCGCCTATGCGATCAAGGCCGCGCGGGCTGCCGCACCGGCAGGAGAGAGTGAGAGCGCGGGGCGACGCGAGTGCCGGTGGCAGCGCGACCAGCTCCCGGAGGCGATCCGCGAGCTGGTCCTCGACGACCAGCGGATGCGGAACGACATCTGCTGGTCGGTGTTCGACTGCTGATCGCCCCGTCGCCGCGGTCACGACAGGATCTCGACGTATCCGGCCGCCCCGTCCACGCGGATGCGCTGCCCGTCGCCGATCAGCTGGGTGGCCCGCTCCACGCCCACGACGGCGGGTAGGCCGTATTCGCGCGCGATCACCGCGCCGTGGGTCATCAGGCCCCCCACCTCCGTCACCAGGCCGGCGATTCCCACGAACAGGGGGGTCCAGCCGGGATCGGTGTAGGCGGTGACCAGGATGTCGCCCGCCTGGAGGTCGGCCCGCGCGAGGTCGCTGATCACCCGAGCCCGCCCCTCGACGGTCCCGGCCGAGACAGGCAGCCCCGCCAGCGCGCCGGCGGGCACGTTGTCGCGTCGGTACGAGCCGGTGATCACCTCGCCGTCCGACGTGAACACCCGGGGCGGGGTGAGCGCCCCGTACGAGGTGAACGCGGCCTTGCGCTCGTCGACGAGCTGCTGATCGAGGCGCTGCGTACGCACGACCTCGTGGAACTCCTGCAGCCGGAGGTAGAAGACGTCCTCCCGCTCGCGCAGGACGCCCGCCCGCACGAGCCGATCCGCCTCGCGCAGCAGCGCCTGCTTGTAGACGAAGTAGCGGCTGATCATGGCGTACTTCGGGTACTCCCGGTACCCGGCGAAGGTGCGGACGCGGTCGATCATCCGCTTCGTCTCGGCGGCCTTGTGCTCCCCGTCCGGCAGCTCCCGCAGCCGGAACAGCACCTCCCGTTCCTCGGCCCGGGCCTCGCGGCGTCCCTGCTCGAAGCGCCGGCGGCCCTCGCCCGGTTCGGCATTGCTGATGGAACCGAGCAGCGTGGGCACGAGGGTCTCGGGGCGCTCGCTCCAGCGCGGCCTCGTGATGTCGATCTCGCCCACGCAGCGCATGCCGTACCGGTCGAGGAAGGCTTCGAGGGCGTCGCGCGCCGCGCGGCCGCCCGACACGCTCGCCAGCCCGTCCAGGAAGCCGTCGTCGCCGCAGCCATCGGCCATCACGTGCTGCAGGAACATCACCACCTCGGGGTGGGGGCGCATCACGTCGGCCACCTCGAGCAGGGCGAACCCCATCTCCGCCGTGACGTTGTCGGGGACGGACTGGGCCAGCCGATCGGCAGCGTTCTTCTCACCCAGCCACGTCTCGAGGTGGTCGCTGAGCCACCAGGCGGCCTCCATCCCCGCCATGATCACTTGATGGCTGCGTGGATCGAACAGGATCCGCTGCAACTCCCCGAGGTCGGCGAGGATGACGTCGAACAGCGCCGGTCCGGACACGTCCCGGATGTCGTGACGCAGCGCCGCGATCGAGGCACGACTGTCCTCGATCAGTTCGCGGACGATCGCCGGGTCGGTGTCGATCGGCGCGGGCGCGGCCCCCGGCCGGTGCCCTCCGGGAGTTGCTCGTGGGGAACCGGCGAGAGGGGGTCGCCGCGGTCGACGACGGACTGCAGGGCGTCGCCGATCAACGGGTCGGAGCGCCGAACCATGTCCAGGAAGCCGGCGCGTCCGGTCGGTGAGGCCAGCACCGGAGCGACGTCGACGAACAGCCGGCCGCCCGCCTCGACCATGCTGGCCCGGGTCGTGCGCTGCCAGAAGGACAGGCCGAGCGGCTTCATCGGGTCGGTCATCATCTGCTGGTGGCCGACGGAGATGTAGACGTGGTGCCGGCCGTCGTCGGTCGCCGGTACGGGGAACAGCGTCGTGATCGGCCGGCTCTGGACGACGACGAAGTCGTCGCCTGCCAGGCACCATTCGATGTCCTGCGGCCGGCCGAAGTGCGCCTCGATCGCGCCGGCCCAGCCGAGCCAGCCGGACGACCTGGGCGTCGGTGAGAGCGGGCATGGTCTGCCGGAGAGGCTCCACCGTCCGCTCGTCCGTCCCGCCACCCGGCTGCGCGTGGACGGCGCGCGGCTTGGGGGCGACGGTCGTGGAGACGACCACGTCGTCGTCCCGGACGCGGTAGACGTCCCCCGTCGCGCGGCCGGAGACCAGCGCCTCGCCCAGCCCCCACACCGCCTCGACGGTGGCGATCCTCCGGTTCGAGGTCACGGGGTCCGCCGTGAACAGGACCCCCGCCGCCTGCGGTGCCACCATCCGCTGGACGACCACGCCCATGAGGGCGTCAGGGTCGACGGCGTTCTTCAGGCGATAGGCCACGGCGCGCTCGGTGAACAGCGACGCCCAGCACCGCCGGACGTGCTCGAGGATCGCGGGCACTCCCACGACGTTCAGGTAGGAGTCCTGCTGGCCGGCGAACGACGCGGTCGGCAGGTCCTCCGCCGTCGCGCTGGACCGCACCGCGTAGGCAGCGTGCTCGCCGAGCCGGGCGAGCCCGCCCTCGATCGCCGCCACCAGCTCGTCGGGTAGCGGAAGGTTGTCGATCGCCGCACGCAGTTCCGCGCTCACGGTGCGAATGGCGTTGACATCTTCCGGGGTCAGGCGTGCCAGTCGGTCGAGCCGGTCGGAGAACCCCGGCGATCCGGTCACGACCCGCCGGAATGCGGAGGTCGTGACGCAGAAACCGTCCGGCACGTCGACGCCCTCGAGCCGACGCAGCTCACCGAGGTTCGCCGCCTTGCCTCCGACGAGCGCGCGCTGCGTCCCGTCGATCTCGTCCAGTCTCAGTACGTCGACCATGGCCGTCCTCGCTCTCTCGACACAGCTGAGATGCGCGATTGTGCACAAGAAATCGAGGCCTCATGAGAGCTTCGAATCGGCTATAAAATGGAAGGGGCAGGGCGCCCAGCTGCGAGGCGAGGTTCTCGTGCGCGGCCCCGTCGTCCCGGTCCGGGGCATCCGTCCTGGCAGGATGACGACATGGAACGCGTGCTCGGGATCGGCGGCTACTTCCTACGGGCAACGGACCCGGTGGCCCTGGGTGCCTGGTATCGGGAGTGCCTGGGGCTGGACGCGGACGAGATGGGCCTGTGGAGTCCCGATGCCGGGCCGACGGTGTTCGCGACGTTCGAGGCCGAGACCGACTACTTCGGGTCCCGCGACCAGCAGGTGATGATCAATTTCCGGGTCCGCGACCTGGACGCGATGCTCGCGCAACTGCGCGCCAAGGGAGCGGACGTGGCCGCGGAGGCGCAGGACATGGAGGGTGTCGGCCGATTCGGCTGGGTCACCGATCCGGAGGGCCATCGGATCGAACTGTGGCAGCCCGCCTGAGCCCAGCGTCGTCGCGCTTCGACCTCGCCCTGCCCAGTGCAGCCGGCCCCTGACCAGACGCGTCTGGTCAGGGGCCGGCTGTGCTCGCTTCCGACGACGTCCGGTCACTCCGAAGCGGCGTCCACGGCGGGCACCGTGAACTGGGTGGTGACGACGGTGCCGTCGGCGGTGCGGAACTGGCCCCAGATCCGGTAGAGGCCGGGCCGCGGGAAGGCGGCGTGGACGTCGAGGTCGGGGCCGAAGGTCTGGCCCGGGAGGGCGAACACGGGGTTGCCGTCGGCGTCCTCGGCCTCGGCGTGCTCGTGGGCGAAGCCGTGGCCGTCAGCCGGCATCACGACGATGTGACCTGCGGCGGCGAGGTAGGGCCGCAGCGTCGTGATCGGCGCACCGGTGCGGGCGTCGCTGAACCGGTAGGTCAGCCGGCTGCGGTGGCCCGCCTCGGCGTTGCCGACGAGCTCGACGCGGACGCCGTTCACGACCTGCACGCGACCGGATGCGCGGACGGGCTCGTCGGGGATCGCGTCGGCGTCGGCGACGACCGCGTCGGAGGCTGCGACGACGTCCGTCATCTCGCCCTTGCGCTTGAACTCCGCGTGGAGCGTGTAGCGGCCCGCGGTGGGGAAGGTCACCGGCACGCTGAGCTCGCCCGGCGTCCCCGTGGGCTGCGGGTGGATGTGGGCGAAGGTCCCGAGGTCGTGGCGGGTGACGATGAGGTGCATCCAGGCCTCGTGGCTGCGCCCGATGTCCTCGACGGGGCGGCCGGTGCGCGTGTCGGTGACCCGGAGAACGACCCGGGTCGGGCGCCCGGGAACGGCGTCGGCGGGCACGTGGATGTCGACGGCGACATTCGCGTCGTCGGCGTCCAGGGGCTCGGTCTCGGCGCTCATCATCACGGTCATCGACGGGCGCATCGGCATGCCCGTGCCCTGGATCCACGCGAGCTGCCCGTTCATGCCCCGCTCGGCGGCGCTCGTGCGGCTGAGGGCGGTGAGCCCGCCGCCGAGCACGATGGCGAGCGCAGCGATGCCGACGAGGTACGACGAGTCCGCGAGCCGGCGGCGCAGCCGCGGCCGCAGGTCGGCGGCCGTCGCCGGCCGGCGGAACCCGCGCAGCCGCAGGGCGTTCGTGACGACACTGACCGAGCTCATCGCCATCGCCGCAGCCGCGAGCGAGGGGTTGAGCAGCGTCCCGTTGAAGGGGTAGAGGACGCCGGCGGCGACCGGGATGAGCAGCACGTTGTAGGCGAACGCCCAGGCCAGGCCCTGCTTGATCGTCGTCACCGTGCGACGTGAGAGGGCGATGGCGGCGACGATGCCCCGCAGGTCGCCGCCGACGAGGGTGATGTCGGAGGCCGCGATGGCGACGTCCGTACCGGTGCCGATGGCGATGCCGAGATCGGCGGTGGCCAGCGCGGGCGCGTCGTTGATGCCGTCGCCGACCATGGCCACGACGGCGCCGGCCTCCTGGAGCCGGGCGATGTGCGCGGCCTTGTCCTGCGGGCGGACGTCGGCGAGCACCTTCCCGCCGTCGACGTCGATGCCCACCTCGCGGGCGACGACGGCGGCGGTCCGCGGGTTGTCGCCGGTCAGCATCCAGACCTCGAGGCCGAGGGCGCGCAGCTGGGCGACGGCGTCGGCGGACTCGGGCTTGACGGTGTCGGCGACGGCGAGCACTCCGGCCGGCCGCGCCGTCGACGGCGCGTAGACCGGGGTGGCGCCGCGCGGCCGCGGCGGCGTCGGCGAGCGGCCGCAGCCCGGCGAGGTCGAACCCGCGCGAGCAGGGCGTCGTTGCCGACGAGGACCTCGTGGCCGCCGACGGTGGCCCGCAGCCCCCGGCCGGGCAGGGCCTCGAACGACGTCAGCGCGGGCAGCTCCAGACCGCGCTCGCGGGCGGCGGCGACGAGCGCGGCGCCGAGCGGGTGCTCCGACCCGGTCTCCGCGGCCGCGGCGAGGGCGAGCAGCTCGTCGGCGTCCATGCCGGCGGCAGGGTGCACGAGCGGTGAGGGAGGGCTTGCCCCGGGTGATCGTGCCGGTCTTGTCGAGGACGACGGTGGTGAGCCGTCGCGCCTGCTCCAGGGCCTCGCCGCCGGAGATGAGGATGCCCAGCTCGGCCGCCTTGCCCGTACCCACCATGATCGCAGTCGGGGTGGCCAGGCCGAGTGCGCACGGGCAGGCGATGATCAGGACGGCGATCGCGGTGCCGACGCCCAGCGAGACGGCGTCGTCGCCGGGCCACAGGAAGGTCCAGCCCAGGAACGTGAGGGCGGCGGCGACGAGCACGGCGGGGACGAACCAACCGCTGACGGTGTCGGCCAGCCGCTGCATCGGCGCCTTCGAGCCCTGCGCGTCCTCCACGAGCCGCACGATCTGGGCGAGCGTCGTGTCCGTGCCCACGGCGGTGGCCCGCATCACGACCGAGCCGGTGGCGTTCACCGTGGAGCCGATCAGCGTGTCCCCGGCGGCCTTGCCCACGGGCAGGCTCTCGCCGGTGAGCATGCTCTCGTCGACCGAGGTGGTGCCCTCGACGACGACGCCGTCGACCGGAAGCTTCTCGCCCGGCCGGACGCGCAGCAGGTCGCCGACAACGACCTGCTCGATCGGGACGTCCACCTCGACCTCGCCGCGCAGCACGCGCGCCGTCGGCGGCTGGAGGCCGACCAGGGCGGCGATCGCCGCGGTGGTGCTGCGCTTGGCCCGGGCCTCCATCCAGCGGCCCATAAGGACGAGCGCGGTCACGACGACGGAGATCTCGAAGTAGACGTGCAGCGGCAGGCCGAGCCGCTCGGCCTGGGCGGGCCAGAGCGTGACGAAGGCGCTGTAGCCGTACGCGACCGTCGTCCCGAGCGCGACGAGCGTGTTCATGTTGACGGCGCCGTGCTTGCCCGCCGCCCACGCGGCGGCGTAGAAGGGCCGGCCGGCCCAGAACTGCACCACGGTGGCGACGACGAGCAGCAGCGGCATCAGCCAGTCCATGACGTCCACCGGCAGCGGCAGGTACATCAGGACCATCATCGACAGGCCGGTGACCAGGGCGACCTGCCACTGGCGGCGCAGTCGCGCGATCTCGGCGTCCTTGGCCGAAGGTCCGGCCGCGTCAGCGGCAGGAGGAGGCGCGGACGTCGTTCCCGCCGGCGCCGACGCCGCGTCGACATGCACGGCCGCGGTGTAACCGGCCTTGCCCACGGCGGCGGAGAGGCCGTCGAACGAGACGACGGCGGGATCGAACGCGACGGTCGCGGCCTCGGTGGCGAGGTTGACCTCGGCCACCTGGACGCCGTCGACACGGGTCAGCGCCTTCTCGACCCGGCGCACGCAGGAGGCGCAGGTCATGCCGCCGATGTCGAGCGTGACGTGGCGCAGGGTGGACAGCTCGCGAACGGGTGTCGGGGTCGACATGAGGACTCCTCGGGTCGGTGTGTCGGTCCGACCCTCCGCGCCACCGCTGGCGACCCGCTGTCCGGTCGCTGTCCACGCCTCGCCCGCGGCTCCCTCGGGCGCGACAGGGAGCGGACAGGGCCGTCAGCCACGGTTCTCGGCATCGGGAGCGACCCGGCTCCCCCGACGAAGGAGAACCACCGTGAACGAGCTCCTCTTCTCCGTGCCGGACATGAGCTGCGACCACTGTGTCCGCGCCATCACGACCGAGGTCTGCCAGGTGGCCGGCGTCCAGGACGTCGACGTGCAGCTGGCCACGAAGACCGTGCGGGTGACCGGATCGGCGTCCGACGCGGAGGTCCGGAAGGCCATCGCCGAGGCCGGGTACGAGGCGGCGTGAGATGAGCCTCGACAGTCGTCTCGACACTCGTCTCGACACCGTGATCATCGGCGGCGGCCAGGCCGGCCTCGCCCTCGGTCAGCACCTGCAGCGCGCCGGTCGGCGGTTCGTGATCCTCGACGCCGCCGACCGGGTCGGGGATTCCTGGCGCCGCCGCTGGGACTCGCTGACCCTGTTCACCCCGCGCCGCTACGACGCCTTGCCCGGGATGCCGTTCCCCGGCGACCCCGAGGGCTACCCGGGCAAGGACGAGGTCGCCGACTACCTCGACCGCTACGCCACCTCGTTCGACCTCCCGGTGAGGTCGGGCACGCGGGTGAGCTCCGTCCGCCGCGACGGGTCGGGCGGGTTCGTCGTCGAGGCCGGCGGGACGACGCTCGAGGCCCGGCAGGTGGTGGTCGCCAGCGGCGGCTTCACCGGTCCGCTCGTCCCGGGCTTCGCGCGGCGGCTCGACGAGCACGTCGTCCAGCTGCACAGCAGCGGCTACCGCAACCCGGCCGGCATCCCGGCGGGTGAGGTCCTCGTGGTCGGCGCCGGCAACACCGGCGTCCAGATCGCCCAGGAGCTGGTCGGACGCCGGGCGGCGGGTGTCCCTGTCGGTCTCGACCCTGGGCAAGGCGCTACCGAACCGGCTGCTGGGCCGCAGCCTCTTCTGGTGGATCGAGCTGCTGCACGGCATGGACGCCGGCCCGGACACGCGGATCGGCCGCCGGCTGAAGGACGACAACAACACATGGGAACCGACGTGAAGGAGCTGTTCCGCCGGGTCGAACGGCTCCCGCGTGCCACGGACGCCGACGGCGACGGCGTGCTCTTCGCCGGCGGCGAGCGGCGGCGACCGGCCGTGGTGATCTGGGCGACCGGGTACCGGCCGTCGTACCCGTGGCTGCACGTGCCCGTCCTGGACGAGAGCGGTGCCCCGATCAACCACCAGGGGATCACCGACGTCCCCGGCCTGGCCTTCCTCGGCCTGCCCTGGCAGCGCAGCCGCGGCTCGGCCCTGCTCGGCTGGGTCGGCCGCGACGCCGCCCTGCTGGCCGATCGGCTCGGCGCCCAGCTCGCGACGACGGGTCGCCCGCGTCCCGCCGCGGCCGACCGGCGGCAGGTGGCGTCCACCGCGTAGTTCATTCCAAGATCGCGGCGGGCGGGCCGGGTACCCTGAGGGGCCGTGCGGAGGGAACTCCGCACGGCCTTTCGGGGTTGGGATGCGCGACATGGAGACAGCAACCTTCGGCGTCCTCGGGCCGGTCGAGGTACGCGTCCCGGGCCGGACCCCGGTGCTCGCTGCCGCCTGCCGTGCGTGCCCTGCTCGCCCGGCTCGCCATGAGTCCCGGCCGGGTCGTCTCCGTCGACACCCTGACCGACGCGCTCTGGGGGGAGGACCTGCCGGCGGACGCCGCCAACGCCCTGCAGATCCGGGTGTCGAAGCTGCGTCGCGCGCTCGTCACCGCGGGCGTCCCGAGCGAGGTGCTCGTGACCCGGGCGCCGGGCTACCAGCTGGTGGTGGACGCCGACGCCGTCGACGCGCACCGCTTCGAGCGACTCGTCACTCGTGCCCGCCAGTGCGCGGACGCCGACGCGCCGGCCGCCCTGGCTCTGCTCGAGGAGGCGCTGGGGCTGTGGCGAGGACCGGCGCTGGCGGACGTCGGGGACGCCGAGTGGATCGAGGCCGAGAGCACGCGCCTGGAGGAGCTGCGCCTCGGCGCCCTCGAGGATCGCCTGGACCTGCTCGTCGAGCTCGGCCGGCACACCGAGGCCGTCGCCGACCTCGAACGGCTGGTGGCCCTGCACCCCCTGCGCGAACGCCTCCACCGGCTGCTCCTGACCGCCCTGTACCGCACGGGCCGGCAGGCCGACGCGCTCAGCGTGTACCACCAGCTGCGCCGGCAGCTGGCCGACGAGCTGGGCATCGATCCCTCGCCCGAACTGCAGTCGCTCGCCGAGGCGATCCTGCGCCAGCAGGTGCCCGCTCCCCGGCGGGTGGACGAAGCCGCCGTCCCCGCTTCCGACGCTCGCGAACCGTTCAACCGCCACCATGGCGGCGCGCCGGAACTGCCGCAGCGGCTCTCCGAGGTGATCGGACGGCAGGGCGATGTCGACGCCGTGCTGGAGCGACTCCGGTCCTCCCGGCTCGTGACGCTCACCGGCCCGGGTGGTGTCGGCAAGACGACCCTCGCGACGGAGGTGGCCCGCCGGGTGGCCGACGACGCCCACGAGGCCGTGGCGGACGACGTCCGGCTGGTCCGGCGGCGGCGCTCGAACTCGAACAGTCCATAGCGGACGAGGTCCGGCTGGTCCGGCTCGCGGCGCTCGAGCCCCGGGCGGACGTCGCGGAGGCGGTCGCCCGTCAGGTCGGGCTGCAACCGTCGGGGCCGGGGGCTGCGGCCGTCGCCGCCGTCCTGGAGTTCCTGGGCCCGCGGCGAACCCTCCTCGTGGTCGACAACTGCGAGCACGTCATCGACTCCGCCGCCGAGGTCCTCGAACGAATCCTCGAGGCCTGCCCGCAGGTCCGCGTGCTGGCGACGAGCCGGGAGGCCCTCGCGCTGGCCGGCGAGGTCCAGGTCGCCGTGCACCCCCTCGCGGTCCCGGCGGACGACGAGGACGCCGCGGTCATCGCCGAGGCCCCCGCCGTCCGGCTGTTCCTGGAGCGGGCCCGGAGCGTGCGGCCCGGGTTCGCCCTCGACGCCGACACCGCACCGCTCGTCGCGGTGATCTGCCGCCAGCTCGACGGCGTCCCGCTGGCCATCGAGCTCGCCGCCGCCCGGACCAAGGCCCTGCCGCTGCGGGAGATCGCCGACCGCCTCGGTGATCGCTTCGCGCTCCTCACGGCCGGCCCGCGCACCAGCGAGGCACGTCACCGCACCCTTCGCGCGACCCTGGACTGGAGCTACGAGCTGCTCTCCGACGCCGAACGCGCGCTGCTGCGGCGGCTGGCGGTGTTCCGCGGCGGCTGGACGCTCGAGGCGGCCGAGCAGGTGTGCGAGGGCCAGGGCCTGGAACGGGCCGAGGTGCTCGACCTGCTGTTCCGGCTGGTCGACCGCTCACTCGTGGTGCCGGACCCGGAGAGCGGACGCTTCCGGCTGCTCGTGACGATCCGCGACTACGGCTGGGCCAAGCTGCGGGAAGCGGGCGAGGCGGACGACGTCCGCGACCGGCACCTGGCGTACTTCACGACCTACGCGCAGGAGAACGGCTCGCTGTCCTGCTGGGGCGGGGTCGGCTGGGCGAGGATGCTCGCGGAGCACGAGAACCTGCGCGCCGCCGTCGACCACGCGATCGAGCGGGCCCGGGCCGGCCGGGACCCGCGCACCGTGGACGCCGGCTTCCGGCTGGCCTGCGCGATGGTGTGGTTCTGGCAGTACAACGTCCGGTACGAGGGCGTCGCGGCGCTGACCGCGCTGCTGGCGCTGCCCGGCGGATCGCTCGCGTACCGCGGGCTCGCCCTGCAGGGTCTGGCGATCTTCCACGTGTACTACCCGACGCCGCAGTCCCGGGCGGCCGCGCGCGAGAGCCTCGCGATCCTCGACGAGGTCGGCGACGTGCGGAGCGCCGCGATGTCGAAGCTCGTCATCGCCTGGGAGGCCCAGTACGGCGGTGACCTGGCGCGGGCCCGGGAGCTCACCGCCGAGGCCGCCGCCGTGCTCGGCGACGACGACAGCCCGGGGATGCGCGCGCAGCTGCACTACGTCACCGCGCTGCTCGACCTCGGGGAAGGCGCGTTCGAGCGGTCGATCGAGCAGTGGCGCCTCGCGCTGGAGGAGTTCGTCCGCGCCGGCGACCTGGTCATCGGCAGCGCGGTACGGGCGCATCTCGGGCTGGCGCTTCGGGAGACGGGCCGGGTCGAGGAGGCCCTCGCGGAGCTGCGGCTCGCCGTCGACCTCGTGTCGGACGGCCAGACCATGCACGGGCTCGCCTTCGCGCTCGTCCACCTCGCCCACACCCTGCTCGACGTCGGCTCGGACGAGGACGTCCGCCCGCTCCTGGAGCGGGCCGACGACGTGGCCCGGCGGGCACAGAACCCGCGCTGCCAGGCCTGGGCCGCCTGGGGACGTGGTCGCCTCGCGCTGGCCGCCGGGGACGCGGCCGCCGCCGTCCAGGAGTGCGAGCGTGCCGTGGCCCTGCTCGAGGACCGGGAGTTCCCATGGGCCCGGGCCCGGTTGTGGGCCTTCCTCGCCCAGGCGGCGGACGCCGCGGGCGACGCCGGGACGGCCGAGAAGGCCCGTGCGCAGGTGCGCCAGGTCGTGGTCACGAGCAGCTGAGATCGCGGACCGCGGCCTCGGCGTCGCCTCGCTCCACCTCGCCGCTGAGCCACACGCGCCCGGCCTCGGCGTCGATCTCGAAGGCGACCACACCGGGCAGATCGCGCAACCGGCGGCTGAGGGCGCGTACGCACCGCCGGCACAGTCCCGGAGGGATCTCGAGCGTGGACCGGTGTCCGTCCCGCCCGTCCAGGGGCTGCCCGCCGCTCGTCATGACACCACGCTGCCGGAGGCCGCTGTCCGCCCGCTGTCCATCGCGGGTCCGCCGCCGGAACCGGTGGTCACCGCTTGGCCAGGGCCCGGACAGTGCGCCTCGGGAGGCTGTCTGCTGACGGATCACCACTCCACCAGCAAGGAGCACACCATGTCTCCCCTGCTCCCCACCGAGGGCACCCCGTTCGCTGTCAGCTCTCGCATGCCTGATCCGCGGGTACGCGAAGCTGCGCTCTGGGGCGTCCTGGCCGGTGCCATCCAGGCGGCGTCACCGCTCGCGTTCTGGTGGCTGGAACCGGTCGGCGTCTACGCGCTCGGGCTGGTCTTCATCGCGGCCATCTACATCGGCTTCGCGGTCGCCGATGGACGTCCAAAGGTGCTCATGGTCGAGAGCGGCGTCGCTGCCCTCTTCGTGCTGGTCGCCGCGCTGGGCATCACCGGGTCGGGGTGGCTGCTCGTGATCGGCTACGTCGGACACGGACTGAAGGATCTCTGGCAGCACCGCAGCCACTTCGTCGCCGGCACTCGATGGTGGCCGCCGTTCTGCCTCGTCGTCGACTTCACCCTCGCGGTGATCATGGTCGTGCTTCTCGTCGCGGGGGTCCACCTTCACTCCTAGCCGTCCTGCCCCGTCCCCCTCGCCGGAGGAAGGGCTCGCGAATGGCGGCAGTCGGGGCTCCTGGGCCCTGAGGGCTTCACAGCGAACATGCGGCTGGCGTCCGGGTGCTACCCAGAGGCTGCACAGCCGGCATGCAGGGGAACGTCGTCTGCTGGTCGTAGCCCGCCCGACGGTGGCGGTCAGCAGAAGGCAGGGTCCATGCAGCGTCAGGAGCAGACGATCGAGGAGTCCGGGTCGGTCGTGCGATCGCGGCGGACTCACCGAGCTCCCCGCGGACGCGCCGCTGGGGCCTGCCCACCCGGCCGGGCACGGCCGGTACCGAAGGCACGAGGACGCGGCGCATCTGGCTCGGCGGCGGCGCCGGAAAGGGCACCGCCGACGGTCAGGACACGACCCGCGCCGAGGTCGATCCCGCCGGCGCAGCCTCCTGACCCGGTCCCGAGACCAACTCATTCGCCGAGGACGAGGACGCGGCGGACCCGGGCGGTGCCTAATCAACTGTGGCCATTCCGCAGGTCCGGAGGCGGACGTCGACGGAGGGGTGGATGGCGTGGGCCTTCGGGCTCGGGTCGACCTGCTTCCTGATCGGCCCGATCCCCGGCTACGCGAGCGTCGTGGGCGCCACCGCCGACGCCATCACCTTCTTCGTCGGCTCGGTGCTCTTCACCATCGGCGGCGCGCTCCAGACCTGGTTGGCGGCTCCGCACCGCGCTGCGGACCCGGCCGGCCGGGCCGCCTGGTGGGCGGCCGTGGTCCAGTCGATCGGGACCCTCTTCTTCAACATCACCACGTTCCGCGCCCTGCAGGTCACGCTCTCGAATCCCAGCTACGACAAGCTCGTGTGGCGCCCCGACGCGTACGGGTCCGTCTGCTTCCTGGTCTCCGGGTTCATCGCCTATCGCGCCTCGCAGCGGCGCGGTTGGCTGCCCGTCACGGGACGGCTCCGGGTGGTGGCAGCCGGCCGTCAACCTGCTCGGATGCATCTTCTTCGGGATCGCGGCGATCGCCGGCTACGTGGTCGGGTCGAGCTCCTCGCTCGTGAACCAGGCAGCCTCGAATCTCAACACGTCCGCCGGCGCCGCCTGCTTCCTCGCGTGCGCGGTCGGGACCCTGCTGGCGCAGCGACCGGCGACAGCAGCGGCGCTCGGCTGACCGCGCCCGACCGTTACCCCTGCTGAGCGCCCCGGACGGCGTCCCGACGCCGGAAAGCCTGCTACGACGGAACGGTCAGGACGAGCTTTCCCTGGCCGCTGCCGGTCTCGACCCGCTCGTGCGCCCGGGCCGCCTCCCCGAGCCCGAGGACGCCGTCGAGAACCGGGCGAACCGTGCCGGCCTCGGCGAGCGCGGCCAGCCGGGAGAGGCCGCTCCTGCCGGGCCGCACGAGGACGCCGTGCAGCGTGATGTTGCGGTCGACCGCGGGCTCGAGGTTCCCGGCGAGCTCGACGATGGAGCCCGCCCGACCACCCTCGGCCATGATGTCCAGGCTCGCCGCCAGGCGCCCGCTCCCGACGAGGTCGGCCACGATCGGGACGTCGGTGCCGACGGCGTCGCGCACCTCCTGGAGCGCGCCGGGCCGATGCCGGTCCACGAGCACCTCCACGCCCAGCTCGCGCAGGAAGGCGTGCCGGGCCAGGCTCGCGGGCGCCGCGATGCGGGCTCCTCGCGCGCGGGCCAGCTGGACGAGCACGTGCCCGACCCCGCCGGCAGCGCCGTGCACGAGCATCCACTCCCCCGCGACCGGGTCCAGCCGGTCCAGCAGCTGCAGCGCCGTGGAGCCGGCCAGCGGCAGCGCGGCCGCCTCCAGGACGCTCAGCGACGCAGGGCGCCGGTCGACGAAGCGCGCCTCGGTGACGACCTCCTCGGCGTAGGCACCCCAGCGGACGCCGCGCACGGGAAGGAGCCCCCAGACCGGGTCGCCCACCCCGACGTGGTCCACGTCGGCACCCGCTTCGCTGACCTGCCCGGCGAACTCGTACCCGACGACGTAGGGCTCGGTCAGCCCCGCCCACTCCGGGTCCGCGCGGTTGGTCGCGTCGACGGGATTGACGCCGACCGCCTGCACGGTCACCCGGACGTCGCGCGGACCGACCGGGCGCGAGGGCAGTTCGCCGAGCACCATGGCCTCGGGAGCGCCGCGTCGCTGCACCAGCAGTCCCTGCGCCACGCGCGCACCGTACTGGACGCGGAGGATCACCTACGGGGCGCGGGCCACCACGAGCAGATGAGGGCTCAGCCCGAGCAACTCCGGCACGTGCTCGACCGCCCGGGCACAGTCGAGGACGACCTCGCGACCGGCGGGGTCGGCGAGCCGTTCCGCGAGGTCGCCCAGCGCGAACGCCAGGCCTTCCAGACCGACGAGGTCCTCGACGACGAGGCCGGCCTCCGTCACCTCGTCCCGCAGCTGCTCCGGGCGGTGGCAGTAGGCGGTGAACCAGCCGGGCACGCTGTCGTTGAGCCGGCCGCTCTCCTCGACGACCCGGACGAGCTCCGGGAAGAACGCCGCCCGCTCGTAGAGGCGCTCGGCGAGGTAGCCGTGCAGCCGCGGCGCCCACCTCGAGATCGCGCTCACCAGCACCGGCGCACCCGGACGCACGACGCGCCGCACCTCCCGGAGCGCCCGCAGCCGCTGCTCGCGCTCGACCAGGTGGTAGAGGGGCCCGAGGAGCAGGACGGCGTCGGCACTGTCGTCGTCCAGATCGAGATCCCGGGCGTCACCGACTCGGTCCGGATGCGGCCGGCCAGGTCGCCCGCCGCCGCGCGGAGCTGCTCGACGTGCAGCGGCACGAGGTCGCGGTGCACGACGGTGTACCCGCGGCCGGCGAACTCCAGGGCGTAACGCCCCGGCCCGCCGCCGATGTCGGCCACCACCGCCGGCGGAGGAGGCAGCACCCGGGCGGCGACCTCGAGGGTACGTGCGAACTCGACGGAGCCCAGCGCCTCGTCCAGCCGCGGCTCCTCGAGGCCCAGTTCGTAGTGCTGGTGCAGCAGGTCGAGGGCGGGATCGTCGGCCATGCCGGCATCGTCGCCTGCGGCGGCGCGGCCGGCCAGGCAATTCCGCCCCGGCCCGGCTGTCCGGTCGCTGCGGATCGAGGGCCGGGCGATGGCCCTTCCGTCACGCTCCGAACATGCGAGGCGACGCAAGCGGGAGGTCGAGGGCCGATCGTTGCCCCGAAGGGCAGTTCCGGCCGCAAAGGGCCTCCCACAAGGGCAGGAGCCCTGCAGACTGACCGTGCTGACCTCGGGGGCCTGGCGGCGAGGGGTCGGCCGTCGAGGGGTGGGGAGGCCGGGAATGTACCTGTCGTCAGCGCGAGCTCGCGACGCCGCAGCGGACCGGGCGGGCGCGCCGCCGGCCGTCGCCGTCCGGGGCACCGTGCGGGTGCCCGGGAACGTGCTCGCGCTCGGGTCCGTCAGCCTCGTCACGGACATCTCCTCCGAGATGATCACGGCGGTCCTGCCGGTCTACCTCGTCTTCGGCCTCGGGGTGTCCCTGCTCACCGTCGGCTTCGTCGACGGGCTCTACACCGGCGTCACCGTGCTGGTCAGCCTGCTGGCCGCGCACATCGCGGACCGGACGCAGCAGCGCAAGGCGGTGGCCGCCGTCGGCTACGCCATGTCGGCGATCAGCAAGCTGGGGCTCCCCGCCGTGGGCGCCTCGATCGGCGGGATCGCGGCCGTCATCGGCATCGACCGCACCGGCAAGGGCCTGCGCACCGCGCCCCGGGACGCCCTCATCTCGCTCTCCAGCCCGGCCGACCTGCTCGGCCGCTCCTTCGGCGTCCACCGCGCCATGGACACGGCCGGCGCCCTGCTGGGACCGCTGGTCGCCTTCGTCATCCTGCGGTCGGCTCCGCAGTCGTACGACGCCGTCTTCGTCGTGAGCTTCTGCGTGGCAGCGGCCGGGCTCGTGCTGCTGCTCGCGTTCGTCCGGAACCGGCGGAGTCCGTCGCGACCCGGGCCGAGGTCTCGCTCCGCGCGGGCGTGGCCCTGCTGCGCCGCAGGATGTTCCGCCGGGCCACCGTCCAGGCGACGCTGCTCGCCGCGGTGACCCTCAGCGACACGTTCGTCTACCTGCTGCTCCAGAACCAGCTGGACGTCTCCCTGGTCTACTTCCCGCTGCTGCCGCTCGGGACCTCGGCGGTGTACATGGTGCTGGCGGCGCCGCTGGGGCGGGTGGCGGACCGGTGGGGGCGCTGGCGGGTCTTCGTCGCGGGCAACGCGGCGATGCTGGCGGTGTACGCCGCCCTGCTCTCGCCGCTGCCGGCGGCGGCCGTGCTGGTGCTGGCCCTCGGGCTGCACGGCGTCTACTACGCCGCGACCAACGGCGTCCTCATGGCGCTCGTCGCGCCCTCGCTGCCCGCGCCGCTGCGCACGAGCGGGATGGCCATCGTGCAGAGCGGGACCGCCGCCGCATCGTTCGTCTCGTCCGTCGTCGCCGGAGCGCTGTGGTCGTGGCGGGGCCCGATGTTCACCGCGTCCTTCTTCCTGGTCGGCCTCGCCCTGGTGCTCGGGGGCACGGTGGTGGCCTCGGCACGCGGCGCGATGGCACCCGCGGGGAACGCCGCGTGAGGTTCCCGGCAGGACGCGTCGCGGCTGCGGTCGGCGCTCTCGCGGTGCTTCTCGGCGTCGCCGTCGGCTACGTCGTGCACGCCGCCGACCGCGGTGCGGGCTCGGCCGGGGGAACGCAGGTCTCCGGCCAGAGCGCGGCCGGGGACGTCGGCAGCGTGACCGCCGGGGGGCACTACTACGTGTTCAAGTCCAGCGCGCTCGACCGCGACTTCGGTCGCGTCGCCGTCGCCTCGGCGTCCGACCCCGGCCGGCGGGTGTTCGCCGGCTCGCTGAAGTGCAACCGGGTGGCCGAGACCGGCGGCCGGGGCCTCTGCCTGCAGCTCACCCTGGGCGTGACGGTCACGACCGAGGTGTCCGTGCTCGACGCGAACCTGAACCCGACCCACCACCTCACGCTGCCCGGCTACCCCAGCCGCACCCGGGTGTCCCCTGACGGCCGGCTCGCCGCCGCCACCACGTTCGTCAGCGGCGACAGCTACGCGAGCCTGGGCTTCAGCACCCGGACCTCGATCATCGACCTCACCACCGGCACGGTCCTGTTCGACCTCGAGAAGCTGGCGGTGACCCAGGACGGGCGCGCGTTCCACGAGGCGGACTTCAACTTCTGGGGCGTCACGTTCGAACCGGACAGCCGGCACTTCTACGCGACGCTCGGCTCCGGCGGCAAGACCTACCTGATCCACGGCGACATCGCGGTCCCGCACGGCGACGGTGGTGACGACCGGGGTCGAGTGCCCGTCCCTCTCGCCCGACGGACGGCTCATCGCCTTCAAGAAGCGCGTCTCCGACGACCCGGTGGCCTGGCGGTTGTGGATCCTCGACGTCGCGACCGGGCGGGCACACGCGACCGCCGAGACGCGCCCCGTCGACGACCAGGCCAGCTGGGTCGACGACCACACCGTGATGTACGGCTTGGCCGAGAACGCCGGCGCCGCCTCGAGCGGGCAGCGCGGCGGCGCCGACCCTTCGGCGATCGAGGCGGGCTCCTCGATCGACACGGCGATGTGGGCGGTCCCCGCCGACGGCACGGGCACACCTCGGCTCGTGCTCGACCACGCCTGGTCGGCCCAGGCACCCTCCTGA
>CAVWLJ010000008.1:0-195492 GCA_963755755.1 uncultured Actinomycetota bacterium
GCCCAGGCCGTCGACCTCCGCGTCCTGCTCGGGGACCTGCGGGGGATGCGGCCGGCCGCCTGACCACCGCGTCAGTACGCCCCGATCACGCCGCCAGCGTGGCTGACCGGGACGACGTGAGAGATGCAGCCGCCGGCGTCGACCAGGTGCAGCAGGAAGGCGGTGGGCTCGTCGAGGTAGCCCATCGGCGCCCCGGCCCGCAGCGTCAGGGTGCTCTGCCGGAACGTGCTCGGAGCGGTGGTGACCGTCGTCCCGGCGAACCCGGTGGTGACGGGCCGGTGCACGTGGCCGGCGAGCACCCGGACGACCTGCGGGTTGCGCGCGACGACCGCGGCGAGAGCGTCCGCGTCGCGCAGACGCATCCCGTCGAGGAAGGGGACGCCGATGGGCGCCGGCGGGTGATGCAGGGCGAGGACGGCGGGGCGGTCCCGCCGCGCCTGGAGCACGTCGTCGAGCCATGCCAGTTGCTCCTCGCCGAGCCACCCCGAGACGTGGTCCGTGCCGGGGCGGTCGTCGAGGGAGTCGAGGACGACGAGCGTGGCGTCGCCGTCCACGACGTCCCGGCACCGGTCACCGAGGTGCGGGGTGCCGCCGAAGGCGGATTCGAGCGCGGCACGGTCGTCGTGGTTGCCCGTCGTCAGGTGGACGGGGAGCGGATACCGCTCGAGCAGCTCGGCGAGCTGGGCGTAACTTCCGGGGTCGCCGCGGTCGGCGAGGTCGCCGGTGATGACCACACGGTCGGGGCGGGGATCGAGGGCCAGGACGCGGGCCAGCGCGAGATGCAGGCCATGGGCGGGGGCGGAGCCCAGCGGACCGGAGCGGAGATGAGGGTCGCTGAGATGAGCCAGACGCACGTCCCCTCCTTCGGCCCGCCCGGCCCCCGACGATAGCGCCGCCAGCACGACCGACGAGCACATCCCGGCTCGGGCAAGAGTTCCAGGGCCTTCTGTACACCGGGCACTAGAGCCGGCTCGGGCGGCCTCGGATAGAATCGAACAAACGTTCGATCGAGGGGGATCGCGTGGGTCGGGGTGGCACGGGGACAGCACGGTCGTCAGCGCCTGAGGCGCGACTACGCGCGCGGCCGGGTGCGGCATCCTCGACCGCCCTCCGGGAGCACCTGGACCTGGTCCTGGGTACCCACGGCCAGCATGCGCTCGGCGAGGTCGTGGACGCTGTGATGTCAGCGCGTCGATTGGCGGGGTGGTCGCTGTGGGTGGAGCTCGCGGCGGTCGCGCGCCTGATCACGGTCTGGAAGGGACACCCACCGATCCTGGACGAGCGCCTCGGGCACGATCCCTGCGCAGGTGAGGACCCCGGGCTGGCGGCGCGGCTGCATCGCGTGATCCGTGACCTCGAACTCGACATCCGTCCCTGGGGCTCGCCGCCGCTGAACACCAGCGAGCTGGCGGAGGAGTTCGTCGTAGCCGAGGTGGCTGCGGCGACCGGCCTCAGCCACACACGTGCCCGGCAGCGGGTCGAGGCCGCCACCGCCCTGTTCCTCACCGATCGCCTACCCCGAACCGCCGCCCTGCTGCAGGCCGGCCTGATCGACGAGACGAAACTGCGGACCGTCCTCAGCGGAACCGCCGACCTCGACGATCACACCTGCCGGATGGTCGAGGCACGTGTGATCAGCCCTGCGGACGTCGAGGTGGCCGACCCTCTCGACGTGCGTGCCGACCCGCAGGACCTCTCCGCCCGGCCCGGCGCCGAACTTCCCGCCGTCACGAGAATGACGAACCCCGCACTCGAACGTGCGCTGCGCGCGGCGGTGCTTGCTCTGGACGCCGAGGCAGCCGCTCGGCGCGCCGAAGCCGCTCGTGCGCATCGGCACGTGCGGGTCAGCGCCCTCGACGACGGCATGGGCGCGCTGACGGTCGAGACAGGGTCAGGAGGTCGTCGCGGCGATCGTCAATGACCTCGACGCCTGCGTCGCCACGGCGAAGGCCGCCGGCGATCCTCGCCGGCCGGACGAGATCCGCTGCGACGAGCTCGTCCATCGCATGACTCTCGGCGCATTCGGCGTCCCGGCGTCCGCCCCTACCATCCCGACCCCCACGGGCCCCGGGACGTCGGGTGCGCCGACGGCTCCGTTCCACGGCGGCCGACGGCGACGGCGGCGACGGCGGCGGTGCTGATGGCGCGGCCGGCAGGGCGAGCCGTCGGGTCGAGGCGACTGCTCGTGCGGTGGCCGTGAGGCTTCTGCCTCCGCTCCTGCCTGGGGCCGTTACGGACGTCGCGGACTCACCGTGGGCCTCACCATGCCGCTCTCCACCTGGCTCGGGCTGGCCGACGAACCGGGCGCGCTCGACGGATACGGACCCATCCCGGCCGCCCTCGCCCGTCAGATCGCCGCCGACGCCCTCCGCGACCACCCGACGACGACCACGTGGCGCTGCGTCGTCGTCCACGACCGGCATCGCACGGTGCTGGGAGTCGGTGACCTGATTCCCAGCCCGCGTCACGACCCGCCGCCGCGCGTGGCCCGACTGACCAGGATCACCTATCCGACCTGCGCCTACCCCGGCTGCCCCGCGCCCGCGTGGCGCTGCGACCTCGATCACCGGATCCCGTACGGACCCGACTCCGAAGCCGGAGGGGCCACCTGCTCGTGCAATCTGCAATCCCTCTGCCGACGCCACCATCGACTCAAGGGCACCGGCCTGATCAGCGCCGAGGCCGTCGAACCCTCCGATCCCGTCGGCGACGGCCCGCCGGACCCGGAGTTCCAGGACGACCTCCCCGTCGGCACGATCCGATGGACGAGCTGGACCGGCCGCACCTACCTGCACCGGCCGCCCGAGGCTGCCGTGGCACCCGTCCGGCCCACGGAGCGTCCGCCGAGGGCAACCGCTGCCCGCCAGCGCCCGCACCGACACCGCCCGCACCGCCACGACCTTCGCCGGGGACACGACAGCTCGGCGGAGCACGCTACCCCAGCCTGACCGAGGACTGGAACCGGTCGGTGGCCGCCGCGAGGGAACAGGAGCAGCGACGGATGACGCAGGCTCGTAGGGCCGCGCGGCCGACGGCTCGGACGGACGAGGACCCTCCGTTCTGATGCCATCTCACGGAGCGGCGCCTGAGGCGTCAGCGCTTGCCGACGAACCAGCCGCGGAGGGTCTCGATCCGGGCGCGCAGCTGGTCGGCGGACGCCTTCGGCACCTCGGGGCCGCCGCAGGTCTGCCGCAGGGCGGCGTGCACCGTCGCGTGCGGCTGCGACGTCCGGCGGGCCCACGCTCCGACCAGGCTGTGGAGCTCCTTGCGCAGGGCGGTGACCTCGCGGTGCGCGGCGACGGGCACGACCTCTGCCTCCTTCGCCGTGCCGCCCTTCGCGGCCCCCTTCCTCGACCGCGCCGCGAGCTGGTCCGCCTGGCGTTGCCGCAGCAGGGTCGTCACCTGCTCCGGCTCGAGCAGGCCCGGGATGCCGAGGAAGTCCTGCTCCTCGTCGCTTCCCACGGCGGCCTCGGTGCCGAACTCCTGGCTGTCGAACAGCACCCGGTCGAACGTCGCCTGCGCCTCGAGCGCCTCGAAGCCGGGCCCGTCGAGGGCGTCCGACGCCTTCTCCTCCCGGTTCGCAGCGGCCAGGAGCGCGTCCTCGGGCGTCCACTCCGAGCCCTCGCGGGCGGGCCTGTCGAGGGCGTGGTCCCGCTCGACCTCCAGCTCCGCGGCCAGCCCGAGGAGCACCGGCACCGACGGCACGAAGATGGACGCCGTCTCGCCGCGCCGCCGCGCCCGCACGAAGCGGCCGACGGCCTGCGCGAAGAACAGCGGCGTCGACGTGGACGTGGCGTACACGCCCACGGAGAGCCGGGGCACGTCGACGCCCTCGGACACCATCCGGACGGCGACCATCCACCGCTGCCGCCCGGCGGCGAACTCCTCGATCCGGTCCGACGCCGCGTCGTCGTCCGACAGCACGACGACCGCCCCTTCGCCGGTCACCTCGCGCAGCACCTTCGCGTAGGCCCGGGCCGTGTCCTGGTCGGTGGCGATCACGAGCCCACCGGCGTCCGGCACGCCGCGGCGGATCTCGGTGAGCCGCTTGTCGGCGGCGGCGAGCACCGAGGGGATCCACTCGCCCCGCGGGTCGAGCGCCGTGCGCCAGGCCTGCCCGATCATGTCCTTCGTCAGCGGCTCCCCCAGCCGGGCGGCCACCTCGTCGCCCGCCTTCGTCCGCCAACGCATCTGCCCGGAGTACGAGAGGAAGATCACCGGGCGGACGACCCCGTCACGCAGCGCCTCGCCGTACCCGTAGGTGTAGTCGGCCCGCGAGCGGCGGATGCCGTCCATCCCCGCCTCGTACTCCACGAACGGGATCGGGCTGGTGTCGGAGCGGAACGGCGTCCCCGTCAGGGCCAGCCGCCGGGCCGCGGGCTCGAACGCCTCGCGGACGGCGTCCCCCCACGACAGGGCGTCGCCGCCGTGGTGGACCTCGTCGAGGATGACCAGCGTGCGCCGCGCCTCGGTCCGTGCCCGGTGCAGCACCGGCTTCGTCGCGACCTGCGCGTACGTCACCGCGACGCCGTCGAACTCGGCCCCGTGCGCGCCCTGGCTGTTGCGGAACGTCGGATCGAGCCTGATCCCGACCCGATGCGCGGCGTCCGCCCACTGCCGCTTGAGGTGCTCGGTCGGGCAGACCACCGTGACGCGCTGCACGGTCCCGCGCTCCAGGAGCTCCGTCGCGATGCGCAGGGCGAACGTCGTCTTACCGGCGCCGGGCGTCGCAACGGCCAGGAAGTCCTGCGGGGTCGAGCGCAGATACGCGTCGACCGCCTCCTGCTGCCATGCGCGGAGCTTGGAGGCCGTCCCCCACGGCGCCCGCTCCGGGTAGGCCGGAGGCAGGTGCGCGGCGACGGCGGAGCTCGCGTGGCGCGGTCCGGTCTCTGCGCTCACGGGGTCAAGACGCTAACCGATGCCCGTCGGCGACGTGCCGGGGCCGGGGGATACCGGCCCGGCCGCCGCCGGTGTGCTAGGGCGCCGGTCGGGCGACGGGCCGAGGCCTGACCCGCAGCGAGGCACCGGCGCCGAGCAGCCCGACCACGCCCATGACCAGCCAGACGATGCCGAACGCGCCGCCCTCGGAGATCGACGACGCGTGCAGGGACGAGAAGATCGCCCCGGCGAGGCCGATGCCGAGCAGGGCGCCGAGCGAGTCACCGAGCTGGAGCGCGGCGGAGCTCCGCCCCTCCTCCCCCGGCGGAGACAGCCGCAGCGTGAGCACGCTCATGCTCGACATCCCGAGCCCCATGCCCGACGCCGTGACGACCCACGCGAGCGGGACGAGCCACGCGGGCAGCGACCCCAGCGGCGTGACGGCGAGGAGCAGGACGCCGACGGCCACGAGAGCGGCGCCGAGGGTGAGGATCGTCGTCCGCTCCCAGCGCACCCAGCGGCTGCCCTGCGCCCAGGAGCCCGCCGTCCATCCCAGCGACCCGACGGTGAGCGCACTCCCCGCGATGGCCGGGGTGATGCCGCGGTGCTCGACGAGCATGAGCGGGATGAAGGCCTCCGCGCCTGCGAACGTGCCGGTGAAGAGCCCGCGCACCGCGACCAGCGAGGGCAGCCCCCGCGCGAGCCGCAGCGCGCCGGGCGGGACCAGCCCGGGCAGCGTGACGACGACGAGCAGGGCCCCGGCCACGATCGGCACGACACCGGCGGGCAGCCCGGCGTCGATCCCGGCCTGCAGCGCCAGCGCCCCGGCCGCGAGCCCGACTCCGCGGAGCAGGCGGCGCCGCGTGGCGGAGGTGTCCTGCTCGCCGGCCCGGGCCGAGCCCCGCAGCTGCGGCGCGAGGATCGGCAGCAGCACCAGCGCCAGCGGCACGACGACGAGGAACACCGCCCGCCACGACCAGTGGGTCGCCAGCCATCCGGCGAGCACGGGGCCGACGATCGACGGCAGCACCCACGCGGTCGAGATCGCCCCGAACACCCGGGGCTGCAGCTCCTCGGGGTAGACGTCGGCGACGACGACGTAGAGCGCGACGACGAGCAAGCCCCCGCCGAGCCCGCTCACCGCGCGCCCCACCAGCAGGACGGGGAACGTCGGCGCGACACCGGCGAGAAGCAGGCCGCCGGCGAACAGCCCCAGCCCGGTGAGCACCGGGGCCCGCGGGCCGCGCGCGTCCGTCCAGCCCCCGGCCGCGACCGTGCCGAGCATGAGCGTCGCGAAGTACGACGCGAACGCCAGTCCGTAGGAGCGGACGCCGTGGAGCGCCTGCGCCGCCACCGGCATCGCGGTGGAGACGGCGAGTGCCTCGAAGGCGATCAGCGTGACGAGGGTGATGATCGCGATGGTGCCGAGCCGGTACCGGCGCGAGAGCAGGCGAGGCAGTGCCTGGCGCGCCTCCGACGGCGGAGCCGGTGACGTCAGTCGGACGACCCGCCCTCGTCGTCCCCGGGCTGCAGACCCTCGTAGATCTCCTTGCACGCCGGGCACACCGGGAACTTGCTCGGGTCGCGCCCGGGCACCCACACCTTGCCGCACAGCGCGATCACCGGGTCGCCGCTCATCGCCGACTCGAGGATCTTCTCCTTGCGCACGTAGTGCGCGAACCGCTCGTGGTCGCCGGGCTCGACGGGCTGCTCGACGTGCTCGCGCTCGAGCACGCCCGTCGTCCCGCCGTCCGGATAGGTCGACGGCAGCGGCTCGGGAGGCTGGGTGCTCATGGCGTCCACTCTACGAGAGGTCAGTTCTGGCTCGGGTCGTCCGGGTACGTCGAGAGGAAGGCGAGGTCGCCGCGCTGACGGCGCAGCACCTGCCGCCACAGCTCGTCCGGGGCGTCGGAGAACGCGTCACGCGGCTCGGCGTCCACGACGTACCACGCCCCGGCCGTGATCTCCTCCTCGAGCTGGCCCTGCGACCAGCCCGCGTAGCCGGCGAAGATCCGCAGACCGGCGACGCCGCCGGCCACGATCTCCGGCGGCGTGTCGAGGTCGACCAGGCCGAGCGAGCCCAGGATCCGCCGGACGCCGACGGGCTCGGTGTCGTCACCCGGGACCGCGACGACACCCAGCGCGGAGTCGAGCGCGACCGGCCCACCGCGGTAGAGCCGGCCCGGCTGCGTCGCGTACGGCTGCCAGGCGGGCAGGACGGCGGAGACGTCGACCTCGAGCGGCCGGTTGACGACGACGCCGAGGGCCCCCTCCTCGCCGTGGTCGAGGAGCAGCACGACGCTGCGCCGGAAGTTCGGATCCCCCAGGAGCGGGCTGGCCACGAGCAGGCGACCGGTCAACCCCGACATGGCTCCATCATGACGGGTGGCTGGCGAGCGCGCCCTGCTGACCCTGCTGATCCGACGGACCGGCCGGCCCGTGCCAGTCCGGGTGCTGCGGGTGGCCGCCGATGTCGTGCAGGGGGCCGCCCGGGTCCGGGACGGCGCCGCCGGACGCCGCCCGCGCCGCCTTCTCGACGGCGCCCGCGACGACGCGGGTGACGTCGGGGTGGAACACGCTCGGCACGATGTACGCCGCGTTGAGCTCGTCGTCCGCCACCACGGCGGCCAGGGCCCGGGCGGCGGCGAGCAGCATCGTGGTGTCGATGGTCCGGGACTGCGCGTCGAGCAGCCCGCGGAAGACCCCGGGGAACGCGAGCACGTTGTTGATCTGGTTCGCGAAGTCCGACCGGCCGGTGGCGACGACGGCGGCGGTCCGCGCGGCCTCGACCGGATCGACCTCCGGATCGGGGTTGGCGAGCGCGAAGACCACGGCGTCCGGCGCCATGGTGGCGATGTCGTCCCCGTCGAGGATGTCGGGCGCCGACAGCCCGACGAACACGTCCGCGTCGCGCACCGCCTCCTTGAGGGTGCCGGTGACGCCACGCGGGTTCGTGTGCTCCGCGGTCCACACCAGCGAGGGCGCCAGGCCCGGCCGGCCGGCGTGGACGACGCCCTCGACGTCCGCGACGACGACGTCGCGCGCGCCCGCCGCCAGGAGGAGCTTGAGCACGGCGGTGCCGGCCGCGCCCGCGCCGGACATGACGACCCGGACGTCGGCCAGCCGCTTGCCGACCACCTTGAGCGCGTTCGTCAGCGCGGCGAGCGTGACGATCGCCGTGCCGTGCTGGTCGTCGTGGAAGACGGGGATGTCGAGGGCCTCGCGCAGCCGGGCCTCGATCTCGAAGCAGCGCGGCGCCGAGATGTCCTCGAGGTTGATCCCGGCGAACACCGGGGCGAGGTGGACGACGGTGCGGACGATCTCGTCGGCGTCCTGGGTGTCCAGGCAGATCGGGAAGGCGTCGATCGCGGCGAACCGCTTGAACAGCGCCGCCTTGCCCTCCATCACCGGCAGCGCCGCCAGCGGACCGAGGTTGCCCAGGCCGAGCACGGCCGAGCCGTCGGTCACGACCGCCACCGTGTTCCGCTTGATCGTCAGCCGCCGCGCGTCCTCCGGGCGGGCGGCGATCGCCTGGCTGATCCGCGCCACGCCGGGCGTGTAGACCAGCGACAGGTCGTCGCGGTTGCGGATCGGCACCTTGCTCTCGATCCGCAGCTTGCCGCCGAGGTGCATGAGGAAGGTCCGGTCGGAGACCCGCTCGACCACGATGCCCTCGAGCCCCCGCAGCGCGGCGGCGATCTCCTCGGCGTGCTCGCTGCCCCGCGTCGCGCAGGTGACGTCGACGCGCACCCGGTCGGCGCCGGACGCCGTGACGTCGAGCGCGGTGACGATGCCGCCGAGCGACTCGATCAGGCCGGTGAGCTCGCTGACGGCGCGGGGTCGGGCGGGGAGCTCGAGCCGGATGGTGATGGAGGAAGAGACGCTCGCACCGTTCGCCATGGCGTCATCCTGCCCCCTGCGACCGCGAGAGCGACGAACCCCGCGGCGACGAAGCCGTCGAGCCACCAGTGGTTCGCGGTGGCGACCACGGCGAGCACCGTGACGGCGAGATGGCCGGGGCCGATCCAGCGGACGGTGCGGCCGGTGTTCCACCACAGGTACCAGGCGACGATGCAGGCCCAGCCGACGTGCACGGACGGCATCGCGGACAGCTGGTTCGCCATGCCGGTGCCGTAGGGCCCGTAGACGGACTCACCGTGCAGCAGGGCGGTGTCGACGAACCCGAACTCCGGCAGCAGCCGCGGCGGTGCCACCGGGACGATCTGGACCAGCAGGCACGCCAGCGTGGTCAGGACGACGGTCAGCCGGATCCGTGGGTAGACCTCGCGGTGCCGCCACCACATGACGACCAGGAAGATCGCCATACCGTTGAGGTGCGCGTAGGCGTAGTAGCGGTTGAGCGCCTCCACCAGCCACCCGTGCGGGAGCACCAGGCGCTGGACCGTCACCTCGCTGATCATGTGCAGGTTCCGCTCGAGGTTCCAGACGCCCCGGCCGCGCCCGATCGCGCCCGCCTCGTGCGTGTGCACCGACGCTCCGACCAGCTGCCACACCGCGAGCAGGCTCATGACCAGCGCGAACTCCTGCCCGAAGGCGCCCGCCGTGCGCCATGCCGCCCGGGACGACCGTCTGCCGACGACGGCCAGGACGGCGAGCGCGGCAGCTGTGACGACGGACAGCTGCCACGAGGGACTCAGCTCGGGCACTCCCGCATCGTGACAGAGCGATCAGGAACGGGTGAGGGCCACCACGAAGAGCACCACGGCGAGGACGCCGAGGGCGAGGCCCAGCCAGAGCCGCAGGGACAGACGCGCCCCCGGGTGCGTGGCCGTGACGCTCCGGGCGCGGACGAGCCCGACGACGGCGACCACGACGGCGGCGACCCCGACGATCGGGACGAAAAGCCCCGCCAGACCGAGCACGGCGCTCCAGGTGCCGCTGCCGCGCCCGACGACCGGCGGGTGCTGCGGGAGCTGGCCGAGCTGCCGCCGCGCCTGCGCGATCTCCTCGCTGGACCGCCGCGCCCCGGACTGGTCCCCGGTGGCCAGCGCGACGGCCAGATCCGCCTGCCCGCGCTGCAGGTGGCGGAACGCGCGCCGGCCCGCGCGGCCTCCGGTCGACGTCGCCTCGCTCCGGGCGTGGGCGCGGCTGCGGCGGTCGGTGAGCGCGGCGATCTCGCCGTCCGTCGCGATCATCGGATTGCCGACGGCCGCGAGGGCGGGCAGGAACACCGCGCTGTCCGCGCGCTGGGCGCGGTGCAGCAGCGCGAGCAGGAGCAGCAGCGCCGGCAGGCCCTTGACGACGACCAGCCGCCAGTCGGTCGTGTCGACGAGGAGCGGGGAGTTCCAGAGGAAGTGCAGCGACCACGCGGCGACGAAGCCGGCGACGGCGGCCAGCGCACGCATCACGAGCGGCCACTGCACCCGGGTGAGCGCGTACCCGAGACCGAGGCCGAAGAGCCCGGTGTAGACCGCGTGGCTCCACAGCCCGCCCATGATCCCGCGGAGCACGAACATCTGGACCAGCGCGGAGCGCGGGTCCTGGCCGACGGCCATGACGTTGGCGGTGTAGACGACGTCCTCGACGACCTGGAACCCCAGGCCGACGACGGCGCCGAGGATGAAGCCGTCCACGGGCGAGCGCATCCGGCGGGTGGCGAGCAGCGCGCAGATGCCGACGCCGAGGCCCTTGAGGATCTCCTCGTCCGTCGGCCCGGCGATCGCGGCACCCCACTGCTGGGCGACGTCCTGCCCGGCCGTGGTGGTGAGCAGCGACTGCACCGCCTCGTTCGCGGAGAGGGCGAGCCCGGTGGCGATGAGGCCGCCCCAGACGGCGGCGACGGCGATCAGCCACCAGGGTTCGCGCTCGAAGTAGTCGACGGTGAGGATCGCCACGAGCAGCGGCACCGCGTACAGCGCCCACACGACGAGCGCGATCGGCCCCCAGGTGGGCTGGTCCTGGACGAGGCGCTGGAGCACGAGGCTCGACTGCGGGACCGCGACGATCCCGAGGACGAGGACGGCGAGCAGCAGCGGCTGCCGCGTGACGTACCACTCGGGCAGGCCCGGCGAACCGCCGGGCCGGGAGGGCGGTGGCGGGTCCGATGCCGCCGACGTCGGCGCTCACGACCCGCTCCCGCGCTGGATCCTGATGCCCGTGACCATGGCGAGGATGTCGTCGGCGACGGAGGCGAAGGTCGTCGAGGGGGCGATCGCCTGCACCACGGCCTGGCCGCCGGCCGACTGGACGACGGCGATCGCGCCGGTCGTGCCGGCGGCCGCGAACGGCTCCAGGTAGCCGACGTCGCTGCTGGGCGTGCTGAACTGCCGGACCCCGCCGAAGCCCCGCGCGTCGGGCACGACCTGCTGGGTCGCGGACGCGAGCCGGCTCAGGCTGGTCTGGGGATCGGGCGGTGTGCCGGGCTCCCACCGGACCACCATCTGCGCGCCGCCCCGGGTGAGCAGCACGCTGCCGCCCTGCTGCGCCTGGACCGCCCAGCCGGCGGCCGGCAGGACGACGGCGCTGCCCACGGTGACACTGCCTGGCGGCGTCACCCGCCGGGCCTCGAGGGCGGCGGCGATGGGCGTGCCCAGCGCCGCCCCGAGGCCGATGACCAGGGCCACGATCGCCGCGACCGCGCCCTGCCGCATGGTCAGCGGCAGGGGGCCTCCGGGCAGACGTGACGGCCGGACGGGAGCCGCAGCCGCGGCCGGCGGGATCGTCGCGTCGTGCACGCACGCACGCTAACCCGGCGACCGGGGAGCGGCATCGTCACGTGCTCGTGCCGGAGGCGTGCGCCACGTAGGCCTCGAGGGCGTCCAGGACCTGCTGCGTCGGGTCGATGAACTGCAGCCCGAACTCGCCGCTGCCGGGCGGGTCGACGTGCCGGGCGACCAGGCAGGGCGCGCTGACCCGCACGCCGAGCAGGTCGAGGCTCGCCTCGACGACGTCCCCGACCGGGGGCGCCGACGTCGCGACGACGCGCAGCCCGCCGAGGCCGACGTCCCGCAGCTCCCCGGTGCTGACGCGACCGTGCACCGTGAGCCGGACGGAGCCGGTGGCGGGGACCCGCTGGTTGTGCCGCCGGTCGAGCTGCTCGGTGAGCGTCCCCAGCTCCCGGACGCGCACCATGGCGTCCGTCACCCGCCGGTCGAGGTCCTCGACCAGGCGGTGCTGCTCCGTGGCGACCCCGCCGAGCACCCCGGTCGCCTCGTCCACGCCCTTGATCCCGCTGGTCATGCCGGCGATCGCCGAGGACATCGCCGTGGCGTTGCGCTCGAGCGAGGTGATGGTGCTGGTGATCTCCTCGGTGGAGCGGGCCGTGGTCATGGCGAGGTTCTTCACCTCGTCGGCGACGACGGCGAACCCGCGCCCGGCATCACCGGCGCGCGCGGCCTCGATCGTCGCGTTGAGCGCGAGGAGCTTGGTCTGGTCGGCGACGCCGGCGATGAGCTGGGCCATGGACGCGACCCGCCCGAGGCTGCCGCCGAGCTCGGTGACGACGCGCTCGGCCTCCACGGCCTGCTGCACGACGGCCCGGGTCACGGCGTCGGCGGCGTTGACCCGCTCGTCGATGGTCCCGGCGGCCCGGCGCACGGCCTCGACCTGCTCGACCACCTCCTCGAGCTCGGCCACCACGACGGTGGCGGTCTCGTCGATCACGCCCTGCGCGCGGGTGCGGACGCCGTCCGCGGCCTGCTGCTGGGCCTGGGTCGCCAGCCGGGCCTGCTCCTCGCGCTGGCGCTGCGACCGCTCCAGGTCGGCGCGCCTGCCGGGCCAGCTGGTCGCGCGCCTGGGCGACGGCCCGGCCGATGTCGCCGAGCTCGTCCTGCCCCTGCGGCGTCGGGTGCTCCACCTGGGAGCCCTCGGCGAGGGCGGTGACGGCGGCGAGCGAGAGCCGCACGTCGTGCCGGGTCCGCCACAGCACGGCGGTCGCGATCCAGACGCCGAGGAGCAGGGCGACGACCGTGACGACGAGGGTGAGGTCCCGCTGCTGCTGCAGGTGGCCGGCGCGGGCGGCGAGCAGCGCGTCGAGCACGTCGGCGTCCGGGCCCACGGAGGCGAGCGCGGCGGTGGCGAGCGCCGACGGAGCGGCGGCGGCCGGCCGGTCGAGGGTCGAGGTGAGGCGGTCGGAGAGCGCGGCTGCCGCCGAGGCGACGGCGCCGGCCGGAGCCAGCCGGCCGCCGAGGTCGGGCAGCGCGGTGTGGGCGACCGCGGTCGTGACGTCGCCGCGGAGGGCGCTCCCCGCACCGGCGACCGCGCCGGCCTGCACGGCCTGCGTCGCGACCCGCGCCACCCGGGGCGCGCTCGCGTCGGGCGCCGTGGCCTGGGCGGCGGCGAGGAGCGCCTTCGGGACCTGCACGATCTGCAGGTCCATGACGTAGAAGGAGTCGAGGTCGGGGTCGAGGATGAGGTTCGAGGCGTTGCCGACCTGGGTGACGAGGTCGACCAGGGCCGAGGCGGTGGCGGCGCGGCCGGCGGGCGTCTGCGCGCCCGGGGCGCGGACAGCGCGGTCGACGGCGGCGAGCTGGTCGTCCAGGCCGAGTTCGGGGTGAGCAGCGGCGGCGGTCCGGAGCGCGTCGAGATCCGCGGGGCGGCCGGCGACCGTCGTCGCCAGCGCCGTCAGGGCGGGCCGGAGCACCTCCACGCCGGTCCGCTCCGCCTGCGTGAACGCGACCTGCCCGCCGATGACCGTGACGAACGACCAGGTGGCGTACAGGGCGGGGACCAGCAGCACGCCGATGAGCGCGCCGAGGCGAGCGCTCGTGCGGAGCCGGTCGGTCAGCGCGAGCGCCGGCCGAAGGGCCACCGGGGCCGCGCCCGTCGAGCGATGCGTCACCAGCCTGTGTTCGGCAGGTGCCCGGTTCGGGTCAAGCCTCCTCACCCGTTCAGCGTCGCCGCGTGGTCGGGGACCTGACGGAACAGGTCCCGTGGCGGTCGCGCGTAGTCGGCGGCGGGCGGCCGCGGGGGCAGCGTGAGGCGCGGGGCCCGGGCGTGCTCGTACGGCACCGAGGAGAGCAGGTGGGCGATCATGTTGATCCGGGCGGAGCGCTTGTCCTCGGCCTCCACGACCCACCACGGGGACTCCTCGATGTCCGTGTGCACGAACATCTCGTCCTTCGCCCTCGAGAACTCCACCCACTTGTCCCGCGCGTGCAGGTCGTTCTCCGAGAACTTCCACGCGGTCAGGGGGTCCGCCAGGCGCTTCCGGAACCGCCGCTCCTGCTCCTCGTCGCTGACCGAGAACCAGTACTTGCGCAGCAGCACGCCGTCCTCGACCAGCATCCGCTCGAACACCGGGCACTGACGCAGGAACCGGCGGTACTCGGCCGGGGTGCAGTACCCCATCACCCGCTCGACGACCGCCCGGTTGTACCAGGACCGGTCGAACAGGACGATCTCCCCCGCGGCGGGCAGCTCGTCGACGTAGCGCTGGAAGTACCACTGGGTGCGCTGGCGCTCCGTGGGCGCCGGCAAAGCGACGATCCGGGCGACGCGGGGGTTGAGGTACTCGGTCACCCGCTTGATCGTGCCGCCCTTGCCGGCGGCGTCCCGGCCCTCGAAGACCACGACGAGCCGCTGCCCGGTCGCCGTCACCCACTGCTGCAGCGCGACCAGCTCGCCCTGGAGCCGCAGCAGCTCGGCCTCGTAGGCCTTCCGGGGCAGCCGGGTCATCCCGTCCACTCCTCCACCGACGTCGTGAACTCGGCGAGCGCGTCCGGCAGCGGCTCGCGGCCCAGCCCGGGGCCGGCCGGGACGGCGAGGTGCCCGTCCTCGAGGTCGAACGGCTCGGTGATGTCCTGCCGGTAGTACCGGCGGGACGCCGAGGTGTCGCCGGGCAGCACGAAACCGGGCAGCGCGGCGAGCGCGACGTTGGCGGCCCGGCCCAGCCCGGTCTCGAGCATGCCGCCACACCAGACCGGGACGCCGTTCGCGGCGCACACGTCGTGCACGCGGCGGGCCTCGAGGTAGCCGCCGACCCGGCCGGCCTTGATGTTGACGATCGAGCACGCGCCGAGCGCGATCGCGTCCGCCGCGGCACGCGCCGAGACGACGGACTCGTCCAGGCAGATCGGCGTCCGGACGACCCGGGCGAGCTCGGCGTGACCGCGGACGTCGTCCTCGGGCAGCGGCTGCTCGATCAGCAGCAGGTCGAAGGCGTCGAGCCGGGCGAGGTGCCGCGCGTCGGAGAGCCGGTACGCGGTGTTGGCGTCGACCTGGAGCAGCACGTCGTCCCCGAACCGCTCGCGCACGGCCCGCACGGGTTCGACGTCCCAGCCCGGCTCGATCTTGAGCTTGATCCGCAGGTAACCTTCGGCGAGGTAGCCGGCGACGGCGTCGAGGAGCTCCGGGATCGAGGGGTGGATGCCGACGCTGACGCCGGCGGGCACCCGGTCGGCCACGGCCCCGAGGTAGGCGCCGAAGGAGAGGCCGGCGGCGCGCAGCTCGGCGTCCAGGACGGCCATTTCGACCGCGGCCTTCGCCATCGGATGCCCCTTGACGGGCTCGAGGCGCGGCCCCACCTGCGCAGCGGTCAGGGCTCCGGTCAGGCGCGGCAGCAGGTGGTGGCGGATCACCTGCTGCGCGCCGTCCGCGTACTCCGGCGAGTACGTCGGCTCGGCGTCGGCGACGCACTCGCCCCAGCCGGTCGCGTCCGGCGTGTCGACGCGCACGAGCAGCACGTCACGCGCGGTCGACGTCCCGAAGGAGGTCCGGAACGGCGACACGAGCGGCAGCCGCAGCCGCCGGAGCTCCACCCGCTCGATTCTCGTCACGCCGGTCACGCTAGATGCTCGACGAGCACGCGCAGCAGCCGGGCACGCGCGGCCATCGAGGGCACGTGCACCCATTCCCCCTCGGCGTGCGCGTTGCCGCCGACCGCGCCCAGGCCGTCGAGGGTGGGGACGCCGAGGGCAGCCGTGAGGTTGCCGTCGGAGCCGCCGCCGACCGCGACGGCCGGCGGCAGGTCGAGGCCGGCGTCCGCGGCGAGCCGGGCGGCGAGCGCGACGAGATCGCGCGAGGCCCGCGCCTCCAGGGGCGGCCGGTTCGGGCCGCCGGTGATCTCGATCCGGGCGCCGGGGTCGGTGGGTCGCAGCGACCGGACGTCGGCATCGAGGCGGGCCTGCTCGTCGAGGGTCGCCACACGGACGTCGACCTCGAGCGTGGCCCGTGCCGGGACGGTGTTGACCGTCGTCCCGGCGCTCAGGCGGGACGGCGTCACGGTCGTCCCGGCACCGGCGTCGGCGAGGCCGGCGACCGCCAGCGCCAGCCGGGCCGCCTCCAGCAGCGCGTTCACACCCTTCTCGGGGTCGAGGCCGGCATGCGCGGCCCGGCCGTGGACGTCGATCCGGTAGAGGCCGATGCCCTTGCGCTCCGCCTTGAGGGCTCCGCCGGCGCTCGGCTCGGCGACGAGGGCCGCGCGGGCGCCGGCTGCCACCTCCTCGATCAGCGGGCGCGACGCCGGCGAGCCGATCTCCTCGTCGGTGGTGAGCAGGACGGCGACGCCGTCGGCGTCCAGGCCGGAGAGGGCGGCGAAGACCTGGACGACGCCCGCCTTCATGTCGAACACGCCCGGGCCGGTGGCCCGCTCGCCGTCGACCGCGAACGGCCAGCGGTCGAGCGTGCCCGTCGGCCAGACCGTGTCGAGGTGGCCGAGGACCAGGACGCGGATCGGCCCGGACCGCCACAGCAGGGAACGCCGGCCGCCGGACGCCACCCACTCCGGCGGGCGACCGAGCGCGGCCTCCCCGAGCGCGGCCGCGACCTCGGCACAGCGTTCGGTCGCGGCGACGTCGTCGGACGGCGACTCGACCTCCACCAGCGCGCGGAGGTCGGCGAGGAGGTCGGCATCGGCGCGCATCCGCCGAGCCTAGATCGACGTCTGACGTCGCCATCGGGAGACCCGGGGTGGTGGCGGTCCCGCGCGTCGGGGACCCTGACGGCGTGGTCGAGGCCTGCCGGGCGTTGAGAGCTGCCGAGGCGGGGGTCGCGGCATCATGACGGACCTGCCCGCGCCGCCGTCCCTGGTCGCCTTCGGTGAGCTCCTCCTGCGGCTGGATCCCGGCGCCGCCGACCGGATCGTCCAGGCCCGCTCCTTCGAGGCCCGCTACACCGGCGCGGAGGCGAACGTCGCCGCGTCGCTGCGCGGCTTCGGGATCGGAACCGAGGTCGTCAGCGCCGTCCCCGACACCCCGGTCGGGCAGGCGTGCATCAACGCGCTGCGGCAGTACGGGGTCGGGACGGACGGCGTCCTGCGACGCCCCGGACGGCTGGGGCTGCTCTTCCACGAGCCCGGCGGCGTCGGACGCAGCCCTCAGGTGATCTACGACCGGGCGGGGTCGGTCTTCGCGACCACCGGACCGGAGGCGTACGACTGGCCGGCGCTCCTCACCGGGCGCTCGTGGCTGCACCTGACGGGGACCGCCCTCGCCCTCGGCGCCGGCGTCCGGACCGCGATCGAGCAGGCGCTGTCGACGGCGTGCGAGCTCGGTCTGCGCACGAGCCTCGACGTGAACTACCGCGCCTCGCTGTGGTCGCCCACCGTCGCGGGGCAGGCCCTGCTCCCTCTCGTGCGCGATCTCGACGTGCTGCTCGGCCTCGGCGCGGACTGCGCCGCCGTCTTCGGCCTCGAGTTCCCCGCCGGCGAGCCGACGCTGGCCGCACAGGTGGAGCTGGCGCGCGGACTCCGCGAGCGGACGGAGGTCCCGCTGGTGGCGGGGCTCGTACGGGTGCCGGGGGACGCGGGGACCGACCTCGTCGGCGTCGCCGTCGACGGCACGGGCGTACACGTCAGCCCGGCGTATCCCGTGGTGGACGCGGTGGGGAGGATCGGGACCGGCGACGCCTTCGCCGCAGGCCTGCTGTACGGGCTCCTGCGCGGCGCCGGCACGGCGGAGGCGGTGGAGTTCGGTGCGGCCGCGGCGCACCTCAAGCAGTCGGTCGCGGGCGACGTCAACGTCGTGACGGTCGAGGAGGTGCACGCCGTGCTGGGCGGCGGCCCCGCCGACCGGATCCGGCGCTGACGCCGCCCTCGACGACGACGACGAAGGGGCCCCCTCATCGGGGGCCCCTTCGTGTTGCGGTGGAGGTGGCGGGAATCGAACCCGCGTCCGCCAGCGTGGAACCAGGACTTCTCCGGGCGCAGTCTGCTGTGGCCTTTCTCAGCCCCGGCGATCACACAGACAAGTCGCCGAGCCGGGCTCAGTCACTGTTCATGTCGCGTCGGGCCCCGTGACCGGACCCTCAGCCAGTGGCCCTCTAGTCGACGCCAGCGACCGGGGCGAGGGCGTCCCCGGGCTGACGGCGTATCACACTCGCTCAGGCGGCGAGGGCGAACGCGGTGCGCTGAGTATTGGCACCTATTGGTTTGCGACGATGGTTGACGAGATCACGTCGCCTCCTCGGCCCGCTTCTCCTGGATCGACGTCCGACGTCGAAACCTGTCACCCCCTGGGTGGAGCTGACTCGGACGATGATACCGGGTGGTGCGCAGGTGCCAACGGCCGCCGGCCGGGTGATGTTCCCGGTCAGCGGTTGACGCGCAGGCTCATGGCGCGGTCGGCCTCGCGGCGGTCCTGCCGCTCGCGCAGCGCCTGCCGCTTGTCGTAGTTCTTCTTGCCGCGGGCGACGCCGATCTCGACCTTGACCCGGCCGTCCTTGAAGTACAGGGCGAGCGGAACGATGGTCAGGCCGCGCTCGCGCGTCTCGGCGGCGATCTTCTCGATCTCGTCGCGGTGCAGCAGGAGCTTGCGCTTGCGGCGGGTCTCGTGGTTCGTCCAGGTGCCCTGCGTGTACTCGGGGATGTGGACGCGCTCGAGCCAGACCTCACCGGCGTCCGAGACCGACGCGAAGGCGTCGGCCAGCGACGCCCGCCCCGCCCGCAGGGCCTTGACCTCCGTCCCCATGAGCACGATGCCCGCCTCGTAGACGTCATCGATGTGGTAGTCGTGCCGCGCCTTGCGGTTGGACGCGATGACCTTGCGGCCCTGCTCCCTGGGCACGACATCCCTCCTCGACGCCTCCGACCGGAACCGACCGGCCCCGACCCGTTCGGGCCGGACGTCCCAGATTACGTCAGACCCACCCCAGCGGATTGACGTAGCTGCCGTTGACCAGCGTCTCGAAGTGCAGGTGACACCCGGTGGAGAGCCCGGTGGTCCCCGAGTACGCGATCAGCTGACCCCGTGCGACGTGCCCGCTCGCGACGATCCTCGTGAGGTGGTTGTAGGTGGTGGCGAGCTCGACGCCGCGCACCAGCCCGTGGTCGATGACGATGCGGTTGCCGTACCCACCGGCCCAGCCGGCGCTGATGATCGCCCCGGACGCCGCCGCGTGTACCGGCGTCCCGCAGGCGACGCCGAAGTCGATGCCGCTGTGGAGCCGCCAGATGTGCAGGATCGGGTGGTAGCGCAGGCCGAAGCCCGAGGTGATCGGCGCGGAGACCGGGTAGGAGAGGAAGCCCGACGAGGGGCCCGGCGCGGACCCGCCGCCCGACGAGCCTCCGCCGGACGCGTGGTGCCGGGCCCGCTCCGCGCGGGCACGCGCGGCGAGCATCGCCTGCAGCTTGGTCTGCTCCCTCTGGAGCGCGTCGAGCCGGCTGCGTTCGGCCGACGCCTTCGACCGGGCCACCTTCAGCGCGGCCTGCTCCGCGGACAGCACCCGGGCGATGCGGGCCTGCGCGGCGACGGCGGCTGCCTGTGCATTCCTGCGTGCCGCGACCGCCGCAGCGGCCTGCCGCTCGAGCACCGTCACCTCGGCGGCGACCGCCTGGACCTTGGACGTCGTCGCGCGCAGGTCGGCCTGTTGCACGGCGAGCTCGTCGAGCGCGTCGCCGCGAGAGCGCAGCGCGACCCCGGAGAGCGCGATCCGGTCGGTGAAGGCCTCCGGGGTGTCCGCGCCCAGCGCGACGGCGAGCCCGCTCAACCCGGCGTCCATGTAGGTCTCGCGAGCCATCCGGCCGATCTGCTGCCGGGTCTGCTCCTGCGCCGCCAGCCCCGCGGCCACCTGCCGCTCCGCCTTCGCCTGCTCGGCCTGGGCGACCGCCAGCCGGGCCGCGACGTCCTGGTCGTGCGCCACGGCGACGGCCAGGGCGTGGTTCGCGGCCTTGCTCGCCGTCCTGGCCGCGCTCAGCCTCAGCTGTGCGGTGCGGACGGCGACCGCGGCGGCGACGACGTCCTTGGACGCACCCTCGAGCGTCTCCCTGACCTGGTCGATCTGGCCGTCGACGCTGTTCTTGCGGTTCCGCAGCGGGTCGTTCGACGCGGAGGCGCCACTGCCCGCGAGGACGGTCACGACGGTCACGAGCACGGCGGGCACCGTCGACCCACGCCCGCCAACCCTTCATGATGGTGACTTTAAGCCACCTTGTGACTACATAGCGTTCGACCCGCCGGTCAGACCTTGAGGTACCGGCGCAGCGACAGGAACGAGGACAAGCCGGCGATCCCGAGCCCGACGAGGAACATCGCGGGCAGCACGAGGACGGCGTCGGAGAGGTCGACCCAGTTCCGGATGAACTTCAGCGTCCCCGCCAGCCACCCCTGCACCGCGAACTGCGTGAAGGCCACGAGGATCACCGACGCCAGGACCGCGCCGATCACGGCGGAGATGAGGCTCTCGAGGATGAACGGCATCTGGATGACGAGGTTCGACGCGCCGACCAGCCGCATGATCCCGGTCTCCCGGCGCCGGGTGAAGGCGGTCAGCCGGATCGTCGTCGCCACGAGCAGCACGGAGCAGACCAGGGTGAGCCCCGCGATCACCCACGCGCTCCACTTGAGCCCGTTGAGCAGGGCGAACAGGCGGTCGAGCACGGCGTTGTCGTCCTGCACGGTGTCGACGCCCGGCTGCCCCCGGAACGCGTCGGAGACGATCTCGTACTGCTCCGGGTGCACGAGCCGGACCCGGTAGCTCTCGGGCATCTGGTCCGGCGTGACGTTGTCGACCAGCGAGGAGTCCCGGTACTCCTCCTTGAGGTGCTGGTAGGCCTCCTGCTTGGACTCGAAGAAGACCTGCTCGATGTAGGGCTTGAGCTGGGGGGAGCTCAGCTCGGCGAGGATCGCCGTCTTCTGCGCCTCGGTGATGGGTCCCGAGGAGCAGCTCGGCTTGCTCTTGTCCGAGTCCGCCCCGCACAGGAAGACCGAGACCTGCACCCGGTCGTACCAGTACTCCTTCATCACCGAGACCTGCTTCTGCGCGAGCAGGCCGACGCCGAGCATGAGCAGCGAGACGGTCGTCACGAGGATCACCGAGATCGTCATCGAGAGGTTGCGTCGCAACCCCAGAGCGATCTCGCTGAGCATGAACTGGAAACGCACTGCGCTTGTCCCTCTCGCCCGATCAGCGGGTGTAGCCGTAGACGCCGCGGTCCTGGTCGCGGACCAGGCGGCCGTCCTCCATCTCCACGACCCGCTTGCGCATCTGGTCGACGATCTCGTCGTCGTGGGTGGCCATGACGATGGTCGTGCCGGTGCGGTTGATCCGGTCGAGCAGCCGCATGATGCCGACGCTGGTCGCCGGGTCGAGGTTGCCGGTCGGCTCGTCCGCCAGCAGGATCGCGGGCCGGTTGACGAACGCCCGGGCGACCGCGACCCGCTGCTGCTCGCCGCCGGAGAGCTCGTGCGGGAAGCGGCGCTCCTTGCCGGCGAGGCCGACGAGGTCGAGCACCTCCGGCACGGTGTGCGCGATCGCGTGCCGGGGCTTGCCGATCACCTGCAGCGCGAACGCCACGTTCTCGAACACCGTCTTGTTCGGCAGCAGCCGGAAGTCCTGGAACACCACGCCGATCTGGCGGCGCAGCTGCGGGACCTTCCAGTTCGCCAGCCGCCCGACGTCCTTGCCCGCGACGTGCACGACGCCGCGGCTCGCCCGCTCCTCGCGCAGCACCAGGCGCAGGAAGGTGGACTTGCCCGATCCGGACGCACCGACGAGGAAGACGAACTCACCCTTGACGATCTCGAGGCTCACGTTGTCGACCGCCGGTCGCGAGGTCTCCGTGTAGACCTTGGTGACGTTCTCGAACCGGATCACACGCGTTACGTCCTCGGCAGGTCGGTAGGGGCGGCCGGTGCGGCGCCCCGGAGGCGTCGGCCGCGCCCCTCGCCCGGCCCGTCGGGCCCACGGCCACCGGAGAGTCTAAGCAGCCCGCCGGGGTGCCGGGGCCACCGCCACGCACCCGGCCCGAAAACCCGTTGCGCGGGGCCGCCGCGAGGACGAGCCTGGGAAGGTCCCCGCCGCGCCCCTGTCGGGAGCGGGGACCCCGCCGGCGCGCTTCGTCCGCAGCCGCGGGGAGTCGGAGAGGAGGTGGCGAGATGGCGCAGGTCGCCCGTGCCGCCGCGCGCGAGCTCCACGGAGCCGCGCGGTCGCCCGCCACCGTCTCTCCGACCGAGGGGTTCCTCCGTTGCGTTCTGCTGATCTCGATCCCGACGACCTGACCTACCCACGCCGCCCGGCGCGCTCCCGGCGGCGGCGTCCCCGTACCGACCTCGAGGCACCGGACCTCGAGCGCACCGACCCGTGCGTACCCGCGTTCGAGGAACCGGCGTACAGCACCTGGCTCGAGGCCGAGCACGGCCCCGAGCCGCACCCGGAGTGGGTGATCACCGATCTGGGCGCCGTCGACACCGACCTCGGCGTCCTCAAGACCGGCAAGGAGGCCGACGTCCACCTCGTCGAGCGCGCCACGCCCGACGGCGCCTCGACGCTCCTCGCGGCGAAGCGGTACCGCTCCAGCGAGCACCGGCTGTTCCACCGGGACGCCGGATACCTCGAGGGCCGGCGCGTCCGGCGCTCCCGCGAGACCCGCGCCATGGCGAACCGGACGGCCTTCGGGCGCGACGTTCTCGCCGTCCAGTGGGCGGGCGCGGAGTTCGCGGCGCTCGGCCGGCTCTGGGAGCTGGGCAGGCTGGACGGCGGCGTGCGGGTGCCCTACCCGGTGCAGCTGCTCGGCACCGAGCTCCTGCTGGAGTTCATCGGGGACGCCGACGGGACCGCCGCCCCCCGGCTCGCTCAACTGCGGCCGGACGCCGGGGAGCTGCCGGGCCTCTGGCAGCAGACCGTCGACGCGCTGTCGGTGCTCGCCTGCTCCGGTCTCGCGCACGGCGACCTGTCGCCGTACAACGTGCTCGTGCACCGCGGCGAGCTCGTGCTCATCGACCTGCCGCAGGTCGTCGACGTCGTGGCCAACCCGCAGGGGCCGGCGTTCCTCGCGCGCGACGTCGCGACGATGGCGCGGTGGTTCGCGGCGCGCGGACTGGACCTCGACGAGGCCGACGCGCAGGCGCTGACCGCCCGGCTGCTGACCGATGCCGGGCTGCGGTGACGGCTTGTGCGTCAGCCCGCGGCCTTCTCGGCGCAGTCGCTCGAGCCGAGTCGCCCTGGCGCGGTGCGTCAGCTCGCGGCCTTTTCGGCGCCGCGTCGCCAGCGGATGCCGGCCTCGAGGAACTCGTCGATCGCGCCGTCGAAGACGGCGGCGGGGTTGCCGACCTCGTACTCGGTCCGCAGGTCCTTGACCATCTGGTACGGGTGCAGCACGTAGGAGCGCATCTGGTTGCCCCAGCTCGACCCGCCGTCGCCCTTGAGCGCGTCGAGCTCGGCCTGCCGGTCCTGGCGGGCCCGCTCGAGCAGCTTCGCCTGGAGCACCCGCATCGCCGCCGCCTTGTTCTGCAGCTGCGACTTCTCGTTCTGGCAGGTGACGACGATGCCGGTCGGGATGTGGGTGAGCCGGACGGCGGAGTCCGTGGTGTTGACGCTCTGCCCGCCGGGGCCGGACGAGCGGTAGACGTCGACGCGGATGTCGTTCTCGGGGATCTCGATGTGGTCGGTCTCGGCGACGACGGGGAGGACCTCGACGCCGGCGAAGCTCGTCTGCCGGCGGCCCTGGTTGTCGAACGGGCTGATCCGCACCAGCCGGTGCGTGCCCTGCTCGACGGACAGCGTGCCGTAGGCGTACGGCGCGTCCACCTTGAAGGTCGCCGACTTGATGCCGGCCTCCTCCGCGTAGGACGTGTCGTACACCTCCGTCTTGTAGCCGTGGCGCTCCGACCAGCGCAGGTACATGCGCAGCAGCATCTCGGCGAAGTCGGCGGCGTCCACGCCGCCCGCCTCGGACCGGATCGTGACGAGCGCCTCGCGGTCGTCGTAGTCGCCCGAGAGCAGGGTGCGGACCTCGAGCTCCGCGAGCGTCGTGCTCAGGCCCTCGAGCTCCCGCTCGGCCTCGGCGAGCGCGTCGGCGTCGTTCTCGGCCTCGGCCAGCTCGACCAGCACCTCGAGGTCGTCCAGGCGCTGCCGGGCCCGCGACAGGCGCTCGAGTTCGGCCTGCACGTGCGAGAGCTTGCTGGTCACGGCCTGGGCGCGGTCCGGGTCGTCCCACAGGTCCGGCGCCGCCGCCTGCTCCGACAGCTCGGCGACCTGCTTCTCCATACCGGGGACGTCGCTCACCCCGAGCACGGAGTCGAGGGTGGTGCGAAGGTCGCGCAGCTGGGCGGGGAAGTCGGTGGCCACGTCGATCCAGGTTACGCGCTCCCCGCCGGCTCCCCGCCCGCGCTGCCGCGGAGCGACCTCAGGCGTCGAGCAGCCAGTCGGGCAGCCGGTCGTAGCCCTGGGCGCGCAGCAGGCGCGGCCAGATCGCGGTTGGACCGCGAGTAGAGCGCCCGGACCCGGTTGCGGTCCCGGTCGGGCTGCCGCGGCGTGCCGAGGCGCTCGCCGACGGCGTCCGACGCCGCCGGACCGGAGGCGCGCTGGGCGAGCGGCCAGAACCGCCCGACCACGGCGGCGAGCCCCGAGCGCGCGGGCTCCGACTCCGCGATCGGTGCCGGCTCCTGCGATGGCGCCGGCGCCGACTCGGCCGGGACGAGCTCGAGCCAGCGCAGCACGTCCGCGACCACGCGCTCGGCGTGCGCGGCCAGGTGCTCCGCGAAGACGACGCGGACGCGGCCCGGGAAGGTGTCGAACCAGCTCGGGAGGTGCTCGGCGTAGAAGCCCGAACCGAGGGTCCGGAAGTAGCGATTGGCCTCGAAGCGGTCGCAGCCACCGGCGCGCAGCGCCAGGCAGCGGTCGACGAAGGTGTCGTAGGGCATCGCCGCGGGCAACCGTCCGCGGCGCACCTTGTCGACGTAGCTCGTCCACAGCCGCTGGGCGGGGTCGCGCAGGAGCAGCAGGACGCGGACGTCGGGCAGGTCCCGGCCGACGGCGCCGACGAGCGCGCCGCCGCCGTCGAAGTACACCGGCGAGGTCTCGAGCCGGTACCGCTCGCCGTCCCAGCCGGCGAAGTGCCGGTCGTAGTCGTCCAGCGGCGAGTCGATCTCCAGCCCGTAGCGCAGCGGCGTGAAGCGGTCGATCCGGCGCGTCGAGGGCAGGCACACCTGGGGATGTCGGGCCAGCTCCTGCGTGAGCGTGCCGGCCAGGCTGTGACTGACGCCCGCGAGCAGGAGGTTCGCCACCCGCTTCGGGACGACGGGCCGCGGCGCCTCGACCCGGCGGACGACGAGGTCCGGCGGGGTGCGGCGGGGGCGGCGCGCGTGCGTCCGGGAGGAGAGCGAGGGCGTGGGGGCCGTCATGAGCGAGTCCGTTCCGCGGTGCCCGGTCGCGCGGTCCCCGAGGTCCGCGCCCGTTCTGACGTCCGCTGCTTCGACACTGCTTTCAATACTGCTCGGAATGGAACAGTGACAGCCTGTAACGACTTGTGTCCCGGCGTCCAGAGCTGGGGCGAACCTCCGGCGCACGAGGGCGAAGTCGGACCGATCGGCCGCGTTTGGCGTCCGCCGTTCTCCCGATGGTGCTCGCCCGGCCAGCGCCCGCGTCTGGTCGATCCGGACCGGTTGCTGCCAGGATGCGCACACCAACGTCGACGGGGGCGGGATGGCTGGACGCGGTCGGGAGACGGACCACGCGGGCGGCGCGCCGCCCGCGACCAAGGTCACGGCCGGGCTGCTGCGCGCGTGCGTCGAGGAGGTGACGGTCGAGGAGTTCCGGATCGGCGACTTCCGGGTCGACCGCGACGCCGCCCTGGGCCGCCAGCTCCTCTACCTGCTCACCAACGAGGAATGGCTGCGCCGGACCAGCGAACAGCTGGAGATCCAGCGGGTGCGTGTGGTGGACACCGAGGTCCTCGTCGACGTCGACCTCTCGCTCGTCACCCCGGCCGCGCTCGACGCCCGGCGCCCGGTCTGGCTGCCCGTCCTCGCGGTGCCGCCCCCGGTCGAGGGCGTGGTGAGCGATCCGGTCACGAGCCTGGAGGTCACCGACGCTGCCGGCGCGCGCGTCTTCAAGCTCCCGCAGTCGGAGGTGCAGCGCCGATTCGCCGCGGCGTACGCCGAGATCGTGCTGGCCCGGCTGCCCACGGCACGCCCGGATCCGGACGCTCGGGCCCCGCGCGACGAACTCGTGCTGCTCGCCGCCGCCGTCCGTCGGCTGCTCGCGGCCGGTCTCGCCGGCAACGCCCCGCTCGACGCCACCTTCGCCACGTCGCCGGACGGTCCGGACGGCCTGCCGCCGCGCATCGACACCGGCCGCGCCCGTGCCGAGGAACGGCTCGCGGAGGCACGGTCGTCGCTGCTCGCCGCGTTCGAGATCGACGCGGCCCGCGCCGACCGCTGGTCGCGTCACGCCTGCTGGAGATGCTCGACGCGCTCGTCGGAGCCGTGTTCGTCGTCGTCCCCGTCGACCCGGCGGCCGGTCCCACCTCGTTCTCCGTCCGCCTGCCCGGCCGCCGACTCCGCCAGGACCGCCGGCGCTGGCGACTCGCGCCGCGGGCCCGGCTTGCGGATCGCGCTCCTCGCGGCGTCCGGGCACTCGGACCGCATCGTCCGGCTCACGCTGCCGGACGGCATCGCCGCCGTGGGGTCGACACTGCCGGACGACGACGAGCCGCCGGCGCGGATCGAGGTCATCGCCCCGCGGCCGGTCGTCGAGCTGCACGCCCTCGTCGAGCAGGTGCTCGACCCCGGGACGGTGCCCGGTTCGTGGGTGCAGCGCCGGCTGGCGAGCCTGGCCGTGGACAAGGTCGAGGCGGTGCTGGAGCTCCTCAGCCACTACCTGGTGCCGGCCGAGGGCGACGACGAGCGCGCCACCCGGGCATTCGCCGACCGCCTGCGCGACCTGCGCACGCATCTGCTCGACGTCGTCACGCCGCCCGAGCGCAACGTCGCCGCACCCACGCAGACCCTCCGGCAGGCCTGGGACGCCGGCTCCGGGCTGCCGGAACGGCTGCGCCGCCGGCTCGCGGTCAACACCGCGACACCCGGCGTCGTCCACCTGCGCGCCACGATGGTGGAGGGGTCCGCCCAGCGCGCCCGCACCGTGGACGCCCGCCTCGACCTCGAGATCGCGGTCGCGGACTCGACGGTGCTCGACACGGCCCGCGACATCAACCTCATCAACGCCGGCCTGCTCGTGCTCGTCACCGGCGTCCTCGCTCGTCAGCGGCACCGGCAACGTCGACCTGCAGACCCTCGCCACCGTCCTCACCCTGTTCCCCGCCGTCCAGGCCGCCCGGATCGGGCGGCCCGACCGCTCCACGGTGCGCGGACTGCTCGCCCAGCCGACGTACGTGCTGAGCCTGGCGACCGCGCTGCCCCCGCTGTTCCTCGCGGCGGCCATCGCGGTCGTGCGACCGGCCGGTGGTCTGCTGATGCTGGCGGGGGCCTGCACGGCCGTCCAGCTCGGCCTGCAGGTACTGCTGCGCCGCCGGCCCAGCGAGCCCGACCAGACGCCGTCCGCGGACCGGCAGCGGCGGGTCGCCCTCCTGCTCACGACCGACGCCGCCCCTGACCTCAGCCGGCTCGACATCCTGCGGGGCACCTGGTGCCGCGAGCTCGTCGCCGACGCGGTGCTGCTCGGGCGACAGGCGTCCGCCTGGGTCACCGCGGTGCCGGACGAGCCCGGCGCCTTCGGCCGCGCCCTCGAGGACGTGCCGCCCGGCGCCCTGCACGGCCTGCTCCACGCCACCTGCGACGGTCGTGCCGTCACCTTCACCGTCGTCGGTGCGGGCGCGACGACGGGCGGGGCCCACCAGGGGAGCCACGCGATCAGACCGGGCTCGGTGCGGCCCGTCCGGCTCGACCCGGGGCGGCAGGCGGCCGTGGACCCGCCGGCGTGGGTCATCGAGATCCTCCTGGCGACGCCGACGGGGACGCTCGGCCGTACCGATCCGGAGCTGCACCCCCTGCTCGCGATCTGCCGGGCCGCCGCGGCCGAGGGCTTCCCGGTGCTGTTCGTGCAGATGCCCACGCCGGCACCGACGCGGGGCCCGGGCGACCACGAGTGGCTCCGCGTGCGTGTCGGCGTCCCGTTCGTCCTCCCCAGCGCGCTCGAACGCCCCGGAGAGCTCAGCGGGCTGCGCCGCTTCCTCGTCGCGGTCGACGCGCTCCGGACCAGCGCGGGCATCCGCCGCCCCCTGCACGTGTACGCCGTCCCCGAGCTCGCGACCTACGAGGCCAGCCAGACCGCGCCGGACGACGCCGGGCTGCGCCCGGTGACCGGGCGCGAGCTCGCCCTGGTCACGGCCGCGGCGGCGGACGCCGGGGTGCGCTTCGGCCGGCCCCTCGTCCTGTGTGCGACCGCCCGGGCCGGCCTGCTGGCCGACGTCCTCGGCGTCGTCGCGTCGACGGGCGCCCGGCTGGTCGGAGGGACCGTGGCCGTGCTGCACGGTACGACCGTCGTCGTGCTGACCGTCGCCGAGGCCGGACTGCCTGCACAACCGCTGGGCGCACACGTCCGGCACGCGCTCGCGGCGACGGACGACGTCCAGGTGCCGATCGACACCGACGACGCGTCCGCGCTGCCGCGCTCGCCCCGCCGGCCGGCGGAGGGTTGCCTGGTCCGGCTCAACGTCCGGGTGCCCGACCGCCCGCAGCGGCTGCGCTCGGTGCTGCTCTCCCTCGACGAGGCCGTCCGCGGCCGGGCGACCGGCGAGCCCGGCGCGGGGGCCGGCGGCGGACACGATCCCCTGCACGTCTGGTCGGCCCTGTTCCGCGTCGTGGAGGGGCGCTCGCTGCAGGGTCGTCTCGTCGCCCGGCTCCCCGAGGTACCGGCGTGGACCACCGCCGACCTCGACGGGCGGGCCGAACCCGGGCCGGAGATCAACGGCACCGCCCCGATCGAGGACGATCCGGTCGTCACGGTCGAGGTGCTGCGGACGGTCCTCTCCGTGTCGCCCCTGGAGGTCGACAGCGCCCGGATCCCCGCGCCGGCCGCAGCCGAGGGCCGGGCAGGTGTGACGCTGCCCCGGCCGGGTATCGGTGGACCATGACCGTCGCAGAGATGATCAAGTCGCATCCCGACCTCGCGCTGGAGCCCGACGCCCTGGTCGCCTGCATCGACGCCGCGCAGCAGGCGTCCACGGCGGCCACCGCCTGCGCCGACGCCTGCCTGGCGGAGGACATGGTCGCCGACCTGCGCACCTGCATCCGCCGCTGCCTCGACGTGGCCGACGTCGCCGCCACGACCGCCGGCGTCCTCGCGCGTCAGGTCGCCCTGGACCTCGGGCTCGTCCGCGTCGTGCTCGAGGCGTGCGCGGTCGCCGCCAAGCGCTGCGCGGTGGAGTGCGAGCTGCACGCCGACATGCACGAGCACTGCCGGATCTGCGGCGAGGCCTGCGGCGAGCTCTACGCGGCGAGCCGGTCGTTGCTCGAGACGCTGCGCGACGAGGGCGTACCGCAGCCCGACGAGCGGTAGGTCACAGCGCCCCGACGTCCGTCACCCGGACGACGGCCTCGCCGGCCTCGTCGCTGCCCGCGAGGTCGATCTCGGCGGAGATCCCCCAGTCGTGGTCGCCCTCGGGGTCGTCGAAGATCTGCCGCACGTGCCAGACCCGTGCCCCCGCGGGAACGCCCTCGGGGGCCTCGTCCAGCAGGAAGTACGCCGCCCCCCGCGCATCCGGGCCCGTCCCGAGGTCGTCGTGCTCCGCGAAGTACGCCTCGATCGCCTGCTCCCAGGCGTCGGCGTCCCAGCCCGCCTCGGCGTCCAGCTCACCCAGCTCGTCGTAGTGCTGCAGCGCGGCGAGCTCGACGCGGCGGAACAGCGCGTTCCGCACGAGCACCCGGAAGGCGCGCCGGTTGGCCGTGACCGGCGGTGGCCCGGTCTCGACCCGCGACGCGGCCCCGCCGTCGTCCTCCGTCCCCGCGCCCGCCCGCAGCGCCTCCCACTCCTCGAGCAGGCTGGAATCGACCTGGCGGACGAGCTCCCCGAGCCACTCGGTGAGGTCCTCGACCTCCTCGGTGCGAGCCTGGCCCGGCACCGTCTGCCGCAGCGCCCGGTAGGAGTCGGCGAGGTAGCGCAGCACCAGCCCCTCGCTGCGGGCCAGCCCGTAGAAGCGGACGAACTCGCCGAACGACATCGCCCGCTCGAACATGTCGCGCGCCACCGACTTCGGCCGGACCTCGTGGTCGGCCACCCACGGGTGCCCGCGCCGGTACATCTCGTAGGCGGCCTCGAGGAGTTCCGCGAGCGGCTTCGGGTACGTCACCGACTCCAGGAGCTCCATCCGCTCCTCGTACTCGACCCCGTCCGCCTTCATCCGGGCGACCGCCTCGCCCCGGGCCTTGAACTGCTGGGCGGCGAGCACCTGCCGCGGATCGTCGAGCGTCGACTCGACGATCGAGAGCACGTCGAGCGCGTACGTCGGGGACTCGCGGTCGAGCAGCTCCATGGCGGCCAGCGCGAACGGCGAGAGCGGCTGGTTCAGCGCGAAGTCGGGCTGCAGGTCGACGGTGAGCCGCACCGTCCGGCCGGTCGCGTCCGGCTCCGTGAGGCGTTCGACGACGCCGGCCGCGAGCAGCGCCCGGTAGATCGCGATGGCCTGACGGATGTGCCGGCGCTGCGCCGCCCGGTCCTCGTGGTTGTCCTCCAGCAGGTGCCGGACGGCGGCGAAGGCGTCCCCCGGTCGCGCGACGACGTTGAGCATCATCGCGTGGCTGACGCGGAAACTCGAGGTCAGCGGCTCGGGGTCGGACCCGACGAGCCGGTCGAAGGTGCTCCGGCTCCACGACACACTGCCCTCGGGCGCCTTCTTGCGGACCACCCTGCGCCGCTTCTTCGGGTCGTCGCCCGCCTTGGCGAGCAGCCGCTCGTTCTCGATCTCGTGCTCGGGCGCCTGGACGACGACGGTGCCGGCGGTGTCGAAGCCGGCGCGACCGGCGCGCCCCGCGATCTGGTGGAACTCCCGGGCCTTGAGGTGCCGCTGCCGCTGCCCGTCGTACTTCGAGAGCGCGGTGAGGACGACGGTCCGGATCGGCACGTTGATCCCGACGCCGAGGGTGTCGGTCCCGCAGATGACCTTGAGCAGGCCGGCCTGGGCGAGCTGCTCCACGAGCCGTCGGTAGCGCGGCAGCATCCCGGCGTGGTGGACGCCGATGCCGTGCCGCACCAGGCGCGAGAGCGTGCGGCCGAAGCCGGCGGAGAACCGGAACGACCCGATCGCCTCGGCGATGGCGTCGCGCTCGGCCCGCGTCGCCACCTGGATGCTGGTCAGCGCCTGCGCCCGCTCCAGCGCGGCGGCCTGGGTGAAGTGGACGACGTAGATCGGGGCCTGGCCGGTGTGCAGGAGCTCCTCGATCGTCTCGTGGATGGGCGTGGTCGCGTACGAGAAGAACAGCGGCACGGGCCGCTCGGTGTGCGCGACGACCGCGGTCGGCCGGCCGGTCCGCCGGGTGAGGTCGGCCTCGAACCGGGCGACGTCGCCGAGCGTGGCGGACATGAGCAGGAACTGCGCGCGCGGCAGCTCGAGGATCGGCACCTGCCACGCCCAACCGCGGTCGGGCTCGGCGTAGAAGTGGAACTCGTCCATCACCACCTGGCCGACGTCCGCCTCGGCACCCTCCCGCAGGGCCAGGTTGGCCAGCACCTCGGCGGTGCAGCAGATGATCGGCGCGTTCGGGTTCACGCTCGCGTCGCCGGTGAGCATGCCCACGCGCTCGGCCCCGAACACCTCGACCAGCGCGAAGAACTTCTCCGAGACGAGCGCCTTGATCGGTGCGGTGTAGAAGGTCCGCCGGCCCTCCGCGAGCGCGGCGAAGTGCGCCCCCGTCGCGACCAGGCTCTTCCCCGAGCCCGTCGGTGTCGCGAGGATGACGTTCGCCCCGGTGAAGAGCTCGATGAGCGCCTCCTGCTGCGCCGGATAGAGCTCCAGCCCCCGCCGCGAACACCAGGCGGAGAAGGCGTCGTAGAGCGCGTCGGCGTCCGCCTCGGGGCGGGACGAGGTCGGCGAGCGAGGCGGCCGGAGCCCCGGCCGTTCCGCCCGGGCTCACAGCCTGCGTCACTGGGATGTCACTGGAGGTACGACTCCACCTCTCCGGCCGGCCGCTCCCCCGCGGCCGCGTCCGGGTCCTGGCCGGCCCGGCGGAGCGCGTCGCGGCGGCGCATGAGGTCCCACAGCTGGTCGAGGTGCACCTCGGCGTCGCGCAGGTTGGCGCGGTCCTCCTCGCTCAGGGAGTGCCCCTGGCTGCGCAGCCGGTGCTCCTCCGCGACGAGCTCGTCGATCCGCGCCAGGATCTCGCTGTTCTGCACGACTCCTCCTCGACCGCCGATGTCCGTTCCCGACGCTAGTCTCCCCGCGATGACACCCGCGCACTGGTCCATCCGTCCCGCCGGCCCGCAGGACGCCGGCGACGTCGAGCGGCTCGTCCGCGAGCTCGCGACCTACGAGCGCGCGCCGGACGCCGTGCTGGCCACCGCCGCCGACCTCGCGACCGCGCTCGGCGGGGACCACCCCCTCGTCCACGCCTTCGTGGCGGAGGTCGACGGGCGCGTCGCGGGGATGGCCGTGTGGTTCGTGTCGTTCTCCACCTGGGAGGGCAAGCACGGCATCTGGCTCGAGGACCTCTACGTCAGCCCGGAGCATCGCGGTCTCGGGCTCGGCCGCGCCCTGCTCGCCCGGCTGGCCGCCGTCGCGGTCGAGCACGGGTGGGCACGGGTGGAGTGGAACGTCCTGGACTGGAACGACCCCGCGATCGGGTTCTACCGGCGCCTGGGCGCCGAGCGTCTCGACGACTGGACGGTGCACCGGTTGAGCGACGCGCCCCTCCAGGCGCTCGCGACCTCCGGTAACACCGGGAACGGCCGATGCGATGAGTCAGGCGAGTAGCGGATGGCAATCAGCTGACCGCGAAGGGTGATGCGGTCCCTCGCGCGAAGGGAGGAGTCGCGTACGCTGTGCCCCGCGGCGCGAGCGGACGGGCGTGGGGACCGGCCGGCGCACGGTGGTACGGCAGGAACGGTCCCAGCAACGTCCCCGGCAGTACGGTCCGGGCCCGTTGTAACGGCGCGGATGACACCTCCGATCATCCGAACGGAGGATGCCTCCGTCGGGTGAACGGGGAAGGGTGAGCGGATGACGATGACAGCCACGGGCGGGGAGTCGACGACCCTCTCGGACACGGTCGACCTACGGGTCCCGGCCGATCCGGCGTACCTCGCCGTGCTGCGGACGGCGACGGCGGGTCTCGCCGCCCGATTGGATCTCACCCTCGACGAGATCGAGGACCTGAGGATCGCCGTCGACGAGGCCTGTGCCCTGCTCCTGGAGCACACCTCGCACCTGGGTGAGGAGCTTCACGCCTCCTTCACCATCCATCCCCAGGCCCTCGACGTCCTGGTGAAGGGTCCGGCGCGTACGCTGCCGGAGAGGAACCACTTCGCCTGGTCCGTGCTCGAGGCTCTGGTCGGTCAGGTGGAGACCGGCACCTCGGATCACGGTTCGTGGATACGGTTGACGCACGTCGGCGGTCGGAGGACGTAGTGACGAGAAGCGGCGCCACGCCCTCCCAGGGCAGGACGTCCGCCGGACCGAGCGCTCCGCCGAACACCCCCGAGTACCGCTCCGAGGACACCGACGAGATCGACGACCTCGCCGAGGTCCCGCCGCACGGACACGCGGCGGAGATGGACCAGTTGCTGCGCCGCCTCGCGGCGATGGATGCCGACGACCCCGCTCGCCAGGCCCTGCGCCAGCACCTCGTCGAGGCGCAACTCCCCCTCGTGCACCACCTCGCCCAGCGTTTCCGCGGGCGCGGGGAGCCCTACGACGACCTCGTCCAGGTCGGCACGATCGGCCTGCTCAACGCCGTCGACCGGTTCGACCCCGAGCGCGGGGCGTTCACCGGGTTCGCCGTGCCGACCATCCTCGGCGAGATCCGCCGGCACTTCCGTGACCGCGGCTGGGCGCTGCGGGTGCCGCGCAGGCTGCAGGAGATGGGCCGGCAGGTCTCCGAGGCCCGGGAGATCCTCACCCAGCAGCTGGGCCGCTCCCCGACGGTCCAGGAGATCGCGCAGCACCTCGACAGCGATCCCGACCTCGTGCTCGAGGCGCTCGACACCTCGAGCGTCTACGCGACGGTCCCGCTGCCGAGCACGCCCGAGGAGGGCGAGATGGCGCCGCTCGGGTTCATCGACACGGGGCTGGAGCTCGTCGAGCAGCGGGCGACGCTGCGTCCGCTGCTCGCACGGCTGCCCGCGCGCGAGCGGACGATCCTCGCGCTGCGCTTCGTGCGCGGCATGTCCCAGTCGCAGATCGCGGCCGAGGTCGGGGTCTCGCAGATGCATGTCTCCCGGCTGATCACCCGCAGCCTCGCCGTGCTCCGCGAAGGCCTGAGCGAAGAGGTCTAGCCGGCCACGACGTCGCGCCGCAGGACGCCGTAGCCCACCGCGACGCCGAGCACGGCCAGGGGGATCCCCGCGGCCAGCGGCAGACTCGTCAGCGCGACGATCACCTGGAGCACCTGCCACAGCAGCGCCGGCGTCCGCGCCCACCGCGCCCCTCGCCGGACGCCGAGCGCGACCGCGGCGAGCCCGGCGGCGAGGACGAGCGCCGTGACCGCCAGGAAGACGGCGCCGAGACGGTCCTGCGCGCTGCCGGTCGCGCTGGTGACCGCGGACGCGACCGCCCCCGCCGCCACGAGCAACGCCTCGAGCGCGATCCCGGCCGCCACGAGCAGCCGGGCGCGCGGGCTCGGGTCCGCGTCGCCGTCCGCACCTGCCGGCATCGCTCGCCTCCGCCCCCTCGGCAGGCCCGCCGCCCGGTCGGCGGATGCCCGCGATCAGGGCCGAACCTACCGGTTCCCCAGGTCAGGGGCTCGGTGCGGGCGCATGACCCGAGCGCGACGGGGAACGAACGCGTTCGGCTCGTCGTTTCGAAGGAGGCCCGCCCCAAGCGCGCAGCATCAACGTCGAACTGCGCTCCGGCTCGACGGCGCGTCCCGGCGCGACACTCAAGGCGACGTCAAGTGTTCGCAGTATCTCTGCCAGGATGCTTGACACTGCGTTAGCAGTACATGACGCTTTGTAGTGCCATCGCATTCCGTGACACACCGTTACTGCAAGCGTTTCCAATGTCGCGATTTTGTAGGCAGAACCTCTTGTGAAGGCGGGCACAAGGGTGTGAGGCTTGGCGTTGGATGAACGAGGGACACCTCTGGGTGTCCCCTCAGGGGAGGTCGGGGTCGACCGAAAAGGCGACCTCCCGCCCGCTCCTGACGATACGCGCGGCCATCTCACGATGGCCGGACCGACACGACGCCCTTCGGGGCAGAGGAGTGGACCACCTCATGGACTGGCGCCACCGGGCAGCGTGCCTTGAAGAGGACCCCGAACTGTTCTTCCCCATCGGGAACACGGGTCCGGCACTGCTGCAGATCGAGGAGGCCAAGGCCGTGTGCCGGCGCTGCGAGGTCATGGACACCTGCTTGCGCTGGGCACTCGAGACCGGGCAGGACGCGGGCGTCTGGGGCGGCCTGTCCGAGGACGAGCGCCGCGCTCTCAAGCGGCGCAACGCCCGGGCACGGCGCGCCAGCTGACCGGCGGACCGACCGGCCCGACCTCCGACTCGGCGGGCTGAGGGGCAGACGACAGGTCCCCCTCAGTCCGCCGTACTGCTTTGGCGGGCGTCGTCGCGCGCGGGGTTCCGCAGCGTGACGTCGACGGTCACGAGCGTCCCGCCCTCCGGCGGGCTCGACCACGCGATCCTCCCGCGCAGCTCACCCCCCACCAGGGCCTGGACGATCTGCGTCCCCAGCCCGTCCGAACCCGGGCGGAACTCCTGCGGCAGGCCGCGGCCGTCGTCGGTGACCGTCGCCTCCAGGTGACGCCCGTCCCGCTTCGCCGTCACCGTCACCACACCCCCCGTCGCGCCGACGCCGTGCTCGACGGCGTTCGTCACGAGCTCGGTGAACACGAGCGCGAGCGGGGTGGCGTTCTCCCCGGCCATCTCCCCGAACACCCCCTCGCGGTGCACCCGCACGGGCGCGGACGGCGATGCCACCTCGACCGCCAGGGCGAGCGTCCGGTCGAGCACCTCGTCGAAGTCGACGGCGTCCCCGAGGCCCTCCGACAGCGACTCGTGCACGAGCGCGATCGTCGCGACCCGCCGCATCGCCTCCCGCAGCGCCGTCCGGCCCTCGTCCGAGGGGATCCGGCGTGCCTGCAGCCGCAGCAGCGCCGCCACGGTCTGCAGGTTGTTCTTCACCCGGTGATGGACCTCGCGGATCGTCGCGTCCTTGGTCAGCAGCTCCCGCTCGCGGCGGCGCAGCTCGGAGACGTCCCGGAGCAGCACGAGCGCGGCGATGCGCTCCCCGCCGGCGGTCAGCGGGATCGCGCGCAGCGAGAGCGTGGTGCCGCGCGACTCGATGTCGCTGCGCCAGGGGGCGCGGCCCGAGAGCACCAGCGGCAGGGACTCGTCCACCGGCCCGCTGTTGTCCAGCAGCGGCGTGGTGATCTCGACGAGTGACCGGTTCACGACGTCACCGACGTAGCCGAGGCGGTGCAGCGCCGAGACGGCGTTCGGGCTCGCGTAGACGACGCGGCCGTCGCGATCGAGCCGCAGCAGCCCGTCGCCGACGCGCGGTGCGCCGCGCCGGGGACCGGTCGGGGCACCGACCACGGGGAAGGCCCCGGCGGCGATCATGCGGGCGAGGTCGTCCGCGCACTGCAGGTAGGTCAGCTCCAGCCGGCTCGGCGTCCGGGCGGCGGCGAGGTTGGTGTGCCGACCGACCACGGCGACGGTGCGCTCGCCGCGGACGACCGGGATCGCCTCGGCGCGCACCGGGACGTCCTCGTGCCACTCCGGGTCCCGGTCGCGGATGACGCGGCGCTGCGCCCAGGCCCGGTCGAGCTGGTCGCGCCGGCCGTCCGGGCTGCGGGTGCCGACGAGGTCGTCGTAGTAGACGGTCGGGCCCGGTGCTCGGCCTGCAGTGGGCGACGGCCACCCAGCCGTCGCCGTCGCGCTCGCGCACCCACAGCACGAGGTCCGCGAACGACAGGTCCGACAGCATCTGCCAGTCGCCGACGAGCAGGTGCAGCCACTCGACGTCCGGCGCGACCAGGTCGGTGTGCGTCCGGACGAGCTCGTTGAGGGTGGGCACCGCCTCAGGGTAGGCGGCGGCACCCACCCGGCTGCTCAGGCCGTCGAGCGGACGACACCTCGCAGCGTGCGCAGCGCGACCGAGAGCGAGGCGATGTCGCCCTTCTCCAGCCGCGCGATCTCCTCCAGCGTCGCCCCGGCGCGGGTCACGGCCGCGGCGTTGGTCCGCTCCCACGCGTCGATCCGCTCGCTCGGCTCCCCACCCGGGGTCGTCGTGAGCACCGCCACCGTGAGCGCCTCCAGGGCGGCGTAGAGGTCGTAGCGCAGCGCGGCCCGGGCCAGCGCCTGCCAGCGGTCGGTGCGCGGCAGCCCCGAGATCCGGCTGAGCAGCCCGTCGACGTTGTAACGGTCCGACAGCGTCAGGTAGACGCGCGCCACCTCGAGCGGCTCGACGCCCGTCGTGTGCGCGATCTCGGTGATGTCCAGGGCCTGGAAGACGACGAGCAGGCCGGCGCCGCGCAGCGCGAGCGGCTCCGGCACGCCCACGCGGACCAGCGCCTGGGCGTCCTCCTGCAGGGTCTTGTGCTCGTCGCCGACGAGCAGCTCCGCCAGCCGCGGCTCGAGTTCGGCGACGACGGGCGCGAACCGGGAGATCTCCGCGCCGATGTCGAGCCGGCCCGGGCGGGCCTGCAGGAACCACCGGACCGACCGGTCGAGCAGCCGGCGGAAGGTCAGGTAGAGCGAGGTCTGCACGTCCGTCTCGACCCGGTTGTCCAGCTCCTCCACCTGCCGCACGAAGTCGCGCAGCCCGAAGATCTCCCGGCACGCGGCGTACGCCCGCGCGATCTGCTCGGCGTCCGCGCCGGTCTCCTCCTGGGCCCGGAAGGCGAAGGTGATGCCGCCCCGGTTGACCATCTCGTTGACCAGGCAGGTGGTGACGATCTCGCGGCGCAGCGGGTGCTCCTGCAGCCGGTCGCCGTACCGCTCGACGAGCTCGGCCGGGAAGTACGTGCGCAGCGTCCGGAGGAACCACGGGTCGTCGGGCAGCGACGTCGCGACGAGGTCCTCGGTCAGAGCGATCTTGGCGTAGGCGACGAGGACGGCGAACTCCGGCGACGTGAGGCCCCGGCCCTCCTCGGCCCGCGCGGCCAGCGTCTCGTCGGACGGCAGGAACTCCAGGCCCCGGTCGAGCAGCCCGCGCGCCTCCAAGGACCGCATGAACCGCTGGTGCACGGTGACCATCGCCACGCTCTGCTTGCGCGCGTTGCCGAGCAGCACGTTCTGCTCGTAGTTGTCCCGCAGCACGAGCCGCCCGACCTCGTCGGTCATGTCCGCCAGGAGCTCGCCCCGCTGCTTGCGGGTGAGGTCGCCGGCGCTCACGATCCGGTCGAGCAGGATCTTGATGTTGACCTCGTGGTCCGAGCAGTCGACGCCCGCGGAGTTGTCGATGGCGTCGGTGTTCACCCGGACGCCGGCGAGCGCGGCCTCCACCCGCCCCAGCTGGGTGAGCCCGAGGTTGCCGCCCTCGCCCACCACCCGCACCCGCAGCTGCGCGCCGTCGACCCGGATCACGTCGTTGGCCTTGTCCCCGACCTGCGCGTTGGACTCCGCGGCGGCCTTGACGTAGGTGCCGATGCCGCCGTTCCACAGCAGGTCGACGGGGGCCTTGAGGATCGCGGTGATGAGCTCGGCCGGCGTCAGGGCCCCGACGGACGCCGGCAACGCCAGACGCGCCGCGACCTGCGCAGTGATCGGCACGGACTTGGCGGCCCGGGGGTACACGCCCCCTCCGGGCGAGATGAGGCCCGGGTCGTAGTCGGCCCACGACGAGCGCGGCAGTCGGAACAGGCGCTCGCGCTCGGCGAACGAGGCCTCCGGGTCCGGATCCGGGTCGAGGAAGACGTGCCGGTGATCGAACGCGGCGACCAGCCGGATGTGCCGGGAGAGCAGCATGCCGTTGCCGAAGACGTCGCCGCTCATGTCGCCGATGCCGACGACCGTGACGTCCTCGCTCTGCACGTCCCGGCCCATCTCACGGAAGTGCCGCTCGACGCTCTCCCACGCCCCCTTGGCGGTGATGCCCATGACCTTGTGGTCGTACCCGACCGAGCCGCCCGAGGCGAAGGCGTCGCCGAGCCAGAACCCGTACTCGGCGGCGACCCCGTTGGCGATGTCGGAGAACGCGGCCGTGCCCTTGTCCGCCGCGACGACGAGGTAGGTGTCGTCGCCGTCGTGCCGGACGACGCGCGGCGGCGGCTCCACGGCACGCTCGAGCCCGCCGTCGACGAGATTGTCCGTGAGGTCGAGCAGGCCGCGGACGAACGTCTTGTAGCACTCCACGCCCTCGGCCAGCCACGCCTCCCGGTCGGCGGCGGGATCGGGCAGCTGCTTGCCGACGAACCCGCCCTTGGCGCCCGTCGGCACGATCACCGCGTTCTTCACCGTCTGCGCCTTGACCAGGCCGAGGACCTCGGTCCGGAAGTCCTCCTGCCGGTCGCTCCAGCGCAGCCCGCCGCGCGCGACGTCCCCGAAGCGCAGGTGCACGCCCTCGACCCTCGGCGAGTAGACGAAGATCTCGTGCACCGGCCGCGGCTGGGGCAGGTCCGGCACCGCACGGGGGTCGAGCTTGAACGACAGGTACGGCTTCGGGCCGCCGTCCTCGGCGCGCTGGAACGCGTTCGTCCGCACCGTCGCCTGGATCAGGGTGAGGAACGACCGCAGGATCCGGTCGTGGTCGAGGCTCGCGACGGCGTCGAGCGCGGCGTGGATCTCCTCCAGCAGCGCGTCGGTGAGCTCCCGGCGGCCGTCCCCGACGTCGCTGCCGGCGTCCGCGCGGTCGACGGTGGCGTCCGGGTCGAACCGGGCCTCGAAGAGGCGCACGAGCAGCCGGGCGAGCTCGACGTTGGCGCGCAGCGCACGCTCGATGTACTCCTGGCTGAACGTCGTCCCGGTCTGCCGGAGGTACTTCGCGTAGGCGCGCAGAACCACGACCTGCCGCCAGGTCAGCTCGCCGACCAGCACCAGCCGGGCGAACCCGTCGCTCTCGGCCCGCCCGCTCCAGGCCGCGGCGAAGGCGTCGCTGAAGAGCTCGCGCAGCCGCTCCGGGTGCTGGCCCCGCGCGGTGTAGCGCAAGCCCGAAGTCGTACACCCAGGCGCTGCGGCCGTCGGGGCGGCGGATCTCGTAGGGCCGCTCGTCCACCACGTCGGCGCCCAGGTCGCCCAGGTACGGCAGGACGTCGGTGAGCGAGAGCGGCGCCAGCCGGTAGAGCTTGAACCGCCGCTCGTCCTCGGACGCCCCGACGGGCTCGTAGAGGTTCATGCCCGAGCGACGGCGCGCCCCCCGCCTCCAGCGCCTCGATGCGGCGCAGGTCCGCGACCGCGACCCGGGCGGGGAAGTCCTCCTTGTACGCCTCCGGGAACCCGCGGCCCCAGACCCGCAGCAGCCGCGCGGCCTCCTCCTCGCCGGTGTCCGAGCGCAGCGCGTCGGCGAGGTCCTCGTCCCAGGTACGGGTGGCCTCGACGAGGCGGCGCTCGAGGTCGTCGCGGTCGACGTCCGGCAGGTGCGCCCCGGCCGGGAGCCGGACGACGAAGTGCAGCCGGGCGAGCACGCTCTCGCTGACCCGGGTGCTGTAGTCGACGGTGGTCGCATGGAAGGTGGCGCGCAGGATCTCCTCCATGCGCAGCCGCACCGAGGTCGTGTACCGGTCGCGGGGCAGGAAGACCAGGCAGGAGACGTAGCGGCCGTAGTCGTCGACCCGCATGAACAACCGGGTGCGGCGGCGCTCCTGCAGGTGCATGACGGCGATGACGGTCGCCTGGAGATCCTCGACCGAGATCTCGAAGAGCTCGTCGCGGGGGTAGGTCTCGAGGATCTGCAGCAGGTCCTTGCCGGAGTGGCTGTCGTCGGGGAACCCCGACCGGTCGAGCACGTCCTGCACCTTGCGCCGCACTACCGGGATGCGGCGGACGCTGTCGGTGTACGCGCTGGAGGCGAACAGCCCGAGGAAGCGGCGCTCCCCGATCACCTCGCCGGCGTCGTCGAACTGCTTGATGCCGATGTAGTCGAGGTACGCCGCCCGGTGCACGGTCGCCCGGGTATTGGCCGTGGTCAGGACCAGGAGCTGCTTCTCGCGCGCCTTGGCCCGCGCCTGCGGGGTGAGCCGGTTGAAGCTCGGGGAGTTGTGGTGCTGGTCGTAGCGCAGGATGCCGAGCCCCGAGCCGGTGCGGGCGACCAGGGTGTCGCGGCCGTCCCGCTCCACCAGGGTGTAGTCGCGGTAACCGAGGAAGGTGAAGTGGTCCTCGGCGAGCCACTCCAGCAGCGCCCGCCCCTCGGCGGCCTCCTCCGGCGGCAGCCCGGGCGGCGGCGAGGCCCCGAGCTCGTCGGCGATCTCGCGGGCCCGCTGCTTCATCTTCGGCCAGTCCTCGACGGCCACCCGGACGTCCTCGAGCACCGAGCGGACCCCGCCGAGGATCTCCTCGACCCGCTCGGGGTCGGTCTCGCGGTCGATCTCGACGTGGATCCACGACTCGACCAGGCTGTCCCGCGGGTGCTCCTGCTTGGCCCAGTCCGTGGCGCTGACCTCGAGGAGCTCCGCCAGGGCGCCGGTGACGTCGCGGCGGACGACGACCTGCGGGTGGACCATGAGGTGGATCCCGCGCTCCTGGCGGGAGAGCTCGGTGGTCACCGAGTCGACGAGGAAGGGCATGTCGTCGGTGACGATCTCGACGACGGTGTGACCGCTGGTCCAGCCGTACTCGTCGACCGTCGGGGTGAAGACCCGCACGTTCGCGGTGCCCTGCGGGCGGTGGCCGGCCAGCTGCTTGTGGGAGAGGGCGGCGCCGGCGAGGTCGAGCGGCTCCCGCTCGGCGAGGTCCTCGACCGGGACGTGGCGGTAGTACCGCCCGAGGAAATCCCGCAGCCGCTCGTACCGGTGGCCCGTGCGTTCCGCGGCCTCCGCCGCGCGATCGAGCAGCTCGTCGCGCTCGCCGGAGCCCACCGTCGTCCGCGCTGTCGTCCGCGCCGTCGTCTCCGCCGCCTGGGACATGCCACGCCTCGCCTCGACCCGGTCGCCGGCGCGCCGCGCTGCGCGCCGTACTCGCCAGGACCATACCTCCGCCGTCCCGGGCGGGACCGGAGGCCCACGAGCGGTACGGACCGATATCCTCGCCGCCTGCCCTTCGCGGCACCGCCCAGCCATCACCCGGAGGACGACGTGCGCCTGCGCGCCGAGATCCGCTACGACGCGGCCCCGAACGACGTGTTCGCGATGCTCACGGACGCGGCCTTCCAGGAGCGCAAGTGCGCCGCGACCGGAGCCCTGGAGAGCGAGGTGGAGATCGAGCGCTTCGCGGACGGCGGCGCGACGATCCGCACCCGCCGGACGATGCCGACCGACCAGGTGCCGGACTTCGCCCGCACGTTCGTGGGGCGCACGCTCGACATCGTCCAGGTCGACGACTTCGGAGCGCCGGACGGCGAGGGCCGGCGCGACGGCACCGTCGTCGTCGAGATCAAGGGCGCACCGGTCCGGTTCGCCGGGTCGCTGGCGCTCGGGCCGTCCACTGCCGGCACGCTGCAGACCCTCGACGGCGACATCAAGGCCTCGGTGCCGCTCGTCGGCGGCCGGCTGGAGCGGGCCCTGGAGCCCGCCCTGCAGGCCGCGATCCGGGTGGAGCAGCGCGAGGGCACCGCCTGGCTCGCCGCCCGCTGAGCACCCGCCCGCTCGTCGGAGGGCGAGTCAGAGCATGTGCGGGTAGAGGTGCGAGGTCGCGGGGACGAACGTCTCCTTGATCGAGCGGGTCGACGTCCAGCGCTGCAGGTTCTGGGCGGAGCCTGCCTTGTCGTTCGTCCCGGACGCGCGGGCGCCCCCGAACGGCTGCTGACCCACCACGGCGCCGGTCGGCTTGTCGTTGACGTAGAAGTTGCCGGCCGCGTACCGCAGGCGCTGCGCGGCGTCCATGATCACCTCACGGTCCTGGGCCACGATCGAGCCGGTGAGGGCGTAGGGAGTTACCGCCTCCATCTGGTCGACGACCTCGTCGTACCGGTCGTCGTCGAAGACGTGCACCGCGAGGATCGGGCCGAAGTACTCGGTGGCGAACATCTCGTCGGTCGGGTCGTCCCCCACGATCACGGTCGGCCGCACGAACCAGCCCTGCTCGTCGTCGTAGCCCCCACCGGCGATGATCTCGGTGCCGGCCTGGTGCCTGGCCCGCTCGATCGCGGTCACGTGCTTGGCGAACGCGCGCTCGTCGATGACGGCGCCGAGGAAGTTCGACAGATCGGTGACCGGGCCCATGGGCAGCGACTCGACGACGTCGACGAGGTCGTCCTTCAGCCGCTCCCACACCGACCGCGGCACGTACGCGCGGGAGGCCGCGGAGCACTTCTGCCCCTGGTACTCGAACGCGCCGCGGACCAGCGCCGTCCGGAGCACATCGACGTCCGCCGAGGGGTGGGCCAGCACGAAGTCCTTGCCGCCGGTCTCGCCGACGACGCGCGGGTAGCCGCGGTAGACGTCCAGGTTCTCCGCGACCGACCGCCACAGCCGCTTGAAGGTGGCGGTCGACCCGGTGAAGTGGATGCCGGCGAGGTCGGGGTGCGCGAGCGCGACGTCGCTGACCGGGAGCCCGTCACCGTGCACGAGGTTGATCACCCCGGGTGGCAGGCCGGCGGCCTCGAGCAGCCGCATGGTGAAGTGCGCCGCGAACGCCTGCGTCGGTGACGGCTTCCAGACGACGACGTTGCCCATGAGCGCGGGAGCCGTCGGCAGGTTGCCCGCGATGGCGGTGAAGTTGAACGGAGTGATCGCGTAGACGAAGCCCTCGAGCGGCCGGTGGTCGGTGCGGTTCCAGACGCCCTTGCTGTTGGCCGGGGGCTGGTCGGCGAGCAGCTGCGCCGCGAAGGAGGCGTTGAAGCGCCAGAAGTCGATGAGCTCGCAGGCGGCGTCGATCTCCGCCTGGTAGGCGGTCTTGCTCTGGCCGAGCATGGTCGCGGCGTTGAGGGTCTGCCGCCAGGGCCCGCTGAGCAGCTCGGCGGCCTTGAGGAACACCGCGGCCCGCTCGTCGAACGGCGTCTCCCGCCAGGCCGGTGCCGCGGCGAGAGCGGCCTCGACGGCCGCGCGGGCGTCGTCGTGGGTGGCGTTCCACAGCGTGCCCAGCGTCGAGTGCCGGGCGTGCGGCTGGACGACGTCGACCGGCTTGCCCTCGCCGCCGAGCTCGCGGCCCCCGATGGTGTGGGTCAGGTCGACCTGGCCCTCGGCGAGCTCGGTGAGCCGCGCTTGGAGCGCCGCGCGCTCGGAACTCCCGGGTGCGTAGTCGAGGACGGTCTCGTTCACGGGCGCGGGCACGCTGGTCGCGGCATCCATGCCCGCATCCTCACGCCGGGTGGCGGAGCGCGACAAGTGGACGCTGGTTGGATGGCGCCGTGGATCGCGAGAACGGGCCGGAGGAGCCCCTCGTCGCGCGCATCCCCGGCCCGTCCGGCCCGGTGCGCGTGCACGTGTGGCCGGCCCTGGAGCCGGACGCCGACGACGACCCGGCCGGCCGGCCCGCGGCACGGCGTGCCCGGCGCCGGCGCGGTGAGTCGGGGCGGCCGGTGCTGCTCGCCTTCCACGGCTGGACGGACGGCGGCGTGGTGTTCGGGCCACTGGCGGAGGCGCTCGGCCGGCGCTGGACCGTCGTCGCGCCGGACGCACCCGCCCACGGCGGCACACCCTGGCGGCCGGCCACGGAGTTCCGGCTCGACGACCAGACCGGCATCGGGGTCGCCGTCCTCGACGCCCTGCCGGCGCCGCTCGGGCGGCGCGCCCCCGTCGTCACGCTCGGCCATTCGATGGGCGCCGTGCCGGCGGCGGGGGTCGCGGCCGCCCGTCCCCGCGCCGTCCGGCACGTCGTGCTCGAGGACCCGGTCCGGACGACGGCCCGTGCGGCGCGCCGGCAGACCGGGCGCCGGCAGCGGGTGGAGTTGCTGCAGGCGCTCGACCTCGAGCAGCGCATGGCCCTGATGCGCGGCGAGCACCCCGACTGGCCCGAGGACGAGCTCGAGCCGTGGGCGCGGAGCAAGGCCGAGATCGACCTCAGCCACCTGCGGGTGCCGACCGACTGGGGCGAACCCCTGGCCGCACGGCTCGCCGACGTCCGCTGCCCGGTCACGCTCGTCCGCGGTGCCCCGGCGCGGGGCGCTCTCGTCTCGGCGGCGGCGGCGCGCCGGTCGGCGGCCGTCTGCCCGGCAGGGTGCGAGGTCGTCGCACTCGACGCCGGCCACAACGTGCGGCGCGAGGCGCGGACCCGGTTCGTGGCGACGCTCGCCGCGATCCTCGGGCGCTACGAGCCCTGAACGTCCCGCGGCAGATCGTGCGGCAGGCCTCCCGGCACGAGGTCCGGGATCTCGGTGACGTCGTACCAGAGGAGCTCGGTGGCCTCGGCCTCGTCGAGGGCGAACCGGGCGTCGTCGTCCCCGGCGTCCGCTGCCGGGAGGGCGGCCGCGGCGGCGGAGACGGCGTCCGCGGCCTCCGGCTCGTCCACGTGCACGCTCGCCACGTCCTCCAGCGGCACCGCGGCGACGACCGTCACGGCGGACCGGAACCGCTCGTCCGGCCGCGGCCGCACCGCGTCGTCCGGCACGTCGGCGGCGACGACGACCCGGCGGAACGACGAGTCCCCCGCCGCGGCCAGCGCGCGCAGGGACGCCTCGGCGGCGTCGGTGAGCGCGGCGTACTCCAGCTCCTCGAGGTCGCCGGTCACGTACCACTCGCGGATCGCCCCCGTCACGGCGTGCGCGTCGATCGGCGCCGGCCCGAACGTCCCCGCCGCGTAGGCCGCGGCCAGGGCGTCGAGGGTGGTCGGGAGGTAGACCCGCATCAGCCCGCCTCCTGGATGGACTGGTCGAACTCGATCGGCGCGGCCAGGTCGCCGATCGGCTCCGGGTCGCGCAGGGCTGCCGCGGACGTCCGCAGCGACGTCCGCAGCACCTCGTGCCGGCGCTCCCCCGCCATGAGGTTGCTGCCCATCGCCGCGAGGTCCTCCGGGCCAGGGCCGAGCACGGTGACCTCCGTCCCGGCGTGGTGCACCTTGGCGACCTCCCGCAGGCACCGCCGGGTCACCTGCGCCCGCCAGCGCCGCTCCGCCCGAGCGAGCAGGGAGGCCGGCCGGTCGAAGGCGAACGACACCATGGGCGCGAGCACGAACACTTCTGCGAGGCCGAGCCCGGCGAGCAGATCGGCGCTGGTGGCGGACCACGCACCGCCGTCCACGTAGCGGTGGCCGCCGATCGTCATCGGCGCGTACCAGCCCGGGATGGCGCAGGATGCCATCACGGCGTCCGCCAGGTCGACGGCCGGGGCATGCTCGGAGCCGAACACGACCCGGTGCCCGGTGTCGTAGTCGAGGGCGACCACGCGGACGCCGGGGTGCGGCGCCCAGCCGGTGGGCACCAGGCCGGCCACGAGCGCCCCGACCGCCGCGAGGCTCCCACGCCCCTCGGGCATCAGGCCGGCGAGCACCGCGGTCGGCGGCATCCGCCGCCAGCGCGACACGTTCCGGGTCACCAGCGCGGCGCTGCCGACGTGGAAGTGCGGCCGCGGCGGGTGCGCGCCCCCGACGGAGCTGTCGTAGCTCCAGGCGGCCGTGGCCAGTCGTTCGTCGGAGGGCGCTGCCCCGAGCTGGTGCGCGCGCAGGTCGTCGGCCGCAACGCCGGCGCCGAGCAGTGCGGCGGTCACCGAACCGGCCGAGGTCCCGACGATGACCTCGGCGTCGCGGGCGTCCAGGCCGTGGACCTCCTGGAGGGCGCTCAGCGCTCCGACCGTCCAGGCGCCGCCGAGCACCCCGCCGCCCCCGAGCACGAGGCCCCAGCGCCGGCTCATCGGGCCGCCTCCACCAGCTCGGCCAGCGCCTCGACGATGCAGCGGCGCAGGTCGTCGAGATCGGGCATCGCCTCGCGGTCGCCGTTGAGGCCGTAGTGGACGCCGCCGTCGTACGACGTCAGCCCGATCGCGAGCGCCTGACCGCGGGCGAGCGGGATGACGGGGTACGACGCGAGCATCCGGGAGCCGTCGAGGTAGAGCGGGTGCTGCGGGCCCGGCACGTTGGTCACGACCAGATTGAACAGCCGACGGGACAGTCCCGACGCGACCCGCGCGCCGAGCGAGTGCAGTGTCGGCGGCGCGAATCCGGCGATCCCGGCGATCGCGGGCGCGCTGAGCGCCTGACCGGCCTCGCGGTGCACCCGGGTCTGGTAGGCGACCTGGTGCAGCCGCATGATCGGGCTGGGCTCCCCGGTGGGCAGGTCGACGAGCAGCGAGGCCACCCGGCTGCCGATCGCGCCCGCGTCGGAGGGCGTCTCCGCCCGGACGCTCATCGGCACCAGGGCGCGCACGATGCTGGCCGGGCCCACCGCAGCTCCGCGGGCCTGCAGCCACACCCGGAGCGCACCCGCGAGCGTGGCGAGCACGACGTCGTTGATCGTGGTCTGCGGCCCGTCGTCCCCGGCGCGCGACCGGGCGTGGAAGGCGCGGACCTTGCGGTAGTCCTCGAGGTCCGTCGCGAGCAGGGCGAACCGCCGGTGGCCGCTGATGTCGACGTTGAGCGGACTGCGGAGCTGGGTGCGGGTCGCGCTGCGCGCAGCCACGGCCAGCCCGCCGAGCGCCTCCGCGGCGCGGGCGCCGACGGTGAGGACGTCGCCGATCCCGGCGCGGGCGGTGTCCGCGAGCACCTGCTGCGGACGCCGGAGCGTGTCGACGACGGCGGCGGCGACCAGCTCGGCGAAGCTCGGCTCGCGGGACGGCCGCCAGGTGTGCAGCGGGGGCTCACGGCCGTCGGGGTCGTCGTCGAGCACGACCTGGCCGAGGTCCACCGCGTGGATGCCGTCGACCAGTGCCTGGTGCACCTTGGTGATCACCGCGAACCGGTCGCCCTCGAGGCCCTCGACGACGTCCATCTCCCACAGCGGCCGGGAGCGGTCCAGCCGGCGCGCCTGCACCCGCGCGACGAGCTCCTCCAGCTGCTCCTGCGACCCGGGGCTCGGCAGGGCCTGGCGCCGTACGTGGAAGGTGAGGTCGAAGCGCTCGTCGTCGACCCAGACGGGGTTGGCGAGCCGGCCGGGCACGAACCGGACGCGCTGCCGGTACCGCGGGACGAGGGCGATCCGGGACTCGACGTGGCGGAGCAGCCGGGCGACGTCCAGCCCGGCCTCCCCGGCTCGGAAGATCATGAGGGAGCCGACGTGCATGGGCGTCGTCCGCTCCTCGAGGTAGAGGAACGAGACGTCCAGCGGTGACAGCCGGTCCGACACCCGCCACCTCCTCACCCGCCGGTCCCACCCGGCGGGGACGATCCTGTCACGCGCCCCGCGTATCGTGTCGGCGGCACAGGCCGGCCATGCCCCGCACGGCCGCATCCCCACAGCCCTCCGGAGGACCGAGGTGACCAGCAGGATCCGTCGAGCCGCCGCGGGCTCCGCGCTCGTCGTGGCGGGCCTGACCCTCGCGGGCTGCGGCGGCACCGCCTCCAGCGCGACCTCGCCGGCGACGTCCTCGAGCCCGTCAGTCGAGCCCGTCGGCGAGCCCGTTGCCGAGCGCGTCGGCGTCCGGCACGGTCAGCCCTGCCGGCACGAACCTGGCGATCACCGTGAAGGGGTCGACCGTCACCCCCGCACCGACGAGTGTGGACGTCCCCGTCGGTACCCCGGTGCACCTGACCGTGACGGCCGACCGGACCTCCGAGGTGCACGTGCACGTCCTGGACCTGGAGAAGCCGATCACCGCGGGGCAGCCGCTGACGATCGACTTCACCCCCACCCAGCAGGGCGTCTACGAGGTCGAGCTGCACGACCCCGACCTCCTGCTGGTCAAGCTCGCGGTCCGATGAGCACGCCCCGGTGAGGGCGGCTCTCGTCGCCCACGGCATCGGGGGCCGTGAGGATCTCCCGCTCCCCCTCGGGTGGGCCGTGGCCGGGGCCGCCACCGCGGTGGTCCTCTCGTTCGTGCTGCTCGGCGTGCTGTGGCGCGAACCCCGGCTGGACGCCGAGAAGGGCGGCCGGCCGCTGCCCGCCGGCCTCGCCCGGGCGCTCGACGCGCCCGCGTTCCGCCGCACCCTCGCCGGGCTCGGCCTGCTCGGCGCGGTCGTGGACGCTGCTCGCGCTGGTGTTCGGCCCGGACGACGCGCGCAACCCGGTGCCGTGGGTCGTCTACGTGCTCGTCTGGGTGGGCCTCGCCCTGGTGTCGGCGCTGTTCGGGCCGGTGTGGCGACAGGTGAACCCGTTGCGCACCGTCCACGCGCTGCTCAATCGCGCGCTCGGGCTCGACCCGCGCGACGGCGTCCGGGAGCTCCCCGCACGGCTGGGCTGGTGGCCGGCCGCGGCGGGGCTGTACGCCTTCGCCTGGTTGGAGCTGGTCTCCTCCGATCCCGCGGCGCTCTCGACGCTGCGGTGGGCGATCGCGTTCTACGCCGCCGGAAACCTGTTCGCGGCGCTGCTCTACGGCAGCCACTGGTTCGACCGCGGCGACGCCCTGGAGGCGTGGTCCGGCCTCTACGGCAAGATCTCCCCGCTCGGCAGGCGCGGCGCCGACGGCGTCCTGGTGCTGCGTGCGCCGCTCGCGGGGCTGGACGGCGTCCGCGCCGCTCCGGGTCTGGTGGCCACGGTCGCCGTGATGCTGGGGTCGACGGCCTACGACGGCCTCTCGGGCTCGACCGCGTGGAACGGCTTCATCCAGTCCCACGGCTGGACCCGGCAGCAGGCCGGGACCGCCGGGCTGACGCTCACCGTGCTGACGCTCACCGCGGTCTTCGTCGCCTGCGCCGGCGTCGCGGGCCGGATCGGCGGCCTCGGGCTGGAGGCCGCGACGGGCGCGTTCGCGCCCTCCGTCGTGCCCGTGGCGCTCGGCTACGTGGTGGCGCACTACTACTCGTTCTTCGTCGTGGAGGGGCAGCGGGCGTTCATCCGGCTCTCCGACCCGCTCGGCATCGGCGCGAACTGGCTGGGGACCTCGCACCTGCAGCCCTCGTACGTGCTCGCGTCGCCGACGATCGTGGCGGACGTCCAGGTCGCCGCCATCGTCGTCGGTCACGTGCTCGGTGTCGTCGTCGCGCACGACCGGGCCGTGAAGCTGTTCCCGCGGTCGAGGGCGGTCCTCGGGCAGATCCCGCTGCTCGTGCTCATGGTCGCGCTCACGTGCGGCGGGCTGTTCCTGCTGTTCTGGGACTAGCCGGCCGACCCCGCCGCCACCCAGCTGGATCACCGCGTAGCGGCCGCTGGTCCGCCAGCCGGGCTCGTCCCGCTCGAGGCGCGCGACGACGTCGGCGGGCAGGCCGGCCACGACGTCCGACTTGAGCGTCCGCAGCACCCCCACCGGCGCGGGCAGGTAGGCGGTCGCGGCCGCGACGTCCGCCGTCGGCGGCCACCACAGGTCGCCGAGCAGACGCCGGTAGTTGAGGTCGCCCTTGAGCAGCACGAACGACGCGGCGCGGACCTCGGCGACGAGGTCGGGAGGGAGGTGGTGGAACGAGTACGGCGCGGTCCAGAACCAGTGCGTGCGGATGTCGAGGGCCCCGGCCCGGGCGGCCTCGCGCAGCCGGGCGGCGCTCGCGTGGCCGGCGTCGCCCCGGGCGGCGAGCGCGGCGAGGGCGGCCACGACGTCCGGCACGGTGGCGTCGGAGACGAAGGTGGGCGTGGGCTTGACGTGCAGCGTGACCGCGTGGCCGTCGGCGATCAGCCGGTCGACGAGCAGCAGGTCGGCGGTGATCTCCCGGCCGGCGTTGTCGGCGACGTAGAGGACGCGGCCGGGCCGTGCCTGCGCGAGCGCCTGCCACAGCTGGGCGGACGCGTCGACGAGGAGAGCCCGACCCGGTCTCGCCCGGCCGGGCCCGGCCGCCGTGGTCGAGCAGGAAGCCGAGGTCGGCCTGGTTGCCCCAGACGGCCGCGAGGAGCAGGTCGGCGCGGCTCGGGAGGACGCCGGCCGCGCCGGACTCGTGCCGTCGTGTCGGCTCCGGCGAGGCCGGCGAGTTCGGCGGCCTTGGCCGGCGCGAACGGGTCGGCACCCTGCCAGGGGCCGGGGCGGGTGTAGCCGACGGCCTCCAGCAGCCGGCGGTAGAAGAACGCCTCCGCGACCAGGAACGGCAGGTCGAACCACGAACCCGCGAGGTAGGGCGCCATCCAGGCGTCCCAGGCCGTCGCGTCCGGGGCGCCGGGCGGGAGCGGTGCCACCCGGCCGACGGTGATCTCGGTCGCCAGGGCGTCCAGCGCGGCGTGCTGGCCGGGGCCGTACGGGTGGGCGCGCGCGGACCTGCTCGATCAGAGCCGGGTGACGCTCGGCGAGCACTCCGTGCGCGTACTCGCCGGGCTCGCTCGTTCTGATCCGGGGCAGGCCGGGCTCGGGCGCGAGCGCCTCCCACCGCGGCGGGATCTCCCCCGGGAGCACGGTCAGCCGAGGTCGAGCTCGAAGAGGGCCTCGAGCTCCGCGAGCGTCGTGGCGTAGTCGGTGTGCCGGACGGCGACCATCCCGGCCGCGACGGCGCCGCGGACGTTGTGGGGCAGGTCGTCGACCATGACGCAGGCCGAGGGCGGCAGCCCGAGCAGCTCGGCGGTGTGCTCGAAGATCCGGACGTCCGGCTTGCGCATTCCCACCCGCCCGGAGATGACGACGGCGTCGAAGAGCCCGGCCCAGAGCTCCTCCGGGTAGTGGTCGCCCCAGGAGTTGGAGAGCAGCGCGGTCCGGATGCCGGCGTCGTGCACCCGGCGGACGAGGTCGAGCATCTGCGGGTCGAGCTGCTCCAGACCCGCGAGCACCCGACGCAGCAGCCCGTCTGCCTCGACCGGTGACCCCCGGCGCGCCAGCTCCTCGGCCAGCGCCTGCTCGAACTCCCGGGCCGGCAGCTCACCGCGCTCCAGCCGGTGCACCGGCGAGGTCCCGGCGCGGCCGGCGTCCGGCGCCTGCTCGAGATCGGCCACCGCGCGTTCGGTGAGGACCGACGCTGCAGCGTCCTCGCCCCCAGCCCGGCGGCTCCCGACCCAGGAGCGCATCACGGAGCGGAAGTGCTCGAAGTCCACCCCGTCGGTCGCCGCCCACTGCGCCATCGCCGAGTCGAGTGACGCCGTGAGCACCCCGCCCCAGTCGACGACGAGCCCCCGCAGGTGCGTGCTCGTGGTCACGCGCTCAGGGTAGGCGACACCCCGGACGCCGCCCGCGCGCGCCGCCCGCCCGCCCGCCCGCCCGCCCGCGGCCCGGAGAAGGTCACGAAACTGGAGCAGGACGTGCCAAACTCGCGTGGTGCCACCACGCTTCCTCCTCCTGACCGATGTCGCGGAGCAGCTGAACGTGTCCCTCGTGCAGGCGCGGGCGCTCGTGACGTCCGGGGAGCTGCCCGCCATCCAGGTCGGCGGCCGGGGGCAGTGGCGGATCGAGGCGTCCGAGCTCGAGGCCTACATCCAGCGCAAGTACGCCGAGGCCCGGGAGAAGACGCGCGCCCGGGCCGGCCGCCGGGCGGGGAACTGATCCCTCCGGCCCGCGCCTGTGGACGGCCGCGCCGCCGTCCACAGGGGCGCCGAGCCGCTGGACATCGTCCGCTCGGATCGCTTCACTGTGCCCTCAGGCGTTGTCAAACGACATCAAACGAGATCTGGGGGGATCAGAATGACGCTACCCGCGCTTCGCGTGCGGCCGGTGCCCGTGGTGGAGCCGCAGCCGGCGCTGCGTCTCGTGCCGGAGGAGGCCGCGCCCACCGCCGGGCCGGAGCAGACGCTGCTGCCGCTGGAGCTCGTGCTGCCACCCCGACGTTCCCCGGGCGTTCCGGCAGCGCAGCCGGCGCCGCGCGGGTTCGCCCTCCGGTTCACGCAGGCCGCGCTCGAGGTCGCCGCCGGTCTGCGGCCGCCGGCTCAGCTGCAGGCGTGGACGTCGGACGAGGTCCACGCCACGCTCCAGCACCGGCACGCCGCGGCGCTCCGCCGGGGCCCGAGGCCGCGCCGGTCGCGGGTGCGCTCCGTCCACGTCTCGACCCCGGCCGAGGGGGTCGCGGAGGTGGCCGCGGTCGTGGCGGACGCCACACGGTGTCGCGCGGTCGCGTTCCGGATGGAGGGGCGCGACGAGCGCTGGCGCGTCACCGCCCTGCACCTGGGGTGACGCGCCGGCGCTCGAGAGCGGGCCTCAGCCGCGCTTGCCGCGGCGCGCGCGGCGCGCGGCCCGGTTGTTGGTGTTGCCCGGTGAGGCGGTCGCCCGGGCGGGCGCCGCCCCGTCGCCCTCGGAGTGGGTCTCGACGCCGCCGGCCTCGTCGACCGTGGGCGCCGAGTACTGCAGCTGCGCCGGCCGCTGCGGGCTCACCAGGCCCTTCGCGACGAGCACGGACGCGCCCTCGGCCTGCTCCTGCTCCTCGGCCGGCTGCTCGACCTCGACCTCGAGGTTGAACAGGTACCCGACCGACTCCTCCTTGATGGCCTCGGTCATGGCCTGGAAGAGGAGGTAGCCCTCGCGCTGGTACTCCACGAGCGGGTCGCGCTGCGCCATCGCGCGCAGCCCGATGCCCTCCTGCAGGTAGTCCATCTCGTAGAGGTGCTCGCGCCACTTGCGGTCGAGCACGGAGAGGACGACGCGGCGCTCGAGCTCGCGCATCGTCTCCGCACCGAGCGCGTCCTCGCGCGCGTCGTAGGCCAGCTGGGCGTCCGAGGTCAGCTCGGTGACGAGGCGGTCCTGGGTGACCCCGGCCTTGCCCCCCGTCTCCTCGAGGAGCTCCTCGACGGTGATCCCGACCGGGTACAGCGTCTTGAGCGCCGTCCACAGCTGGTCGAGGTCCCAGTCCTCGGCGTAGCCCTCGGCCGTGGCGGTCTCCACGTAGGCCCGGATCACGTCGTCCAGGAAGTGCCGGATCTGCTCGTGCAGGTCCGCGCCCTCGAGCACGCGGCGGCGCTCGCTGTAGATGACCTCGCGCTGCCGGTTGAGCACGTCGTCGTACTTGAGGACGTTCTTGCGGATCTCGAAGTTGCGGCCCTCGATCTGGCTCTGGGCACTGGCGATCGCGCGGGTGACCATCTTCGCCTCGATGGGCTGGTCGTCCGGGATCTTGGCCGCGGTGAGGAACGACTCCACCAGGCCGGAGTTGAACAGCCGCATGAGGTCGTCGGTCAGGGAGAGGTAGAACCGGCTCTCGCCGGGGTCGCCCTGCCGGCCGGACCGGCCGCGCAGCTGGTTGTCGATGCGGCGGGACTCGTGCCGCTCCGTGCCGAGGACGTAGAGACCACCCAGCTCGATGACCTCGTCGTGCTCGGCCGCGACCGCCTCCTGCATCTTCGCCACGACGTCCGGCCAGGCGGCCTCGTACTCCTCCGGGGTCTCGACCGGGTCGAGGCCCTGTCGCTGCAGCTCGGCGACCGCCATGAACTCCGCGTTGCCGCCGAGCATGATGTCCGTGCCGCGGCCGGCCATGTTCGTGGCGACCGTGACCGCGCCCTTGCGGCCGGCCTGGGCGACGATCGCGGCCTCGCGCGCGTGCTGCTTCGCGTTGAGGACCTCGTGCCGGATGCCGCGCTTGCGCAGCTGCTCGGCGAGGTACTCGCTCTTCTCGACGCTCACCGTGCCGACGAGCACCGGCTGGCCGGCCTCGTGCCGCTCGGCGATGTCGTCGACCACGGCCTCGAACTTGGCGACCTCGTGCTTGTAGATGAGGTCCTGCTGGTCCTCGCGGACCATCGGCTTGTTCGTCGGGATCGTGACGACGCCCAGCTTGTAGATGGACATGAACTCGGCGGCCTCGGTCTGGGCCGTGCCGGTCATGCCGGAGAGCTTGTCGTACATGCGGAAGTAGTTCTGCAGGGTGATCGTGGCGAGCGTCTGGTTCTCGCTCTGGATCTGCACGCCCTCCTTGGCCTCGATGGCCTGGTGCATGCCCTCGTTGTAGCGGCGGCCCTGCAGGAGGCGACCGGTGTGCTCGTCGACGATGAGGACCTCGCCGTCGAGGACGACGTAGTCCTTGTCGCGCTTGAAGAGCTCCTTGGCCTTGACCGCATTGTTGAGGAATCCGACGAGCGGGGTGTTCACGCTCTCGTAGAGGTTCTCGATGCCGAGGTAGTCCTCGACGCGCTCGATGCCGGACTCCAGGACGCCGACCGTGCGCTTCTTCTCGTCGACCTCGTAGTCGACGTCGCGCTTCAGCCGCTCGGCGATCTTGGCGAAGTCGGTGTACCACTTCGTCGGCTGGTCCGAGGGGCCGGAGATGATCAGCGGCGTCCGGGCCTCGTCGATGAGGATCGAGTCGACCTCGTCGACGATGGCGTAGGCGTGCCCGCGCTGCACCAGGTCCTCGACCGACCAGGCCATGTTGTCGCGCAGGTAGTCGAACCCGAACTCGTTGTTCGTGCCGTAGGTGATGTCGGCGGCGTACTGCTCGCGGCGCTGGTCCGGCGTCATCTGGGCGAGGATGCAGCCGACCGACAGCCCCAGGAATCGGTACACCCGGCCCATCAGCTCGGACTGGTACGAGGCCAGGTAGTCGTTGACGGTGATCACATGGACGCCGTTGCCCGCGAGCGCGTTGAGGTAGGCCGGGGCCGTGGCCACCAGAGTCTTGCCCTCGCCGGTCTTCATCTCGGCGATGTTGCCGTGGTGCAGGGCCGCGCCACCGACGAGCTGGACGTCGAAGTGACGCTGGCCGAGCGTCCGCTTGGCGGCCTCCCGGACGGTCGCGAACGCCTCCGGCAGGAGGTCGTCGAGGGTCTCCCCGTCCGCGAGCCGGGCCCGGAACTTGTCGGTCTCCTCGCGCAGCTCGGCGTCCGACAGCCTGACGAAGTCCTCCTCGAGCGCATTGACCTGCGCGGCGAGGCCCTCCAACCGCTTGAGGGTGCGACCCTCTCCCGCCCGCAGGAGCCTATCGACGATCTTCACCACGCTGTGTCTCCCAGCACTCACCCTCGTGACCCGCGGCGCACATCACGCCGCACGTCGGGCACGACGAATCAGGGCGACCGAAGGTGCCCGTCCGTCCATGGTAGACACTCGCGGGCCCACCCCACGGCCGCGGACGCAGGCGGGGTTGCCGCCGGGAACGGCGACCGACAAGGCTGGCCGGATGCACCTGCCGGCGTGGGCGCCCACGCTCACCGATGGAGTGGTGACGCTGCGCGCCCACCGGCCGGACGACGCCGACGCGGTGGTGGCCCAGTGTCAGGACCCTGTCATGCAGCGGTGGACGACGGTGCCCGTGCCCTACGAGCGCCGTCACGCGCAGGAGTGGCTGGCGTCGCGCGAGCGCGAGTGGACGGAGGGCCGGTACCTGGCGTTCGCCGTCGAGGCGGGCGGGATCTTCTGCGGCTCGGTCGACCTGCGGCCGGACGGCGAGGGCGGCGCGTCGCTCGGCTACGCGCTGGGACCGTGGGCGCGTGGGCGCGGCCTGCTGGAGCGGGCGCTGCGGCTGCTGCTGCCCTGGGGCTTCGCCACACTCGGTCTCGAGGTCGTGCACTGGCAGGCGGTCGCCGGCAACTGGGCCAGCCGCCGCGCCGCCTGGCGGGTGGGGTTCCGGGTGGAGGGGACGTTGCGCAGCATGCTGGCGCAGCGGGGGACGCGATACGACGCCTGGGTCGGCTCGCTGCTGCGCGGGGAGGCGCTGGAACCGTCGTCGCTCTGGCTGGAGGCGCCCGTGCTCGTGGAGCGCCGGGTCCGGCTGCGCGCGTACCGGCAGACCGACGTCCCCCGCATCGTCGAGGCGTGCAACGACCCGGGGACGCGGCACTGGCTCGCCCGGCTTCCCCTGCCCTACACGACCGACGACGCCCGCGCCCACCTCGAGCACCTCACCGAGGAGGCGGCGGCCGGCCGGAGCGTGACGTGGGCGGTGGCGGACCTCGACGACGACCGGTTGCTCGGCGAGGTCGCGCTGTTCGGGCTGGTCGAGTTCGGCCGCAGCTGCGAGATCGGGTACTGGACGCACCCCGCCGAGCGCGGCCGGGGTGCGATGACCGCGGCCGCGCGCCTCGCGGCCCGGCACGCGCTGCTCCCGGCGGACGTCGGCGGCCTCGGACGCGCCCGCGTCGTGCTGCGCGCCGCGGAGGGCAACGGTGCCTCGCAACGCGTCGCCGTCCGGGCCGGTTTCCTCGAGACCGGCCGGGACCGCCAGGCGGAGCTGCTCGGCGACGGCTCCGTCGACGATCTCATCCGCTACGACCTGCTCGCCGAGGAGCTCGCGCCCTAAGCGGCACGCGCCACCGCCTCGGCCAGTGCGGGGGCGAGATCGCCGCGGGGTTCGACCCGCACACCCTCGAGGCCGAGCCACCCCGCCGTGACCTCGAGCTCGGCGGCCAGCTCGGCGGCGACCTCCGCCTGGTGCGGGGTGCCCGGAGGGATGTGGTCCTCGGCCCACGCGGACCTCACCTGCAGCAGGCCGGAGCCGCCCGGCGCACGGTCGGACTTGAGGTCGACCCGCGCCACGAGCTCCTCGCCGAGCAGGAACGGCAACACGTAGTAGCCGTGCACGCGGCGGTCCGCGGGCGTGTAGATCTCGATCCGGTAGCGGAACCCGAACAGCTCCTCGGTCCGCTCGCGCTCCCAGATCAGCGAATCGAAGGGGCTGAGCAGGGCACGAGCGCGGATCCAGCGCGGCCGCCGCGCCGCCGGGTCGAGGTAGGCGACGCGCGGCCACCCCTCGACCTCGACCGGCACCAGCTCCCCGGCGTCGACCAGCTCCGCCACCGCCGGGCGCGCCTGCTCCGGGCGCAGCCGGAAGTAGTCACGCAGCCCGCGTTCGGTCGCGACGCCGCAGGCGCGAGCCGCGATCCGCACCAGGTCGCGCGCGGCGTCCGCCGGATCAGGGTCGGGGGCCACGGCGACCGCGGGCGGGAGCACCCGGGCCGTCAGGTCGTAGCGCCGCTCGAACTGGCTCGTCCGGCCGGCGCTGGAGATCTCGCCGGACCAGAACAGGAACTCCACCGCCCGCTTGGTGTCCGACCAGTTCCAGCCCCAGTTCGTGCGGTCGCGGCGGACCGGCGGCGCGAGCGCCCGCTCGATCTCGGCAGCCGTGAGCGGGCCGTGCGCGGCGACCTCGGCGCGCACCGCGTCGACGACGGCGGGCATCTGCTGCGCCACCCGGACCATCCCGCCCCAGGCCTCGTCGTGGGCCCTGGCCATCCGGAACCGCAGCAGGCGGTGGGTCTCCGGTGCGACGTAGGACGCCTCGTGGGCCCAGTACTCCACCATCCGGCGGGGCGGACGCGAGGCGGCGCGATCGAGCAGCTGCCGGTCGTAGGGGCCGAGCCGGCTGAACACCGGGACGTAGTGGCTGCGGCTGAAGACGTTGACGGAGTCGATCTGCAGCACGCCGACCCGGTCGATCACGCCCTGCACGTGCCGGGCCGTGACCGGGCCCGCCGGTCGCGGCACGCCGAACCCCTGCGCCGCCAGCGCGATCCGTCGCGCCTGCGCAAGGGTCAGCCGGTCGACCGGCGCGTGCGCACCGCGGAGGACGCGCCGGGTCGCCGGGCCGCCCGGACCGCGGGCGGACCGACCGGACGCGCTCGACGAACCCATCGGTGCCACGGCGGCGATCCTGCCAGCCGGCACCGACAGCGCGGCGGCGCGCTCAGACCGAGCTGGCCTCCGGGAGGCGTGTCCCGTCCTGCGCCGTGGCCGCGCTCGCCGAGCCTGCGGCCGGCTCGGCGCCGGCGTCGGCCTTGAGCCGGATCACGCCGTAGCTCCAGCCGCGGCGGCGGTAGACGACGCTCGGCCGGCCGGAGTCGGCGTCGACGAACAGGTAGAAGTCGTGCCCGACGAGCTCCATCTCGTACAGCGCCTGCTCCAGGCGTGATGGGCCGGGCCTCGTGATCCTTGGTGCGGATGACGATGGGGCTGCTGTCGTCGAGCGTCGTCTCCTCGGCCCCGGCGTGCGCCGAGCCGTCCAGGCCCGCCCCGTCGAGGGCGGCGGGTTCGGAGGAGGTGCCGTCGAGCGCCGCGGCGTCCGGCGTGCCGTCACGGCGGGCGACGCCGTCCGCGGGCGTGTCGATCGTGATGACCGTGGTCTCCGTGATCCGCACGGACGGCGGCGTCTGCCGGCCGTGGTGCACCTTGCGCCGGTCACGGTGGCGCCGCAGCCGCTCCAGGAGCTTGCCGAAGGCGAGGTCGAGCGCGGCCGACGGATCCTCCGCGCTGGCCTCCGCCCGGATCACCGGGCCCTTGCCGCGCACGGTGATCTCGACCCGCTCGCACGTCTGCGACTGCCGCGGATTCTTCTCGTGCGAGAGCTCGACGTCGGCGCGATGCGCCTTGGGCGCCAACTGCGCGACCTTGAGGAGCTTCTCCTCCGCGAGCCGCCTGAAGCGCTCCGGGACTTCGGTGTGCCGACCGCTGATCACGATCTCCACTGCTGACCTCCGTCTGTCGCTGACAGGTTCCGTCGCAGCCCCCACCGCATCCGTGGTCCGAGTCACGCTAGTCCAGAACGCGGCCCTCGTCTGCTGGGGACGGCCAGGGCCAGCTGATCGTTCCCGGTGAGCACGTTCCCGGGTGCCGCCGGCGCGGGGTCCAGCACGCGGCGGCCACGGCGGCGACCACCGCGCCCGCCTCGGCCAGGGCGCGACAGGCCTCCGCCGCGGTCGCGCCGGTCGTGATCACGTCGTCGACCAGGACGACGCGAGCCCCCGCCAGCCCGGACGACCGCGCGCGCCGGACCCCGAGGGCGCCGCTGAGGTTGCCGCGCCGGGCGGCGGCGCCCAGGCCTGCCTGGTCCGCGACCCGCCGCTGTTGCTGCAGCACGGCCCGGACCCGCACGCGCAGCCCCTGGTGGCGCAGCTCGCGCGCGGCCGCCCGGGCGAGCGCGGCGGTCACGTCGGCGCCCCGGTCCCGCCGCGCGGCGGCCGAGGAGGGCACGGGAACGAGCAGGACGGCCCCTGCCGACAGCGGCGCAGCAGTGGTGGCCGAACAGCGCGGCGGCGACCGCCCGGCCGAGGGCCGCCCCGAGCGCCGGTGTCAGGTCGAGGCGGCCGCGGTCCTTCCAGGCGACGACGCAGCGTGACGCGGCGCCCTGGTAGGCGGCGCAGGCCCAGGCCGGCGCCGCCAGTGCCACGGGTACGCGGACAGCGGGAGCCCCGAGATCCGCCGCGCACCGCCGGCACAGCCGGACGTCGACCGCACCGCAACCCGGGCACTCCACGGGAACAGCCAGGGCGAGCAGCGCGGTGCCGGCGCGAGAAAGGACACCGGCGAGCCGGGCGAGGAGGTCGAGCACGGGTCGAGCCTGCCCGGGGCGCGTCGAACCCGCCGGCAGCAGGCCGCTGCCTGTGGACGACGGGACCAGCGCGCCGGCGCGCTGGGGACACGGGGCCGCGCGACACCCTTGGCGGCCCCTGGCGACGCGGGCCCCGGCGCTGTCAGTTGGGCAGGGTGAGGTCCCGGACGTCCATCTGCTTCCACACCCCCGGCACGCTGGCGAACGCGAAGGTGGTGCCGGCGGCCAGCCGGACGTAGACGTCGACGTCGCTGTTCACCGCGAGGCCGACCGCCCCCGCCGGAGCCGGCTTGGGGACGAAGGGGAGCCCCGCCTCGCCCCCGACCTGGCCGCCGATGACGTAGAGGCCCTTGCGAGCGGGGGCGTTGCCCAGGACGACGACGCGGCTGTCGTCCAGCCAGGCGGCGTCGCGTGCCGCGCCGACGTCGCCGATCACCGGCAGGGCTCCGGTCGCGAACCCGGCGGGCGCCCCGTCCTCGCCGCGCACCACGCCGGTCACCACGGCCTGGGTGACCCCGTTCCGGACGACGAGGAGCAGCGCGCGGGCCCCCTCCCGGCTCAGTCGCACGGACGTCACCCTCGCGCCGTCCAGCCAGACGGCTCCGACCGTGCGCTGCTTCGCCCCGAGCGCACCCGCCACCACCCGGCCGTCACGCGGTGGTCGACCACACCCAGCCCTCGGGGTCGACGCTGGGCGCGGTCAGGCCGGCGCCCGTGAGCACCTGCCGGGGCGGAACGGACGGCGCCGCGGCGACGATGCCGGTGCCCGCGCGCACGACGCCGGCGACGAGGGTCCCGCTCGCGTCACTGGTGGGCAGCCGCAGCCCCGCGCCCGCCAGCGCCGACCAGGCCGGACTCTCACGGCAGGTCGGCTTCGTGCCGGACTGGTCGAGCTCGCCGACGCGGTTGGCGCCGGTCAGGCACAGCGGCGAGGCGGCGTCCAGGCGCGGCTGCGGCTCGCCGTCCGCGCGCCCCAGCTGCGCGGACGCCGGGACCGGCTGCCCGCTCCACGCGCTCGGCACCGGGCCCTCCGGCACCTCGAGCCTCGCCTGGTCCGCGGTGAGGACCACCTGGGAAGCGTTCACGAGGTCGTGCAGGGTGGCCAGGAGCTGCGCGCGCAGGATCCGCCGTTGTTCGGGGTGGTCCTTCGTGGTGTCGATGATCCGGGGGTCGAGGTCGACGTGCACGACGTCGCGGTCGATCTTCACGCCGCCGACCGCCGTCAGCTTCGCCCGGGGCCCGGTCGTGCCCACGTCACCGAGCCACGGAGCCGGCCCCGAGAGCAGTGCCTTGACGGCCAGGGTGGCGGTCGGGGTGGGGTCGAAGTAGTCGAGGTCGGGGAACCAGCGCAGGTCGGGCACCAGCCATCGGTCGCCCGGCTCGGCGAAGTACAGCGAGACGGCGCGGAAGGTGCTGCCGAACTGGCCGGTGGTGAGGACGAGGCCGCGCCCGTCGGCCCCGCCGGGCAGTCTCGCGATCCGCCAGCGGCCGTGGTCGCCGCGGACCAGCTGGTAGGTGATGTCCAGGACGGGCGAGTCCTCGTCCGTGGCGCCCGCCGTCGGGAGCCGCATGAGGCCGTTGCGGTCGACGCGCGCCGTGACCGTGCCCTGCACCCGCACCGTCGCGGTCTCGGTCACCCGGTCGTCGTCGGGGCTGCCGTTCTGGCCGCGGTCGGAACCTCCGGACTGGACGGTGATCCGGGGGGCGGCGGCGAGGACGACGACGCCGTCCGCGGGATTCCACAGCATCTGCGGAGAGGCGAGGAACTCCCGGGCCACCTTGTGGTCCTCGTGGACGTCCTCCCCCGCAGTGAGGAACCCGGCCACGATGGCCGCCGGCCCCGCGCCCGCGGCCGGCGGCGGCGCGAGCGCCTGCGCGCCGATGCCGACACCGTCGACCCGCGGTCCCTCGGCCACCGGGCCCTGGTTCGGGAACCCGGAGCACCCGGCCAGGAGCGCCGCCACGGCGAGGACCGGGACCAGCCGCCGGATCATGACGGCAGCTCCAGGGCGCTCGAAGCCCGCCCGTCCTGGGCCGGCACGACGGGCAGGTCCGCGCCGCCGGCCACGACCGCCGTCCCGTCGCTGCTGACCGCGATCGCGACGGCGCCCTCACCGTGACCGGCGTCCGGCGGGACCAGCGGGAGCGGGGACCCCGACAGCGGGCCGCCGACACTCCGCGGCAGGGTCAGGCGGAAGTTCGCGCCCTCGTGCGGCTCACCCCAGACCTGGAGCCAGCCCCCGTGCAGGTGCGCGTCCTCGAGGGCGATGGCCAGACCGAGACCGGTGCCGCCGGTGGTGCGCGCCCGGGCGGGGTCGGCGCGCCAGAACCGGTTGAAGACCATGGCCAGGTCGGACTCGCGCAGCCCGACGCCGTGGTCCCGGACGGCGACGGCGACGGCATCGGCGTTCCCGGCCAGGCGCACCTCGACCGGCCTGGACTCGGAGTGCTCGAGGGCGTTGCCCACCAGGTTGCGGACGATCCGCTCGACCCGGCGGGGGTCGACCTCGGCCACCGTGGAGGCCGCTCCGGGGACGAGCTGGACGGCCGTGTCGTGACGGTGCGCCAGGGGGGCGAGGTCGCTGACGACGCGTTCCACGATCTCGCGCAGGTCGACGGCCTCGCAGTCGAGGACGGCGGCGCCGGCGTCGAACCTGCTGACCTCGAGCAGGTCGGCGAGCAGCTCCTCGAACCGGTCGAGCTGAGCCTGGAGCAGCTCGGCGCTGCGGCCGAGGGCGGGCTCGAAGGACTGCCGTGCCTCGTACATGACCTCGCCCGCCATGCGCAGGGTGGTGAGCGGGGTGCGCAGCTCGTGCGAGACGTCGGAGACGAACCGGCGCTGCACCCGGGAGAGCTCCTCCAGCTGGTGGATCTGGCGTTCCAGTCCCGCGGCCATCTCGTTGAAGGCTCTGCCGAGCCGGGCGAGCTCGTCGTCGCCGCGTACCTTCATGCGGCGGTCGAGCCGGCCGGAGGCCAGCTCCTCCGCGGTGCGCGCGGCCAGCGCGACCGGCGTCACCACCTGCCTGGTCACGACCCACGCCACGGCGCCGACGAGCAGGACGAGCGCGATGCCTCCGAGGAGGAAGGTCCGGCGGACGACGTCGACCACCTGGACCTCGCGCTCCAGGCTGTAGACGAAGTAGAGCTCGAACCGGCCGCCGGACGCGGCTCCCAGCTCGAGCAGGCCCCCGACGGCGATGACGGGGACGCTCCGCCCGGAGAGCTGGGTCGTGAAGACCTCGTACTGCAGGCGGTTGTCCCCGGTGCGGATGACCTCGCGGCGCAGCGGGTCGGGGATCGCCGTGAGGTCGATGCCGGGCGTGGCGTAGTCGGAGACGCCGGCGGTGTTCCCGAGCGCCTTCTCGAGGATGACGTAGCGGGTCGGGTTGTCCGAGGGCCCCGCGAGGTAGTTCGCGACGTCCCGGATGCTCGTCTCCCGGTCGCCGCTGATCAGGTCGGACTTGGCCTGGTTGAGGTCGTGCGCGGACTGCGCCACGACGGCCTCCTGCCGGGAGGCGATGATCCCGCTGGTGATCCGCTGCAGGAGCAGCTGCCCCACGACGAGCACGACGAGGATCCCGAGTACGACGGTGGCGGCGACGACCCGCAGCTGGATGGAGCGGCGCCACTGCCCGAGCACCAGCCGCAGCAGGCGGCGCAGCGGTCCCGGGACCAGCCGCCCGGCGAGCGGCCGGGCGATCTCGGTCAGGGACTGCGAGGGACCCGCGACCGGTCCAGACGTGCGCGCGACCATCCGCTCAGCCCGGCCCGGCCTTGTAGCCGACACCGCGAACGGTCACGACGATCTCCGGACGCTCGGGGTCGCGCTCGACCTTGGACCTCAGACGCTGCACATGAACATTGACGAGCCGGGTGTCCGCCGCGTGCCGGTATCCCCAGACCTGTTCCAGCAGGACCTCACGGGTGAACACCTGCCAGGGCTTGCGCGCCAGCGCCACGAGGAGGTCGAACTCCAGCGGTGTGAGCGGGATGGCGCCGCCGTCGCGGCGCACCGAGTGCCCCGCGACGTCGATGGTGAGGTCGCCGACCTCCAGTACCTCGGGTGCCGGCTCGTCGGTGCGGCGCAGCCGCGCCCGCACCCGTGCGACGAGCTCCTTGGGCTTGAACGGCTTGACCACGTAGTCGTCGGCGCCCGACTCCAGACCGATCACCACGTCGACGGTGTCGGTCTTGGCCGTGAGCATGACGATGGGGACGCCGGACTCGGCGCGGATCTGCCGGCACACCTCGATCCCGTCCTTGCCGGGCAGCATCACGTCGAGCAGAACCAGGTCCGGCCGGCTCGACCGGAAGGCCTCCAGCGCCTGCGCCCCGTCCGCGCAGAACGAGGTGTCGAACCCCTCGCCACGCAGCACGATGCCCAGCATCTCGGCCAGCGCGGTGTCGTCGTCGACCACCAGCACACGTCCCCTCATGACCACATGGTGACATCGCTGACCGCCGGACACGTCCGCCGGTCGGGCGTGACAGGATGAGCGCGCCAGCCCCGGCCGTCGTGGTCGTCCGGCGGCGGGCGAGGAGGAGGGCATGACGCAGCCGCCACCGGGGGGCGAGCCGGGGGTCTCGGGCGGGGACGCCGGAGGCTGGCACGCGCCCGAGTCCGGGCCGTCGACGCCCGCGCCGCAGGGTCAGTACGACCACCCCGGTGAGTACCCGCAGCCCGGTCAGTACGGCCAACCCGGGCAGTGGGGCCAGGTCACACCCCCGGGGTGGGGGGCGCCGCCGTCGGGTCCGCCCGGCTGGGGCTCCGTGGGCTACACCAAGCCACCCGCGGGGATCGTGCCGCTGCGACCGCTCTCCGTCGGCGAGATCCTGGACGGTTCCTTCCAGGCCGTCCGGTCCAACGCCCGCACCATGGTCGGCACGGCCGCGGCCGTCGTCGCCGGCGTCACCGTGCTCTCCCTCGTCCCGGACGCCCTGCTCCTGCACGGGCTGCGCGACAACCCGGCCCTGACCAGCGGGCCGTCGGCGTCGCTGGAGGACCAGCTCGACCTGGTCGCGGGCCTCGGGGAGTCCCGCGGGGTCTCCCTGGTGCTGACGTTCGTCGCTGTCACGATGCTCAACGCACTGCTCATCGTCCCGGTCAGCGAGGCCGTGCTCGGCCGGCGCATCGACGCCGGCGCGATGTGGCGGCGCGCCCGCGGACGACTGCTCGCGGCCCTGGGTCTGTCCCTGGTCACCGGCCTGCTCACGGCCGTGGCGGCCGTGCTGCCGATCGTCCCCGGGCTGGTCGCGCTCGCGGCGGGCGCCACGGACGCCGGCGTCATCCTGCTCATCGCCGGCGTCCTCGGGGCGATCGTCCTGCTCTTCCTGCTCTACACCCGCTGGGCGCTGGCGGCGCCGGCGCTCGTGCTCGAGGGGGCGGGGGTGACGACGGCCATGCGGCGGTCCTGGCGGATCGTCCGCGGCAGCACCTGGCGGGTCTTCGGGATCCTGCTCCTCGCCGGGATCATCGTCTCCATCGGCCAGGCCATCATCACCGTCCCGGTCGGGCTGCTCGCGGGCCTGCCCGTGGCCGGGCAGGCCTCGCCCTACGACAGCCTGCCCGCCACCTTCGCCCAGCTGCTGATCAGCGGTGTCGGCGCGATCGTGGCCGGAGCGATCTTCTATCCGTTCAGCGCGGCGGTCTCCGCGCTGCTCTACATCGACCTGCGGATGCGCCGGGAGGGCCTCGACGTCCGGCTGGCGCAGGCCGCGGCCGAGGGGACCGCGGCGGAGCGGGCGTGAGCCGCGGGCTCGCCCTGCCGGCGCAGGTGCCCGTGCAGCCGGACGCCGAGCAGGCGCGGGCCTGGGCACGTGCCGAGCTCGCCGGCCCCGGGTACGAGCACCCGGGCCTGGTGCGGCGGGCGCTGGAGTGGCTGCTCGACCGCCTGCAGGAGCTGCCCCTGCCGCACGGGTCGGGCACGGCGATCACTGGCACCGTGCTCGTCGTCCTCGTGCTCGGGCTGCTCGCCTGGGCCCTCCGGCGTGCTGGCGGTCCGCTCGCCCGGGGACGCCGACCGGAACCGGAGCTCTTCGCCGAGGGGATCCGCTCGGCCGCGTGGCACCGGCGCGCCGCCGACGACGCGGCGGCGGAGGGCGATCTGCGCACCGCCGTCCTCGAGCGGTTCCGGGCGATCGTGCGCGAGCTCGAGGAGCGCGCCGTTCTCGCCGAGCAGCCCGGCCGGACCGCGGGCGAGGCCGCCGCGGCCGCGGCCGCGCGGCTGCCGGAGCTCGCGCCCTCGCTCACGGCCGCGGCGCGCGCGTTCGACGACGTCCGGTACGGCGACCGGGTCGCGACGCCCGGAACGGACGCAGCCCTGCGCGAGCTCGACGCCACCCTGCAGGCGCGCCGGCTGGTCCCGGCGGGAGCCGCCACCGGTGGAGGGGGCGCGTGAGCACGCTCACGGAGCCGCCGCAGGCCGCTACCCAGGCGGAACCACCGGCGAGCGGCAGGTCGCGGCTGCGCCGGCTCCGGTTCCCCCTCGCCGTCGGCGGCGTCGTCGTGGCGGCGGCCGCCGTCGCCGCGCTGGTCGCCACGGGTCCCTCGGGCGACCTCGACCCCGCCTCCGGCAGCAGTGCCGGCAGCCGCGCCGTCGCGCGCATCCTCCAGCGCGAGGGTGTGGCCGTCACCCGCACCAGCGACCCCGCCCGGGCCGCGACCGCCCGCGGCACCGTCGTCGTCGTCCACCCCGAGCTGCTGGCCCCGCGGACCCTGGCGAGCGCGACCGGCGCCGCCGCCCGCGTCGTCCTCGTGGAGCCCGGGCAGCGCGAGCTGGACGCGGTCGCGCCACAGGTCCGGGCCGCAGACGTGGTGCCGGCGCAGACGCTGCCGCCCGCCTGTGCCGCCGCCGACGCGCAGGCCGGGCCGGCGTGGGCCGGGGGGCAGCTGTACACGGTGGTCCGCGGCGTCCGGGCCGACGTCTGCTTCCCGCTCGGGGGCGACGCCGACACCGAGGCCGTCGCCGACACCGGCGCCGCCGCGGCGGCCGACCCGGCGGGCGGGTCGTTCGTCCAGCTGGACGGGGCGGGCGACGGCGGCAACGCCACCGTCGTCGTCCTCGGGCAGGCCGACGTGCTCCGGAACGGCGACCTCGCCGACGACGCGAACGCCGCGCTGGCGCTGCGCGTCCTCGGCCACAACGCCGACCTGGTCTGGCTCGTGCCGGACCCGGCGCGCACGGCCGACGCCGGGCCCGCGTCCCTGACGGACCTGCTGCCGCCCTGGTTCCGGTGGGTCGTCCTCGACCTCGTCGTCGTCGCGCTCCTGACGCTGCTCTGGCGCGGCCGGCGGCTCGGCCCCGTCGTCCGCGAGCCGCTCCCCGTGGTCGTCCGGGCCGGGGAGACCGTGCAGGGGCGCGCCAGGCTGTACCGTCGCGCCCGGGCGGCCGACCGGGCGGCGGCGACGCTGCGGACGGCGGCGCTGCGCCGCCTGGCCCGGCGGCTTGCCGTGCCGCCCGACGCCGACGCGGACGCCGTCGCGGTCCGGGTGGCGCAGGCGAGCGGACGCGACCTGGACGACGTGCGCCGCGTGCTGCTGGGCCCCGCGCCGCGCGACGAGCGCGACCTGGTCCGGCTCGCGGACGAGCTGGACGTGGTGGAACGGGACGGAACGGCCGGGGGCGTGGCCGGAGGAGAACGGGGAGAGGACCGACGATGAGCGATCAGCCGGGCATCGTGGAGACCGAGGCGGACGCCGACGTCGACCCGGCGGGCGCGGAGGGTGCAGCCGCTCCCCCGCCGGAGCCGTCCACCCCGCCGGAGCCGTCGACCCCTCCGCCCGCCCCGGACGAGCCGGCCGAGGCCCCGGACGAGCCGGCCGAGTCCAGCCGGCTCCGGACGAGGAGGCTGCGCCGTCCGCGCCCGCGGAGGAGGAGGGCCGGCCGGCGGCGGGTCCCGACGAGGATGCCGAGCGGGCGCGGGCGGCGCTGATGGCCGTCCGTGCCGAGGTCGGCAAGGCCGTCGTCGGGCAGGAGGCCGCCGTCACGGGGCTCGTCATCGCCCTGCTCTGCCGGGGGCACGTCCTGGTCGAGGGCGTTCCCGGCGTCGCCAAGACCCTGCTCGTGCGGGCGCTCGCGGCCGCGCTGCGGCTGGAGTCGTCGCGCGTGCAGTTCACCCCCGACCTCATGCCCGGTGACGTCACCGGGTCGCTCGTCTACGACGCGCGGACGGCGGAGTTCACCTTCCGCGAGGGGCCCGTCTTCACCCAGCTGCTGCTCGCCGACGAGATCAACCGGACGCCGCCCAAGACGCAGGCCTCGCTGCTCGAGGCGATGGAGGAGCGGCAGGTCACCGTCGAGGGCCGGCCGCGCCGGCTGCCCGAGCCGTTCGTCGTCGTCGCCACCCAGAACCCGGTCGAGTACGAGGGCACCTACCCGCTGCCGGAGGCGCAGCTCGACCGGTTCCTGCTCAAGCTGCGGATGCCGCTGCCGCCGCGGGAGGCCGAGCTCGAGGTCCTCGCCCGGCACGCCGGCGGCTTCGACCCGCGCGACCTCGGCGCCGCCGGCGTCCGGGCCGTCGCCGGGCCGGAGGACCTGGCCGTCGCGACCGCCGCCGTCCGGCGGGTCGCCGTGTCGCCGGCGGTGCTCGGATACGTCGTCGACCTCGCGCGGGCCACCCGGAGTGCCCCCTCCGTCTCCCTCGGCGTCTCGCCGCGGGGCGCGACCGCGCTCCTCGCCACGAGCCGGGCCTGGGCCTGGCTCTCCGGCCGGGACTACGTGACACCGGACGACGTGAAGGCCCTCGCCCGGCCCACCCTGCGGCACCGGCTGCAGCTGCGGCCCGAGGCGGAACTCGAGGGCGTCAGCGTGGACGCCGTGCTCGAGACGGTCCTCGCGACCGTCCCCGTGCCGCGATGACGCCCGCGGCCGGGGCGGGGCGTGCGGTCGTGGCGCTGACCGGACGGGCGGCGCTCGTCGCCCTCGCCGGCGTCGTGCCCGTCGTGCTCGCGCCGGCCGGCGCCACCCTGCTCGGCTGGCTGCTGCTGCTCCTGCTGCTCGTCGTGCTCGACCTCGTGCTCGCGGGCTCGCCGCGGGCGCTGCGGGTGCTCCGCGAGCCCCTGCCCACGGTCCGGCTCGGCGAGGAGGTGCGGGCGGCGCTGGTGATCGGGAACGCGGGGAGCCGCCGGGTCCGGGGTCTCCTGCGCGACGGCTGGTCGCCGTCCGCCGGCGACGCCGTCCGCAGGCACCCGCTCGACGTGCCGGCCGGGCAGCAGCGCCGGATCGTCACGACGCTGCGGCCGACCCGGCGCGGCGACCGGCGGACCGAGCGGGTCACGGTGCGCAGCCTCGGTCCGCTCGGGATCGCCGCCCGGCAGGCGTCGCATCCCGGCGCCCGGCGTCGTCCGGGTGCTGCCGGCGTTCGCCGCCCGCCGCCACCTGCCCGGCAAGCTGGCGCGGCTGCGGGAACTGGACGGGCTGGTCAGCGTGCAGGTGCGGGGGCAGGGCACGGAGTTCGACAGCCTGCGCGACTACGTCGACGGCGACGACGTCCGCTCGATCGACTGGCGCGCCACGGCCCGGCGGCACGTCGACCAGGCGACCGTCCGGCCGGTCGTCCGGACCTGGCGGCCGGAGCGGGACCGCCGGCTGCTGCTCGTGCTCGACACGTCCCGCACCGCGGCCGCCCGGGTCGGGGACGCCCCGCGGCTCGACGCCGCCATGGACGCCGCGCTGCTGCTCGCCGCGCTCGCGACCCGCGCGGGCGACCGGGTCGATCTGCTGGCCATGGACCGGCGGGTGCGCGCGCGCGTCGAGGGGGCCGGACGGGCCTCGGCGCTCCCCGCCTTCGTCTCGGCCATGGCTCCGCTCGAGGCGGACCTCGTCGAGGCCGACTGGGCCGCGATCGCCGCCGCCGTGCTGCACCGGCTCAGCCGGCGCGCTCTCGTCGTCCTGCTGACCACGGTGGACTCGGCGGCCGTCGCGGACGAGCTGCTGCCCGTGCTGCCGCTGCTCACCGCCCGGCACCAGGTCGTGCTCGCCTCGGTCACCGACCCCGGCGTCGACGCCCTGGCCCGGAGCCGGGGCGACGCCTACGCGGTCTACGGCGCCGCGGCCGCCGAGCGCGCCCGGCTGGAGCGGACGGCGGTAGCCGCCGAGCTGGAGCGGCTCGGCGTCGAGGTGGTCGAGGGCAGCCCGGAGGAGCTCCCGCCCCGCCTCGCCGACCGCTACCTCGCGCTCAAGGCCGCCGGCCGGCTCTGACCCGCTCCTCGCTCACCCGACGGGGAGCACGAGACGTCGCATCGCGAGCGATCGCGCCCGCGGCGCGAGCGGCGTCACCGACACCACGAGCCGGCGCGCGTGCCGCGGACCCGGCAGCACGAGGGCCGCTCCGCCCGCGGCGTCCGTCCATCCGGTCGTGCGGTTCCTGCCGGCGGCGACGACGAGGGCGAGCCCGGTGCAGCGGGAGCGGCGGCAGACCCGGCGGGCCCAGAGGGGGCGACGTCGAGCAGCAGGCGGTACCGGCCCGGGCCGGCGGCCACGGCCGTGCCGGAGAGCGGGACAGCCGCGGCGAGCTTCACGGCAGCGGCCGCGGTGTCCCGTCCGTGGTCGACGCCAGGGTGACGACGATCGACAGGTCCCCCGGCGGCACGGCGCCCGCCGGGATGCGGACCGAGGTCGGCACCGGCCCCGGTCGGTCGTTCTCCGCGGCCACGTCGTCGTCGACCGTGACGTTCCACCGGTCCACGTGCGTGTTCGCGACGGGGTTGGTCCACCGCACGACGACGTCGCCGGTCCGGGTCCGGGTGGCGTGCAGGGCGGCGGGGCGGGCGACGGGAGCGGCGGGTGGGGGGGCGTCGTCGGAGGCGTCGAACCAGACCGGCGCCGACGGGACCTCCCCGGACGGCGTGATCGCGGTGACGGTGTAGCCGCCGCTGGTCGCCGGGACGACGGACCGGACGTCGGTGCCCGGCACGGTGACGGTCGTCGTCCCGCCGGCTGTCGAAGCGCGTGATCCGGTAGGCGCTGACGGCGAGCGCCGGGTCCGGGGTCCAGCTGACGTACGTCGCGCCGAAGACCAGTTCGCCGTCCTCGCCGATGCCGGTCGGGTAGCCCACGGCGGTCACGGCCAGATGCGGCGCCGGTGCCACCGGAGGCGACGCCGCCCCGACCGCGGCGGCGGGGTCGACCACGCCGTGCCCGGTGCGCGGGTCGACCCCGGGCGGCCCGACGTCCGTCGCCGTGCTCTCGATCCGGTCCGCGACCTGGGCCGGCGTCCAGTCCGGGTGCTCCGCCAGGAGCAGCGCCGCGACGCCGGACACGAACGGGGCAGCCATCGACGTCCCCGACATCGTGGCCCAGCCGAGCCGGGAGACGAACGAGGGCACGGTCGAGTAGACGTCGTCGCCGGGTGCGGCGACGGCGACGCCGCCGTCGAAGGACGACCAGACGCTCGGCGTCAGGGCGCCGGTGACCGCGGCGACCGAGATCGCCCCGGACAGTCCCCCGGCGCCTCGCGGAAGTTCGCCCCGTCGCCGTCGTTGCCGGCGGCCGCGACGACGACGACGCCGGCGGCGACGGCGTCCGCGACCGCCGCGCAGACGGGTGCGACGTCCGGGGCGGCGACCTCGAGGTCCGGTTCGCCGAGGGAGAGGTTGACCACGCGTGCCCCGTGCGCGACCGCCCAGCGGATCGCGGCGCCGATGCCGGGACCGCCGACGTCGGGGTCGGTGAAGACGTCGATCGGCATGATCGAGGCGTCGGGGGCGACGCCGGTGATGCCGTGGCCGTCGGCGCGGGCGGCGACGATGCCGGCGACGTGCGTCCCGTGGCCCTGCAGGTCGGTGCCGGCACCGGCGACGATCCGCCCGGTCGCGGGTTCGAGGTGGGCGGGGTCCACGATCGCGCCGGCCAGGTCGGGGTTCGTCGCGTCGACGCCGGTGTCGACGACGGCCACGGTCACGCCCCGGCCCGTCGTCAGCGGCCACGCGGCGGCGGCGTGCGTGGCCGTGAGGGACCACTGGACGTCGGTGCGGTCGCCCTGCGCGTACGCGACGAGGTCGGCCGGGAGCGGCACCCGGGAAGGGGACGCGGCGGCGGACGGCGTCCCGGCCGGAGGGAGCACGGCGACGGCGGCGCCGAGCAGGAGGGGGACGGCCGCGAGACGGGGGCGCACGAGGATCTTTCTCGTCCGGCCCCGGGCCGACCTTGACGACGAGGGGCGCCGCGGGCTGCTACCCCGCCACCGGCAGCTCGTCGCCGACGAGCTCGGCGCGCAGGTCGCCGGTCTCCCCCGCCGCGACCGCCCGCCGGCCGAGCACGCCGACATAGCCGAGGAAGGCGCCCCAGACTCCGGCACCGATGGCGATGCGGGCCCACGTGGGCAGCGGGGACGGCGTCACGAAGGCCTCGACGACCCCGGAGACGAGCAGGACGACGACCAGGCCGAGCGCGACGGTGACCATCGACCGCCCCTCCCGGGCCATCGCCTGCCCGCGGGTCACCGGGCCGGGGTCGACCCAGGCCCAGAACAGGCGCAGACCGGCGCCCGCCGCGACGAAGACGGCGGTGAGCTCGAGCAGGCCGTGCGGCGTGATGAGCCCGAAGAAGAGGTCGAGCCGCCCGTTCGCGGCCATGATCCCGCCGACCGCACCGATGTTCAGCGCGTTCTGCAGCAGCACGATCACCACGGCCACGCCGGTCACGCCGAAGGCGATGCAGAGCGCGGCGATCCAGGCGTTGTTCGTCCAGACCCGGAAGGCGAAGCTGCCCGCCGGCGACTGGGTGTAGTAGTCGGCGAAGTCGCTCTCGACCAGCCGGCGGACGTCGACCTGCCGGGCGAGAACGGCCTGGGCCTGGGGGCTGCGCGCGATCCAGATGCCGAGCGCGAGCGCGACCAGCGCCGAGAAGGCGGCCGCGCCGGCGGCGGCCCACCGGGCCCGGTACACCGCCGCGGGGAACGAGACCGTCGCGAACCGGGCCAGCTCCCGGGTCCACGGTTCGCTGCCGCCGGTGACGGCCGCCCGGGCCCGGGCCACCAGCCGGGAGAGGCTCGCGGCGGCGCTCGGGTCGGGGGCCGACGAGCGCAGCACGGACAGGTCGGTGGCCGCGCGCTGGTAGAGGACGACGAGTTCGTCGGCCTCGACCGCGGTCAGCCGCCGGCGGCGCAGCAGCTGCTCCAGCCGTCGCCACTGCGGCTCGCGGACGGCCGTGAACGCGTCGAGGTCCACGGCCCGGAGCGTACGCGAGCCAGGGCCTACCCTGACGCCAGGTACCAGCTACGACATGGGTGCGCGGAGGAGGGGTGGATGGCCGAGTCGTCGTCGCGCCTCGCCCTGCCGGCCGAGGTCGTCACCGGCGAGGCGGTGGCCCTGGAGCTGCGGCCCGCGTCGTTCGCCACCCGGGCCCTCGCGCTCACGCTGGACCTCGCCGTCATGGCCGTCGTGGCGGTCGGCGTCGGGTGGGCCCTGACGCTGCTGCCCGCCGGCGACTCGACCACGGCGGACGCGCTCGGGCTCGTCGCCGTCGTCGCCGTCCTGGTCGGGCTGCCCGTGACGGTGGAGACCCTGACCCGCGGGCGCTCCCTCGGCAAGATCACGGCGGGGCTGCGCGTCGTCCGGGACGACGGGGGGCCCGTCCGGCTGCGGCACGCGCTCGTCCGGGGCCTGCTCGCCGTCGTGGAGATCTTCGCGACGCTCGGGAGCGTCGCCCTCATCACGTCGTTGCTCAATCCTCGGGGCAAGCGCCTCGGGGACCTGCTGGCCGGGACCTTCGTGCTGCGCGAGCGCGGCGGCGCACGCCTCGCTCCGCTGCCGCCGATGCCGCCGGAGCTGGCGTCGTGGGCCCTCGGCGCCGACATCTCCGGCGTCCCCGACGGCCTCGCCGTCCGGGCCCGGAGGTTCCTCACCGGCGCCTCGGCCCTGCACCCGGGCTCGCGGCAGCAGCTCGGCGTCGAGCTGGCGGGGCAGCTGGCGCGGTACGTCGCCCCGCCGCCTCCGGCCGGCACGCCGCCGGAGCGGTTCGTCGCCGCCGTGCTCGTCGAGCGCGGCCGGCGCGACTTCGAGCGGCTCCGCCACGTCGAGGGCCGGCGCGCGGAGCGGGAGGCGCGGCGGGCCGCGGCCGCCGTGCTGTCACCGGGGGCGACCCGGCTGCTCGGCGACCCCTGACGGTCGACACGACGACGGCCCGGCCCTCGCGGGGCCGGGCCGTCGTCGCGACGCTCAGGGAGCGGTCAGTACCGGTAGTGGTCGGGCTTGTAGGGGCCCTCGACGTGGACGCCGATGTACGCGGCCTGGTCCTTCGTCAGCTGGGTGAGCCGAACGCCGAGCGCGTCGAGGTGCAGCCGGGCGACCTTCTCGTCGAGGTGCTTCGGCAGCACGTAGACCTTGCGCTCGTAGTCGCCGGTCTTCGTGAAGAGCTCGATCTGCGCGATGACCTGGTTGCTGAACGAGTTCGACATGACGAAGCTCGGGTGCCCGGTCGCGTTGCCGAGGTTCAGCAGCCGGCCCTCGGAGAGCACGATGATCGAGTGGCCGTCGGGGAAGCGCCACTCGTGCACCTGCGGCTTGATCTCGGTCTTGACGATGCCCGGGGTCTTGGCCAGGCCGGACATGTCGATCTCGTTGTCGAAGTGGCCGATGTTGCCGACGATCGCCTGGTGCTTCATCCGGCCCATGTGCTCGGCCGTGATGATGTCCTTGTTGCCGGTCGCCGTGACGAAGATGTCGGCGGTCTCGACGACGTCCTCGAGGGTGGCGACCTGGAAGCCGTCCATGGCGGCCTGCAGGGCGCAGATCGGGTCGATCTCGGTGACGATCACGCGGGCGCCCTGACCGCGCAGGGACTCCGCGCAGCCCTTGCCGACGTCGCCGTAGCCGGCGATGAGCGCGACCTTGCCGCCGATGAGGACGTCGGTGGCCCGGTTGATGCCGTCGATGAGCGAGTGCCGGGTGCCGTACTTGTTGTCGAACTTGCTCTTCGTCACCGAGTCGTTGACGTTGATCGCCGGGAAGAGCAGGCGACCCTCCTTGGCGAACTCGTACAGCCGGTGGACGCCGGTCGTGGTCTCCTCGGTGACGCCCTTGATGTCGGCGGCGATCCGCGTGAACCGCTGCGGGTCGGCCTCGAGGTTGCGCCGCAGCAGGTCGAGGATGACGCGGTACTCCTCGTTGTCGTCGTCGGTGGGCGCCGGGACGGCGCCGGCCTGCTCGTACTCGACGCCCTTGTGCACGAGGAGCGTGACGTCGCCGCCGTCGTCGAGGATCATGTTCGGGCCGGCCACGCCGTCGGAGGAGGGCCAGCTCAGCGCCTGCTCCGTGCACCACCAGTACTCGCCGAGCGTCTCGCCCTTCCAGGCGAAGACCGGCACGCCCTGGGGGTTCTCGGGGGTGCCGTGCGGCCCGACGGCGACGGCCGCGGCGGCCGGGTCCTGGGTGGAGAAGATGTTGCAGCTCGCCCACCGCACCTGGGCGCCGAGCTCGACCAGCGTCTCGATGAGGACGGCGGTCTGCACGGTCATGTGCAGGGAGCCGGTGATGCGCGCGCCGGTCAGCGGCTTGCTCCCGCCGAACTCCTCGCGGAGGGCCATCAGGCCGGGCATCTCGTGCTCGGCGAGGCGGATCTCGTGCCGGCCGGCCTCGGCCAGCGTGATGTCGGCGACCTTGTAGTCGCCGTTCGTCAGAGTGGTCATGCGAAGGGAACCCTTCTTCGTCGCGGATCATGGGTCACGTCAGGCACGCGGCACACCTCGCCGTGCGGCGAGAACCCGCCCTGACCGACCCGGCGCGGCCCCTCTGGGCCTGCGGCATCACCCACGCCGGAACGCCGTCCACGGTACCAACCGGACGTCCAGATCACCTATGCCCGCAGACCGGAAGGGATCAGCGGAAGGTGACGCCGGCGTCGGTCAGGGGAGACTTCGCGAAGAGCCTGCGGTCGCGGAAGTAGTTCTGGTGGACGCGCCACGGGTAGCGGCTGCCCTGCTTCGGGAGCAGGGCCTCGGCGCGCTTGACGTAGCCGGACTGCAGGTCGACGAAGGGCAGCAGCGGCTGGTCCGCCGGCGGACGTCGCGGCGTGACCGAGCGGTAGCCGTGCTCGTCCAGATAGGTCAGCAGCCGGCACACGTACTGGCTGATGAGGTCGCACTTCAGGGTCCACGACGCGTTCGTGTAGCCGAGCGCGAGGGCCAGGTTCGGCAGCCCGCTGAACATCATCCCCTTGTAGGCGACGGTCCGGCTCAGGTCGACGGGCTCGCCGTCGACCTCGAAGCTCGCGCCGCCGAAGGCCAGCATCTCCAGGCCGGTCGCGGCGACGACGACGTCGGCGGGGAGCTCGTCGCCCGATCCGAGCAGGACCCCCTTCGGCGTGAACCGCTCGATCCGGTCGGTGACGACCGAGGCCGTGCCGGCGGAGATCGCCCGGAACAGGTCGGCGTCCGGCACCAGGCACAGCCGCTGGTCCCACGGCTCGTACGGCGGCGAGAAGTGGGTGTCGACGTCCAGGTCCGGAGGCAGGTTCCGGACCAGGCCCCTGCGGATCAACCCCTTCATGAGCCTGGGCGCCCGCCGGGAGAGCTGGTAGTTCGCCTGCGTGAACAGCACGTTCTTGGCGCGGATCAGCGCGTGGGCGCGTTCCGGCGGCAGCCGTCGGCGCAACGCGTCGGCGAGGGCGTCGCGGGCGGGCAGCGAGACGATGTACGTCGGCGTCCGCTGCACCATGGTCACGTGCTCCGCCCGCTCCGCGAGGGCCGGGACCAGCGTGACGGCGGTCGCGCCGCTGCCGATGACGACGACCCGCTTGCCGTCGTGGTCGAGATCCTCCGGCCAGTGCTGCGGGTGGACGAGCCGGCCCTCGTAGTCCTCGACGCCCTCCCAGTGCGGCAGGTGGCCCTCGTCGTAGCGGTAGTAGCCGCTGCACACGTAGAGGAACCGGCAGCCGATCTCGACGATCCCGGTCGTGCCGACGTCGGGGTCGGTCCGCTCGATCCGCGCCGTCCACCGCGCGTCCGGGGTCGACCAGGACGCCGAGACCAGCCGGTGGTGGTAGCGGATCTCCCGGTCGATGCCGTACTCGCGCGCGGTGTCCTCGATGTAGCGCCGGATCGAGGCGCCGTCGGCGATGGACTTCTCGCCCGGCCAGGGCCGGAAGGAGTAGCCGAGGGTGAACATGTCCGAGTCGGAGCGGACGCCGGGGTAGCGGAAGAGGTCCCACGTGCCGCCCATCGCGCCGCGCGCCTCGATGATCGCGTAGGTCAGGCCCGGGCAGCGCAGCTGCAGGTGCCGCACGGCACCGACGCCCGACAGCCCCGCGCCGACGACGAGGACGTCCACCTGCTCCATCGATCTCCTCCGCGGTTCGCGCCGTTCACTCCATTGAAACAGCTTCAACTAAACCCGTACACCGGCAAATGCCGTTGATCGGCGGCCGGAGGCGCCGCGACCATGCGGGCGTGAGTACCGTCGCCGCCGCCCTCGGCGCCGGGGCCCTGGCGGGCCTCGGCGTCGCCCTGCCGCTGGGAGCGATCGGCGTCCTCATCGTCCAGGAGGGCATCACGCGCGGCTGGCGGCCCGCGATGGCCGCGGGCACCGGCGTCGCGCTGGTCGACGGCGCCTACGCCGCGGTCGCGGTGGCCGCCGGCGCCGCCGTCACCGGGGTGATCGGCGGCCGCGAACGCGTGATCCAGCTCGTCGGAGCCGTGGTGCTCGTCGCGGTCGCCGTCCGCGGGTTGGCGCGCCTGCGCCGGCCGCCCGACCCGGGGCCCCCGGTGCCGCACACCCGGGTGCTGCGCCGCTTCGTCGGCCTGACGGCGATCAACCCGACCACGGCCGTGTACTTCGTCGTGCTCACGACCGGGCTCGGGCACGTCGTCTCCGGCGCCGCCGCCGGCGCCGCGTTCGCGATCGGGGTGCTGGTCGCGTCCTGCGCGTGGCAGCTCACCCTGGCCGGCGCCGCGGCGCTGGCCGGCGCGCGGCTGCCGCGCGGGCTACGCGTGGCGACGAGCGTCGCCGGCTACGTCCTCGTCGCCGGGTACGGCGTCCTTCTCGCCCTCGGCTGAGCCCGCGCGCTCACCGCGCCTGCGCCGGACGCGCCAGACGACGAGGGCCACCACGACGACGGTGGCCGTCACCACCGCCCCGCCGGTGCCGATCCGGCTCGCCACGACCTCGTAGGAGTTGCCCGCGAGGTAGCCGACGAGGCAGAACGTCAGCCCCCAGGCGGCGCCCCCGAGGGCGTTCCAGACGATGAACCGGCGGTACGGCATGCGGCTGAGCCCCGCCAGGCCCGGCATCACCGCGCGCAGGAACGCGGTCCACCGCCCGAGGAACACCGCCGACCCGCCGCGTTCGCGCAGGAAGCCGCGCGCCCGGTCGAGCCGCTCCTCGTGCCTGCGCAACGGCCCCCAGCCGAGCACCCGGGTGCCGTAGTGCCGGCCCACCTCGTACCCCACGGTGTCACCGACGACCGCGCAGACCACGACGAGGACGACCAGGACCCGCAGGTCGATCCCGTGCCGCGAGGCGAGGACGCCGCCGAGCACGACCGCCGTCTCCCCGGGCAGGACGAACCCGACGAAGACCGCGGCCTCGGCGAACACGAGCAGGCCGACGAGCAGGTAGACGACCGCCGGAGGCGCCGACAGCAACCCGTCGAGGAACCCGCTCATGCGCCGATCCTCTCAGGGGAGCGCTGCGCGTGCGCCGTGCGAGGATGCGACGCGTGTCCAGGGCGAAGGATCTCCTCGGCCGCGTGGACGGCCTCGTCGACGCCTACGCCGCGGAGGGCGGCCAGCCCGGACTCGCCTTCGGGGTCGTCCGGCACGGCGAGCTCGTGCACTCCGGCGGGCGCGGGGTGCGCGCCGCGCTGGGACCGCGAGGCCGGGGCACGGTGCCGGACGCCGACACCGTCTTCCGCATCGCGTCGATGACGAAGAGCTTCACCGGAGCCGCGGTGCTGCTGCTGCGTGACGAGGGCGCGCTCGCCCTGGACGACGAGGCGGTGCGATACCTGCCGGCACTGGCCGGGGTGCGCCCTCCGACGGCCGACTCCGCGCCTCTCACCATCCGGACCCTGCTCACCATGGCCGGCGGGTTCCCCACGGACGACCCGTGGGGCGACCGGCAGCAGGGCCTGCCGGACGCCGAGTTCGACGCCTTGCTCGCCGGAGGGCTGAGCTTCGCGTGGTCGCCCGGCACGGCCTTCGAGTACTCCAACCTCGGCTACGCCATCCTCGGCCGGGTCGTCGCGGCAGCGGGGGGCGCGCCCTACCGGGACGTGATCACACGGCGCCTGCTGCAGCCGCTCGGCCTGACGTCGACGGGGTTCGAGGCGTCCGAGGTGCCGGCCGACCGGCTCGCGACCGGCCACGTGCGGCGGCCGCACGGGTGGGACCCGGTGCCCTTCGACCCGTACGGCGCCTTCGCCCCGATGGGCGGCATCTTCAGCACGATCCGGGACCTGGCGCGCTGGGTGGGCGAGTACACCGACGCCTTCCCGCCGCGGGACGACCCGGAGGGCGCCCACCCGCTGCGGCGCTCCAGCCGGCGCGAGCAGCAGCAGCCCACCCGGCCCTACCTCAGCCAGCTGGCCTGGTCCGCCGTCGACACGCCCCCGATGCTGCGTGCCGCCAGCTACGGCTTCGGCCTCGTCGTCGACGCACACCCGCGGTTCGGTGCCGTCGTCGGGCACAGCGGCGGCTACCCCGGCTTCGGCTCGCACATGCGCTGGCATCCGGCCTCCGGGCTGGGCGTCGTCGCGCTGGGCAACGGGACGTACGCCCCGGCCTTCGCACTGACCGAGCGGATCCTCGACGCGCTGCTCCGGGCCGAGCTCGACGCGCGGACATCGATCGCCCCCGGCCGCCGGGCACCCGCGGAGCCGGGGGCGTGGCCGGAGACCGAGGTCGCCGCGGCCGACGTCGAGCAGCTGGTGCACGCCTGGGACGACGAGGCGGCCGCCCGGCTCTTCGCGCCCAACGTGGACCTCGACGAGCCGCTCGCCCTGCGGCGGGCGCGGATCGAGCAGATCCGGGCGCGGCTGGGCCCGCTGGAGCCGGATCCCGCGGCCGGCGTGGAGCACGCCTCCCCCGCGCACCGGGCGTGGTGGCTGCGCGGACCCGGCGGACGGCTCCGGCTCGAGATCCGGATGACGCCGCAACGCCCGCCGCTCGTGCAGTCGCTGGGGCTGCTCCCGGTCCCGGAGCCGTCCGAGGATCTCCGCCGGGCCGTGACCGTGCTCCGGTGGTCGCTCAACAGCACGATGGCGGCGGTACCGCCGCTGCTGGCGTTCACCGACGACGTCGACCGGGCCGCGCTGCAACGGCTGCTGCAGGCCGGCGCCGCCTGGGCGGGCCGGGTGGAGATCGGCGACGTCGTCGGCGGCGACGGAACGAGCGACACCGTCCTGCGGCTGCACGGCACGCGCCGCGACCTGCTCGTCGGCGTCCGGCTCGCGACCACCGAACCCCCCGGTCCGGGCGGGTCGCCTCGGGTGAGCGGCGTCAGCCTGCGCCCCGCCTCCGCCTGACCCGCGGTGACCGGTCAGTCCGCGGCGGGCGCCGGCGCGCTCCTCGCCCCCGCGCGCGTCCGCCGCCGGGCGGCGGATGTCCGGCTCCAGGTAGATCACCCGGGCGATCGGGACGGCCTCCCGCACCCGGCGCTCGGCCTCGTCGATGGCCGTCGCCACGTGGTCGGCGCGCTCGCTCGGGCTCACCGCGATCTTGGCTGCGACGAGGAGCTCCTCGGGGCCGAGGTGCAGCGTCCGCATGTGGATGACGCTCTCGACCGCGCCGCCGACGAGCGCGCCCCGGATCGCCTCGACCGCCTCCGGAGCTGCCGACTCACCGATGAGGAGGGAGTTCATCTCGATGCCGAGGACGAACGCGACGGCGACGAGCAGGAGCCCGATGAGCAGCGTGCCGACGGCGTCCCACCGGCCGTTGTCGGTGAGGAGCGTGAGCACGACGCCGAACATCGCGAAGACGAGGCCGAACAGCGCGGCGGTGTCCTCGAGCAGGACCACCGGCAGCTCCGGCGCCTTCGCCGTGCGGATGTACTGCACCCAGGACTGCCGCCCGCGGGTGCGGTTGGACTCGTGCACCGCCGTCCGGAACGAGTACGACTCCAGGCCGATCGCGACGAGGAGCACGACGATCGGCACCCACCACCAGCGGCCCTCGATCGGCTCGGGGTGCTGCCACTTGTGCACACCCTCGTAGATCGCGAACAGGCCGCCGACGCTGAACAGCACGATCGAGACGAGGAAGGCGTAGACGTACCGCTGCCGCCCGTAGCCGAACGGGTGCTCCGGCGTCGCGGCGCGCGACGCCCGCCGGCCGCCGATGAGCAGCAGCAGCTGGTTGCCGGAGTCGGCCACGGAGTGGATCGCCTCGGCCAGCATCGAGCTGGCGCCGGTGAGCAGGAACGCCACGAACTTCGTCAGGGCGATGCCGAGGTTGGCCGCCAGCGCGGCGAGGATGGCGCGGGTGCCGCCTTCAGCGCTCACGCGCTGCTCACCGCCGCTCATCAGTGCGTCCGGTCGCGCAGGTCGGCGACGTGCGGCGAGGTGAGGGGGTCGACACCGCCCGCCAGCGCGAGGTACACGGCGGCGAAGTCGGTCAGGGCCACCAGGTCGGCGAGCCGCTCCAGCGGATGGCCCGGTTCCGCCGTCGCCTCGCTGATCCGGACGCCGGCCTCCTCGGCGGTCAGCCGGACGGCGTCCGCGGTCCGCGACGTCTCGAGCCAGGCGCCGTCCGGGCGGTCGACGGTCGGCTCGGCGTCCCGGAGGAACAGCAGGCGCAGCCGGGTCCCGACCGGCTCGTCGAGGAACGGGTCGTTGAACAGGTCGCTCGGCTGCGCGGCGAAGGGGCCGCCGAAGGTGGCCACCACGTCACCCGCGTCGTCCGGCAGCGCCCCGCGCATGGCCGGCACCCGCGCGGTGCGCGCCAGCATCGACACGGCGCGGGTGGCCGCGACCCCGGTGACGTCACCGTCGCCGAGGACGACGGGCACGCTGTCGGCGAGCTCGAGCGCGAGGGCCTTCGCCGGGTTGACGAACGCGTCGGAGGTCGGCCGGAACGTCGTGGCGTGCGTGTCGAGGCGCTCGGCGACGCGGCCGAGCAGCACCGACGACGTCTCGACGAGTCCGAGCTCGTAGGCGGCGACCAGGACCGGCGTCAGCAGGGCCCACAGCGCCATCCGGGAGGCCCGGGCCGCCGGCGTCACGGCGGAGGGGACGGGCACGTGGACGCCGCCGGTCCGGATGGCGACCTCGGCGAGCGGGGAGTCGGGCATGCCGACGGTGAGCAGCCGGGCGCCGCGGCGGGCGGCCTCCGCGGCCAGGCCGACGGGGCCCGGCGCGCGCCCGGACATCGACACCGCGACGACGAGGTCGAGCGGGCCCACCCACCCGGGCAGCGGCAGACCCCGCCGCACCGACACCGGGACCGGCGAGGCGCTGCCGGCGAGCATCGTCAGCACGTCACCGACGACGGCGGAACCGCCGAGGCTGGCCACGACGACCGCACGTGGCCGGCCGTCGCGGACGATCCCGTGGATCCGCGCCTCCTCGGTGGCCGTCAGCGCGCGCCGGATCTGCGCGCCGGCGCTCGCGAGGGCGCGCAGGCTGCCCGACGGGTCCGCCGCGGCCAGGCCCTCGGCATCGTCGAGGAGTTGCTCGTCCAGTCCCACCGTCGTCCTCTCGTGCATCACTCGCGGGTACGGGCCTCGTCGACGAGCAGCACAGGAATGCCGTCGTCGATCCGGTACGCCAACGGGCAGGCGGTGCACTGCAGTTCCGGGGTGCCGTCGGGACCGGTGCCGTCGCGGAGCGTCCCTCCGCACGAGGGGCAGCGCAGGATCTCCCGCAGCCAGGGCTGGATCGTCACGGGGCCATCCTGGCTCAGAACCGTCGTCGGCGTCGGGCGCGGCGTCCCCCGCGTGGCGCCGCGAGGTCCCCGGGGTCGGGGTTCAGGCGGTCAGCCGGCCCCCGACCAGGGTGAGGACCCGGTCGGCCACGCCGAGCACGCGCTCGTCGTGGGTCGCGACGAGGACCGCCGCGCCGCGCTCACGCGCCGCGGTGAGTGCGGCGAGCACGAGCTCGACGTGGTCGTCGTCCTGGTGCCCCGTGGGCTCGTCGAGGACGACGAGCGCGGGGTCCAGCGCGAGGGCCCGCGCGAGGGCGATGCGCTGCTGCTCGCCGAGCGACGTCTCGGTCGCGGGTCGCCGGGCCACCGGCTGCAGGTCGAGGGCGTCGAGAAGGCCGTCGATCGCCGGCTCGCGCCCGCGCACGAGCAGCGGGAGCGCGACGTTCTCGGTGACCGTGAGCTCCTCCGCGACGGCGAGCCGCTGGGGCAGGAAGGCGCGCACCTGCCAGTCGTCGACCGCCTCCGCCACGGCACCGCGGACGAGGACGCGGCCCGAGGACGGCCGGGCGATGCCCGCGACGAGGTGGCAGAGCGTCGACTTGCCCGAGCCCGAGCGGCCCGCGAGCGCGGCGATCTGCCCCTCCGTCACCTCGAAGCCGACGTCGCGCAGCACCCAGCCGTCCGCGTGCGGATGCCGGTGGCTGACCTCGCCAACCGCGAGCACGACGGGCCCGGTCACGGCCGGCTCCGCCCGCCGGGGAGCAGGCGGACGCCGTCCGGCTCCACGATCACCTCGGCGCGGCCGTCGGGGAACAGCGCCAGCGCCTCGGGCGGCAGCTGGAGCCGGCCGGTGGAGTCGATCGGGGCGGTCGTCACCCCGTCGCGCTCGCGGTCCGCCGACAGCACGCCGTGCCGGAGGGCGAGCACCCGGTCCGCCACGGCCACGACGCGCGGGTCGTGCGTCGCCACGATCACGCAGCTGCCGGCGGCGGCGCAGCGCGCGAGCTCGTCGAGCACCAGGGCCGAGGTCGCGTCGTCGAGCTCGGCGGTCGGCTCGTCCGCGATGAGCACGGGCGGCTCGCCGACCCCGGCGACGGCGACCGCCAGACGCTGCTGCTCGCCCCCGGAGAGACGGCCGGGCACGGCGTCGGCGCGCTCCTGCAGGCCCACCCGCCGGACGGCGGCGTCCGTCGCGGCGACCGGGGCGCCACGCAGCCGGGCGACCTGCCCGAGATGCTGCCGGACCGTCAGGTGCGGGTAGAGCGACTCGGTGGGCCGCTGCGACACGCGCGCCACGTCGCGGCGGCGCAGGTGCTGCAGCGCGCGCGGGGTGAGGGCGTCGACGTCGCGTCCCAGCACCACCAGCTCGCCGCCGTCCTGCCGCTCGAGCAAGGCGATGATCGCGAGCAGGCTGGTCTTGCCGCTGCCGGAGGGGCCGGTGATGGCGGTCACGAGGCCGGCCGCGAAGTCGGCGTCCACGCCCCGCAGCGCGTGCGTCTCCCCCGCCGCCGAGGGATAGATGCGCAGCAGCCGCGAGCAGCGGACGGCGGCCTCGCCGCGGACCCGGTCAGCCATCGCGCAGGGCCCGATCCGGGGAGAGCGACCGTTGCCGGGCGAGGGTCACGCCTGCGGCGAGCAGGGCCGCGACGACGAGGAAGGCGACGCCGAGCGCGACGACCCGGGCATCGATCGTGAGGACGAACGGGGGCACGGCGGAGCGCTGCGGGTCCAGCAGCCGCGCCGCCATGGGCCGCAGCAGCAGCACGGCGACCAGGGCGAGCACGCCCGACAGCACGGTCAGAACGACGGGCTCGAGCACGCGTGAACGCCTCACGCCACGGCTGCCGAGACCGACCCGCGCGAGCAGGAGGTCCGCGGCGCCCGCGAGCGAGACGGTGCGGTCGACGTAGAGCGCGAAGGCGACGAGGGCGACGAGCGCCGCGCCCCAGCCCAGGGCGCGCTGGAACGGGAGCGCCTGCCGCGCGGCCTCGAGCTCGGGCTGACGCCGCACCGCCTCCGCGGTGGCGACGTTCTGGCCGTTCACGGCGTGCGCGGCCAGCGTCCGGGTGAGGTCCTGCAGCCCCAGGCCGTCCCAGAGCTGCACGGTGGGGAAGGGCGACGGCGGGGGGTTGGGACGGGGCCGCGGGCGTGGGTCCTGCGTCGGGACCGCGCTGAAGAGGGCGTCGGCCGGGAGGACCAGCATCGGCAGGCCGGCGAGGCCCGGGAAAGCCGTGGCGGAGCCGACGACCTCGACGTCCACGGACGACCTGGGTTCCGGCTCGATGGTCAGCTGGTCCCCGACGCGGCCCGGCGGGTAGCCGACGGCGAGCACCGGCACGGCGGGGTGGGACCCGGTCCGCCGCGCCTGCACCGCCTGCGCGTCGGCGTCGCGGAGCCGGTCGACCAGCTGCCGGCTCCGCGCGAGCCCGGCACCCGAGCCCCACAGCGCGGCCCGGGCGAACGACGCGGGGTCGACGACGAGCAGGTCGAGCGTCCCGAAGGCGGTGGGGTCCCCGACCCGGGTGCGCCAGGTGACCGTGCGCCCGGTGCCGAGCGGCGGGTTCCGCACGCCGGGCACGGGCCGGCCGGAGACGGAGGGGTTGAGCGGATCGTCCGGGTCGTCCCGCACGGAGGGGGCGCCGGGGTCCAGCGCCCAGGAGCCGGGCACCTCCGCCGTGGCCGCGGCACCCGCCGTGACGGCCACCCGGTCGTCGATCGTGACGCGGGTGGACGCGGCGGCGGCCTGCGCGAACAGCAGCAGTCCCGCGCCGGTGGTGAGCACGGCGACGACCGCCGACCGCTCGCGGCTCGGGGCCGCGAGCCGGCGCAGCGCCAGCCAGCGCGCCGTCCGGCGGGCCGCGGCAGGCCCCCGCAGCGTGGACGCCGGGAGCCGCCCGGCCCGGGTGCCGAGCAGCCGGCCGAGCGTGACGACGGCGAGGCGGCCCCCGACGGCGCCCACGCCTGCCAGCAGGAGGACCGGCACGAGCACGGCGAGAGCGCCCTGCGAGCGGCCGGTGTCGACGGTGGTCAGGAGGCCGGCGGTCGCGGTGGCTGCGGCGACGGCGAGCAGCGCCTCCCACGGCACCGGCCGGCGGCGCCGCTCCCGCCGGCGGCGCGCCGCGAGCACGTGCGCCCCCGCCCAGAGGCCGGCCACGACGACCAGGGCCGACACCACGGCCACGGCGGCGGCCGCCGCTCCCGTGCCCACCGAGGCCGCGGTCACCGTGCCGGGGGGACCCGCGGCGACGACGAGCAGCACGGCCAGCGCGGTGCCGGCGAGCGCCCCGGTGATCGCGGCGGGCAGGTGCTCGACGGCGGCGAGCCCGGCCACCCGTGCCGGGCCCAGCCCGAGCGCGACCGACAGCCGGAGCTCGGAGCGCCGCCGCGCCAGGCCGAGCAGTGCCGCCGCGAGGACGACGCCGCCGGCGAGCGCGAGCGCCGCGCGCCCCAGCGTGTCCACCCGGGCCTGCGTCGCCTGCGAGACGGCGTCGGCCCGCGACACGAGGTCGGGGAAGCCGGAGGCGACCGTCGTCCGGAGCACCCCGGCGGTCTCCACCCCGGAACGCGGGTCGCGCAGGAGAAAGCGCAGCGAGTCCACCGCCGCCGCGATGCGGGAGTATTCCGCGAGCGTGGGGACGCCCGGCAGCGGTGCGGCCTCGACCGCCCACAGCAGCTGGTCGTTGACCTCGTCGGCGAGCCGCTGGGCCACCGGCACCCGGGCGACCGCCAGCCACGCGGGGGTCAGCGCGTAGCGGCCGACGGTCGGGATCTCGCCCTGGTGCGAGGTCCAGAACGTCGAGCCCGGCCGGTCGGCGGGGATCCGGTCGGCGACGGCGTAGACGCCGGCGAGGGTGGTGGTCGTCGCGTGGCGACTGGTGGCACCGCGGCGGATGGCCAGGGTGAGGGAGTCCCCGGGCTCGGCGCCGAGCTGCCGGGCCACCGGCTCCGGGAGCCAGATCCCGTCGCCGCCCGCGGCGGCGCGGGCCGCGCCCGCTCCCCCGGCGGGGACGAGGCGGGCGCCCGGGTCGGGCTGGGCAGCGAGCCGGACGTCGGCTGTGCGGCGCCCAAGGGTGACGGTGGAGGCGAAGTACCGGTCCGGGTCGATCTCCGCGCCGATGGAGAAGCCGGAGAGGGAGACCGGGCCCAGCCCCGGGATGGCGGCGACGCGCTCGGCCGTCAACTGCTGGTCCTCGACCTTGGGCGAGGTACTGCCACCGACGACGCGCACCACCGGCGCCTGGGCCGCGGCCGCACCCTCGGGCACGGTGGCCAGCACGGTCGCCAGGCTGGCGTTGGCGGCGGCCTCGGTGAACGGCGCCACCGACGCCGCGGCGGCGCCGAGCAGCGTGAAGGCGCCGACGACGAGGAGCCCCCAGGGGCCGCCGCGCAGCAGCCGAACCGCCGACCTCTGCCACAGCGGGCCCGGAGTCCTCACGCCTCGGCCGACGGGCCGACGCGAGGACCCCCGGGGGCGATGCATGCGGGCATCATGCCGGACGGCTACGACAGCGTCGATGCTCCCGCCGCCGAACGGGCGTCAGGCGCGTACGACGGCCAGCACCTCGTCGCGGATCCGCTCCATCGCCGCGACGTCGGCGGCCTCGGCGTTGAGCCGCAGCAGCGGCTCGGTGTTGCTCGGGCGCAGGTTGAACCACCACATCGGCGCCCCGGGATGCGTCACGGTGAGGCCGTCGAGGCGGTCGACCTCGACGCCCTCGCGCCCGCCGAACTCCGCCTCGACCCTCGCCGTCACGGCCGCGACGTCCGACACCCGGGAGTTGATCTCGCCGCTGGCCGCGTACCGCTCCTCCCCCGCCATGAGCCGCGAGAGCGGCCCGTCCTGCTCGCCGAGCGCGGCGAGCAGGTGCATCGCGGCGAGCATGCCGGTGTCGGCGAACCAGAAGTCGCGGAAGTAGTAGTGCGCCGAGTGCTCCCCGCCGAAGACCGCCTGCTCCGCGGCCATCTGCGCCTTGATGAACGAGTGGCCGACCCGGGTGCGGACGGCGCGGCCGCCCGCCTCGGCGATCGCCTCGGGCACGGCGTGCGACGTGATGAGGTTGTGGATGACGGTCGGCGTCCGCCCCGCCGCCCGCTCCTTGGCGATCTCGCGCCGCGCGACCAGCGCCGTGACGGCGGACGGCGACACCGGCTCGCCCCGCTCGTCGACCACGAAGCAGCGGTCGGCGTCCCCGTCGAAGGCGAGGCCGACGTCGCCGTGCTCGCGCACGACGGCCGCCTGGAGGTCGCGGAGGTTGGCGGGCTCGAGCGGGTTGGCCTCGTGGTTGGGGAAGGTGCCGTCGAGCTCGAAGTACAGCGGCACGACCTCGATCGGCAGCGCCGGGAGGCCCGCGGCCGTGCCGAGCACGGCCGGCGTGGTCAGCCCAGCCATGCCGTTGCCGGCGTCGACCACCACGCGCAGCGGCCGGACGCCGGAGAGATCGACCAGGCCGCGCAGGTACGAGGCGTACCCCGCGAGCAGGTCCTGCTCGGTGACGGTGCCGCGGGCGCCTGCCGGCGCGGACGCGCCGTCGAGGAGCGCCTGCGCCCGGTCCCGGATGCGCCCGAGCCCGGTCTCCAGACTGATCGGGCGGGCCCCGGCGCGGCACAGCTTGATGCCGTTGTACGAGGCCGGGTTGTGGCTCGCGGTGAACATCGCCCCGGGCGCGTCGAGGGCGCCGCTGGCGTAGTAGAGGCCGTCGGTGCTGCACAGCCCGGTCAGAACCACGTCGACCCCCCGGTCGGCGACGCCGTCCGCGAAGGCGCCGGCGAGCTCGGGCGACGAGGGCCGCATGTCGTGGCCGACGACGACCCGGCGGGGCCCGCCCTCGGCGGCCGGGGCGACCTCCTCGGCGAAGGCGGCGCCCAGCGCCCGGGCGACCTCGGCGTCCAGCTGCTCCCCCACCAGGCCGCGGACGTCGTAGGCCTTGACCAGCGCGGTCAGGTCGCGGCGGACGTGCGCGTCGTTCGTCGTCTGGGACACGGTCGACGAGCCTAGCGGGGCAGGTCAGCGCTTGCGGGCGTGCTCGAGAACCGCCGTGACGGCGATCAGCTCGCCGTCGGTCCGGGCCCAGGCGCGGTGCTCGCAGCGGTGGCAGGAGGTGAAGTCGACCGGTGTGCCGTCGGTCAGGCTCATGCTGAGCCGGGTGACGTGCATGCTTCCGCAGGCCGCGCACGCGGCGTCGGGCCGGTCGCCGCGCTGGGTGAGCGAGCCGAGCGGGACGACGGGAGCGGCCTGACGGCGTCCGCGCTGGGCGGGGATACGGGCTGCGGTGGCCATGGCGGGCTCCTGTCCGGCGGGGGTGCCGGCGCTGCGAGCGGCCGGCCTGACCCCCCAGGTCTCGGCGCCGGCGCCGGTGGGGTTGAATCCCCGGCGGTTCCGTGCCGAACCGGACAACCCGCCGATCAGCTCGGCGTGGTGGGATCCCGCAGGACGCGAAGGTGCCCCCGGCGGCCGACCTCGACGGTGGCCGTCTCGACCGCCGCCGGCTCGGGCTGCGGCGCACGCGGGCGCGCCGCCTCACGGACCGCGTCGGCGAGGGCGAGGAGGTCGTCGTCCGAGGGCCGCGGCGGGGCGAGGTCGGGTGCGAGCCGGACGACCTCCCAGCCCCGCGGCGCGGTCAGCCGCTCGGCGTGCTCGGGGCAGAGGTCGTAGCAGTGCGGCTCGGCGTAGAGCGCCAGCGGACCGAGGACGGCGGTGGAGTCCGAGTACACATAGGTCAGCGTGGCGACCGCGGCACGGCCGCAGGCCGTCCTGGAGCACCTGCGCACACCACCCACGGCGTGGACAGTACCCCTGCGCGCGGGGCCCCCGGGGCCAGGCACGCCGAGCGGATGCGGCGCCCGGCCGAGGGCTCAGGTCGAGGCGATCTTGGACGCCGGCGGTGCGGTCAGCGTGACCTTGCGGCCGAACCCGTCGAGGTCGACCCGCTGCCCGCCGACGCCGCCGTACGCCAGTCGCAGCGGGTAGGGCTTACCGTCCAGCGCGACGTAGACGTCGCCGGTGCGACCGCCGTCGACCTTCAGGTCGACGACCTTGCGCCCGCCGATGGTCGTCACCGCGCCCTTCGTCACCGTGCCGGTGGGCTCCAGCAGGGTGTCGAAGACCTGGTCGACGTCGGTGAGCGCGAGGAAGGGCTTGAAGGCGGCCCCGCTCGACGACGTCACCTTGAGGTACTTGCCCGCGAACTGCCGGGCCGTGGCGGCGCTGCCGGTGACGGAGCGCCACGAGTCCTGGTCCAGCTGCACGTAGGCCGTGTTCTTGATCCGCACCACGCCCAGCGACGCGCCCTGGCCGGAGAGCGATCCCCGGGCGCCCAGCTTGCGCACCATCTGCAGGTCGAGCTTGTAGGCCGCCCCGCCGCTGCGGACGCTGCCCTTCGCGTGCACGGAACCGGCGGCCAGGAGGGCCTGCCGGGCCTGGGCCAGGATCTCGTCGGCGGACGCCGCGGCGAGCCCCGCGGACGCGGAGGGCGACGGGGCGGCGGACGCCGACGGCGTTGCGGAGGCGGTCGGCGCCGCCGACGCCGGAGAGGCCGGGCGACGACGAGGGGGCCGGGCCGGCGGAGCCGTCGGAGCAGGCGGAGAGCAGGACGGCGGCGGTCACGGACACGGCAAGTGCGGCGCAGCGGCGTGGCGAACGCATCGCGTGACAGTAACCCATGCATCCGGACGGGCCCGCATCCCGTCACCATGGGTGACGAGGCGCCGACCGTCGGCCCGTCAGGGGATGGGGACGTCGACCACCTGCGACGCCGGCGGGGCGGTGAGCGCGACCGTGTTGCCGTAGTCGGAGAACGTGAAGCCCTCCCGCGCGGAGCCCGTGGACGGACCGATGAAGAGCGGGTACGCGGGCCCCTCGAGCGCGACCACGAGGACGCTGTCGCCGTCCGTGAGCTCGATGCCGCGCCGGCCGCCGACGGTCCGCACCGCGCCCTTGGTCACGGTCCCGCTCGGCCGGGTGACCTGGTCGCCGAAGGTGGAGAGGTCGGTGAACTCCAGGAAGGAGGCGAAGCCGGAGCTGCTCGAGCTCACCTTGATCCACTTACCGACGAGGAGCGCGGCCGCCTGCTTGCCGGCGGTCGCGGTGTAGAAGCGGGAGTCCCCCTTCACGTAGGCCACCGTGCCGAGGCGGATCAGGTTCAACGACCCCTTGGCCACCCCGATCGAGCCGACCGCGCCCGCGCCGCGCTTCAGCCGCAGGTCGATGCGGGTGGTCTCGCCCTTCTCCGTCGCCGCGCCCGTGACGTGGACCGTGCGCGCGGAGGCCATGGCCTTCCGAGTGGCGGTGAGGATCTCCGCCGCCGGCCGGCTGCCCAGCCCGCCGGTGGCGGACGTGCTGGTCGGGCTCGTGGTGCCGCCCGCCGGAGAGGTGGACGCGGTCGCAGCCGCCCCGCCCGGAGCCGTCGACGCGGTCGAGGCCGCGCCGCTGCTGCAGGCGCCCGTGAGCAACGCCGCGGTGACGAGGCCGACCAGGGCCACGGGGGTGCGCATCCGTCCTCCGGAGGTCGAGCGGAAAGCGCACACTCTAGGGCTCCTCCGGGAGCCCGGCCCGGGTGTGCGCACGCTCGGGGAGCTCGGAGCCGGCAGGGGCACCGGCGCCCCGTAGTCGGCCATGTCCAGGAACACGACCTGGCCGTTGGTGAGCCCGTCGAGCCGCAGCGGGTGGGCGGGGCCGGTGCGGGCGACGTAGAGGGTGCTGCCGCTCTGGTCGCGGACGCCGATCGCGGACTCGCCGCGGATCGTCGTCGTCGTGGCCAGCGTCGCCGGGTGGGCGGGGTCGGGCAGCGCTGCGGCGTAGGTCGCGGGTTCGGTGAACGCGACGAAGGCGGCGAAGCCGGGCTCCCCCACGCTCGTCTTCAACGTGGTGCCCACCATCTGCCGGGCCTTCGTCTCGTCCCCGGTCACCGACCGCCAGAACGCCAGGTCCCCGCCGACGTAGGCGTCGTTCCCGACCCGGACGACGCGCACCGTCTCCCCCGAGGTCTTCACCGTCGCCGTCCCGCCGTCGGCGCCACGCAGCCGGGCGTCGACGACATAGGCGTCCGCGCCGCGGACGGCGGTGCCGGTGACGTGCACGGACGTGGCCGCCAGGAAGGCCGCGCGGGCCTGCTCCAGGAGCTGGGCGGGGGTCCGGGTCTCGCCGGGCACCGGCACCGCCGAGCCGGACGGGGAGCCGGACGGGGAACGCGGACGGCGACCGGGCGGCGGCACGCTCCCGGCCGTGGCGGCACCCCCGGCGGCGTCTCCGCAGCCGGCGAGCAGACCGGTGACCATCACCGCGACGATCCCGGTGACCCCGAGGGCCGTCACGGGCCGCAACCTCGGCACCTCCACCACCTTCTCCAGGGCGACCTCGGCGCCCGTGATCGTCACCCTAGGGTCGGCCGGATGAGGGATGTGGGAGGCGCGCGGTGACCATGCGTGTCCGCGGGAGTGTTCCTCCTCGGCGTGTCGCAGTCCCCCCACCGCCCCGAGCTAGGCTGGCGGGATGCCCGGCCGCCCCACCCGACCCCGCTCCCGTGCGCGGGACCGGCACGGTCGCGGCCTGCGCGGCCCGCTCGTCCCTCGCGAGGTGCCGGCCTGGCGCAGTCGCCGGGACAGGTTCGACGACCGCGTGCTGGACGCCGTGGAGCGGCTCGAGCAGCGCTGGGCCGACCAGCTCGACGGGGTCGAGTTCGCGGTCGAGGACATCCCCCCGAGCGACCCGGCGCCGTGGGAGCACGACGAGGTCCCGCTCGGGCGCTTCTTCCCCGCCGAGGGTGACCTGCCGCCGCGGGTCGTCGTCTACCGGCGCCCGGTCGAGAGCAGGGCTCCCGACGGCCCGGAGGCGGGCGCGCTGGTCCACGACGTGGTGGTCGAGCAGGTGGCGCACCTGCTGGGGCTCACCCCCGAGCAGGTCGACCCCAGCTACGGCAGTGACGACGACTGGGACGACTGAGCGGTCCGGCCTCCGGACGGGCCCGGACTCCTCACCGGGCTGACCCGACCCGCACCGGTCCGGTCGCGGGCTTCCCCGTCAGCCACGGGTCGGCGACGGCGGCGACCGCCGCCGCCTGGGCCGCCACCGGCGGCCCGACCGCCAGGAGCGTGAGCAGCGGCCCGGCCGGATCGCGCGCCGCCACCGCGACCCCGGCCCAGGCCTGCTGGCCGCCGTCGAGCTGCAGGGTGACCGCGGCGGCCGTGGGGAGCAGCGCGACCATCGCGGTGCGGTGAGCCGCGACGTGCACCGTCCTCGCTCCGAGCGGCTCCCCCCGTGGCCCGGCCTGGCGGACGACGACGGCGGCGCCCCGGTCGGCCGTGGTCAGCAGGAGGATCGAGCCGGCGGGGACCGGACGTGCGCCGATGGGGCCGACACCGACCGGACCGACGGCGACCGGGCCGACACCGACCGGGGCGGGCTCGACCGGCCTGGGCAGTGCCGCCAGCGCGTTCCCGGTGACGGGAGGCGTCGCGGCGGTCCAGCCGAAGTCCGTCGGCGAGCGGCGCAGCGGCCCGGCGGGGAGGCCGGCGACCCGCACGACCGCGCCGGCGACGACGGGCACGTCGGCGTCCGCGAGCACGGCGTACCCGCCGGGCGCGAGGCCGGTCAGCGGCACGTCCACGACCGATCCGGCGGGCACGGTGACGGCGCCGCCACGGATCGGCAGGGCGCCGTGCGGACCGGCGACGCGCAGCCGGACGACCGCGTCGTCGGCGCCCGGCGACGGCCAGGCGCACGGCCCCCGACACCGTCGTCCCTGCGGGCGCGGCGGGCAGGAGGACGCCGGGCACCGTGACGTGCCTGGAGGGCGCCGCCGTGACCGGGACGTCGTCGACCCCGGCCGGTGTCGCGCCGTCGAGCCGGCTGTCGTCCAGGACGGCGGCGATCCGGCCGCGCCGCGCGACCACGTGCACCGCGAGCCGGTCCAGGCCGGGCGCCAGGGCGTCGAGCTGCAGCGCGCGGGCCCGGCCGGCCGCGACGACGAGACCGCGCGCGGAGGGCAGGTCGACCGGCCCGCGCGGGCCGAGCACGGTGACGTCGACGACCGCGGCCGCCGGCGTCGGGTCGACGAGCAGCAGCCGGGCACGCCGTCCGGTCGCGGTCGATCCCCCCACGAGCCAGGCGTCGGTCGTCGCGGCCGGGCAGGCCGCAGCGGCCAGCCCGCGCCGGTCGCCGGTGCGGGCGAACGTCGTCTGGACGGCGGCGAGCCGGGTCGCGGCGGCGGCGCCCGGGGCGGCGGCGAGACGCAGCGGACCGGCGACGCCCCCGAGCCGCTCGAGCACGCGGGCGCGACCGTAGCCCGTCAGGCGCGTACCCGTGGGCGCGTCCGGCAGGGTGGCGAGGGGTCCGAGCGTCGCCGCCGCGTCACCCGGTGCCGTCGTCGGCTGGCGGTGAGGGTGACCGGGCCGGCGGCCGGCCGCGCCGGGGAGCCTTCGGGGGCGATGCCGGTCTCGGGGCCCGGACAAGTCACGGCCGCCGTCGCCGCCGGCAGCTGGAGGGCGGCGGCGGCGCCGGTCACGGGCGGGACCGGCCAGGGGTCGCGGACGGCGAGGGCGACCCCTCCGGACGCGGTGGCGAGGGCGAGCCCGACGGCTGCGGCGCGGAGGATCACCGGGTCTCCTTGCGGTTCCTGCGGCCCAGACCAGGCGCAGGCCCAGGCGCAGGCGGCGGCGCCTGCGCCGCAGCAGCGGGCCGACGTAGAGCGGGCGGGTGGCGTCCTCCGGGTGCTCGTCGTCGAAGACCTGCGGCGGGGGCGCCGGCACGAGGTCGTCGGGCGCGGGCGCGGGCCGCGGCAGCGGCCGGCTCGCCCGGGGTGGCGGGAGCGCCGTGCCCCGGCCGCGCAGCCGGGGCAGCGGCACCGCCACGAGCAGCGCGAACGCGAGCGCGGCGGCGCGGCCAGGATCCGCGAGCCGGATCCGCCCCTCCTCGCGGGTCACCTCGAGCCTGCCCCCGGCCGGGGGCAGGGCGAACGCCTGGCCCCAGCCGTCCCGGCGCACGGGGGTGAGCGCCGCGCCGTCGAGCGTCGCGTGCCACCCGGCGTCGTAGCGCTGGGCGAGGACGACGAGCCGGCCGGCGGGGCCGGGGTCGACGCGTGCGGCGACCGATCCGGGGGCGCGCCAGGGCAGCGCCTGGACGGTGTCGCCGCCGGCGTCGACGACGCGGGCCCGCGCCGGCCGGAGCAGCGCGGACGTCGAGGGCGGCGCGACCCGCCACAGGAGTGCGCCGCGTGCGTCGCCGAACCGTTCGAGGCCGGGGGCGGCGTCGAGCGCGAGCACGGTCGCGGCGTCCGCCGGTGGCAGGAGCACGACCGACCCGACGGCGAGGTCCTCCAGCGCGGGGCGCGGGTCGCGCCCGCCGCCGGCGAGCACCTGCGCCAGGGTGGGCAGCACGACGGCCGCGTCGCGGTCCGCCGGTGCGCCGGCCAGGGCGCGGACCGCCAGTGCCGCGGACGCGTCGCCGAGGTCGGGGCCGCTCCCGTCGACCAGCGACCAGCGCACGGTGGGGGTGTCCGTTCCGGAACCGGTCGCCGGACCGGTCGCGGGCGACCGGTCGACCTGGAGGACGAGGGTGCGCGCCGCCGCGGCCGAGAGGGCCTCCGCCCGCGCGACCGCCGGGAGGGCGGGCAGCTGCGGCTGCGCCGGAGCGCCGCTCCAGGCCGCGACGGCGACGGCGGCCAGGGCGGAGCCGAGGGCCGTGACCAGGCCGGCGGCGAGGATCCCTCGCGCCTGCCGCGCGTACGCCGACCGCCGGGCCCGCCGCCCGGCGACGTCGGCGCCCAGGAGCGCGGCGGCCCCGAACCCCGCGAGCGCGAGCGAGAGCCCCGGGCCGGGGAGGCCGGCGAGCGGTGCGCCGGCGCTGCCGGCGACGCCGGTTCCCCAGCAGGCGGCCGCGACGGCCACGCCGGTGCCCGCCGCCCACCAGCCCAGCGCCGCCCGACCGCCCGCGCTGCGGCGCAGGGTGCCCAGCACCGCGGCGACGACGATCGGCAGCACGACCAGCCCCGCGCCCACCAGGGACGCGGCGACGGGGAAACCGGCCGGCCCGGGGACGCCGAGCGCGCGCAGGGCCGCGGCGGAACCGGGCGCCGGCCCGTCGACGGCCGCGGCCAGTGCGGGGTCGGTCAGCAGCAGCCGGGGTGCCCGCCATACGGCGATCCACCACGGCAGCAGCAGGACCGCGGGGAGGGTCGCGGCGAGCGCGATCGGCACGACGGCGCGGCGGCGTCCGGCGACCACGCTCCCCAGGAGGACGGCGACGGCCGGCAGCGCGAGCGACGGCGCGGCCGCGAGGAGCGGCCGTGAGGACGAGGCCGAGCCGGGCCGCGGCGGCGACCGGACGCCGGGCGGGTGCGAGCCCGGCCGCCCGCGCGAGCAGCAGGGCGACGAGCGGCAGCAGCACGTGGGCGAGCACCGCGGAGGTGTGGCCCGCCCGGACGGCGAACAGGAGCGGCGGGGCGGCGGCCCAGGCGAGCGCCGCCCACGTGCGCACCACACGGGATCGGGTGAGCGCGGACGCCGCCACCCAGGCCGTGAGCGCGGCCAGCGGCAGCGCGCCGACGAGCAGCACCGTCGCGGCGCGTGCGGGGTTCCCGCCGAACGGGAGGCCGAGCACGGCGAGCAGCGCCGGGTAGGGGTCACCTGCCGCCCGGACGCCGAGACCGACCTCGCGCCAGCTGCTCGTCGCCGCGTTCCAGAGCGGCCCGGAGTCCGCCGGCGCGGGGAGGAAGGTCGCCCGACGCAGGTGCCCTGCCCGTCGAGGAGACCCCGGGCGGCGACGCCGCCCGCGATTCCCGCCAGGAGCAGCGGCAGTCCGGCACCGCTCGCGCGACGCAGCGGCGGCGCGGTGGAGGAGGCGGCCGAGGGCGGCGTGAGCCAGCTGCGCACCCCGTCGTAGCGCTGCCGCCAGAGCAGGTCGGGGGGAGGCCGGAGCCGCCGGAGCACGCGCGGCGGCACCCGGCGGGCGCGCGCCTGGCGGCGGCGGGTGCGGCGCCAGGCCAGCGGCCGGGCCAGCGTGGCGACGGACGCGGCCAGCTCGTCCCCCGCGGCGCCCACCCGGCCGGCGAGGAGCAGCGCGAGGGCGTGCAGCAGACCGCCGAGGAGCACGGCGGCCGCGACCACGGGCACGAGCAGCAGCGGGGTGGCGGCGAGCCGCAGGTGCAGGGCGGCCCGGCGGGCCGCGCGCCGGGCGGGTCGCGGTGTGGCGCGCGCGACCACGGCGGAGGGAACGACGACGACGCGGTGGCCGGCCAGGTGGGTGCGGCGGCAGAGATCGAGGTCGGCCGCGGCGGGGCCGAGGTCGGGGTCGAGCCCGCCGAGCTCCTCCCACACGTCGCGGCGCACGAGCATGCCGGCGCCGCTGACGGCGAGGACGTCGCTGCGTCCGTCGTGCTGGCCCTGGTCGACCTCGCCCCGGTCCAGGCCGGTGACGCGGACGCCGAGCGGGCTCGCGGTGAAGCCGACGTCGAGCAGCCGCTGGTCGTCGTCCCAGGAGACCTGCTTGCAGCCGGCGACGCCGACGGACGGCGCGGTCTCGACGCCGAGCAGCAGCTGCTCGAGCGCGTCGGGGGCGGGCGCGGCCTCGTGCGGCACGAGCCAGATCCACTCGACGACGCCGGGCGCCGCCGGGGCGCGATCGGCGTCGCCGTGCGGGAGGCCGCCTGCGGCGCGCGCTGCGAGCACGGCCTCGACGGCGTCGGCCGCCGTGGCGCGGCGCGGCAGAGCGAGCAGTGGCATCGCGGCGGCGAGCAGCGTGGCCGAGTCGTCGCGGGACCCGAGGTCGACGCCGACGAGCGCGTCGGGCGGCCGGGTCGCTCCGGCCAGGGCGGCGAGCACCCGCGGGAGGCGGGCGGCGCCGTCCCTGGCGAGGACGACGGCGACGACGTGAGCGCGGGGCGTGGACCGGCGGCGACCGGCGGACGCTCCGAGGGATGCGGTCTCCGGGAGGGAGGGGGCGTGCTCTCCGGCGAGGTCGAGGGTCACGACCTGTCGGCGAGCACCGGATCAGACCGCGTGCTTCTTGACCCGGCGGCGCTCCCGTTCGGAGAGGCCTCCCCAGATGCCGAACCGTTCGTCGTTCTCGAGCGCGTAGTCCAGGCACTGCACCCGGACCTCGCACGACATGCACACCCGCTTCGCCTCCCGGGTGGACCCGCCCTTCTCGGGGAAGAAGGCCTCCGGGTCCGTCTGGGCACAGAGCGCGCGCTCCTGCCATTCGAGCTCGCTCGGGACCTCCTCGGCGGTGTTGGACTCCGCGACCGCACGCGATGTGATGATGACGAGCTCTTGCACTGGCGCCTCCTCGACCCGGGCTCCGCCTCGAGGCGGCCCCCCACGTTCCGTGACGGCTCGACACTGTACGTGATGGAGCCGGGCCGACACCAATGGAATTACACGCGTGTCCTTCCTGGGTCGTCAAGCGCAGATCTGCTAATGATCGCCACCGGTCGAACGGCTGTCGGAGGCCGTCGGAGATCCGGTTTCTCTCCGTGCCTTTGCCTGCGCGCAGTGCGATCGAACGGGAGCCTCGACGGCCGTCGCGGACGCCTCCGGACGCCGGTCGCGTTCCGGCTGACAGGATGCCGGGCATGCGCATCACCGCACTCGCGGGCGGCGTCGGGGGCGCCCGGTTCCTGCGCGGCCTCCTCCACCACGTGCGCTCGGCCGGCATCGACGCCGAGCTCACCGTCGTCGGGAACACCGCCGACGACATCACCCTGCACGGGCTGCGCGTCTGCCCGGACCTCGACACCGTCATGTACACGCTGGGAGGCGGGATCCACGAGGGGCAGGGCTGGGGACGCGCGGACGAGCGGTTCACGGTCGCCGAGGAGTTCGCCGCGTACGGCGAGGGCCCCGACTGGTTCACCCTGGGCGACCGCGACCTGGCCACCCACGTGGTCCGGACCCGGCTGCTCGGCCAGGGGTTGACGCTCACGGAGGTCACGGCCCGGCTGTGCGAGCGCTGGGGGCTGCCGGAGCTCGGCGTGCGGCTGCTGCCCATGAGCGACGACCGGGTGGAGACACACGTCGAGATCGAGGACGCCGAGGGTTTGCGCGCGATCCACTTCCAGGAGTGGTGGGTCCGGCTGCACGCCGCGGTGCCGGCCCGGCGGATCCTCGCGCTCGGCATCGAGGCGGGCCGGCCGGCTCCCGGCGTCCTCGACGCGATCCGGACGGCGGACGTCGTCCTGCTGCCGCCGAGCAACCCGGTCGTCTCGATCGGGACCATCCTCGGCGTGCCCGGCGTCCGGGATGCGTTGCGCGGCACTCGCGCACCCGTCGTCGGGGTCTCGCCGATCATCGGAGGTGCGCCCGTGCGCGGGATGGCCGACGCGTGCCTGGAGGCCATCGGCGTCGAGACGACGGCGAGCGCGGTCGCCGGGCTGTACGGGGACTTCCTCGGTGGCTGGCTGGTCGACACCTCGGACGCCGCGTCGGCCGCGCCCGCGTCCGCACGGCCCGTGGTGCGGTCCCGTCCGCTGCTCATGTCGGACGTCGAGGCGACCGCGGCCATCGCCGCCGCCGCGCTCGACCTCGCCGGGTCGCTGGCCGCCGAGCGCGCGCCCGACCGGACGCCGGCCTGATGGCCGGCCCGATCGACGACCTGGGGGCGGCGACGCTCCAGGCCTGGGGGCTGCACGGGATCGGCGAGGTGCGGCGCCGGCGACGACGTCGCGGGGCACGTGCTCGACGGGCTCGCGGCCACCGACGTCGCGCTCGCCGACGGGGACGTCGTCGTCGTCTCCAGCAAGATCGTGTCGAAGGCTCTCGGGCTCGCCGTGGCGGCGCCGTCGCGCGACGAGGTCGTCGGCGGCCAGACCGTGCGGGTCGTCGCCGAGCGGGTCACGCCCCGCGGCCTGGCCCGGATCGTGCAGTCCCGGTCCGGTCCCGTGCTCGCGGCGGCGGGGGTCGACAGCTCCAACGTCGCGCTCGGCAGCGTGCTCGTGCTGCCGCCCGACCCGGACGCCGCCGCCCGGTCGCTGCGGCACGCCCTCGCCGAACGCACCGGACGCCGGATCGGCGTCGTCGTCACCGACACCATGGGCCGGCCGTGGCGCGAGGGTCAGGTGGACGCCGCCCTGGGCGTCGCCGGACTGCTCGTCGTGGACGACCTGCGCGGCCGGTCCGACGGCTACGGCAACCCGCTCGAGGTGACCGTCCGCGCGCTGGCGGACGAGATCGCCGCGCTGGGCGACCTCGTCAAGGGCAAGCTCGCGGACCGCCCCGCGGCGCTGGTCCGGGGCCTCGCCGACCTCGTCACGGACGACGACGGCCCCGGCGCCGCCGCGCTGCTCCGCGCCGGGGACGCCGACTGGTTCCGGCTCGGCCACCTGGAGGCGGTCCGGACCGCCGTCGGGGTCCCGCCGGGGACGCCCGGCGTCGACCCGGCTCCCGCTCCCCCGGGCACGGCCGCGGAGCGGATGGCGCGGGCGGTGCAGGTCGCGGTCGCCTCCCCGCGGTGGCCGGCCCGGTGCGTCCGGAGGTCGTCGAGGGCGGCGTCGCGGATCGTGGTGCCGCCGGACGCCGATGCCGCCGCCCTGCTCTCGCTCGGCGCGCTCGCCCAGCGGATCGTCGCGGTCGCCACGGCCGAGGACGTCGCGGTCGAGCCGGTGCCCTTCGATCCCGCCCGGGGCGTGCTGGAGATCCGGCTGGGCGGCTGAGCGCTCAGCCGCGCACGGTGCGTGGGACGACGGGCAGATGGGTCGGCAACGTCATCCGCGGCGCCCGCCTCGGCCGGCCGACGCCCTCGAGCTCCAGCAGGCGCTGCACCCGGAAGCGGTGCCCGCGGTAGCGCTCCACCAGCTCGGCGCAGGCGGCGTCGTCGCGCACCTCGCCGGTCAGGGCCCAGGTCACGTTCTTCGCGACGTGGAAGTCGTTCCACGAGAAGGCGTCGGCGTCGCCGTGCGCGCGCTGACGGACCTCGGCCGCGGTCCACACGCCGACGCCCGGCAGGGTCCGCAGGGCGCGGGCGGCCTCCTCGCCGGGCAGGTCCACCGTGCGCTCCAGCCGGTGCGCGACCGCGGCGGCCGCGAGGATCACCCGGCGGCGCTGCTCGTCGACCCCGGCCCGGAGCCACTCCCAGGTCGGGATCGAGGCCCAGTTCCCCGGCTGCGGCGGCACCCGCATGCCGGCGGCGAACGTGCCGGCGTCCCCGGCCGGGCCGGGCGCCACGTCCCCGAAGGTCCGCACGAGTCGGCGCCACGCGGCGTGCGCCTCGCCCCCGGTCACCCGCTGCTCCAGCGCCGCGGCGGCGAGCGCCTCGAAGACGGCGGTCGTCCGGGTCACCCGCCAGTGCCCGTGCGCCCGCCAGGCCGAGACCAGCCGGGGGTGCTCGCCGGAGGGCTCGAACCCGGACGGGTCGTCGGCATCCCCCAGCAGGGCCGGGACGCCGTCGAGGGCGCACGCCGCGCCCGGGCCCCAGGCGTGCGCCACGACCTCGCCCGCAGCCGGGCGGCCCTGCAGCCGCAGCAGGACGGGTCCGTCGGCATTGCGTGTCGCCCGCCAGACGACACCGTCCGGCTGTACCCGGTAGCAGGGATCCGCCGGACCCCGGCGGAGCGACGACAGCACACTCCCGACCGGAACCGGCCGGCGCGGCGTCCACACCCGGAACGCCGGGGAGCCGCCGCTCGTCACCTCACCAGTGTGCACGCGAGCGCGGCAGCCGCTCAGCCGGATCTCGTAGACTGCCCGCGCCGCCCTCGAGGATCCCTGCAGGAGCAGACGTGGCGAAGACCGCCGAGAAGGACCGTAAGGCGCGCATCGAGGAGATGCGCAAGACCCAGGCCGCAGCCGAGCGGCGCCGGACGATGCTCGTCGTGGGTGCCGCCTCGATCGTCGTCCTGCTGCTCGCGGGCGTCGTCGTCAAGGTCGTGCGCGACGCGCAGGCCGAGAAGGACCCGGCCAGCGTCGGCGTCGCGCTCGCCGCCGCCTCCTGCGACGCGGTCACCAACGACAAGCCGAGCGGCACCCAGGTGCACGTCGGCCCGCAGACGAACCAGCCGAACGTCAGCAAGGTCACGTACACGACGGTGCCGCCGGCGTTCGGCGAACACTTCGTGAGCCCGGCCTACCCGGCGCTGCCGTTCTACACGGCGGCGGACCGGCCGAGGATGGAGACGCTGGTCCACAACCTCGAGCACGGCTACACGGTCCTCTGGTACACGAAGGACACCCCGCAGGCGCAGGTCGACCAGCTCAAGCAGATCGCCGACCGCGCGCGGAGCATGCCGGAGACCAGCGGCAAGTTCATCGTCAGCGCCTGGGACGACGCGTACGGCACGTTCCCGGCCGGCAAGAAGATCGGGATCTCGCACTGGGGCGCGACCACCGCCCACCGCCAGCTGTGCGGAGCGGTCTCCGGCGAGGCCATCAAGGCGTTCGTGACCGCTCACCCGTACTCGGACTCTCCGGAGCCGCAGGGGGCGTGACACCCCCACCCGACCGGCGCCCCGCGGCGAAGAAGCCGAGCCCGGCGAGCGCCAGGTCGGCGCCGGTGAAGAGCACGCGGGAGAGCAGCACCACGACGACGACCGCACCGCTGTCGAGGACGGTGGAGAGCACCGCGGCGAGCGCGACCTCCCGCGCGCCGGCCCCCGCCGGCGCCACGACGACGACGAGCCCGATCGCCCACGCCAGCGCGTAGCCGCCGGTCGTGAGCGCGAGGGTCCGCCACGTCGCGGGCGCGCCGAGGGGCACCGCGAGCAGCCAGATCTGCAGCCCGGCCATCACCCAGGCCGCCAGCGCCCAGGCGGTCGCGACGGCGGTGCCGCGCACCGACGTCCACTGCTCCAGCGGCGGACGGCCGACGAGCCGCAGCGCGCGGTCGAGCAGCCGGCCGAGCAGCCCGGGGTGCAGCAGCACCGCGACCGGGACGACGAGCAGCGCCGCCCAGCGCACGGTCGCTCCCCCGCCCTGCGGGGTCAGCGGGAACGCCACCAGGACGACGAGCAGCGCCGAGGCCCCCGAGAGCAGCAGCAGCACGACGGTGGCGGCGACCGTGCTGCGCCGGGCGACGTGCCGCTTGGCGAGCTCCGCCTGCACGATCATCGGCCACAGGCTGCCGGGCACGTACTTGCCGACCTGCCCGACGAAGAACACCCGGGCGGCCAGCCCGAACGGCAGCGGGGCGCCCAGGTCGGCGAGCAGCGCCCGCCACGCCAGCCCCGTCATCACGGCGTTGATCACCGTCGCGAGCGCCGCGAGGGCGAGGTGAGCGGCGTCCAGCTGCCCGATCGCCGTGACGACCTCGGGCCAGCGCGACCACAGCGCCCAGACCGCCAGGCCGACCGCCAGGACGACGAAGCCGACCCGGGTCACCCACGACCCGGCGGCGGCGGAGACGAGTCGGCCGATCCGTCCCAGGAGCGGGGTCAGCGCCGGCTCCCCACGGCGAGGCGCTCCCCCGCCGCACCCGGGTGCCGACGAGCCGGACCGAGAACGGCGATCCGCATGACCGGAGGCTATCGGGCGGGTCCTACCCTTGCGCGGGTGCGGTGGCTGGCGATGGGGACGTACGACGTCGATCGCCATCCCCGCGTGGGGGTGCTCCTCGAGGGCCTGCGCGGTTGCGGCGACGAGGTCGTCGAGGCCGACGCGCCGCTGCCGCTCGACACCGCGGCCCGGGTGCGGATGCTCCAGCAGCCCTGGCGGCTGCCGCTGCTCGCTGGGCCGGCTCGCCCGCTGCTGGTGGCTGGTGGCGCGGGAGGCCCGCCGCGCCGTCGCGGCCGGCGCTCCGGACGCCGTCCTCGTCGGCTACCTCGGCCACTTCGACGTCCACCTCGCCCGGCTGCTCTTCCCCCGGCGCGAGCGGACGCCGATCGTGCTCGACCACCTGGTCTCGGCCGCCGGCACCGCTGCCGACCGCGGCCTCTCCCGCGGCGCCCGCATCCGTCGCCGCCTGCTCGAGGCGATCGACGCCGCGGCGCTGGCCCGCGCCGATCTCGTCGTCGTCGACACGCCCGAACACCTGCGGGCCCTGCCCGAGCACGTCCGGCCGCGGGCCGTCGTGGTGCCGGTCGGGGCGCCGCAGGCCTGGTTCGAGGCCGGCAGCGGGCACGAGATCCCGGACGCCGGCCCGCTCCGGGTGGTCTTCGCCGGCCTGTTCACGCCGCTGCAGGGGACGCCGACGATCGGGGCGGCCCTCGCCCTGCTCGGGGACGACCCGGTCGAGGTGACGATGATCGGCGGCGGGCAGGACGAGGCGGAGTGCCGCCGGCTCGCCGCGCCGAACCCGCGGGTGGTGTGGCGCTCCTGGGTGCCGGCGGCCGAACTCCCGGCCGTGGTCGCCGGCCACGACGTCAACCTGGGGATCTTCGGAACCACGCCGAAGGCGCTGGCGGTGGTGCCGACGAAGGTCTACCAGGGGGCCGCCGCCGGCTGCGTCGTCGTCACGTCGGACACCCCGCCGCAGCGGGCCGCGCTCGGCGATGCCGCCGTCCTCGTGCCGCCCGGCGATGCCGCGGCGCTCGCCGACGCGCTGCGGGCCCTGGCCGCCGACCGCGGCCGGGCAGCGGAGCTCGCGCGACGGGCCCGGGCGCGCGCGGAGGAGGCGTTCCGGCCGGAGGCGGTCGTCGGCGCGCTCCGCCGCCGCACGGCGTCACTAGGCTGACCTCGTGGTGACCCTGGAGCAGCCCGCCCCGGCGCCGCCGCTCGCCCCGCGGGCGTGGCTGCGCTGGGACCTCGTCGACCGGATGGTCCGCGACCTCGCCCCCGGCACCGTCCTCGAGATCGGCTGCGGCCAGGGCGCGTTCGGCGCCCGGCTCGCCGCCCGCGCCGCGTACACGGGGGTGGAACCGGACGACGCCGCCTACGAGGTGGCGCGCCACCGGATCGAGCCGCTCGGCGGTCAGGTGATCCACGGCACCGACGCCACGGTGCCCACCGGCTCGACGTTCGACCTCGTCTGCTTCTTCGAGGTCCTCGAGCACATCGACGACGACATGGCGGCGCTGGAGCGGTGGGTCCGCCTGGCCCGGCCGGGCGGTCACGTGCTGCTCTCGGTGCCGGCGTTCGCGCGGCGTTTCGCCCCGATGGACGTGCAGGCCGGGCACCACCGCCGCTACGACCCGGCCGACCTGCGGCGTGCGCTGCTGGCGGCGGGGCTGGAGGACGTCCGCGTGGTCGTCTACGGCTGGCCGCTGGGCTACGCGCTGGAGACGGTGCGCAACCGGGTGAGCCGGCGGGCGCTGGCGCAGCTGGAGCGCATGCCGAGCCCGGAGGAGTTCACCGCGGCGAGCGGTCGCACCCTGCAGCCGACCCGGCCGCTGCTGTCGGCGTCCATCGCGGCGGCCACCCTCCCGTTCCGATGGCTGCAACGTCTGGCGCCCACCCGCGGCACCGGGCTCGTCGCGGTGGCCCGGCGCCCGGTCTGAGCCTCAGGCTCCGGACGGCGCCGACCAGGGAGCGGTCCACACCTCGACGAGCAGGTGCGCCCCGCCGGTCATCGGCCGGTCCAGCAGATGCGGGTCCTCGGTGGTCTCGAGACGGACCACGCGCCGCGGCTGCAGCCCGAGGTCGAGCAGGTGCTGCGGCGGCGACCCGTCGCCGTCGGAGGCCCCGAGCACGACGAGCCGGTGCCCGGTGCCCCGGGCGAGCGCGTCGAGGCGGTCCAGAGCCCCCCGCCGCTCCCCCGGATCGTCTGTGACCAGCGAAAGGGCGGGATGTCCGCACACGCCGCGGACCACCTGCGGCCACTCGTTGGTGCTCCGGTCCTCACCGCCGTCGTCGTCACCGCCGCTCACCGCGACGACGACGTCCTGGGGCTCCAGCGAGGCGCACAGGGCGGCGACGGCGCCGGGCTCGCCCCGCTCGGTGGCCACGCCACGAACGGGCGCGGTCGCCGCCGCGGCGGGCACGAGCAGGACGGCGACGCCGGCGACGGCCGCCAGCGGGAAGAGCGGGGCCGGCGCCCGCCGCCGCAACGTGCGGACGGCCCACGCGACGGCGGCGACCGCGGCGACGGCGACCGTGGGCAGGACGACGGTGACGAGGCGGCGATCGGCCCACGGATGGTCCGGGGTGATGCCCGGCCGGTAGAGGACGAGCACCGTCGACCCGAGCCCGACGGCGGCGGGCACCAGCCAGCCCGGCGGACGGGACGGGACGGCCCGCGAGGCCTGCCACCAGAGGGCCGCGCGTGCGGCCAGCACGGTCAGGGTCGCCCAGGCGAGGAGCAGCGCGACCGGGCCGGTGTACCAGGCGACCCAGCCCACCGTCTGCTCGGCGTAGGTCCGGGTGCCGTCGACCGGCAGGTGCTGCTGCGCCTGCAGGTCGGTCAGCCCGCGGAGCACGCCCGGCGGCGCGGCCTGGTGCGCGACCTGCCACCACGGCCGGGTCGCCAGGGCGAGACCGACGAGGGCCACGAGAGCACCGACGGCGAGCGGGAGCACGCGCCCCCGGCGCACGTCGGCGCCCGCCGGCAACCGGTGCCGGTGTGGAGGGCGGCGGCGTCGGCGGGGGCCGCGCGCGACGCCGGGAGCGCCGGGGGCGCCGACCTCGGCGAGCACCGCGGCGGGCGCCGCGAGCACGGCCTCCGCCCGGGCGGTCGCGGCGCCGGGCCACGACCACGGCGAGCGCGAACAGCAGCACGACGACGACGGTCCCGGCGACGAGCGGCAGGATCGATCCCCGGTTGAGGTCGAGGTAGGGCCGCGAGAACCAGAGCGCGGGCACCGCCGCGACGAGGGTGGTCACCAGGGCGGCCGCCGCCATCGGCACGGCGACCCGGGAGCGACGCAGCACGAGCAGGGCGCAGACGCCGACGAGCAGCGCCACCTCGCGCACCGCGTCGACCCGCACGATCCCGGCCAGGCCCGCGAGCGCACCGGCGAGCCGGGCGACGCCGACGCGGTCGGTCTCCACGGCGTCCACCGCCAGGGCCATCGCGGCGACGACGAGCAGCAGCGCCGGGGCCTCGCTCCACGTGGTCCGCGCGGCGTGCAGGACGGGCTGGGTCAGTCCCAGCGCGGCGACGGCCAGCGGCGCCCAGCGCGGCCCCACGACCCGGGCCGTGAGGCCGCCGACCGCGAGCAGCGCGAGGGCACCGACGATCGCCGGCACGACGAGCAGCCCCGCCCACCCGCCCGCCCACCAGCCCAGGGAGTACAGGGCCGGTGCGCCGACGAGGAACTGCGGCACGAGGACGCTGCCGCCGTGCGCGCCGGCCTCGAAGAAGCCCGGGCTGGCGAGGGTGACGCCGGGGACGTCGAGCGCGGCGGCGCCGCCGAACGCGTCGAGGTGCGGCTCCACCGGCAGGCCGTGCCGGGTCGCGATCCACTGCGCGTAGAGCGCGTAGGTGCCCGAGTCACGGCGCAGGACGACCTGCTCGGCCCGGGTCGCGGCGGCCCAGACGCCCGGCGGCCGTCGCGAGCGCGAGCGTGAGCGACGCCGACCACACCGGGGCGGGCCGGACGGGCACGAGGCCCAGCAGCCGCCATCCGACGGCGCCGAGGACGAGGAGCACCGGCAGGACGACGACCGGCGTCCAGAGGTGGATCGGCACGAGCACGGCCCCGGCCAGGGCGACCGCGGTGACGGCGAACGCCGCAGCGGGCCCGCCGCGCCACAGCAGGGCGCCGGCGAACCGTTCCCCGCGCAGCGACGGCGTTCTTGCCACGTCGTGCTCTCCAAGGTCACGTCGGATGTCGGAGGGACGGTAGCGCCTGGGCGCCGCGGCCGTGGTCGGTCGCTCCGACTCCTCTAGCCTCGCATCCGTGACCCACCTGCCGGCCCGCACGGTCCCCGACCTGCTGCGGGCGCTGCTCACCGCCGACCCCGGGCGCCCCCGGCTCACCTGGTACGGCGCGGACGGCGACCGCGTGGAACTCTCCGCGCGCACGCTGGAGAACTGGGTGGCCAAGACCGCGAACCTGCTCGTCGAGGAGTTCGACGCGGGGCCGGGGACGCGGGTCTGCGTCCGGCTCCCCGCGCACTGGCGGACCGTGACCTGGGTGCTGGCGGCCTGGTCCGCCGGGGCGTGCGTCGTGGTCCCGGCCGGTGGCGCGTCCGCGCCCGTGCCGGACCCGGAGCCGGACGTCGTGGTGACCGCCGACCCGGCGGCGGCGGTCGCGGCCGGCGTGGAGCCGGACCGCCTCGTCGCCGTCGCGCTCCCCGCGCTGGCCACGTCCTTCGGTCCGGGGCTGCCCGAGGGCGCCCTGGACGGCGCGGCGGAGGTGCGCACGCACGGCGACGTCTTCGTCCCGCTCGTGGCCCCCGCGCCCGCGGACGACGCCCTGGCCGTCGCGGACGCCGACCCGGTGGGTCACGGACGCCTGCTCGCCGCGGCCGCCGAGGCCGGCCTGCCCGACCGGCCGCGGGTGCTGACCGACGCCGGCCCGGACCGCGCGGTGGAGGCGTGGCTGGCCCCGCTGGCGGCGGACGGCTCCGTCGTCCTCGTGGCCCCCGGGCTGGCGGCGGACGATCCAGGCCTGGTCGATCGGATCGCGGCGCAGGAGCAGGTGGACCTGCGCCTGCTGTGGCCGGGAGCGTGACCGGGGCCTGACCGGGGGTGCCGGTCAGGCGAAGCGGAGCGCCGCCACGGCCGCGGCGGACACCCCGGACACCCCGCCCAGCACGGTCAGGCTCCCGACCGCCGGCTCGGCTCGCAGCGCGGCGAGCGTGGCCGCCGGCACGGTGGTGTCGGCGTAGAGCAGGAGCATGCCGCGACCGGCGGCGGTCACGGCGTCCGTGAGCCGGTCCAGCGGTGATGTCGCGACGGCGAGCGCCGAGGGGTGCACGGTCCGGTCGAAGGCCTTGACCACCGCGGCCGCCGTGGCGGGCGCGTCCGGCACCGGCGACGCGCGCGCACGACGGCAGCGCGGCGCGGGTGGAGTCGGGAAGCGCGTCCGCGGCTCCGACACACGTCGTCCCGCGCACCTTCAGCTCGGTGAGCACCTGGCTGACGGACGCCGGTACCGCGCCCGCGGAGGGGACGAGCAGCAGTGGACGGTCGGCCGCCGCTGCCGCGGCTGCCGCCGCGACGGTGCTCGCCAGCTGCGCGTCGTCCCCGGAGGCGACGACGGCGAACCCGGCCGGGGCACCGATCTGCCGCGCGACGAGGGCGCTGGTGTCGTAGCGGTCGGCCCCGGCGAGCCGGGTCACCGTGCCGCCGGTCGCGACGAGCTGGCCGAGGGAGGCCAGCACGGCGTCGGAGACGGTGTCGGGGCCGCCGACGACGATCACCTTCGTGACGTGCCGCTTCTGCAGCCAGGCCTGCACGGAGGCGGGCACGGCGTCCTGGGCGACGAGGAGCAGCGGGGCGTGCAGGTGCCGGGCGAGCGGAGCGGCCACCGCGGCGTCGGCCGTCAGTGGAGCGCCGCCGGCGACGACCACCGTGCCGTCCTGGCCCAGCGGCGCCGCGACGGCGAGCGACGTGAGCCACCGATCGGACCCGGCGATGCGGGTCGCGGAGCGGCTCACCCACCACGAGGGGAGGCCGAGCCGGTTCACGAAGGTGCGGCCGGAGACCCGCGACGACCTTCCCCGTGGACGACGTCGCCACCGCCGTCAGCAGGCCGCTTCCCGCGGTCCGGGCGGAGAGGTCGAGCGAGGCGACGTCGGGCAACCCGAACGCGGACGCCACCTGCGCCTGGCTGCGGGTGCGGGTCCAGCGGGCGAGCGGGTTGCCGCCGCCGGCGCTCCACGGATCGGCGACCGAGCGCAGGTACGGCACCGGGTTGGCCCAGACGTCCTGGCTGTTCTCGGTGCGGCCCCCGTCGGAGGAGAAGTAGACGGCGTCGATGGGGACGCCCCGGTAGGTGATGATCCGGCCGGTCCGCGACGAGGGCGAGGTCGCCTTCACCGCGGCGGACCAGCGGGCGCCCCAGGTGGGCTGACCCTGCCGGCTCCAGCCGTGGAAGACCTGGCTGCGGGTGTCGTCGTAGACCTGGCAGTCGCACCACCGGGAGACCCCGCCCGCCATGGCCTTGATCGCGTAGGTGCGGGCGGCGATCGCCTGCGCCTGCAGCGCCGCGGGCCGCCACGAGGCCGGCACCTCGTCGATGCCGTCCAGGTACTCGTCGTGCAGCCGCAGCACGTTCACCACGTTGACCAGGCCGAGCACCTTGCTGATCTCCAGGCGCCCCCAGCGGTAGACGGAGGTGGCACCGGAGACGTGGGCGAGGGTGGCGGGGCCGGACATCCCTCGGGTGCCCTGCCAGCGGACGACGACGCGGCTGCCGGCCAGGGACGTCGTGCGGCCGGCGTGCGTGAGGGCGGCGCGGACGCCGGTGGACGTCGTCGTGACGGTGAGCCGGTCCCCCGCCCGGCCGAGCAGCGACCTGCCGCCGACCACGGCGGCGAACCGGCCGCCGAGCTCGTCGACCACGCTGGTGGTGATCCGGGTGCTCGACGCGGCGAGGACCTGGACGCGGATGTCGGCGTCGTCGCGGGCGGTCGTCAGGGCAGTGCCCTGGTAGTAGGTGGCGAGGATGGTGGCCGCGCTCCGGCCGGCGAGGGCCTGCGCCTGCGCGCCGTACTGCGACATGCCGACGCCGTGCCCGTACCCTCCGCCGCCGATCGCGAAGCTCGCGGGCACGCCCGCCGCCGCGCCGGCCGTGGCAGCGGTGGGCGGCCGCGGCGGACGCCGCCCACGAGGCCGGCAGGCCGCCGTGCGGCAGCACGAGCGTTACGGCGAGGCCGGCCGCGGCGACGAGCGCCGGCACGAGCAGGCCGCGTCGGCGGCCGGGGCGCCGGGCCGGGCGGGGTGCGGTTCCGGAGCTCATCGGGCGACTCCCGTCAGCGAGGCGAACAGCGGCGTGGGGATCTGGCTCGTCCCGCCGAGCACCCAGGTGCGCGCGGGCCTCGCGGTCGTGAACCAGCCCGCTGATGCCGGTGGTGACGACCGCGGGCAGCAGGAGCACGGGCTGCCCGGCCGCGTTCGCGGCGACGACGTCCGGCAGGCCGGCGTCGGCGGGCGTCCCGGCCCACGCGACGCCCGGTGTGGTGGCGGGGGGCGCCGGGACCAGCCGGGCGAGCACCAGGGCGTTCCCGGCACGGGCGGTGCCGGCGGCGCGGGTCCAGTGGGTGACCCCGGCCGCGGGAAGGGTCGCGCAGCGCCGACGGGGGGACGTCGGTGGTGTCCCCGGCGACGAGCGCGCTGGTGATGCGCAGGCTCCGCAGAGTCGCCAGGGTGGCGGCCGGGACCCCCCTGCTCGTGACGATCAGGATCGGGCGGTTCGTCGCGGCGCCGAGCGAGCCGAGCGTGGCGACGTCCGCGAGCCCCGTGACGTGCACGGGGGCGAGCAGCGCGGCGCGGGGCGCGGGCAGCCCGGCCTGCGTGAGCACGGCGGCGAGCCGCGCCGCGACCGCGGCGGCGGTGGTGACGCTGTTCGCGCCCGCGACCCGCTCCACCGTGGGAACGCCGAGCGCGTGCAGCTGGGTGACGACGGCCGGCGCGACGACGCTCGCGCCACCGATGATCACGGCGCGCGTGGCGTGCCGGGCCACGAGGTCCGCGGCGACCGCCGCCGGCAGCGCGTCGGTGTCGGTGAGAAGCAGCGGGGCGTTCAGCGCATGGGCGAGCGGGGCGGCCACGATCCCGTCCGTGCGGGCGCCCGTGAGCCCCGCGAGCACGACGGTGGTGGCAGCGGGGGCGACGACGCCGTCCGACGGCCACCGCGCGGGTGGCGGCGTCGTCGGTGTCGGTCGGCGGCGACCCGGCGGACCGGGCAGCTCCCGGCGGGCCCGCCGTCGGCCGGCAGGACCTCGACGTCCCGGGTCCAGCGCGGAGCGGCACCGACCGGCGACCGGGTGGCGAGCGTGAGGTGGTACAGGCCCGGCACGACGGGTGCACCGGCGGTGTTGCGCAGGTTCCAGCTGGTGGCGATCCGGCTGGTCGCCCGTCCGGAGAGGACGCGGACCGGCGCGGCGGCGCAGGCGGACGACACGGTCAGGGTCCAGGTCTGGGTGGTCGGCACCGTCGCGGTCACGGTGACGGCACGAGCGGTGCCGGTACCGGCCCAGGTCGCGGTGGGGGCGGAGACGGCGGGCGCGACGAGGCCGGGCGTCATCCGCGCCGCCACCTGCCGGCGCAGCCAGGGCAGGTCGGCGTAGAGCGCATCCCCGGGGCATTCGGTGATCCCGACGTCGCGGTGCGAGGAGAGGACGGTCACGGGCACGGCCGCCCCGGCCGGATGCCGGGTGTAGGGCCCTCCGGCGGAGATGAGCTTCGTCGAGGCCCGCGGGTCGAGCCCGTACTGCGCGGCCTTCCAGGCGAGCACGCCGATCAGCCCGTTGAGGGCGGCTGCGGACGGTGCGTGCGTGGTGAACGTCCCGAGCACGGCGACGCCGAGGCTCTGGCTGTTGAACCCGCCGGTGTGGGCGCCGACGACGGCGGCGGTGATGCTGCCGCGGCGGCCCTCGAAGACGCGGCCGAAGCGGTCGACGAGGAAGTTGTAGCCGATGTCGTTCCAGCCGCGGACCTTCGTGTGGAAGGCGTAGATCGCGCGGATCTGCGCGTACGCCTGGGTGGCCGAGTAGCTGTTCGAGGTGTCGGTGTGGTGGACGAACAAGGCCTTGACGGCGCTGTCGTAGCTCGGCGTGCCGCTGACGAGGGACTCGTCGGCCCCCCACTGGCTTCGGGTGATGACCGCGGGCGCCGGGGTGGCCGCCTCGGCGGACGCGGCGGGCCGCGCGGGACCGGCGTCCGCGGCCGCACGGCCGCCGTCGACGAGATCCACGGCGAGTCCGGCGGGCAGCGCCCCGGTGGGGGTGTCCACCCGGACCTGGACGCCGTCCGCACCGCCGGTGAGCAGAGGTGCGGTCGCACCGGCCTGACCGGTCTGTGCGCTGGTCCGGCCCGTCGTCGTCCCCGTCGAGTCGCTGCCAGTCGGTCCACCGGCCCGACTCCCGGACGCGTACCTGCACGACGCCGTGCCGGTGACCGCTCGTGACCAGCTCACGGCGACCAGGTCGAACCGACCGGGCGCCAGCTGCGGCGTCAGGACCGCCGGGGCCTGCCCCAGCAAGGCCTCAGCGGTCAGAGCGCTGCGTAGCGGTGCCGCGCCGGGTGCTGCCGGGGCCGCGAAGGCGGCGGGATCGGCGGCGTGGAGGTCGAGCGCGACGATCCGCGGAGCGACCGGCCGCGGCGACGCGGCGGGCCTCGCGAAGGTCGGCAGCACGACGAGCGCAGGGGTCAGCGCGGCGGTCAGGGCGAGGGTGGCGATCGGCGTCAGGGTCATGCGTCGCATGCGTGCATCCGTTCGGGGCGTCGTCCGGGTCGGTGCTTCCCGGCCCACATCGGCAGGCGGGGGCCGGGACTGGAGTGCCACCCGGACGGGTGAATCCGGTGACCCTGCGTCAGGATCGGAGGGCGGCGCCGGGCGCCGGGCCGGGACGCGACGGATCTCCTCCGGACGGCCCAGGCCTAGAGTGGGGCGCGGAGTGGGGTACTGGGAGGTGGCGGGATGCCCGTGCTGGGCAGGGGTCGCCGGCGGCATCGGGCTGGGCCCGCCGCCGACGTCATGGTGCGTCGCACCGTGATCGTGGAGCTTCCCGAAGCCGCCCGGCTCGGACCTCCGGCCGGCGCCGCTCGTCCTGCCCGCCGGCCGTGGGGGCGCCGCCTTCCGCCTGCCGACGGAGGGGCACGCGGTGCGCGAACTGGCGGCCTTCCTCGCCGCCGTCGACGTCGCGCCCGCCGGTGCGGTGCTGGACGTCGCCGCGGGCTCGGCCGAGCACGCGCTGCTCGCCGCGGTGTACAGCACCCGGTTGGTGCGCGCCCTCGAGGCCGACCCGGACCGGGCGCACGCGGCACGACAGACGGCGGCGACGAACGCGCTGCCAGTGGTCGTCGAGGAGCGCCGGCTGGCGACATCTCGGAGCGACGCGGCAGAGTCCCTCGACACGTACGTGCGCCGGACCGCCCTCGAGCCGGCCCTGATCCGGCTGGGCGCGGATACGGAGGCGGAGGGACTGCTCGCAGGAGCCTCGGACCTGCTCCACCGGGGACGGCCGTGGCTCGTCCTCGAGTCGGACCACACGGCCGGTGGGCTCCTCGGCCAAGTGTCCGATCTGGTTGCTCTAGGTTATCGAGTGATTACTGAAACGGACATCAGCCGCGCCGGGTCTGGGTATGTTCTCGCTCCGGAGGGCGCCGAGACGGCCTTCGCGCGGCGCTTCGAGGCCTGGTCGGCGGCACTGCTGCCGGCGGGTCCCGGCCACGGGGCTGGACGACATGCCCGGCGCGCCCGCGGTGATCGACGTCTCGACGCACGAGACAGCGAGAACGACGACGTAGGGCTGCACCGGTTCGGGAGCGCCCCGCAGATCAGGAGGCGCTCCCGTGACCAGCTCCACCCCGGCCCCCCGTCGGCTGCCCGGCGGCCGGGCCCGGAAGGCCGTCGCGGCGATGCTCCCCCGGCGTCTCAAGGTCGCGCTCCGGCGGCGGTTCCGCGGCAGCTACCTGTTCCCGGCTCCGCCGCGGACGTCGCAGCCGGGCGCCCCGTCGGCAGCCCGCGTCGCGGGTGGTGACGCTGCCCCGCCCGGTGCTGCCCGGGTCGCCCGCCGGGCGTCCGCTCGTGATCCAGGCGCCGCGTCATCTCTTCGTGCCGAAACGACTGGCCGTGACCGGGCTCGCGCAATACGAGCCGCACGCGCTCGAGACCTTCCTCGCGCTGCTCGAGACGGCAGGGCCGGGCGCCGTGGTCGACATCGGCGCCAACATCGGGCTGTACGCCCTGCTGGCTGCGGCCTGCTCCGATCGCGAGGTGCACGCGTTCGAGCCCACGCCCGAGCTCGTCGCGGTGGCGCGTGCGGCGGCCGCGGGCAACGACCTCCCGGTGGTGATCGAGGAGCTGGCGCTCGGCCGCGAGCCGGGGACGGCGACGTTCTTCCTCTCCGACACGTCCGACAGCTCGAACTCCCTTGCCGAAGGGTTCCGGCACAGTTCGTCGCAGCTCGACGTGACGGTGACCACGCTGGACGCCTACTGCGCACGTACCGGCCTCGTCCCCGCGATCGTGAAGGTCGACACCGAGACGACGGAGCCGGACGTCCTCGCCGGAGCGGCGGAGACGATCGCCCGGCACCGGCCCTGGATCCTGTGCGAGGTCCTGCCCGGCCGCCGTCCCGGCGACCTCGCCGAGGTCATGGCCCCGCACGGCTACACCTGGTACCACCTGCGCGGGGACGCCGGGCATGCGCCGGTCGACCGGCTCGACGGCGATCCCGACTACGTGGACCTCATGTACCTGCTCGCGCCACGGCCGGTGGACGCCGACTTCTGGGCCCGCGCCGCCGCGTGGCGTACCGCCCTCGACGGGGGCGGCGCCGAGAACCCCGTTCGGCCGAGGAGCCGGCGCGGGTCGAGGCGGCTGCGGCGGTGGAGGTACCCGCGCTCGTCGAAGCGCCCATGGTGAAGGTTCAGCCGCTGCCTGCCACCACCCCGACGGCGCGGGCGGAGTCGCCCGAGTCGCTCGTCGGGCAGCGCGACTAGCGGGGAGACGCGCAGGAGGCCCCGCACCGGACGACCGGTGCGGGGCCTCCTGCATGTCGCCGGCTCGTCAGGGAGCGCCGATGACGCGGCGGGTCACGTCCGCCCACGCGCCGGCGTCCGTGACGCGGCGCCCGTCCACGAGAGTGCGGACCCCGGGCACGTCGTCGGACGTGAGATCCCGGTACTGCGCGTGGTCGGCCTGGACGACGACGGCGTCCGCCTTGTCGCCGATGTGGAACGGCGTGAATCCGAGCGCCTGGAGCTCCTCGTCGGAGTACAGCGGGTCGTGGACGACGACCGTCGCGCCCTTGGTCTCCAGCGCCTCCACGGTCGCGAAGACGCCGGAGAAGGCCGTCTCCTTGACGCCGCCGCGGTACGTGGCGCCGAGCACGGCCACGGTCTGCCCGGCGAGGTCCCCGTGCGCGCCCTCGAGCAGGCCGACCGTGTACTCCGGCATGGCCGCGTTCGCCTCGCGGGCGGCGCGGACGACGGTGGCGTCGGGGTCGTTCCACAGGTACAGCCGCGGGTACACCGGGATGCAGTGACCGCCGACGGCGATGCCGGGCGTGTGGATGTGGCTGTACGGCTGCGAGTTGCTCGCCTCGATGACCTGCATCACGTCGACGCCGTGGCTGCCCGCGAAGCGCGCGAACTGGTTCGCCAGGCCGATGTTGACGTCGCGGTACGTGGTCTCGGCGAGCTTGGCCATCTCGGCGGCCTCCGCGCTGCCGAGGTCCCACACGCCGTTGGGACGCCGCAGGTCGGGACGCTCGTCGAACTCGAGCACGGCGTCGTAGAACTCCGTCGCGTGCCGCGCGCCCTCCGGCGAGAGGCCGCCGACGAGCTTGGGGTACTTGCGCAGATCCGCGAAGACCCGGCCGGTGAGGACGCGCTCCGGGCTGAAGACGAGGTGGAAGTCCGTGCCCTCGACGAGGCCCGAGCTCTCCTCGAGCATCGGCTTCCAGCGGTTCCGCGTGGTGCCCGACCGGCAGCGTGGTCTCGTAGGACACCAGGGTGCCCGGCGTGAGGTGCCGTGCGAGGCTCCGCGTCGCCGCGTCCATCCACGCGAAGTCGGGCTCCGCGGTCTTCTCGTCCACGAACAGCGGGCACGACCAGGACCACGGCGTCCGCGCCGGGGACGGCGTCGCCGTAGTCCGTGGTCGCGCGCAGCCGTCCCGCCGGCACCACCTCGGCGAGCTTCTCGCCGAGCTGCGCCTCTCCCGGGAACGGCTCGGTGCCCGCATTGACGAGGTCGACGATCACGGGGTTGACGTCGACCCCGACGACGTCGTGTCCACGGCTCGCGAACTGCACGGCGAGCGGCAGTCCGATCTTCCCGAGGGCGATGACGGCGATCTTCACAAGGATCCTCTCTCGGTGATTCGGGCGCGGTCAGCCTAGCGGCCGACCCCTTGTCGATCGGCCGACCTGAGCGTTGTGCCGCGGGCGAGGAGAAGCGTCCGCGAAGGTCGTCGGAATCGTCCGTTTTCACGCCGCTGCTCGTCCGTGGTGGCTGGTGTTGCGGAGGAGGGGTCGGGTGGGGTGGGCCCAGGCGGGTGGTCGAGCCCAGGGCACGCCGTGGAGCATCTGGATCTCCCAGGTGCCGTCGGTGACCTCGGCGTGGTGCCTGGGGCAGAGGAGCGCCAGGTTGTGGATGTCGGTGTCGCCGTGGTCGGTCCAGGGTGTGACGTGGTGGATGTCGCAGAGGTCGCCGGGGGTGGTGCAGCCGGGGATGACGCAGCCGATGTCCCGCGCGAGTAGCGCGGCTTTCTGGGCGGGTGTGGCGAGGCGGTGGCTGCGGCCGAGGTGCAGGACGGCGCCGTGTTCGTCGAGGAGGACGCGGCGGATCTTGCCGGTGCAGGCGAGCATGGCCAGGACGCTGGGGTGGATCGGTCCGGTGTGTTGGGCGTGCGCGAACCCGAACCCACTCCCGCGCTACCGCCGGTGCCGCCGGTGCCGCTGCGCCGCCGGCGCCGTCCCGCGCCGGTCCCGTCCGTCGGGAGTGCGAGGTCGGAGTCGAGGTCGAGGTCGAGGGGGTCGGTCGAGCCGGGGTGTCGTGGTGGTGGGCCGGCGGTGTGGAGGCGTGCGGCGGCGAGGTGTTCGGTGGTGGCGGTGACGATGATCTGGATGTCGGGGTAGGGCCCGGCGCGCACGCCGGGTGGCCGCCGGACCTGGGGTTCGCCTTCTTGAGGTGGCGGGTCGCCGTATTGGGCAAGGTCCTGCTGATTGGGCAAGGTCGGATCCTCGATCACGTGACCGATCCCGCGATCCATGTCGTCGTTGTCGTCTTGGTTGTCGTCTTCGTTGTCGTCTTCGTTCTTCGGTTCCGGCGGTTCCCTCATCTGTTTCTGTCCCTGACCGGGTATGGCCGCCGGTGGCGTCACCGTCATCAGCATCAGGGTCACCATCAGCGTCAATGTCGCTGTTTCGCGCAGTGTTGCTGCCGGTGAAACCGTCATCGGCGGTGTTCATGCTGCGCCTGCTGGCCGTCACTGGCGTTGCCCTGCTCGCCGTGGCCACCGTTCTGCCCGCTGGTTCCGGCTCGCGGCGCCCGAGTCGAGCGGCGGGACCGGTCGCGCCGCGGTGGGTGTGGGTGTGGCGGCAGTGGCAGGTCCGGTGGTTGTGGTCGACGGCTTCGGCCAGGGCGTCCATGCGGCGTTCGGCCGGGGTGCGTTCGTCGGGCAGGTCGTGTTCGACGCCGTCGGCGTCGATCGCCTTCCCCGGCCGGGGCCCGGCCAACGCGGCGAGGACGGTGGTCAGGGTCAACGCTTGGGCGGGGCCGCAGGCGAACCTGCCCAACAGTGACCCGTCGGGCAGGCGGGACAGGTGCAGGTAGCGGCGGCGGTGGGCGTCCCCGGGCCGGGGCGGGTCCAGGTCGGCCACGATGCGGTCGGCGATCCGGGTGAACTCCGGCACCGTGTACCCCCGCGCATGCCGGCGAGGGCGGCGTCCACCACCCGGATGCACCGCTCCTCGCGCACCTCACCCGTGGCCGGGTCCGTCACGGGCATGACCTGCTCACGGACACTGGCGCGGAGGCGGCGGTGCACCCCGACCGCGACATCCAGGTGCGCCCGAGTGATCTCACCGGCCGCGTATGCGGCGCCGACCCGCGCCAGGTCCACCCCGTCGATTCGCCGCCCCGTGCCCGTGTCCCGCAGGCGCCGGGGTCGCCGCCGGCGGTGAGGCGGGCGGCGTCGGCGTCCCGACCGGCCCGGCGCGGGTCCAGGCCGAGGGAGGCGCGGGCGAACGCGGCCGCCCGGCTGGACCCGCCCCGGACCCGGGGCACCACGTCCTCCCGGCCCTCGACCTCATGCAGCAGCCTCAGGTAGGCCGCGTCCAGACGGGCCTGCTCCCGCGCCAGCACCCGCACCGCCGCCGCCACCAGCCGCGGACCCCGCGCCGCCCACCGCGCCTCGCCGACCTCGCCGATCACCTCGTGCAGGCGGGCGAACACCTCACCCAGGAACGCGTCCTCCTCCAGCGTCGCGGAGTCCGCCGCCGCCCGCGCAGCCGCCACCGACCCCCGCGACGCGGGCACAGCCGGCTGTCCGGAATCCGATGCCCCTGATTCCGGGTCAGGCGTTTCCGCCGCTGACTTCGTGCCCCCGTCCATGAAAGGAACGCTACAAGCCACCCCGACAAACTCGGGCCCTCCGAGGGGGCCCAAGCGGCGAGCAAGAATGACGGAACTCACACAAAATCTTGGCGAATTGCTGTCACACCCGGGCTACTCAAGCAATGTGGCAGAAGTGACGAGAGTGGCCGCCGCGAGAACAATCCACCGACCCGATCAGCGACGCGCAGAGCAAGCGATTCCCACCTACCCCGCCCGCGACGCCCGTCACCTCGACGTCGTCGCGAGAGCAAGGGATGGCCTCATCGGCAGGCGCCGCCCGCAACGAGGACGCGACGAGGCGCTCCCCGGCAGCACCGGCCGCCGGGGACGCCTCGGAGTGATCAGGCGTTCGCCCTCGTTCCGGACGCAGCCTCCGACAGGGCGACCTCGGGCAGCTTGACGTCGACGGTCCGGCCGCTCGACGCCGACTCGATGACGGCTTCCGCGACGGCGACCGTCGCCAGGCCCTGGGCCATGGTGACGATGTCGCTCTCCTTGCCGAGAACGGCGTCCCGGAAGGCCTCGTGCTCGGTCCGCAGCGGCTCCGGCTTCGCGATCGCGTAGCGGATCATGTCGCCCTCGGAGACCCCACGGAACTCGGCCAGGCTCCCCCACTGCGTCGGGACCGTGCCGTTCGCGTGGAAGGTGAGGTCGGCGGTGAGGGTGTCCGCGACGAAGGCACCCTTCTCCCCCGTGACGATCGTGACGCGTTCCTTCATCGGCGAGAGCCAGTTGACCAGGTGGTTCGTCACCGTGCCGTCGTCCAGCGCTCCGACCACGGCGACGAGGTCCTCGAACTCACGCCCGCTCTTGAAGGCGGTCCGCGCGGCCGACCGACGGAACCGGGACCGGGTCACCCACGCCGTCAGGTCGATGTCGTGCGTCGCGAGGTCCTTGACGACGCCGACGTCGGCGATCCGCGCCGGGAACGGCCCCTGCCGCCGGGTGACGACCTGGTAGACGTGCCCAGCTCGCCCTGCTCCAGGCGGGAGCGCAGGTGCTGCAGAGCGGGGTTGTAGCGCTCGATGTGCCCGACCGCGCCGACCAGGCCGCGGGCGGCGAAGGTCTCGGCGAGCCGGCGCGCACCGTCGCCGTCCGGGGCGAGCGGCTTCTCGATGAGGGCGTGCACGCCGGCGTCGGCGAGGGCCAGGCCGATCTGCTCGTGATAGACGGTCGGGACGGCGACGACGACGTAGTCGAGCCCGACCGTGACCAGGTCCTCCACGGACCGGTGCAGTTCGAGGCCGCCGGCCAACTTGTGCGGGTCGCCCGCCGGGTCCGCGACCGCGACGAGCTCGACGCCGTCCAGCGACCGGAGCAGGCGGGCGTGGTGGCGCCCCATCATCCCCAGGCCGAGGAGGCCTGCGCGGAGGGCCGCCATCAGGCACCTGCCCCGGCGAGCGCGTTGACGGCCTCGACGATCCGCTCGAGGTCCTCCTGCGTCAGCGAGGGGTGCACCGGCAGCGAGAGGACCTCGCGCGCCGCGCGCTCGGTCTCCGGCAGGTCCAGCGTCAGGCCGAAGGACGGGAGCCGGTGGTTCGGGATCGGGTAGTAGACGCCGCTGCCGACGCCGTACTCCGTCTGCAGGGCCGTGGCGAAGCCGTCGCGGTCCTCCGGGACCCGGATCGTGTACTGGTGGTAGACGTGCGTCGCGCCGTCGGCCACCGGCGGGACGACGACGCCGCGCAGGTTCGCGTCGAGGAACGCGGCGTTCTCCTGGCGCTGCTTCGTCCAGCGCGGCCAGCTTGGTGAGCTGCACCCGCCCGATCGCGGCGTGGACGTCGGTCATCCGGCAGTTGAACCCGACGACCTCGTTCTCGTAGCGGCGCTCCATGCCCTGGTTGCGGAGCAGCCGCATCATCCGCGCGACCTCGTCGGTGGCGCAGCTGACCATGCCGCCCTCGCCCGAGGTCATGTTCTTCGTCGGGTAGAGGCTGAACATCGCGAACGTGCCGAACGTGCCGACCGGGCGGCCCTGCCAGGTGGCGGCGTGCGCCTGCGCGGCGTCCTCGAAGATCTGGATGCCGCGGACGCTCCGCGATCTCGCCGAGCCGGGTCATGTCCGCGGGCTGGCCGTAGAGGTGCACCGGCATGACGCCGACGGTCCGGTCGGTGATCGCGGCCTCGACGGCGTCCGGAGCGAGGTTGAAGGTCTCCGGGTCGATGTCCGCGAAGACCGGCGTCGCGCCGGTGAGCGCGACCGAGTTGGCGGTCGCCGCGAACGTGAACGACGGGACGACGACCTCCTGCCCGGGGCCGACGCCCGCGGCGAGCAGGCCGAGGTGCTGGCCGGAGGTCCCGGAGTTGACGGCGACGCAGGTGCGGCCGTCGACGAGCTGCGTCGGCGAACTCACGCTCGAACGCCGCGACCTCCGGCCCCTGCGCGATCATGCCACTGCGCAGGACGCGGTCGACCGCCGCACGCTCCTCGTCGCCGATGAGCACCTTGGCGGCCGGGACGGCCGGTCGGGTGGTCGTGTCCGTCATGCTGGCGCCTCCGTGAGCGTCTCGATCAGCTGTCCGTCGTCGTTCTTCGTGGTGGTCTCGACGTAGCGCTCGCCCGTCTCCGGGCAGCGCCACCTGCCGTCGCCGTCGGGCTCCAGCGGAACCCCGGCCTTGCCGACCCAGCGCAGCCGCCGGGCGGGCACGCCGGCGACGAGGGCGAAGTCGGGCACGTCCTTGACGACGACCGAGCCGGCGGCCACGAGCGCCCACCGTCCGATCGTCACGGGGGCGACGCAGACCGATCGGGCTCCGATCGATCCGCCCTGGCGGACCGTCACCCCGACGGCCTCCCAGTCGTCGCCGCGCTTGAGCGAGCCGTCGGGCGACCGGCGCGCGGGTAGTGGTCGTTGGTGAACACGACGGCCGGGCCGACGAAGACGCCGTCCTCGAGCACCGCCGGCTCGTACACGAGCGCGTAGTTCTGCAGCTTGCAGTTGTCGCCCAGCCGCACGCCCGGGCCGACGTAGGCGCCGCGGCCCACGATGCAGTTCCGGCCGAGCACGGCGTCCTCGCGCACCTGCGCCAGGTGCCACACGCTGCTGCCGTCGCCGATCTCGGCGCGCTCGTCGACGTCCGCGCTCGGGACGATCCGGACTGTCACGGGACCTCCACCTCGGTTCTCGGGCTCACCATGCCCGCCAGAGCACCCAGCCGCTGGGCGAGGACGTCGTAGCCGGACGTCCCGGCGAAGGCCGACCCGGCCCACGTCACCGCCGCCGCGCGGAGCGGCAGCAGGCTCGCGGGCTGGTCGGCCCAGCCCCGCAGCGTAGCCGACAGCACCTCGGCGTCCGGCACGACGACGCCCGCGCCACTGCCGGTGACGATCTCCGCGGCGCGCGGCAGCGGCGTGGTCACCACGGCCAGACCGGCTGCCAGGTACTCGTAGAGCTTGCTCGGGACGGAGTCCCGGAACGCCGGCGTGTCGTCGAGCAACGAGAAGCCGACCCACGCCCCGTGGACCAGCTCCCAGGCCTGCCGCGGCGGCTTGCGCCCGTGGAACCGGACCCGGCCGGCGGCGGGCGACGTCGCCTGCCACGCGTCCAGCCAGGCCTGGTCGCCGGCCGCGACCGGGCCGATGACGTCCAGCTCCCAGCCGGGGGCGCTCTCGACGGCGGCGAGCATGAGCGGCAGGCCACGCGACCGGCGGACGTCCCCGATGTACACGGCGCGTGGGGTGGGCCCGGGCGCGGTCGGCTCGGGCAGGTACCCCCGCTCGGCGCGTTCCGGACGACGAGGCGCGCCGGGGCTTCGCGGGGCGGCACGTGGTCGTCGGCGACGACGACGAGGTCGGCACGCTGCGCCGCGGCGAGCACGCCGCGTACGCCGGCCCGGGCCATCCGACCGACCACGCCACGGGCCCAGGCGCGATCCCGCGAGAGGGCGACGTAGTCCTCGTGGATGTCGACGACGAGCCGGCGCCGTCGGAGCCGGGCCGCGACCAGCGCGGCGGGTACGACGTCCGGGTCCAGCGTGAGGATCACCCTCCCGCGCGCCCGCCAGGGCTGGACCACCGCGAGAACCAACCGGGCCGGGACGCCGCGGGGTCGCGGGCGGGTGAGGACGGTGGCGCCGGCCGGGCCGTCACAGGCCGAGCCGAGTCCGAGCACCTCCACGTCGAGGCCTGCCGCGACGGCGGCTGCGACCTCACGGTGCAGGCGTGCGTCGGCGACGTCGTGACCGCTCGTGACGATCGACACGTCCGGCCGTCCGCCGAGGCGCCCGGCCGTTCGCGATGTCCGGCGGTCCGGACCGGTCCGCAGCACCGGCTACAGGTCCTCCATCGAGACGTTGTCCCGCTTGACCTTGAGCGAGTCGGTGTAGGCGTTGACGATCTCCTGCGGCTCGCCGCGGGCCACGAGCTGGCCCTTCTGCAGCCAGATGGCGTCGTTGCAGAGTTCGACGACGGAACCGAGCGCGTGGCTGACCAGGAAGATGGTGCGCGCCTGGGCCATGAGCTCCTGCATCTTCGCGAAGGCCCGGTGCTTGAAGCGGGCGTCCCCCGCGGAGAGGGCTTCGTCGACGAGCAGGATGTCCGGTTCCATGTGCACGGCGACGGCGAACGCGAGACGGCCGAACATGCCCGACGAGTACGTCCGCATGGGCATCTCCATGAAGCCGTCCTCGAGATCGGCGAACGCCGCGATCTCGTCGTAGCGCTCCCGCACCTGGGCCCGGGTGAGCCCGGCGGCGAGGCCACCGAGCATGACGTTCTCGCGTCCGGTCAGGTTCGTGTTGAAGCCGACGCCGAGCGCGAGCAGTGTGCTGACCCTGCCGTTGACCTCGATCTCACCCCTGGTGGGCGGCAGGATGCCCGCGAGCGCGCGCATGAGCGTCGACTTGCCCGCTCCGTTGGCGCCGACGATGCCCATCACGGTGCCGTGGGTGACGTCGAAGCTCACGCCACGGAGCGCCTGCACCTCGCGGATGTTGGGCTCGCCGCCCCCGCCCATGCGCATCACGCGCTGCCGGAGCGTCTGGGCCCGGCGGTCGAGCGCCGTCCGGTAGGTGATGGAGACGTCCCGCACCGAGACCGTGACCTGGGTGCGCTCGCGCTCGGCGCGAGCCCGGTCGGACGCGAACTGGCGCGCCGTCGAGTGCTCGGACACGGGGTGCTCGGAGACGGGGTGCTCAGATACGGACGGCAAAGTCGCGCTCCCTCGACACGTAGACGACGAAGCCCACCACGAACAGGGTGACGGAGTACAGGATGGCTCGCAGCCAGATGGCCGGCGCCCCCACCTCACCCCGCACGATCGCGTCGCTCCACAGCTCGAAGATCGGGGCCAGCGGGTTGAAGGTCGCCATGCGCGCCTTCACGCCGCTCGTGGCGTCGGCGAACCACAGGATCGGCGTGAGGTAGAGGCCGAGCCGAGCAGGTACGGCAGCAGGTTCTTGAAGTCGGTGTTGTAGACCTGCAGCGTCGCGCAGATGAAGCCCAGGCCCGCCGTGAACAGCACGAGCAGCGCGAAGACCGGCACGGTGAGCAGCAGCGTCCAGCTGATGTTCGCGCGGTTGTTGAACAGGATCACCACGGCGAGCACCGGCAGCGTGGGCAGGAACCGGAAGAACGAGATGACGATCTGCGTGCCCGGGAGCAGCAGCCGCGGGAAGGCGGTGTTGAGGATGAGCTTGCCGCCTCGGCCACCGATCCGGCCGACTGCGAGACGCCGCCCGAGAAGAACCCGTAGGCGAAGATGCCGGCCAGCAGGTGGGTGATGAAGTTGCGGCGGCCGGCCCTTGCCGCTGCTGAGGATGTCGACGAGGAAGAAGTACACCGCCGCGTTGAGCAGCGGGTTGAGCACCAACCGAGCTGCCCGAAGAACGTCGAGGAGTTCTGGGCCTTCAGCCTCGGCCCGGGCCAGCTCGCGACGAACGCCCGTCGCCGCCACAGCTCGCGCAGGTAGGTGCCCAACGGCGGCAGTCCGGCGCGATGCGGTCGGTAGACGTGGTGCTCGCCGAGGTACTCGTCCTCGGCTCGAAGCACTGCCACGCGCAACTCCTCGACTCTCGACGGGAACTTCAGGACGCGCGCGCGGACGCGGCGTCGACGATCGGGGCCGGCTCGCCCGGGGCGCCGGGGTTCCGCGGTACGCGTGACCGGTCGAGCGTGAAGGAGACGTCGAGGTCTGGGTTCCTGCGGGCCAGGTGCCACCCCAGTGTAATGGCCCCGGCGTCCTGCATGATGACCTGATCGGCGTCCTCGAGGCGCACGGCGGGCAGGACCTGCCGGGAGGCGACCCGCCAGAGCACGTACGGCCGCACCGGCCGGTACACGGCCTCGAACACCTTCAGCTGGAAGGCCTCCGCGCCCGCGCGCTGGGCGCCGAGCAGCCGGCGGGCGACCGGCGCGGCGGGGGTGCGGGCGAGCACGGCGAGCACGCTCGCGGCCGTGCCCAGGACTGCTCGCGGAGTCTCCAGCGACGACGCCCTGCACGACCCGGCGCAGCGGATGCGCCTCCTCCCCCGCACGCAGTTCGTGGACCCGCACGCGCGGGTCGAGGGACGGCCACTCCTGCGCGGTGACGGTCACGAGGTGCACGTCGACACCGTGGTCGAGAGCGAAGGCGGCCTCCGCCTCCACCGCCCGGTGGCGTCGGGGCGTCAGCGCGAGACGACGACCTTCCTCAGGGGACGCCCGGGAGTAGCCGCGGAACGATCGGCGGTGAGGAGTCACGAGACGGCCTCCTCGACGACGGGGTCGGGACGCCGGGAGCGGGTACCGAGGCGGGCTCGCGGCCGGTGTACGCGGTGAGGAGGATCTCCGCGACGGCGGCCGGACCGTACCGGGCGGTGACGGCGGCGCGAGCCGCTGCGGGGTCCAGCTCGTCGAGCCTGGCGGCGAGCCTGCGGTATCCCGCGACGATGTCGCCCACGCCCTCGCTGACCGGCACGATCTCGCCGGCGATCCGCTCGATGCCGGCGAGCGTCTCGTCGGGCCCTCCGCTCGCCGTGACGAGCACCGGCAGGCCGCAGGCCACGGCTTCGACGGTCGTCATCCCGAAGGTCTCGATCGAGCTGGGGTGGACGAGCAGGTCGTGGGCGTGGAGCAGGGCCGGCACCTCGTCGTGGGTGACCGGCGGCACGAGGTGCACGCGCTCGCTCAGGCCGAGGTGCGCGGCTCGCGCGCGCAGGCCGTCCTCGAGCGGGCCGGAGCCGACCAGCGTCAGCTCGAGGTCGCCCCGCTCCGCTGCCAGCACCGCGAAGGCTTCGAGCAGCAGGTCGACCCGCTTCTGGGCTGCGAACTTGCCCAGGTAGATCCAGCGCCGGAGATCCGTGACCGGTTCGGGGCGGAGGCGCATCCGGTCCGTGGGCACGACGTTGGGGCAGATCCGCACCCGGTGGACGAGATCCGGGTAGACCTCCCCGATCCACCGCTTCAGCACCGATCCCACGACGAAGAAGGCGTCCGCCCGCTCGAGCACCGTCCGGTACATCGCGCGGGCGGGCGCCTGCTGGAGCACGCGCGGGAGGAAGGTGGCGTGCTCGGTGACCACGACCCGGGCGTCGGCCGGCGCGCAGGTGGCCGCCACCCAGCCGCCGTAGATGCCGGTGTGCCCGTGCACGACCGGCGCGTCCAGGACCCTCCCCGGCAGGGCCGTCCTGACCACCCACTCGTGCGTCCTGGCCCAGGCCGCGTAGCCCGCAGCCGCCCGCACCGGCGCCGGCATCTGCCAGAGGGTGAGGCCGGGGTCCTCAGGTGCCGATCGCGGCATGACCGGGACTCGAGCCTCGGCCCCGCCCACGAGCCGCCCGTAGGCGCGGCGGACGACGCGCGATCCGAGCGGATCCGCGGGAGCGACCCAGTCCTCGGTGTGGACGACGTCGACGCCGCCCACGTACGGAGCCACGGCCGCGGCCTGGTCGACGACGAAGGTGCCCGCGAAGGGGTTGTTGAGCGAGGGCCACCACTGGGTGGCGATCACGAGACGGTCAAGCACCGGAGTGTCCCCGCGTCGGCCGTTCGGGGACGCCGAGGGCGCACCCCGTGCCGTGCGCCTTCACCCGTGCCGGCACCGTGCTCCTCCTGACCGCGGCCAACGCCGATCCAGCATGCCACAGCGTCCGTGACCCTTCCGGACGCCGCGCACGGGTCGGGAGCGCGGGGGTCGAGGCGTTCAACGACCCGGTGCGGCCGGTGTCGTTCCCCGACTGTCGTGCCGGTATTCCTGCTCCAGCCGCGTGTACAGGTCGACGAGCACCCGCGCCTGCTCCTCCCACGTCAGTCCGGCCAGGGTGGCCCGGGCGGCGGCGTAGGCACTCCGGTACCGAGCAGCGTCGGCGAGCACGCGCCTCGCGGCGGCGGCGAGGGCCTGCGCGTCCGCCTCGTCCCCGAGGCCGACGGGGAACACCTCGCCGAGCCCGTGGGCGCGGGTGAAGGCAGCCATGGACCGGACGTCGCTGACCACCAGCGGAAGCCCGGCCTGCACGTACTCCAGGTACTTGGTGACCAGGGAGATCTCGTGATTGGGACGGTGCCGCAGCGGGACCAGTCCGGCGTCGGCGGCACGCAGGTGGTCCACGACCTGGTCGGGAGCGACGTAGGGCACCACGTGCAGCCGGTCGGCGACCCCGAGGTGCCCGGCCAGGGCGCGCAGCACCGGCAGGTTCGGCTCGTCGTCCGGCGCGACCAGGGCGAGGTGGACGCCGGGCAGCTGCGGGAGCGCGCGCACGGCGAGGTCGAGCCCGCGGGCCGGAGCGAGACCGCCCGCGTAGACCAGCAGGGGGTCGTCCGGGCCGACGCCGGCGCGCTCCCGCAGCGACGGCGCGGGCCGGGCGTCGGCGACCGGCGGGGCGTTGAGCACGACGGTCGGCCGCTCGGGGAGCCGAAGGTCCGCCCGCAACCGGTCGGCGAGCTCGTCGGAGACGGTGACGACGGCGGCGGCGGTCGGGACCAGCTCGGCGAGCATCCCGGCGACCATCCGGCGTCGCAGCCGCCCACGGAGGCCGCCCGCGCCGCGGTCGGCGGTCTCCGCGCTCAGCTCGTGCGCGTCGTGCACCCAGACGGTCCCGACGCCACGTCGGCGCAGCAGCGCGGTCGAGCGCGCCGCCAGCGGCGCCGTGTGGTGGTCGTGGGCGTGGAGAACGGCGGGCTCCAGCGCTTCGACGTGCGGCGCGAACGCCAGCTCGACCGCCTGGGCCCACGGGTCGAGGCGTCGCCAGCCACCTCCCGGGGTCAGGGCGCCGGCGAGCATCCGGGCGACGGCGCGGGTCCGGCCGATCGGCCACGGCAGGGTCCGGCGGGCCGTGCCGCGCAGCGCCGCGTCCCGCCCCGCGAGGACCTCGGCGTCCGCGGCCGTCAGGGTCGCGCGCACGGGAACGAGCACCACGGGGACGCCGTCGAGCTCGAGGTGGTGCTCCCGGCCGTCCGCGCTCGTGCCGAACAGGGTGACCTTCCAGCCGGCGGCGGCCAGCGCCGCAGCCGACTTGCGTACCCGGGAGTCGCCGCGAACGCCGTTGCGCACGACCATCGCCACGCGCCGGTTCACCGCGCCGGGCCCCGGCTCCCGACGGGGACGGGCACGTGCGGGACGCGCCGGGCCGGCAGTCCGGCGTAGGCATCGACGAACACCGCCGAGTCGCGTTCCCAGCTCAGGTCCGGCCCGGCGGCGGAGACGGCCGCCACGACGTGCGGATAGCGGGCGACGACGTCCGCCACCGCCGCTGCGAGCGAGGTGGGATCCCCGGGGGCGTAGGTGGCACCGAGGCCGAGTCCGGTGACGACGCGGGCGAGCTCGGGCAGGTCGGCGACCACGACGGGGACGCCGGCCCGCACCGCGTGGAAGAGCTTGTTCGGCAGCGCCAGCCGGTGGTTCTCGCACGAGCCGTCGAGCGTGATCACGGCGAGACCCGCGCCGCGGTAGACCTCGTCCACCGCGTCGAGCGGGAGCGGCGCCGGGCGCAGGTCGACGCCGGCGGCGCGCGGCGCGAACGCCGCGAGGTACTCGGGGTCGGCGGGCCCCACGACGACCGGCCGGACGCCGAGGTGCGCGAGCGCGGGCGCGGCGGCGGCGAGGGTCTCCAGGTCGCGGGCGGGCCCGATGCGGCCCGCGTAGACGAGCCCGGTCGGTCGCTCGGCCAGGGGTGTCGTCGCGGCCCGAGCAGGGAAGGAGTTGCGGACGACGACGACGCGGCGCGCTCCCCGCGCGCGGAGCCGCTCCGCGATGCCCTCGCTCACGGTCAGGACGAGGTCCGCGCGCGCCATGAGCTGGTCCTCGCGGGCGGCGGCACGACGGCGCCGCAGCGGCTCCGGCCGGCCGGCCCGCGCTCGCCCCACCCACAGCTCGTGCGCGTCGTAGACGAGAGCGGCGCCGGTGCGGGCGGCGACGCCTGCGGCCAGCTCCAGGGTGTTGTAGTCGTGGGCGTGCACGACGTCCGGCGGCCCCTGCTCGAGGTACGCCTCGACCCGGGCGGCAGCGCCGGCGCGCCAGGCCGCCTCGACCCGCGCGCGGTGCTCCGGCAGGAGCAGCCAGCGGGCGGCGTCGAGCACGGGCCGCGCCGCTCCGGGCAGGCGCCGGGCGCCCCCTCCCCCGCCGGGGCGCAGCCCCGTGCTCCGGCCCGCGTCGTCCACGGGAACGCCGGCCGGCGGGACGAACCCCTCGGGCACTCCCCGGCCGACGAGGTGGACGGCGTACCCGGCTGCGACCAGGGCCTCGGCCTCGCGGAGCACCCGGGAGTCACCGGCGACGGGCGACTGCGCGAGGGCGAGGACGCGGCGCCCCCCCGCCCGGTCCGCCCCGTTCACGCCCTGACCTTGGCGGTGAACCGCCGCACCTTCGTCGAGTGCTCGCCGAGCTTGCGCAGCGGCAGGAGGAAGCCCGCTCCCCAGGTCAGGTGCATGGTGGCGACGACGACGGGCAGCCAGGCCCGCTCCTTGGCGTCGGCCGGCGGCTGGCCCTCGATGGGCCCGGCGGCGACGACCTGGCTGCCGGCGAGGACGGCGACGACGTAGCCGGCGGGCGCGACCAGGCCCAGCCGGAGCCACCAGGGCCCGGTGACGGCGCCGACGACGCCCACGGCGGTTCCGGCGGCGATGGCCACGACCGTGACCGGCGGCGCGAGGTAGCGCAGGCTGGCCGTCTCCGGGTAGCGGCGGGTGACCTGACGCCGCCACCGGCCGGTCCGGAAGAACTGCAGGGCGAGCGCCTTCCACGTCGACCGCGGCCGGTACGTCACCCAGAGGTCGGGCGAGAACCAGATCGTGCCGCCGGAGAGCCGGATCCGGTGGTTGAGCTCCCAGTCCTGCGCCCGGTGGAAGTGCTCGTCGAAACCGCCCAGCCGGTCCAGCGTGGCCCGCTTGAACACGCCGAGATAGACGGTCTCCGCCTCGCCCTCCTCACCGCCCACGTGGAAGCGCGCGCCGCCGATGCCGAGCCGGCTGCGCATCGCCCGGGCCACGGCGCGCTCGAACGGCGTCCGGCCCTGCGCGAGCATGACGCCGCCGACGTTGTCGGCGTCCGTGCGCAGGAGGGCCTCCACCGCCTTGGCGACGTAGCCCGGCGAGAGCTCGCTGTGCGCGTCCACGCGGACGACGACGTCCCCGGTCGATCCCTTGATCGCGGCGTTGAGCCCGGCGGGCGTGCGGCCGGTGGGGTTGTCCACGACGTGCACCCGCGCGTCACGGGCGGCGAGCCGGGCGGCGACCTCCGCCGTCCGGTCGCGGCTCGGGCCGACGGCGAGGACGACCTCGATCGAGCCCGGGTAGTCCTGCTCGAGCACCTTCGTCACCGCCGCCTCGAGGTGGCGCTCCTCGTTGAGCACGGGGACGACGACGGAGACCGGTGGCCACCGGTCGGCCTGGGCCTTGCGAACCGGGGGCTCGGCGCGCTCGTCAGGCGACATCACGGGGTCGACGGTAGCCGAACGGACCGAGTGCCCGGTCCGACGTCGGTGTGCCGGAGCCCGGCGCGTCGGGTGGTGCAGGATCGTCCCGTGGAGCTGTTCCAGTCGACCAAGCTGTCCGACGTCCTCTACGACGTGCGCGGGCCGGCGCTGACCCGGGCCAAGCAGCTGGAGGCCGAGGGCCATCACGTGCTCAAGCTGAACATCGGCAACCCGGCGCCGTTCGGCTTCGACGCACCGGACGAGCTGTGCCAGGACGTGGTGGCCAACCTGCGCAACGCCCAGGGCTACAGCGACAGCAAGGGCGTGCCGTCCGCGCGCCGAGCGGTCGTCCAGTACCACCGCGGGCGGGGCCTGGAGGGCGTCGACGTCGAGGACGTCTACCTCGGCAACGGGGTCAGCGAGCTGATCGTCATGGCCATGCAGGCGCTGCTCGACGAGGGCGACGAGGTGCTCGTCCCGGCGCCCGACTATCCGCTGTGGACGGCTGCCGTGTCCCTCTCCGGCGGTCGCGCCGCGTTCTACCTCTGCGACGAGCAGGCCGGCTGGAGCCCGGACCTGGCCGACGTCGAGCGCCGGATCACCGACCGCACGAAGGCGCTCGTCGTCATCAACCCGAACAACCCCACAGGTGCGGTCTACGACCGGGAGGTCCTCGAGGGGCTGGTGGAGATCGCGCGGCGGCACCGGCTGTTGATCCTCTCGGACGAGATCTACGACAAGATCCTCTACGACGGCGCCCAGCACGTGAGCACCGCCTCGCTCGCGCCCGACGTGCTGTGCCTGACCTTCAACGGTCTCTCCAAGGCCTACCTCGCCGCGGGCTTCCGCTCCGGCTGGATGGTCGTCTCGGGACCGCGCGCCCACGCCGGCAGCTACCTCGAGGGGCTGGACCTGCTCGCGAACATGCGGCTGTGCCCGAACGTGCTGGGGCAGTACGCCGTGCAGGCGGCGCTCGGCGGTCGCCGGCACATCGACGACCTGACCCTCCCCGGCGGCCGGCTGCGCGAGCAACGGGACCTCGCGTACGACATGGTCACCGCCATCCCGGGCGTCAGCTGCGTGAAGCCGCGCGGGGCGCTCTACCTGTTCCCCCGGCTCGACCCGGCCGTCTATCCGGTGTCGGACGACCGGCAGCTCATCCTCGACCTCCTCGAGCAGGAGAAGGTCCTCCTCGTGCAGGGCACCGGCTTCAACTGGCCGCGGCCGGACCATCTGCGGATCGTGACGCTGCCGGACGTCCGGACCCTCGCGACCGCGATCGAACGGCTCGACCGGTTCCTCGCCGACGTTCGGGGTTGATCAGCCCTCGAGCACCTCGCCCACGCAACGCGTCCCGCGGAGTACTCCCGGTAACTGGCGGCATGCTCGGGACCGGGAGAACTGCGAAAGAACCTCGATTCGGAGCGTGAGAGATGCGTCGGATGCGGGCCCTGGGCGTCGCTCTTGTCCTTGCGACCGCCGCCCTGTTCGCCGGGCCGGCACACGCGCAGTCGGCGGTCGATGGGTCGACGACCGCCATCACCGGCATCGAAACCAGGTGGGCATCTCGCTCCACCGCGCCAGCGGCACCGCGAAGGACGGCGTCTGGGTGGGGCGGTTCTCGTGGGCGCTACGCAGGCGGGCTTCTGGCACCCGAGCCAGATTCAGGCGGGCGACCTCGTCGTCGAGGATGGCTCCATCACGTCGCTGGTGCTGGTTCCCGAACCGTGGCGCCAGGTGACGCTGAACGTGCGAGGAACGGACTGGCCGTACCTCTGGATGGGACGCGCGTGCGCGTGCGGCCGGGTGTGGACGTCGTTCACGGGGGTGCGTACCTCGTTTCCTCACGTACTCCCATCCCGGCCGCCCGGGTGGAGATCCTTCACGGGTGTCCTTGGACCAACCGCCCCCTCCGCCTCACCGTCGTCCGCACGGATGCCGCGGGCCGGTACGCGTTCGCGATGACGTCCACCCAGACCATCGCGGACCAGGCATGCGCGGCGCTGGTGGTCTACCCCAGCGATGAACTGTTCTCCATGGTTGCCGTCACCAACCTGCGATGGCTGACGCCGCTCCGCTGACAGGTGCCGTGCTTCGCCTGTACAGACGAGCAGCGGCCGGTCCCGATGATGGGGACCGGCCGCTGACCTGGGTGGAGCTGAGGGGATTTGAACCCCTGACCCCCTCGATGCGAACGAGGTGCGCTACCGGACTGCGCTACAGCCCCAAGGCCTGGACAGGCTAGCACCACCGTCGCGGCGGCCTCGACCTCGATCCGGCCGACATGCGCTCAGCCGTTCACGGCCCGGCGCCGCTCGAGCACGCTGTCGAGGTCGACCTCCGCGGGCTCCTCGAACACCCAGGGCCCGGTCACCGGCGCGACGACCGAGGCTGCCGGAGCCTGCGGCTCGGCCGGGACCGCGAGCGGAGCCGGCTCCGGCCGCGGTGCCATCGGCTTGAGCGTGTAGGTCGGGGGCGGCACGGGCACCGGCGTCCAGGTCCCCGGCTCCTGCTCCCCCTCCGCCACCACCGGGGCGGCCGGCTCGGCACGCACGGGTTCCGGGACGGCGGGAGCGGCGGCCATCGGCGCCGGTTCGCTGACGGGGGCGGGGACGGTTCGAGGAGCAGGGCGCGCGGCGGGGCGTGCCGTCGTTCCGGTCCGGCGTTCGCGCTCGCGCTGCGCGACCACCCGGAGCGCCACGACGTCCGCGAGGAGCAGCGCGACGGTGAGCACGGCGACCAGGCTCGGGAGGATGCCGACCAGGGCACCCGCGGTGGAGAGCACGGTCACCGCGAGGAGGGTGAGCAGGACCGTCCGCCGCCGGCGGGCGGCGGTGGAAGTCGGGGACACCGGCTCCGGGGCCTCCACCGCGTCCGGTGCGTCCGGCGCGGGCGATGCCGGGGCCGCCGCGCGCGTGATCAAAGGTGCGGTGGAGGGGCCGAGGCGCCGCTCCCGGCGCCGGCGCTGCAGCACCCGAAGGGCCCGGGAGTGCCGGTCCTGGGTCCGGGAGGCGCCCAGGGCGTCCCGTCGCCGGATCCACTGCGGCAGGAGATAGGCAGCCCAGAGGCCCACGATGGCGACGAAGACGAGCGAGGTGGGCTGCACAAGCACCAACGGTAGGAGCGTGGGGCCTCCGCATCACGCACCGTCAGCCGCGTGTCTCTCCTGAACGCTACCGATACTGGTGTGACTAGTGTGAACGCTCTGCGTCGCGATCGGCCTGCAGCTGCCGCCAGCGGGACAACAGTCCGCCAGGGACGTCCTCGACCGTGAGCGCGAAGCTCGCGTGATCCCGCCACGCTCCGTCGATGTGGAGGTAGCGCGGCCGCAGACCCTCCGGCCTGAAGCCCAGCTTGTGCGCCACCCGGAGGCTCGCCGCGTTCTCCGGCCGGATGTTGATCTCGATCCGGTGCAGGCCGACGGTGAAGAAGCAGTGGTCGACGGTCAGCGCGAGCGCGGTCGGGATCACGCCCCGGCCGGCGACCCGGCGGTCCACCCAGTACCCCGCGTGCGCCGACCGCAGCGACCCCCAGGCGATGCCCGAGACCGTGAGCTGGCCGACGAGGTCGCCGCGGTAGGTCACCGCCAGCGGGAGCATCCGGCCCGACCGCGCCTCGCGGTTGAAACTGCGCACCATCTGCCCGAACGTGGGCGGCGGCCCGGCGTCGGCGTCCGGGTGCGTCGCCTCCCACGGGGTCAGCCAGGAGACATTCGCGGAGCGGACCGCGCGCCAGACCTGCGCGTCCGAGCGACGCAACGGCCGGAGTTCGACGTCCCCCTCGTGCAGGACGACGGGCCAGACCCACGCACCGTGGTCGACGAGCCCTCGCATGTCGGCATCCTTCCACCGCGGGAGGGCGGTGGCGCCCCCGTGGCGGCGGTCGGGTCAGCCGTCAGCGGCGAGCGATCGGGAGCGGTCGGTCAGACGCCGCCGCCGGGGCGGTGGTCCTCGCCGCGCACCTGGTCCACCGCGTGCGGCAGGACGTCGCGCAGCACGGTGATCCCGTCGCGGCAGCCGCCCGGCGAGCCCGGCAGGTTGACGATCAGTGTCCGGCCGGCGAGCCCCGCGATGCCCCGCGAGAGCGCCGCGGTCGGCACCCCGTGCGCGACCCCGTACGCCCGGATCGCCTCGACGAGGCCGGGCACGGGGCGGTCGACCACGCGCAGGGTGGCCTCCGGGGTGAGGTCGGTCGGCGAGAGCCCCGTCCCGCCGGTGGTGAGGACGACGTCGTACCCGTCGTCCACGGCGGCACGCAGCGCCGCCTCGACGGGCTCCCCATCGGGAACCACGACGGGCCCCTCCACCGTGAACCCCATCGACCGCAGACCCTCGACGAGGATCGGCCCGCCCCGGTCGTCGTAGACACCCGCGGCCGCCCGGTTCGAGGCGGTGACGACGAGGCCGCGGAAGTCACGCACGCCGCCAGTCCCCCGATCGTCCGCCGCTCTTGGCCGTGACCCGGATGTCGGTGATCGTCGTCCGCTTGTCGACGGCCTTGACCATGTCCACGAGGGTCAGCGCCGCGACCGTGACGCAGGTGAGCGCCTCCATCTCGACGCCGGTCCGGTCGGCGGTCCGCACCGTCGCGGTGATGTCGACGCCGTCGTCGGCCACCGACAACGAGACCGTCACGGCGTGCACGGCCACCGGATGCGCGAGCGGGACGAGGTCCGGCGTCCGCTTCGCCGCCTGGATGCCGGCCACCCGCGCGACGGCGAGGGCGTCGCCCTTGGGGACGCCGTCCCCGCGCAGCAGCTCGATCACGGCGGCCGAGCACAGCACGCGGCCGGCCGCGGACGCCTCCCGCACCGTCACCGCCTTCGCCGAGACGTCGACCATGTGGGCCTGGCCACGCTCGTCGACGTGCGGTCAGTCGCTCGGCCACGACGCCTCCGAGAGCAGCAAGCACGCCAGCTCGTCGCCGACGCCGACCGCGCCGACGCCCTCCGGCACGACGGCGAGGCACGTCGCGGCCGCGAGATCGGCGACGAGGTGCGAGCCCTGCGCGCCGACCGGTCGCACCCCGGGGCGGCCTCCGGCCACCGCCGGCTCGAGCACGGCGCGGGCGAACTGCCGCCGGTGCTCCGGCGAGCGCCACTGCTCGGCGGCCACCGCGATCACCGCGGGCGCGGACGACGGGTCGCTCACTCCGGCCAGCGCTCGCAGCACCGGTCGCACGAACACCTCGAACGAGACCATGGAGCTCACCGGGTTGCCCGGCAGCGTGAAGATCGGCACGCCGTCGACGGTGCCGAAACCCTGCGGCATCCCCGGCTGCATGGCCACCTTCTCGAACCGCACCGTGCCGACCTCGGTGAGCACCTCCTTCACCGTGTCGTACACGCCGGCGCTGACGCCGCCGCTGGTCAGCACGAGATCCGCGTCGCGCGCCGCGTCGCGCAGCAGCCGCCGGACGGCGTCCGCCTCGTCCGGCACGATCCCGAGGTAGGTCGCCGTCGCCCCGAGCGCCTCGGCCGCCGCGACCAGCCCGTACCCGTTGGAGTCGTGGATCTGCCCCGGCGCGAGCGGCTCGCCCGGCGGCACGAGCTCGCTGCCGCTGGAGAACACGACGACGCGGGGCGCGCGGTGCACCGGCACGTCGGCGCAGCCGACGGCGGCGAGCAGCGCGACGTGCCGCGCGGTGAGGACCGTTCCGGTGGTGGCCACGATCTCGCCGACGGAGACGTCCTCGCCGGCCCGCCGCACGTGCGCCCCGGGGTCCGGCGCGCGCTCGACGCGCACCGTCGTCCCGTCCGCCCAGCCGCCGGTCCACTCGACCGGCACCACGGCGTCCGCCCCGTGCGGCAGCGGAGCGCCGGTCATGATCCGCAGCGCGCTGCCCTCGGCCAGCGGGCCCGGCAGGCCGCCGCCCGCCGCACTCTCCCCGCTGACGGGCAGGACGAGCGGGACGCCGGGGACGTCGGCGGCGCGGACGGCGAAGCCGTCCATGGAGGAGTTGTCGAAGCCGGGAAGGGCGATCGGCGACGCGACATCCGCGCCGAGCACGCGACCGCGGGCCCGGGCGACGGGCACCGTCTCGACCGGCAACGGCGCGACCGCGGCGAGGCAGTCCGCGAGGTGCCGATCGACCGAGATCATGACGGGTCGGAGCCCATGGCGGCGACGTAGCCGCGGAGCCAGCCGCGAAAGTCCGGGCCGAGGTCGGCCCGCTCGCTGGCGAGCTGGACGACGGCCTTGAGGTAGTCGAGCCGGTCGCCGGTGTCGTACCGGCGGCCGCGGAAGATCACGCCGTAGACCCCGCCGCCCTCGCCGTGCTCCTGCGCGATGGACTGCAGGGCATCCGTGATCTGGATCTCGCCGCCCCGCCCGGGGTCGGTCTTCCGGAGCACCTCGAAGATCCGCGGGTGAAGCACGTAGCGGCCGATGACGGCGAGGTTGCTGGGCGCGTCCGCCGGGTCCGGCTTCTCGACCATGCCGGTGACGCGGACGACGTCCTCCTCGCCGGTCTCCTCGACGGCGGCGCAGCCGTAGAGGTGCACCTGATCGGGCGGCACCTCCAGAAGCGCCACCACATTGGCCCGGGTCCGGCGCTGGACGCCGATCATGCGGACCAGCAGCGGGTCGCGCTCGTCGATGAGGTCGTCGCCGAGCAGGACGGCGAACGGCTGGTCGCCGACGTGCTTGTCGGCGCAGAGCACCGCGTGACCGAGGCCGCGGGGATCGCCCTGCCGGGTGTAGTGCATGTCCGCGAGCACGTTCGACTTCTGCACCCGCGCCAGCCGCGAGGCGTCCCCCTTGGCCTGCAGGGTCTCCTCGAGCTCCCAGGCGCGGTCGAAGTGGTCCTCGAGGGAGCGCTTGTTGCGGCCGGTGATGACGAGGACGTCGGAGAGCCCGGCGGCCACGGCCTCCTCGACCACGTACTGGATGGCCGGCTTGTCGACGACCGGCAGCATCTCCTTCGGCGTCGCCTTCGTCGCCGGCAGGAAGCGGGTCCCGAGGCCGGCGGCGGGGATGACCGCCTTGGTGACGACCGGTCCGAGCGAGCGCTCGGTCGAGGTGTGCTCCTGCAGCAGGTCCGTCATGCCTCTCCCCTGTCCGTTACCGCTCGGACCATGTGTGACCCGGCGAGGCTATCCGGAACCTCCGGGCGGTGCGGCGGGAAGGTCCGCGACGAGTTCGGGTGGCTCCCCCGGCATCGGCTCCTGGCCGGGGAGGACGACCTCGGCGAGGCACCAGCGGTCACGCCCGGCCGCCTTCGCGACGTACAGCGCGGAGTCCGCCGAGCGGAGGATCTCGCTCGCCGTGCGCCCGTGGTCCGGGAACGACGCTACCCCCGCGGAGACCGTCACGGGCTGGCTGACCGACCCGACGGTGAACGGTTTCGCGCGCACGGCGGCGACGATGCGGGCGGTGACGGCGGCGGCGCCGTCGGAGCCGGTCTCGGGCAGCACGACGGCGAACTCCTCGCCGCCGTAGCGGGCCACCGTGTCGACCTCGCGCAGGCAGTCCTGCAACCGGCGGGCGAACTCCCGCAGCACGCCGTCGCCGAAGGCGTGGCCGTGGCTGTCGTTGACGCCCTTGAAGTGGTCGAGGTCGAGCATGACGATCGAGAGCGGCCGGCTGAACCGGGTCGCGCGCTCGACCTCGCGGGCCAGCGTCGTCGAGAGGTGCCGGAAGTTGCCGGCCCCGGTCAGTGCGTCGGTGACGGAGAGCCGCCGGGTCTCCTCGTGCTCGAGCACGTTGCCCACCGCCACGCCCGCGGGCCCGGCGAGCGCCTCGACCGCCTCCCCGGCCGCGTCCTCGATCGGCGGGGCGCCCGGGGACCGGGTCAGCGCCAGCGCCCCGAGCACGGTGCTCCCGCTGCGCAGCAGCACGGCCAGCCCGGGCACGCGACCGCCCGTGCGGACGGGCGAGCCGTGCTCGACGGCGGCGCGGGCGAGGCGGGTGAGGCCCTCGACCGCGGCGGGGTTGGGCGCCAGACCCGTCCGCGTGCTGACGGCCCGCTCCTCGAGGCTGCGGGCGTCACCGAGGAACGCCGCGCCGCTCTCGGCGTCCACCGCGTCGCGGACGGCGTCCAGCACCGTCTGCAGCAGTCCGTCGAGATCGTGCGTCCGGGCGAGCGCCTGGCCGAGGCGTCCGGCGCTCTCGGTCACCGCCTCGCGGCCGGCCCGCAGCGCCTCGGCGTCCTCCTGGAGTCGCGCGCCCAGAGCGTCGACCGCGGCACCGAGGCGGGCGACCTCGTCCCCGGCGGCTGCGGGCAGGCCGGCGACGTCGCTGCGGGCGGCGAGGTCGCCCTGCCGCAGTCGCTCCGCGACCCCGGCGAGGCCCAGCAGCGGGCGGGTGAGGCGGCTCGCCACCACGAGCAGGAGGACGCCGCAGACCACGAGCGCGGCGATCACGACGAGGCCGAGGACGAGCGGCAGCGACGCCGGCGCCTCCGGCGTCCACACGGCGAGCCCGTACGGGACGCCCGGACCGGCCGGCGCGACCCGGACGCGCTGCCCGGCGACGACGCCGTCGCGACCGAGGCTCGGTGGCACGGCACCGCCCGCGGCCGCTGCCGGCCGGCCCGCGGTGACGACGGCGAGGCCGGTGCCGAGCCCCAGCCGCCCACGCAGTTCGGCGAGTGCGGGCGCGTCGAGCGGCCCGACCGCGACGACGCGGGCCACCTCGGTGCCGCCGGCGTCCGTGACGGGCACCGACTCGACCTGGGCGGGGACGCCGGTGGGCGGCGCGTCCCCGCGCGAGCAGGAGGCGCGCAGCAGCGAGCCGAGGTCGGGGGCGAGGTCTGCACCCGGGTCTGCGGCGGTGCCGCTCGACGCGAGCACGCGATCGCCGACGACCACGAGCACCCGCTCACCCGGCACCTGGCCCTGCGCGGCGCCGTCCACCGCCGACCGTGCGCGGGCGTCGTCGAGGGGCGAGCCCGCGGCCAGCCCGGTGGAGAGGTCCAGGGCGGCGGCCCGGGCGGTGTCGCCCAGCGCGGAGCAGCGCTGCGCCAGATAGGCGGAGGTGACGGCGAGCGCCTGCCGGAGCGTCGTGGTCGCGGCGTCGGCACGCGCCCGGGGCACCAGGACGGCGACGACCAGGCCCGCGGCGACGACCGGACCGACGAGCACGCCGGCCAGCACGAGCGCGAGTCGTGCGCGCAGGGACACCAGACCTCCCGGACGGGTGGTCGACGACGGACATCGGGCCTTTCGCCCCGTCCCTCGGGGCTGCGATTCGTGGCACGATGTCCTGGTACGCCACCGGCGCTGACGCCGTCGGCGGGTCGAACTCGGATCGTCGACATCTGTTGTGTTCAAGGATGAGCAACGAACGGTCGTCGACCGATGACGCTGCGTCAGGGGGTATCGTGCCGAACGGCACCGGCATCGTGACGGGCTTTCCGCAGATCCGGTCCGAGGTGACGACCGTCAAGGCCGCCTTCCGCGATCGGATCCGCACCCACCGGCGACTGCGCACGGTGGCGGAACGGGCGGCGGAGTCCCACGCCCTCGTGGACACCGCCCTCGAACTTCCCGAGATCCAGGCTGCCCGCTGCGTGGCGCTCTACGCCGCGACGGCCACCGAGCCGCAGACCGGTCCGCTCCGCCAGGCGCTGCGCCGGCTCGGCATCGGGGTCGTCCTACCGGTGGTCCGTCCCGACGGCCTCGACTGGGCCCGGGACACGGGGCAGCTCGCGTCCGGCAGCGGGCGGGGCGGCCGGGAGCCGGTGGGGCCGAGACTCGGGCCGCGGGGCGTGCTCGCGGCGGACGTGGTGCTCGTCCCCGCGCTCGCCGTCGACACCCTCGGCACCCGGCTCGGCCAGGGCGGCGGCTACTACGACGCCACGCTCCCCCAGCTCGACCCCGGCGTCCCGATCATCGCCGTCGTCCACGACGACGAGGTGCTCGACGCCTCGGTGGAGCCGCTGCCCTGCGAGCCGCACGACGTGCCCGTCGACGGGGCACTGACCCCGCTGCGCCGCCTGCGCCTACCCGGCCGGGCCTGACCCTCGCCCCCCGGCCGGTCAGGAAGCCAGTCAGGAAGCGGGGCCGGGAGTGATGGCCAGCGTCTGCGCGGCGGCTCTGGTCACGGCATTCCGGGTGAACGGCCACGAGAAGGTGTCCCCGCCGGCCCACGCGTCCAGCTGGTCGGCGTAGTTCGCCTGACCGGGGTGCCCGGACTCACCGGTCTGGTTGACCCACGTCGACCGGTCGAAGGCGGAGAGGTCGACCACCATGCGCATGGACGGCGCCCAGGTGACGGCGAAGGTGCCGGACGAGGCGTCGTAGCCGTTGGCGTCGACGATGCCCGGGCCGCCCGGCATCGTCATCGGGCCGCGGTTGAGCAGCGGGTGCAGCATCCGGGTCAGCCCCACGGCGCCGAGCGGCTGCTCGACGAGCCGCAACTGGTGCAGCTGCCCCCAGCGCCACGTGTCCGGGTCCTTGCCCAGCTCGCTCGTCAGGCTCAGCCGGGCCTGGACGAGTGCCTGCCTCAGGATCTCGTCGCGGGTCTCGACGACGTTGGGCGTCCGCCGGTCGTCCCACCACGGGTCCTGCGGGTCCTTGAGCAGCTGCCGGACCACCTCCGCCCAGCGGGCGCCGCCGTCCGGCCGGGTGCCCGGCGGGAGCTCGTCGGCGAAGGCGAGGTCGAGGAGTTCCGCCCACACGGCGTTGAAGTACGCGGCGGCGGCGGAGTCCACCGGCTGGGTGTAGTCCCACGTCTTGAGCAGGTCGATGGCCTGCTGGGTGAACGCGTCGCCGATCTTCTCCTTCAGCAGGATGGGCACGAGATCGGCGGCGATGCCGTTGCGGCTGTCGAGCTGGATCGCCTGCATGTCCTCGACCTGGATCTGCCGGTGCGCCGAGACATCGGCCCGGAGCAGGTCACGGATGCGCTGCGCCCGGTACCCGTAGTCGTAGTCGTGGGTCAGGGTGGGGCCGTCGCCGGGCTCGGTCACCGCCTGGTTGGCCGCGACGATGAACCCCTCCTGGGGGTCCTCCGTGTACGGCAGCTGCGACGTCGGCAGGTAGCCCTTCCAGTCGTACCGGGAGTCCCAGCCGGGCATCGGCCAGGTCCCGTCGGCCGGCACCGGCTCGCTCGGCAGGTCTCCGTTCCGGACCGGGATCCGGCCCGGGGCCTGGTAGCCGATGTGCCCGTCGATGTCGGCGTAGACGAAGTTCTGCGCCGGGACGTCGAGCTTCTGCACCGCCGAGCGGAACGAGGGGAAGTCAGTGGCGGAGTCGACGGCGAAGACGGCGTCCATGTCGTGCCCGGGCTCCAGCGCGGTCCACCGCAGCGCGACGGCGTACCCCTGGTCCCGCAGGGGTGAGCCCTTCGGCACGGGCGCGCGCAGCCCCACGTTCTGCAGGTCGCCGCTGACGTCGGAGAGCAGCGGACCGTCGACCGTCGACCGGACGGTGATCGTGACCGGGGCGGACCCCGCGACCTTGATCGTCTCCTGCCGGCTCTGCAGCGGGACGTACCGGCCGTCGCGCAGGTAGCGGTCGCCGTCCACCTTCTCCAGGTAGAAGTCCGTGACGTCAGGGTCCAGGTTGGTCATCCCCCAGGCGATCCGCTGCGTGTGCCCGATCATCACCCCCGGGACGCCGGAGAACGTGAAGCCGGCGACGTCGAAGGGGCAGGTCGCCTGGTTCAGCGGCTGGCAGTGCAGGCCCATCTGGTACCAGATGCCCGGGATGCCGGGCGCGAGGTGCGGGTCGTTGGCCAGCATCGGCTTGCCGGTCGTCGTGAGCCGCCCGCCGACCACCCACGAGTTCGAGCCGATGCCGCTGCCGTCGCCGGCGCCGCCCAGCAGGTCCGGGACGGCGTCGACGGCGCGCTGGGCGGCGTCCACGGTCTGCTGCACGGGCGCGGAGAGCAGGGCGGCGACCAGGCCGTCCGGGTCGGGCGCGGGCTTGGCGCGGGTCCGCGTCGACGCGCGGGTCGCCGGCGCCGAGGGCACGGCGCCCCCGCTGGTGGACGCCGACGAACGGGCGCCCGACGTCCGGGCCTGGTTCTCCCCGGACGCGACGATCGGCTGGTGCTGCGTGTAGGGGTAGGCCGGGTAGAGCTGCTCGACCCGGTCGACGTCCTTGACCGTGCCGAGGATGCGCGCCCGGGCCAGCTCGTCGTCGTAGTTGCCCCGCAGGTCCCAGGCCATCGCCTTGAACCAGCTCACCGAGTCCAGCGGCGTCCACGGTTCGATCGCCGGCACGGTGTGGTCGAGGCCGAGGACGGTGTAGTTGACCGACAGCTCCGAGGGCGCCCGGTTGCCGATGTAGTCGTTGACGCCACGGGCGTAGTCGTCCAGGTAGCGCCGCGTCGTGGGGTCGGCCTGGGCGAGCTCCTGCTCGGCGACCCGGCGCCACCCCAGGGTCCGGACGACCTTGTCCGCCTGCAGGGCCGTGTCATTCTTGCCCACGAGCTCGGAGAGCCGCCCGGCCGTGACGTGCCGGCGGAAGTCCATCTCGAAGAACCGGTCCTGGGCCTGGACGTAACCCTGCACCCGGAACAGGTCGTCCGCGGTCTGCGCGTAGATCTGCGGGATGCCTCGGTCGTCGCGGACCACGGTGACCGGTCCGGACAGGCCCGGGAGGCTCAGGGAGCCGTCCTGGGCGGGGAACGGCCGCCGGACGACGACGACGGTGCCGACGAAGGCCACGATCAGGACGACGACGACCAGGGCCGCCACCCCGAGGAGGCTCAGCCGGAGCACACGACGACGGGGCACGGTCGGCACTCTAACGGGGCGACCCGGGCGTTCCGGGGACCGGAGGGAGGAGCGGCGGGATGAGCGTCGACGATCTCGGCGGCGTCCTGCTGCTCGGTTCGGCGGTGCTGCTGCTGGCCGTCGTGGCGGTCCGAATCAGCGCGCGTAGCGGCTTCCCGTCGCTGCTGCTGTACTTCGGCCTGGGGCTGCTCATCGGCGAGCGCGGCCTCGGCATCCGGTTCGACGACGCACGGCTGACCGGCGTGCTCGGCTACGGCGCCCTGCTCGTCATCCTCGCCGAGGGCGGCCTGACCACCCGGTGGTCGACGATCCGGCCGACCGTCCCCGCGGCCGCCGTGCTGGCCTCGGTCGGGACCGTGATCTCGGTGGGCGTGACGGCGGTCGCCGCGCACCTCGTCCTCCACCTGGACTGGACGACGGCCGCGTTGCTCGGCGCCGTCGTCTCCTCCACGGACGCCGCCGCGGTCTTCTCCCTGCTCAGGCGGATCCCGCTGCCCGGACGGCTGGTCGGCCTGCTCGAGGCGGAGTCCGGCTTCAACGACGCACCGGCCGTGATCCTCGTGGTGGCCTTCACGGAGCGGGCCGCGGGCGGGCCGGCGCACCCGTGGTGGGTGCTGCTCGGCGAGGCCGTGCTCGAGCTGGCGGTCGGGGCGGTCGTCGGCGTCGCCGTCGGGTGGGCCGGCGTCGAGCTGCTCCGGCGGGTGGCCCTGCCGTCGTCCGGTCTGTACCCGATCACGGTCCTCGGGCTCGCGACGGCGGCGTTCGGGGCGGCGGACGTGCTGCACGGCTCGGGCTTCCTCGCGACCTACCTCGCCGGCCTCGTCCTGGGCAACCGGCGACTGCCGCACGGCGCCGCGGTACGTGGCTTCGCGGAGGCGATGGGGTGGATCGCCCAGATCGGGCTCTTCGTGCTGCTCGGCCTGCTCGCGGACCCGGCCCGGCTACCGGGCCGGGCACTGCCGGCGATCGCGGTCGGGCTCGCGATCGTGCTGCTCTCCCGGCCGCTGTCCGTGGTGCTCACGGTGTCGTGGTTCCGGGTCAGGATGCGCGAGCAGGCGTTCCTCGCCTGGGCGGGGCTGCGCGGCGCCGTGCCGATCGTTCTGGCGACGATCCCGCTCGCCCGCGGCCTGCCGGGGTCGACCGAGATCTTCGACGTGGTGGTCGTGATCGTCGTCGTGTTCACCCTGCTCCAGGGGCCGACCCTGCCCTGGGCCGCCCGCAGCCTCGGGCTGGCCGGGTCGGTGACGACGGCCGGCCTCGAGGTCGAGTCGGCACCGCTGGGCGCCCTGGACGCCGACGTGCTGACCGTCCGGGTCGGGCCCGACTCGCGGCTGCACGGCGTGGAGATCTTCGAGCTCCGGCTGCCCGCGCGGGCGAACGTCACCCTCGTGGTGCGGGACGGCGAGGCCTTCGTGCCGACGCCGCGGACCATGCTCCGGCACGGCGACGAACTCATCGTCGTCACCGCTGCCGCCGCGCGCGGCGCCGCGGAGCGCCGCGTGCGGGAGGTCAGCGCCGGCGGCAAGCTCGCCGGCTGGCAGCGCCCGCTGCGTCCGGACCGCGAGTGACGTGCGCGGACGGCGTTCCGGCGGGCATACTGCTGGCACTCCGCCTGTTGGAGTGCCAGAGAGCTCTCGTAGAGGACCACCGACCAGGAGGACGACGTGCCGACGTACGCCTACGCGTGCACCGCGTGCGGGCACCGTTTCGAGGTGCAGCAGTCGTTCAGCGACGCGTCGCTGACGGAGTGCCCGGAGTGCGAGGGCAAGCTGCGCAAGCTCTTCAACACCGTCGGCATCGTCTTCAAGGGCTCCGGGTTCTACCGCACCGACAGCCGGACGCCGGCGAACGCGTCGTCGAACGGTTCGTCGAACGAGTCGTCGAACGGTTCGTCGTCGGAGAGCACGTCGAAGCCGGCCGAGACCTCGTCGAGCTCGTCCAGCTCCTCCGACTCGTCGAAGCCGAGCTCGCCGAAGCCGAACTCCTCGGGCTCGAAGCCGTCGGCGCCGTCGGCGCCCGCCGCCTGAGCGGCTCACCGCTCGTCCACAGTTCGTCCCGGATCGCCCCGTCGTCCACAGCGGGCCCGTCGTGCATGCCACGGCGGGCCCGTTGTCGTTAGCGTCGTCCGACGTGACGACTCCCCCGCCGGCTCCTGCAGCCGCCCACCGCGCCGAGATCGGCGTCCTGGGCGGCTCCGGCTTCTACTCGTGGTTCCCGGAGGCACGCGAGGTTCGGGTCGAGACGCCGTTCGGCCCGCCGAGCGAGATGCCTCTCGTCGGCGAGGTCGGTGGCCGGTCGGTGGCCTTCATCCCGAGACACGGGAAGGACCATCGCTTCCCGCCGCACCGCGTCAACTACCGGGCCAACCTCTGGGCCCTCGCCGCCGTCGGCGTCCGCCAGGTGCTCGCCCCCAGCGCGGTCGGGTCGATGCTGCCCGAGCTCGGCCCCGGCAGCCTCGTCGTCCCGGACCAGGTGATCGACCGGACCTGGGGGCGCGAACACACCCTCTACGACGCGGTCGGCTCCGTCGTCCACGTCGCCTTCGCCGACCCCTACTGCCCGCGCGGCCGGGTCGCGGCGGTGACCGCCGCCGTCGACCAGGGCTGGGCGCCTCGGGACGGCGGCACGCTCGTCGTCGTCAACGGCCCCCGGTTCTCGACCCGCGCCGAGTCACGCTGGCACGCCTCGCTCGGGGGTCACATCGTCGGCATGACCGGGATGCCCGAGGCGGCCATCGCGCGCGAACTGGCCCTCTGCTACACCTGCGTGGCCGTCGTGACCGACCTCGACGCCGGCTTCGAGGCCGGCGAGGGCGTCACCCACGCGGAGGTGCTGGCGACGTTCGGCGCGAGCATCGAGCGCCTCAAGGGCGTGCTCGCCGCCACCGTCGCCACGCTCCCCGACGACGACGATTGCACGTGCCGGCACGCCCTGGACGGCCTCCACCTCCCGTTCGAGCCGCCGTCCCGGCTCCCGTCGGACCGCCCGTCCGAGCTCCGGTCCGAGGCGCAGTGAGATGCCACACCGTGGGTCGGTCCGGGGACCGGGCGGGTTCGCGCTCCCGCCGGCGGACGAGCCGTCGCCCCTGGCGGCGGCTCTGCGCCCCGTCACGTCGCTCGTCGCGCGCCGTCGCCGCCTGCTCGCGGCGGTCTGCGCCGGAGCCGCCGTCGTCCTGGCGGTGTCGGCGCTGACGCCGTCGTCCACCGCGACCGCCGCTGACGCGCCCGCGGTCCCCGCTCTCCCGGCCGGAGCCGGTACGGGGCCCGCGGGCGACGCGGACCGGGTCGCGGTCACCGTCCGGCTCGCGGACGCCGCCGGGCTGCTCCTGCTGCGGGCCGGCTCGCACGCGGAGGTGCTGGCCGGTCCCGCCCCGGACGCCGGGGGCGACGTCGCCGGAGCAGGGCTCGAGGGTGAGGTGCTCGCGCCGGACGCCGTCGTCCTGGCCGTGCCGCAGCCGCCGGGCGGTGGCGCGTCGACCACCGGCGACTCCGGCTCGGGCGTGTCCGGCTCGGGGGTGTCCGGCCTGCTCGGTGGCTCCGGCGGCGCCGGCGGCCTCGACGGCGTCGTGCTGGTCGCCGTGCCGCCGTCGGACGCGCGGCGGATCGCGGCGGCATCCGGCTCGCGGGCGCTGTCGGTCGCGGTTGCCGTGCCGGGCTCGGCTGCCGCGGGCATCGGCGCGCCCTGATCGACCCCGATCGACCCGTGATCCGGCTGGCCCCGCTGATCGCCGACCCCTAGTGTTCCGGGGTTCGATGACGTCGACCGGCCCAGAGGGGGCACTCGTGATCCAGGGCTTCAAGAACTTCATCATGCGAGGCAACGTCGTCGACCTGGCCGTCGCGGTCGTCATCGGCGCAGCGTTCACCGCGGTCGTGACCAGCGTGACGAACAACATCATCAACCCGCTCATCGCCGCGGTCGGCGGTACGAACGTCCACGGCCTCGGGTTCCAGCTGATCAGTGGGAACCCGAAGACCGTCATCGACCTCGGCGCCGTCATCACGGCCCTGATCAACTTCCTGATCGTCGCAGCGGTCGTCTACTTCCTCGTCGTCGCGCCGATGAACGTCCTCGCGGAGCGGCGCAAGCGCGGCGAGGAGGCGGAGCCGCAGGCCCCCGCCGAGGACATCGTCCTGCTGCAGGAGATCCGCGACCTGCTCCGCCAGCGCACCCTCTGACCGCAGCCGTCCGTCGGTCCGCGGCGCGGCCGGTCCGGTCACTCCCAGTGCGGCGGGCGTTCGCGTTCGTAGCGCTCGTCGTCGTCCGACGGCGCCGCGGCCCAGTCCTCCGGGTCGACCCGCCGACCAGCGGCCTCGGCCTTCGTGCTCGCTGGGGAGGGTTGGGCAGCGGGCGCAGGCGTGGGGGTGGCGGGAGCGGGGTGAGGGTCGGAGGCGTCGTCGGGCCCGGTCACGACACCAGTGTCGCCGCGGCGAGGACCCGCCGGGCGGCGGCCCCGAGCGTCGCCTCGGCCCGCTCGCCGTGCTGGCCGATCTGCAGCGCCTCCCGCATCTCCGCCGCGAGCGCGTCCGGCGTCCGCGGTACGCCGTCGGAGAGCGCCCACCGGGCCACGGCGTCCAGTTCGCGCTCCTCGTAGGAGCCGATCGCACGCCCCGGCGTCACGTCGGGCCACGGCGCGCGGTTCCGCGGCTGATGCGGGAGGCCAGGAGCCGGCACGGGAGCGGCGACCGTCCCGCCGGCCGTCCGCCACGCCTCCCGGATCCGGGTCACCTCGCGGTCGGGATCGCAGAACAGGTCCATCGCCGCGACGCGCAGGTACCGCCAGCCCGACCGTTCGAACGCGGCCCGCCGCTGCCGTTCCCGCACGTCGGCGGGCGCGAGCGCGGCGTGGGCGGGCACGTCGACGTCGATCGCGAGCAGCATCCGGCCGGGTTCGGCGACGGCTGCGACGGCGAGATCGAGCGGCCGGTCGGGCGCGGGCACGGACGCCGCCACCGGCAGCCCCGCCTCACGCAGCCGGCGGGCCAGGTCCGCGACGAGGTGGTCCGGCTCCGGCAGCCCCGCCTTGCGCAGCCGGCGGGCCAGGTCCGCGACGAGGTGGTCCGGCTCCGGCACGGGCGGCAGGGCGAGCCGGGCGTCGTGGTCGCCCCGGGCGGACGCGTCGGTCGCGAGGTCGAGGACGTCGCGCAGCAGGCGAGCGCCCTCGCTGCGGACGCGCTCCGCCGCGATGTCCTCGGCGCGGAACGCACACACCACGGTGGTCCGCCGCCGTGCCCGCGACAGGGCCGCGACCAGGCACGCGACGCCGTGCCGCCCGTCGAGCACGCCGAAGCGGTGCAGCACGCGACCGTGCGGGGTCCGGGCCAGCCCGATCGAGGCGATGACGGCGTCGCGCTCGAGGCCGGCGAGCCGGTGCACCGGCCGGACGAGGAACGGCTCGGAGATCCCCCCGGTCCAGTGCACGTCCAGCCAGCGCGCGAGGTCGGGGTTGTGCGCGACCTCGGCCCGCAGGGCCTCCTCGATCCGGGCGGCGTGCCGGATGCCGAGCGTGACGACGAGCAGCGACTCCCCGGGCCGGCGCACGGCGTGCTCGGTGACGAGGTCGACGACCCGCAGCACCTCGGCGTCCGGGCTGACCGCGACCTCCTCCCCCGGGGCGGCCACCCCGGTCCCCTCCCGCACGTGCTCGATGACGAGCGGCGAGCGGACGGCCGCCCCCGGCGTCGCCGTCCACCCGTCGTAACGGCCCAGCAGCGGGACGAGGAGGCGGCCGTCGCGGCACCGGTGGTCGCGGTACAGGGTCCGGACGCCGGCGAGGGCCGCGACGACCTCGAGCACCGAGGGCCCTCCGGTCGCGGGCGGCAACCGGCGCCCGTCGCCGGCGACGACGAGCTGACGCCCCCGGGCGAGCGCGGCGGCGGCCTCGGGGAAGCCGACCTGGCCGGCGTCGTCGACGACCACGACGTCGACGATCCGGCCCGAACTCGCGGACGGCAGCAGGCGCGCGGCGGCGTCCGGGCTGACCACCCAGACCGGGCGCAACGCGGCGACGAGGTCGGGCGCCTGCCGGACGAGGTCGTGCGGCCAGCGAGACCGGTGGCCGCGGTGGACCTCGGACAGCAGCCAGCGGGCCTGCTCCGGGTGCTCGGCCGCGACCTCGCGGGCGTGAGCCTCGACCGCGAGCCGCACCCGGCGGCGCGCCGCCGCGGTCGACCGCGTGTGCTCCTCCCGGAGCCGGTCGACGAGCGCGGTGAGCGTGCCGGGCTCGTGCCGGGCGAGCCGGACGTCCGAGCGGATGATCGCCTCGAGCACGGAGGTCCACCACGCCAGGTCGAGCTCGCCGTCGACGTCGTCCGGGCCGGCCGCGCGGGCGCGCAGGTCGTCGAGGAGGTCGCCGAGGCCGGCGTCCCGCAGCCGGGTGAGGAGCTGGGCGCGCCGGGGGGCGTCCGCCGCGCCGTCGGCGTCCGCGGCGAGCGCGGCGAGCCGGTCGTCGAGCACCTCCAGCGGCAGCCCCCGCAGCTCCTCCGGTCCGGTGCCGGGCAACGCGGCGCCCAGCACGTCGAGGGCATGCTCGAGGGCGTCCAGCGCCTGCTCGGCCACCGCGAGCCCGGTGGGCACCCGCGGCCACCCACCGCCGGACGAGCGCGCCTGCCAGCCGGCGAGCTGCCGCTGCGCCATGAGCAGGCGGACGTGCAGGTCGGGCAGGTGGACGCCGGGGCGCACGAGCGAGCGAGCGCGGCGGCGCAGGGCGCGGCGGGCCATCCACGACGCGCCCGGCGGGCCGCCGTCCGGCGCGGTCGCCGCGATCAGCTCCCCGAGCGGCTGCTCGAAGACCGTGGGCAGGAGCACGTCGAGGGTGTCCCGCACCCCGACGAGCAGGTCGAGCTGGCGATGCCAGCCGTCGACGCTCGCGGCCTCGACGAGGCCGGCGGCCGCGGCGATGCGCGCCATCGAGCGGCGCGCGACCTCGAGGCTCTCCCGCCCGGAGCGGGCGGCCGCCAGTGCCTGCCGCGCCTCGGCGTCCGTCCCGACCCGGGCGTCCAGCCAGGGGGCCTGCTCCGGGGCGAGGGTGAAGGCACCCAGCTCCGCCGCGTCGCGCAGTTCGCCGCGCAGCTCCTCGCGGGCGGCGGTGTCCAGCCGGCGGCAGACGTCGTAGGTCAGGCGCACCCGGGTCCGCGGCGGCGCCGGGGCGGACATGAGCGCCGCGAGCTCGACCATCGCGTCGTAGGCCGACACCTGCCACGGCGGACGCGCCTCGTGCAACGCGCTCAACGCGGCGTCGAGCTCCTCGGAGGCGTCGGCCGGGTCGGCCCCGTCCGGAGCGCCGCCGTCGGCGGCGGGCGGCGCCTCCTCCTCGACCCGCGCGAACAGCGCCGTGGGCGCCTCGGGCGGACGGTCGGAGACGGCGGCGTCGAGCCCGGCGCCGAGGGCGGCCAGCAGCCTCGGCCGGTCACCGGTGCCGTCGTGCAGGTCGAGGACGAGGTCGCCGAGACCCGCGGCGTCCAGACGCTCCAGCAGCCCGTCGGCGCTCCCGCGGTACGGCGTCAGCACGAGCACCCGCCGCCCCTGCTCGGCGAGCGCGGCGACGCAGGCGGCCAGCGTGTGGGTGAGGCCGCTGCCGGGCGGCCCCTCCGCGGCGACGTTCCGGCCGGCCAGGGCCGCCGCGAGCACCGTCCGCTGCTGCGGGTCGAGGTCGAGGACCGCCGGGGACGCCGGTGCAGCGGGGTCGGCCGGAAGGACCGGCCGGCGCGACGGTCGCCGGCAGCGGATCGACGAGCCGGCCGAGCAGCGGGTGACCGGCGAGCGCGGGCAGCGCGGCGTCGAGGTCGGCGACGAGCGCGTCGGATCCGCCCGTGAAGCAGCCGACCAGCACGCGCGGCTCGACGACGAAGCCGTCGACGCCCCCGCTGGCCTGCTCGAGCACGCGGAACACCGGGTCGGGGTCGAAGCCGTGGATGCCGAAGGCGAGCTCGGCGAGCGCCTCGGCGTCGAGCCGGACGCCGTGGTCCTCGCGCAGCCGCCGCAGCAGCTCGGGGTTCACCACCGCGGTGTCGTCGAGCTCGAGCTCGTAGTCGTCGTGCCCGGCGCCGCGGGGCCGGACGGCGCAGCCCCGCAGCAGCACCGGAGCGAACGCCCGCTCCTGCGGGTCCCAGGGGGCGATCCAGGAGGCGACGCCGGCGGTGAGCAGCCCGGCCCGGACGCCACGGTCCGCGGCCAGCTCCCCGGCCACCGCCCGGAGTGAGCGGGAACGGCGCCGGGCGGCGCTGTGCACGGCCGCCTCGCGGAACAGCATCGACAGCGGCGTCGGCCGCCCGGCCAGCAGCGTCGCCAGGCCGGAGGGGTGCGCGTGCGTGAGGTCGAGGGCGTGGTCGCCCGGATCGGCGGGCGACAGCAGCGTGTCCGGCAGGCCGGCGGCGACGAGCGTGGCCCGCCACGACTCCGGCGTCCCGAGCGACGGCGGCCCTGCCTCCTCCGTGGGTTCCTCCCCCGGCTGGGGCACGACCTCGCCGTTCACGTGTCCGGGCACGACCTCGCCGGCCGCAGCGGCGCCGGGCGCGGCTGCGGCCGACGGCTCGGGCTCCGCCGGAGGCAGGGGGCTGGTCGTGGACACTGCCTCCACGCTAACCTCCGCCGCCCGGTCGATCCCGGCTCTCCGCGCGGCGCGTCGCGGCCCCGGAACGCACCCGACAGGCCAAGCTGCGCAGGCTTCGTCCGTCCTCGTCCGTGGGAGACGCATGCCACGCACGCCTGCCGGGGGTCGTCTTCCCCACGGCCCCCGGCGCGTGCTCGGTATGCGCCCTCCCGCCGTGCTGGCGGTCGCCGCCCTCGCGGGCGTCGCCGCCTGCAGCACGCAGCCGCCTCCGAGCGGGCCGGGGACGCCGATCCCGTCGACGTCGTCCCGTCCCCAGCCGGGCGCCGTCGGATCGCCGCCCGCAGCGGCCCCCGTTCGGAACGGCTCCGCCACGAGAAGCACTCCACGGACGCCGGTGACGCACGTCCGCGGGACCGTCGTCCGGGTGTCCGTGGAGTCGCAGGGCGAGGGAGGCGACCTCGGCGAGAAGGCCGATCGCGAGGCCGCGATCGCCACCTGGCTGCAGACACCGACCGGACGCGTGAAGGTCCGCACCTCGTCGCTGGCCGCGGCGCCGACGGGCAGCACGGTCGACGCGGACGTGACGGACGACGCGCCGGTTCCGACCCGGTCCGGCCCGGACGCGGTCGCTGCCGCCGAGAGCGGAGCCCAGGTGGTCGCGGCCCGGGTGACGCGCGCCCCCGCGGAACCCGCGCTGCGGGCCGGCGTCCACGACGTCACCGTGGTCCTCGCCGCACCGGCCGGCACCAGCCCCGACGGCACGACGAGGGCCCAGCTCGCCGCCACCGTCGACGGCGCGGTCTCCCGGTTCTGGTCCGCGCAGACGGGCGGGCGGGTCCGCTGGCACGTCGTGCGGTCGGTGGGGTGGTTGCACCTGCGCAGCCGCTGCGACGACGCGTGGTCCCTGTGGGCGGAGGCGGCGGCCCGCGCCGGCTTCGTGCCCGGGCGGGATCGTCACCTGCTCGTCCTCGTGCCGGCGACGGCAGCGGGGTGCTTCGCCGGCCTGGGCACGATCGGCGCCTCCAGCGACGCCGGCGGGTACGCGTACGTCCGCGGCACGCTACCGGGGCTGGTCGCCCACGAACTCGGGCACAACCTCGGGCTCGGGCACTCCAACGGGCTGCAGTGCGACGGTGTCGCCGACGGCGCCTGGACCGGATCGCGGTGGACGCACGGCTGCGTCCGGACCGGCTACCGGGACTGGTACGACGTCATGGGCGTGAGCTGGGAGCACCTCGGCACCCTGAGCACGGCGCAGGCATGGCGCCTGGGGGCACTGCCCGCCGCCCAGGTCGCCACGGTCTCCAAGCCGGCACGCGTGACCCTGACCGCGGTCGGCCTCGCCTCCGGCGTCCGCTCGCTGCGGGTACAGGCTCCCGGTGGTACCTACGTGATCGAGTACCGGGCGGCCGTCGGGGCGGACGCCTGGCTGGCCGACGACTGGCGGGGCCTGCGGCCGGGCGTCCTGGTCCGGCGCGACGACCCGGAGGACGACTCGGCGCAGACGCTGCTGCTCGACGCCAGCCCCTCGCCGGCGGCGGGGTTCGCGGACGACTGGGACGAGCCACTGCCGGTGGGCGGCTCGCTGACGACGGCGGACGGCCGGGTGGTGATCCGCGTGGAGAGCGTCACGGCGACGACCGCGCGGGTGGCCGTCGTCGTGGACGGCGTCGCACCCGCCGCGCCGGCCGGCCCGCTCGGCGCACGCAGCGCCGACGCCGGCTCCAACCGCGTCGTCCGGCAGCCGCTCGCCGGGACGCCGAGGCCCTCCCCCACGCCGTCGGCGTCCCCCTCGCCCACGGATGGTGAGCTGACCCGGCGGCCGATGCGGACGCCGTCCCGCTGACCGAGCCCCCGCTCAGGCGGCCAGGAGCATCGCGAGGACGGCGGTGTCCGGGTCCTGGGCAGGGTCGACGCCGACCTGGCTGATCAGACGCGTGACGGTGCCGTCGACCTCGGCCTCGACCCAGGCCGCGCGGTGCTCCAGCCCGAGATGGGGCAGGCCGGGCAGCAGCACGCAGCCGGAGGCGGCGCCGACGACCTCGGGGGTCGAGGGCCGGCTCTCGCCGGGCGGGTGCAGGAGGATCAACGCCGGCGGCGCGGCCGCCGAGAACTGGCCGGGGCGCGGCGCACCGTCTCCCAGCACGGGACCGGCCAGAGTGACGAGCCCTACGGTGCCCGGCTGCGGATTCTCCGGGACGTCCTCGATCGCCCGATAGACCATCGTCGTCCGGACCATGCCGGGGACGGCGGCCAACCGCACGGCCAGGGCGAGGAACTGGGCCCATTCGCGGGTGGACGACGGCCAGCGGCCGGAGACGACGAAGCCGGACAGCCGGCGGTCCGCTCCGCCGAACGGCGACACCTCGACGCGAGGCTCCGACATGACGACCTCCTCTCGCTCTCCTGAGCGGAACTGGCTCGGACGGCGTCGGCCTCACCTGCACCTGTGTCCGCAGGGTGCGGCCGGAACCGGCTAGCACACAAGAGCCCTGGAGTGCCAACAGCACCGTGCGCATCATCTGTTACCTCCGCAATCCGGCGTTGTCGTACCTCCGTGGCAGGGTCCTGGCATGACGTTGCGGGTGTATCTGGAGGAGGGCAGGAAGAAGACCTTCGCGGTCGCCCTCGACTGGCCGGGCTGGGCCCGAGCGGGCAAGGGCGGCGAGGCGGCGTTGGAGGCCCTCGAGGCCTACCTGCCGCGGTACCTGCCGTGTGGTCCGACGGGCCGGCCTGGAGCCGCCGGATGTCGAGGGTTTCGAGGTCCTCGAACGGATCCCTGGCTCGGCCACGACGGAGTTCGGAGCGCCGGACCGGACGGCGCAGGCCGACCTCGCGCCACTGGCCCCGGGCGAGGCCGAGCGGCTGGCCGCCCTGGTCGAGGCGGCATGGGCCGTGTTCGACGAGGTCGTGGCCGGTGCTCCGGCCGAGCTTCGCAAGGGCCCGCGCGGCGGAGGCCGGGACCGTGACAAGATCGTCGGTCACGTCCTCGGCGCCGAGGCCGGCTACGTCCGCATGCTCGGGCTCCGGGCGTCGACGGCGGGCCAGGACGTCCCCGATCCGGCCTGGCGGCCGGCCCTGCTGGACCTGCTGCGGGCCGCGACTGATCCCGGGGCCGTCCGCGAGCGAGGGTGGGTCCCCCGGTACGCCGCGCGACGCATCGCCTGGCACGTGCTCGACCACGCCTGGGAGATCGAGGATCGCAGCGAGCAGTAGCCGGCAGCGGCGCCTTACAGGCGCCGGACGAGATCCACGACGACGCGGCCGAGCTCCTCGCCCGCGTCCTCCTGCACGAAGTGCCCGGCGTCCGCGATCGTGACGTGCGGCTGGTCGCGCGCGCCCGGGATCCGCTCCCGCATCGGGCGGTCCGCCCCGGCGGTGATCGGGTCGGAGTCGGAGAACGCGCAGAGGAACGGTCGGTCGAACGCGGCGAGGCGCTCCCAGGCGGCGCGGTTGGCGATGCCGCCCGGGTCGTCCGGCGCGCTCGGAACGAGGGGTGGCATCGCGCGTGGCCCCGCCTTGTACTCCTCGGTCGGGAAGGGCGCGTCGTAGGCCGCCAGCACCGCGGCGTCCGGCGCGTGCCGGCAGCCGGCGGCGACCAGCCGCGCGACGTCGAGCTCCCGCGCGGCCGCCACGACGTCGCGGAACCGCTCCCAGACGGCGGGCATCGGAGTCAGGCCGGTGGGCAGCCCGGTGTTCGTGGCGACGACGCCCGCGAAGCGGTCGGGGTGCTCGGCGACGAGGCGCAGTCCGATGAGCCCGCCCCAGTCCTGCCCGACGAGCACGACGTCGCGCAGGCCCAGCCCCTCGAAGAGCGCCTCCCCGGTCCACGCGACGTGCCGGGCGTAGCTGTGGGCGGCCACGGAGGCGGGCTTGTCGGAGCGGCCGAAACCGATCAGGTCGGGCGCGACGGCGCGGATCCCGGCCGCGGCCAGCACCTCGATCACCCGCCGGTAGAGGAACCCCCAGGTCGGCTCGCCGTGCAGCAGGGCGACGACCGGGCCGTCGGGAGGGCCCGCCTCGACGTACGCCATCCGCAGCCCGCCGTCGACCTCCACGGACCGGGGCTCGTACGCGAAGTCGGGGAGATCGGCGAACCGGGCATCGGGGGTCCGGAGCACGTCCACGTCCGCAGCGTCGCAGACGAGGGTGTCGCGGGCGAAGGGCGTGGAGGAACAATGACGGACATGTGGGGCGGAACCGGACGTCGTTCCGAGTTCGTGCCGCCGCCTGTCCCCGCAGACAGGTCTCTCCGTCGGATGCCAGGGTCGATCCCGGAGCGTAAGTTCAGATGGGGCCATTCGGGGGGACTTTCCCATCGTCCGTCCGGGTGGCTCCCAGGCTGGTCCCAGGCTGGGAGCGAAGCGTTCTGACGGTCCGTGACGACGACATCGAGGGAGTGGTCGGGTGGTGTCGCTGCGCATCCCTGCAGGGCGGCGCCGGCTGATGCCGACGCGAGCCAGGGCGGTCACTGTCCTGACGGCCTCGGGGTTGCTCACGGCCGCTGCGGCCTCGGCGCCGGCGGCGGTTCCGCAGGCGGCGCAGGCCTCGAACCGGCCCTCGCAGGCTGCCGCGGTGGACCCGAACCTGCTGGCGACCATCCAGAGGCAACTCACCGAGCAGGCCCTCCCCGCGAAGGGGGCGCCGCCCACCACCCCTGACGGCGGGGTGCTGACCCTCGGGACGCCGCCGACGGGCGCGCTGCAGTCCGGCGGCTCAGCACCGACCGCCCCCGGAGCGCTCGCCGCACCGGGCATGCCGGCGGCCGCACTCGCGGCCTACCGCGCCGCCGCGAACGCGCTGGCCCGAACCGATCCCTCGTGCCACCTCACGTGGCCGCTGCTCGCGGGCATCGGAACCGTGGAGTCCGCCAACGGCCGGTACGGCGGGGCAACGGTCGGCGCCGACGGCGTGGTCCGCCCCGCGATCATCGGCATCCGGCTCGACGGTTCGACGCCCGGCACGGGCGTCGTGCACGACACCGACGGCGGCCGCTACGACGGCGACAGCCAGTACGACCGCGCCGTCGGGCCCATGCAGTTCCTCCCCGGCACGTGGGTGGCCTACGGCGTCTCGGCGACGCCGGGAGCCTCCCCGAACCCGCAGAACATGAACGACGCCGCGCTCACCGCGGGGCACTACCTGTGCGCGACGGGGCTGGACCTCTCGCTCTCCGGCACCGGTGTCCGCGCCGCCGTCCTGGCCTACAACGGCTCCGACTCCTACGCGAACACCGTGCTCCGCCTGGCGCACGCGTACGCGACCGAACCGCTGGGCCAGGTCGCCGGGGGCGCCGGGAGCGCCGGGACGCCGGCGAGCTCGCCGACGCCGCCGACGCCGCCGACGCCGGTCAGTCCAGCGCCCAGCCCGACGACGAGCCACAGCACCCCCACGCCGTCCACGTCGGCCCCGACGCCGACCCGCAGCACGCCGTCGACTCCGCCCACGACCTCCCCCACGACGTCGCCGACCACCTCGCCCACGACCTCGCCGACCACCTCGCCCACGACCTCGCCGACCACATCGCCCACGACCTCGCCGACCACATCACCCACGACGTCGCCCACGATCTCGCCGACCACATCACCCACGACGTCGCCCACCACGTCACCGACCACGTCGCCCTCTACGTCGAGCTCGAGCTCGAGCACGTCCTCGACTCCGAGCACGTCCTCCACTCCGAGCACGTCGTCCACCCCGAGCACGTCGTCCACTCCGAGCACGTCGTCCACCCCGAGCACGTCGGCGTCCCCGAGCACGTCGGCGTCCCCGAGGCCCGCTGCGCCGCACGCGGTCGCCACGGTCACCGTCACGGCGAAGGCCTCCGACGTGACCGCGACCTGGAAGCCGCCGGCGTCCGGCGGGACGGTGACGACCTACGCCGTCGTCCTCGAACGCCGGCGCAGCGACGGCACGTGGGCCGTGATCGCGAAGGCGACCGTCCCGGCGGACGACCGGAAGTGGACCGTCAACGCGGCGACCGCGGGCACCTATCGCGTGACCGTGGTGGCGACCGGCAAGGGCGGCTCCTCCGACCCGCGGGCGAGCGCCTCGGTCACCGTCTCCTGACGACCTCGGGCGCGATCGCGCCGGACGGGACGGCGACGACGTGCCGCCGTCCCACCGCTCCGGGCGTCAGGCCGAGGTGTCGACCATCAACCCGTCCTGCAGCACCGAGGCGAGCTGGTCGCGATCGACGCCCTTGTCGTCGACGAGCTGGGCGAGGCTGCCGCCGCCGCGCAGCGAGGCCAGCAGATCGTCCGACGTCGTCCCGAGCAGGGAGCTCAGCCCGTCGAGCGTGGCGCGCTGCCCGGCGTCCAGCGACGATCCGAGCACACCGCTGACCGCGCTCGTTCCGGACTCGGCGGAAGGCGTGCCGGACGGCGGGACCGATGGACGCGGCGAACCGACCCGGGTCGCGATGGACTGCGCGATCTGATCCGCCCGGCCGGACTGCTGAACCCCGGCAGGCAGCCCCGCCTTGATCGCCGAGATCAGGTCGTCGTGCGAGACGCCCTTCTGCTGCGCCAGGTCGTCCAGGCTCGTGCCGCTCTGGAGCGCCGCGGACACGTCCTGGTCGCTCATGCCCAGCGCTTTGGCAGCGCTCTCGAGGGCTCCTCCCCCGTGATGGTGGTGCCGGTGGCCGCCCTGCGTGCCCTGCGTTCCGGTCGTCTGGGTACTCGCCCAGGATGCGGCGAGGCTCCCGCCGCCGACCGCGTCGATCGATCCCATCGTCGTGGCTTCCTTCCCGGGGTCGACCCTCGACCCCGACGGTCAGAGATCGACCACCGGGCGGCGGGACCCGACCTCAGAACGCGGGTTGCCAGCACATTCACAGCTGCACGATCAGCTGCGGTCCAGCGACCTTGTAGCCGCGGCGAACGGGTGGCGGTCGTCGTGGCCACCCCCCGTTCGCTGTGGAGCACGTTCAGCTTCGGGAAGGCGCCACGGCGCGCGCGGCATGGGCGACCGCCCGGATGGTGAACGGTGCCTCCGGGAGCAACTCGCGACACCGCCCGCGCAGCCGCTCGCGGTCCTGGCGCGACAGCGACGCCACGTGCAGGCCGGCCGGGCCGACGCCGAGGGTGTAGGGCTGCCACCAGTCCTCGAACGACGCGTGCGGGACCTCGACGGCCAGCTCGCCGCTCTCGGCGTCCGGCATACCCGCGGCGGCGAAGAGCTCCGCGAGGGAACCGGCCCGCGCCCCCGGCAGCGCCGTCTCGTCCCGGACGCCGGGGGTGACGTCGTGGGCCGCCGCCCAGAAGGGGTCGAGCGGACTGCGCTGACCCGCGTAGTCCCAGACGCAGGCGGCGACCGTGCCGCCGGGGCGGGCGACGCGCGCCATCTCGGTCAACCCCCGCACCGGGTCCGTCATGAAGTGCACGACGAGCTGGGCGAGCACGACGTCGAAGGCGGCGTCCCCGAACGGCAGCTGCTCGGCGGAGGCCTGCCGGACGTCGACCGCGGGGAACCGCTCCCGCGCCGCGGCGACGAAGGGCGGCGAGGGCTCCACCGCTGCCACCGCCGCGGCGCTGAGACGCTCGACGAGCACGGCGGTGAGCGCACCAGGCCCGGAACCGACGTCGAGGGCGGTGGAGGGGGCTTGGACGCCGGCGAGGTCGGCGAACTTCACCGCGAGCTGCTGGGAGTAACGGCCCATGAAGCGCCCGTAGGCATCAGCGGTGACGTCGAACACGGCGGTCACGCTAGACCGTGCCGCCCCTCGTGGAGCGCGCCTTGGAGCACGCCTGCCTGTCTCCACCGTCGGGCCGTTCGCGACGTCCGGCGCGCTGACGCACGCATCGCCCGGTCGTCGCTATCCGCGAGCTGTCGGTGCCCAGCCGGCGGATCACCTCACGCCCGATTCGACAGTCAGTATTCCGGCGTCCGCATCCAGGGTGGCCATGGTCCCGATCGGCAGCGCCAGAGGGCTCTCCCCGTGACCTATCGGCAATCCACCCAGTACGGGTACCCCCAACGCACCCAATCTGTCCCTCAAGACGTCTATCTCGGTGCAGCGAGAGTCCGATGACGGGTCGGTCGCGCTCCCGCATCCCGTGTATTGCCCGACGGCTACGCCGGCAACACCCTTCAAGATACCCGCGTTTCTCAGCATGGTGAGTTGCCGGTCGATATGACCCAGCCGCACGTTCACCGCCTCGAGCAAGAGTATTGCCTCCCCGAAGTCCGGCAGAGCCCACCCGGCAGCGGTCGCGATCGAATCCTGATTGCCACCGATGAGTCGGCCGGTCGCCTTGCCGCCGGTGGTCAGCTCGTGCGTATGTTCGCTCGTCGTGGAGGGGATTTCGATCGGTTCCGTGGTGGTGACCGCTCTCACGAAGGACTCGGCGCTCCTTGCACCGAAACTCTCCGCATCCCAGGGCGCCCCGTGAATGCCGACGAGACCACAGGCTTTCATCAGTGCCATGTGCAGGATCGTGATCTCACTGAACCCCACGACGAGCTTCGGGCGCCTGCGCGCGGCCTCGACGTCCAAGCCGTGGGCAATGCGATAGGCACCCTTGCCCCCACGCGTGGCTATGATCGCCTTGATGCCCGGGTCGCGTAGAGCCTCGTTGAAATCACGGAGTCGGTCTACGTCCGTACCGGCGAGGTAATCGAGAGTCGTGTCCACATCGTAGACATGCGTACCGTACTCGACGCGTAAGCCTAATGCTTCCAGCACCGCGGTGGCGCGTTCGAGCCCACCCTCGGGCACCGGGCTCGCCGGTGACACGAAACGTACCCGGTCGCCGGGCCGCAATCGTGGCGGCCGGATGACACCGCTCCCCGCTCCAGAAGGTGCACGTGCTCCATCGCCCATCACCCCATCCTCCTCGGGAGCTGGACTCTCTCGCCTCTGGGACGGTTCCGGGACGACCGCGCGAACAGGCGCGCCTGTGGCTGGATGCGGAGCAATGGAGACCCCGACCCGGCGTACGCGGGCGAGCGTCGGTGCCGGCGAGCAACACGGACGTCGGGGGACCGTGCTTGGTCGCCGCCGTCGCCGTCGGGATGCTTCGGGCGTAGGCCGCAGCGGATGTGGCAGCTGATGCCGGCCGGATCAGTGCGAGTGCGATGAACGGGGCTCGTGCCAGCCTGGAACGGTGAACCGGGCACCACGATCGTCCTCGGCCTTCGCCTCGCTGGCGGGGGCCGTTCTCCTTCTCGGCATCGCGGACTCGATGGTCGGCTCCTACGCCGTGCTCTTCGCCGCCGACGAGGTCGGCCTGACTCCCGTTCAGGTCGGCGTGTTCGTGTCGGCACCGGCAGTCGGCGGGATCCTCGTCAGCTCGCTGCTCGGGCGGCGTTTCGACCGGCGTCCGACACGGCGCTATGCAGCGCTCGTCGCCGTCGGCGGGGCACTCGGCCTGTCCGCCATGGCCGTCAGCCGGTCCTTCGTCGTCCTGGTCGCCGTCGCCCTGACGCTGATGGGCCCGCTCAGCGCCGCGTTCCCGCAGCTCTTCACCCTTGCCCGCGTCGTGCTGGGCGATGGCGCCGCCGGGCGACGTTCCGCTCCTCTGCTGCGCTCCGGATGGTCGCTCGCGTGGGCGGTCGGGCCCCTGCTCGGCGCGGCCGTGCTGGCCAGGTCCGGGTACCCGGCGCTGCTCCTCGCGGCGGCCGCGACCCTGCTCCTGACGGCGGTGCTGACGCTCACCGTGCCCCGGCCGAGAGCCAATCCGGCGGACGCCGACTCCGACGAACCGTCGTCCATGGCTCAGACGCCGTCGGCACGTCTGGGCCGGCTCCCCCTGGCCCTGCTCGTCGCCGCGGTCGCCGCGTTCTTCACCGCGATGTACGCGGGGTCCGTGGCGCTCCCGCTCTTCGTCACGCGGGCGCTCCACCAGCCGGACTCCTCGGTGGGGGCGCTGTACAGCGCCTGCGCCGCAGTCGAGGTGGTCGCCGCACTCGCCCTCGCCGCCCTGCCGCCCTCAGGTCAGCCAACGCGCGCTGATCACGGGCGGCATGGTCGCGTTCATCGTCTACTACGGGCTGACGGTCATCGCCGGAGGCATGCCGCTGTTGCTCGCCGGGCAGGTGGCGCGAGGCATCGGGATCGCCGTCGTCGGCGCCGCCGGCATCCGGTTCTTCCAAGAGGCGTTGGCCCCCGAGACCGGCCGCGCCACCACGCTGTTCTCGAATGCCAGCACAGCTGGATCGCTCGTGGCCGGCGTCCTCGCCGGCGCGGCCGTGCGAGCCGTCGGGTACACCAGCGCCCTGGCCCTCTGCGGCGCGCTCGCGGTGCTCGCCACGGTGCTCTTCGTCGCGGGATCCTCCCCCCGCATGAGGGCCCGGGACCGGGAGCCCGAGGAGGTCCTCAGTTCGGCAGCAGGCTGAGCGACCCGAGCGTCACGGCGGCGGGGCCAGGTGTCGCTGCGTCAACCGAGCTCGGCGAGTAGTTCCGGGAGGAGTGGGGCAGCAGCGGCCGAGTCGCGGATCGATACGGGACGGGTGGCGCCGACGAGTGCGACCACCGCGTCCGATTGCGCCAGAACCCAGGCGACGGCCAGGCGGTGGGCGCTCGTGCCGGTGCGGTCGGCGAGGGACCGCAGTGGGGCGAACGCATCGCCGGCGATCGCGCCGGGACCGCCGAGCGGCATGTAGGCGAGATACCCGATGCCTTCCCGAGTGCAGTACTCGACCATGGGAAGGTCGTCCCGGACGGCGAACGACAGCCGGTTCTGCACGGTCGCGATCGGCGCGACCGTTCGGGCCTCCTGGAGTTGGTCGATCGTCACGTTCGACAGCCCGATCGCGGCGACCTTGCCTGCGTGGCGCAGATCGGCGAGCGCGCCGACGCTCTCGGCCAGCGGCACGCCCGGGTCGACATGGTGCAGCTGATAGAGGTCGATGCGCTCGACGCCGAGGGTCCGCAGGCTGATCTCGCAGTGGCGCCGGAGGGTTGAGGGCCGGCCGTCGACGGGGAAGTCGTCGCCGTCGCGCCAGTGGCCGCCCTTCGTCGCCACGATCGGCTGCTCGCCCCGCCACTGGCGCAGACCGCTCGCCACGACGGCCTCAGCGAAGGATTCGATCCCGGGGCGCGTGTAGGCCAGCGCCGTATCGATCAGCCGGACGCCGGACTCCAGCGCGGCCAGGGTCACCTCGACGCCGTCATCCACGGAGCGGCCGAAGAAGGCCAGGGGTGCCGTACCGAGCCCGACGCGGCCGATCTCCTTCTCCTCGATGCGCATCGTCGTCTCCTGCTTCCAGACACGTGTTGTTGTCCTCGTTCCGGCGAGGAAGCGCGCACTGGACGGCGAGGACGAGGTGGCGTCGTCAGCTCGGCAGCGGGTGGAGGGTGAACGGCTCTCCCGGCGCCAGCTGGATGATGCGGTCGGGGTTGTCGACCCGACCTGGCAGCGATGCGGGATCGGCATTGAAGGGCGGGAAGTCGGGTGCGTCGACGCAGCCCCAGTGGTGCAGCAGCAGTGGCGTGTGAGGATAGGCGTTCGCCATCGTGACCGCGCCATCGAGCCCGAAGTGCCATTCACTGTCCGAGAAGTCGAACAGCATCGCGTCCGGTGTCGGCATGCGCAGGTGATGCTCGGGGATGAGCCGGGAATCGCCCGGTGCCCAGAGCGTGCCGTCGGGGGTTTCGATCCAGAACCCGCAGCAGTCCTGGGCGTGGAAGACGCGGTCGCTGGCTCCGGGAACATCGTTCTGCCAGGCGTGGTCGGCCGGGGTCACGGTCACCTGGATCGGGCCTACGGTGAAGCGGTCGCCGATGTCATGACCGGTTGAGGGCAACCCTTCGCCCTTCATCAGCGTGTCCACATAGCGCGTGGAGTGGAAGGTTGTGGTGACCGGCGCCAGCCGGCGGCAGGTGGGGACGCTGTAGTGGTCGTTGTCGCTGTGGGTGACCAGCACTGCATCCAGCCGCGGCACCGCATCAGGAGTGATCGGAAAGTCGATCATCACCGGCATGTCGAAGCCGCCGAGCAGCGGGTCGATCATCAGCGTCGTCCCCCGGGAGTTGACAAGAAACCCGGCCATCCCGAGCCAGCGCAGCACGGTTCCGTCGTGCAGGTCGAAGGACTCGGCGCCGAACGGCTGGGTCTTCGGTGCTCGTGCCTGCTGCATATCAGTGACCCTACCGAGCCCGGTCCCATCGGGAGCTGGCGTACACCGTCCAGGCAACCGGCCTGCTGGTGCCGTCGGCGCCCCGCCCTGCACTCCCGGCGTCGCGCGGACGGGTTCTATCGTCGCGTCGTGACAACTGCCGCTCAGCGGGCCGTGGTTCCGACCTCGCCGTTCGCGCCGTTTCGGCATCGGGCGTTCTTCTGGCTGTGGCTGGGTGTGGTCGTCGCCAGTATCGGGTCGTGGGGTCAGACGGTCGGGGCGCAGTGGCTGTTCGTCAACGACCCGAACGCGGCCACCATCGTGCCGCTCGTGCAGACCGCCAGCACGCTGCCGATGATGTTGTTGGCGCTGCCGGCGGGAGTGCTGGCCGATGCGTTCGACCGGCGGTGGATGCTGGTCGTGATCCAGGGCTACTTCATCGCCGTTTCGGCGTTGCTTGCCGTGCTGACCGCAGCGGGGAGGATGCCGCCCGCGTTGCTGCTTTCCTTCACGTTCGCTGTGGGAGCGGGGCAGGCGATGCTGTCGCCGACCTGGCAGTCATTGATCACCGAACTGGTTCCGCGGGAGGAGTTCGCCGCGGCGACCCGTCTCGACATGGTCAGCGTGAACGTGTCCCGGGCGGCCGGGCCGGCGGTCGCCGGATTCGTCATCGCGCTCTGGGGTGTGCCACCGGTGTTCGCCGTGAATGTCGCTACCGGGGCGGTGTTGCTGATCATCTTGATTGCCTGGCGGCGGCCGACGGTCACCCTCCCGCAGCGGGAGCGCTTCGTGCCGGCGTTGCGGTCGGGAAGCCGGTACGTGCGGCACGAGCCGGTGATCCGAGCCATCCTGCTGCGATTCGCGTCGTTCATCTTTCCCGCCGGGGCGGTGTGGGCGCTGCTGCCGCTGATCGCCGACCGACAGCTCGGGCTGGCGGCCAGCGGCTACGGGATCCTGTTCTCGGCACTCGGTGTCGGCGCCGTCACAGCGGCGCTCGGGCTCGGTCGCCTCACGCAGCACCTGTCGTCCAACCAGATCCTCGCGGTGGCCGGGATCGGGTTCGCCCTCGCGTTCGCCGGCGTCGCCGTGACCTCGTCGATCTGGGTGGCCGTACCACTCCTGGTCGTGTGCGGGTTCGGCTGGACCGCCACCGTGGCGACGGTGATCTCGGAGCTCCAGCTGTTCCTGCCGGGTTGGGTCCGGGCCAGGGCGATCGCGATCTACCTGATGGTGTTCCTCGGCACCCAGGCGATCGCCGCGCCGATATGGGGCCTGGTCACCCAGTACGCGGGCCTGCGGACCGCGCTGCTCGCCGCCGCCACTCTGCTGGTCGGGAGCGTGCTCCTCGGGCTGGTTCTTCGGGTGCCCGACAGCCACGGTCTGGACCGCTCACCCCTGGCGTACTGGGACACTCCGCGCCTGCAGGTTGACCCGTCGACCGGCAGCGGCCCCGTCGTGGTCTCCATCCAATACGAGGTCAGTGACCAGGACCGGGACGCGTTCCTCGACGCGATGCGAGCCATGCGCCGGTCGCGGCTCCGGTCGGGCTCGTCCCGCTGGGATCTGTACCGCGTCGGGGAGGACCCGCACCGTTACGTCGAGCAGTTCGAGGTGCCCAGCTGGGAAGAGCACGAACGCCAGCACCAGGGACGGTTGACCGCCGAGGATCAGGCCATCGAGGACACCGCGTTCGCGTACGTCACCGGCAGCCCGCAGACCCAGCACCTGCTGCCCGCCACTGCCCGCGTCCCCGATGAGAAGGCTCCCCGCTGAACTCCAGCAGTGGCTACACGACCGGCGGACGGTCCAGCATCCGGGGCTCTCGGCCGCGCGCGAGCAATCCCGAGCGGAAGTGATCCGATCGCTGAATGAACACCGACACCGGACCGCCCCTGCGTGAGCGGAGACGGCGTCGGGGCCGGCCACTAGCCTCGAATCATGTCGTCGTCGGACGGTTCCTCGCGTCTCACGGTGGGCGAGATCGACATCGCGTACGAAACCCTCGGTGACCCCGCCGATCCTCCTGTTCTCCTGATACACGGGCTCGGCGGACAGTTGATCGACTGGCCGGACGGATTCTGCGAGAGGCTGGTGGAGCGGGGGCTCTACGTCATCCGGTTCGACAACCGCGACGTCGGGCTCTCCAGTCATAGCCAGGCTCCCCCACCCGATCTGGACGCCGTGCTGTCCGGGGACACATCGACCGTGCTCTACACACTCGACGAGATGGCCGGCGACGCCGCCGGGCTCATCGAAGTGCTGGGGCTGCGGTCGGCGCACGTCGTCGGCTTCTCCTTGGGCGGCATGATCGCCCAGACGTTGGCGATCCGACATCCCGCTCGCGTACGTAGTCTCATCTCGATCTCGTCGACCACGGGCAACGGCGAGGTCGGTCGGGCCACCGAGGGCGCATTGGCGCTCCTCACCGTTCCTCCGGTGCCGACTCGCGACGGGGCCATGGACCGCGCCGTGCTGTCCTCCCGGATCGTCGGGTCGCCTGCCTATCCGACGGACGAGGCCGAGGTGCGAGCGGAGGCCGCACGAGCCTTCGACCGAGCGTTCGATCCGGTCGGATTCACCCACCAGCTGGCGGCATCCTTCGTCCAGGCGGACCGAACCGCGCGCCTGGGCCGGGTCGGCGTCCCCACGCTGGTCATCCACGGCGCGGAGGACCCGCTCGTCCAGGCGAGCGGCGGGCAGGCCACAGCGGCCGCCATCCCCGGCGCCGAGCTGGTCGTCATCGAAGGGATGGGCCACGACCTACCCCAGGCTCTGCACCCCGAGATCGCCGACCACATCGCCGACCTCGTCCGACGAGCCGAGGCAGGAGCCCGCTCGGACCGCGACTGATCTGGGACGGCGCGCACCGCAAGGCCGCTGACGACGGTACCGAGTTGGCTATGCCATCAGCGTGCAACGGCGGGTGTACCCGGCGCCGGACTTGTCACAGGAAAGCCAGCAGGCTGTCGGCGAGCACCGCGGGTGATGCCGTCCCGTCAAGGGGGATTGCTCCTCTGGCGAGCATGTGAGCCTCGAAGACAGGGCGCCCCTCGCGGATCTGCCGTCTGACGGCCTCGGTGCGAAGCGGCGAAGTCGCCCGTGCGAGCCGGGCGATCTGGGTGTCCTCGTCGATCCTCAGCAGGAACACCTGCTCGAACAAGTCCAGCATCTGGTCCTGGTTCCGGCCGATGCCGCAGAAGAACATCGGGCCGCTACCACCATCGGACGCGGCCGCGGCGGCCTCTTCGATCCGTGCCCGGCTCCAGACCCAGCGATGAGCAAGCAGCCAGCCATCGTCGGCGTCGGGAGGCTTTTCGACGGGCAATCCGGAGCTGCCCTCCCAGAAAGCCAGGTCATCGGTGTCAATGGCCACCAGGCCGCGCCGTGACAGCTCGGCGGCCAGCGTCGACTTGCCCGACCCCGGGTTACCCGTGATCAGAAAGACCCGCATCACCTCAGCCTGCCCGTCCGCTGGCCCGGCGGCGATCACCTACCCGGTGGGCGCGGCCTTCGAACCCGCAGAGCTGGCGCCCACGGCGGCCGCCTCTCGCGCGGCGATGCGGGCCCTGACCTCCGGACGGCGCAGTGGCGGGACGGTGGCCGGGGGCTGCCGACGGGCCGGCAGCCCGTCGAGCAGCGCGTGGACCTCGGCGGTGACGTGCGCGATCGCCCGCTCGTAGGCGGCCTCGGTGCCGGCCGGTGGCTTCTGCAGGCCGGACACTTTGCGGATGAACTGGCGGGCAGCCGCCTCGACCTCGTCGTCGGTGGCCGGCGGCTCCAAGCCGCGCAGCTCCGTGATGTTGCGGCACATGCGACCGATTTTAGGCCAGTCACGGCCATGGGCACGGGTCTTGGCCGGCCAACGGGCAGCCGCCCCCTCGCGATCTAAGGCCCTCAGAGGGACGACGGCGCCGGGATGCGCCGGTTGCCCGATGTCGCGGGTGCCCCCTCAGCACGACTGTTGGCTCGTCACCGGTTGAATCCCGTCCCGCCGAGGAGGCGGTGTCCATGTCCGACCTGCTGCTGTACTCGCTCCTTGGGCTACTGGGCGTCCTCGCCCTGCTCCGTCCAGCCGGGCCGAGAGCCGGCACCCGGGACCCGAAGGTCTCTGCCGGCCGGCTGACGGAGCGGTGGCCGTGACCCGCCGAGTGGCGGGCGCCTGGCGCGCCTTCCAGGAGTTCCTCGCCGGGCAGTGCGAGCTGCAGGAGCGGCTCGCGCTGATCAACTCCCCGTGGGAGGAGGAGTTCTTCCATTGGGGATCGGACGGCGCGCTGCACGGGCACCTCGCCCCGCCTGCGGACGGCCGGCGGCGCAGCGTCACCCGGGGTGGCTGGTGCCCCGGGGCGCGACGGGCAGGGAGCGCCTCCAGGTCGCTAACGAGGTCGTTCGTGAATCTCCGCAGCGAAGCCGGCTCGTCCGACCACAACCCCCGGTCCGGCAGCGATGGCAGTATCGACGCACTGGGCTTGGGCGAGTGCTGAGTAGCCGCGTCCTGCAGAACACCGGACGAGCGCGGAGGTGCCGATGGCGCAGGGCAGGCTCGGGTGGGCTGACCAGGTGGTGTGGTGGCAGGCCTACCCGCTGGGCATCGTCGGCGCCGAGAAGACCCTGGACGAGGTCGAGGGCGTCGCGCACCGGCTGCCACGGCTGGAGGCGTGGCTCGACCACCTGATCTCGCTGGGCGCCAACGGGCTGCTGCTCGGGCCGGTGTTCGCCTCGGCAACCCACGGCTACGACACCGTCGATTACCTCCGGATCGACCCCCGGCTCGGTGACGACGCCGACTTCGATGCGCTCGTCGCGGCGTGCCGGCAGCGCGGCGTACGGCTGCTGCTCGACGGCGTCTTCAACCACGCAGGCCGCGACTTCCCACCCGTCGCCCAGGCGTTGCATGAGGGCCCCGGCTCCGAGGCCGCGGACTGGGTCTCGGCGCTCTACGACAACGGCGGGCTGATCACCGCCGACTACTTCGAGGGCCACGACACGCTCATCACCCTCAATCACAGCTCGGCGCGGGTGCAGGCGTACGTGCGGGAGGTCATGCTGCACTGGCTGCGGCGCGGGATCGACGGGTGGCGGCTCGACGCGGCGTATGCGGTGCCGTCCGACTTCTGGTCCGCGGTGCTGCCGCAGGTGCGCGAAGAGTTCGCCGACGCCTGGTTCGTCGGCGAGATGATCCACGGTGACTACGTCGCCTACGTCGAGCGCTCGGGCCTGGACTCGATCACTGAGTACGAACTCTGGAAGGCCATCTGGTCCTCGCTCGACAGCACGCAACCTCCACGAGCTCGACTGGACGTTGCGGCGCCACGCCGGCTTCGTCGAACACTTCGTGCCGATGACCTTCCTCTCCAACCACGACGTCACCCGGGTCGCCAGCCACGTCCGCGACCGGCGGCACCTGTCGCACGCGGTGGCGCTGCTCGGCTTCCTGCCCGGGGTGCCGAGCGTCTACTACGGCGACGAGTTCGGGCTCGAGGGCGTCAAGCAGGACCGACCCGGTGGTGATGACGCCGTACGCCCCGAGCTGCCGGCCGAGCGCGGGCTCTATGAGAACGCCCACCCAGAGGTCGAGGAGATCTACCGTCGGGTGATCGGTCTCCGGCGTCGGCACCCGTGGCTGGTCGACGCCGTCACCGCGGTCGAGCAGGTGACCGACGGGTACCTCGTCGTCCGCAGCCGTGCCCGCACCGGAACCGAGGCGCTCGCGCTGGCGCTCAACCTGACCGACACACCGTACGCGCTGCCCGCCGGCGCAAGGATGGTTGAGTCCGAGCCGGCGGCGGCGGACGGGCGGGTCGCCCCGCACGGTTGGGTCGTCTTCAATCCTTGAGATACGCGCCGAACCAGTCCGCCTGCGCCGGTTCCAGCCGCAGCTCCCCGGCGGGCACGTCCTAGAGAGGATGGTCGGGCGAGACGTACGCTTGTCGGGATGCTGGGACGGGGGCGTCGACGGCGCGGGGCGTGGTGGGCGTTCCTGGCGGCCGCACTGCTTCTCCTCGCTACTGCTGCCTGTACGTCGGGGGGCGGCGCGGTCTCCAGTTCGCCGCGGGCAGCCGCGACCGCGGGCCGGTCGGCGACCGTCCGGTCGAGCACGGCGGCCGGCACCCCCACCGCCACAAGATCCCCGACCGCGCACCTCGTGCCTTGGACCGGACCGGTCGAGCACCTGTTCTTCCACACGCTCGTCATCCACCCCGACCTGGCGTTCAGGGATCGCACCCAGGGCCAGGGATTCCGCGACTACTTCGTGACCGTGACCGAGTTCCGCCGGATCCTCGACCAGCTGTACGCGAACGGCTGGACCCTGGTCGACCTGCACAAGGCGGTGGCCGGCCAGGTGAGGGTGCCGGCGGGGCGCAAGCCCTTCGTGCTGTCCGAAGACGACGTCAACTACTACCGCTACGAGCACGGTCGCGGGCTGGGTTCGCGCCTGGTGCTCGCGGGCGGGGCGGTGAAGGTCGAGGAGCCGGACGGGCGCGGCGCCACGAAGGTGACGGACGACGACCTTGTGCCGTTGGTCGACGAGTTCGTCGCAGCGCACCCCGACTTCTCGGCGCAGGGCGCGCGTGGGGTGCTTGCGCCGACGGGTTTCGAGGGCCTGCTCGGTGAGCGGGTGGAGGAGTCCGGCGCGCCCGACCTGGCGCGGCGGCGGGCGAGGGTGGAGGCACTGGCGCTGGCCCTCAAGGCGACGGGGTGGACGTTCGCGAGCCACGGTTACGGTCACATCGACTTCAGCACGAGTTCGCCGGCCAAGGCCCGTCGTGACGTCGAGCGGTGGAAGGCGCTCGCCGAACCCCTGCTCGGCCGGACCGATGTCTTCGTCTATCCCTTCGGGGCGCAGCCACCACCCACGTCGCCCGTCATCTCGATGCTGCGGGACGAGGGTTATCGCATCCTGTGCGACATCGACGTGCGGGCGCGGCTGCGGCACGAGCACGGGCTCGTCGTCATGTCCCGTCGCCACATCGACGGGTTGGCGCTGCGCCAGCAGCACACGGCGTTGCTGCCCCTCTTCGACACGACAGCGGTGATCGATGCCAGGGCCCGCGGGCTCTGATCAGGTCTCGACCCGCTTCGGCGAACTGAGTCGCAGTGGTGGTCAGGCAGAGCTGACGGCGTCACGGGGCAGGGACGCGAGGACGGCTTCGGCCTCCGCGTCGGCGAGGGGGAAACCGGGGAACTGGGTCAGGGAGGCCATGGGTTGCCCGAGCACGGACTCGCGGCCGACCGGGTCGTTGAGCAGGTCGGCCTTGCGGCCGCGGACGCCGCCTCGCGCGTCGAGGAGGCTCTGGACCGCCGGCCCGGCGATCGGGTGCGCGAGCCAGTCCCGGAACGACGACCAGATCGTCAAGGGGGATTCGTAGGGGCGGCCCGGTACCTCGACCGTCGTCTGCAGCGGGAGGTCCCGGGAGGACGGGCCGACCGACACCTCCACCTCGCCGCCGGTGAAGACCCATCCCGCGTCAGGGTGCACGTGCTCCAGGTCGCGGCGGAGGATCTCGATGGTCACGGTCTCGGAGGCGCCCGCGGGCAGCCAGACCTTCCTGAAGCCGCGCAGCTCTCGCGGGGGCACCTGCAGGGCACCCGTCCGGTCACCCACGTAGACCTGGACGACGTCGGCTCCGTCCCGGCCCCCGGTGTTCGCGAGGGTGAGCGAGACCGTCAGGGCGACCGGGTCCTCCACGGGGTGCACGCGGACGGCGAGCCGGCTGTACGCGAAGGTCGTGTACGACAGCCCGTGCCCGAAGGGATAGTCGACCTCGACGGCGCGCGCGTCGTACCACCGGTAGCCGACGTGGATCCCTTCGCTGTACCGGACGTGCCCGTGCTCCCCCGGGAAATCGAGGTAGGAGGGGGTGTCCTCGAGCCGTACCGGCACGGTCTCGGCGAGCTTGCCCGACGGGTTCACCGCCCCCAGGAGCACATCCGCCGTGCTCTCGCCGTGGGCCTGCCCGGTGAGCCAGAACTCGACCAGGGCGCCTGCCCGATCCCGCCAGCTGCGGGTGGTCACCGACGATCCGTTGCTCAGCGCCACGACCACCCGTGGGTTGACGGCGGACACCGCGCCCAGCAGGGCGATCTGACACGCCGGAAGTTCGATCGTCGAGCGATCGCGGCCTTCGGCCTCGGCGGAGGGCGGGAGGCCGAGGAAGAGCAGCACGAGGCTGCTCTCCGCGGCCAGCGCGACCGCTTCGGCCTCGAGACTCTCGCCGTCATCGCTGACGTCGCCGTCCTCGCTGACCTCGGCGTCCTCGAGGGCGTAGCCGGGCGCGAACCGCAGCGCCGTGATCCCGTCGAGGCGTGACGTCAGGGCGTCCAAGGAGCTCACGATGCGGCGAGGGTTGACGGCGGAGCTGCCCGCCCCCTGGTACCGCGGCGTCCGGGCGAGCTCGCCGATGACCGCGATGGACCGTTCCCGTCCCGGCTCGACCGGCAGCAGCCCGGCGTCGTTGTGCAACAGCACGGCGCCCTCGGCGGCGGCCCGCCGCGTCAACTGATGATGGGCCTCCTCGACCACCTCCCCAGCGCTGCCCCGGGATGCCGTGACCCGTTCGGTCAGGAGCCGAAGACGCGCCGCCACGGTGTCGACGACGGTGCCGGCGAGCCTGCCCTCGGCGAGAGCGGTGGCCACCCGGGGGTCGTCCGGGCGACCGGGCATCCGGACGTCGAGCCCTGCCTCGACCGCCGCCACCGGGTCGTGCACGGCGCCCCAGTCGGAGATCACGACTCCCGTCGAATCCCCACTCGCCGCGCAGGACGGTGGTCAGGAGCCACGGATTCTCGCTCGCCGGGACGCCGTTGATCCGGTTGTAGGAGCTCATCACGGTCCACGGCTCGGCCTCCCGGACGACGATCTCGAAGGCCCGGAGGTAGATCTCCCGCAGCGTCCGGTCATCCACGTCCGCGCTGACGCGCATACGGTCGGTCTCCTGGTTGTTGACCGCGAAATGCTTGACGCTGGCGCCGACTCCCTGCGACTGCAGGCCGGTCACCATCGCGGCCGCCAGCCTCGCGGTGAGCAGCGGGTCCTCGCTGTAGTACTCGAAGTTCCGCCCGCACAGCGGGCTCCGCTTGATGTTGATGCCGGGACCGAGTACCACGTCGACACCCTGCGATCTCGCCTCGCGGCCCAGCGCCTCACCCACCCGGCGGACCAGCTCGGGATCCCAGGTCGAGGCCAGCGTGACCGCGGGCGGGAAGCACGTCGCGGGCAGGCTGCGACCGAGACCGAGATGATCCGGATTGTCGTCGTCCTGCACGCGAAGGCCGTGGGGGCCGTCCGCCAGCCGCATGCTGCCGACGCCGAGCCCGGGCGCCTCGGCCGTCGACCAGTAGTCGATGCCCGTGGTCAGCCTCGCCCCGTCGCGTCCGTCGTCGTCACCCGTCACGGCTGCTCTCCGATCCTGACGCCCAGCTCGGATCCCGGCGCGCCAAGCATCCCGCCACCCGTGGTTCGGGGCTCGTCGTCACGCCCGTCGCGCTGACCAACGACCGTCGTGTGCGTCTCGCGCAGGTACCTCGGTCGCCCCGTGAGTGGGTCGGTGCCGACGAAGACGACGGCGCGAACGCTGCCGGAGGGTAGCTGCTCGAGGTCGCCCCTACGACGGGTGGGGGCACGTGCCATCGCGGCACTGTAGGAGGGCGTATCCCACGACTCATCCGCACGCGACGGAGGCGGGATGCAGAGCCCGCGCAGCGGCGTGGCCTTGACGCCGGCGTCGGGAGACGCATGATCGGTTAGGCGGTCGGGGTCAGGTCTGCGTCGCTCCGTCGATGAGTGGGTTGGACGGACTGGCGTGCCGCGACGGTGTCCAGGTTCCGGGTTCGGTGCCGGAGGGCAGGCCGGGGAACCGGCTGCCGGTCATTCCTTCGCCCACGGTGAGGGGCATGGAGCTGATGCGGCGAGTGATCGGATGGGGTCAATCAGAGGCGCGACCACGCCACCGTCGTCCGTCGGACGAGGTGGGGGTCAGACCTGCGGTACGACCGCGCATCCGATCACGACCGTTCCCGCTCACGCCGACGCCGCCACAACCGCGCTCGGCTGCGGGCGTGGGCGGGAGGGAGTGCGCGCACGTGACCGTCGCGCAGGGCGTAGTAGACCAGGGTGAGCAGCTTGCGGGCGGTGGCGACGGTGGCGATGTTCGCGCCGCGACGGGCCGCCAGCTGGTGCCGGCGGGCAACCAGCCAGCCGGCGTCTGCGGGGGTCTTCTGCACCGCCTCGACCGCGGCCGAGCGCACCAGCGTGGAGCCCTGCTTGGTGAACGAGCCGCGGTGCACGGTGGCGTCGGACTCGCGGGGGCGTGGGGTCAACCCTGCCCACGAGACCAGGTGCGCGGCGGTCGGGAACCGGTGCACATCCCCGATCTCGGCGAAGAACACTCCGGCCAGGACCGGGCCGACCCCCGGCAGGGCCAGCAACGCCTGGTAGCCCGGTTCCCGGGCCAGCTGGGCGTCAACCGGGCGGATCAGGTGGATGACGCAGGTCTGCACGGTGGCCAGCGGGAACACCGCGTTCGCGCTGTCGGGCAGGCCCTTGAGCCCGTCGCAGACGATGAAGGACACGTCGACCAGGCCACGGTTCTTCAGCTCGGTCAGCACGCTCAGCCAGAACTTCGCGCTCTCCCCGGCGCCGTTGCCGGCCCACAGACCGAGTACGTCCCGCCGGCCTTGGAGGTCGACGCCGATCGCGGCGTAGAACGGCCGGTTGCCGACCTGCCCGTCGCGGACCTTGACGTCGATCGCGTCGATGAACACCGCGGCGTAGAGCGGCTGCAGCGGCCGCGACGTCCACGCCTGCATGTCCTCCAGCACCGCGTCGGTGATCCGCGAGACGGTGTCCTTGCTACCGACGCCCCGTAGACCTCGGCGAAGTGCGCGCAGATCTCCCCGGTCGTCAGGCCCTTGGCATACAGCGACAGCACCACCGTGTCGACGTCGCGACAGGCGGCGCTGCCGCTTGGCCACGATCACCGGCGCGAACGTGCCGTCCCGGTCCCGCGGAACCTCGATCTGCGACCGGCCCGACCGCGTCGGTCAGAACCGTCTTGGTCCGCTTCCCGTTACGCGAGTTGGCGCCGTTGCGGCCCTCGACGGCGTGCTTGTCATAGCCCAGGTGCTCGCTCATCTCCTCCTCAAGGGCGGTCTCCAGGACCGTCTTGGTGAGCAGCTTGAGCAGCCCGTCCGGGCCGGTCAGGTCCTCCCCGCGGGCCCTGGCCGCCACCACCAGCTCCCGGATCGCGGCCCGCTCAGCCTCAGCCGGGGAGCCCACCTTCTTGATCGTCTTATCCAGCGAACCCACGTCCGCCACTGTCTCGACTGTCTCGGTCATCACTGGCCCTTCCCGCCGGTCAGACCGCCGGCGTGTCGAGGCCAGTTACACCGTTCGTCGGACAGTCCCTCCGCCCTCGCGGCGGTCTCTGTGACGGCTGCGCTTGCGACAGTAACCACAGGACGCATATGGCCGTGTGTCAGCCGTCTCTCCCCGCCGGTGCGGGGTAGCCTCCCAGCGGCTCGCAGCTGGACCCTTCTGGCGGCGGTCAAACACCGAAGGATCTCCAGCATTGGGGTGGCATGCGCGTGCACGACAGCGATGTCCTAGCTGACGACAACGTGTCGGACGCAAGTCGAAACCGATACAGCTCGGACATCGTCCTGGCGATGTATCTGCACGCGGAGTGGGGGGACCTGCTCGCCCCAGACGCCCCACCCATGCCCGCGCTCGGAGACGTCGCCGGCCCGGGGAGCTACTACCGGCAGGCGGCGAAGCTGATCTCCGGCTGGCTCGACGCGGAACGTGTGGTCGTCTCCGAGGCATGTGACGTGGGCGCCGGCACCGGCCGGCTCGTCCGCGAGATCAGCCTGCGGCAACCGGTGGATGGGGTACGCCTGACGGCGCTTGAGCCCTCACCCGCCTTCTGCGCTTGGGCGCGGTCCCTCCTGCTCGGTGCCCCCTTCGCCGGCCCCGTACCCCTGCCCGGCACCGCGCTCACACCTCGTCAGGTCCACGTCCCCGGCGCTCGACGGCCCGCACCCATCGAGTCCGTCCGGGTGATCGAGGCGGACGCTGAGGCGCTTCTCGACTCGGCTGAGACGTTCGATCTCGTCACGTGCATGAACGTCCTCGACCGGGTGCCGAGCCCGGGCCGGATGCTCGATGCGCTGGCGCGGCTCGTCAAGGAGGCGGGGATGCTGGTGGTCGCCTGTCCCTTCGACTGGCAGCGTGAGTTCTCCTCCATCCGGGAGGAATGGTTCTACGACCTCCGGAAAGCGCTGGACCCGTTCGTGTGGCACATCGTCGGTGTGGCCGAGCTCCCGTACACCTTCGTGCAGTACGACCGCCGTGTGAACCTTTACGCCAGCCAGCTTGTCGCCGCGATCCGCCGCTAAGGCTCACCCTCAGGATTCCAGGCTAGCGCCGGGATACGGCGCAGTTGCGGCCTTCCTCCCTACCCGTGGCAGGTGGTCGCGCCGGGGGGCGTGGGGAGGTCCTCGAGGTGCCTGTCGGCCGGGGGCTGTGCGGAGAGGGCTCGTGGCAGGTCGGGCGGGACGACGACGGCGTCGAGGTCGTTCATGATCTGCGCGGGCGTCCGCACGGGGTGCGCCGCGTCGGTCGCTAACGGCCGGTGACTGCCGGAGGAACGTACGTCTGCGGGGACGTGTCACCGGACTGTCTTGCGGGACGCGGCCACGTTGGCGGCCCACGGGTAATGGGTCATCCCAGTCGTCGTTCCGCTATCGGCACACGTCCGCGGTCACCGGGCCGGCCGGTCACGCTGAGGGCGGTTCGGGCAGGAACGGCTGGGCGGCGAGGAACAGGGCTTGGTCGTAAGCGCGGGTGGCGTCCTCGGGCGGGTAGGGCAGTTGGCCGGACAGTTCAAGGCTGATCATGCCGTGGGCGACGACCCATAGGTGGGCGGCGATGCGGTGGGGGTCGCCGTGCAGGTCTCCGGTGGTGACCGCGGTGTGCACGGCGTCGACGAGCGAGCCGAAGGTCGCCCCGGCAGCCTGGTCGTCCTCAGTGCTTAGGTCGAAGCCGGGCGGGAGCGGCCCGAACATCAGCCCGTACAGCTGCGGGGCGGCCAGCGCGGCGCTGCGGTAGGCGCGGCCCAGTTCCAGCAGCGCGTCGTCCGCGTCCGCCGTCGGCGCCCCGGCCGCGGCGGTGAGTCTGTCGCCGAGGCGGCGGAATCCTTCGCGGCGCATCGCGGCTAGCAGGCGCTGTTTGTCTCCGAAGCGGGTGTACACCGCCATCGTGGAGGTGCCAGCGGCGACGGCGAGTCGGCGCAGCGACAAGCCTGCCATCCCGCGCTCAGCCAGCAGTTGGGCCGCGCAGTCGACCAGCCGGCCGGGCAGGTCGTCCGGGGCGTCGCCATTGACTGGAAGCACTACCCCAGCCTATAACAACGTTATGACCCAGACCGGGGAGACTACCGAAAGTCCGGGCGTGACTGCCGGCCCGGCCACCGCCGCGCGTCGCCACAGCGGGCTGGCGTTCACCGTGGCGGTGACCGTGCTGGATGTCGGGGTTGCGCTGGCCGCCTACGAGATCGCCCGCGCCGCCGGCGCCGGCCAGGCGGCGGCCTACCTGGCCGGCAGTATCGGCCCCCTGCTCGGCGCGCTCGCGGTCTGGCTGCGCGCTCGGACCGTGAGCGGGGCGTCGGTCGCGGTGCTGGCGTTCACGCTGTTGTCCGCGGCGGCGGTCCTCGCCGGCAGCCACGACCCGCGGATGCTGCTGTACAAGGACGCGGTCGTCACGGCCGTCATCGGTGCCGTCTTCGCCGTGTCCCTGGCCTGCCCGCGGCCGCTGGCCTTCTACTTCGGGCAGCGCTTCCTTGCCGACGGCACCCGCGAGGGCATGCGAGCCTGGGCCGCGCAGTGGCCGCACCCACTGTTCCGCCGCGCCAACTACCTGATCACCACAGTCTGGGCCGCGACCTACCTACTCGATGCAGCCGGGAAGTCCTACCTGATCAGCAGCGCCAGCTACGACACCGCCTACACCGGCACCCAGCTGCTACCCCTCGCCGCCGCCGGCGCAGCGACCGTGACCACCTTCGCCGTCATTCGGCACTACACCCGCGCCGCCAGCTCGACCCCCACCACCCAGGCCGAAGCGCCCCGACGTCAGCGTTGACAGGCGATCGGTAAGCGATCGTGGGGGCGCCCGGCCTGAGGCGGGGGGGCGTGGACGTGCGCTTCGTCGGCAGCGGCGACGCCTTCGGCAGCGGCGGCAGATTCCAGACGTGCATCGTCGAGTGAAACGCCTGCGGCTGGTGCCACCGATTCCTCGGTCAGCGCCAGTGGGTGAGACTACGAACGTGGCGTATCGGCTGGAGCACGTGCTCTGGCTGACGGACCGACCAGAGCAGGTGGCCGGGCATGCCCTCGCTGCTGGCGACGCCGACCGTGCCGCCCGCGCGTACCTGCTCGCCGGTGAGCAGGCGGGCCGACGGTTCGCGGCCGCCGACGCGGAGGCGCTGCTGACCTGCGCCGTGGACGCGGCCCTCCTGGCCGGCGCGGCGGCCGTGGCCGGGCGGGCGTACCTGGCCCGGGGCCGGGTGCGGGACGCGCTGACCGTGTACCCGGGGGCGATGGCGGACTTCCACGCGGCGGTCGACACCGCCCGGAAGGTCGGGGACCGCCAGCTGGAGATGGTGGCGCTGCGCGAACTCGGCGGGGACGTGCCGATCTCCCTCGGACTGTCCGTTGTGGAGTGCGTGACGCATCTGTCCGACGGGTTGGCGATCGCCGAATCCTTGGCGGACCGGACGATGGAGGCGGAGCTGTTGAGCCGTCTCGCGATCATCTCCGCCAGCCGGTTGCGGCTGTCGGAGTCGCTGGGCTATGCGCACCGGGCGGTACGCGTAGCCCAGGCCGGCGCCGACGAGCGCGCGTTGGCCTCGGCGCTGGACGGGTTGAAGAACAGTCTCGCGTACCTGGGCGAGATCGACGCGTTGACCCAGGTGGTGGACGAGCTGGAGCCGTTGCTGCGCCGACACAACGACCTGTGGCTGCTGCAGTGGACCCTCTACGAGTCGGCGTTCGCGGCGATCGCCGGCGCCCGGTGGGACGACGCACTGGCCCTGATCCGGTCCGCGGTCGAGGTCAACCGGCGCAGCGGATACCGGGCGTACGAAGGGTGGTTCGTCGGCAACCTCGGCTGGGTGCACCGGTTGCGCGGCGACTACGACGAGGCGGTCGCGTGCGGACGGCGGGCGTACGAGTTGAGCAGCGATTCGATCCATCCGTGGTGGCGGGTGGCCATCTGCGCCGACCTGGGGGCCGCCCTGCTGGCGGCCGGCGCGCACGCGGAGGCGGTTGCGGTCCTGGAGGAGGGCGCCGGCCGGGACGTCGGCAGCGGCGGAGAGGGGTACTTCGTTCGTTGCCTGGCGCCGCTGGCGGCGGTGACCGGGGACTCGCAGCTGCTGGCTCGGGCGGACGCCCTGATGGCCGGCATCGACGCGCCACCCGGCAGCGCATGGCTGTACGGCGCGGACGCGTACCTGTGGGTGGGCCGGGCGTGGCTGTTGCACGACGAGCCGGAGCGGACGCGTACTGTCATCGCACCGTTGCTGGTGGCGGCGAACCGGATCCCGTGGCGCCCCGTCCAGGTGCCGGCCCTGCTGCTCGACGCGCAAGCGGTGACCGCGCTCGGCGGCGACGCCACCGCTCCGCTGGCCGCCGCGCGGCAACTCGCCCGGCAGTACGGATTCACCCACCTGCTGCCCGAGCAGGCGCCCCGAGCGGCTCGCCCCTGACGGCCGCATAGCGGCCTTCCTCCCTCCCGGCATTGCAGTCGGCTTGCAATGCCAGCGCAATGGGCGACGCCATCGTGAGGACATGACCATCAACGAGAACAAGCTGAAGGAGTTCCTGAACCGGTTCGTCGGCGACCTCGGCGCGACCATCGCCGCGGGCAACGTCGTGATCGGGCACCGGCTCGGCCTGTACCAGGCGCTGGCCGCGGGCCCGGCGACGCCGGACGAGCTCGCCGCGAGCGACCGAGACCGACCCGCGGTACGTCACCGAGTGGCTGCGCGGCCAGGCGGCGGGTGGCTACGTCGAGTACGACGCGCGACCGGCAGCTACTCGCTGACCGAGGAGCAGGCGTTCGCCCTGGCCGACCCGGACGGCCCGCTGTACGCGCCCGGCGCCTTCGTGCTCGCGCTCGGCGCGCTGCACGCCGAGCCCCGGATCACCGAGGCGTTCCGCACCGGTGCGCGGCGTCGGCTGGCACGAGCACGACCACGACGTCTTCGTCGGCTGCGAGCAGTTCTTCCGGCCCGGCTACATCGCCAACCTGGTCGCCGAGCTGGATCCCCGCGCTCGACGGCGTCGAGGCGAAGCTGCGGGCGGGCGCGAGGGTCGCCGACGTCGGCTGCGGGCTGGGCGCCTCGACCGTGCTGCATGGCGCGAGGATACCCGAACGTCGACCGTTCGTCGGCTCCGACTACCACGAGGGCTCGATCGAGCTGGCCCGCAAGCGGGCCGCCGAGGCCGGCGTCGCCGACCGGGTCGACCTTCGAGGTCGCCGAGCGCGCAGGACTTCCCCGGCACCGGCTACGACCTGGTCGACCACGTTCGACTGCCTGCACGACATGGGCGACCCGCTGGGCGCGGCCCGGCACATCCGCGCAGCGCTCGCCGCCGGACGGCACCTGGCTGATCGTCGAGCCGTCCGCCGGCGACACCGTCGCCGACAACCTCAACCCGGTCGGCCGCGTGTACTACAACTTCTCCACGTTCCTGTGCGTGCCGAACGCCCTGTCGCAGCCGGGCGGCTACGCGCTCGGCGCGCAGGCCGGCGAGGCGGCGATCCGGCAGGTCGTCACCGACGCCGGGTTCACCCGGTTCCGCCGCGCGGCCGAGACGCCGTTCAACATCGTCTACGAGGCGCGGCCCTGAGTCAGCGGCGGAGGTTCTCCGGCCGTCGGCCAAGAACCTCCGTCTCCAACCAGGCCCCGACCACCATCAAGGATTGCCATGTTCCCCTCCACGCGCACCTCGCTCGCCTGTTAACCGGCGAGAGGATCGCCGACGAGCATAGAAGGGCCGATCACTATCGGCGCATGGCCGAGGCGCGACGAGCGCGGCGGCGCGCACGATCTCTCTGGCCGCGTCGTCCCCTCGACAGTTCGCGGGCGGTCGGCGCGCCTGACGTCCGGATCGCCGAGGCCAACCCTTCTCATCGCCGAGCCCTGCTCGCCTTCCTGCGCGAACTGTCGCCACGTACCGCCTACAACCGCTTCGTCACGCCCGCCCCGCCCGCGAGCGTCGTGGACGTGCACGTCATGCTCGCCAACGACGCGTGTCACCGGACCGTCCTCGCGCTGCGAGGAGAGGAGATCGTCGGTCACGCCCATGCCGTCGCATCACCCGATCGCGACCCGGTCGAACTCGGACTCGTCATCGCCGACGAATGGCAGGGCATGGGCCTCGGACCATGCCTCGTGCGCGCGCTCCTGGAATCAGGCCCAGCCGCCGCGGCCGACGAACTCGAATTCTTTGTCCTCGCCTGGAACACCCGGGCTCGCCGCATGATCAAAAACCTCTGGCCCGATGCGATCGGAGACCGGGAGGGAGAGCTCATTCACTACCGGGTCCGACGCGCACCCACTTCTACCCGCACCGTCCTCACATCCGCCGTCACGGCCGGCCGTTGCCGGACCTGACCACCAGGCGGCCACTGCCTACAGGACCGAGTGAGCCACGACCAACGAGGAAGGAACCTCAACGATGCAAACGATGACGAACGTCCATGCCCTCACGCCGTGCGCGATCTGTTCGACACGCATGGCGATACCAGGCGAACCATGGTGCACCACATGCGACGCCGTGACGCTGCCCGCCCTGGTCCCGGACGGCATCGGCCTCCTCGGCCTGCCGCCCTCACCCCGACCTGCTACAACCCATAGCCGACCGACGCAGGTGACGAGAAGTCAATGATCACTCGCGTCTTCATACCGACGATCCGGGCCGGCAGGGAGGGAGGACTTCGAACAGTTCCTCCGCGAGACGGCCATTCCACTCGTGTCGCAGCAGTCGGGGCTCGTGACACAGAACGTCGGCAGGCGCCACGCCCCCTGTACCACGACGGACTATCTGTATTTCAGCGTCTGGGAGGACGTCGGCGCGACCAGAGCCTTCGCCGGTGAGAACTGGCAACAAGCAGTGATCACCCCGGAGGAGGCGCACTTGCTCGAGCACGCGTGGATCGGGCACTACGACGATCTCCTCAGGCCCGGCCAACTGGGGCACGCGCCGAGCTGATCAGCGCATGACACGGCCAGCTTGCTCGCGATCCTTGGCGGCCTGGGCGCGGTCGGACTGGGACTCGAACCGGTCCAAGGCCGCCTCCTCCCGTTGTCCCCAGCGGCGTCACGGCGCGCCGCAGCTCGATTGCGGGGCCTCGACGAGATCGGCGGGGTCACCGACGCTCAGGTCACGGTCGCGGCCGCTCAAGTCCCGATCGACTGCGCCGCTACCCTGGTCCAGTGCTACATCCTCGATAGACACCACTCCTGCTGCCACGTCTCGGAGTTCGGCGACCAGGTCCTGTGCTCGGGCCTCGGCGTGACGATGATCGGCTATCGCATCCCTCATGATCGCTCGGCACGACTTCATAGGGTGGCGGCGTGGCTCCGAGCACCGGCCTCGCAGGCACGGCCCCGGACGGGCGACGGCCCCTGCATCTCCCGACCTCGAGGAGTGCGGGGCGGTCGGTCCTCGCGGGCACCGAACCAAGTACCTCCCACCTGGTGCGATGGGACGAGGATCACGTTAGTCCACCGGTCAACAGCCCCCGATCATGGCTCCGTTCGCGGGCTCATCCCACGATTCGCGTCTACATCGACGGCGGGTTCGCAGAGTGGTAATCAGTGGTGAAGTGATCCTTCTCGACACGCCAGGCTCGGCCTGGCCGAGCGGGCCAGCCTGCCGACCATGATGACGATCAGCACCGACGAGGGCCGGTCACGTACGGCCCAGTGCCGTGCGCTTTGGCCCGAGCCATGCCGAACTACTTCACAACGATGGTGCCGGTCATGAAAGGATGTATGGAGCAGTGGTAGTCGACTGTGCCGGCGCTGGTGAAGGTGTGGGTATAGGTTTGGCCGCTCCCCAACGCCTGTGAGGTGAATGATTTGTCATTGGCGGTGACGGTGTGTTGGGTGGAGTCGTCGAACTTCCAGGTGACGGTTGTCCCGACGGGGACCGTGAGGGTCTTGGGGGTGAACATGAAATTGTTGATCTCCACCGTCGACCCGGCAACTGCAGTGCCCGAACCGGTCGACGCCGATCCCGTCGTGGGCGCCGACGGGTTCGCTCCACCACCGCCCGAATCGATCGACGCCGATGCCGTCGCGGTCGCCGCCGGGGTCGCTGCACCACCGCCCGAACCGGAGCCGCAGGCGGCGGCCAGGCCAAGGGTTGCCAGCAGCGCCAGGAGACAGAAGAAGGGATGGCTGTGTCGTGCGTCAGTCGTGGGCGACAGTTCTTTGCGTTCCATGAGCCCTCATTCCATAGCAGGACGTCGGACGGTGTGGCGTCACTAGGAGCTCCGTGAATAAACCGGTGCGGCCGTCGGCCTATGCAATGCTTGCCTCGGCATGCTTTCGAACGGTACGTGGGGACCCACCGGGCAACCGAGGTGGTCGTCCTCGCGGCCAGCAGCGACTCCGACAGCGCGGCTCGGGGGCAGGTGATTGTCAGATTGTCCCGCGGCCGGGCGGATCACGAGCTGAGGAAGACTGGTAAGTCGGCGTTGATCGTGTCGGCCTGGTTGTCGGCCTGCCGTGGGGGAATCCGGCGTAGGTCTCCGGCGTCCCGAGCTGCACGCGCAGCACAGACAGCGGTGCCGAATCGGCGTACACAACGATCAGGTCGTCGTCGCCGTGCATGACGAGCACAGACACCCTGATCTTCTTCAGGTCTTGCTTCCTCTTCGGTGGTCGCGAGGCGGGCGGCTCCGAGCCGCCGACGCGCGCCCGCGCGGTGACCAGTGGTGGTGGGCATCGCACTGCTCGGCAAGCTCGCCTTCGTAACCGTGGCTACTGGCACTACAGACCTCGGGGTCATTCTCGGAAACCCGGACGGGTGCGTTCGTCCGTCACAGATCATCTCGACCTGGGCCTCCTCGGACATCATCGGGGACCGGGCGCCGGCATCTGGCCCAGGAGCTGTTCCATTTCAGTGAGCTGCTCGGCGAATGCGTCGCGTGGCGTACGAGTGCCGCACGAGCGCAGTAGCCGGGTGAAGTCGGCGGCCGCCTTGCCAATTCGCTCCGCCAGCCCACCAGATGACGATGCGACGCCGAAGTCATCAGTGGCGGCGTAGACACCAGCAGGGGAGACCACCGCGTGCAGGTACGAGAACATCGGCCGCAGCGCGTGCTCGAGCACGAGGGAGTGTCGTTCGGTGCCACCGGTGGCCGCGATCAACACGGGCATGTCTGTCAACGACTCCTCGGGCAGCACGTCGAAGAAGGACTTGAACAGCCCACTGAACGAGGCGTTGAACGCCGGGGTCACCGCGATCAATCCGTCTGCGTTGGCGACGGCCCCGAAGGCCTCGGTGAGATCGGTAGTCGGGAAGCCGGTCAGCATCATGTCCATGATCGGGCGCCCGAGGCGGCGAAGCTCGATCGTCGATCTGCTGACCTGCTCGCCGGCGCGGGTCAGCTCCTGTTGCACTGCCTGGCCGAGCAGGTCAGCCAGCAACCGCGTCGAGGACGGCTCCCGCAACCCGCCGCTGACGATCACCAGTCGTGTCATCGCTGCTCCTGCTCCGCCTGGGACGATGCCGGGATCTGCGCGGCGATCGCCGCGAGGGATTCATGGGTCGGGGTGTCCGGCACGTGTTCGGGGCGTCCGATGGCGAACTCCTTACGCAGCACCGGCACGACGTCTTCCCCGAGCAGGTCCAGCTGCTCGAGCACCGTCTTCAGGGGCAGCCCGGCGTGATCGATCAGGAACAGCTGGCGCTGGTAGTCCCCGACGTAGTCCCGGAACCTCAAGGTTTTCTCGATGACCTCCTGGGGCGAACCGACCGTTAGCGGGGTCTGAGCGGTGAACTCCTCCAGCGACGGGCCATGCCCGTATACCGGGGCGTTGTCAAAGTAGGGCCGGAACTCCTTCACAGCGTCCTGACTGTTCGGCCGCATGAACACCTGCCCACCGAGGCCCACGATGGCCTGATCCGCGCGACCGTGCCCGTGATGTTCGAATCGCTGCCGGTACAGCCGCACCATGCGCTGCGTGTGCGAGCTGGGCCAGAAGATGTGGTTGGCGAAGAACCCATCACCGTAGAACGCCGCGAGTTCGGCCACCTCAGGGGTGCGAATCGCAGCGTGCCAGACGAACGGCGGCACGCCGTCCAACGGCTGTGGTGCGAGGGTGAATCCCTGCAGCGGTGTCCGGAACTTGCCGCTCCAGTCCACCACCGACTCCCGCCACAACCGCCGCAGCAACCCGTAATTCTCCACGGTCAACGGCACCGCGTCCCGGATATCCCTACCGAACCACGGGTACACCGGGCCGGTGTTGCCCCGCCCCAGCATCACGTCGACCCGGCCGCCCGACAGATGCTGAAGCACACTGAAGTCCTCGGCGATCTTCACCGGGTCGTTGGTCGTGATCAACGTCGTGGACGTGGAAAGGATCAGTCGCTGAGTCTGCGCTGCGACGTACCCAAGCAGAGTGGTCGGTGAGGACGGCACGAACGGAGGGTTGTGGTGCTCGCCTGTGGCGAACACGTCCAGCCCGACCTCCTCGGCCTTCGTGGCGATCGTCACGGTGCCGCGGATCCGTTCGGCCTCAGTGGGGATCCTGCCGGTCGTAGGGTCCGGAGTGACATCGCCCACGGTGAAGACGCCGAACTGCATGCCGCTCATCGTCACCTCCCCCAGCCGATCGAGAACACCTCGACGGCCATAGGAGCAGGGTGCACTCCTTGTGGTTCGCCAGCGTAGCGAGCGCAGTTCGCCGTCACCATCGTCAGCCAAGCAGACTCCACCCCGGATCGGATCACGCGTTGCTGATCAGGAGGGCTGCCTCTGTTGCGGATGGCGAATCGGGCCTCTGGTCCGCCGCGACGAGGTTGCCGCGAAGAGTTCTGCGGGGTTGACCGAGAGGTAGCGCCAGCGCACCGCGCGGTCGAAGGCTCCGGGCAAGATGTAGTGGATCTTCCGGGTGGTGCTGGTGCTCAACGCCCGGCAGACGTGCGTCCTTCGACGGCCGGCCGTTGCAGAGGTCACGGCATGTGTGCAGTCGAGCGCAGAAGCGTTCGAGGATCTCGGCGTCCAGCTTGCCCGCTTGGAGGTGACCCAGTCGGGGGACGATATGGAGGTGGATGAGGTCCTCGAACCCCTCGCGCGTGGTCACCTCGAGGTCGGCGACCTCCAACCATTGCTCGCGCGCCTGACGCACCGTGATCGCCGACCTCGGCTGTTGCTGCTGGCCCCACCTGGCCCTGGAGTTCGGTCAACGCTACCCGGGCCTCGCTCCTCAATCGTGTTGGTCAGCTTGGGCGTCAGGGCCCGGAAGTCGCTCCGGGAGCCCGGCCACCCGTGAAGCAGCAGCACAGGCGGCCCCGCCCCCGCGCGGTCATAGGTCAGCGAGAAGCCGTCGATGCGCGACGATCGGGGGCACGACCCTGAGCTTAGTATTGCTACCGGACTTCGTGATCATTCGGTCGTGAGGGCTTGCCGCTTGCAATGGCTGGCGGGGGCGCGGGCTGTTGCCGAGCGCAGTGGTGTCCCGCAGGCGATGCGCCTGGCGATTCCGTAGCGGCCGTTGCGGTTGGCGCGATCGTGGGCCCGATGCCGAACGCAGACGGAACCGGCTACCTGGAGGGCATGGCCACCTTGGTCGCCGTGCTGGCCTGTCATGCCGTCCTCACCCACCTGCGTCGCCTACCCGGCGTCTCCTTCCTGACCGAACACGTACCTCGCCTACTCGTCGTCCGAGGACAGGTCCAAGAACGCCAGCTCCGGCGCAGCGGCCGCCTCACACCATCGGCCGGCATGTCACTCGTCGGCGTTGGATGCCAGGCTCTCGGTGAGAGGAATCACGTCGATCACCTGCTCCATCGTCTCAACTGCGACCTCGCCCCATTTCTCGTACGGATCGCCCTTCGCATGATCTTCGAAGGCCGCCCGGTCCTTGTAAGCCTCATAGAGATACACCACGCCCGGTTCGGCCTCCCACACATCGAACCGCCACGTCCCGGGCTCACTCTCCTTGGCGACCTCGATATCCCAGCGCAAGTACTCAAGCAACTCCGATCGCTTCCCGGGTTTGACCACAATCTTCGTGAGCATTCCGTACATAAGACCCCTCCAGGCTCCACCGGGGTGTGCTCACCCCACTCACGATTGTCGCCCCTGACCAGGTGACCTGTCCTCACCGGTCCCGACGATTCACCGCGGGATCGCCGGGACCATGTGCTGCCAGGTCACCCCCGTCAGGGGCGAGGCTGGGCGGTGGCCGGGCACCCGGCCGCTGACCAGCTCGGCCCGTATTCAGCGTGGGAATTGCTCGAACGTGCCTGGCCCGAAGCAGCCCACATCGTGAACCTAGCGGCGATACGCAGCACCGGGATGCGGTCACGGCCAGACAGGCGGTGACGCCGCCCGGCTCACAAGCGCCACGAGCGCGGCGATGAGTACGAGGTTCTTGCCGACGAACTCGGCGTCCATGGTGAGCAGCAACGGGTTTTCCCTGGAACATGCGCTCGGGCCGGATGACGAACGTGATGAAGGTGCCACACAGGTGCATCGCCATGGCGAGCGGTACCACTACTCGGGCCCAGTTCCCGGGTGCGCTCGGCGACCTGCTCCCGGAGTGCGGCGATGTACTCGGCATCCGCGGCAGGAACGCCCTCGGGATCGACCCTGAAGGGCTGTGCGGCCGCGATGTCGTGGGTTCATGACCGTGTGCATGCTGCGCACCAAGCTGGACAGATGCCTGACCGGCGGGCTCTCAGCCACCTTCACTCGCGGTCCGGTCGGGCAACTGACGGACGCGCAGTTCAGACGCACCCTCGACCACGTTGCCGCGGCCGAGACCTCCCCTGGGCGGCGTCCGGAACCCTGACACTCTCCTCCTCCGCCCCAGGGTCGAGCCCGGGCGTCCCCCGATGCCCGCAGGTCTCGCGCTGCCGGAGGCTGGATCGTTCCCAGCAAGCACCACCAGAGGAGAGAAGACGATGAACAACATCCAGCAATGGTTCCACCGCGAGGGCCTCACCCGGCCTCGGCACAGCCGCCTCCTGGGCGGCGTGGTCGCCGGCCTGAGCCGCCGAGTCGGCATCGACCCGTGGCCGGCGCGGCTGCTGTTCGTGCTGCTGGCCCTCGCCCTGCACGGCGGCCTGATCCTGCCCTACGTGATCCTGTGGATCCTCATGCCCCTCGACGAGACGGAGCCGGCGACCGTCTGGCCCCCCGAGCCGCCGGTGTCACCCACCCGGTGACCCCGGCCGTCGGGAGATCAGGCCCATCCATCACGGCGACGTCGGCAAGCTCTGCCGCCAACCGAGTGGGGCAGAGCTCGTCCAGCCGGAACCTGGCGCCGTTGCGCCGGTCCCGTAGCTCCGTCAACGCCGTGACCAGTTGCGATAAGCAGTCCGTGGAGGTTCGTCTGATGACGACGAGGCTTGCGGACAATCTACGGACAAACGATCATCTGCTGCAACTGTGGATCTAGAAATCAGGGGGCTGACGTGCGAATTTGCGCGTGCCCCCGGCAGGATTCGAACCTGCGCCACCTCTTTAGGAGGCATGCCCTCCCGGTGATCCTGGGCGGCATACGCACGCAACTCGGTCACCCTGTCGTCATCGACGTCCTTGTCGTCACCGTGGGACTCCAGTTCGTCCCACGACCCGCTCCACGGTCGCGTCCGTCGAGCCGGCTCAGGGCAGGAGCTCGAGGCGTTGTGCTCTGAGAAGTCGAGGTAGTCCTTCATGTTGAAGGCCGCCAGGGCGCCGAAGTGTCCGCGAACGGCGGGGCTTCAGCGACTGCCGGCGCAGGTGAAACGGGACGTCGTGCTGGACGCGAATACCAACGCCAGAACCGGCCCAAACGCGAAACAGATCGAACCCGCAGGTTCGGTCTGTTTCCGATGTCCTGATACGTCGCACAGGTGTGTTGACGGCGCTCGAAGAGTGAGCGGTTCCGGCGGGCGAAGAGTGAGCGGTGTCAGTCTAGGGATTCCTGCTCGGCCTTGATGCTGGGCAGGGTGTCGACGCCTCGGTCCCGGAGGCGGTAGCTGGCGCCCTTGAGGGGGATGACGTCGGCGTGGTGAACGATGCGGTCGATCATCGCGGCGGCGACGACCTGGTCGCCGAAGACACCGGCCCAGCCGCTGAACGGCAGGTTCGAGGTCAAGATCAGCGAGGCGTGTTCGTAGCGGGACGACACGAGCTGGAAGAACAGGTTCGCGGCGTCCTGTTCGAAGGGGAGGTAGCCGACCTCGTCGATGACGATGAGGCCGTAGCGGCGTAGTCGGGTGAGCTCGGCGGTGAGGCGGCCGCGGTCGTGGGCCTCGTTGAGGCGGGCGACCCAGTCGGTGGCGGTGGCGAACAGGACCCGGTGGCCCTGCCGGGCGGCTGCGACCCCGAGAGCGGTGGCGAGGTGGGTCTTGCCGGTGCCGGGCGGTCCGAGGAGGACGACGTTGCGGTGCTCGGCAAGGTAGGCGCCGGAGGCCAGCGCTTGGACGGGGGTGCGGGCGCCGGGCTGGTAGTCGAAGTCGAAGTCCTCCAGCGTCTTGACCGCGGGCATTCCGGCGGCGCGGATGCGCAGGCGGGCGCCGGAGGCGTTGCGGGCGGCGACCTCCCGCTCCAGGACGGCGGCGAGGTAGTCCTCGTGAGTCCAGCCGGCGTCGCGGGCATGATCGGCCAGCCGGGCGGCGGACTCCGTGATGCGCGGCGCCTTCAACGCGACCGCGAGGTGGCTGATCTGCTTCAACGTGTCCGCGGCAGCCGTGCCGCCGCCGGCAGCCTTCCGGGCCGCGGGGGTCACGACTGACCTGCCTGTCCCTGTGTCTGCAGCCCGAACGCGCGGTCGTAGTCGCCGAGGTCCCGGACCATCCCCTCGTCGGCGCCCTGCGGCCCGGAGGCGACTGTTCGTGCGCCGCCGTGCTGGTCGTCTCTTCCCTTGGTGCCTGCTGGTAGGCCTGCCGCAGCACGGCTGCGGCGCTGACGTGAGCGGGGTCGGTGACGGTCATGCCGCGGGCCCAACGGCGGGCGTGCTCGGCGACCATCCGGCCGCCGTGGCGGACGCGGACGTGGTCCAGGTCGGCGCTGACATCGACACGCGCGCCGATCGCGACCGGGTTCACGGAGTAGTCGCTGGTGTCCACGCGCACGTAGTAGTCACGGCCGAGGCGGACGTGGTTGCGCCAGCCCAGGTGCAGCACCGCAGGCGGCATGGGCAGCATCCGTCCTTGTCCGCGGCGAGCAGGTCGACCGGTCGCGCCTTGAGGGTCCGGACGACCCGGCCGTTCGCGCTCACCAGCCAGTCGCTGAACTGCGCGTTGAAGTCGCCCGGGGAGGCGAAGCTGCGGCCGGGCATGAACGAGGTCTCGAAGAACCGGTTGCGTCGCTCGACGAGGCCCTTGGACTCCGGGTCCCGCGGCGGCAGCAGCACGACCTTCGTCGCCAGGGTCCCGGCGAACACCGCGACCGGCTCGGTCACCCGCCGCCGGCCGATGCCGGGCTCGTTGTCCCAGATCAGCCGGCGCGGGACCCGTCCCAGCTGGCTGAGCAAGGACCACGTCCCTAGCAGCAGGTCCGGGGTCTTGCGGGTCGGGAGCATCCGCCCGACCGTGAAGCGGGAGTACCCGCACGTCATCACCAGCACCGGCAGCAGGGTCCGGGAGCCGTCCTCGAGCAGGATCTTCCGCGGCGGGAACCACAGATCGCACTGCGCGACGTCACCCGCCGCCCACGTCAGCCGGTCCGCCGGGTCGATAGGCCGGTGCTCAGCGCGGACGCAGTTGACGTTGTCTCGGAACCAGCGGATCGACCCGGTCCACCCCACCCGCTCCGCCAGCACCGTCGCCGGCATGTCCGGGGTCTCCGCCAGCAGCACACGCACCCGCGCCTCGAACGGCGTGAACGACGTCGGGCCCGGTTTCCGCTCGTACTTCGGTGGGGCGTCGCAGGCCACAGCCTTGCTCACCGTGTTCCTCGCCACCCCCAGCCGCCTGGCGATCGCGGCCTTCGGCACGCCCTCCGCGGCCAGCCTCCGGATCAGCGCCCAGTCCTCCAAGGTGATCACACTCCGATCGTCGGGGGAGTGCTCACTCTTCGAGCGCCGCTACTGCTCAGCTTTCAAGCGCCGTCGACACAGGTGTCCAGCAGGATTCGAACCTCTTCACGAGGAGGTCCTCCGCGTTGACGCTGGCGGCTGAGCACCCTGCGGTTTCCTATCCGCCGTCTCAAGCCTTTCCGAGGCTCCTGTGGGCAACGTCCCTGCCGTGAACCGCTCCGCGGTTGCATGTCCGCTCAGGGCAGTAGTTCGAGGCCCGCATGCTCGGAGAAGTCGACGTAGTCCTTCGTGTTGAAGGTCGCCAGGGGAAGCTCGCGGACCAGGCAGCAGGCGGCGATCCAGGTGTCATTGACTGGTCGAGGCCTGCCTCGAAGCTGGCGTAAACCTGCGACTCGCCCCAACCAACCGCGACCAGGGTGTCGTACGGCAGGACCAGCAGACCGTCAAGCAAGGACCCCAGCCGCACGACACTGGTCGGCCCCCAGTGGCGTATGACCGTCCACTTCGTCAACTCGCCGATGGTGACGAACGTGACCGCAGCCACCTGCCCGGCGAGCTGACGGCTGAGCGGCTCGGCAGCCTGCGACGGAAGAACGCCGACGCAACATCGGTGTCGAGGACGACGACGCTCACGAGCCGGCGCGACGGGAGGCGTACAGGTCCGCGAGGAACTCTGCGTACTCCTCGTCAGAGGCGAACGGGTCCTCTGCTGCCAGGTCATCCACCGATGGCAGGGGACGCGTCCCCTGCCGACGGATAGTCCTCCGTGGTCGCCAAATCGCCAGAGACACCCTGGTCTGGAGCGGGAGTGCTCACGTCAACTTCCTCCTCTCGTCGTGTCGTGATCAGTGTCTCGCTTCCCCGTCACGGTTGCTCCGACTCCCCGGGCTCAGGGCACCCAAGAGTCTCCGGACACGACAGGGTGAATCCCAGGAGCCGGGACACGGCGTCTCCGGACACGCCAGGGGTCATCCATACGGGGCGATCACCGGCGTGACACGGGGCGAAGACTGCCACGATTCGAGCTGTGGGGTCCGAGGAGCGCCTCGTGGGACGAAATCCTGCTGTCCGAAGCGACCAGAGCGACGGATCGTCGATAACTCTCCGGATTACCGCAGGTCACAGGGGTGCCCCCGGCAGGATTCGAACCTGCGCCACCTCTTTAGGAGGCAGGCCCTCCGGCGTCCAGGGCGGTCGCGAGCACGCTCCCCTGTCCGATTCGCCGTCTCTGCGGTCTCCGTCCCCCTCGTGGGACGTGAGTTCGTCCCACGAACCGCTCCACGCGGCGACACGCCTCTGTGCGCCTTCAAGCCGGCCATGACGGGCCGAATCCCACCGCCACGCAGCCGGCTCCATGTACCTCCCGCTCCGCCCCGGCGCTGAGCCGGCGGCACCGGTCGAGGAGGCCGCGGCACGGCCCCGCGCCAGAGCGAAGACCGTCAGACTCTGACGACACTCCGGTCCTGCCCCACAGAGCTCACCCGTTCTCGTCGGGCGCGACCTCCTGACCAAACCCCCTCTGTGGAGCCGATGCGGCGCTTGAAGAGATCCTCAATAGCGGGTGTACATCGGCTTCGCCAGCTCCTCCATTAGGCGTCGCGCAACGATGATGGGTCGTCGCAGCCTGGCAAGCGCGAAGAAGTTCGGCTCTTGGGCCGGGCCCGTGTACGACTCCACCAGCCACCAACTGCTCCCCTTCGGAAGGAGCATGGCTTCACGTCCTTGCTCAGCGGGGAGTCGAAGGAAGTGCACCCCGTCTGGCGGCCGCAGTATCGAGTACTCAAAGTCGGGATACATGGCATCTAGGGCATGAGCCACCCGGACCAGGGATCGGAGCTTCCTGAAGAACAACACAGACGGCATCTTGCCCTCCTGCTTCCCTGGCATGGGCGAGCAGAAGGTGTGCGTCCCCTCAGATGTCCGGTTGATTCTCGGCGTTGCGCCCGACTTGTCCGTCCTCGCTCCCCTATCGGTGGCCCCTGCACACCTGTGACAGTAAGCGGAACAGGTAGCTAGTCGGCGGACGACCTTGGCCGGCACATACGCAGTAGCTATGCACCGTGAGCCGGCGCCTACCCCGACCCTGCGTCCTAAGGTTGTCCTCGGGTTGTCTCCTCTGGAGGTGGTGACTGCGGTTCGGCCGGCCTCAACCGCGGGCGCGCTTGATGTCGATCGCCGACGCCGACATCGGATGGTCATTAACGAGAGCGGCCGGACAGGCCGATCGGCTCGGTGCTCGGGGACGTCGGGTCGGACGAGCACCATGACTGACATTACGTCTTTGCCGATGCGGGCACTCTCGCGGATCATGGCCAGACGTGCTGCCAGCGCTCCGTGAGCTCGGTCAGCAGCTCCGGGAGCCGGTCGGTGGAGTGACAGTCAGCGAGCGCCGGCGGAGATGGTTCGTCACTCGCCCGGGGAGCGCCATGCGATCACGACCTACGACGAACCCCTGCGTCGATCATGGCCTGCGTACGGTGCCGGCCGTCGGCGAAGGCCGAGTTGTCGTCATGGACCTCAATGCCGACGCCCGGGGGAAGAAGGCTCCGGAGGAAACCCGCTCCACCTGGTGAGCGATTCGATCTCCGGCTGCGCCATGACGAAGTCGACGACGTCGTCGGCAGGTATGCCTTGGTGCTGGGCACGTCGAACGAGGCGAATGGCCGTGCGGGAGACCCTGAACCAATCGCCTGCGTGGTAGTTACAGCAGGTCCGGGCAGAGTACGGCGTCGCATAAGCGTAAGCAGTCGGCCGAGCCGGCTCCGTCTGCCCGTCCCGAAGCAGTCGCCCAGGCGTTCCTCAATGGGGGGAAGCGTGTGGAGCCAGCGCACTCGATGCACCGGGGTCGGCTCCGGCCGCGGCGGAGACTCCCGGAACCCTTCCCCACGGGTCAGGTCCACGTCGTGGCCGACGAGCTCGGCGAGGTCCTCCGGAGCGAGAGGCATCCACGACGGCTTTGCAAGCTGATAGCCGTCGCCCCTCTCGTCGAACTCGACTGCAGTGATGTGCCGCTTGTGATCAGGGTCGGGCTCAGCCTGGCCCGCCGATAAATGGTCGAGCAGCAACACGGCGATCCAGACGGGCGGCGTGGAGTCGGATGGAGCGAAGCGCTCCCAGCTTGCCTGGGCATACCGGTTTGCATGGTTGATGAGAGTCCCTCCTCCTACGTCACGGAGTGACTGCGTGACGATGACGACGGGCCGCAGGCCCGCGGCGGTCGAGGCCTACACTGCTGTCCAGGGACGATCCTGCGGCCATCGAGGGGCGAGGCTGAACATGTGATCGTCGACACTGCGCCGGCGAGCCCCGGCCCGCTCGCCGACGAAGGAAACATCGTCATGGTTCGCATGATGCCGCCTCCCGCCGACAGAGTCGTCGGCCGAGACGACAACCAGCCGCTCGCGCTCTTGATCCGCCGACGGCTATGGGCAGGGAGAGGGGAGTCCTACCCCGACAAACATCTGCGCAATTAAGTACGTGAAACTGCACAGAGGAGTTAAGTGCTGGATGGGCGCCCCCGCGCCCTCGTCCATGCAATCGATGCGGCCCGGCTCAGAAAGCCGGCCGCCGTACCGCTACCTTCTGTGACCTTGAGCTACGGTTAGTGCGGGATGCCGGAAAAACGCGAACTCTCCTAGTGGCAAGTTGCCAGTTGCCACTTACGGGGTTCGCTACGACAGTGGGTTACGAGGGCGTGCGGCTCGGTGCCCGGCCGGGCAGCTGCCGCAGAGGGTGATCCCAATGACCTTCCCACGAGTGCGTCGACGTGCTGCGACCTCGCCTGCGCCCGCTCGGTCTCGAGCGAGCCGAGCCTCAGCGTGGACGAGGCGTTGGAGTCTCTGAGCCCCCAGCTCACGGCTCTCTTGGCCGGCCTCGATGGGGCACCCGAGTCGGTGTGTCAGACCACGGTTCAGCTTCTGCCGTTTGGGTCGAGGGCCGTACTAGAGGCGACGGGGATAG
>CAVWLJ010000009.1:0-295706 GCA_963755755.1 uncultured Actinomycetota bacterium
CAGGTACAGGCCATGAGAGTAGGCAACGTACGACGACGTGAGGTATGAGAGGAGGCCACGGAGGGAACGTGCCGGGTGGAACCGCGTAGCCGAGGGATAGCGCTCTAAGCTGGGAACGGGAGGCAATCCGCCCGTGCTTAACACCACGACGTCAATCCCGGTCGCCCGGCCGCGCATGCAAGATTGATGCTTGTATCGTCGAAGTCCGGGACCGTGCGTATTACAAGTCGGCGGCGCTTGGGCAGTACCAAAGCTGCGAAGCGAATCAGCAAGCGTCCCAGACCAAAAAGTGGGTCGCGAGTGACAGATAGCCGAGATATCAACGAACCATATCCATGTCGCTAGGCAAGGAGTAGGCGCGTGAGACGAGTGAGGACACTTCAACAGGTGACAGCTGAGTCTCGACGAACACCCTACTGGCCCTGCTCCTCTCAGTCCACCCATCGTTTAGGAGCTCTTGAATCGCTTCCGTATATGCATCTCAGTCCGGGGGTACGGGACTAGGACCCCCGCGCAACGACGAAGGAGACTCAGGTTGTGAAACGAGGTCGACACGATCGCGGGGGTGCCTACGCTTAGGCAGTCCAAAACGGAAAGATTAAAGGGTTCCTCAAGCGCGGCAGAGACGACTCCCACGCTGTCTCCCGCAAGCTCTAGAATGTCTTCTCTTGCCATCACGCCCGCGTAGCGAATGCGCCCGTCCCCATCATCAGACGCCAACGCCTGGCGGAGAGGGGCAGGTCGCCACCATCGGGGCCAACTATCACAAACTCCAGGTCAAGAGCACGGCACGTTCGGAGCGCCAACTCGTAGAAGAACATTACGTTCTTCCTTGGACGAAGGTGCCCCACGAAGAGAAGCCTGTGCTTCCGCCCGTGCAAGTCTCTCGCCGGTCTATTGTCTGACCCCATTGTCTCGATGGCGTTCGGGAACAATACGAATCTTGCTAGATGGTGCCCCGAGTTCGACCAACCACCCTGCCTCGACCTCCTGCAAGGCAAGCACAGCGACTGCTCTGCGCAATACGAAGCGAGTTATGACAAGATCCACCAGGCGTTTCATCGAGGATGTCGAAGGCTCGATCATGCCGTGCGTCTGCACCACATACGGCGAAGAAGTCACGGCGAGCCGGAGTCCAACCAACAGCGCGGTAAGGTTCCGACCGAAGTGCAGATGGACAACTCAGTGCTGGCCCCGACGACCCCCGAACACAACTTCGGGGGCAAAGGTCCAGAACAATCCCGTCCTCGATCCGCCAATCGCGATGCTTGCTCGTAATGTGCTGCCTAGGAGGCGCGTGTCCTGGTTTGGACTTCTCCGGTTTCGGGAGAGGGGGCGAGTAGTCAGAACCACGGCACCAGGCTGTCGGCGCGCAAGGGAGAGTGCGACCGCCAGAGGACCTGGTACTCCAAGTCCTTGATAGGGACCCACGGGCAGAAATGTGCAGCACTCTCATGCCCTAAGCCCTTCAACTATCCCTGCACGAAACTGCTTCCAGTTCCTGGCCGCAGCCGCCTGCTGCGCTCCTGCGCCAGCGCCGGCCTCGTGAGGACAGCGCGTTGCGCGGCTTGAAGGCCGCTAGCAAGTGACTCGACAGATCCTGCTCGAACCAGAGTCGCCAAGTGTTCGGGCAACTGTAGGTCGGATAGGCCGGTATTCTCCGAGCCAACCAGATCATCCCAGCGCGAGGCCTTCCGCAAGCACCAGGCCGAAACCCTCCACGAGGCTTGGCAAGACCAGAACATCGGAGCGGGCGAAGAGATCGTCAAGAGACTGGCGTGTTTGCGGTGCACCCGCACAGTCTTCGCGGCGATCTGAACGTCGGACGTCGCTAGCACGAGATCGAGTGTCGCCGCCTGACGATCCATGGAAGACCAGGCTTCTAGGAGGTAGTGGAGGCCCTTACGTGCGCCACCGCTCCCGACAAAGAGAAATCGAACCGGGCCAGGGCGCGGAGACCGCGCGCGAGGCGAGGCTCCGGACAGCCGTACGGGACTACCTTGATGGGTGCAGATCCCACGCCCGCTTCTGAAATCGAACGAGCGGTGGTGGTAGAGGCGCACAGAATAAGATCTGCCCTGCCAACTTCTCGGTTGCGTCTCGCGAGCATATACTCGTATTGCGCAACCTCTGCAAGTCGGGTATGGCCGAAGTCTCTACCCCTCGCTTTGAGGTCCTCGCTCAAAACCGAATGAATGAACTGAGGGTGTGGATGAAACTGGAAAAGCACTCGACGGCCACGAGACGATGTCTCAAACGATTCGGCCGCAAACGAGCTGTAGAGAAGCATATCCCAATCCGGCTTGCTGACTACGACCTTGCTCGCGCCTTGAGCGATCAGGCGGTCGACAGTCAGTTCCGGCAAGGGCCACTTTCCGGTCTGACGCGCTCGTGCAGCTTCCAAGCGGTTTGAAGCGTCAGCGCCGACAGCACAGGCTTAACCCGCGAAGAGTCCAGGCCCTCAACGCGTCTGTGTCGGAGAGTGGGCACGGGTACCGGGGCGGGATAGTAGTAGTCCGTAACGAACTCGCCCAGCAGATTGGCTTCCATGAGCGCGAGCGGAACCTGGTAGCTGTCTCGGTTTCGGTTGAAAGCGGTGACGAACAACTGGAATCTCCTTGGCTCTTTCCCGCGAGGCGAGGTATAGCATGGCGGGGACAGCGGTCATAACTAATCTCGGTGCGTCCGCCGAGAAGGATCCACGCAGGATAACAATCACTAGAGGCAATAGTGCGGCCCCGAGGATCGTCTGTGAGGGCAGCGTGCTGGCTATGTATTCCTCGAGGCGAGCGAAGAGCATACCGACGAGGAGACCAACCCCGATCACTCCAGATGGACCAAGGTTGTAGTAGGCCTCTCCCAAGAAGGTGAAGCTAAAGCCGAACCCCTGTTGCTTCTGGCGGGGAAGTAGCTCGGCGTTTAGAACTTGGTCGAGCGTGCGAGGCTTCTCGGGCCACATCTGCCGAGGAATCGGACTGAGCGCGGCTGCCGCATAGGCGGATCCAGGAAAGCTTGGAGCGATCCACGCAATCGACTCATGTAGGACGGCAAAATTGCCCAACATGGCGGTGTCCTGACCTTGAAAGACGTCACTGAACACGTACGCCACACCGTTCTTGCCTTCGCTGGTCAGGTACTCATCCGAGGACTGCCTATACAGCCGGATTCCGACGAGCAGAACAAGCAGAAGGGATGCCATGAGCAGCATCTTCGCTGCGCCAAGAGTGCGGGTTCGTGAGCGAACAGTCAGAACTATGACAGGATAGTATTCCGGGAACTACCGCAATACGACTGCCCGATAGCACGGCGAGAAATTGAGAGCATGCAAAGAAGAGCCACCCCACGATCGCTGTTCGCTCGTAAAGGGAAGTCGCAATTCGAAGACGCATCAACCCCGGGATGACTAAGAGATATGAGGTGAAGAATAAATAGCTCGAGACGCCGGTGAGCATTTGCATCGTGCTGTCGCTGCGCCATTGAGTGATGGCGGTGAAGCCGAGCGCATGTATCAACATCAGGGTGGAGCTGCTGAACAACAGAAACAGTAGCCATTCAGCCATCGGGCGAGTCGAGGCGATAGCGGACCCCGGACGTTGGCGGTCGAGCTGCTGCGCCGCCCGTGAGTTGAGGAACGTCAGGCGAAAACGGCAATGCCCAGCCCAATACTCGCCATGCCAATTGCCGCAACTCTTGCCGCAGAGGGGAGGTCCGACGCCACAGGAATCCCAAGGACGCCATCCTTATAATCGTCTAGCACACTCCGCAGCAGGGGGTGGATGACGGCAACCAGAAGCCAGCCGCCAGCGAGGATGTTTTCCACCGAGTACCAGCGTGATCTAGCCGTACGGGTGACCAGCACGACAAACAATGTTGAACCGGTGCCAACGGCGGCGGCTGACAGGCCATCTTTCCGTCGTCCTCTAGCCAATAGCTGCAGGCGACTCCCATGGACAGGAACAAGGAGCCCATCAACATGCCGGCGGCTGCTGGTCGCCTACTAGGTTCCAGCGGATTCACACGGGACTCCCTAACGCTAGTCGGGGCCGGTCGACTGCCACCCAAGCCATGGCCCCGGCAAGGGAACCAATAGGGATTCCTATCGCCGCTTCATTCGGTTGGAGAACGGAAGCGGCAGCCGCAAACGAGATGAGCACCAGCAGGGTATACGCGATTCTACACTTGGGTAGATGTAGGTCCTTGAAATGAGCCGTGCTCGGAAGCTCCGCACACCGGTGTACACATCGAAGACCATGCCTAGCAGGACGCACAGCGTCGTGATGGCTAGATCCCGAGTATTGTTCAAGCCAAGGAGTTCAGAAAGGCCCGCCGCTAAGACCGCTGTTCCTAGGGCCATGGCGATCAGAACTAGACTCCTTACGAGGCATCGGCGAGCCATACTTTGGGCCTCTCCGTCCATTAACCGGAAGCGTTGGGTCGCGTCCGATGTCGCGGTTACACGCATACCGATAATTAGGACATTAATTATGCCGACCAGGACCTGCGTGAGCCTGAGCCAACCAGAAGAGGGTTGCTCCCGCGAGCACACAAGCTCCGATCATCGCTTCGGCAGCTCCCCGCGCGACCACGACATCCACAAGCAGGCTTGTCGAGTGGAGCCGCAAAATGCCTGAAGCCTTCACGTAGTCCTAGAGGCACCCGTTCCAAGTCATCCTGCCCAAGCTTGAAGTAGGCGTAGACCGCGGCCATGGTCGCGGATGCCGACCAGCATAAGACGAAGGCCGGGGCGATGCCGACGTCAGGAAGTCAGCCAACAAGCGGCCAGGGTCACGGCCCAGATGGTATCCGAGGTGAGGGCGAGGAGGGCCGCTCCACGATGGAAGGACTGATACCTGAGCGAATCCTGAACTGAGGAGACGTAGCCGGCCAAACACACTGCGGCAAGGGGCATGGACAGGGTGTGCATGACGAGAGCCGCCGCGAGGAGCCCTAGCGCGGGGAAGATGATCGCCGCGAAAATTGCGAACCGCCGGGCGTCGGTGGCCCTCGGGAATCTTGTCAATAGCAGCGCCTCGCCTAGCACTGCTCTGTTTAGCGCGACGGGCATTGTCATCGCTATCGCTATCGCACTCCATTCACCGAACTTCCGTGGATCGCTTACCGCCGACACGGCGAAGATTAGAGCGGCGTTGGCGCCGCTGCACACCACCTGCGAGGTGTACTGGCGTTAACCAACCCCCGACTTTCATTCGCGCCTTCTTCATGCGCCGGTAAGCCACTCAACAGTCTTGGCAGTGCCTTCGGAGAGCGAGAACGGAAGATCTGGACAGTGCGCGGCCGTCTCGGTCATGTCGAAGACCTGACTCCCGTACAAGTTCTCGAAGCGTTGGCGCGTAATGGGCATCTTGCGGCGTGTTACGGCTTCGCCGAGTGTGCCGATCGTGGCGGCGAGGCGTAGCGGAGGGGCGGGTATCTGTCGCGGAACCGGGCGGTTGCCGGCTGATGCGATTTCGGTCGCCCACCGATCCACTCGGACGGCGCGTAGTCACCCAGATAGAGGCGTTCAGCGGTCACCGACCGCGTCGAGTCGAGTAGCGAATGGATCTGGTGAACCGTGTTTCCTACGTATCCCATAGTTTTCGTGGTTGCCCGTCCCTTAGCGTGCACGTACCTGCCCCTGAGGACGGCCTCGAAGAAGGTGCGATAGGGAGTTCCAAAGTACGGCCCCCAGTGTGACGTCGGGCGCGTGAGGACGACGTCAAGGCCGCCAGCCTGTCGGACCAAGGTTTCCCCAATAATCTTGCTCTCACCGTACGCATTCGCGGGGTCGTAGTCCCAGATGTCCTTTGCCTTGGTCTGTGTCCGAATAATGGACCAAGCGGGACAACGCAAAGATCGCTACGGTCGTCCCGCCGGTTTCTTCCAGGGCATGCAGCATTGATGCGACACCGGTGGTATTCGATGTGTAGTCCCTGATCGATCTACCGTCCAGATCGGTTCGGCGGCCAGATGGACTGCATGCGTAATCCTGTGCCGCCGAAGTATCTCCACAACCAACGCTCGGTCCCTTACGTCCCCAATGACTCCGGTCAGCGTAGGTCGCAGAATCCGAGGCTGAGCCAGGTCTAAGCTGGTACCTCGTGCCCTTCAGACAACGCGGAACATAGGTTTGAGCCGATGAACAGATCCGCCTGTCACCAGGATTTCAGGCGTCCAGTCAGCGGCACCTACCTCAGAGTTGGCAAGCTAGAGGGCGGAGTTGTAGCCTGCCGGAGCTCATGCTCAGTCATTAGACTTGCCAGGGATGGCGCGAGGACAACCGGCTGCCAGTCAAGTCGCTTCGAAGCCCGACTGGCATCTCCGACGAGGGCGTCGACTTCGGTCGGCCGCAGGTAGCGCTCGTCGAAGTGGACGTACTTCTCCCAGTCGAGGTCCACGGCCTCGAAGCAGAACTGCAGGAAGTCGCGCACCGTGTACGCCGTCCCCGTCGCCACCACGTAGTCCATCGGCTCGTCGTGCTGCAGCATCCGCCACATCGCTTCGACGTACTCGGGCGCGTAGCCCCAGTCGCGGACCGCGTCGAGGTTGCCCAGGTACAGGTCCTCCTGCAGGCCCATCGCGATCCGCGCGGCGGCCTTGGCGATCTTGCGGGTCACGAACGTCTCGCCGCGCCGCGGTGACTCGTGGTTGAACAGGATGCCGTTGACCGCGAACATCCCGTACGCCTCGCGGTAGTTCCGCGTCATCCAGTACGAGTAGACCTTCGCCGCGCCGTAGGGGGAGCGCGGGTAGAACGGCGTCTCCTCGTTCTGCGGCGGGGGAGTGGCGCCGAACATCTCCGACGAGCTCGCCTGGTAGAAGCGGCACTCGAGCCCGATCATCCGGATCGCCTCCAGCAGCCGCGTCGTCCCCAGGCCCGTCGTCAGGCCGGTGAACTCGGGCTCGTCGAACGAGACGCGCACGTGGCTCTGCGCGGCGAGGTTGTAGACCTCGTCCGGGTGGATCTTCTCGAGCAGGGTCACGAGCCGGCTGCCGTCGGTCAGGTCGCCGTAGTGCAGGAACAGCCGCGTCGTCGGGTCGTGCGGGTCCTGGTAGAGGTGGTCGATGCGGGCGGTGTTGAAGGTCGAGGCGCGCCGGATCAGGCCGTGCACCTCGTAGCCCTTCTCGAGCAGCAGCTCGGCGAGGTACGAGCCGTCCTGCCCGGTGATGCCGGTGATGAGTGCACGCTTCACGCGAGTTCCGTTCCGATCGGGAGGGGGAAGGTGCCGGCCGCGTCGAACAGCTCGGCGAGTGTCTGATCGAGGGCAGCCATCGAGCGGCCGCGCCCCAGTCGGGCGGTGGCGTACGTACGGGCGGCTTCGCCCATCGCGGCCCGGCCCTGCGGGTCCGCCATGAGCCCGAGAACGGCGCCGGCGAGCGCCTTCGGGTAGCCGGGGTCCACGCGCAGCGCGGCGCCGGAGGTCCGCGAGAGCTCCTGCCCGGTGGCACCGCCGGGCCAGGTCGCGGCCAACACCGGCTTGCCGGCGGTCAGGTACGACGTGAGCTTGCTGGGCAGCGACATGTCGCCGACCGTCGCCCGCTCGTTGACGAGCAGGACGTCGGCCGCGGCCAGCGCGAGCGGGTAGTCCGCAGCGCTGAGCGGGTCGACGAAGCGGACGTTCTCCAGTCCCTCGGCCTGAGCCTCCAGCGAACGCCGCTGGCTGCCGTCGCCGACGAAGACGAAGGCGACATCGCGGCGGTCGGTCAGCTGCCGTGCGGCCTCGACGACGTTGCCCAGGTCCTGCTTCAGGCCCATGTTGCCGGTGTGCACGACCGTGAACGGCTCGGCGTCCCAGCCCGAGCCGCTCTCGGGCGTCGCCCCTGGGCATCGGGACCGGCGCTGATGTGCGTCCAGTTCGGCAGGACGCCGACCCGCTCCTCCGCGACGCCGTACGCGAGGACGCGTCTCGCGGAAGCTCTCGCTGACGACGAGCACGCGGTCGGACGCCAGCAGGGCGTTGCGCTCCAGCTTCGCCGTCAGGCCGGCGACGGCACCGCCACCGCTGATGCCGCTCTGCGTCGCGGCCTTCGCCATCAGGTCCTGCACGATCGTCACCAGGGGCACGCCGTGCCGGCGGGCGATGGTCGCGGCGGCGCGCGGGCCGCCGAGCGACGGCGTCACGGCGATGACGACATCCGGCCGGCTCCGCAGCCGGACGCTCTGCGCGTGCGCGAGGAAGGTGCCCTCGTAGAGCGCCCGCTTGACCGCCGACTGCGGCGGACGGCACGTAGTGCCTGAGCCGGCGCACCTCGACCCCGCCGACGATCTCGTTCCGGCGCAAGCCGTCGCCGGTACGCGCGCGGCACGTCCCAGGCGGGGTAGTGCGGGACGCCCGTCAGCACCTCGACGGACGCCGCCGACTCTGCGAGGTGCTCGGCGACACCCGTGGTGTAGGGCGCGATGCCGGTCGGCTCGGGTGCGTAGTTGATGCCGACGACGAGCACGTGCTTGCCGGCGACCGGGGACCCGGTGAGGTCCAGTTCGAGCGTGGGGGCGTCGACCGCCTCGAGCGGTCCGAAGCGCGGAATGGTCGGGTCGAGAGTCATGAGGGGAAGGGCCCGTCTTCAGTAGGCGCCGGCGCCGTGCGTCGACGGCCCGGAACGTGCGGACGAGGATCTGGAGGTCGAGGGCCATCGACCAGTTGTCGACGTAGCGGAGGTCGAGGCGCAGCGAGTCCTCCCAGGAGAGGTCGCTGCGGCCGCTCACCTGCCAGAGACCGGTGAGGCCGGGGCGCAGGCGCAGTCGCCGGTGCGCCGTCCCGTCGTAGCCGGCGACCTCCGACGGCAGCGGCGGACGCGGGCCGACGAGCGACATCTCGCCGCGCACGACGTTGATCAGCTGCGGCAGCTCGTCGAGCGAGTACCGCCGAAGGAAGCCTCCGACGCGGGTCAGGCGCGGGTCGTTCCTCATCTTGAAGAGCACGCCGTTGCCGTCGCTCTGCTCCTGGAGGCGGGGCACGAGCTTCTCGGCGTCCTGCACCATCGAGCGGAACTTGAGCATCGTGAACTCGCGGCCGTCGACGCCGACCCGCGTCTGCCGGAACAGCACCGGCCCGCGGCTGGTCACCTTGACCGCGACGGCGATCGCGAACAGCAGCGGGCTCGCGACGAGGAGCAGACCGCCTGCGAGCACCCGGTCGAAGACCGACTTGGCGAACAGCCGCTCGCCGGAAGGCCGCGTGCGGTGCACGTGGAGCAGGGACAGGTCCGCCACCGGGTGGATCGAGAGCCGCGGGCCGGCGACGTCGACGAGGCCGGGGTCGACGACGAGGTCGACCTGGCGCTCCTCGAGCTCCCAGGAGAGCTCGCGCAGCGACTGGCCCGAGAGGTCGGGGTCGGCGACGACCGCGACCATGTCGGCCTGGCTGGCGTCGACGGCGGCGAGCACGGCGCCGAGGCCTCCGGCGTCCGTGTCGTGCTGGTAGATCCCGACCGGTCGCAGGCCGTGCACGCCACCCTTGCGGAGCCGGTCGAAGAGCGACCGCGCCTCGGCGTCCGGCCCGACGACGAGCACGTTCTCGACACCGAGCCCGCGGCTACGAACGCGAGCGGCCCAGCGGCGCAGCACCGTCCGGCACAGCGCCGAGAGCACGAGGGTCAGCGGGACGACGAGGAAGACGTAGCCGCGGGCGACGTCCCCCTTGACCGCGAACGAGAGCACGGCCGTGGTGATGAAGAGGAGCAGCCCGGCCTCCCAGAGCCGGCGGTACTCCTCCGGCCCGCGCCCCAGGAAGCGGTGCTCGTAGCCGCGCTTCAGGCTGAGCAGGAAGACCCACTGCACCGGTACGGCGAACGTCAGCGCGTCGTACGAGACGTGACGCCAGGTGCCGAAGCGGAGGGTGAGAGCGATGAGGGCGGCGGCGACGGCGCAGAGCGCGTCACCGGCCGCGGCGAGCTGTTGGTACTGACGCAGGAACCCCCGAGCGTCGGCCGGCGAGCTCTCCGCGGCGGACGCCGAATCGGCCTCCTCCGACGGAGCCAGCGCGAGCCCGTCGGGCTCGGCCCGCAGGTCGATGAAAGCGTCGAGCGGCGGCTGCGGCTGAACCGGCAGCTGAGCCAGCTCGAAGCCCTCCACCTCCCGTTCGCTGACGGACACCAGTTCCCCCTCGGTCTGCCCCAGGGCATGGGGCATCGCGCCGACGCCCCCCGGCGCGGCTTGCGGTCGTCTGTGAGAAGGTGAGCCCCGCTGGGCTCGATGGTGACGAGCTGCGGTCGGCCGGTAACCCTCCGCCGAACTTCTTTCGGCGTCGCCCATGCAAGCAGTCCCGCGCGAACGGCTCGCAGAGCTTTGCGTCAATCTCCCGTCACCGTTCGTGAGCGATGGGACGTTCGGGGGAGGTTTCGTCTCCGGCGAGCTCACGAACCCGCGCGATCAGGTGGTCACCGACGCGAACCGGCGTCCGTCGGGCTGGGGTGCCGGAGGGGTCCTGGCGCAGACGCCGCGAACCGGACACACTGCGCAGTGCCGGAACGGGGCCGGCGGTGTGCCCTGGCCCGGCGACGCCTGGCACGCCCCCTCATCTTGGAGCTCACATGAGATTGGCTCTCCGCGCGGCCCCCTCCGGCGCGCCCTCTCCGCGCCGGCCTCGGCTGCGCGCGGTCGCGTGTGTCGTCGCGGCCTCGGCGCTCGTGGCGACGACCCTGACGCAGTCGTCCGCCTCGGCCGCCGACCGTGCGACCACCCTGACCCCGGCCGCGTCGGCGTCCGTGCCGGATGTGCCGGACGGGCCGCAGCGCGGGGCGGACGTCGGCAGCGTCCCGAAGGTCGCCTGGGCGCCGTGCCCGAACCTGCCGAAGGGCTCGGCCGCCTTCGAGTGCGCCTCGTACCCCGTGCCGCTCGACTACCGGCACCCCTCGGCGAAGACCATCAAGATCGCGATGGTGCGGCTGAAGGCGAGCGACACCAAGCACCGCATCGGTGCGCTGTTCCTCAACCCGGGCGGCCCGGGCGGCTCCGGCGTGCAGCAGGTGATGGGCAGCGCGAGCGAACCCGGCTACAAGGACCTCAACACGCGCTTCGACCTCATCGGCTTCGACCCGCGCGGCACGAACGCGAGCGAGCCGAAGATCAGCTGCTGGTCGTCCGAGCAGTACCGCACCGCCTTCGACAGCACGCTGGCGAACCCGCCCTACCCGGCCGGCATCCGGCAGGCCCTGCGCCTCGGCGCTGACTTCGACGCCGCGTGCGTGCGCAACAGCGGCTCCGTGCTGCCGTTCGTCGGCACGAAGTACGTCGCGATCGACATGGACCGCATGCGCGCCGGCATCGGCGAGAAGCAGCTGAACTTCTTCGGCCTCTCCTACGGCACGTTCCTCGGCACGGTCTACGCCGACATGTTCCCCTCGCGCGTGCGCACCGCCGTTCTCGACGGCGCCCTCGACCCGAACGAGTACGGCCGCGACTTCCTGACGTTGCTGCGCAAGAACTACCGCGCCAGCGAGATGGCGCTCAACCACTTCCTCTCCTGGTGCGCGAGCGCCGGCACCACGGCGTGCCCGTTCGGCGCCGGCAAGCCGCAGGCCGCGTTCCGGAAGCTGATCGCCCAGCTCGACGCCCACCCCGCGGTCGTCGACGTCCAGGGCACCAAGGTCACCACCACCGGCTACGGCATCGTCTTCGGGCTCTACGGCGCGTTCACGCTGGGGCGCAGCTTCTGGCCGCTGATCGGTCAGTCGCTCGCCCTCGCCGCGCAGGGCACCGGGCCGCTGCTCACCGGCGACTTCACCGGCATCAACGCGTTGACCGCGGTCAACCCCGTGATCGAATGCACCGACTCGGTGGGCGGCTACGGCGTCCGGGACTTCCTCGACAACGCCGCGATCAGCCGGCGGCTGGCGCCGACGTTCGGGAGGGCCCTGCCCGCGGGCGCACCCGCGGGGGACGGCAGCAACGGCGCCGCCTGCGCGCAGTGGCCCGTCAAGAACCCGCCCAGCCGGTACCGGGGCGACTACCGCGCCGAGGGCGCGGCGCCGATCCTCGTCGTCGGCACGACGAACGACCCGTCCACCCCGTACGAGGGCGCGGTCACGCTCTCCCAGACCCTCGACCGGGCCCAGCTGCTCACCTTCGTCGGCGAGGGGCACACCGCCTACGCCAAGAGCGCCTGCATCCAGGCCAAGGTGAACGCCTACCTGACCGGGCGGGTGCTGCCCGCCGTCGGCACGGGGGACCGGTGCGTCGAGAGCCCGCCGCCGGCACGGTTCGCCTTCCCCACGCCGTGAACGACTGACGCTTCTGCGCGAGTAGGCCGCCCGGCCTCGCCGGGCCGGGCGGCCTACTCCCGTTCAGTGCTCGGCTGGGTCAGCTCACCAGCGGGAGCATGGCCTTGCCCACGGCGGCGACGGCGCCCGGAACGTGGCCGTTGTACGGCATGTTGATCGTCAGCCCGTCGATGCCCTGGTCGAGCACGTTGGTCTTGAGGTCCTCGGCGACCTGCTCGATCGTGCCGAGGAAGACCCGGTCGCGCCGATCCGGCGGCACACGCTCGAGCAGGGCGGTGGCCTGCTCGGGCGTCTCGGCGAGGACGACGGACGCCAGCAGGCTCGTCGGCAGCGTGGCCGGGTCGCGGCCGACCTCCTCGCAGCGCTGCCGCAGCGCCGCCACCTTGCGCGGCACGTCCTGCCGCCCGCAGATGATGTTCATGTGGTCGGCGTACTGGGCGGCCAGCCGGAACGTCTTCTGCTCCCCGCTGCCACCCAGCATGATCGGGATGTTCGGCCGCAGCCGCGGGTTGTTGAGCGCGTTCTTCACGTGGTACCAGGAGCCGTCGAACGTCGGCTGCTCGCCGCGGAACATCGGCCCGACGATCTGCAGCGCCTCCTCGAGCCGCTCGAAGCGCTGCGTGAACGTGCCGAACTCGAAGCCGTACTCGTCGTGCTCCTTCTCGAACCAGCCGGCGCCGATGCCGAGCACGGCCCGGCCGCCGGAGACGACGTCCAGGGTGGTGACGACCTTGGCCAGCATCGGGCGGGTTCCGGTAGGTGTTGCCCGTCACCAGGGCCGACAGCTGCACGGTGGACGTCGCCGTCGCCAGCGCCCCCAGCGTCGTGTAGCACTCGAGCATGGCGTTGCTCGGGTCGCCGATGCCGGGCAGCTGGTAGAAGTGGTCCATCACGAGGACCGTGTCGAACCCGGAGCCCTCGGCCTCGCGGGCCTGCGCGACGACGGTCTCGAACAGCCGCTCGGTGGGGATATCGGGATAGGTGAAGTTCGGAATCTGGTAGCCCAGACGAATGGTCACGATCACGACCCTACGTCCGCGGCGGAGCCATCACCCGATCAGCTGTGGGTGACGCGGAGGGCGTAGACGAGCACGGCACCGGCGTTCGTGGCGTCGCAGGGGGAGGACTTGGCGCAGTTGGCCTGCACGTAGGCGCCGGTCTTGAAGTACGCGCCGTCGAAGGCCTCGTCGATGGTCGCGACGAGGCGGCCGTCGACGAACGCCTGCACCTCGTCGTGCTGCACGACGAACGTCAGGTGCACCCGGGTGCCGAGCCGGTAGTCGTCGGTGACGAGGAAGCCGTGGCTGTGGTCGCCGTCGCTGATCCAGAGCTTGGAGCCCTCGAGCCGCAGCGTCGTGATGTCGTCGCTCGCGTCGTGGATCTGCGCCCCGACGACGTGCGGCTTGTCCGCCGGCAGCTGCGTGAACGCCAGGTCGACGTCCAGCTCGTGCCGGCCCACGCTCGACGACCACGCCGCCTTGCTCCGGCCGCCGTCCGTCATCTCCCGCAGCTCCGAGCGCGGGTACTTCGAGTTGGGCGTCGTGGCGGCGTCCACGGGCGCCTGGAACTGCACGGCGCAACCGTGGACGGCGAAGGAGGGGGTCGTCGCTGTACGTGGCGAGCTGCGGCTGCGCGACGGTGACGGGGGCGTCGGCGGCGGGCAGGGTGACGGCCCAGTTCGTGAGGTCGAGGACGTCGGCGGGCCGGTTGCAGGCCGGCTTCGGTTTGGGCTTCGGTTTCGGGCTTCACGGGGCGCTTGGCCGCCGGGTGCTTGATCGCCGGGCGCTTGGGTGTGGGGCGCTTGGCGGCGGGGTGCTTCGGGGCGGCGTGCTTGGGGCCCGGTGCTTGGGCGCGGAGCGGGCGTCCGCGGCCGGGGCGGACGCCACCAGACCGAGCAGCGCGGCCAGAGCGCCGAGAGCCAGCACCGAGCGCCTGCGTCGTCCCCGCATACCGGTCCCGTCGGCCGTCCGGCGCGGGACCTGAGCGCCCCGGACGGCCTCAGATCCTGACCCGCTCCTTCGTCAGGGCGGCGACCACGCGCTCCACGTCGTCCACGGTGTTGTTGACGTGGAAGGCCAGGCGCAGGCGGCCGGCGCGCACGCTCGCCGCGATGTTCGCCTCCTCCAACCGCTCCTGGGCGCCCGGCTCGAGCGGCAGGCTGACGATGGCCGAGTCGCCGGCGGGCAGGTCCAGCGCCGCGCGGAAGCGGTTCGCCAGCCCCACCCCGTGCTCGTGCAGAGCGGCGCTGCCGACGGCGGTCATCAGGTCGAGCGTCGCCGCCTGGCCGACCCAGCTGAGCCACGCGGGGGAGACGTCGAAGCGGCGGGCGTCGTGCGCGAGCCGCAGCGGCCCGCCGTAGATGCTCTCCCAGGGCGCCGCGCCGGCGTACCAGCCCGCGGAGTGCGGAACCAGCTCGTCCTCCAGGCCGGGCTGCAGCGGTGAAGAAGCAGGTGCCCCGCGGCGCGAGCAGCCACTTGTAGCCGGCGCAGATCGTGTACGCGAAGCGGCCGGCGTCCACGGGCAGCCAGCCCGCGGCCTGGGTGAGGTCCAGCAGCACCTTCGCGCCGGTCGCGGACGCCGCCGCCTCCAGCGCGTCGAGATCGGCGAGGCGCCCGTCGGCGGACTGCACGGCCGCGACGGCGACCAGCGCCGTCCGGGGCGTGACCTCGTCGGCGAGGCGCTCGAGCTCGACCTCGCGCACCCGGACGCCGCGCGGCGCCTGCGCGAGGAACGGGAAGACGACGCTCGTGAACTCGCCGGCCGGCACGAGCACCTCGGCGCCGTCCGGCAGCGACGCCGCGACGAGGCCGGCGAACACGCTCGCCTGCGGGCCCACCGCCACCCGCGACGGCTCGACGCCGACGAGCGCGGCGTACGCGGCGCGGGATCGGGCGACGGGCTCGTCGTAGTCCGGCGGGTTGGCGCGGCCCGCGCGCCAGGCGTCCATCGCCTCCTCCAGCGCGGCCAGCATGCTCCGCGGCGGCAGGCCGAGGGACGCGGTGTTGAGGTAGACGACCTCGGGGGAGAACTCCTCCTGGGCGCGGGCGATCGAGAGCGTCGGCGTCTGCACGCGACAAGCCTGGCACGCCGGCCGGTCCGGCCGGGCACGCCGGCCTCTGCACCCGGCCTGCCCGGCACGCCAACGGGGCCGGCTCGCGTTCCCGCGAACCGGCCCCGTCTGGAGCGAGTGTCAGTGCTTCTTCTTCGCCTTGATGACGATCTGGTACGTCTGCGGCGCCGAGCCCTGCTGGGTCACGACCACCGCGTACGTGCCGACCGGCGGCGTCTTCGTCTTCCAGAAGACGTTGCCGGTCGAGTTCGGCGTGAGCGGGCCGGACGTGATGCCGCCGCCCTTGCCGTCGGAGAGCGTGAAGACCACCGGGTAGGCCGGGTTCCAGCCGAGCGCCTTGAAGGTGATCTTCTCACCGACGGTCGCCGAGCTGGGGCCCTTGAACTTGTTGGTCGTCGTGATGACCTTGGTGGTCGTCGTCTCCTTGTTCTTGCAGGAGATCGTCTTGGCGAGGATCACGCGGGTGCCGGTCTTGGTGCCGATGTCGACCGTCACGGATGGCCGTTCCGTCCGTGCCGACCGGGGTGTTGACCTTCACGTTGCCGCTGACGACGCGGAAGGTGCAGCCGGGGCCGGCGTTCGTTGCCGCTGACGATGTATTCGTGCGGGTTCGCCGTCGGTGTCACAGACACCTGCAGGCTGGTACCGGGCGGATAGGCGTAGGCGTCGATCGCCGGGACGGCCGCGACGCTCGCCGCGCCGATGACCCCGGCAATCACCCAGAGTTTCATTTTGGTCACGCTCAGCACCGTAGCGGGGTCGGTGTCTCGCCCGTGGGACTTCACGCTGAGTGGGGACCTGATTCCGGCGTCACCGGAACGTCGGACGCCGATGCCCTTGACGGCTCCCCGAGCCGGGGCCGGCAGACCTTCGCGAGGGACCCGCCACGTCGTCGGTCGCCGTCCGACCGGTCTGCCGGGTATCAGAGTCGGGCGAGGGCGCTCCTGTCGCGTGTGATCAGTGAGTCGATGTCCCCGCGAGGTGGACCGACGGCCGCAGAGGCTCCGTCGGTGTCGTGGCCGCTGTGCTGGCCGTGTGGCTCCTCGCCGCGTGCGGCGGTACGTCGTCCGCGCGCATCGAGCCACCGACGACACCGGAGCCGACACGTCGCCGACCGACATCGGCGACACCGGTGCCACCCGCCGCTGGCGCCGAGCTCGTCGGCTCGTGGGAGACGCAGCATTGGCTCGACTCGACCGGCTCCCGGGCCATCGTGCGCACCTACCGCTTCAGCGCGGACGGTCGGTACGAGTACACGCTCGCCCAATGCCAGTCCTCGACGGACTGTGCCATCCAGAGCTCCGAGCAGGGCTCCGTCCGGGCCGCCCGCGGCATCCTGTCGATCCAACCCCAGACTGAGTCGGCCGACGGTGCGCGGTCGTACCCGTACGTGGTCGGCCGCGATGCCGACGTCGGCGACCTGCAGCTGCACCTGACCCTGGCCGACGGCGAGGTCGACATCTTCTACGCGGCCTCGTAGTTCCGTGCGCTGATCCGCCGCGACCCGCCTGCATGATCCCCGCGGATTGCATGATCGCTGAAGAGGCGAGGGGGCGCTCGACGGGTCACTGGCAGTCGGGGGCAGCGCCGAGCTTCGCCGTCGCCGGGATGGCCATCGGCTGCGTCATCACCTGGGGCGCCGCGTCGCCGTCCTGGAGGTCGACCGGCTGGACGACGACCGCGCGGACGACGCGCTGCTGGCCCGGCAGGATCGGCACGATGACGCGCCAGACGGCGTGCCCGCGGTCGGTGCCGACGAACGGCGCCGTGGCGACGCCGTCGACGGTGACGAGCGGTGCCGCCGCGCCGACCGGACCGTAGAGGTCGAGCAGGATGCGGTTGCTGCCGACCACCCAGTGCGTCTTGCCCTGGTCGAGCAGGTCGCTGCGCACGCTCTGGTAGCGCGTGAGCGTCGCCGGGCGCGCGGTGTTCGAGAGCGTGACGGCGAGGTCGCCGATGCGGCTGCCTCCGGCGCACTTCCCGGGCTCGTAGTCGGTGTGGACCTTGAGGTAGGCGTCCATCTTGTTGCCGCCGCCGTTGTTGACCACGGCCATGGCGAACGGGCCGGAGTTCGTCGGCAGCGCGCCGCCGACGGAGAGGCCCTGCAGCGTCAGCTCCTCGTTCGGGTCGGACGACCACACCAGCATCCGCCGCTGGCCGCCCTGGGCGGCCACGGACTTCACCAGGTCCCCGAGCTCGAGCCGGCCCGCGGAGATGCGCCGGAAGGTCTGGACGACGAGCGCCTGCGTGGCGCGGTCGACGTTGCGGTAGTCGGGGTAGCGCTGGTAGACGCCGGTGCTGAGGTAGTCCGCGGCGTTCTCGCTCGTCACGGTGTCGGGGCCGACCCGGACGGGGCCGGTGCCGGCGAGCAGCGCGGCGACGGCGTGCTGGTCGAGCGCGGCGACGTAGTCGACCTTCGAGCCCTGCTTCGACTCCCAGCCGGCGCTGACGAGCTGCCCCGTCCAGGGGAAGTTCGGGCTGAGGTTGAGGCCCGCCCACTCGGTGATGTCCTTGCCCCACAGCGCGCGCAGCTCCGGCGGGACGGCGGTGGCCGGGATCTCGCGCGTGTTCAGCGCGGCGCGCTGCGCCGTCGAGTCGAGCGTGATCTTGCCGTGGTCGGCGGTGACGACGGCGAAGGCGCCGACGAGCCCTCCGGTGCCGCGCGCCTCGGCGTCCTGCTCCAGGAGCACCAGCCACGTCTTGGGGCGGTCGTAGCCGAGCATCGAGGGCAGCACCTGCATGCCCGGGACGGCGTTGGCGAGCGGGTCGCGCACCGCGCCGAGCTCCGCGTGCAGGGCCTTGACGCCGTCGGCGAGCTGCGGCTGCAGGGCCGAGGTGTCGAGCAGGGCGACGGCGGTGTCAGCCCTCGAGACCGCGGCCGAGATGCGCGGCAGAGCGCCGGCGACGTCGTTCAGCGCCTGGACGTTGATCCGGCCGTGCGTCCGCTGCAGCTTCGGCAGCGCCGTCTCGAGCGGCTGCGCGGCGTCCAGGATCGCGGCGACGTTCGACGACACCGTGCGCGCGGCCGCGATGTCGTCGCCGACGACCGGGACGATCGTCGCCGTCGCCCAGAGCGGTCCGCTCGTCGTGGCGCGGGCGTCGTCGGCGTCCTGCCGCAGGCGCGTGAGGGTGGCCGAGGCGCGCTTCAGGTCGAAGGCCGCCGCCTGCCGCTGCAGGGTGTCGGCGTCCGCGCGCATGCGCGCGACGTCCTCCTGGGCGCGCTGCGCCCCGCGCCACATGCTGAATCCGCAGAACGCCAGCGCCGGGACGGCGAGAACCGCCAGGATGGCCGCGAGCCGCTTGGGCCTGCGACTGCGTCGGAGCTGACGACGGAGCCGGTAGCGCAGCGGTCTCGGACCCCTCTCACGGCTCGCGTGGCTCATCCGGGCTGGGGAGACGCCCTGCGGTCGGGACGGGGAGGCGCCGTCGAGGAGGGGATCGAAAGAAGTGTCGGAGAGCGGCGGCACGTCGGTGATGCTGGCACGCTGCTACCGCGCGAGTGCGAAGAGTGTTCGAGTCTGGGCTGAACTGCCGAGGGAGCGTCGAGGTGTCCGTACTTGTCGTGTGCACGGCCAACGTGTGCCGGTCTCCGCTGGCCGCCCGGTTGCTGTCCGTCGTCCTCGACGTGCCGGTGACGAGCGCCGGCGTCCGCGCCGTCCCCGGCCGCCCCGCCTGCCCGGCGTCCGCCGCCTTTCCCCCCACCCCCGCGCGCTCTCTCGTCTCCCTCCCAGCCGCCTCCCCACCCTTCCCCGCTGATCATGCACTTCGCGGCGATCATGCACTTCGCGGCGATCAGCGGAGCGTGCTGCTCGAGGCCGGGCACGTGCGGTCGGCGTCCCTGGTGCTGGGCGCCGCCCGCGAGCACCGGTCGGCGGCGATCGCGCTCGTCCCGAACGCGCAGCGCAAGGCGTTCACCCTGCTCCAGGCCGCGCGGCTGGCCGCCTTCCTGCAGGCCGAGGGCGTCTCCGCTCCGGCCGGGCTGACGGGGGAGGAGCGGCTGGCCTGGTGGGTCGACGAGCTGGACGCCGTCCGCGGCGACGCCCCGCGCGTCGACGCCCGCGAGGACGACCTGCCCGACCCGCACGAGGACGGCGCCCGGCACGAGGTCGTGCTCCCGCGCCTGGCGGACGCCGTCGAGCTCCTCGCCTCCGTCGTCGCCTGAGGGCGCGCGGACGCCGGGAGGATCGGGCGCCCTCAGAATGAGGCCGTGACGACCCCCGACGAGAGCTGCATCGCGCTCGCGAAGGAGCGACTCGCCGCCGCGCCGGCCGTCGCTCTTGCGGCGACGTCGCCCGCGACGGGCAGCTTCACCTGGTCGACCGGGTCGACGCCGGGCGGTGACCCGGTCACGAGCCGGACGCCGATGTACGCCGCGTCCATCACCAAGCAGTTCCTCGCCGCGCTCGTCGGCCGGGCGGTCCTGGACGGCCGGCTCGACCCGGACGACACCGTGGACCGGTTCCTCGCCCTGCCGGCCTGGGCGGGGCAGGTGCGGGTCCGTCACCTCGTCCACCACGTCGCGGCGCTGCCGTCGACGTCGCAGGTGCTGACCGCACTCGACCTCGAGGACATGTCGATCCTCGACAACGCTCTCGTCGTGCGCGCCCTTACGCGGATCCCCGCGCTCGACGAGGTGCCCGGCGCGGCCTTCGCGTACAGCAACACGGGCTACGTGCTGCTCGCCGAGATCCTGCGCGCCGTCCGCTCCGCCGACCCCGCCGATCTCCTGCGCGACGAGCTGCTGCGTCCGTTGCGGCTCGATGACAGCGACGTCCGGCAGGACCCGCTCTGGCCGCAGGCCGACCCTCCGCCGCGGACGGTCGGCGACGGCGGGCTCTGGGCGACCGCGCCCGACCTGCTGCGCTGGCTCGAGGCCCTGAACGGCCGCGTCCTCGGCGACGACCTCACCGATCTGCTGCAGACACCCGGGCGCCTCGACGACGGGACGCCGCTGGACTACGCGTGGGGCATGGCGGCCCAGCCGGCGTCCGTCGGGACGACGTACACGCACGGCGGCACCTGGCCGGGATGGACGGCGAAGGCGGTCCGGAACCCGGCGACGAGGACCGCGGTCGCGCTGCTCACCCGCTCGGATGACGACCAGCTGACCAGCGACGTCGCTCTGGAGCTGCACGACATGCTCGTGCGCCCGCCGGCGCCGGGGGATCGGCGGAGTTAGCGCTCGATGCCGGCGAGGAGGGCGCGGGCGAGCTGCTCGGGATGGGTGAGCGGCATCATGTGGCCGGCGCCCTCGATCAGGGTGTGCCGGCCGTGCGGGACGTGCTGCCGGACGATGTCGCAGATCGCGTGGTCGACGGCGGAGGTGCGCGATCCCTCGACGACGTGGACGGGCATGCTGAGGCCGGCCAGCGTGTCGACGCTGACCAGGTCGTCGAAGAGGACGTCCCAGAGGTCACCGCGGGTCTGCTGGATCTCCAGGAAGGCCTCCCGCCGCACCACCGGCCAGGCCGCGAACGAGCCGGGCCCGTTGTAGAAGTCGACGAACTCCTCGAAGGCCTCGTACCACTGTCGTTGGCGCACGTGCGCCCGCCACCGATCGCGCAACCCCGAGATCTGGGCGTAGGCAGCGGGGTTCTGCGTGCGGAGCAGCCCGTAGGCCTCGGGCTCGACGACGGCGAGCGACTCCACGACCTCGGGCCTCATGGCGGCCACGCGCAGGGCGGTGGTGCCGCCCCACGAGAACCCGACGAGGTCGACCGGGGCGCCGACGTGGTCGGCGACGGCGTAGACCTGGTCCGCGTAGTCGTCGATGGTGTGCCGCTCGGTGGCGTCCGGTCCGCCGCCGTCCCGGTAGGCGTCGATGGCCACGAGCCGGTAGCCGTGAGGCCAGAGCGAGAAGACCGGCTTCCACTCGCCGGCGCTGCCCACGCCGCTGTGGAGGAACACCACCGGCGTCCCCGTACCCCGCGCGACGACCTTGACCCGGCGCCCCATCGGCGTCCGGAGCGTGTTCGCCTCCGCCGTCACCCTCATGGTGACGTCACGGCCGCGGGGGTCGAGTGGTTCGACGCGTCCTCCATCTCAGCGGCAGGTGACGCCGACGCACTGCAGCGGGTTGCCGTTGCCGGCCGCCCGGTTGCCGCCCGCGTCGGTGACGCCCGCGACCGCCTCGATGCCAAGGTCGTGGTTGTCGTTCGCGACGTTCGCCTTGAGGACGGTGGCGGGGTCGGCCACGTGGATGCCGTCCTCGCCGCTCCGGGTCGCCACGTTGGCGGTCAGCCGCGTGCCTCGCGCGCCGGCCAGGACGTCGATGCCGTCCGCGTAGAGGACCTCGCTGACGACGTTGCCCACGAGGTTCACGTCGTCGCCCTCCACGACGATCCCGCCGGGGCCGAACTCGCTGCTGCCGGCCTGCCGGCGGACGACGTTCGCCGTGATCTGCGCGCCGCGACCCTCCTCGCGGACGATGATTCCGGCGCCGACGCCGCTCGGCGGTTCCCCCGAGGTGAAGCTCTCGCCCTGCACCAGGTTCGCCCGAATCACCGTGCCGGTGCCGGAGTCGTCGATGCTGACGACGCCGGCCCGATCGATCGAGTTGAGCTCGACGCGGACGCCCCGCGCCCCGGCGTCCACCGTCAGCCCGAACGCCGTGCTGCCAGAGAAGGCGGGGGACCGGATGACGTTGCGGCGGACTATGGTGCCGCTCCGCTCTACCTCGATCCCGGGCAGGCCGTAGATGTCGTCGAGCCGGTTGGACTCCACCAGGGTGTCCGGCGCCGTCGGTCCCACGTACACGCCGCCGGAGTAGTTCTCGCTCAGCCGATTGTCGCGGACGACCGTGCCTTGGATCTCGCCGGCCTCCGTGGTGTACCGGGCGCCGAGCGCGATCCCGGCTCCCCACGACACCTGGAGTTGCAGCCCGAGGGTGTTGTTCTCGATGCGGGTGTCGCTGATCCGCCCGTAGCGCAGAGAGATCCCGGCGGCGTCCCCGTCGTTCACGGTGTTGCCGCTGACGACGTTGTCGCGGCTCGGCGTCGACGTGCCGAAGATGCCGATGCCGACCGTGCCGGGCCTCTGCAACGTGTTGCCGGTGAAGCGGTTGCCGGACCCCTGCTCGAGGAGGATGCCGAAGTCGCGGTTGAGGAACATGCTCAGGCCGCTCACGCTGTTGCGGTCGGCGCCCACGAGGTGGACGCCCCCGCGCGCGAACTCGTTGATCGTGCCGTTCCTGATGGTCACGTCGTCGTGCCCGGCGCTGTTGTCCACGCCGACCTGGTCCAGGTCGCCGATCGTGGTGAGGAGGCGGCCCGTGATGGTGTGTCCGCCGAGGTCGACGGTGATGCCGTCCGCACCGATCACCAGCCCGTTCCCGGGGCAGTCGAGCAGGTCGTTCTCGAGGGTCATGTCGTGGGTCACGACGGTTCCGCAGGCGATGGCTTCGGCCTGGGCCGCGACCGCCGGGACGGCGCCGGCGAGCACCAGGCCGGCGACCAGCGGTATGGGGACGAGCGCTCGAACGGTCACTGGCCGACCTCCCCGTGCGTGGGCTGTGACCGGCCACGCTTCCATACCTGGCATTCCGGGTGAAACAGTCGACCGTGGATCGCGAGGAGTTCGTCGAATTCGTCCGGGCTCGCGGGCTGGCGGTCGTCGCCACCCGAGGACCTGAAGGTTCGCCGCAGGCCGCGCTCGTCGGGGTCACTGCCACGGACCGTGGCGAGCTCGTCTTCGACACGGCGTCCGGCTCCCGCAAGTGCCGCAACCTGCGGGCCTTCCCGCGCGTGGCCGTCGTCGTCGGCGGATGGGACGACGTGGTGACGCTGCAGTGCGAAGGCGACGCCGAGGTCGTCACCGGCGCGGAGCGTGACCGGTGCCTGGCGCCGTACGTCGCGCAGTACCCGGACGGGCTGCAGCGTTCCGAGGACCCGGAGATCGTGCTCGTCCGCGTCCGGCTCGACTGGGGCCGTGTGAGCGACTACCGGCCGAGCAGTTTCGGCATCCGCGACCTCGTCCTCTGAGAAGGCGCCGGGCCCGGAAGCCCAGGCGTTCGCATTCCTTCAGGACGACGAGTGCGCCGAGCCCGACGAGGTAGATCGTCTGTGGCCGCCTGCGGCCTGCACCGGCACCCTCTCGCGGCGCTGTGCACTGAGTCACTCACTGACTCAGTGCACAGCGCCGCGCGAACGGCCCCCAGCGAGGCTTCAGGACTTGTCAGGCAAGTCGCTGCTTGCCTATTGTCTGCTCGTGGGTGACCTGTTCCGCGCCCTCGCCGACCAGACCCGGCGCGTGATCCTGGACGAACTCCGCGAGCGCGACGGTCAGACCCTGTTCGAGCTGCGCGCCCGTCTGGCGACGAAGCACGGTCTGGGCTCGACCCGGCAGGCCGTGTCGCAGCACCTCGCGGTCCTCGAGGACGCCGGGCTCGTCACCACGCGCCGGCAGGGCCGGTACAAGTTCCACCACCTGGACACCTCGCCGCTCGAGGTCATCGTCGAGCGGTGGCTCACCGACCCCGGAAAGGATTCGACGTGAGGATCAACCTGGCGAGTGTTCTCGTCGACGACCAGGACAAGGCGCTGCGCTTCTACACCGAGGTGCTCGGCTTCGTGAAGAAGACCGAGGTGCCGCTGGGGGAGCACCGCTGGCTGACCGTGGTCTCGCCCGAGGAGCCGGACGGCGTCGAGCTCGTGCTCGAGCCGGACGAGCACCCGGCGGTCAAGCCGTTCAAGGAGGCGCTGGTGGCGGACGGCATCCCGTTCACCTCGTTCGCGGTGGCCGACGTGCACGCCGAGGCCGAGCGGCTGCGCGGGCTCGGCGTGACGTTCACGCAGGAGCCGACGCAGATGGGTCCGGTGACGACGGCCGTCCTCGACGACACGTGCGGCAACCTCATCCAGATCGCCAGCATGTAGCCGCCGTTCGGCGCCGCGACGTGCATGATCGCCGCGAAGTGCATGATCGCCGCAGAGGAGGAGGGGAGGTCCGGGCGGCCGGCGGCCGGCGGCCGGGGCGGCGCGGCCGGGCGCCGCGCCGGTGGAGGGCCGGTGGAGGGCCGCGGGGTCAGTCTCGTCCGGGTGGGGTCAGGGCGGCGACGAGGCGGGCGAGGGCGCCGGTGTAGGCGTGATCGGGCGGGGTGGCGTACCCGACGACGAGAGCCGGCGGGTGCACCGGCCCGCCCGCGCGGTACTGGGCGAGGCCGGCGACCGTCAGTCCGCGTCGCGCGGCGCGGACGCCGATCTCCTCCTCGCTGACGCCCTCGGGCAGCGTGACCAGCGCGTGCAGGCCCGCGGCGATGCCGGTCACCGCGACGGCGGGGGCCGACCGGGCGAGCGCGCGCAGGAGCAGGTCCCGTCGCCGCCGGTACGTCAGCCGCCGACCGCGGACGTGGCGGTCGTACCCGCCGGATCGGATGAACTCCGCCAGCGTCAACTGCTCGAGGACGCCGGTGTGGTCGGCGACGGCCTTCACCGCGAGCACGGGCTCGACCAGCGCGCGGGGGAGTACGAGCCAGGCGAGCCGCAGGCCCGGCGCCAGCGTCTTGCTCGCGGTGCCGGCGTAGACGACGTGGTCGGGGGCGAGCGCCTGCATCGCGCCGAGCGGATGCCGGTCGTAGCGGAACTCGCCGTCGTAGTCGTCCTCGACGACGATCCCGCCGGCCTGCGCCGCCCAATCCGCGGCCGCGCTCCGGCGGCCCGCGCCGAGCGACGGCCCGAGCGGGTACTGGTGCGCCGGAGTGAGGACCGCCGCGACCTCGTCGGTCAGCGCCTCGACGGCGGCGCCGTCGTCGTCGACCACGAGCGGTACCGGCCGCAGGCCGTGGTCGCCGACGATCTGCCGCACGACGGGCAGCCCGTAGGCCTCGACGGCCACCGCGGACGCCGACCGCGCGTTCCCCGGCGTCCGTGCTGGCAAGGCCGAGCACAGCAGGGCGAGGCCCTGCACGAAACCGGAGCACACGACGATGCGCTCGGGGTCGGCGCGGACGCCGCGAGCGCGGGCGAGATAGCCGGCGAGCGCCTCCCGCAGCTCGGGCCGGCCGCGCGGGTCGCCGTAGCCGAACGCCTCCACGGGGGACGCCGCGAGGCTGCGGCGCAGCGCCGCGGTCCAGGCCGACGCCGGGAAGGATGCGAGGTCGGGCATCCCGGCCCGGAGGTCGTAGCGCGGCGCCGCGCTCCCGGTGACCGGCCGGCCGGTGTCGGCGTCCCGATCGGGGACGCGCCGGGCGACCCGCGTCCCGGATCCCTGCCGCGCGACGAGCCAGCCTTCGGCGACCAGCTGGTTGTAGGCGTCCGCGACGGTGTTGCGGGCGAGGCCGAGGTCGGCCGCCAGCTGCCGCGACGACGGCAGCCGGAGCCCCTCGGGCAGGCGCCCGCTCCTGACGGCGTCCCGGAGAGCGCCTTCGAGGCTCGCCCGGACGCGCGTGCTCCCGACGTCCACGTGCAGGTCCACACCGGAAATGGCCCACGTTGTCGCCATAGGAATGGACCTTATCCCTGGGCCACCACGAACCTAGGGTCGAGACATGACCACGACGACATCGAATCCCGCAGCGGTCCGCCTCGACTTCGACACCCACGCGGCCGTCTTCTCGAAGGCGCTGGCCCACCTCGACCACGCCGCCACGAAGCAGCTCGACAGCGCCGGCATCGACCACCGGCTGCGCGAACTGCTGCGGCTGCGCGTCTCCCAGCTCAACGGCTGCGCCTACTGCGTCGACATGCACAGCAAGGACGCCCGCGCCGTCGGCGAGGAGCAGCACCGGCTGGACGCGCTGCCGGTGTGGCACGAGGTGCCGTACTTCTCGGACGCCGAACGCGCCGCGTTCGCGTTCGCGGAAGCCATGGTCGCGATGGCCGACAGCCACGTGCCGAGCGAGGTGTACGCCGCGCTGGCGGAGCACTACGGTCCGGACGAGATCGCCGCCCTGGTCGCGCTCGTCGTGACCGTGACGGCGTGGAACGGCATCGGCGTGAGCACCCGTGCCTGGGAGCCCGGCTCCTACCAGCCCTGACGTGTGAGGAGGTTGCCATGACCAGCTCCGATCCCCGCGACGCCGCCCGCACGTACATGGACGCGTGGCGGGCACGGGACTTCGACCGGCTCCGCACCGTGCTGGCCGACGACGTGACGTTCCGCGGCCCGCTCGGCACGGCCGACGGCGCGGACGAGTGCATCGCCGGCCTGCGCGGCATGGCCGAGAAGGTCATGAAGGACGTCGACGTCAAGCTCATGGCCGTGGACGGCGGCGACGTCCTCACCTGGTTCGAGCTTCACACCGCGGTCGCGGACCCGATCCCGACGGTCAACTGGAGTTCCGTCGAGAACGGGCTCATCACCCGGATCCGCGTCACGTTCGATCCACGCCCCCTGACGGGTCCGTGAGAGCGAGCCCGGTCAGCGGCGGGTCATCGTCTGCCGCCGGCCGGGCTCCAGGGCCTCGCGCGCCGTGGCCATCTCCGCGCTGATCCGGCGCGCCGCCTCCTCGGCGCGCGTCTCCGCGGTGTCGACGACGAGGCGAGGCCGCGCCCAGGGTTCGTACTCGCGCCCGATCACCTCGGCCCAGGTCGGCTTGACCAGCCCATCGACGTCCGTGGCGCGGGTCTCGACCCGGCGCCGGTGTTCGACCGGGTCCGAGCAGACGACCTCGACCTCGACGATCCCGGCGTCCGCTCCCTCGGCCGTGGACACCCAGGCGTCGCGGGTGGCGGCGATCGGGTTGACGCACTCGACGACGACGTCCAGGCCCAGCGAGAGCTGCTCCACGGCGAGCGCGTAGGCGACCGCGTATCCGGCGATGCCGACCGGATGCGTGAGCGGGGAGTACGCGACGATCGCCTGCTCGATGCGGTCGACGCGCAGGTACGGCGCCCCGACGTCCCGGGCCAGGCGCTCGCTGATCGTCGACTTGCCGGACCCGGGGAGTCCGCCGACGACCACGAGGACCGGCGTCCCATCAGTCATGGTCCCGACCCTCTCCGCCGCACGCTCTCGACGCCAGCGCACGCGGTCGCTGGGTGTAGCAGGGCGATGACGGGGAAAGGGTTCTGGTGTCCCTGGCCCACCGGGGGAGGAGGCGCCATGGTGCTGCCTCGGCGACGGATCACCAAGCAGCTGCTGTGCCCGGTCTGCGGCGACGTCATGGCGACTGCCGTCTACACGCGCTTCCCGTGGAACAGCCTCGTCGTCACGTCCATGGACGGCTATCGGATCATGGGGATCGCGGCGGGACGGGAGCTGCGGCACTCCGAGGAGCGGCTCGAGCAGGCGACGGAGAGCGAGCGGCGCGGGGCGGAGGCGCGGCTCGCGTTCCTGCGCGAGCATCCTCTCGAGACCGTCTACGACCTCCGCTGCCGGAGTGGGCACTCCACGCTGCGGAGCATGCCGCAGATCGTGCGGACCATGGTGGAGTTCCCGGGCCAGTGGATCAGCCCGTCCTGATCCCTCGGCGTCCCGGTGCAGACGCCGGCTCCTGTGCGAAAGGTGCTCGACCTCCGGGTCAGTCGCGGCGGCTCGACTCGAGGTAGCTGCGCAGGTCGAGCTTGAAGTCCTCCGGGCTCGTCTCCCGGTGACGGTTCGCCGCGCGCCGGCGCTCACCGACGTCCCGCGAGGCCCGGGCCGGAGGCCGCTTGGACGCCGACCGCGCCTTCTGACGGGACGACTCGTCCGCGTAGCCGTACCCGTAGCCGTACCCGTAGGAGTAGCCGCTCGCCCGCACCGGGATGCAGTTGAGCACCGTGCCGAGCAGCTTGGCGCTGACCGCCTCGAGCGCGTGCGTCGCCTGCTCGAGGTCGTCGCGGCTGGACTTGCCGTGCCGTGCGATGAGGATCGCGCCGTCGGTGAGCGTCGCCAGCACCGCGCCGTCCGTGACCGGCAGCAGCGGCGGGCTGTCGATGATGACGTAGTCGAAGCGGGCGTTGAGGACCTTGAGCAGGCTGCCCATGTGCTGCGACCCGAGGAGCTCGGACGGGTTCGGGGGCACCGGCCCGGCCGGCAGCACGGTCAGGGTCTCGCGGCGCCACGGCACGAGGACGTCGTCGAGCGAGTGCTGCCCGGCGAGCACGTTGGTGAGGCCGACGCCGCTGTCGAGGCCGAGGTACTCGCCGACGCGAGGCTTGCGCAGGTCGGCCTCGACGAGGACGACGCGGGAGCCGGCCAGCGCGAGCGTGAGGGCGATGTTGCAGGCGGACGTCGACTTGCCCTCGCCGGGCATCGGCGACGTGACGACGATCGAGCGCGGCGGGTGGTCGACGTCCGCGAAGCGGAGATTGGTGCGCAGCGTGCGGAAGGCCTCCGCCCGGCTGTCGCTCTGGTCGGCGGTGACGAGCGGCTGGGCCTTGGCGGCGGGGTCGAACGGGACGAGGCCGAGCGGCACACTGCCGGTGAGGGACTCGATGTCGTCCGGCGTCTTGACCGTGGTGTTGAGCTGCTCGCGCAGGAGCGCGCCACCGGCACCGAGCGCGAGGCCGACGAGCAGACCGAGCGCGAGGTTGAGGCTCTTGCGCGGGGCCACGGGGGTCGTCGGCACGGACGCCGGTTGCGTCGTCGTGAGCTTCACCGGCGCCGGCGCACCGCTCTGCGGGGACTCGATGGTCTGCACGACCGTGCTCAGCTGCTTGGCGATGCCGTTGGCGACGTTCGCCGCGCGCTGCGGGTCGGTGTCCTGCACGGCGATCTCGATGAGGACGGTGTCGAGCGGGTTCGTCGCGGTGACGCGGCCGGCGAGCTCGTCCGTCGTCGTCCCCAGCTTGAGCTGCTGGATCACCGGGTCGAGCACCTGCGCGCTCGTCGCCACCTGCGTGTACGACTTGACCCGCTGCAGGGTGAACTGCGACCCGGAGAGGATGTTGTTCTGGTTGTCGCTCGCGTCCGCGATGCTGACGAACTGCTGGACCTGGGCCTCGTACGTCACCGCGCTCGTCGCGTTGACGACCATGGCCGCGACCGCGCCGAGTACCGCGGCCAGGGCGAGGAGCCACCACGCGCGGCGAAGCGTGGTGAGCACATAGGTGAGGTCCACTCGTCGTCTCTCTGTCCTTCGGTGCCTGCGGAGGGGTTCGTCGCTGTGCGTGGAGGAGTGGTAGACGCACGGCCACTGAACGTCAGGCTAGCGGCGGACGGCGTGTCGCGTGGGCGCTCTGGGTGATGTCAGGCGTCGACGGGCCAGCGGAGCTCGTCGCGGCGCTCGAGCCGCCGGTTCATGGGCGGCGGTGGCTCGCTGGCTCGGCCGATCGCGGACATCGTCGTCACCTCCCAGTGGCTCGGGACGCCGAAGTCCGCCGCGATCCCCTCGCGGTCGAAGGCCCGGAACTGCCGGACGTGCAGGCCGAGGGCGAGGGCCTGGACGGTCATGTGCGCGACCGCCTGCCCGAGGTCGTAGAGCGCGAACTCGGAGTACTCCCAGTCGGTGCCCTCGACGTAGCGATGGGCGAGGTTCGCGACGAGCAGGCCGGCGTCCGGAGCCCATCGGCGGGTGCTGGGCATGAGCCGGGAGACGAGCCGGGCGTGCGTCTCGTCGCCGCGGCGGCCGACGACGAAGGCCCACGGCTGCGAGTTGCCGGCGGACGGCGCCCAGCGGGCGGCCTCGAGGAGCGTCTCGACCGCCGTCGTCGTCGACCACCGCGGCGGGGTCGAAGGTCGTGGGGCTCCAACGTCGGGCGAGCAACGGGTGCAGCGACGGGGGCGATCGATCGGGCACCTCGCTACTGTGACGGATCACGCGCCGGTGCTGCTCGAACCGCCGCTGCCGTCACACCTCGCGACTGCCGCGCTCGCGCCACCACGCGGCGGCCGCCGCGCGACCCCTGACGTCGGCCTGCTCGTAGACCGCGCTCAGGTGCTTGCGGACCGTCCGCTCGGTGATGCCCAACCGCGTCGCGATCTGCCGGTTCGTCCAGCCGTCCACGACGAGCGCCAGCACCTCGGCCTCCCGCGGCGTCGGGGTGTACTGCTCCATCATCGCGTGCAGCCACGGCAGGACGGCGGCCTGCCGAGGCTCCTGACGCCTCATGTCGCGCACCGCGTCGTCCAAGGTCCGGCGGAACGCGAGTGCCCGCGCGAGGACCCCTTGCAACTGGCGGAGGTTCGCCACGTCGTCGTCGTCGAAGTCGCGCTTGATCCGGTGCATGCCGATGAACGCGAGCTCGTCCGGTCGATAGATCACGGCGGCGCCGAGCGGATAGCGCCCTTGGTGCACCCCGTGGATGTGCTCGAACTCCTCCGTCCCCCAGAACCGCGGGAGATCCAGCACGTCGCTCATCCGCAGGGGCTCGCGGACTCCGCAGGCGGCGAACGCCTGGATGCTCGGCGTCCGGGGCGCGATCTCCTTGGCCCGCTCGAGCCAGGCGTCATCCATCGGTGGGACCCCTCCCACGGAGAGCCGTACCTCGTCCTCGCCCGCGTCGTTCATCGACCAGCGGATGAACCCGACGCCGGCGTCCGCGGCGAACAGCCCTACCGTCCGCTGGGCGACGAGGTCGTAGACCTCCTCCTCGCCGCGGCTGATCAGGATCGCCGCTTCGACCGCCAGGTCCACCAGCTCGTTCGTCACCCGCATCCCCTAACAAATCATCAAGTGTCGGCTATGGCAGGTATATCGGATAGAAGCAAGGTGTCGTTTCCGCCACTAGCTGCTTCCCCTGCGTTCAGCGAAGGTGGACGGGCCGTGACGCTTCGGGAGGGGAGAGGCGCCCGGGAGGCTCGGGGGCGCTGCAGGGGAGCGGCGACGATGATGCGGCGAGGCGTGGCCCGGGACCTTGTCCCGGGCCACGCCTCGGCGCACGCGCCGATCAACAGGTGTGCGCCGCCGACGGCAGCGACGGCAGCGACGCCCGGAGCCAGGCCGCCACGACGTCGAGCGCGCGCGTGCCCTGGGCGAAGGTGCCGTTCGAGGGTTGGACGGCGACGACGACCGCGACGAGGTCGTGCCCACGCGGTACGAGCGCGAGCTGGCGGACGAGGTAGCGGCCGTGCGGGTCCGGTCCCCATCCGCCCTTGATCCGGGCGTGCGACAGCCGGCCGAGCCCCCACCGCTGGGCCGACACGACCGCGCTCATCTGCGTCCGCACGGAAGCGGCGTGGCGGTCGCAGGCGAGGTGCCGGGTGAACGCGAGCTGGTCGGCCAACGACCAGGTCGTCTGGCCGAACGGCGTGAACGGCGGCCGGACCTGGCGCCACTGCGTCCGCGTCCGCCCGTCGCCGTCGGCCCGGAGCACGGCGTCGACCTCGGACGCCGCCCGGCGACCCGAACCGAGACGTGCCCAGAGCGCCTCGGCCGCCGCGTTGTCCGAGCGCGTGATCGCCCTGTGGATGAGCTGCCTGGTGGATGCGGAGTCGACATGCTGCGAGGCGGCGATCGACAGCGGCACCTTGATCGTCGACCACGCCGGCCCGCTGCGCCACGTGCCCAGGGTGAGCGGATCCGTGCGTCCGACGACCACGAGCGCGACGCCGACGGACCGCGCGTGCAGTCTGGGCTGCAGGCGGGCGAAGCTCGCCGCCAGCGTCCGCCGCCATGCGGGCGGCGGGGTGGTGGTCAGCGCGGTCAGCGCGCGGTCGCGGGCGCCGACGTGGTGGTCAGTGCCGCCGCCGTCGCGGGCGCCGAGATGCTCGACACCGCCGGCGTCACCGCCGCCGCGTCGCCGGCAGCGACGCCGGGCAGGCAGGCGGGCAGTCCGACGAGGGCTGCGACCGAGACGACGGCGCCCACGAGCCGGTTGCGTGGAGTCGCCATGACCCGATCACCTGCACTCGTCCGGTCGGCACCGATCGCGGGTGAGACTAGTCCTCCCGGCCACACCCGGCCCGCGCCCGATGGGTCGGCGGATCCGGAGCCGCATCGGCGTCCGGGCCGATGAGTTGGGGAGCGCTCGTCCGTCGACAGGGCGTGAGCGATCTGCAGAGCCTCGTCCAGTCCTTCGTCGACGCCGGTGAAGCGCCGGGCGTCGTCGCCCTCGTCGCCCGCGGCGACGACGTCGACATCGCGGCCGCGGGAACCCTCGATGCCGAGGGCACTGCGCCGATGACCGAGGACGCCATCTTCCGCGGCGCGTCGATCACGAAGCCGATCACCGCCGCCGCCGTGATGCTCCTCGTCGACGAGGGTCGCCTGGCGCTCGACGACCCGATCGCGCGCTGGCTGCCGGAACTCGCGCATCCCGTCGTCGTCCGCACCATGTCGTCGGCCGTGGACGACGTCGTGCCCGCCGAGCGACCGATCACCGTCGAGGACCTGCTGACCTTCCGCGCCGGCTGGGGCTTCCCGTCCGACTTCTCGTTGCCCGCGGTCCAGCCGCTGTTCAGCGAGCTCCGGCAGGGGCCGCCCGGGGGCGACGTCCCGGCTCCCGACGCCTGGCTCGCGGCGCTCGCGCGCATCCCGCTGCTCGACCAGCCGGGCCGGACGTGGCTGTACAACACGTGCTCCGACATCCTCGGGCTGCTCGTCGAGCGGGTGACGGGGACGCCGTTCGCCGACGTCCTCGCGGCGAGGATCTTCGAGCCGCTCGGCATGGTCGACACCGCGTTCTGGGTGCCGGCGGACAAGCGCGACCGGTTCACCACGGCGTACCGGCCCGCGCCCGACGGCGGGCTGAGCGTCGCCGACCGGCCGGACGGCGCGTACAGCCGGCCGCCGGTGTTCGCGTCCGGCGCCGGCGGGCTCGTCTGCACCGCCCGCGACTGGTACCGCTTCGGCCGGATGCTGCTGGACGGCGGCCGCCCCCTGCTCTCCGAGGCGGCCGTGCGGCTCATGACCACGGACCACCTCACCGCCGAGCAGCGAGCCGCGAGCGCGCTGTTCCTCGAGGGGCAGGGCTGGGGCTTCGGCGGATCCGTCGACGTCGAGCCGAACGAGCCGTGGATCGTGCCCGGCCGCTACGGCTGGGTCGGCGGCACGGGAACGGCGGCGCACATCGTGCCGTCGACGGGCGCCGTGACGGTGCTGCTGACGCAGCGCGAGATGACCGGCCCGGAGACCACCCCGATGCTGCACGCCTTCTGGCGCCACGCCGCCAGCGTCTGACTGCCGCCCCTGGCACTGGCTGCGCTGCCGCCGCGCCCGGCAGCACTGCCGGGGCGCGGGGGCGATGAGTCGGCGCGGCGGAGGTCGTCAGGAGGGGGAAGCGGCGCCGTTCCGAGGCGCCCAGGCGAGAGGAAACCCGTCATGCCCGCTCGCGAGTCGCACACGGCCGGCGCCCCCTGCTGGATCGACCTGCAGACCTCGGACGTCGACCGTGCCCGCGCGTTCTACGGCGAGGTCTTCGGCTGGACCGCCGACGACCCCAACCCCGACTTCGGCAACTACATCAACTTCCGCAAGGACGGCGTCCTCGTCGCCGGGCTCATGCGCGCGGACGACCAGGCCCCGGTCAGCGACATCTGGTCCGTCTACCTCGCCACGGACGACGCCGAGAAGACGACGCAGCTCGCGACGTCCGCGGGCGCCCAGGTGATCGTGCCGCCGATGCAGGTGGGGGACATGGGCACGATGGGCTTCGTCGTCGACCCGACGGGGGCGGCGATCGGGCTCTGGCAGCCGGGAACGCACCGCGGCTTCGGCCGCGTCGCCGAACCCGGCGCGCCGAGCTGGTGGGAGCTCCTCACCCGCGACTACGCCGGAGCCCTCTCCTTCTACCGCGACGTCTTCGGCTGGCGCACCCAGACCCTGAGCGACACCGACGAGTTCCGGTACACGGTGCAGCTGGAGGCCGACGGCGAGGGGCAGCTCGCCGGCATCATGGACGCCGCCGGAGGGCTACCCGCCGACGTCCCGCCGCACTGGGGCGTCTACATCGCCGTCGCGGACACCGACCAGGCCGTCGCGCAGATCGCCGCGCTCGGCGGCTCGGTCGTGCAGCCCGCGACGGACACCCCCTTCGGGCGCCTCGCGCACGTGACCGACCCGATGGGGGCGAACCTGCGGATCATCGCCGGGAACGAGGCCGTGCCCGAGAAGGAGTGACCGGCTGCGGCCAAGATGAGTCTGTGAACGCACGCCGCTTCCGCCAGGTCGACGTCTTCACCGACGTCCCGTACCTCGGCAACCCCCTCGCCGTCGTCCTGGACGCCGAAGGCCTCGATGACGAGCTCATGCAGAGGTTCGCCCGATGGACGAACCTCTCGGAGACGACGTTCGTGTTGCCGCCGCAGGACCCCAGTGCCGACTACCGGCTGCGGATCTTCACGCCGTCGAACGAGCTCCCGTTCGCCGGTCACCCGACGCTCGGCAGCTGCCACGCCTGGCTCGAGACCGGCGGCACCCCGAAGGCCGGCGACGTCGCCGTCCAGGAGTGCGGTGCGGGGCTCGTGCCCGTCCGCCGCACCGACGGCGGGCTCGCGTTCGTGGGTCCGCCGCTCGTGCGCTCCGGGCCGCTCGACGACGCGACGCTCAGTCACGTCGCCGGCCTCCTCCGCATCGAGCGCAGCGAGATCGTCGACAGCCACTGGCTCGACAACGGCCCCGGGTGGATCGGCGTGCTGCTGGAGAGTGCCGACGCCGTGCTGGCGCTGCGGCCCGGCGTCGTCGATCTGGACCTCGGCGTCGTCGGGCCCTACCCCGCCGGGTCTCCGGCGGCGTTCGAGGTGCGCGCGTTCTTCCCCGTCGACGGGACGAGCCGGGAGGACCCGGTGACCGGCAGCCTCAACGCCGCCCTCGCCGAATGGCTCCTCGCGACCGGTCGGGCGCAGGCGCCGTACACCGCACATCAGGGCACCGCGCTCGGCCGCGACGGGCGGGTACGGATCACCCGGGACAGCGACGGCCGGATCTGGACGGGTGGTCGGGCCGTGACCCGCGTGACGGGTGAGGTGGAACTGGGCTGATCGGGGGACACGCCGGTTCCCTGGCACGCGAGGGCACAGCGAGTTATGTTCGACGCGGACGACGGGGCCCGCGACCCACCGTCCTGACGCACGAGCCCGCCGCGAGGGCACCGTGACCGAGGGAGTTCCCCCTGTGAGTGACGCCGAGAGGCTGGCGGCGACCCCGGGCGCGGAGGCGCTCGACATCAACGTGGCGCACCCGGCCCGCGTCTACGATGCGTGGCTGGGCGGCAAGGACCACTTCGCCGCCGACCGGCAAGCGGCCGAGCAGGTCGTCAGGACGAATCCGGGGATCATGCCCAGCGTCCGCGCGAACCGGGGCTTCCTCGTCCGCGTCGTGCGCCACCTCGTCCGCGAGGCCGGCGTGCACCAGTTCCTGGACCTCGGCACGGGGCTGCCGTCGGCGAACAACGTCCACGAGGTCGCCCAGGCCGCCGACCCCGGCGCCCGCGTGGTCTACGTCGACAACGACCCGATCGTCCTCGTGCACGCGCGCGCGCTGCTCACCGGGACGCCGGGGACGGTCTCGTACATCGACGCCGACATCCGCGACGCCGAGACCATCCTGGACAAGGCGCGCGACACCCTCGACTTCTCCAAGCCGATCGCCGTCATGCTCCTCATGACGTTGCAGTTCGTACCCGACGCCGACGATCCCCACGCCCTGGTGAAGAAGTTCATGGCGGCCGTGCCGTCGGGGAGCTACCTCGTCGTCTCCTGCCCCGATGGCGGACGAGAGCGCCCTCGGCGAACAGGCGACGCAGGGGACGGCCCGCTACAACCAGATGGTCGCCACGCCGATGACCCGCCGCAGTCGTGCCGAGATCCTGCGCTTCATGGAGGGCGTCGAGATCGTCGAGCCGGGTCCCGTGCACATGTCTCGCTGGCGTCCGGACCCCGGGGAGGTGCCGGGGGAGAGGTACTCGCCGGCGATCGCGGTCGTCGGCCGCAAGCCCTGAGAGCGCTCCCGATCAGGTCGGGAGCAGCAGCGTCGACAGCTGCGGCAGCTGCTCCTGTGCCCAGGGGCTGAGCCGGCCGGGGTCGTCGGCCACGAGCCCGGAGAGCTCCGCCAGGGGCACCCACGACAGCGCTCCGACCTCGTCCGGGTTCGGCGAGGGCTCGGTCGCCAGCCGGGCGACGAACACCGGGCAGATCTCGTTCTCCACGGTGCCGTCGTCCATCACCGCGCGGTAGCGGAAACTCGGCAGCAGCAGGTCCAGCCCCTGCAGCTCGCAGCCCAGCTCGTCCCGGGCCCGCCGGACGACGGCGTCCGCGATCTCCTCGCCCGGCCCGGGGTGACCGCAGAAGCTGTTGGTCCAGACGCCGGGCCAGGTCCGCTTCCCGTCCGCGCGGCGGGTCAGGAGCGTGCGCCCCTCGTCGTCCAGCACCCAGCAGGAGAAGGCGAGATGCAGCGGGGTGTCGCGGTGGTGGACCTCGCTCTTCGGCGCGGTCCCGCAGGGCGTGCCGTCCTCGTTCAGCAGCACGACCAGCTCGCGCCCGCTCCGACCGTCGCCGTTCTGCATCGGATCACGGTAATCCCTGCTCCGGCGCCACGCCGGTCCAGACCGGGGCTCGATCCCGGCGCACGGAGCGCCGACGCCGGCCGTCTCCGGCTGAGGCGTCACCGCGCCAGGGCTTGGACGCCGGCGCGCACCGGGTCGTGCCCGAGCAGCGATGGCAGGGACATCGACCCGAGGCACATCCGGCGGAACGCGGCCCAGCCGAGCGGCGTCCGGGTCAGCACGGTGTGCAGCAGGCCGGGACGCCGGGCGAACGCGGCGAGGAAGGCGCGGCCGGCGTCCATCTCGGGCGCGAGCGCCGTCCCCATCCAGCGCCGATAGGCACCCTGGACGCCGTCGGCGTCCGCGGTGCGCGCGGCGGACGCCGCGAGCCGCCCGGCGGCGGACCCGGAGCGGACCGCGAAGGAGATGCCCTCGCGCATCCACGGATCGAGCAGCCCGGCGGCGTCACCCGCGAGCAGCACGCGACCGCGGCCGAGCGGGGAGTCCGCCGCGCGGCAGCGGGTGAGGTGCCCGGAATCGTGCAGCACGCGGGCACCGGCCAGGCCGAGCCGGTGCAGGTACTCCTGCAGGTAGCCGCGCTCGTCGTCGGCGCCGCCCTTCGCGCTGATGACCCCGACCGTGAGCCGGTCGCCCTTCGGGAAGAGCCAGCCGTACGAACCCGGCGTCCGGCCCCAGTCCATGTGCAGGCGACCGCGCCAGCGCTCGGCGTGCAGGCCGGCCTCGAGCTCCAGCTCGAGGCCCAGGTCGACCTGCTCGAACCGGGCGCCCACGTGCCGGGCGATCCGGCCGGCGCTGCCGTCCGCACCGACGACCATGGCCGCCCGCACCTCGCCGTCCCGGGTGCGCACACGGACGCCGTCGGCGTCGTCGTCGAGCCCGGTGACCGTGACCCCTGTGCGCGCGACCGCGCCGGCCCGCACGGCGCGGCTCAGGAGCGCGGCGTCGAACTCCGCCCGGTTCACCATGCTCAGCAGCGGCGTGCGGGACCGCCTCGTGACCTCCCGGCGGCCGTGGTGGCTGAACGTCGCGGCCGTGATCGTGTCGCGCACGGGGACGGCGAGGTCCGCGGGGAGGGCGGCGAGGGTGGCCCCGACGAGGCCGCCGCCGCAGGTCTTGTAGCGGGGGAACGGCGCGCGGTCGAGCACGAGCGTGCGGGCCCCGGCTCGTGCCGCCGCGAGCGCCGCGCTGCTCCCCGCCGGGCCGGCCCCGACGACCACGACGTCCCAGCTCTCCACCCCGGTCACCCTAGGCGCCGCGTCTCGTCTCTGCCGATCAAGGACGGTGGGGAGATCAAGAAAGCGGGGCGCCCCGCGTATCACTCCCCCGGCGGAGACCTCCAGGAAGGGGACCAGGCGCCATGAGCGCGAAACCCCCCGACGGAGGCCCCCATGGCCGACAGCATGACCGTCCTGCGCAAGGCCGGCCCACCCGGCACGAAGCGCAACATCGCCGTCCTCGGTGACGGCTTCGCGGCCGCCGACCAGGCCGCGTACAACGACTGGGTCGACAACGTCCTCATCAAGGGCGTCTTCGGGCACGACTACTACTCCGAGGACGCCTCCGCCTACAACATCTACCGGGTCAACCTCGAGTCGGTGGACTCCGGCGTCAGCGTCCGGACCTACGACGAGCACGGGACGCCGGCCGACCCCTCGGACGACACCGTCGCCTCCGAGACGATCCGCAACACCGCGCTCGGGATCATCTTCAGCGGCTCGTGGGCGCACTGCTGGCTCGAGTACGGCCCGAACACGGAGTCGCTGCTCCAGGCCGCCCTGGCCCAATGGGTCCCGGACGCCAACGAGATCCTCGTCGTCCTCAACAACCCCAACTACGGCGGGTGCGGCGGGGGAGGGCGCGCCCACGTCCCGATGGGGGTCAGCTGGGAGGTCATCGCCCACGAGTTCGGCCACGGCATCGGCGGATTCGCTGACGAGTACTCGGTGATCGGCAACTACACCGGCGGTGAGCCCGGCGCGGTCAACCTGACGATCAACACCAACCGGGCGACGACCAAGTGGCACCAGTTCATCGCCCCGTCCACGCCGGTGCCGACCGGCGTCGGCCCGGCCGCCGGCTACAACCAGGGGCCGCGCCCGGCCGACGTGGGACAGCAACACCGACGTCGGCCTCTTCGAGGGCGGCGGCACGCTCGAGACCGGCATCTACCGGCCGGTCGAGAACTGCCGGATGAACACCAACACCCCGCCGTACTGCCCGGTCTGCTACACCTCCATCAAGACCAACCGGGACGGCGAGACCGGTCACCACTTCCGCAGCGCCTACGCGGGCAACTTCTACGGCAACGGTCTCTCCGACGTCCTGCTTCACCACGGCACGTCCATCCAGCTCTTCGAGGCGACCGGCTCCGGGTTCACGCACCGGTTCAGCGGCGTCGAGCGGGTGCCGGGCTCGTGGCAGTTCCAGCCGCACGACCAGGTCTACGTCGGCGACTTCAACGGCGACGGCAAGGACGAGGTCGCGATCTTCAACGGCCTGGACTGGGCGATCCCCTATCTCGGTCTGCTGGCGGACGACGGCAACGGCGGCCTGCAGCTCATCGCGCGGTACGACGGCGACATCCCCGGCTGGGGCGGCTTCGCCGCGCACGACCGCTTCCTCGTCGCGGACCTCGACGGCGACGGCAAGGACGACCTCGTCGTCGTCAACACCGACGACTGGTCGATGCCGTACGTCGGGCTCCTCGAGAGCAACGGCTGGGGCTTCGCGATGACGCACCGCTACGACGGGGACATCCCCGGCTGGGGCGGGCTCGCGCGCAACGACCAGTTCTTCGTCGGCGACCTCGACGGCGACGGCCACGACGACCTCGTCATCTTCAACGGGCTCGACTGGTCGATGGCGTACGTCGGGCTGTTCCGCTCGAACGGCGTCGGCTACTCGCTGCTCCAGCGCTACGACGGCGACATCCCCGGCTGGGGCGGGCTCGCCGCGCACGACGTGTGCGTGCTCGGCGACTTCGACGGCGACGGCATGTGCGACCTGTACATCTTCAACGGCGACGACTGGTCGATGCCGTACCTGGGGATGTTCCGCTCGACGGGCAAGGGCCTGGCGTACGTCAACCGGTACGACGGCGACGTCCCCGGCTGGGACGGGCTCGGCCGGCACGACCGGTTCATCCCGGCCGACGTGAGCGGCGACGGCAAGTGCGACCTCTGGGTGTGGAACCACGACGACTGGTCCACGGAGTACCTCGGCGTCATGCGCTCGACCGGCACCGGCCTGCAGACGAGCTACGTCGGCGACTGGGTCGGCGAGTGGAACCTCGGCGCCGCCGACGCGTTCGAGGTCGCCCGCTTCGCCCGCCGGCGCCTGGACCTGCCACGGCCGCAGCGCGGGTACCCGAACCTGTACGTGCACAACACGGACTGGTTCGGCGTCCTGCACGGCCGCGGGGGGATCGGGCTCGACCGGATCTACTACCGCTGGATCCACGACTACCGTTACGGCCGGAACTGGTGAGGACGATGACCATGAAGCAGTCCAAGCAACCGCGCCCCGGCCCCGGCCGGGTGGTGCGCACGATGCGGCCCGCTCCCGACTCGCGGCCGGCCAAGCCGGCCGTCGCCGAGGGGCCGGACGCCGCCCGGTCCGTTCCCCGCACGCTGATCGACGGGGGACCGGTCAAGGGGGACGTCGAGCATGCGGCCCGCGCGCAGGCGGCGGACGGCCCGAGCAAGGCGGCCTTCGAGCCGCAGCAGGGCTCGCCGGACGCCGGGGCCCGTTCGTACCCCGACCTGCCCGACCAGCAGCCCGCCGGCGGCGGGACCGAGCGGCAGCCGGCCGCGGGGAACGGCGGCGAGCACGGACGGGAGTACGTACGGCTGCGGATGCGGCTGCGCGGCGACCAGATGTCCGTCGTCGACAGCCATCTCGTCGACGGGCCGCTGGGCCAGGTCAACTCCTTCCCGGGGACGAACGCCTACGAGGTCACCCTCGACGGCCGCCTGCTCCACGCGGGCGCGCTGCCGGACCTCGGCGTCCAGCGCTCGTTCCCGAACCCGGGGGGCCCCCAGCTCCAGCAGGGGCACTTCGTCACCGAGCGGGACGTCGTCGAGTTCATGGCCCGGGTTCCGGCGGAGGAACTGACGCCGGAGACGATCGGTCGCGTCCACGTGACGCTGCACCGGGTCAAGGAGGAGGTGCGGGCGCCACGGCTCGGCTCGGAGCCGCTGGCCCAGCAGTTCGAGCGGGCGGTCCGGCCGATCGCCGAGGTCGAGGGGCTGCCGGCGTCGGTGCTCCCCGAGGCGATCGAGGCCCGCGGCGGCCGTACCCCGTCCGCCTGACCATCTCTCTCTCGCGCTGATCATGCACGTCGCGGCGATCATGCACTTCCCGGAAGTGCATGATCGCCGCGACGTGCATGATCAGCGCAGGGGGTGGACCGGATCAGCCGTTGAACCCCTTGGCGATCACGTGCTCACTGCGCAACTTTACTCGCCGGGTATTTCTTCTCGGGTCGTACGCTCATCGGCGATGAGTGCTCCCACCGTCGGTCTGCGCGAGCGGAAGAAGGTGGCGACCCGGCAGGCGCTGCACGAGGCCGCCGTCCGCCTCACGGTGGAGCACGGGCTGGACCGGCTGACGGTGGAGGCGATCGCGGACGCCGCAAACGTCTCCCGCCGCACCTTCTCGAACTACTTCCCGAACAAGGAGGAGGCGCTCCTCTGGAGCAACCGCGTCCGTATCGCGCGCCTCCTGGAGTTCGTCGCGGCGCGCCCGGCCCGGGAGCCGCCGTGGGACGCGATGTCGGCGGCCGCGATCGAGCTCGCCGCCGGGAGCAGCGACGACCCCCGCTGGGAGGCGGAGGTCCGGCTGCTGCGGCGGCGGCACCCGGCCCTGACCGCGCAGCAGGTGGCACAGTACGCGGAGGCCGAGCGCGAGCTGGCCGAGCTGGTGACCGCGCGCCTGCCGGACGGCGAGGACGCCGAGCTGCAGGCCCGGCTCCTCGCCGCCGCGCTGCTGGCGACCCTGCGCGTCGCGGTGCAGCAGTGGATCGACGACCCGTCGTCCCCGCTCACCGACGTCCTCAGCCTCGCCCTCGCCCTCGCCGCTCCCGCCGTGACACCGCCCTCGCCCGCCCCCGCCGTACGGCTGACCTCTCTCGGAGGGGTGCTCCCGTTGTCGGGCGTTGCACCCGTTGTCGGGCTTCGCGGCCGGTCGTGAGCCCCGACAACGGGTGCATCGCCGGACAACGGGTGCACGGGGGTAGCGGCGCGGGCGGGCTGCGATCCCTACATCCTTTGATCAGGGCCAGAGATCAGGGGGGAGTGGGGGTGGCGGCGGCAGTGAGGCGGATGCGGTCGGCGCCGACGGGGACGCCGTCGAGCACGAGCTCTCCGACGCCGTCGAGCGGGATCGGGTCGACGTCCAGCCGGCCCGCCGGGACGTCCGGGGAGAACCCCAGCAAGGTCCGCAGCACGAGCAGCGGCGCCGCCGACGACCACGCCTGCGGCGAGCAGGACGTCGGATACGCGATCGGGCGCTCCACGTCGTCCCGCGACAGCCCGCAGAAGAGCTCCGGCAACCGGCCGTCCTGGTCCTGGGCCGCGTCGAGCAGTCCGAGGCCGATGCGCCGCGCGGCGTCGCGGTGCCCGTAGCGGGCGAGGCCGGCGACGATCAGGGCCGTGTCGTGCGGCCAGACCGACCCGCGCTGGTAGCTCATCGGGTTGTACGCCGGGTTCGACGACGCGAGCGTCCGGACGCCCCACCCGGTGAACATCTCCGGCGAGCAGAGCCGCTCGGCCACCGCGGCGGCCCGCTCGGGCAACGCGATCCCGGTCCACAGCGCGTGCCCGATGTTCGAGGCGAGCGCGTCGACGCGGCGCTTGTCGCCGTCCAGCGCCAGCGCGTAGTACCCGCGCTCGGGCAGCCAGAAGTCCCGGTCGAACCGTGCGCGCAGGTCCGCGCCCGGCGCTCGCACGCCTCGGCGCGGTCGGCGTCCCCGGCCCGGCGGGCCAGGGCGGCCCGGGCCCGGTAGGCCGCGTAGACGTACCCCTGCACCTCCACGAGGGCGATCGGCGTCCGGGCGAGCGTGCCGTCGGCGAAGACGATGGCGTCCGCCGAGTCCTTCCACCCCTGGTTCGGCGAGCCCTCGGGGGAGAGGCGCTGGTACTCCACCCACCCGTCGCCGTCCCGGTCGCCGTACTGCTCGACCCACGCGAGCGCGCGGTCGGCGTGCGGCAGCAGCGGCTCGAGCCGCTCCCACGGCAGGCCCCAGCGCAGGCACTCGCCGAGCAGGACGACGAACAGCGGCGTCGCGTCCGCCGTGCCGTAGGAGATCCAGGCGCCGCCGTCACGGACCTCGTGGAGGATGCGCCCGGGCTGCTCCTCGGTCGCCGGGTCGGTGCAGGTGCCCTGGTGCCGGGCGAGGGTCTCCAGGACGCCGAGGGCGAGATCGTGATCGACGAGCAGGGCCATGTACGCGGTGAGCAGGGAGTCGCGCCCGAACAGCGTCATGAACCACGGGGCGCCGGCCGCGACGACGGGCAGGCCGTCGGGGTCGCGGCCGAAGAGCCGCAGGGCGTCGAGGTCGCGCAACGACTGCGCGTACGCCGCGCGGAGCGGTGCGAGGTCGGTGCGTAGCTCCGGCGCATCACGCAGCCAGGTCGACTGCCGGCGGACGAGCACCCGCTCGGGAGGCCCGTCCGGCGGGTGGTGCAGCGAGCGGGCCGTGACCCGCGCCGACCAGCACGCCCCGGCGGCGACGTCCACGCTCCAGCGCGCCCGGTACCCGCTGATGCGCGCGCCGACGGCCTGCACCTCGACGCCTCGCCGTCCGCCGTTCTCGGCGTCGTTCCGGACGAGTCGCAGGCACTCGCCCTCGGATTCGAGCCGGACGCCGTCGCACCCGGCGGTGCGCCCCTGCTTGACGTCGACGACGTCCGCGAGGTCGGCGTCGACGTCGAGCGTGACCACGGTGTGCACCGGGACCGAGCCGAAGTTGCGCAGCTCGAGCGTCTCCTCGAGACCGGCGGCAACGACCCGCCGACGCCGCAGCACCATGAGCGCGCTGTCGGCCCGCCCGTCGGGTGGCGGCGTGCGGAGAGCGATGACGACCTGGTCCTCAGCCTTCCGGGCGACGGAGAGCGGCTCCGGGCGCCGGCCGCCGACGCGCAGCTCCAGCCGCGACAGGACGCGGGTATCGCCGACGAAGACCCCGTCGGCACCGCCCGGGAGGATGTCGCCGTCATGGGCGGAGAGGCAGAACGACGTCTGCTCGACCAGGGTCATGGTGCCGCCGCCGCGGCCCAACGCCACGCTGCCCGAGGAGTATCGGGACGGCTGATCACTCATCTATGTATGATAGCAAATGATGGCGCCCGGTGCGCCCGCGGTCTCGACGTCGAGCGTGCGATCTCCCTAGGGTGGGTGCTTCCCGTTCCCTTCCGTCACGCTTCTGCACGAGGACACCATGGCCATCAGCAAGCCGCCGAGCGGAACCCACGGCACCCGGAAGCCGCCCGGCTTCCTTGCCAAGATCTTTATGCCGCTGGCGATGCGCCAGCACCGGCGCAGCGGCGACCACTTCCGCGACTTCGACGTGTTGTACCTGACGACGCGGGGCGCGAAGTCCGGCCAGCTGCGGACCGTGCCGGTGGCGCGGTTCGACGACGGGCGCGGGGGCTGGTTCGTGGTCGCCTCCGCGAACGGGGCAGCGACGCACCCGGGCTGGTACCACAACGTCGCCGCCCATCCCGACGAGGTGAGCGTCGAGTTCGGCGGGACCACGCGGCGCGTCACGGTGGAGCAGCTCGAGGGCGAGGCGCGGGACCAGGCCTGGGCCGGCATCGTGCAGAAGGCGCCGAGTTTCGGCGCCTACCCGACGAAGACGGACCGCCAGATCCCGGTGCTCAGGCTGACGCCGGTGAGCTGAGGGACGCGGGTGAGCTGAGGGGCGCCGTCGGCCGCGGGATCGCCGCGAAGACCGAGAGCGTGAACCAGCGCGGCAGGGCGCGGCACAGCTCGGACGGCCCGACCAGCCGGAGGTCGCCGGAGCGCAGGGCCGTGCTCCAGCTCAGGCCGCCGAGCCAGATCTCGACCATCCGCCGGAGCCCGACCTGGACGGTGACGTCGACCTCGTACCCCGGGTCCTCGTCGCAGATGTCGGACTCCTCGGGCGTGAGGACCAACCACCAACGCCCGCTCCGGCCGGCGACGTCCGGGAAGTGGAACTGCACGACCGTCCGGCCGGGCGGGAGGGCGGCGGTATCCACGCCGCGATGCATGTCCCACAGCAGGAGCTTCGGATCCAGGTCCGGGTCACCGAGGCGCCCCATCCAGCGCGTCCCCCATGCTCCGAGCGCCTCCACCACCGGGCGGAGCTCCTGGCCGGCTTCGGTGAGGACGTAGCTCACATCCGTCCCGTCCATCCTGCGCTCCACGACGCCGGCCACGGCGAGCTCGTGCAGGCGCTTGGAGAGCAGGGTCGGGGACATCCGCGGCACGCCTCGGCGCAGCTCGTTGAAGCGGCGGCTGCCGAGGAGCAGCTCCCGGACCACGAGCAGCGTCCACCGCTCGTCGAGCAGTTCCATCGCCTTGGCGACGGGGCAGAACTGGTGGTACGAGGCGCCCATCCGTTGAGCGTAGGCGCGTTCGCGCCGGCGCCTCCAGTACAGATCGTGTACTAGGAACCGTGTCAGGCCCTCTCTAGCGTCGAGCCCGAGACCACCCGGGACGGCGAAAGGAGACGGCGATGACCACCACCAGCAGCGAAGAGGACCGGGCGCTGAAGACCAAGCACCGGACGATGTGGGCACTGGGCGAGTACAGGGCGGTGGCGGACGAGGTCATCCCCGCCCTGGGTCCGGTGCTCGTCGACGCCAGCGGCGTGCGCGCGGGGAACGAGGTGCTCGACGTCGCTGCCGGCACCGGCAACGCCGCGATCCCCGCGGCGCGCACCGGCGCGCACGTGACCGCCTGCGACCTCACCCCGGAGCTGCTCGACGTCGGCCGGGCTGCGGCCGAGCGCCAGGGCCTGACGATCCGGTGGGAGCAGGCGGACGCCGAGGCCCTCCCGTACCCGGACGACGCCTTCGACGTCGTGCTCTCGTGCGTGGGAGTGATGTTCGCGCCGCACCACGAGGCCGCCGCCGCCGAACTCACCCGGGTCTGCCGCAGCGGCGGCACCATCGGGCTCGTGAGCTGGACGCCGGCCGGGTTCATCGGGCGCATGTTCGCGGTGATGAAGCCCTACGTCGCGCCACCTCCGCCCGGGGCACAGCCGCCGCCCTTGTGGGGGGACGAGGCGCACGTGCGTTCGCTGCTCGGCGATCGCGTCACGCACCTCGAGGCGAGCCGCCGCACGCTGACGGTCGATCGGTTCCGCGGCCCCGAGGACTTCCGCGACTTCTTCAAGGCGACCTACGGACCGACGATCGCGGCGTTCCGTGGCCTCGCCGGCGACCCCGAGCGGACGGCCGCCCTGGACGCCGAGCTCGCCGAGCTCGCACGCGGGTTCACCCGCGAGGTCGACGGGCGGGTGGTCATGGACTGGGAGTACCTGCTGGTGACCGCGCACGTGGCCTGATCGCTGTTCACAAGGCCTGCTTGCGCTCCGCCGGATGGTGCTCGCCCGTAGCCCCCGGCCGTCGTTCGTCAGAGGTGCTTGATCCCGCGCAGAGCCGCAGGACCGGTCGGACCAATGACGAACGACGGCGGGCGCCTGAGCGGAGCCGATTCAGGGAGTGGGTTCGTCGTCCTCGTCGGGCCGCTGTGCGGGGCGGTCCGGTGGCTTGGCCTGGAACTCCGGCTCGGCGTTCGAGTCCGGGTCCATGGCCGCCTCCTGCGCCTGGTCGAGCGTCGTCCGGTCGGTCCCGGTGAGATCCGGTTCGCTCATGACGCCTCCTTCGCGGGGTGGACGAGTTCAGGTGCATCGGTCTCGAGCGGCACCTCCGGGCCCGGGACCAGGCCGAGCTGCACCGGCGGCCGCGACCCCACCGCGGTGAACAGCCACTCGCTCGCCGTCCGCAGCCGGTTGGTCGGCAGCGCCGTGAGGTGGTAGCCGCGGGTGACCGCGCGGCCGGCGAGACCCGAGAGCGGGACGCCGAGCGGATTCGCCGCGGCGTCCGACCCGCCGAGGTCGACGACGAAGCCGAGGCTGCGGTGCCGGTACGGCTGCGGTTCGCCCACGCCGAACGACGCGGCGAGGTTGTGCGCGGCGAGCGCGCCCTGGCGCACGGCGTGCTGAGCCGTCATCGCGGTCGGCCGGTCCGGTTGTTCGGGATCGGGGACGGCGGCCGCGTCACCGCAGGACAGGATCTCCGGATGCCCCGGGACGCCGAGGTAGGCGTCGACCTGCAGGCGCCCCTTCGTCATCGGCAGACCGGTGCTCTGCGCCAACGGGTCCGGCCGGACGCCGACGCACCACACGAGCGTGCGCGAGGGCACGAAGCTGCCGTCGGTGAGGTGGACGCCGTCGTGCGTCGCCTCCTTCACCGACGTCCCCATCCGCACCTCGATGCCGCGCTCGCGCAGCACCCGGTCGGCCGTCCGGGAGAGGTGGTCGTCCATGCCGGGGAGCACCCGGCCGGCGGTGTCGAGGAGCAGCCACCGGACGCGCGTGCCGTCGAGGCCGGGGTGGCGGCGCAGGACGTCGTGCGTCAGCAGCTGCCCCTGCGCCGCGACCTCCGTGCCGGTGTAGCCGGCGCCGACGACGACGAAGGTGCAGCGCGCGGCCCGCTCGGCGGGGTCCGTGGCGTCGTCGGCCAGCTCCAGCTGCCGGATCACGTGGTCGCGCAGGTGCAGGGCCTCGGCGATGCTGCGGAACCCGTGCGCGTTCTCGGCGACACCCGGGATCGGCAGCAGCTTGTTCACGCTGCCGGCGGCGAGCACGAGGCGGTCGTAGGGCAGCGCGCCGCCGGTCCCCTCCGGTCCGCTCCAGTGCACGACCCGGCCGTCGACGTCCACGGCGTCCGCCTGCCCGAGCACGAGCCGGACGCCGGGCAGCGTCTGCGCGAGCGGGACGGTGATCCGCCGAGGGTCGAGGACGCCGCCGGCGACCTCGGGGAGCAGCGGCAGGTAGAGGAAGTAGTCGGTGGGATTGAGGACTGTGATCTCGACCGCTCCACGGGCACGGCGGGAGAGCCTCCGGGCCGTCTCGTGGCCGGCGAACCCGGCACCGACGACGACCACGCGGGGAACGGACACGGTGACTCCTTCACGAGCGGCGGACCTCGGCCGGATGGGCGGCGACCGGCGGCGACCGGCGGCGAGGCCAAGGCCCGCGACCTTGCGGATGACGACGAAGCGGCGTCGCCGCAGCGACCATGCCCGCGAGCAGGCACGGCCATGCGCCGCGGGGCTGGAGCCGAGCCGGCGGCGTCATGGGGCGCGCATGTTGTCGACCTCGCTCGTGTCGGCCGGCGGCGGCCGGTCCCGTCCGGCGGAACGCCAGCCGGCGATCGCGATGAGCAGCCCGAGGACGCCGCCGACGACCTCGTTCCACGCCGGGGCGGAGAGCGGCCCGCTGAGCTTGTTGACGGCGAACGCCTGGACCAGCATCACGACGCAGAGCAGGGCGTAGAGCGCGAGGTAGCGGCGCCGACCGGTGCGCGCGCGGGCCCAGCAGATCGCGGCGAAGAGCATCAGCAGGGCCAGCCCGCGGTCGCGCAGGCCGGCGTTCTCGCCCGCGACCGAGAGCGGGTACCGGACGAACGACGGGGCGATCATGAACCAGACGGCGACGACGGCGGCGAGGATCGGAGGGAGGTCCACCTTGCTCGCCCGCTCGCGCGGATCCTCACGCACGGCGACGTCGGTCGGGGCGGTGGGCTGCGTCATGCGTCAAGGGAACGCCGCATCGGCGCCGTCTTCCAGCGGATCATGACCCGGCGGCAGGCCGGTCGGGCCTCGGCGGCGGAGCCAGGTCCACCCGCACCTCGAGGACACCTCCACCGACCCGCCGGGTGGTGGTCGGGCCGAGGCCGGAGAGCACCGCGAGGATGGGCCGGTTCCCGTCCGCGACCACGGTGACGATGCGGCTCACGGTGGCCGGCCGATGCGCGACGAGCGCGCTCGCCAGCGCCGCGCCCACGCCTCGACCCCGCCAGCCGTCCGCCACCGTGAGCGCGATGTCCGCGACCGCGGGGTCGTCGTCCGACTGCACCAGCCGGCCGATGCCGACCGGCCGCTCCGGGCCGTCCGGCGGCAGCGCGAGGAGCACGAGGGCGACGTGCCGGACGCCGTCGACGTCGGCGACGAGCCGGCGCAGCATCGCGTCGTCGAGGTCCTCACGGCGGGTGAGGAAGCGGCTCCACCGGGCGTCCTCGGAGAGCTGCCGGAACGCTTCGCGCAACCCCGCCGCGTCCGTCGCGAGCAGCGGCCAGACGAGCGCCGGCGTCCCGTCCCGCAGCGCGATCTGACCCGGCAGCTCGGTCGGAGCGTCGCTCACGCCGAGGCCTCGTTCGGGGTGTCGGCACCGGGCAGCGGGGGTATCGGGGCGGCATGCTCACCGTCGCCGTCACCGGGCCCACCGGAACCTTCGGGTTCGGCTTCGTGCCCCAACTCGAGGCCGACCCCCGGATCGGGCGGGTCGTGGGGATCGCCCGCCGGCCCTTCGACCCCGCCGAGCACGGGTGGACGAAGATGACCTACCGGCAGGGGGACGTCCGGGACGCCGAGGCGCTCCGGACCGCCTTCGCCGGCGCGGACGTCGTCGTCCACCTGGCGTTCCTCGTCAGCGGCGCGGCCGACCGCGCGACCACCCGGGCGATCAACGTCGAGGGGACCCTCAACGCCTTCCGGGCCGCCGCGGACGCCGGAGCCCGGCGCTTCGTCTACGCCTCGTCGGTGGCGGCCTACGGCTTCCACCCGGACAACCCGATCGGGATGACGGAGGAGTGGCCGGTCCGCCCGGCCAATCGCCTCTTCTACGCGCAGGAGAAGGCCGAGCTCGAGGAACTCCTCCAGGCCGAGGCGTCGCGGCACCCCGATCTGGACCTCTACCTGCTGCGCCCGCCGATCGTGGTCGGGCCGCACACGGCGGGGGCGAAGGAGGTCGTGCCGGGGGCGTCCGTCGCCGGCCGGTTGCTCCTGGACGCCGTCCGCCGGTGGCCGCTGCCGGTCGTCGTGCCGGTGGCGACGTTCCCGCTGCAGTTCATCCACGAGGAGGACGTCGGCCGCGCGCTGCTGCTCTGCGCGGCGGGGGCGGGTCCGGCCGGCGCGTACAACATCACGGGTGACGGTGTCGTCACGCTCGCCGACGTCGCGCGGGAGGCGGGCTTCACCCCCCTGCCGGTGCCGGCCGGCCTCGTGCAGACCGCCGCTCGGGTGGCCGCCGCGGTGCCGACGCCCCCGCTCGTCCCGCCGGCGGTCGAGTGGTTCGAGGCGCTCAGCCACCCCTCGATCATGGATGCGACCCGGGCCAAGCGCGAGCTCGGGTGGAAGCCGCACTACACCTCGCTGGAGGCCCTGCGCGCCGCCCTCGCCTGAGCCCTACGGCTTGCTGGAAGTGATTCAGTTCGAGGACGACCTCGCCGAGCCGCTCCTCCGAGTCGTCCCGCCCGACGTGCCGTTCGACGTCGAGCTCGTCGTCCCGCCCGTCGGGCTCGTCGACGAGGTCTTCGTCCGGGCCGTCGTGCGCCTGGTCCGCGCGCGCGGCGTCGGCTCCTCGCCGGCGCCGGCGAGCTCCAGCAACTCCGTCCATGCCGGCGCGGATGCCGCCCGCGAGCACCTCGACGTCCGGGAAGGCGTCGAAGTCCGCGTTGATGCCGAAGGTCATCGCCCCCATGTAGGAGTAGATGCCGATCGACACCCGGACGCCGGAGCCGATCGGGACGTACGAGTACAGGCCCGCGCATCTGCCGGCCGAGCACGTACAGCGGCACCGGCGGGCCGGGGACGTTCGTCGTCACGGCCTGCGTGAGTCGCTGCGGCGTCCGGGCCGCGGCCCGGGTACCGAGCGCGAGGAGCGTCGGCGCCACGAAGTCGCCCATCGCGATGATCGACCGGGCGTCGACGGCGTTCAGCACCTGCTTGTACTCGTCCATCTGCGTGCGGACCGACGCCAGCCGCGCCTTCGGGTCCTCCTCGCCCACGGGCAGGTCCACGAAGACGGCGGAGACCTGGTTGTTGAGCGAGCCGCGCTCGTCCGCGCGGCGGACCGAGACCGGCACCATCGACCGGACGACGACGTCGTCCGTCAGCTCCCCCCGAGCGGCGAGCAGGTCGCGGAACCCCCGCGTGATGGCGGTCAGGACGACGTCGTTGACGGTGCCGCCCAGCGCCGTCCGGACCTTCTTGATCTCACCGATCGACGTCTCCGCCCACACCCAGCGCCGGTGCGGGCCGATCGGCCCGTTGAGCGAGCGGGCGGTCGGCCGCAGGATCTGGCGCGCCACCCGGGGCGCCGTGTTCCACGCGACGCTCGCGTAGTCGAGCAGCATCCGCGGAGCGCTGCGGGCATCGAGCTTCTCGAGTTCGCGGACCAGTCGCTCCAGGTGCTGCGTCGGCTGCTCGACGGCGTCCGCGAGACCACCGGCGAGCACCTCCAAGGTCGAGGGCTCGTGCTGCGGCGTCCACGGCTGCGGCGCCTCGTGCTCGGCGTCCGGGTCGGTGTCGAAGATCAGCTGCATGAGGTCGGTGCCGGCGATGCCGTCGACCATGCAGTGGTGGACCTTGGAGATGAACGCCCAGCGGCCGTCCTCCAGGCCCTCGACGAGCCACGCCTCCCACAGCGGCTTGCTCATGTCGAGGCGCTGGCCGAGCACCCGCCCGGCGAGGTTGCGCAGCTGCTCGGGGCCGCCCGGCCGCGGGACGGCGGTGTGCCGCACGTGGTAGAGGATCTGGAAGTGCTCGTCGTCGACCCACAGCGGGCGACCCAGCGCGAACGGGACCGGGCGCACCCGCTGGCGGTAGCGCGGCACCTGGGGGAGCTTGCTCAGCAGCAGCCGGACGATGTCGCCGTACGAGGGCGCCGGGCCTTCGAAGACGGAGACGGAGCCGACGTGCATCGGGGTGTTGGCGGCCTCCGCGTAGAAGAAGCCGGCGTCGGTCGCGCTCATCCGTTCCATGATCGAATCCTTCCCGCCGGGACCTTGTCGCGACGCGTGCGGAGGCGGTCGCCGCGACCTCAGAGGGCGCGCAGCTCGGACTTGAGGATCTTGCCGGTCGACCCCTTGGGCAGCTCGGCGAGGATGTAGACCTCCCGCGGGTACTTGTAGGCCGCGAGCCGCTCCTTGGCGTAGGCGATGATCTCGTCCGGCGTGGCCGCGGCGCCCGGGGCGAGGCTGACGTAGGCCACGACCTCCTCGCCGAGCCGCGGATCGGCCCGCCCCACGACGGCGGCCTCGACGATCGCCTCGTGCGCGTACAGCACCTCCTCGATCTCGCGCGGGTAGACGTTGAACCCGCCACGGATCACGAGGTCCTTCTTGCGGTCGACGATGAAGACGAAGCCGTCCTCGTCCCGGTAGGCCAGGTCCCCGGTGTGGAACCAGCCGCCCTGCATCGCGGCGGCCGTGGCCTCCGGGTTCTTGTAGTAGCCCTTCATGACGTTGTGCCCGCGCAGGCAGATCTCCCCGACGTGCTCCGTGCCGCGCGGCAGCTCGTGCCCGTCGTCGTCCATGATCCGCAGATCGACGCCCCACATCGGCTTGCCGATGGAGAGCACCTTGCGCTCGTCCGCCGAGAAGTTGAAGGTCGCGAGCGCGCTGGTCTCCGAGAGCCCGTACCCCTCGAGGACGACGACGCCGGGGAAGGCCTGCTCGAACGCGCGCAGGACCTCGCCGGGGATCGAGGCGCCGCCGGAGATGCCCACCCGCAGCGCCGAGAGGTCCCGGTCGCCGGGGCCGGCCTGGGCGAGGGCGACGTACATCGTCGGGACGCCGCCGAACAACGTGCAGCGGTGCCGTTCGAGCGCGTCGAGGACGGCGCCGGTCTCGAAGCGCGGCACCAGCACGACGGAGCCGCCGAACCGGACGGCGACGTTGAAGATGCTCGACAGTCCGAACACGTGGAAGAGCGGCAGCACGACCATCGACACGTCGTCCGGCTGGAAGCCGAAGGTGTCGCCGCCGACCGTGCACGCCATGAACAACTGGAAGTGCGTGAGCTCGGCGCCCTTGGGCCGCCCGGTCGTGCCGCTGGTGTAGAGCAGGATCGCCGTGTCGTCGGCGTCGGTCGGGGCGATGTCGCGGGTGTCCGCCGCCTGGTAGAGCTCCTCGAACGGGCGGGTGCCCGGCGGCAGCTCGGCGTCCGTGGTCCGCACGACGAACACCGGGATGTCGCCGACGTCGGGAACGGCCTTGAGCACCTCCTCGGCGAAGAGGTCGACCGTGACGATCGCCGCGGCGTCCGAGTCGCTCAGGTGGTAGGCGATCTCCGGGGCCTTGAGCAGCGGGTTGAGCGGCATCAGAACGAGGCCGGCCTTGAGGATGCCGAAATAGGCCAGCACGAACTGCGGCAGGTTCGGCAGGTGCACCGCGACCGTCCGGCCGGGCTCGAGCCCCTGCGCGAGCAGCGCGGAGGCGACCCGGCCGGAGGTCTCGTCGACCTGGGCGTACGTCAGCGAGGTATCGGCGACGTGCAGCAGGGGTTTGTCGGGGGCCGCAGCGGCCGACTCGCGGAGGATGGTGGCGAGATTGAAGGACATACGGCCTCCCCACTGCTGCACGGCGGACGGGCGGCCCGCCGTTTTGGCACGCTATCAACTGGTCCGTGCGGGCGGGCGAGGGGCGTCCCCGCCGGCCCGCCTGATCACGAACGCCGCGGTCAGCGGCTGGGCGAGAGGGTCCGCAGCCGGTCGGCGAGCTCCTTGGTGAAGAAGTCGACGAACCCCTGCGGGTCGGGCCCGGCGTTCTGCAGCACGATGTGGTCGAACCCGGCGTCCAGGTACTGCTGCACGTGCTGGACGTACTTCTCGACGTCCGGACCGACGGCGAACTGCTTCGTGATGTCCTCCGGCCGCACCGTCGCCGATGCGGCGTCGAAGTTCACCGGGTTCGGCAGCTCGCTCATGACCTTCCACCCGGTCAGCGCCCACCGCGAGGTCTCGAGGACGGCCTTGATCGCGGTGTCCTCGTCCGGCGCCCACGCCATCGGCACCTCGGCGTAGTGCGGGCCGTCGCCGCCCTTGGCGCGGTAGGCCTGGACGATCTCGGGCTTCGGCTCCGTGGCGAACAGGCCGGTGCCGAGCTCGGCGGCGATCGCGGCGGACGCCGACCCGCTGGCCGCGACGGCGATGACCGGCAGCTGGTCGGGCAGGTCCCAGACCCGCGCGTCGTCGAGCTGGTAGTGCCGGCCGTCGTAGGACTGGTAGCCGCCCTGCCAGAGCAGGTTGATGATCTCGAGGGCCTCGCGCAGCCGCTCGTGGCGCTTCCGGACGCCGGGGAAGTCGCCGACGACGTGCTCGTTGAGCCGCTCGCCGGAGCCGATGCCGAGCGTGAACCGGTTGTCGGACAGGAGCGCGACGGTGGCCGCGGCCTGGGCGACGATCGCCGGGTGGTAGCGGAAGGTCGGACAGGTGACCCCGGTCGCCAGGCCGATGCGCTCGGTCGTGCCCGCGATGGTGCCCAGCATCGACCACGTGAACGCCGAGTGGCCCTGCGTCTCGAGCCAGGGGTGGTAGTGGTCGCTCAGCTCGACGAAGTCGAACCCGGCCCGCTCCGCGAGCTGCGCCTGCTCGACGATCTCCTTCGGGCCGAAGGCCTCGGTGGCCAGCTTGTAGCCGATCTGCACGGTCGATCTCCCCGATCCTGGAGGGTGGTAGTCCTCCGTCCTCTGCCCAGCCGCCCGGCTCACATGCCGCATCAGGCGGCACGGCCGGTGAACCGCGAGCGGTTCCCGCGACCCAATGCGGTCCGCAGCCTCGCGACCATGGGCGGTGGGTCGCCGCGCACGTGCCGGGCATTCCAGCGGACCACGATCAGTCCGAGCGCCTCGAGCCGCGCCTGCCGGTCCTTCTCGGCCTCGAACGCGTCCACGGCGTCCGCATTCAGGTACTTGCTCCGACCGTCGGCCTCGCCCACGACGCCGTGGTCCAGCCAGGCGAAGTCATTCCGCGCCACGAACCGCCCGTGGGCGTCGAGGATCGTCACCTGGGGCACCGGCGCCGGGATGTCGTGCCGGTGCATGACGACCGCGGACCCGGATTCCAGCCACGACTCCCGGCGTCCGTCGACGAGCCTCAGGCCGGCGAGCCCGGCAGCCGCGTAGGGCCAGCTCTCCTGACGTGCGAGAACGGTGGCGATCTCCTCGACGGTGCACAGCGTTCGACGCACGGCGGCGTCCGCGATCGGAACGGCGTCGAGCGCATCGAGGTGACGCAGGCAGTCCGCGACGGTCCGCGCCGGTGAGGTGACTGGCAGCCCTTGCCGGCGGACGACGACGTCCGGCGGCAGGGCGGCGACCTGCCGGATCAGGTCGCGGTCCGGCGCGGACGCCGCTGGCTCGTCGGGTCGACGGTGACGACGACCGACGCGAGCAAGGCCCGCGACACCGGCAGTCCCCAGAGGGCGGCGGCGCTCGCATGGCTGAAGGCGTACGGCGTCCGGGAGTTGACGTTGGCGAGGTACACCGCGAAGGCGAGGAGGACGTGCCGCTGCTCCGGTGCGGCCGCCTGCCAGCGCTCCTCCAGGCAGAAGGCGCCGCGGCGGAGCCTGCGCCAGCGACCGATCGCCACTCGCCGCTCGGCCTGCGTCGCCGTCAGCCCCGCCTTGACCGCCTGCTGCAGGGAGAAGACGGGAGGCAGGACGGGGTCCGGACGCACGCGAATCAGGATTCCCGTGATCGCCGAGAAGCCGAAAACCGTTGTCCACAGGCTATCGGCGGATGCGGCCAGGCGAGAGGGGTGGACGCTGCCCCTGGAACCGAGCAATGCCCCCGAAACCCCATGCTCCGGGAGCCCTGGAGCACGGGCTTCGGGGGTATTGCTGGCCTTCCGGCGTAGCGCGGCGACCGGCTTCGGGGGCAATGCCGGCGTTCGGGGGTACGCCGTCGACCGGTCAGGCCACGCGGAACTGGTCGGCGTCCGGGGCGAGGGTCATGCCATGGCCGGGGACGGTCAGGTCGGGGCGCATGGCTCCGCCGGTGGCGGAGGGCGCTCCGGAGAAGAGCATCCGCTCGATCCGCACGTGGTCGTGGAACCACTCGACGTGCCGCAGGTTCGTCACGGCCGCGGCGACCGGTGCGTGCAGCGCGGGCGCGCAGTGCGCGGACACCTCGAGGTTGTGCGCGGCGGCGACGGCGGCGATCCGGAGCCACTCGGTGTAGCCGCCGCAGCGGGTCGCGTCCGCCTGCAGGCAGTCGACCGCGCCGGACGCGCACAGCCGCTGTGCCTCGACCAGCGACCAGGCGTACTCGCCGGCGGCCACGTCGGCGTCCACCGCCGTCCGGACGGTCCGGAGCCCGGCCAGGTCGTCGGAGCTCACGGGCTCCTCGAACCAGCTGACGCCGAGGTCGTCGTAGGCGCGGCCCATCCGCACGGCCTGGCCGACGGTGTACCCGCCGTTCGCGTCGACGAACAGCTCCACGGCGTCCCCGACCGTCTCCCGCGCCAGGCGGGCGCGCGCCAGGTCCCGGTCCGTCCGCGAGCCCCACGACTCGCCGACCTTGATCTTGACGCGCGGGATGCCCTCGCCCTCGACCCATCCGCTCAGCTGCCGGCGGAGTGTGGCGTCGTCGTACGAGGTGAAGCCGCCGCTGCCGTAGACCGGGACGTCGTCGCGGGCGCGCCCGAGCAGCCGGACGAGCGGGACGCCGAGCAGTCGCGCCGCGAGGTCCCAGAGCGCGACGTCGACGGCCGACAGCGCGCACGAGGCGATGCCGGGCCGGCCGACGTTGCGCAGCTGCTTCTGCATCGCGGACCAGGCCGCCGGGACGTCGAGGGCGTCACGGCCGCCGACGACGCCTGCCAGGAGGTCGCGGACGACGTCGCCGGCGGCGGCGGCCGCGTACGTCCAGCCCAGCCCGGTGCACCCGCCGGCCGAGGCGCGGACGACGACGGCCGTCGTCGACGACCACGTGCATGGTGCCGTCGGCCTCGGGCTGGTCGGTCGGGATCGTGTACACCCGCACGTCGAGCCCGTCGATCGTCACGTCAGTTGCGCGCGACATCTCATCCTCCGCTGATCATGCACTTCGCGGCGATCATGCACGTCCGTGCAGCGACAGTGCATGATCGCCGCGAAGTGCATGATCAGCGCGAGAGAGGGGTGGGGTGGGAGCGGGCGGTGTCAGGAGGAGTGGTGGGGGAGGAACTCCTGGAGCTTGGTCTTGATGCCCTCCTTCATCACCGACCAGCGGTCCTCGTCGCCGGCGAGGATCGACGACGTCATCGCCTTCATCTGCTCGACCGTCGCGTGCGGCGGGATCGGCGGGACGTTCGGGCTGGTGTGGACGTCGAGCACCGTCGGCCGGTCGGCCGCGAGGGCGGCGTCCCAGGCGGAGCCGAGGTCGTCGGGCTTGTCGACCTCGATGCCCTGCAGCCCCAGGCTCCGGGCGAAGGCGGCGTAGTCGACCGACGGCAGGCTCTGCGACTCGACGAACTTCGGCGCACCCTGCATCGCGCGCATCTCCCAGGTGACCTGGTTGAGGTCGTCGTTGTGCAGGACGGCGACGACGAGCCGGGGATCGCTCCAGCGCTCCCAGTACTTCTTCACGGTGATCAGCTCGGCCATGCCGTTCATCTGCATCGCGCCGTCGCCGACGAAGGCGATCGCGGGCCGGTCGGGGTGGGCGAACTTGGCGCCGATGGCGTAGGGGACGCCGGGGCCCATCGTGGCGAGGGTGCCGGACAGCGACCCGCGGACGCCGGCCGGGAAGCGGAGGTCCCGCGCGTACCAGTTCGCCGACGACCCCGAGTCCGCGGCGAACATCGCGTTCGCGGGCATCCGGTCGTTCAGCTCCCAGAACAGCCGCATCGGGTTGATCGGGTCGGCCTCGACCATCGCCTCCATGCGCATGGTCTCCCACCAGCGCGCGGACGTCCTCCTCGATGCCCTCGCGCCAGCCGCGGTCGGTCTTGCGCTGCAGCAGCGGGATCAGCGCCCGCAGGGTCGAGGCCGCGTCGCCGACGAGGTTGACCTCGTACGGGTAGCGCATGCCGATGAACCGGCCGTCGATGTCGATCTGCACCGCCCGCGCCTGCCCGAGCGGCGGCATGAACTGGGTGTACGGGAAGTTCGAGCCGACGGTGAGCAGCGTGTCGCAGCCCATCATCATCTCGTAGCTCGGCCGCGTGCCCAGCAGGCCGATGCGAGCCGGTGACCCACGGGAGGTCGTCGGGCAGGACGTCCTTGCCCAGCAGCGCCTTGGCCGCGCCGGCGCCGAGGAGGTCGGCCACCTGCTCGACCTCGGCGCGGGCACCGTGCGCGCCCTGACCGACGAGCAGCGCGACCTTCGAGCCGGCGTTGAGGATCTCCGCCGCCCGCTGCACCGCCGCGGCGTCCGGGTCGACCTCCGGCCAGGCGATGCCCAGGCTCGACGGGACCTCCTTGAACGCGTGCCCGGGCGGGGTGTACTCGAGCTCCTGCACGTCGGACGGGATGATGATCGCCGTCGGCGCCTGCTGGGCGATCGCGATCCGGATCGCCCGGTCGAGCACGTTCGGGAGCTGCTCCGGCACCGTCACCATCTGCACGTAGTCGCCGGCGACGTCCTTGAACAGCGAGATGCAGGTCGACCTCCTGCTGGTAGGAGCCGCCCATGGCGCTCCGCGCCGTCTGCCCGACGATCGCCACGACCGGGACGTGGTCGAGCTTGGCGTCGTAGAGCCCGTTGAGCAGGTGGATCGCGCCCGGGCCCGGAGGTGGCCATGCAGACGCCGACCCGGGGCCGGACGCCGCCCGGCTCGCTCCAGCCGAACTTCGCGTACCCGACGGCCTCGAAGGCGGCCATCTCCTCGTGCCGCGCCTGCACGAACGCCGGCGCGTGCAGCGACTCGTCGGTCCAGGCCGCGAGGATGCCGTTGATCCCGTCACCGGGGAACGCGAAGACGTGCTCGATGCCCCAGTCGCGCAGCCGGGTGAGCAGGTACCCGGCGACGGTCAGTGCCATGTCAGTTCCCTCCAGTCGTGGTCACCGTGCGTCCATCGCTGTTCGCATGATCAACCTGGTTTGCATGATCAGCGCGGTTGAATCAGGGGGTCGGGAGGTTCGCAGGGCCGTCGCCAGCACCTGGGCGACGTGCACCGGACGCCGTCCGTCGGCCTGCCCCTTGAGCTCGCCGCTCTGCTCGACCTGAGTGCGGCAGCTGAAGCCGTCCGCGATCATCAGGGTGTCCTCGGACGCCGACCGGACGGCGGGCAGCAGCCCGTCCTCCGCGCACGGCCATCGAGACGTCGTAGTGGCCCGCCTCGAAGCCGAAGTTGCCCGCGAGGCCGCAGCAGCCGGAGTCCAGCACGTCGGCGTCCACGCCGGCCCGCTTCAGAACCTCGACGTCGGCGTGCTCGTCGAGGATCGCGTGCTGGTGGCAGTGCATCTGGACGATGGCCTTGCGGTCGGCCCGCGGCGGCTGCCAGTCGGGCGCGCGCTCGAGCAGGAGCTCCCCGAGCGTCCTGGTCTGCGCGGTGAGGCGCTCGACGTCCCGGTCCTCGGGGAAGAGATCGTGGGCGTCGGCCCGGAAGACGGCGGTGCAGCTCGGCTCCAGCCCGACCACCGGGGTCCCGGCGGACGTGTAGGGAGCCAGCGCGGTCGCCGTCCGGCGCAGCACCTTCTTGGCGACGCCGAGCTGTCCGGTCGAGATCCACGTCAGCCCGCAGCAGAGCTCCTGCTCGGGGATGCGCACGGTGAAGCCCGCGGCCTCGAGCACCTCGACGGCGGCGACGCCGATCGCGGGGGAGAGGTGGTTGGTGAAGGTGTCGGGCCAGAGCACGACCTCGCCGCGGGAGCCGTCGCCGCGGGGCAGGTCGCCGCGCTGGTCCAGGCGCTTGAACCAGGTGGTGAACCGCATCCGGCCGAACTCCGGGACCGTCCGCTCCTGGGCGACCCCGCCGGCCGCCTTGATCAGGGTGTCGAGCCCGCGGGTGTGCGAGAGCCGGTTGACGGCTCGCGGCGCGATCGCGGCGAGCCGGGCCCAGACGGGCAGCCAGCCCATCGAGTAGTGGGCGAGCGGCCGGAGCCGGCGGGCGTAGTGGTGGGCGAGGAACTCCGCCTTGTAGGTGGCCATGTCGACGTGCATGGGGCAGTCGCTCCGGCAGCCCTTGCACGACAGGCAGAGGTCGAGCGCCTCCAGCACGTCCTTCGAGCGCCAGCCGTCGCCGACGGTGGGGTCGGCGTGGCCGTCGAGCATCTCGAAGAGCAGCCGCGAGCGACCCCGCGTCGCGTGCTCCTCTTCCCGGGTCGCCCGGTAGCTCGGGCACATCACCCGGCCGTCCTTCTGCGGCGAGTGGCACTTGCCGACGCCGACGCAGCGGAGCACGGCCCGCTGGAAGCTGCCGTCGTCGTCGGGGTAGCGGAAGAACAGGTCCTGCGGGTCGGCCGGCGACCACTGCGCGCCGAGCCTGAGGTCCGACGTCGGCGGCCGGGCGTCCACCACCTTGCCCGGGTTCATGAGCCCGCTCGGGTCCCAGATCCCGCGGAACCGGCGCATCGCCTCCACGAGATCGTCGCCGAACATGATCCCGAGCAGTGCGCCGCGCGCCTGGCCGTCGCCGTGCTCGCCCGAGAGCGAGCCGCCGTACCGGGTGACCAGCTGCGCCGCGTCGGTGAGGAAGTGCCGGAAGTGGTCGATGCCGGCCGGGGTGACGAGGTCGAACGGGATCCGGCAGTGCACGCACCCCTGGCCGAAGTGCCCGTACACCGAGACGTTCTCGTAGTGGTACCGCTCCAGCAGCGCCTGGTAGTCGCGCAGGTAGTCGCCCAGCCGGTACGGGTCGACGGCGGCGTCCTCCCAGCCGGGCCACGCGTCGGGTGACGTCTCGGCCGGCCCGCCCGGACGTGCCGTCGCCCCCAGCCCGCCCTCGCGCACCTTCCACAGCCCGCTCTTGTCGGCGTCCTTCTTGACGATGTGGCTGCTGACGCCCTCCTTGTCGGAGAACTCGTCCGCGAGGCGCTGGGCCTTGGCGTGGGCGGCGTCCGCGTCGTCGGCGTCGAGCTCCACGAAGAGCCACGCGCGACCCTCGGGGAGGTCGTCCAGGCTCTGCCGGTGCATCCCTCGGGAGCGCTCGAGGTCGACGAGCTGCTTGTCGACGCCCTCGAGCCGGAACGGGTCGTAGGGGAGGATCGCCGGCACGGCGTCGCCCGACGACGGGACGTCGCGGAACCCGAGCAGCACGAGCGCGGTGGCCTTCGGCGTCGGGGCGAGCTCGAGGTCGGCCCGCAGGATCGTCAGGCAGGTGCTCTCGCTGCCGACCACGGCCTTGGCGACGTCGAAGCCGTTCTCGGGCAGCAGCGCGTCCAGGCTGTAGCCGGAGACCCGGCGCGGGATGTCGGGGAACCCTTTGCGGATCCGGTCCGCATACTCGTCGGCCAGGTCCTTGAGCTGCCGGTAGATCTCCGCCCGGCGTCCGCCGGCGGCCATCACGGCGTCCCAGCTCAGCTCGGGGAAGCGGTCGTCGTCGCAGCGGCCGATCCAGAACCGCTCGCCGTCCTGAGTGATGACCTCGAGCCGGCGGATGTTGTCCGCGGTCTTGCCGTACCGCTGCGCCGTCGCGCCGCAGGAGTTGTTGCCGAGCATGCCCCCGAGCGTGCAGTTCGGGTGCGTGGAGGGCTCCGGGCCGAACCGCAGGCCGTGCGGCTCCAGATGGGCGTTGAGCACGTCGAGGACGACGCCGGGCTGCACGATCGCGCTCCGCGCCTCGAGATCGACGTGCTCGATCTCGTGGCAGTACTTCGACCAGTCGATCACTACGGCGGTGTTCGTGCACTCACCGGCGAGGCTGGTGCCGCCGCCGCGGGAGAGCAGCGGGGCGCGATGCCGCGCTGCGACCCGCACGGCCGCCGCGGCCGCGTCCGGGGTCCGGGGGACGACGACGCCGAGCGGGACCTGCCGGTAGTTCGAGGCGTCGGTCGAGTAGGCGGCGAGCGTGCCGGCGTCGAAGCGCACCTCGCCGTCCACCTCGGCGCGCAGGTCTCGCTCCAGGGCCTCGACATCGACACCCGCTCGTCTGGTCATCGGGACCTCCCTCGCTCCGCGAACACTCCCAACGTAGGACAAAGGATGTATGTCAGCAAATGAAGGTGGACGACGACCCTTGCTCACAGATCGAGTTCACGTAACCTTGGGCCATGGCCACGGGCGAGCGGACCAAGCTCAAGGACGACGTCGACGCCACGCTGACGGCGTCGCGCGCCCTGGTCGGCGTGGTCGCACGGTCGCTCGCCGACGTCCTCGAGCAGATCACGCTGCCGCAGTTCCGCGTGCTCGTCGTGCTCTGCTCGGGCGGGCCGATGCGCAGCGGCGTCCTCGCCGACCGCCTCGGCGTCCATCAGTCCACGTTCACGCGCACCGCAGACCGGCTCGTCGCGCAGGGCCTGATCCGCCGTGAGGTGAGTGCCGAGAGCCGGCGTGAGGTGATCGTGGACCTCACGGAGCCCGGGCAGGATCTCGTGGTCGGCGTCATGAAGGCGCGCCGCGCGGACATCGAGAAGATCCTGCGCCGGGCGACGCCCGATCAGCGCGAGGCGATCAGGGCGGGCTTCGCGGCGTTCGCCGTGGCCGCCGGTGAGCCGGAGGCGTCCCTGCTGCTCACCCTGGGGCTCTGAGCGCCCGGTCTCAGAACCGCTGCCCGCGGCGGAGCCGCCGCGGCCGGCCGTCGGGGTCGAAGAGCCCGCGGTACAGCCACGGTGCCCACCGGCGCTGCCGGTCGGAGACCGGTTCGGGCTCGTGGTGGCGGACCTGCCCCGGCGGTCGCGGCCCCCGCCGCCCGTCGCGGTGCCACCCGTCCAGGGCGTCGGCGGTCGCCCGCCACAGGTCGAACGCGGTCGCGGGGTCGAGCAGCCGCGGATCGTCCGCCTCGAGGCCGAGGTGCTCGGCCCACAGCTGGAGCCGGAGCTCGCGCGCGAGCCGGCGGGCGCCGTCCCCGCGGCCGGTCGGGTCGGCCGGCTCGCGGCCGTCCAGCGTCTCGTCCACGACGGCGCACGTGATCTCGCTGTCGCTGGTCCAGGAGCGCAGGTTGAAGTTGTCCGAACCGCAGGTGAACCAGACGTCGTCGACCACGCACACCTTCGCATGCACGTAGATCGGGGTGCCCTCGGCGTTCTCGAGGTCGACGACGAGCACCCGGTCGGGCGCGACGCCGCGGAGCAGGTCGAGCGCCTGCCACTGCCCGAGCCGGGTGGGCGGCCCGCTGAGCCGGCCGTCGGCGTCCGGGTAGCGCGGCAGCACGGCGACGAGCCGGAGCTCCGGCGACGTCAGCAGCGCCCGGGCGATGCTCCCCGCGACGCGCTCGTTCCACAGGTACTGGTCCTCGACGTAGATCAGGCTCCGGGCGAGCGCGAACGCCTTCTCGTACCCTCGGGCGATGCTGCGTTCCCCGTTCCGCGCGAACGGGTACCCCGGGCGCTTCGTCCCGTAGGTGCGCAGCACCTGGACGGCGTGCGGCCCGGTCGGGGCGGGCGCCGGCTGGATCGCGGGCAGCGGCCGCGGATGGCGCTGCATCCGGGCGGCCCGCTGCAGCAGCATGCGGTACGGCGTGCGCCGGTCGAGCGGGTGCGGGTCGTCCCAGCGTTCGGTGAAGGTCCGCAGGAGGTCACCGACGACGGGGCCGCGCAGCTCGAGCGCGGCGTCGTGCCACGGCGGACGCGGCCCGTAGCGCGGGTCCATCACCGGCGCCTGCGGGTCGCCCCCGTGCGCGGCGTCGTCCCGCCGGCCGTGGCAGAGGTCGATGCCGCCGACGAAGGCGACGTCACGCTCGGGCGAACCCTGACGCCGGATGACGAAGAGCTTCTGGTGGTGCGAGCCGAAGCGGCGCACCCGCTGGTCGAGGAGCACCTCCGCGCCCGCCTCGTTGAGCTGGCTGCCGAAGCGCTGGTTCTCCTGGGCGTTGAAGCGCATCCGGTCCGAGTGCGAGCGCCAGACCAGCCCGCGGATCTCGACGCCGGCCTCGGCCAGGTCGCACAGAACGTCGGCGATCTCGTGCCCGTCCTCCGTCAGGCGCTGGTCGGCGTCGCCGCGCCAGTCGGTGAAGAACACCCGGTCCCCGGCGTGCAGGGCGCAGAGCTCCTCGAACAACCGCCGGAAGTACACGGCGCCGTGCACGTGAGGGATCACCCGGTTGCCGGCCGACCAGGACTGCCCGGCGCTGCCGGGGCCGCTGTTCGGGGCGCTGTCGAGGTCGGTGTCCGGGTTCCCGCGCTCGTCCGGAGTCAGGAACCACCGGTCCGCCGCGTCGTCGCCCACGCCGTCGGACTACCCCACAGGTGATCGATCGACACCACGCAGGCGCGATGTCAGCCGATCGCCCGCAGGAACCGGGCGGCCGCGGGCGCGGCCAGGGCGCCACCGGAGGAGCCGTTCTCCGCGAACACGGCGAACGCCGTCGAGCCCTGCCGGCCGATGAACCACGCGTGCGTGAGCACCCGATCGCCGTCGCCGGTCAGGCGGCGCCGCTGGTCACCCTCGCGGGCAGCCAGAACCGGGTGAGGTTGGGGGAGGAGGGGTGCGTGGCGCCCGCGTGCGGCCGCGCGAACGCAGCGAGGACGTTCGCGGTGATCCGCTGGACGGCCACGCTCGTGGCCCTGCGATTCGTGACCGTCGCGCACGAGCCGGTGAGGGCGCAGGCCCAGCCCATCGTGCCGGTCGCGAAGACGCCCGCGCCGGCGCCGTTGGTCCAGTAGACGCCGGTGTGCGCGGTCTCGGTCCCCGGCCTGCAGGCGTACCGGTCGTAGGCCACGACCTGGAGCGACCGCGGGGTGTCACCGCCCGGGTAGGCGCGGTCGGCCTCCGGGAGGACGAAGGCGCCGAGGTCCTGGCCCGTACGTACGTGCAGCCCGGCGTAACCGAACCAGCCGGGGTCCGTCACGACCCAGCTGCCGCGGGCGGGGAAGCAGTCGTACTGCATGCCGGTGAGCTGCTCCTCCGGGCGCGGCTCGGGGCGGTCGCGGAACCGGGCGGTGCTGCCGCCGGGGTCGGCGCGGGCGAGCGGGTCGAGCGCCGCGTCCTTGGTGACGACGACCAGGCGCGGCCGGCCGTCGCGCCGGTCGGGCTGGCCCGCCAGTCCCACGCTCCGGCCGGCCAGCCGCGCCCGCCAGTACGCCGTGTTGGCGCCGAACACGGCGAGGTTCGCGCCATGCGCCACGGCGCCGACGACGGCGCCCCGGGCCCTGGCCGTCCAGTACTCGGCGTGCCCGCCGACGACGACTCCGGTGGCTCCGGCGAGCACACCGGGGTCGAGATCCAGGTCGTAGTCCGTCGTGTACGCCAGCGGGAGCCCGAGCCGCTCGGCGACCCGGCTGATCGGCAGGTCGTAGTAGGCGAACCGGCCTGCGCCGTAGCCGGTGTCATAGGGCCGGTCGAAGCTCACCGCGAGGCTGCGGTCGCCGAACCCGCCGTCGTCACCGTCGTAGAGGGAGGCGCCGCCCCACCGGTTGTACGCCTCCCAGGTCATGGCCGAGAGGACGACGAGCAGACGTCCGCGGGCGTCGCTGCTCCGGACGACGAGCGGCACCAGGCGGGTCGCCCCGGCGGTGTCGAGGCGCAGCAGGTAGCCGCCCGGCGGCCAGCCCGCGGTGTCGAGCGTCGTCGTCAGGTGCCAGGGGGCCTCGACGGTGCGGCTCTCGCGCAGGCCTCCGGCGTCCGGGATCGGCCGATCGACCATCATCGGCTTCGGCTGCGCGGCGGCCGTTGCGGTGCCGCGCCACACCACCCGGGCACCTCGGCCGCCGTACCACCCGGTGCGCAGCGCCTCGATCCTCACCGGGCCGCGGGCGTCGACGTAGAGCCCCACCGACTGGCCGGGGAGCACGGAGACGCGGTCGGCGTAGGCCGCGAGGCCGGGTGCGCGCCCCCGGGTGCGGGCCACCCCGGCGTCGGGGCTGCCGGGGAGACGGTTCTCGGCGGCGACGTCGAGCTCGGGTGGCGCTGCCGGGCCCGCGGACGCCGGGGCCGGGGTGGCGGACGGCACCGGCGCGCCGGTCCGGGAGCCGGATGCGGTGCAGCCCGCCGCCGCGAGAACGGCGACGAGCGCGAGGACCGGAACCCACGACGGTCGGATGGATCCCCCAGGGTGCGACGAGCGGCCGACGGACGGCGCCATCGTAGGTGCGCCGGTTATCCGCTCGCCCTTGCCGCGCCGGGGGCGAGAGGCTTGCACGATGAGACCGTTCGAGGACCTGGTCGCCGAGGCGGAGGCGGTGGACGTCTCGGGATGGGACTTCTCCTGGCTGGACGGGCGGGCGAGCGAGGAACGCCCGTCCTGGGGCTACCAGCGGCTGATCGGGGAGCGGTTGCCGCAGGTGGACGCCGGCCTCGACATCCAGACCGGCGGCGGCGAGGTGCTCGCCGGCGTCCCCGCCTTCCCCGTCACGATGGCTGCGACCGAGTCGTGGGCCCCCAACGTGGCCCTCGCCGCGGCGCGCCTGCACCCTCGCGGCGTGGTCGTCGTCGCCGATCCGGACGAGCCGCCGCTGCCCTTCGCCGACGCGTCCTTCGACCTCGTCACGAGCCGGCACCCCGTCACGGTCTGGTGGGGCGAGATCGCGCGCGTGCTCCGGCCCGGGGGTGCCTACCTCGCCCAGCACGTCGGGCCGGAGAGCCTGCGCGAGCTGTACGAGTTCTTCCTCGGCCCGCAGTCGTGGGCGGAGCATCCGCGCGACCCGCAGCGCGAACGCGCGGAGGCGGAGGCGGCGGGGCTGCGCGTCGACGTCCTGCGGATGGAACGGCTGCGCGTGACCTTCCTCGACGTCGGCGCGGTCGTCTACTTCCTGCGCAAGGTGATCTGGATCGTCCCCGGCTTCACGGTGCAGCTCCACCGCGACCGGCTGCGCGAGCTGGACGCGGTGATCCGCCGCGAAGGGGCGTTCGTCGCGCACTCCACGCGGGTGCTCGTCGAGGCCGGCCGACCCGGATAGGCCTGCTCGGCCGGGAACGGCTCACTCGTCGTCGGGCACCATCCAGACGGCGCCGAGCGGCGGCACGCGCAGCTGCGCGGACGCCGGCCGGCCGTGCCAGGACAGCCCCTCCGCCTCCACCGCGCCGAGGTTGCCGACGCCCGAGCCGCCGTAGAGCTCGGCGTCGGTGTTGAGCACCTCGCGCCAGAGGCCGGTGTGCGGCAGGCCGATCCGGTAGTTCTCGTGCGGGATCGCCGCGAAGTTGACGACGACGGCGAGGGGGCGGCCGGAGACGTCCTTGCGGATGTACGAGAACGTGTTGTGCGGGGAGTCGTTGGCGTCGATCCACTCGAAGCCGGCCGGGTCGGAGTCCAGCTCCCACAGCTGCGGGTGCTCCTGGTACAGCCGGTTGAGGTCGCGGACGAGCTGCTGCAGGCCGCGGTGCCCCGGGGTCTGCTCGAGCCACCAGTCGAGGCTGCGGCTCTCGGCCCACTCGGCCTCCTGGCCGAACTCCGACCCCATGAACAGCAGCTGCTTGCCGGGGTGGGACCACATGTACGCCAGGAACGCGCGCAGGTTCGCCAGCTGCTGCCAGCGGTCGCCGGGCATCTTGCGCAGCAGCGAGCCCTTGCCGTGCACGACCTCGTCGTGGCTGATCGGGAGCACGAAGTTCTCGCTGAACGCGTACACCAGGGAGAACGTCATCTCGCCGTGGTGGTACTGGCGGTAGATCGGCTCCTTGCTCATGTACTGCAGGGAGTCGTGCATCCAGCCCATGTTCCACTTCAGGCCGAACCCGAGGCCGCCGAGGTGCGTCGGGCGGGTGACGCCGGGCCACGCGGTCGACTCCTCGGCGATGGTCACGACCCCGGGGATGCGGCGGTAGGCGGTGGCGTTCATCTCCTGCAGGAACGAGATCGCCTCGAGGTGCTCGCGGCCGCCGTAGACGTTCGGGATCCACTCGCCGTCCTTGCGCGAGTAGTCCAGGTAGAGCATCGAGGCGACGGCGTCGACGCGCAGGCCGTCGACGTGGAACACCTCGAGCCAGTACAGGGCGTTCGCCACGAGGAAGTTGCGGACCTCGTGGCGGCCGAAGTCGAAGACGAGCGTGCCCCAGTCGGGGTGCTCGCCGCGGCGCGGGTCGCCGTACTCGTAGAGGGTCTGCCCGTCGAACCGGGCCAGCGCCCACTCGTCCTTGGGGAAGTGCGCCGGCACCCAGTCGACGATCACGCCGATCCCGGCCTGGTGCAGCGTGTCGACGAGGAACCGGAAGTCGTCGGGCGAGCCGAACCGCGACGTCGGGGCGTAGTACGAGGTGACCTGGTAGCCCCACGACCCGCCGAACGGGTGCTCGGCGACCGGTAGGAACTCGACGTGCGTGAAGCCCATGGCCGTGACGTAGCCGGTGAGCTGGTCGGCGAGCTCGCGGTAGGAGAGGCCCTGGCGCCACGACGCGAGGTGCACCTCGTACACGCTCATGGGGCCGGAATGCACGGGGTGCTCGGTGCGCCGGCGCAGCCACTCCTCGTCGCCCCACGTGTAGGTGGAGTCGGCGACGACGCTCGCGGTGGACGGCGGCACCTCGGTCGCGAACGCCAGCGGGTCGGCCTTCTGCCGCCAGTGCCCGTCCCGCCCCTGGATCTCGAACTTGTACCGGCTTCCCGCGCCGACGCCGGGCACGAACAGCTCCCAGACCCCGGAGCCGCCGAGGCTCCGCATGCCGTGCCCGCGGCCCACCCAGTGGTTGAAGTCGCCGACCACCCGGACGGAGCGCGCGTTCGGTGCCCAGACGGCGAAGCTCGTGCCGGTGATCTCGCCGAGGGCGTCGAAGGCCCGGGACGCCGGATAGTGGCGGACGTGCGCTCCGAGCACGGTCCACAGCTGCTCGTGCCGGCCCTCGGTGATGAGGTGCAGGTCGATCTCGCCGAGCGTCGGCAGGAAGCGGTACGGCTCGTCGACGACGGTCTCGCCGGTGCCCTCGTAGGTCACCGCGAGGCGGTAGTCCGGCACCTCCGGGGTCGGGAGCACCGTCGACCAGATGCCGTCCCACTCGTGCTGCAGCGGCCGGCGCTCGCCGTCGGGCAGGAGCAGCATCACCGACTTCGCGAACGGGCGCAGCGTGCGGATGGTCACCGCACCCGCCCAGATGTGCGCGCCGAGCACCTCGTGCGGCGAGTGGTACGCGCCCGCGGCGACCTGGTCGAGGACGTGCTGGTCGACCGGGCGCAGCTGCGGCCCGGGCGGGGGTCCGGGGACCGCGACGGTGTCGAGGGAGGGCGGCCGGACGGCGGGTGTCCGCGTCTCCGGTGTCCCCGGCGTCCGTGACGCCTGTGATGCCGGGGAGGCCTCGGCCGCTTCCGGCGTCCCGGCGGTCTTCGGCTTCGGCGTCGGCGGCGCCGCCGATGGGGTCGGTGAGGCCGCCGGCGTCGTCGGCGGGCTCGCCTGCGTCGGCTTCGGGGTCGGCTGCGTCGGCTTCGCGCCGGCCGAGACGGCGGCGGCCTCGCTGGGCGGCACCTCAGGCCCGGGCCCGGCGGCCCCGGCGTCCGGCTTCTCCGCGGGAGTCTCGACGGCGGCCTTCTCGGCGGGAGTGCCGGCGTCCGCCTTCTCGGCGGGAGTCTCGGCGGCGGCCTTCTCGGCGGGAGTGCCGACGGCCGCATGATCCGTCGCGGGGGTCGCCTCGACCTCCACGACCTCGACGGTGACGCGGTTCCGGGCCGACTCGTCCCGGCCGCCGCCCTGCCCCTGCTGCTCGGTCGACATGTGCGCCAGTCTTTCGCTTGGCCGCAGGTCGCGCCAACGACCCTGGCCCCGGGCATGCCGGACACCACCAGGCCCGCTCTTCCGCCGGAGGGGGGACCGCCCTAGGGTCGAGCCATGCGGGCATGGAGCGCGGGCATCGTCGGCGCCGTCCTGCTCGCCACCGCCTGCGCCGACCAGGGTGCGGCGGCCCAGGCCTCCTCCGGCGTGTCGACGGCGGCGAGCAGCTCCACGCGCCCGGTCGTCACCGCCACGGCCGAGGCCCCAGCGACGAGTGCCACGCCGACCACCTCGACGAGCCCGGCGACTCGGACGGCCCCCGCGACGAGCACCAGCGCGGCCGTGGCGACGGCGAGCACCTGCGCCGACCAGGCCCTCGCGGAGCTCTCGCCCACGGCGCGGGCCGGCCAGGTGCTGCTCGTCGGCGTCCCGGCGACCTCGCCGCTCGCCACTGGACGCACGCTCGCCGCCCTGCGCGTCGGCGGGATCTTCCTGCACGGTCGCGTCGCCGGCAGCTCCACGCTGCGCACCGCCCTCGCCTCCGTGAAGAAGGCGGCTCGGGCGGACGGGACGTTCCCGCTGTTCGTCTCCGCCGACGAGGAGGGCGGCCTCGTGCAGACGGTGACGGGCGGCACCGTGCCGGCGTTCCCCACCGCACTCGTCCAGGGGAGCTGGTCGACGACGACCCTCCGCAGCCGGACCTCGACGTGGGCGAAGCAGATCGCCGCACTCGGGCTGAACCTCGACCTGGCACCGGTGGCGGACACGGTGCCGGCCTCGCTCGGCACCGCGAACCCGCCCATCGGGAAGTACCGGCGCGAGTACGGCATGACGCCGTCCTCGGTCGGCCGGGCGATCGGGGTGGTCGTCCCCGCGCTGACCGCGGCGCACGTCGGCGCGACGGTGAAGCACTTCCCGGGGCTGGGCCGGGTGCACTACAACACCGACACCTCCTCGCGAGCGGTCGACAGCACCACCACAGCCACCGATCCCGTACCTGCAGCCGTTCGTGACGGGTATGAAGGCCGGCGCCCTGGCGGTCATGGTCTCCTCGGCGCGCTACCCGAAGCTGGACAGCGCGAACCCCGCGATGTGGTCGCAGAAGATCGTGACCGGCCTGCTCCGGCAGCGGCTCAAGTGGTCCGGACTCGTCGTCTCCGACGACCTCGGGCAGGCCGTCGCCGCGTCGTCCCTGTCGGTCGCTGCACGCGCCACCACGTTCCTGCGGGCGGGTGGTGACCTCGTGCTCACCGTCCAGCCGTCCCAGGCGGCGACCATGCGGACGGCCATCGCCAGGGCCGCCGCCGCTCACACGTCGTGGCGGCGGATCGTGGACACCGCGGCCCGGCGCGTGCTCGCGGCCAAGATCTCGCTCGGCCTCATCCACTGCTGAGTCGCTGTCCCTGCGGCCCTCTGCGTCGGGGGCATGCGGCACCATGACGCGGTGACCACCGCGCCACTGGTGCTCGTCGTCGAGGACGAGCCCCCGATCGCCGACCTCGTCCGCGGCTACCTGGAGCGCGAGGGGCTGCGGGTGCGCGTCGAGGTCGACGGTCGCGGTGCGCTGGAGGCGGTCGGCGGCGCAGCGGCCCGCGGTGGTCCTGCTCGACGTCGGCCTGCCCGGGCTCGACGGCACCCAGGTCTGCCGGCGGATGCGGGAGGCCGGCGACTGGACGCCGGTGCTCTTCGTCACGGCCCGCGACGACGAGGTCGACCGCGTGCTCGGTCTCGAGCTCGGCGCGGACGACTACGTCACGAAGCCGTTCAGCCCGCGAGAGCTCGTGGCCCGGGTCCGGGCGGTGCTGCGCCGATCCTCGGCGTCCACGGGGCCGTCCGACCGGCTCGCGGTCGGCCCGCTCATCGCCGACCTGCGGACCCGTCGGGTCACCGTCGACGGAACTGCCGGTCGACCTGACGACGACCGAGTTCGACCTGCTCGCCCATCTCATGCGCCGGCCGGACCGGGTCTGCTCGCGGGAGGAGCTGCTGGCGGAGGTGTGGGGCTATCCGGCCGGGACCCCGACCCGCACCGTCGACGTCCACGTCGCCCAGCTGCGCGCGAAGCTCGGGGACGCCGTCCGGCTGCGGACCGTGCGCGGCGTCGGTTACGCCGTCGAGCCGCACGGCTCGCGCGGGACCAGTGCCTCGCCGTGAGGCCGTTCCGGTCGCTGACGGTCCGGGTGCTGGGCCTGGTCGCGCTGGTCGCGCTCGCCGGGAGCCTGGTCACCGGCGTCGCCCTGGCCCGCACGCAGAGCCAGGCCAATCTCGATCAGGCCTCGGCCACCCTCGCCCTTCAGGCGGACAACCTCGCCGCGCGGATCGGCGCCGGCCGGACCGTCGCGGCGACCACGCTGCGCACCCGCCTCGCGCGACAGGGCGTCGTCGTGGCCGTGACCCGGCCCGGCACGGTGCCGCCCGTTCCGTTCACCGCCCCGGACGTCGCGACCGCGGTCCAACGGGCCGATCCGGTGACCCGGTCCGCGGCGGGCCGGGAATGGCTCGTGGTGGCGCGCCCCACGGACGACGGACGCATCGTCCTGCTGGCGCGGCCGCTCGCGCAGGCCCGGGGGCTGACGCCGGCCCAGCGGAACCGGGCGGTCGTCGCCGGCGCGATCGTCCTGCTGCTCGGCGCCGTCGGCGCCCTGCTGCTGGCCGAGGGCGTCACCCGCCCGCTGCGCCGGGTCGCCGCCGCCGCCCGCCGGCTCTCGGCGGGGGAGCGGGACGTGCGGGTCGGGCCGGGCGGCCCGCAGGAGGTCGCCGACGTCGCCGCCGCGCTCGACGCCCTCGCCGCCCAGCTGGCGGACGCCGAGGACCGGCAGCGCCGCTTCCTGCTGGCGGTCTCCCACGAGCTGCGGACACCGCTGACCGCCGTCGCCGGCTACGCCGAGGCCCTCGCCGACGACGTCCTGCCTCCCGAGGACGTGCGCCGCGCGGGCGAGGTGATCCGCACGGAGGCGGGCCGGTTGCAGCACCGGGTCGAGGACCTCATGGCCCTGGCGCGCCTGCAGGCCGCCGACTTCCGGCTCGAGCCGGGCCCGACCGACGTGGTGGCCGTGGTCCGGGCCGCGGCGGACGCGTGGACGCCGCGGGCGGCGGGCACGGGGGTGCCGTTGCGGGTGGAGGCGCCGGAGGGCGGACTCGTGGCCTGGACCGACGGGGAGCGGCTGCGGCAGGTCGTCGACGCCCTGGCCGACAACGCGCTGCGGGTGCTGCCGTCCGGGGCGCCGTTGGTCCTCGCGGCCGGTCCGACGGCGGCCGGCGCGACCGGGGGTGTGGGTGCAGGTCCGGGACGGCGGGCCGGGCATGACCGAGCAGGACATGGCGGACGCCTTCACGCCCGGGCGCCTGACCGAGCGGTACCGCGGGCAGCGGCCGGTCGGCTCCGGTCTCGGCCTCGCTCTGGTGGCCGCTCTCGTCGGCCGGATGGGCGGCTCGGTGAGTGCGAGCGCGGCGCCCGAGGGCGGGGTGGCGTTCACCGTCGTCCTGCCCGTCGCGCCCTGAGGCGGACGGCGCAACCCGAACATTCCCCGAACACAGCCCGCACCCGGCGGACATCCCGGGCTCCCAGAGTGGTCCACGTCGGGCCCGCCGGGGGCCCGGGAAGGAGTTCCGATGGTCCTCAAGAGCATCCTCGTGGCGGGCGGGGCGTGCGCGCTGGTCGCCGGAGTGGCGGTGGCGGGGTCCGCGACGGGTGCTGCGTCGTCGGCGCCGACGGTCCCCGCGGTCGCACCCGTCGGCGACACCAACCTGGCGTCCGCGGTGATCGCCGCGGACAGCGACACCGCGACGCCGGCCGACGCCGCCGAGGCGCAGACCCTCGGGCGGCGGCGGGACCTGCTCTGCGCCCGCGTCCCCCACGCGATCATCCGGACGCAGAACCTGGAGAAGCGGCTGGCGGGCAACGCCTCGACCCAGGGCTCGCTCGCATGGCTGCAGGCGAGGATCGACAAGGCGCAGGCGGCGCACCAGGACCAGCTCGTGACCGTGCTGCAGAACCGGCTGACCTACCGCAAGCAGCTCGCCTCGTTCCTGCCGCAGCGGCTCGAGTTGCTGCAGACGGCACGGCACACGGTGTGCGCGCCCAGGCCCACGAGCAGCAGCCCCTCGTCCTGATCCGGGACCGGGCGGCCTCCCCGCGGTTCGTGGTGATAGCCATTTCAATCACCGAGCTGAGAGCGGTTGCAAGCAGCCCGTGAGATCGATCTCCCGAACGCCTCATCCCGGACAAAACGCCTCGGTGAAGGGCTTGTAATGAATGCTGTCTCTGCATACTGTCGGGCTCCACGAGGCGGAGCGAGGTCGACAACTCGGGGGCGACCGCGCTCGGCGGACGTGACCGCCAGGCTGAAGACGAGGGCCTGGGGAACGTGACGTTCACAGTCCACTTCGCGATGCAACGGGATGACCTCGTCGGCCCGCCGGCTCCGCGCCGGCACTCCGGCTGATGGTCAGGGCTCCCGTTGCCGATCGCGTTCCGGACTGGCGAGCGGGCGAACCCCGGCCGCGTCCGGTCATGGGGAATTGCAGGAGTGCGTCCAGGCTACGGCGAGCTCAGCACAGTGAATCATGTGCTGCCGCACCGGAGAGGGTTGGACGTGGTCCGGGGGGAGACCGATGGGGCGGATGCACGCGGGGGGTTTCGGACGCGGCCGAGGTCGGACGGCCGCGCTTTTCGACACGAGTGATGCACTCGTCGCCTGCCCGATCGTGGTCGCGCGATCCGTCGATCTCGCAGGCGCCCGCGAGAGAACTCTCGCCGATCACCCCACCCCTCAGGTACGTGACCGGCGACGTGCATGCGCAGTGAGGTCGCGGCGGCCCGTCGCCGCTCCCGAGCGGGTGCTGGACAGGTAGGGAGGGGCGACATGCCTGTCATATCCGTTCCCGAGGCGTTCGATGAGGACACCCTCTACGTCGACCTCCGGTCGATCGTGGGGTACTCCGTCTTCTTGAAGTGTGAGGGGTTCAACTTCGCAGGCTCGATCAAGCTCAAGGCTGCCACCGAGATGGTGGACGCCGCCGAGCGCGAGGGGCGTCTGACGCGGGACTCGATCATCATCGAGTCCTCGTCCGGCAACCTGGGGGTGGCGCTGAGCATGATCGCGGCGAGCAGGGGATACCAGTTCGTCTGCGTGACGGACTCCCGCTGCAACCTGGCCACCCGGCGCATCATGGAGGCGCTCGGTTGCCAGGTGCACATCATCACCGAAGCCGCTGGTCCAGGTGGCTACGTCGGAGCGCGAATCGCCCACGTGCGCCGGCTGTGTGCCGCGGACAGCAGGTACGTGTGGCTGGACCAGTACGCCAATCCGGGGAACTGGCAGGCTCACTTCCGGACAACGGCGCCCGAGATCGCGCGCCAGTTCCCGGGTCTCGACGTGCTGTTCGTCGGGGCCGGAACGACCGGCACCTTGATGGGCTGCGCTCGCTACTTCCGGCAGTGGCACCGGCGGGTGCACATCGTCGCGGTGGATGTCGTCGGCTCCGTCACCTTCGGCGGCGACCCGGGTCGCCGGATGATTCCAGGGCTCGGGATGAGCGTTCCTCCGCCGCTCCTCGACCGGTCCCTCGTCGACGACGTGGTGCTGGTCGAGGAGGTGGACACCATCCGTGCCTGCCGCCGGCTCGCCAGGAAGGGATTCCTCTTCGGCGGATCCACGGGCACCGTGGTCAGCGGCGCGGTCCGGTGGCTCGAGGAGCACGGCCGGCCAGGCCTCGTCTCCGCCGCCATCGCCCCGGACCTCGGAGAGCGGTACGTCGACACCGTCTACCAGACCAACTGGGTGCAGCACCTGTACGGCGAGGACGTGATCTCGCCGGACGGCCCTGCCCAGCCACATCGGTCCCAGCAGCGTCGCGGCCGTGACGGGGAGCCGGCGCAGGCGCCTCTGCAGCCGACGTCCTAGATGGCCGAGTTCTCGACAGGAGCCGCTGTGGGGGCGGACCAGGTCCTCGGTCTCGCGGCCGATGCAGAGCGCAGCCCCGACGGCCGAACGGACCCGGCCGAGTTCTCGAGCGCGACCGAGGGGGCGCTCGCGGGGGTGCTTGCCGAGGTCCTCGGCGTCGAGCGGGTTCCGGTGGACGGCCACTTCTTCGACGACCTGGGTGCCGACTCGATGGTGATGGCCCGGTTCTGCGCACGGGTCCGGAAGGCGCCGGATCTGCCGCCGGTGTCGATGAAGGACGTCTACCAGCATCCGAGCGTGCGGAGCCTGTCGAAGGCGGTGGCGGTCCTCCCGGACGCGGTCGTCCCGCCGCCGGTGACCACGGCCCTCGAGTCGGCCTTCGTCGCGGTGCTGGCCGAGGTCCTCGGCGTCGAGGACGTGCCGGTGGACGGCCACCTCTTCGACGACTTCGGCGCCGACTCCATGGTCATGGCCCGGTTCTGCGCACGGGTCCGGAAGCGCCGGATCTGCCGCCGGTGTCGATGAAGGACATCTACCAGCACCCGACGGTGCGAAGCCTGGCGACGGCCGTCGGGGGCGGCGGCGCCGGCTCCGGCCGAGCGACCGGCACCAGCGCAGCCCCAGGCCCCCGACCAACCGGGCGCGCCGGCGCACGAGGCGACGCCTACCCAGCGGAAGGCTCTCGATCCATCGCCGGCACTCGCATGGCTGCCGGCGTCCCCCGGCGTGGTGGCGACGCGGGCCGAGCCGCCGGTGCACGAGACGCCGCCGACGGGTCGCCCCGCCGGCACGAGGGCGTACGTGCTCTGTGGCGCCCTGCAGTTTCTCGTCTTCGTCGCGTACGTCTGCCTCAGCTCCTTCGTGGCCGCGAAGGGCTACGAGTGGATCTCGTCCGGGCATGGCCTCGGCGACATGTACCTGCGCTCGGTCGTCGTCGGCGGTGGCATCTTCGTCGCCATCTCCGTCCTGCCGATCGCCGCGAAGTGGCTGCTCATCGGGCGCTGGAAACCCCGGGAGATCCGCATCTGGAGCCTGGGCTACGTCCGGTTCTGGCTGGTCGCGACCCTCGTCCGCACCAATTTCCTGGTCCGCCTGATGGGCGGTTCGCCGATCCTTCCGCTGTACCTGCGGGCGCTCGGGGCACGCGTCGGCCGAGGCGTCGTCATCATGTCCCGGTCGGTGCCGGTGTGCACCGACCTGCTGACGATCGGCGACGGGACGGTGATCCGCAAGGACTGCCTCCTGTCGGGGTACCGGGCACACGCGGATGGATCCAGACCGGGGCGGTCACCATGGGCAAGGACGTCGTGGTCGCCGAGTCCACGGTGATCGACATCGAGACGTCGATCGGCGACGGCGGGCAGCTCGGCCGCTCGTCGTCGCTGCATCCCGGGCAGGCGGTGCCTGCCGGCGAGCGCTGGCACGGATCCCCTGCGCGGCCGACCGACGTCGACTACCGAACCGTGGGGCCCGCACGCTGCGGCAGGCTGCGCAGAGCCGTCTACTGCCTGCGTGCAGCTGGCAAAGTGCTCGGCATCTACGTCCCACTGGCCGTCGGATTCTTCGACGTGCTGCTCACCGAGGGGCCGACCCTGGCCGGGAAGGCGATGTCCGGGGTTCTGGCCTGCGACGTGGAGGTTCCCGACCGGTCTGGCGCTGGCCGTGTCATTCGTGGTCGTCTTCGTCGGGGTGCTCGTCGCCCTTGCTCTCGGTTTCACCCTGCCCCGAGCGCTGGCGGTGGCAGTCAGGCCCGACACGGTCTACCCGCTCTACGGGTTCCGCTACGGCCTCCACCAGCTGATCACGCGCCTGACGAACGTGAAGCTGTTGACCCACCTGTTCGGCGACAGCTCCTACATCGTCACCTACCTCAAGCTGCTCGGATACGACCTGTCGCGGGTCGAGCAGACCGGGTCGAACTTCGGCACGGAGGTCAAGCACGACACTCCCTATCTGAGCTCGGTCGGCCGGGGGACGATGGTCGCCGACGGTCTCTCGATCATCAACGCGGACGTCTCGAGCACGTCGTTCCGGCTCTCGCGGGTCTCGATCGGAGCGCAGAACTTCCTCGGGAACCGCATCGCGTACCCCGCCCAGGGCCGGACCGGCGACAACTGCCTGCTCGCCACCAAGGTTCTGGTGCCCGTCGACGGAAAGGTTCGGGAGAACGTCGGGCTGCTCGGGTCGCCGAGCTTCGAGATCCCTCGCACCGTGGAGCGGGACACCCGCGTGAATCACCCGAAGGGGGAGGCGAGCGGCTCCGCCGGCTGCGGGCGAAGAACCGCCACAATCTCAGACGATCGGCCTCGCCCTGCTCGTCCGCTGGGGGTACCTGTTCGGCGTCGGATGCTGGCCTTCGGCGCCGGCGGTCTGTATCGCCGCTGGGGCTGGCTCGTGCTCGCCGCGAGACGCTTCTCGGTGGTGCTCTTCACGACCGCCTACTTCGTGCTCGTCGAGCGCGCCGTCGCGGGCTTCCGGCAGCTGCGACCGCGAACCTGTTCGATCTACGAGCCCTACTTCTGGTGGCACGAGCGCTACTGGAAGCTCGTCATCCCGCGATGCGCTCGACCGGATGTTCGCGGGGACGCCGTTCAAGAACGTCTGTCGAGGCTGCTCGGCGTCCGGTTGGGCAAGCGGGTCTTCGACGACGGCTGCTTTCTGCCGGAGCGAACCCTCGTCACCATCGGCGACGACGTGACGCTCAACGCGGGCAGCGTGCTGCAGTCCCACTCCCAGGAGGACGGCGCGTTCAAGTCCGACCGCATCATGATCGGTTCGGGGTGCACGATCGGGATGGGCGGCTTCGTCCACTACGGCGTGACCATGAGCGAGGATGCCACGCTCGCTGCCGACTCCTTCCTGATGAAGGGCGAAGACGTCCCCGCCCGCACGCGCTGGGGCGGCAATCCGGCCGAACAGCTGCCGCTCCCGCCGTCCGTGCTCCCGCGGCACGCGACCCGGACCTTGGAAGCCGGGCGACCGCTGCCGCGGCACGCGAACGAGATCGTGGGAGCTGGGCGCACCCGACCGCGGCACGCGAATCCAGCGGTGGGAGCCGGGCCGGCGCGGGCGCAACACGTGAACGGTTACGTGCGCGGGTACGCCAACGGACAGGTGAGTGGCTACGCGGACGGACACGCGAGCGGCTACGCAGAGGGACACGCGAGCGGCTACGCAGACGGACGACGCGAGCGGCTACGCAGACGGATACGTGGACGCACACGCGAACGGAGCGGTGCGCGCAGCGCGCACGCCGCTCGACCGGTCGGCTGCGACAGGCGCCCGCCGGCCCGAGTGGGTGACGGCGCGGACCAACCCGAAGAGATAGCCATGAACGGAGGAGCGCGATGAGCACGGTGACCGACCCGGGACGGGTCCCGGACGGACCCCGGGACGGACCCGGCCCGTACGTTCTGGGCGAGCGTGCTCGGGACCGCCGGTTCGACGGTTCTCCCGCGATGGACCCTTCAGCCCGCGGCGGGCGTGGCCGAGTACGAGGCCGAGATCCAGGGCGGCCTCGTGGCGGCGCTCGCCCGCACGGCTCGCGAGCTCGGCGTACCGCCGAGCTCTCTGTTGCTGGCCGGGCACGCCGTGGTGCTCGCCGCCCTGTCGGGGGAACGAGAGGTCGTCACCGGGTACGTGCACGACGCCGGCGGCGCGGCCCTGCCCTGCCCGCTGACGACCGGGCCGGCGACGTGGCGGGAGTGGTGCGCGACGTCCGGCGGGTGGAGTCCGGCCTGCTCCGTCACGGCGATGCGCTCGAGGACCTCCGCACGGAGCACGGCTTCGAGCTGCCGACGTTCGAGACCGTGTTCGACCCGTCGGGCGACGCCGAACTGGACGAGGGCGCCGTCCTGCGCGTCGGCGCCGTCCTCGCCGGTGGCCGCCTCGCGCTCCGGCTGCGGTACCGCACGGACGCGATCGACCGGGATGCGCCGCCCGCATCGCGGGCTACCACCTGAAGGCCCTGGAGCTGCTCGTGGCGGACCTCGACGCGGAACCCGCACAGCAATCGCTCCTGTCCGCCCAGGAGCTCCGCCTCCAGATCAGGAGATGGCCGGGCCGCGCCGCGAGCTGCCCGACGCTCGTGCGCACGAGCTGTTCGAGGAGCGTGTGCGCGCGCACCCGGACCGCGTCGCCCTCGTGCACGCGCGCCGGGAGTGGACCTACGCCGAGCTGAACGCCCGCGCCAACCGCGTCGCTCGGGCGTTGCTGGCCCGAGGGCTGAGCCGGGAGGACGTGGTCGCGGTGGTGACCGAGCGCGACCTCGACTGGGCGGCCGCCGTCCTCGCGATCTTCAAGGCCGGGTGGCGCCTACCTGCCCATCGAGCCGGGCTTCCCGGCCGACCGCATCGCGACGACGCTCCGGCGGCCGCGTGCCGGCTGGTGCTGACCGAACCGGGCAGCAGAGGCACCCTCGACACGGCCGTGGCGTCGTTGCCCGGCGTCGAGGTCCTCTCGATCGACACGGCGTACGAGGAGGACCACCCGGACGACGACCTCCGCGTCCCGGTCGCGGCCGACGAGCTCGCCTACATCTACTTCACCTCGGGCTCCACGGGGGAGCCGAAGGGCGCGATGTGCGAGCACGCCGGAATGCTCAACCACCTCCTCGCGAAGATCGACGACCTCGTGATCGGCGAGGGGACGGTGGTCGCCCAGACCGCGCCGCAGTGCTTCGACATCTCGCTGTGGCAGCTGGTCTCCGCGCTCCTCGTCGGCGGCCGGACGCTGCTGGTCGAGCAGGACGCCATCCTCGACGTCCCCCGTTTCCTCGACACCATCGCCGGCGGCCGGGTGGCCGTGCTCCAGCTCGTGCCGTCGTACCTCGAGGCGGTCCTGTCCGCGCTGGAGCGACACCCTCGCGAGCTGCCGGACCTCCGCGTCGTGTCGGTCACCGGGGAGGCGCTGAAGAAGGAGCTCACGCAGCGGTGGTTCGCGGCGCAGCCGGGCATCCGGCTCGTCAACGCCTACGGGCTCACCGAGACCTCCGACGACACGAACCACGAGGTCATGGACCGGGTGCCGGACCGGGACCGCGTACCGCTGGGCCGTCCGATCAACAACGTCCACGTCTACGTCGTCGACGACAACCTCGTCCCGGTAGCCCTGGGTGCGCCAGGTCTGATCGTCTTCTCCGGCGTCTGCGTGGGACGGGGCTACGTCAACGACCCCGAGCGCACCGAGCAGGCCTACCTCGCCGATCCGCACCGGCGGGCCACCGGCTCTACCGGGGCGGCGACTACGGCCGCTGGCTGCCGGAGGGCAAGCTGGAGTTCCTGGGCCGCCGGGACAGCCAGGTGAAGATCAAGGCTTCCGGATCGAGATCGGTGAGATCGAGAACACGCTGCTGCGGGTGCCGGGCGTCCGTGACGGCGCCGTCGTGGTCACCGAGGACCGGACCGGACACGACGACTCGTCGCCTTCTACACCGCCTCGCAGCCGCTCGAGGTCGACGTCCTACGGGAGCGGTTGTCGGGCCACTTGCCGGCATACATGGTTCCGGCGGCCTTCCACGGCGGGAGGACCTGCCACTGACCGCGAACAGCAAGATCGATCGCAAGCGCCTCCTCGCACTCGCGCTGGAGCTCGAGGTCGCGGCGGAGTACTCCGCGCCGCGGACGCCGACGGAGCGGCGGCTGGCGGCCGCGTGGAGCAGGGTGCTCGGAATCCCCGAGGACCAGATCGGCCGGCAGGACAACTTCTTCGACCTGGGCGGCAACTCGCTGTCCGCGGTCAAGGTCGTGATCGCGCTCGACCGCTCCCTGTCCCTCAAGGACCTGACCCGGCACCCGGTGCTCGCGGACCTGGCGGCGACGGTCGACGGAAGCTCGGTTCAGCGCGCGGGGCTGCTGCAGTCCCTGTCGGACGCCGGCGACGCCGGGCAGGCCTCCTGATCTGCTTTCCCCGGCGGGAGGCAACGCCGTGACCTTCCAGCCGATGGCGCGCGCACTCGGGGAGCGGGCTGGCGGTCCTCGCGGTCGAGCTGCCCGGCCACGACCTGGCCGCCGAGCGCGAGCCGTTCGCGCCGTTCGAGCAGGTGGTCCGCCAGGTCGCCGACGAGGTCGCGCGGCCGTCGGCCCCCACGGGTCCTGCTCTGGGGCCACTCGTCCGGGGCCGCCTTCGCGCTCGAGACCGCTCGCAGGCTGCAAGCGCGCGGCGTCGCCGTCGAGCGGGTGTTCCTCGCGGCCCAGCTCGCCGGGGACGGCCGAGCAGCGGCGGCGGCCGCCGCCGAACTCTCCGGGCGGCGGGACGCCGACATCGTGGCGGACTTGAACGCCGAGAGCGGCTACACCGACCTGGGGCGACTCGACGCGCAGCGCGCCGAGCACGTGGCGGCGGCCTACCGGCACGACTGCCTGTCCGCCCACGAGTACCTCGCGGCAGCGCTGGAAAGCCCGCCCGCGGACAGGCTCGCCTGCCCGGTCACGGTCGTCGTGGCCGCCGACGATCCGTACACACAGGCGGCCGGGCAGCGCTACCACGAGTGGGAGCGGCTGGCAGAACGGGTCGAGCTGCACGAGCTCGCCGACGGCGGCCACCACTTCCTCCGCACCCGCTCCGGCGGAGGCGGCCGCGCTCGTCGTGCGCGCCGCCGGGCTGCACCCGTCGTCCTGAGCGCGAGTCCTTCCTGATCCCGACCTTCAAGGAGGCACCCGATGTCGTCCTCTCCCGTCTCCGTCCTCGTGGATCGCCGCCCGAGCGCTCCACCCCTGCTGTCGCCGGCCGTCTCCGGGGACGCCGCGACCTGGGCCGCCGAGCACCGGGACGACCTGCGTGCCCTGGTCCACGAGGAAGGGAGCGTCCTGATCCGCGGCCTTCCGTCTGCGCGAGGCCGCCGAGGCCGCCGCCGTCTTCCGTGCGCTGGCCGACGGCCTGATGACGGAGCGGGAGCCCTTCGCCCCCCGGCCGAGCTACGCCGACGGGGTCTACTCCTCGACCCCCTGGCCTCCGACCCAGCCGATGTGCATGCACCACGAGCTGAGCTACGCGCTGGAGTTCCCCGGCCTGATGCTCTTCGCGTGCCTCACCCCGCCGACTCGGGGCGGAGCGACGGCCGTCGCGGACTCCGCGACGGTTCTCGAAGCGCTGCCGCCGTCCCTGGTCAGCGCTTCGAGCGCGAAGGGTGGATGCTGATGCGACGTACAACGACGAGATCGGGGCCTCGGTCGCCGAGGCGTTCGGTACCGACGACCGCGGAGCGGTCGAGAGCTACTGCCGGGCGCAGGGGATCGAGTTCGAGTGGCAGCCCGACGGCGCACTGTGCACCCGGCAGCGCCGCAGCGCCGTCCTGCGTCACCCCGTCACCGGGCAGCGCTGCTGGTTCAACCAGATCGCGTTCCTCAACGAATGGACGCTCGCCCCGGACGTCCGCGAATACCTCGTGGACGTCTACGGCGCCGACCGGTTGCCGTTCACCACCCGGTTCGGGAACGGCGACCCGATCGACGAGGATGTCGTGCAGCTCATCAACGGCGTGTACGAGGCGAACACGCAACGTGAGCCGTGGCAGGCCGGCGACCTCCTGCTCGTCGACAACATCCGGACGGCGCACAGCAGGGAACCCTTCGAGGGACCACGTGAGGTCGTCGTGGGCCTGGCGGACGCCGTCCGGCTCGAGGACTGCGCAACCGACGGTGGAGGTGAGCGGCCGGTGACCGACGACGGTGACCACCCGAGCCGTCGGCGCGTGTCCGGGCCCGCCTCCGTGCCGCCGTTCGCCGTGATCCCGGGCAACCAGGTCGAGGACGTGCTGCGCGGACGCGAGAAGCAGGTCGTGGAGCTGGTCGAGGCGACGTACCGGATGCACAGCGCCGGGCAGACGGTGAACCCGCCGTCGTACTTCCTGCGCTTCCCGGACCGCCCGTCGTCGCGCATCATCGCGCTGCCCGCGTCCATCGGCGGGGTCGGTGCGGGTGGACGGCGTGAAATGGATCTCCAGCTTTCCCGGAGAACGTGGCGGCCGGCATCCCCCGCGCGTCCGCGGTCCTCATCCTCAACGACTACGACACCGGTTATCCGTTCGCGTGCCTCGAGAGCTCGATCATCAGCGCCACGAGGACGGCCGCCTCCGCCGCGCTCGCCGCCGACCGGCTCAGCCGGGGCCGGCCCCGGCCGCGCCGGGTGGGCTTCGTCGGCGCCGGACTCATCGCCCGCTACATCGTCACGTTCCTGACCGCCAGCGGGTGGTCCTTCGACGAGATCGCCGTTCACGACCTGTCCGCCGAGAGCGCGGAAGGGCTCCGCGGCCACCTGGACGGGGAGGCGCGGCCGGCCGGGTGAGCGTGCACGACACCCCCGAGGAGGTGATCCGGTCCAGCGACCTGGTCGTCTTCGCCACCGTCGCCCCCCGGCCGTACATCCACGACCCCTCGTGGTTCGGGCACGACCCGGTGGTGCTCCACGTGTCGTTGCGCGACCTCGCGCCGGAGATCCTGCTCGCCTCGACCAACGTGGTGGACGACGTCGAGCACTGCCTCAAGGCGGAGACCTCGCCGCACCTGACGGAGCAGCTGACAGGCAGCCGCGACTTCGTGGCCGGCACCTTGGCGGACGTGCTGGCCGGGAGACTGACGGTCCCCGCCGACCGCACGGTCGTGTTCTCGCCCTTCGGGCTCGGGGTCCTGGACCTCGCGCGTGGGCAAGTTCGTCTACGACCAGATCGCCGAACGGGGAGAGCTGCACGTGGTCGACGACTTCTTCCACGACCTCAGCCGGCACGGCTGAATCCTGTCCCGCGCAGCCTCGGCGACGGCCGTCACTCCTCGGCCGGCATGGAGACGGCCGTCCCCAGCAGGCCCTCCCGGCACGGTCCACCGTCCGTGGAACAACGTCACAGGCCCAGGAGCGAGCACGCGAGCGGTGAGGCTGCCGGTGCCGGTGAACGTGACGGCCACCTCGTCGAACTCCAGCCATCGCCGCGTCAGCGGGAACCAGGCCTTGTAGACCGCCTCCTTCGCGCTGAACAGCAGCCGGTCCCAGTGGACGGCCCCGTTCTGGTTCAGGAGCCGGTGCAGGTGCGCCTGCTCGGAGGGCAGCGCGACGACGTCCAGCACGCCATCGGGGAGGCCCTCGTCCGGCTCGGCGTCGATACCGAGGGCGCGGACGAGCCGGGAGGGCGCCACGGCGCATCCCCGGTAGCCCGAGCAGTGGCTGATGCTGCCCACCACGCCGGACGGCCAGATCGGCGCGCCACCCTCGCCGGGCAGGATCGCCCCGGCGACGACGCCGAGGCGGGCCAGCGCGGCACGGGCGCAGGCGCGGGCCGTGGCGAACTCCCGGCGGCGGGCCGGGAGGGCGTCGTGCCACGACGGCCTCCTCCTCCGGCAGGAGCGAGGCGTCGAGATCCTCGAACACCTCGACCACCACGGTCGGCGGCGCGAGAAGCTCGGTGATCAAACGAGCAGCCGGCGGACCGCACCCAGCGGGATGCCGAGCCAGGTCGGGCGGTTCCGGGTCTCGTACACGACCTCGTAGAGGGCCTTGTCGAGCTCGAGCGCCCGGAGCAGCACCTGGTGCCGGCGCGGGTCCTCGCCGCCGCCCTCCGCGTAGCCGTCGAGGAAGGCCTCGCGGCAGGCGGCGGCCCAGGCCTGCGCCGCGAGGGAGCGGCGGTCCTCGGGGTCGAGCCCGACGGTGCGTGTGCCGGGCGGCGTAGTCGAACGAGCGGAGCATGCCGGCGACGTCGCGCAGCGCGAGGTCGGGGGCGGTGCGCTCCGAGAGCGGGCGCAAGGGCTCGCCCTCGAAGTCGAGCAGGATCCAGCCGCGGCGCGCCGAGTGCAGGACCTGCCCGAGGTGGTAGTCGCCGTGCACCTGCTGCAGGTCCGGGGCGTGCTGCACGTGCCGGACGGCGTCGGCGGCGGTCCGGGCCGCGAGGGTGAACGGCTCGAGCGCGCGGACGGCGTCCACGGCCCAGTCCACCCGGGCCAGCAGGCCGTCGGCCAGCGCGTCGAGCGTCGCCGCGTCCACCGGCTTGGTGGGGAGCGCCTGCGGCGAGCGTCAGGTGGACCTCCGCCGTCGCGGCGCCCAGCCCGCGGGCCTGCTCGACGAAGGAGCGGCCCTGGGCCACCGCTTCGGTGGCCTCCCGCCAGGCGTCGCGGCTGCCCGGGAGGAACTCGCAGCCGTAGACGAGGTGGCCGTGCGCCGGCGTCTTGCCGCCCGGCGACCGGCCACCACCCCTCGATCCAGCCCGCGGGGCGCGCGACCCGGGTGGAGCCGGCCGCCGCGAGGGCGGTCTGCACGACGACGTCGGGGTTGTCGCCGCCGGCCAGCACGCGGAACACCTTGAGGATGATCGGCCGGTCGCCCTCGCCGTCCGACGATGATCGAGGTGTTCGACTGCTCCCCGCCGAGGACCCGGGCCGGGCGAGCTCGGGATCCGCGGCCCAGCCGCCGGGCGGGCGGACGGCGCGGGCCCGGCCGAACGCGGCTCCCTCGCCGGCCCATGCCTCGCCCTCCTCGGCCAGCAGCCGGAGCAGCGCGCGCAGATAGACGGGGTCGTGGGGGCCGTCGTACACGTACCGCTCGCCGCAGGCCGGGTCGTCGTAGACGCCGACGTTCGCGTGATCGAGCTCCGGCAGCGGAGCTCGGAACGGAACGTCAGCGGGACCTGGTACGTCACGCCCACGCCGTCCGGCGTGGTGGCCTGGACGAACCAGACGTCCACGTCGGCGGGACCGCGGGCGGCTCCGCCGTCGTCCGTGAGCTGCAGCCCCCCGAGCCGGGCGAGCTCCGGCTCCCCGCCGCCCTTCCCGGCGTACCACCGCTGCCGCGGCAGCCAGTCGGCGAGGAGCTCGAGGACCGAGCGGGCCCGATCGGTCACGAGGTCCGGTCACCACCGCGGCGAGCGGGGGCGTCCGTGACCTTGAGCCAGAAGAAGTCGCGCGACCCCATGGTGATCTCCAGCTGCCCGTCGTCCGGGACGCCGGGGAAGCCGGTGCCGCCGAACACGTCCTCCAGCGTCGCAGCCGACGTAGTTCTCCAGGTCGAGCCGGACGCCCTGCGGCACGTTCGAGAGGTTGTTGACGCAGAGGATCGTCTCCGCCTCCTCGCCGCTCACCTCGCCCGCGCGGAGCACGCGCAGGAACGCGAGCACGTGCGGGTTGTCGCAGTCGACCGGCTCGAAACGGCCGAGCCCGAAGACGGGGTGCCGCCGGCGGGTGGTGAGCATGCGCGCGGGTCCAGTGCAGCAGCGACGACGACGTCGCCTGCTGCGCCTCGACGTTGACGCTGGCGTAGTGGTAGATCAGCGACTGCACGACGGGCAGGTAGAGCTTGCCCGGGTCGGCGGTGGAGAAGCCCGCGTTGCGGTCGGGGGTCCACTGCATCGGCGTCCGCACCGCGTCGCGGTCGGCGAGCCAGATGTTGTCGCCCATCCCGATCTCGTCGCCGTAGTAGAGGTACGGCGAGCCGGGCAGCGACAGCAGCAGCGCGTTGATGAGCTCGATCTCGGCGCGGGAGTTGTCGAGCAGGCTGGCCAGCCGCCGGCGGATGCCGATGTTGGCGCGCATCCGGGGGTCGGGCGCGTACCAGCCGTACATCGCGGCACGCTCTTCCGTGGTCACCATCTCGAGCGTGAGCTCGTCGTGGTTGCGCAGGAACGTGCCCCATTGCGCGCCCGGAGGGATCTCCGGCGTGTCGCGCATGATGTCGACGATGGGCGCGGCCTTCTCCTCCCGCAGGGCGTAGTAGATGCGCGGCATGACGGGGAAGTGGAAGGCCATGTGGCACTCCGGCTCCTGCTCGGTGCCGAAGTACTCCACGACGTCCTTGGGCCACTGGTTCGCCTCGGCGAGCAGGATGCGCCCCGGGTAGTTCTCGTCGACCATCCGCCGGACCCGCCGGATGAAGTGGTGCGTCTCCGGGAGGTTCTCGCAGTTCGTGCCCTCCCGCTCGAAGAGGTAGGGGATGGCGTCGAGCCGGATGCCGTCGATGCCGAGGTCGAGCCAGAACCGCAGGACGTCGGTGATCGCGTCCTGCACCGCGGGATTGTCGAAGTTCAGGTCCGGCTGGTGGGCGAAGAACCGGTGCCAGTAGTACTGCCGGCGGACCGGGTCGAACGTCCAGTTGCTCGTCTCCGTGTCGACGAAGATGATCCGGGCGTCCTCGTACTTGTCGCAGGTGTCGCTCCACACGTAGAAGTCGCCGTAGGGGCCGTCCGGGTCGCTGCGGCTGGCCTGGAACCAGGGGTGCTGGTCGCTCGTGTGGTTGACCGCGAGATCGGTGATGATGCGCAGCCCGCGCGCGTGCGCCTGCGCGACGAGTTCGGAGAAGTCCGGCAGCGTGCCGAACTCGGGCAGGACGGCGACGTAGTCGCTGATGTCGTACCCGCCGTCCCGCAGCGGTGAGGCGTAGAACGGCGGCACCCAGAGGCAGTCGACCCCGAGCCACTGGATGTAGTCGAGCCTGGAGATCAAGCCGTTGAAGTCACCGGAGCCCGAGCCGTTCGAGTCGGCGAACGCGCGGACGAGAACCTCGTAGAAGACGGCCTTGCGGTACCAGTTCGGGTCGTGCTTCAAACCGGGACCGGCGAGGTCGAGGCCTGGCACCTAGAACCTCCTGACGTGGAGCACGTGCGCGGGGTTGACGAAGGGGTCCAGCCGGACGTAGTCGTGCTCGCCCCAGCGGTAGGTCGCACCGGTGAGCAGGTCGTGCACCTCGAAGGTGTCGTGCCAGTCCATGCCCAGCGCGGGCATGTCCAGGTGCACGGTCGTCTCCCTCGTGGCGTGCGGGTCCAGGTTGACCACGACGATCAGGACGTCCTCGGTGCCGTCGGGCGTGAAGGCGCCCTCGAGCCGCCGGCTGTAACAGAGGAAGTTCTCGTCGTCCGGATAGTGGAACTTGATGTTCCGCAGGTAGTGCAGGGCGGGGTGCTCGGCGCGGATCCGGTTCAGCTCGGTGATGAACGGCGCGATCGAGCGGTCCGCCTGCGGCCCGCCCGGCTCGAACGCCGCCCAGTCCCGCGGCCGGTACTGGTACTTCTCGCTGTCGAGGTACTCCTCGCTGCCCGCCCGGACGGCGACGTGCTCGCACAGCTCGTACCCGGAGTACATGCCCCAGGACGGCGACATCGTGCTGGCGAGCACGGCCCGCAGCTTGAACGCCGGCGGCCCGCCGTACTGCAGGAACTCGTGCAGGATGTCCGGGGTGTTCGGCCAGAAGTTCGGGCGCATGTAGTCCGCCGCCCGGCCGGAGAGCTCGGTGAGGTACTCGCGCAGCTCCCAGGCCGAGGTGCGCCAGGTGAAGTAGGTGTACGACTGCGTGAAGCCGACCTTCCCCAGCGTGTGCATCATGGCCGGCCGGGTGAAGGCCTCCGCCAGGAAGATCACGTCCGGGTCCTCGGCGTTGACCCGCCCGATGAGCCACTCCCAGAACTCGACCGGCTTCGTGTGCGGGTTGTCGACCCGGAACACCTTCACCCCGTGGGAGATCCAGTACCGGACGACGCGGAGCACCTCGTTGTAGATGCCGACCGGGTCGTTGTCGAAGTTCAGCGGGTAGATGTCCTGGTACTTCTTGGGCGGGTTCTCCGCGTAGGCCACCGAGCCGTCGGCGCGGGTGGTGAACCACTCCGGGTGCTCGCGCACCCAGGGGTGGTCGGGGGAGCACTGCAGCGCGAGGTCGAGCGCGACCTCGAGACCGGCCGAGCGGGCCTGCGCGACGAAGTCGTCGAAGTCGTCGACGGTGCCGAGGTCGGGGTGCACCGCGTCGTGCCCGCCCTGCTCCGAACCGATCGCCCACGGGACGCCGGGGTCGTCGGGGCTCGGGTTCCAGGGTGTTGTTCGGGCCCTTGCGGGCGGTGTGGCCGACGGGGTGGATCGGGGGCAGGTAGACGATGTCGAAGCCCATGGCCCTGATCGCCGGCAGCCGCCGCGCCGCGGTCGCGAACGTGCCCGAGACCCAGCGTCCGGTCTCGGGATCGACGTGGGCGCCCTCGCTGCGCGGGAACATCTCGTACCACGCGCTGAACAGGGCGCGTTCCCGCTGCACGATCAGGGGGTAGGTGGGGCTGGCGGTGACGAGGTCCCGCAGCGGGTGCCGGGCGAGCACGGCGTGCACCGCGGCGCTGGTCCCGGCCTCCAGGCGCAGCTGCGGGTCGATGCTCCGGTCGCGCAGGCTGCGGACGGCGCTCCCGAGGATCTCGACGTCGCCGCCGCCGACGCCCGGCACCTCCTGGGCGCGCTCCAGCACCCGGGCGCCCTCCTCGAGCATGAGCTCGACGTCCAGACCGGCGGGCACCTTGATCAGGGCAGCGTGCTCCCACGTGCCGTAGACGTCGCTCCACCCCTCCACGCGGAACGTCCAGCGCCCCTCGGCGTCCGGCACCACGGTCGCGCCGTACCGGTCGGTACCGGGGGCGAGCAGCGCCATGCGCGCCCGGGTGTGCTCCAGCCCGTCCGGGCTCAGGAGGACGGCGGTGGCGGCGACCGCGTCGTGGCCCTCGCGGAACACGGTCGCCGTGATCGGGACCGGCTCGCCGACCACGGCCTTCGCGGTGAACCGGCCGCCGTCGACGACCGGGTCGACGGCGAGCACCGGGATGCGGCCGACGGCGCCGAGCTCGATCCGGGCATCTGGGGTGCTGCGCACCAGCTCGCTGCCCGCGAGCGGGGACGCCGACAGCGCCGAGGCCGTCGCGGGGTCGGGCAGATCGGTGGCGTTCTCCGGCTCCGTCCCGAGGGCCGCGGCCACGCCGCCGGCCGGCCCGGGCTCGGCGGGCGGGCCTCCCGTCACCGATGTCGTCATGAAATCAACCTCACCATCCGACGTAGGAGCCCGCAGCCCCACAGCGCTGATCATGCACGTCGCGGGACGCCCCCGGGTTGCGGTCGCGCGAACCGCAGAACGAGGGCGCCGCGACGTGCATGATCGGCGCCACCGGACGGGGGAGGACGGACGGCGTCAAGATACCCCCGCCGTCGTCGCGACATGCCCCGACACACGCCTCCCGTCGCGCCCCGCCCCGGCCCCTCCCGGGGCTGCCCGAAAGACCTTGCAGTCAGCGCAACGTGACTACAGGGGATGGGCGTGTCGGCACAGGCCGTGTCGTACCCTGCGGCACGTGAGAGCCATCCGTCGTTTCACCGTGCGCACCGTGCTGCCGCAGCCCATCGCGGCGCTCGGCGAGCTGGCGAGCAACCTGCGCTGGTCGTGGCACCGGCCCACCCAGGAGCTGTTCGCCTCCATCGACCCGCAGCGCTGGGCCTCCAGCCGGCAGGACCCGATGAAGCTCCTGGGCGCCCTCTCACCCGAGGAGCTCGACGCGCTCGCCGCGGACCCGGGCTTCGTCATCCGCGTCGACGAGGCCGCCGCCGACCTGCGGGACTACCTGACGCAGCCGCGCTGGTACCAGGGCCTGTCCGGCGAGGTACCCCGGACCATCGCCTATTTCTCGCCCGAGTTCGGCATCACCGAAGTGCTGCCGCAGTACTCCGGCGGCCTCGGCATCCTCGCCGGCGACCACCTCAAGTCCGCCAGCGACCTCGGCGTCCCGATCGTCGGCGTCGGTCTGCTCTACCGGCAGGGCTACTTCAAGCAGGCGCTCTCGCGCGAGGGCTGGCAGCAGGAGACCTACCCCGTCCTCGACCCCAACGAGCTGCCGCTGGCGCTGCTGCGCGAGGCGGACGGATCACCGGCCGTGGTCACCGTCGGGCTGCCCGGCGGCCGCACCCTCACCGCGCACATCTGGAAGGCGCAGGTCGGGCGGGTGCCGCTGCTCCTGCTCGACTCCCAGGTCGAACCGAACGACGACGCCGCCCGCGCCATCACCGACCGGCTGTACGGCGGAGGCGGCGAGCACCGGCTGCAGCAGGAGATGCTGCTCGGCATCGGCGGCGTCCGGGCACTGCGGGTCTGGGAACGGCTGAACGGCGCCCCCCGGCCGGACGTCTACCACACCAACGAGGGCCACGCCGGCTTCCTCGGGCTGGAGCGGATCCGCGAGCTCGTCACGAGCGAGGGCGTCAGCTTCGACGAGGCGATCGAGGTGGTGCGCGCCGGCACCGTCTTCACCACCCACACCCCGGTGCCCGCCGGCATCGACCGGTTCGGCCGGGATCAGATCGAGACGTTCTTCGGCGGCGACAACGCGGTCGACGGCGTCCCCGTCGACAAGATCCTCGCGATCGGCGCGGAGACCTTCCCGGGCGGCGACCCGTCCGTGTTCAACATGGCGGTCATGGGCCTGCGGCTCGCGCAGCGCGCCAACGGCGTCTCCCGGTTGCACGGCGCCGTCAGCCGGGAGATGTTCCACGGTCTGTGGCCGGGGTTCGAGGTCTCCGAGGTGCCGATCACCTCGATCACGAACGGCGTGCACGCGCCGACCTGGGTGGACCAGCGGGTGGTCGAGCTGGGGGAGACATACATCGGGTCGCGGATCACGCTGGACGCGCGGGGCTGGGAGGAGGTCGCCCGGATCCCCGACCACGAGATCTGGCAGGCGCGCCGGGCGATGCGTGCCGGCCTCGTCGCGGACGCGCGGCGGCGGGTGCGGTCGTCGTGGCTCAAGCGGGGCGCCAGCCCGGCCGAGCTCGGCTGGGTCGACAACGTCCTGGACCCCGACGTGCTGACGATCGGGTTCGCCCGGCGGGTCCCCACGTACAAGCGGCTGACGCTCATGCTGCGCGACCCGGAGCGGCTGCGCGCCCTCCTGCTCCACCCGACGCGGCCGGTGCAGATCGTCATCGCCGGCAAGTCCCACCCCGCCGACGACAACGGCAAGCGGCTGATCCAGCAGATGGTGAAGTTCGCGGACGACCCGTCGGTGCGGCACCGCATCGTGATCATGCCGAACTACGACATCGGCATGGCCCAGACCCTGTACCCCGGCTGCGACGTCTGGCTCAACAACCCACTGCGTCCCTTGGAGGCGTGCGGGACGTCGGGCATGAAGGCGGCGCTCAACGGCGGCCTCAATCTCTCCATCCGTGACGGCTGGTGGGACGAGTGGTTCGACGGCGAGAACGGCTGGGCGATCCCCACGGCCGACGGCGTCGACGACCCCGAGCACCGCGACGACCTCGAGGCGGCGGCGCTCTACGACCTCATCGAGAACTCCGTCGCGCCCGGGTTCTACGACCGGGACGAGCGTGGACTCCCGGTGCGCTGGCTGGAGATGGTCAAGCACACGCTCTCGTCGCTCGGCCCCAAGGTGCTCGCCACCCGCATGGTCGCCGACTACGTGCACAAGCTCTACGTGCCGGCCGCGGCCGCCGAACGCACGGCCACCATCGCGTTCGCCCAGGACGTCGCCGCGTTCAAGCAGCGCATGCGGTCCGAGTGGCCGGCGGTCCGGGTGGAGCACGTCGAGCCGATCGGCGTCAGCGACTCCCCGCAGGTGGGTGACGAGGTCGGGGTCCGTTCGTTCGTCACCCTCGGCGGCCGCATCCACCCGAAGGACGTCGACGTCCAGCTCGTCTACGGCCGCGTCTCGCCGTCCGACACTTTGACCGACCTGGTGACCGCCCCGCTCCAGCACGTCGAGGAGCTGGAGCCGGGCCGGCACCGGTTCGAGGGGGCCGTCCGGCTCCGCCGGACCGGGCCGTTCGGGTACACGGTGCGGGTGCTGCCGCACGTCGAGGGAGCCGCGTCCGCCGCCGAGCTCGGCCTGGTGACGAACGCGTCCTGAGGGTCTCGGTCCCCGGCTCGTCAGGAACGGTCGGGGTCGCCCTCGCCCTCGACCCCGTAGACGCGGATCGACGACGCGTCCACCGTCAGCAGGGTGCCGGCCGGCTCCTGGGTCTCGGCCGGGCCCTGCTCGTGGCCCGGCGGATACGGGTGCGCGCTGTCCCACAGCAGGCGGTAGCGCGCCGCCCAGGGCAGGCCGGGCAGCCGGACGGCGACCGCCCGGGGGGCGCCCTGGACGACGACGAGCAGGGACTCGTCGACATGCCGGCCGTGCCCGTCCGGGACCACCGCGTGCAGGTACATCTGCAGCGTCCGCAGCCACGGATCGTGCCAGCGCTCGTGCTCCATCTCCGTGCCGTCGGGGCCGAACCACGCCAGGTCCTTCGTCCCGTCGCTGTGCACCGGACGACCGGCGAAGAAGCGGTGCTGGCGCAGCACCGGGTGCTCCTGCCGGAGTCGCACGAGGTGGGCCGTGGTCGCGAGCAGGGCGAGCCGGTCGGCGTCCAGGGCCCAGTCGATCCAGCTCGTGGCGTCGTCGAGCCCGTACGGCGTTGTTGTTGCCGCGCTGGGTGCGCCCGAACTCGTCGCCGGCCGTGATCATCGGGATGCCGGTCGCGAGCAGCAGGTGCCGAGCAGGTTGCGCGCGGTGCGGTGGCGGGCGGCCCGGATGCCCGCGTCGTCCGTGGGGCCCTCGACCCCGTGGTTCCACGACCGGTTGTCCGTCGTCCCGTCGCGGTTGCCCTCGCCGTTGGCCTCGTTGTGCTTGTGGTCGTAGGCGGTCAGGTCGGCGACGGTGAAGCCGTCGTGCGCGGTGACGAAGTTGATCGAGGCGAGCGGCCCGCGGTGCGTGGGGAAGACGTCCGCCGAGCCGGCCAGCCGGGTGGCCAGGTCGCGGACCCCGCCGGCCGGTTCCCCGCGGGCCGCGAGCCGCCCGCCGGAGAGCCAGAACTCACGGACGCCGTCGCGGAACCGGTCGTTCCACTCGGCGAACGGGACCGGGAACTGGCCGGTCCGCCAGCCGTAGGGGCCGAGGTCCCACGGCTCGGCGACGAGCTTGACCCCGCCCAGGACGGGGTCGACGCGGGCCGCGACGAGGAAGGGGTGGTCGGGGTCGAAGCCGTCGTGCCCGCGGCCGAGGGTGGGGGCCAGGTCGAAGCGGAAGCCGTCGACGTGCATCTCCTCGACCCAGTGGCGCAGCGAGTCCAGCGTCAGCTGCACCACCCTCGCGTCGCGGAAGTCGAGGGTGTTGCCGCAGCCGGTGGTGTCGACGTAGCCGCCGTGCGCGTCGAGCCGGTAGTAGGTGGCGTTGTCGAGGCCGCGCCACGACAGGCTCGGGCCGCCCGGCCCGCCCTCGCAGGTGTGGTTGTAGACGACGTCGAGGATCACCTCGAGCCCGGCCGCGTGCAGTGCGCGGACCATGGCCTTGACCTCGTCGACGACGTCGAGCGGGTCGGTGGCGGCCGCGTAGCGTGGCTCGGGGGCGAAGTAGCCGAGGGTGCTGTACCCCCAGTAGTTCGGCACCCTCCGGGCCACCAGCCAGGGCTCGTCGCCGATCGCATGGATCGGCAGGAGCTCGACGGTCGTGACGCCGAGCCGCAGCAGGTGCTCGATCGCGGCCGGGTGCGCCAGCCCGGCGTACGTCCCCCGCAGGTGCTCCGGGACGCCGGGCAGCCGCTGGGTGAAGCCCTTGACGTGCGCCTCGTAGACGACGGTGTCCGCGGGCGGCACGTGCGGCGGAGCGTCGCCGGCCCAGTCGAACGGACGGCCGGTGACGACGCCGTGCGGCACGAACGGCGCGGAGTCGCGGCCGTCGCGGACGTCCGGGTTCCCGGCGAAACGTTCGTCGACGGCGTGGCCGAAGGCCTCCGGCCTGAGCCGGAGCCGGCCGTCGAGAGCCCGCGCGTAGGGGTCGAGCAGGAACTTGGCGGCGTTGTACCGGTAGCCGAGCGCCGGCTCCCAGCGGCCGGTGGCGCGGTAGCCGTAGCGGGTACCGGGCCCGACGCCGGGCACGAAGCCGTGCCAGACGCCGTGCGTCCGGGCCGTGAGCTCCACCTGCCGCTCGATCCAGCCGCCGCCCTCGGCGGGGTCGAGCACGCAGAACCAGAGGCCGTCGGCGTGCGAGGCGAGCACGGCGACCTCCGCCCCACCGTCCCGCAGCCGCAGCCCGAGCGGGTGCGGTCGCGACCGGGCGACGGGGTCGAGGGACATGGGCGGCAGTCTGCCGCAGACCGCTGACATCGGTCTCGACCGCCCGGGCGTCCTGGCCGTCAGGAGGGGCGGGGCCCTAGGGCGACCTCGAGATGCCGGACTACCGTGGGTACGTGACCGATCCGACCTCGTTGCCCTCGTTCCCTCCTCCGGAGGACGAGCACCCGCTGCGTGGCCGGGTGCTCGACGCGCTGCTCGACGAGGGTTACCGGCCCGACGTCGACGAGGACGGCGATGTCTCCGTCCGGGTCCAGGGCCAGCAGCTCTTCGTGCGCTGCATGGACACCGTCCCGCCGCTCATGCGCGTCTTCGGTCAGTGGATGATCGGTGAGGACGTGCCCGGCGACGAGCTGCTGCGCCTGCAGGCCGCGAACGCGGTGACCGGGACGTTGAACCTGGTCAAGGCCACGGTCTTCGACGACCGCCTCGTCATCGCCGTGGACCTCGTCGTCGCGGATTCGCTCGACCTGCGCGCCTTGCTGACGGCCACGCTCGACGCCGTCCTGGGCTCGGTGCAGACGTGGCACTCCACGGTCCTGGAGCTCGCGGAGGGCCTGCCGCCGTCGATGTGACGCAGGCCTCACTTCCGCCCGGCTCGGCCTCTGGCGTAGGCTCGCGACGCTCCGTGGCCGTGACCGCACACTGAGCCTATGAATGCGCTGCCAGGCGGAAGCATTCGTAGCCCTTCGGCCTACGAACCGAAGAATTCCCCTCCCGCTGCGTAGCTGCTGCGTGCATGCTGCGGTTATGTGTCGTCCGCACGGCAGGCTTGGCCCGTCGTGTTCGGAAAGCGCACATGGTCCCTTGGGGGAGGAGTGGCCCATGTCCAAGATCTCTGTCTATGTCTACGCCAGTGACCCGATCTCGCAAGCAGGTGTGGCCAGCCAGCTGCGGCTGCGGCCCGAGGTCGTGGTCGTCGACCAGGCCAACATCGACGCCGCGCAGGTGGCCGTCGTCGTCGCCGAGGGGGTCGACGACGCGGTGCTCCGCGTGCTCCGCGCCATCCAGCGCGGCGGCATCCCGCGAACGGTCCTCGTCGCCTCGGTGCTCGACGACACGGCCGTCGTGTCTGCCGCGGAGGCGGGCGCCTCGGCCCTCCTGCGTCGGGCCGAGGCGACGCCGGAGCGGCTGGCCCAGGTCGTCGTCCGGGTCGCCGCCGGCGAGGCCGAGATGCCTGCCGACCTGCTGGCCAACCTGCTGGGCCAGGTCGGCAAGCTCCAGCGCCAGGTGCTCTCACCGCGCGGTCTGACGTTCTCCGGCCTGAGCGAGCGCGAGATCCAGGTGCTGCGGCTCGTCGCGGACGGCTACGACACCGCGGAGATCGCCCGCCGGCTGTGCTTCAGCGAGCGGACGATCAAGAGCATCCTGCACGACGTGACGACACGCCTGCAGCTTCGCAACCGCACGCACGCGGTGGCGTACGCGGTGCGTGAGGGGCTCATCTAGGCCGGGGAAGGCTGCGCGGACCCCCGGCCGCGTTCCTCGTCGTCGTGGTCCAGGACGCCGAGGTCGACGAGCACGCGGCGGTGCCGCCGTCGGACGTCGGCCGCGGCGGCGAGGTCGCCGAGCGCCTCGTGCGTGTCGGCGAGCGTCCGCCACGTGCCGTCGCGGAACGGGTCGAGCTCGAGCGCGCGCCGCAATGCCTCGACAGCCTGGTCGGCGCGGTGGGTGCCGACCAGGTGCCGGCCGAGTGACTCCAGGGCGTCGGCCGCGGCGTGGCGGAGCCGGTCGCGCTCGGCCACGACCCATTCGGCATTCCCCTGCTCGGGCAGCAGTTCGCCACGGTAGAGCCGGGCGACCTCGCGCCAGCCGCCGACGGCGTCGTCCAGATCGCCCGCCACCCTGGCCCGGCGCGCCCGGGTCAGCTGCGCGTCGAGGTCGACGAGGTCGCTCGAGCCGTGCCCGGCGAGCACCAGCCCGTACGCGTCGCCCCGGCGGGGTAGCAGGGTGCTGTGCCGTGGCCGGCCGGGCTGCAGCAGGCTCCGTAGCGCCGAGACCGCCACCTGCACCCCGCGACGCCCCGTCTCGAGGTCGGACTCGGGCCAGAGGAGCGCGGCGAGCACGTCGCGGTGGACGTACGCGTCCGCGTGCAACGCGAGGTACTGCAGCACCGAGCGAACCCGGGGGCGCAGCACGGACAGGTCGACCGGGGATCCGTCGGCGACGATCTCGAACGTCCCCAGCAACCGCACCGTCAGCGCGGGGGCCGGGACCAGCCCGTCGGCAGCGGGCTCCGCGGTCGCTCCGCGCCGGGCAGCCGGCTCTCCGACGGTGGCCGCCTGGCGGGCCTCGTGTTCTGCCGCCAGGGCGGCCGGGGCCGCCGGGTCTGCCGATCCGACGGCGGCCGGCCGGCGTCGGGCCAGCCGGGCCAGCGCCTCGGCGTCCTGTGCCGCGGCGTAGGCGCGTACGGCGCCCCACCAATCGCCCGCGGCTTCCAGCACCTCACCCGCGCGGGCGTGGCAGGCCCTCAGCGGTGCCCGGTCGCGAGCGCGCGGCCAGGTCGGCGGCGAGCGCCTCGTGCAGGAGCGGGGGCATCCGGTACCGCCGGACGTCGCCGGCCGGGCCGGGCTCGTCGCGATCATCGGCGTCCCGGGCGTCGTCGAACCCGTTCGCGTGATCCGGGTCGTCCGGGGAGAGCAGGCCTCGCCGCGCCAGGTCGTCGAGCAGGCCTTGACTGCCGGTCCGGCCGAGGAATCGGTCGCAGGTCGGCGCGCTCAGCACTCCGAGCACGCTCGACTCGGTGAGGAACTCGCGCAGCGCGGGCTCCAGGCCGTCGAGCACGGACAGCGCCAGGGCGTGTGCCGGCGTCAGCCCGGTGTCCGGGCGTGTGAACCCGGCCCGGGCACCCGGTAGGGCGCGGCGGGCCGGCTCGTGGTCATGATCGGCGCGCAGGAAGGGTCCTCGTGGTCGTCGCGGAAGCAGCAGGCCCCCGTCCCTGCAGGGTGCATGACGGACAGAACGACGTCCTCATCAGAAATGGTGAACCCGGCGTGGGTATGACCGGAATCCCTGATAACCCTCCGCATCCGTCAACCGCAGCCTAAGCTTGCTGTGTTGATCTCGGCGCGCACGGCCCGCGCGCCGCGGTCCGGCAGGCGGTGTCCGGGGGTGGGGCAGATGCGGGTCGTCGTCGGCGAGAGCTCCTTGCTGGTCAGAGCGGGGATCATTGCCCTGCTCAGGGACCGGGAGCACGAGGTCGTGGGGGAGACGGGGCGGGCGGACCGGGTCCCTCGGCTGGCCGCCGGCCTCCGCGCGGACGTGGCGATCGTGGACGCGGGCCTGCCGCCCTCGTTCACCGAGGAGGGGCTGCACGCGGCCCTCACGATGCGTAGTCAACAGCGCGCGCTCGGTGTCGTCGTCCTCACGCGGACCGTTGCTTCGGTGCTGCCGCCGGGCCGGCTGGCGGAGCTCGGCGTGCTCCTCCCGCAGCGGCTGGACGACGCCGAGGCTCTCGATGACGCCCTTCGGCACGTGGCGGGCGGCGGGCTGGCGATCGAGCCCGCCGCGGTCGGCGTCCCGGTGGCCGAGGCGTCACCGGCCCTGGAGGTGCTCACGCCTCGCGAGCTGGACGTGCTCGACCTCATGGCGCGGGGCCTGTCCAACCGGGGCATCGCCGAGAAGCTGAGCCTCACGACGAACACCGTCGGGACCCACGTCCAGCACGTGTTCGACAAGCTCGGCGTCCCCGACTCGCACGCGGAGAACCGCCGGGTGCTCGCCGTGCTGGCCTACCTCAACGCCTGATCCCACCGGCGCGGCGTGCCGGAGCCCTTTCAGGCGCCCTCGAAGACCGCCTTGCCCGGGCCCTGCTCGACGAAGGACCGCATGCCGGTCTCGCGGTCGCGGGTGGCGAACAGGCCGGCGAAGAGCATCCGCTCGATCTCGAGGCCGGTCTCGAGGTCGGTCTCCAGGCCCCGGTCGACGGCCTCCTTGGCGGCGCGCAGGGCGAACGCGGGACCGTTGACGAAGGGCTCCACCTTGGCCCGGGCCGCCGCGTAGACCTCGTCGTCGGGGACCACCCCGTCGACCAGGCCGATCGCCAGGGCCTCGTCGGCGTCCACGAACCTGCCGGAGTAGATGAGGTCCTTGGCGCGGGCCGGGCCGAGCAGGCGGGCCAGGCGCTGCGTCCCGCCGGCGCCCGGGATCACGCCGAGCAGGATCTCGGGCTGGCCGAGCTTCGCGCTCGCGCCGGCGATCCGGAAGTCGCAGCACAGGGCCAGCTCGCAGCCGCCGCCCAGGGCGTAGCCGGTGACGGCGGCGACGGTCGGCTTGGGGATCGCGGCCACCGTGCCGAACGACGACTGCAGCGCGCCGGACCGCCGGACCATGTCGGTGTACGACATGGCCTGCATCTCCTTGATGTCGGCGCCCGCCGCGAAGACCCGTTCGCCGCCGTAGACGATCACCGCGCGGACGTCGTCCCGCTCGGCGGCCTCGGTCGCCGCGGCCCGGATCTCCTCCTGGACCGCGACGTTGAGCGCGTTCATCTTCGGCCGGTCGAGCCGGATGGTCCCGATCCCGCCGTCCACCTCGAGCCGGACGAACTCGCCCACGTCGCCTCCTCGCGTCGCTGACCTCGCCGGTCACGCTACCGCCCGCCCATCCGTCGCCCCCGCGGCCGCCGCGTGCACCCGTTGTCCGGCGTTGCACGGGTTATGAGGCCTCGAAGGGGCGCGCCGGCCCCGACAACGCGTGCATCACCAGGGAACGGGTGCGAGCGTGCCCACGAAGGGTGGGCGCGGGGAGCGCGCGAAGGCCGCTCCGAAGTCGCTGGACCATGACCGGGGGACGACCGTCCAGGTGCCGAGAGCCCCAGCGCACGACGACGAGGCCGAGCGCTTCGAGCGCCGCTTGCCGCGGCCGTCGCGTGGCTGAGGGCGAACGGTGCGTTCCGGGTCCTGAGCAGGACGGATGCCATGCCGAGCAGGACCGCGCGCCGTTCGGGCGACGCGGTGCGCCAGGTGTCGGCGCGGCAGTAGACGCAGCGGCGGAGCCGCAGCTGTCCGTCCGCGAGCGCTGTCGTGACCTGGTCGGGGGTCAGGCCGGCGCGGAGCGCATCGCGACGCCGGGAGACGAGCGGAAGATCGGGTCATCTCTCACGCTCACGGATAGTGGGCCGGGCGGGGCGGCTGAGAGGCAACCGCGGAGATCGCGGGGATCGGCGGGCGACCGTCACCGTCACGCGGCAGCCGGGGAAGGCCATCTCGACCATCTCCCGGGAGGACCGCGCAACGGCGGCCGCCGCGGCTACTCGTGAGTAACATTGGGCGCGCGGCGGGGTACCCGGCGGCGGAGGGCGCGGCGCTCGCCGACCGGTACGAGGGGTCAGGCAGATCGCAGCAGTGCGGAGAGTCGGACGATCGATGATGCAGGTGAGCACGAGACAGTCGTGCAGGGCGGGGCGAGTGCGTCTGAACGGTCGATGCTACAGACGCCGGGTAAGCGACGCTCGCCGCGGAGACCGGAGCTGCGACTGGTTGATCAGCGAACGGCGACGTGGAGGAGGTGCGATGGGTGGGGACTGGGAGGGCGAATTGATGATCGGGAGAGAGTGCGCGTCGGGGGTGGGCACTCTGGTGGTCTCTCGACCGCCCCAAGTGCGACAGCCGGGCCTTGACCGTGCACCCGCTGTCGGCCGATGCACGCGTTGTGGGGGTGAGCGCCCGACGTCGGACCCCGAGAACGCGTGCATCGCCGGACAACGGTGCACAGGCAGCGGGGTCCGCGGTGTCGGCGCCGCTCCGTACGATGAGAGCCGACGTCGTCCCGGCCGACCGGTCGCGACGCGGGCAAGGTCGCCGGAGAGTCCGGCACGGATCAGGAGGTCGACGCGCCGCATGAAGATCGTCGTCTGTGTCAAGTACGTGCCGGACGCCCAGGGCGACCGCCGTTTCAGCGACGCCGACCGCACCGTGGATCGCGCCGGCACCGACGGGATCCTCTCCGAGCTCGACGAGTACGCCGTCGAGGAGGCGCTCAAGCTCGCCGAGGCCGACCCCGACTCCACCGTCACCGCGCTGACGGTCGGCCCCGAGGGCGCCACGGACGCGCTGCGCAAGGCCCTGCAGATGGGCGCGACGGACGCCGTCCACGTCGTCGACGACGCGCTGCACGGCAGCGACGCCCTCGCCACCAGCCTCGTCCTGGCCAAGGCCCTCGAGAAGCTCGAGTACGACCTGATCCTCACCGGCATGGCCAGCACCGACGGCGGCATGAGCGTCGTGCCGGCGATGGTCGCCGAGCGGCTCGGCCTTCCGCAGGTCACCTTCGCCGGCTCGCTCACCGTCGACGGGTCCACCGTCCGGATCGACCGCGAGGGCGACACCAGCACCGAGGTCGTGGAGTCGACGCTGCCGGCGCTGGTGAGTGTCACCGATCAGATCAACGACCCGCGCTACCCCTCCTTCAAGGGGATCATGGCGGCGAAGAAGAAGCCGGTGCAGACCTGGACGCTCGCCGATCTCGGCGTCGACGCCTCGGCCGTCGGGCTCTCCGCCGCGTGGTCCGCCGTGGACGCCGTCACCGCGCGGCCGCCCCGCCAGGCCGGCCAGATCGTCACGGACGAGGGCGACGGCGGCGCCAAGCTCGTCGAGTTCCTCGCCGGCGCCAAGCTCGTCTGACCCGCGACACCGACAGGAGAGCACCCTCGTGAGCCAGATCCTCGTCCTCGTCGACCACGTCGAGGGGTCCGTCCGCAAGACCACCTTCGAGCTGCTGACCATCGCCCGGCGATTGGGCGAGCCGGCCGCCGTCTTCGTCGGCCGGGGGTGGGACGCCGCGGCGCCGAGCCTCGCCGAGTACGGCGCGGCCCGCGCGTACGTCGTGGCCGCCGAGGACGCCGACGACTACCTCGTCGTCCCCAAGGTCGAGGCGCTGCAGGCGGCGATCGCGGCGGCGGGGGACGTCGGCGCCGTCCTCGTTCCGAGCTCGTCGGAGGGCAAGGAGGTCGCGGGCCGACTCGCCGTCCGGCTCGACAGCGGCATCATCACCGACGCGGTCGACGTCCAGCCCGGGGACGCCGGGGTCGAGACGACGCAGGCCGCCTTCGCCGGCGGGTACTCGGTGAAGGCGCACGTCTCGAAGGGCGTCCCGGTGGTCACCGTCAAGCCGAACTCCGCCGCCCCCGAGGCGTCCCCCGCGCAGACGCAGGTTGCAGACGCTCGACGTCAGCTTCAGCGACGCCGCGAAGGCAGCCCGGATCGTCGAGCGCAAGGCGAAGGCCAAGAGCGGGCGCCCGGACCTCTCCGAGGCGGCGATCGTCGTCTCCGGCGGCCGCGGCACAACGGCGACTTCGGCCCCGTCGAGGCGCTTCGCCGACGCGCTCGGTGCCGCCGTCGGCGCGTCCCGGGCGGCCGTCGACGCCGGCTGGTACCCGCACAGCAACCAGGTCGGCCAGACCGGCAAGCAGGTCTCGCCGCAGCTGTACGTCGCGGCGGGCATCTCCGGCGCCATCCAGCACCGAGCCGGCATGCAGACGAGCAAGACCATCGTCGCGGTGAACAAGGACCCGGAGGCGCCGATCTTCGAGCTCGCCGACTTCGGCGTCGTCGGCGACCTGTTCACCGTGCTGCCCGCAGGCCGCGGAGGCCGTCGCGAAGCGCAAGGGCTGACCCTTCGAGCGGGAGTGGCGCGCTCGGGAGGGTGGGGCGAGGAGTCGACGCCTAGACTCGCCACCGTGACCGCTTACCTGGACCATGCGGCGACCACGCCCATGCTCCCGGAGGCCGTCGCCGCCATGACCGAGGAGTTCGCGCCAGGTCGGCAACGCCTCCTCGCTGCACACCTCCGGCCGGCGGGCCCGGCGCGTCGTCGAGGAGGCCCGCGAGCAGCTGGCCGCCGCCGTCGGCGCCCGCCCGAGCGAGGTGGTCTTCACCGCGGGAGGCACCGAGGCGGACAACCTCGCCGTCAAGGGCCTGTACTGGGCGCGGCACGGCGCCGACGAGCGCCGGCGGCGGGTGCTGGCCGGGTCGGTCGAGCACCACGCCGTCCTCGACCCGGCCGAGTGGCTCGCCAAGCACGAGGGCGCCGAGGTCGAGTGGCTCCCGGTCGACGGTCTCGGCCGGGTCGACCTCGAGGCCGCCACCGCCGCCATCGAGCGCGACCCGGGCAGCGTCGCGCTCGTCACATGCTCTGGGCCAACAACGAGGTCGGCACCATCCAGCCCGTCGAGGAGCTCGCGGCCGTCGCGCACCGGCACGGCATCCCCGTGCACAGCGACGCCGTCCAGGTGCTCGGCCAGCTCCCGCTCGACCTGGCGGACAGCGCCGTCGACTGCCTCACCCTGAGCGCGCACAAGGTCGGCGGCCCGATCGGGGCCGGGGCCCTGGTGACCCGGCGCGACCTCGACCTCGTCCCCGTCCTGCACGGCGGCGGCCAGGAGCGGGGCATCCGGTCCGGCACCCTCGACGCGCCCGCCGTCCGCGCCTTCGCCGTCGCCGCCGACCTCGCGGCCCGGCGCCGCCCCGAGACCGCCGAGCGGCTGGCCGACCTGCGCGACGACCTCGTGGTCGCCGTGCGCGCCGCCGTCCCGGACGCCGTCCTGCGCGGCGACCCGGACCCGGCCGGCCGGTTGCCCGGCAACGCCCACTTCACCTTCCCCGGCTGCGAGGGCGACTCCCTGCTGTACCTGCTGGACGCCCGCGGCGTCGAGTGCTCCACCGGGTCCGCCTGCCAGGCCGGCGTCCCGCAGCCCAGCCACGTGCTGCTCGCGATGGGGGTGGGGCCGGACGACGCCCGCGGGGCGCTGCGGTTCTCCCTCGGCTGGTCCTCGACGGACGCCGACGTCCGGGCCGTGGCCGACGCCATCGGTCCCGCCGTCGAGCGAGCGCGCCGCGCGGGCCTCGCCGGAGCCGGGGGGCTGGGATGAGAGTGCTCGCGGCGATGAGCGGCGGGGTCGACTCCGCCGTCGCGGCCGCCCGCGCGGTCGAGGCCGGCCACGACGTCGTCGGCGTCCACCTCGCCCTCGCCCGCAACCCCGCCACGCTGCGCACCGGAGCCCGCGGCTGCTGCACCGTCGAGGACGCCCACGACGCCCGGCGTGCCGCCGACGTCCTCGGCGTCCCGTTCTACGTGTGGGACCTGGCCGAGCGGTTCGAGCGCGACGTCGTCGAGGACTTCGTGGCCGAGTACGCGGCCGGGCGCACGCCGAACCCCTGCGTCCGGTGCAACGAGCGGATCAAGTTCTCCGCCCTCCTGGACAAGGCGCTCGCGCTCGGTTTCGACGCCGTCTGCACCGGCCACTACGCGCGGCTCGAGCCCGGCCCCGAGCTGCACCGCGCGGTGGACGCCGAGAAGGACCAGTCCTACGTCCTCGCGGTGCTGACGCCGGAGCGGCTGGAGCACGCGCTCTTCCCGCTCGGCGACACCCGCAAGGCCGACGTCCGGCGCGAGGCCGCCGCGCGCGGCCTGCAGCTCGCCGCCAAGCCCGACTCGCACGACATCTGCTTCGTCGCGGACGGCGACACCAGGACGTGGCTGGGGGAGCGGCTCGGCCGGCGTCCCGGTCCGATCCTGGACGCCGACGGCGAGGTCGTCGGCGAGCACGACGGCGCCTACGCCTACACGGTGGGCCAGCGGCACGGGCTGCGGCTCGGCCGGCCGTCGCCGGACGGCAGGCCCCGGTACGTGCTCGAGGTCCGCCCCGCGGACGACGCGGTCGTCGTCGGTCCGCGCGAGGCAGCTCGAGGTGGATCTCGTCGAGGCCGCGGGTGCGACCTGGTGCGGTCCGGCGCCGCAGGCCGGGGACGCCGTCGGCGTCCAGGTCCGCGCGCACGGGGAGGAGCTCCCCGGGGTCGTCGAGTCCGTCGAGCCCGTCGTCCGGCTCCGCCTCGACCGGCCGGTGCGGGCGGCGGCACCCGGCCAGACGGCCGCCCTCTACGCCGGGACCCGCGTGGTCGGCTCGGCGACGATCACCGCGGCTCGCCGGGCAGCAGCGTCCGCCGGTACAGGTCGATGATCTCGACCGCCTGCATCCCGACGGACGCGTAGAGCTCGGCGCGCCGTGCGGTTGCCGGTGTCCACGTCAGCGCGACCACGACCAGCCGCGCCTGCTCCGCGAACGCGACTCGAGCAGGTTAGGCTCTCGTCCCGTGCTCGAGAGCGTGCCCGGCCGTGCCAGCGGGATCGGTTCCTGGCCCGGGGTGGACGTCGTCGAGGCGGTACGCACGACGTTCGGGGAGCTCCCCGAACCCCACGTGCCCTACCTGCCCGAACTCCCGGGCCGGGGGCCCGGAGCGGACATGATCGGCCGAGCCGCGGCCCTGCTCGTCGACCTGCCCGTCGACCTGCAGCCGGTGGGCTGGCGCCTGGTCGACCGGCCCGGGCGCGACCTCGGCCGGGCCCAGGCCTGGCTGCGGCAGGACCTGGACGTGCTCGCCGAGCTGGCCGAGGGCTACGCCGGCCCGCTCAAGCTGCAGTGCACGGGCCCGTGGACCCTCGCGGCCGGTCTTCACCTGCCCCGGCTCGAGCGGGCGGTGGTGGACGCCGGGGCGTCGCGCGATCTCGCCGGGTCGCTCGCCGAGGGGCTGGCGCAGCACGTCGGCGAGGTCCGCCGGCTCGTCCCGGGGGCCGAGGTCGTCGTCCAGCTCGACGAGCCCTCGCTGCCGGCCGTCCTCGCCGGCGCCCTTCCGACGGCGAGCGGCTTCGGCCGCCTGCGCGCCGTGGACGAGCCGGTCGTCGTCGACACGCTCGCCGCCGTGCTGGAGGGCGTCCGGGAGGCGGGCGCCGTCGCCACCGTCCTGCACTGCTGCGCGGACGCGCCGCCCGTCGACGTCCTCGCCCGCGCGGGGGCGGACGGCCTGTCGCTCGACGTCAGCCGTCTCGGGCGTGCGGAATGGGAAGCGCTCGGCACGGTGATCGAGGGCCGTACGGCGCTGTGGGCGGGCATCGTCCCGACGTCGGGGACCCTGATCACGACTCCTGCCGCCGCCGACGTGGTCTGGGACCCCTGGCGCCGGCTCGGCCTCGACGTCGGCCTGCTCGAGGGCGTCGTCGTCACGCCTGCCTGCGGCCTCGCCGCGACGACCCCCGCCGACGCCCGGGCACGGCTCGCCCGCGCCAAGGACGTCGCCGACGCCCTCGCCCAGCGGGCCGCCGAGGACCGCTGACGACGCGGCTCGCTCCACCGGCGCTGTCGGTGGCCGGTGGCAGGGTGAGGGCATGGACGCGGTGCAGGAGTGGGCGTTCGCCCGACCGGCGCCCGCGCTGCGGCGGGTCGTCGCCGGCTACCACGGCTACCGGCAGGCCGGCCTCCCGCCGGCGCGGCACGTCGGCCTGCCGTCGCCGTTCGTCACGCTGATCCTGACGCTCGACGACCCGCTGACCGTCGCCGTGCACCCGGATCCCGCTCAACCGGCAGCGTGCTACGACGCCCTCGTCGGCGGGCTGCACACCCGGCCGGCGCTCATCGTGCACGACGGGGCCCAGTCCGGGGTGCAGGTCTCGCTCGATCCCCTGGGCGCCCGCGCCCTGCTCGGCCTGCCGGCGGGCGAGCTGGCCGGGCTGGACGTCGAGGCCGACGCCGTGCTCGGCCCCCTCGCCGAGCAGGCGCGGGCCGAGATGCTGGCCGCCTCGTCCTGGCCGGCCCGCTTCGCGGTGCTCGACCGTCTCCTCCTCGGCCGCCTCGGTGCGTCGGACGCCGCCGCGCCCGCGGCCCGAGGTCGCGCACGCCTGGCGGCGGTTGCGGGAGACGAGGGGGCTGGTGCGCGTCGACACTCTGGTCCGGGAGACCGGCTGGAGCGCCCGGCACCTGAGCGCGAGCCTGCGGCGCGAGACCGGACTCTCCCCGAAGGTCGCCGCCCGGGTGCTCCGCTTCGACCGCGCGCGTCGGCTGATCGCCGCCGCGCCGGCGTCCCGGCTCGCGGACGTGGCTCCCGCGTGCGGCTACGCCGACCAGTCCCATCTGGACCGCGACTTCCGGGAGTTCGCCGGTGCCGCGCCGAGCCGGTGGCTGGCGGACGAGGTCCGAAACGTCCAAGTCCCGCCGCCGGAACAGCTGACACCCTCGACCACATGACGACGAACACCTCCGCTCTCTGGCTCACGATCCGCGCCGAGGACGCGCGCGGCCTCATCCGGTTCCTGGTCGAGGCCTTCGGGTTCGAGGAGGCCCTCGTGGTCGCCGACGGCGACACGGTCGCCCACGCCGAGCTGCGCTGGCCGCTCGGCGGCGGCGTCATGCTCGGCTCCACCCGGGACGACCCGGACGACGCCTGGCCGCTGCGGCCCGGCACGGCCGGGGCCTACGTGGTCACCGACGATCCGGACGCCCTGTTCGAACGTGCCGTCTCGGCCGGGGCGTCCGTGCTCCGCAAGCCCTACGACACCGACTACGGGTCGCGCGAGTTCGCCGTCCGCGATCCCGAGGGCAACCACTGGTCGTTCGGCACCTACGCGGGGGCCTCGTCGCAGGGCTGACTGTCGGTGGCGTCGGGCAGGATGTCGGCGTGAGCCAGCAGCAGTCCGACGCTCCCGTGGACGACGAGGTGCCGGTCGACGCTCCCGTCGAGCAGGCGCCGATCCCCGACGCGGCGCGGCACCGGTGGACCGAGCTCGTCGACGAGATCAGGGCGGCGCAGTTCGCCTACTACGTGCGCGACGCGCCGACCCTCTCCGACGGCCAGTACGACGCGCTGATGCGCGAACTGGAGGCCCTGGAGGAGGAGCACCCGGGGCTGCGGACGCCGGACTCGCCGACGCAGACGGTCGGCGGGACGTTCTCCACGGAGTTCGCGGCCGTCGACCACCCGGAGCGGATGCTCAGCCTCGACAACGTCTTCAGCGACGAGGAGCTGCGCGCCTGGGCCGAACGCGCCGAGCGGGACGCCGGGGGCGATCCGGGCCATCCGGTGACGTTCCTGTGCGAGCTGAAGATCGACGGGCTGGCCATCGACCTCGTCTACGAGAAGGGCCGGCTGGCGCGGGCGGCGACCCGCGGTGACGGACGCACGGGGGAGGACGTCACGCTCAACGTGCGCACCATCGAGGGCGTCCCGCACACGCTCACGGGCGAGGGCGTGCCCGAGCTCGTCGAGGTCCGCGGCGAGGTGTTCTTCCCGGTGGCCGCCTTCGAGGGGCTCAACGCCTCGCTCGTCGAGGCCGGCAAGGCCCCGTTCGCGAACCCCCGGAACGCTGCGGCCGGCTCGCTGCGGCAGAAGGACCCCCGCGTCACGGCGTCACGGCCGCTCCGGCTGCTCGTCCACGGCATCGGGGCGCGCCGGGGGTTCGACGTCGACCGCCAGTCGCACGCCTACGAGCTGCTGCACGCCTGGGGTCTGCCGACGTCGACGACCTACCGCGTCGTGGGATCGGTGGACGAGGTGCTGGCGTACGTCGAGGAGTTCCGCGAGCACCGGCACGACCAGAGCCACGAGATCGACGGCGTCGTCGTCAAGGTCGACGACGTCGCGCTGCAGCGGCGTCTCGGCACGACCAGCCGCGCCCCGCGGTGGGCCATCGCGTTCAAGTACCCGCCCGAGGAGGTCAACACCAAGCTCCTCGACATCCGGGTCAACGTCGGCCGGACCGGCCGGGTCACGCCGTTCGGCGTCATGGAGCCGGTGCTCGTCTCCGGCTCGACGGTCGGCATGGCCACGCTGCACAACGCGCAGGAGGTCAGGCGCAAGGGCGTGCTCATCGGCGACGTCGTCGTCCTCCGCAAGGCCGGCGACGTGATCCCCGAGATCGTCGGGCCCGGTCGTGGAGGCGCGCGACGGGACCGAGCACGCGTTCGTCATGCCGACGCGCTGCCCGGAGTGCGGTACGGAGCTCGCCTACGAGAAGGAGGGCGACGCCGACATCCGCTGCCCCAACGCGCGGACCTGCCCGGCTCAACTGCGTGAGCGGATCTTCCATGTCGCCGGCCGCGGCGCGTTCGACATCGAGGCGCTCGGCTACGAGGGCGCGATCGCCCTGCTGCAGGCCCACGCCGTGACCGACGAGGGTGACCTCTTCGACCTCGACGCCGAGGCGCTGATCACCGTCCCGCTCTACACCCGCAAGGACGGCGAGCTCTCCGCGAACGGCCTGAAGCTGCTCGACAACCTGCAGACCGCCAAGGACCGGCCGCTCTGGCGCGTCCTCGTCGCCCTGTCGATCCGTCACGTCGGCCCGACGGCGGCTCGCGCGCTGGCCCAGTCGATGGGGTCGATCGAGCGGATCCGGGACGCGTCCGTCGAGGAGCTCGCGGCCGTCGACGGCGTCGGGTCCGGTGATCGCCGAGGCGGTCCTGGAGTGGTTCGACGTCGACTGGCACCGCGGGATCGTCGAGAAGTGGGCGCGCGCCGGCGTCCGGATGGCCGACGAGCAGGACACCTCGTCCCCGCGGACGCTCGAGGGCCTGACCGTCGTCGTCACCGGCAGCCTCGACGGGTTCAGCCGCGACGAGGCGAGAGAGGCGATCCTCGGCCGCGGCGGCAAGGCCTCCGGCAGCGTCTCCAAGAAGACGGACTTCGTCGTCGTGGGGGAGAACCCCGGCAGCAAGGCCGAGAACGCCGGCAAGCTCGGCGTCCCGATCCTCGACGAGGCCGGGTTCCGCCGCCTGCTGGAACTGGGCCCGAGCGGGGTCGCGCCCTCGGACGAGGTTCCCGCGGACGCGGGCTGACCCGCCGCCGCCGCCTCCGTCGACGTCGTCGGCGCCGGTCGGTGTGCCCTGGTAGTCGGATCAGTACGAGCCTGGGCGACGGCGCGCGCGACACCGATGTCGATCGAGCTGTACCCGACGCGGATCATGGCCGGGTGCCGGGGGATCCCCTGCGCGCACAGCGCCGCGACCTCGGAGACCACGTCCCGTGCCTCGATGGAGGTGGGCTCATTCCCGTCGGCCATCGCCTGGGCGAGGATGAAGGCGGCGGTGGCCTCACCGAACGTCGCCGGCGTCGGCAGGGCCGCTAGCGCCCAGGCCGCGGTCAGCCGGCGTCGGGACAGCCCGAGATCCAGGAGGTCGTCCACCGTCCAGCCGCCGTCCACTCCGGGACGCATCCGCCCCGACCGTCCGCGATCGCGACCCTCGCCGAGCGGCTCGTCGGTCTGCGGGTCCCACCCCTGCAGGCCGTGGGCGGCGACGAGCTCGGCGATGCCGTCGGCGCGGTCCGTCCAGGCGAACGGCAGCGTCAGGAGGGCGAAGCCCGGCGGGCCCGCGCCGTCCGGCCCCGTCTCGAGCACGTCCGCCAGGTCCGGCCAACGCTGCACGAGGGCGGTGACGAAGGCGCTCACCCGGGGGTCGCGCCGCACCGGCGTCGGGTCGCCGTCGGCGAGAGCGTCGAGCACGTCGTCGACGTCGCCGTCCGCGTGCGCCCAGAGGTAGAGGTCGTAGCTCACGGCGTCATCATCGTGCCCGCCCGCCCCCTGCGGGCGGAGCGGCCAAAGATCGCCCGTCAGGCTGAGGAGCGATCGCCGACAGGCGGAAACACCGCGGCAGCACCTGCCGCTCCGCGTGCGCGGCGATCAGCGGGGTCGCGTCCAGGTCGGATCGCGGACGTCGACACCGATCCGTGACAGATCGGCGCGGCGGGTTCCGCGCGCCTCACGCGACGTGGTCGACTCGGGGCATGGACGAGCCGGGGACAGCGGGGCGGCGCGCGCTGCTCACGCTGGGTGCCGCGGTGCTGCTCGGCGGATGCAGCGCCGCGACCGCGGACGCCAAGCCGTCGTCCGCGGCCACCAAGCGCCGACGCCCCACGCCGTCCGCTGCGCTCCAGGCCCGCTGCGTCCCGCCGACGAAGAGCGAGCTGCACGGCTCCCGCCCCCAGACCCACGTGCCGTGCGGTGCCGCGGACATCGCGCTGACGATCGACGACGGCCCCGACCCCACCTGGACGCCGAAGATCCTCGCCCTGCTCGCCTCGCTGCACATCAAGGCCACCTTCTGCGTCATCGGCCGCGAGGCGAAGGCCCACCCGGGCCTGGTGGCCGACGTCGTCCACGCGGGTCACGCCGTCGCGAACCACACGTACACCCACCGCCTCCTCCCCGGCGTCGGCGCCGGCCAGGTCCACAGCGAGATCGCTCGTGCCAGCGACGCCGTGCTGGCCGCCACCGGCGTCCGCCCCACCCACTTCCGTGCCCCCGGCGGGGAGTGGTCGCGGACGGTCCTCGCCGAGTGCCGTGCCCAGGGGCTGGCACCGCTGGACTGGTCCGTCGACCCGCGCGACTGGTCGCGGCCGGGCACGTCGTCGATCATCTCCACGATCATGCGGACGACCAGGCCCGGCTCGATCATCCTGGAGCACGACGGCGGCGGGAACCGCTCGCAGACGCTGCAGGCGCTCACCGTGGCGCTGCCCCGGCTCCTCGACCAGGGCTACCGCTTCGTCCAGCCGTGACCCCGAGGCCCCGGACCCCGGCGACGCCCTAGACTCAAGGGTCGCCCGCGCGGGTCGTCCCGCCGTGGGCATCCGCACGCCGTCGAGCCGCCACCCGGGAGCGCCATGTCCGCCATCTCGCGCGAGGAGGTCGCGCACCTCGCCGCGCTGGCCCGCATCGAGCTGCGACCCGACGAGCTCGACCGGCTCGCCAAGGAGCTCGACGTCATCCTCGACGCCGTCGCGACCGTGCAGCAGGTCGCCGGCGACGACGTGCCGGCCACCTCGCACCCGATGCCGCTGACCAACGTCACACGGCCCGACGAGCCCCGGCCGTCGCTGCCCGTCGAGGATGTCCTCGCCGGCGCGCCCGAGGCCGAGCAGCAGCGCTTCCGCGTGCCGCGGATCCTCGAGGAGGACTGATCGTGACCGAGATCCTCACCCGGCTCCCGGCGTCCGAGCTCGCCGCGCGCCTGGCCGCCGGCGACGTGTCCGCCGTCGAGGTCACCCAGGCGCACCTCGACCGCATCGCCGCCGTCGACGGGGGCCGCGACGCCGACGGCCGCGCCGACGGGCCGGGCGTCCACGCCTTCCTCCAGGTCGCGAGCGAGCGGGCGCTGGCGGACGCCGCCGACGTCGACGCCGCCCGCGGCCCGCGGGGAGTCGCTCCCGACGCTCGCCGGCGTCCCGATCGCCGTCAAGGACGTCCTGACCACGAAGGGCATCCCGACGACGTGCGGCAGCCGGATCCTGCGCGGCTGGGTCCCGCCGTACGACGCCACCGTCGTCCGTCGCCTGCGCGAGCACCGGCTGGTGATCCTCGGCAAGACCAACATGGACGAGTTCGCCATGGGCTCCTCCACCGAGCACTCGGCGTACGGCCCGACCCGCAACCCCTGGGACACCGACCGCATCCCCGGCGGCTCCGGCGGCGGCTCGGCCGCCTCGCTCGCCGCCTTCGAGGCGCCGCTCGCCGATCGGCACCGACACCGGCGGCTCCATTCGCCAGCCCGCTGCCGTCACCGGCACCGTCGGGGTCAAGCCGACGTACGGCGCGGTCAGCCGGTACGGGCTCGTCGCCCTCGCCAGCAGCCTCGACCAGGCCGGACCCTGCGCCCGGAGCGTGCTCGACGCCGCCCTGCTGCACGAGGTCATCGCCGGCCACGACCCGTGCGACTCGACCAGCCTGCCGACGCCGGTGCCGGACGTCGTGGCCGCGGCGCGGCACGGGGACGTCGCGGGCCTGCGCATCGGGATCATCAAGGAGCTCTCCGGGACCGGCGGCGGCTGGCAGGCCGGCGTCAAGGCCCGGTTCGACGAGGCGGTGGAGGCGCTCGTCGACGCCGGAGCCAAGGTGACCGAGGTGAGCTGCCCGAGCTTCACCGCGGCTCTCGCCGCCTACTACCTGATCCTGCCGAGCGAGGCGAGCAGCAACCTCGCCAAGTTCGACGCGATGCGCTACGGCCTGCGCGTCTACCCCGACGGCGTGACGGATCCGACGGCGGAGCAGGTCATGGCCGCGACCCGGGAGGCCGGCTTCGGCGACGAGGTCAAGCGACGCATCATCCTCGGCACGTACGCCCTCTCCTCGGGCTACTACGACGCCTACTACGGCAGCGCCCAGAAGGTCCGGACGCTGATCCAGCGCGACTTCGCCGCCGCCTTCGAGGAGGCCGACGTCCTCGTCTCGCCGACGGCGCCGACGACGGCGTTCCCCATCGGCGCGAAGATCGACGACCCGCTCGCGATGTACCTCAACGACGTGGCGACGATCCCGGCGAACCTCGCGGGCGTCCCCGGGATGTCGCTGCCGAGCGGCCTCGCCGAGGAGGACGGGTTGCCCACGGGCCTGCAGATCCTGGCGCCCGCCAACGCCGACGACCGGCTCTACCGCGTCGGCGCGGCGCTGGAGGCGTTGCTCGCGCAGCGCTGGGGCGGCCCGCTCCTCGACCGGGTCCCGGGTCTGCCGCCTGACCGGGTGCCGGAAAGGTCGGGTAGCGGGGGCTGCGCCCGAACTTCCCGGTCCGGCCTTGTCGGCGCCGTCGCTGTGCTTGACTCCGCTGGCGTGACGGAGACGGACGCCGCGCCAGCGCTGCGCGACAGCTGCGCGGGAGGTCCTGCCCGTCGCCGGTCTGCCGGGACGTCGGCCTGCGCCGGCTCTCGTCGCCTCGGGCTGGGTGGCACGCCGGCTCGCGCTGGGCACGGCGGGCCTCGCGGTCGCCGTGCTGCTGTGGCACGTCGCAACGGGTTCGACCCAGCGACGAGGCCTTCTATCTCCTGGCCGGCGAGCGCCCCGCCGCGGACGATGCGTTCAACGGCCTCTCGGGCTCTACCTGCGTCCGCTGTGGGAGCTGGCGGGCTGGAACATCGCCGCCGTCCGCATCGTCGGCCTCGCGTCCTCGTCGGGACCGTCGGCGCCCTTCTCGGTCGCGGCACCGCGCGGCTGCTCATCGACGCGCCGCCCGCCCGTCGTCGCCGCGACCGTGGCGGCCGCCACGGGCTACTACGCGACGTGGGTGGCGCACGCCCGTCGTACAACTGGCTGGCCGTCGTCGGGGCCGGCGCTGGCTGCGCCGGCTCCTGCGCGTGCTGGCCGTGACTCTTCCCGCGGTGGGGTCTCTGTCGCGGGCTCGGCATCGCCGTGGCCGCGGCCGGCAAAGCTCACCACCGGTCTGCTCCTCGCTCCTCGCCGCGCCAACGCTCGTGGACGCTCACCGCACCGCGCTCCTGCTGGCGTGGTCGCCGTCCTCGGCCGTCGCCGCGCTGGTGCACGTCGACGCTGGTCCTGCCGCCCACCGAGACGCTGCACGGACGCTCAGCCGCTCCGCCGCGCACCTCGCGGCGGTCGAACCCGAGCACTACACGGCGTCGGAGCGCGCGTCGATCCTCGTCGACGGTTCGTGGCTCGTCGCTCCTCGGCGCTGACCGGTCGGAGGCCTCGCCGGGCTCGCTCCCGCTGGCCGTCGCTCCGCCCGCGACCAGCGCAGCGGTGCGTGGTATCGCCGCCTTCACTGCCGTCGCCCTCGCTGCGATGCGTCACCGGCCCTGGCGACGCCCACTGGGCCTGCGCTCCTGGGGCGCCCGGCTCACCGGGGTCGGTACGGCTGCGCCGTCTTCGGCGCGCCTGCTGCTGGCGCTCGTCGTCGGGCTCCTCGCGGGCCGGCTCGACGCGGGTACGCGCGCCCGGCGACCGTCAGCGCCGCGGCCCTCTTCCTCATCGGCGGCCGCGGTGGCCGTGCATCTGCGGCTCGAACCGTCGCTCGGCTTGGCAGCTCAACATCGCCGGGCCTGCTCCTGGCCCCCGCCTGCTTCGTGCGTCTGCGCCGCGTTCCCCGTCGGCGCCGTCCGGCGCCGCTCCCGGCGGCTCGTCGCCGTGGCATGCGCGGGAAGTCTCGGTGGCCTGGCGATCCAGTCCAGCGAGCTGCGCAGTGACCGCGCCGCTGGTCGGTCGCGACCGATCCCGGTCGGCATGGGCCGGGTCACGATCCGGATCGATGCCACGGTACGGCTGCGCAGCTGCGCGAGCTGCGCACGGCCGCCGCGCTGCCGGGTGGCGACCCGGGACGCCGCTGGTGGACACGACGTTCATCCCCGTCGATGCCTCCTGGTCGATGCGGGCGACCGTGCCACCGGTCCTCCTGCCCGCCTTCCTCGGCTACGGCCTACGCCTCGGTGTGCCGGCCGTGCAGGGGCTGGGCCCGCGGTGGCAGGACGCGTGGATGCTGGTCGCCGACGACGATGGCGCCGAGGACGCCGGCCAGCATCGCCGGGTACCTGGGGCGCCGCTACCCGCAGGACTAGTCCGGGTCGATGACCTTCTGCAGCCGATCGCTTCTCCGCCTGCACGTCGGTCCTGCTCCGACCGGTCGCGCAGGCGCACGCACGCCGGAGGACACCGGCTGTCGCAGCCTCGACCTGCAGCTCGGCCCCGGTCGAGCGGTCGACTCGGCCGGTAGGCTCTCCGGTCAGTCCGCAGTCGGAGAGATCGAGGTAGCCAGCATCATGAGACCACGACATCGTGGCGACGCCGTCCTGCCGTACGAGGAGGCCGTCGCCGCCTTCGACCCGGTGCTCGGGCTCGAGGTCCACGTCGAGCTGAACACCGTCACGAAGATGTTCTGCGGCTGCTCGACGGTGTTCGGCGCCGCGCCGAACACGCAGGTGTGCCCCGTCTGCCTCGGCCTGCCGGGCTCCCTGCCGGTGCTCAACGCGACGGCGCTGGAGTCGGCCGTCCGGATCGGCCTGGCCCTGAACTGCACGATCGCCGACTGGTGCCGGTTCGCGCGGAAGAACTACTTCTACCCGGACATGCCGAAGAACTTCCAGACGTCGCAGTACGACGAGCCGATCGCCTACAACGGGTACCTCGACGTCGAGCTCGACGACGGCAGCACCTTCCGGGTGGAGATCGAGCGCGCCCACATGGAGGAGGACACCGGCAAGTCGCTGCACGTCGGCGGCGCGACCGGGCGCATCCACGGCGCGGACCACTCGCTGGTCGACTACAACCGCGCCGGCATCCCGCTGATCGAGATCGTCACCAAGCCGATCACCGGTACCGGCGCGCGGGCGCCCGAGATCGCCCGCGCCTACGTCGCGGCGCTGCGCGACCTGCTGCAAGGCCCTGGGCGTCAGCGACGTCCGGATGGAGCAGGGGTCGCTGCGCTGCGACGCGAACGTCTCGCTGCGTCCCTCGCCCGACGCGCCGTTCGGCACCCGGAGCGAGACCAAGAACGTGAACTCGCTGCGGAGCGTCGAGCGCGCGGTGCGCTACGAGATCAGCCGGCAGGCCGCGCTGCTGCGGGCCGGGGGACGCGTGGTGCAGGAGACCCGGCACTGGCACGAGGACACCGGGGTGACCACCTCGGGCCGGTCCAAGGAGGAGGCGGAGGACTACCGCTACTTCCCGGAGCCCGACCTCGTGCCGATCGCGCCCGACCGGGCGTGGGTCGAGGCCCTGCGCGGGACCTTGCCGGAGCCTCCCGCGCAGCGGCGCCGGCGGCTGCAGTCCGACTGGGGCTACGCGGACCTCGAGATGCGGGACGTCGTCAACGCCGGCGCGCTCGAGCTCGTCGCCGAGACCGTCGACGCGGGCGCGTCACCGGCGGCGGCGCGCAAGTGGTGGACCCAGGAGCTGGCGCGCCGGGCGAACGCCCAGGGCGTCGAGCTGGCCTCGATGCCGGTGACCCCGGCGCAGATCGCGGCGCTGCAGAAGCTCGTCGACGACGGCACGCTCACCGACTCGCTCGCCCGCCAGGCGCTCGAGGGCGTCCTCGCGGGGGAGGGCGACCCCGAGCAGGTCGTGGCCGCCCGGGGTCTGCGCCTGGTGTCCGACGACGCGGCGCTCGGCGAGGCCGTCGACCGCGCCATCGCGGCCAACGCCGACGTCGCCGAGAAGATCCGCGGCGGCAAGGTGGCGGCGGCCGGCGCACTGGTCGGCGCGGTGATGAAGGACATGCGCGGACAGGCCGATGCCGCTAAGGTTCGAGAGCTGGTCCTCTCGCGGTTGGCCCCCGCGGACTTCAAGAACGGGTAGACGTCCGGGGCGGAGCCGTAGCAACCGCGGCAAAGCCCCCAACGTGATCCGGGGGCGGTGTCGTGCAGGCAAGTGAGCCTCGGCAGGGGAACCTTCCCCTGCTCTTCGCGGCCCCGCTCGCGGTGGTGGTGGCGGCGCTGGTCGTCGTCTTCGGGGTGACGCATCCACCGGGAGCGGAGGTCGTCGTCGCGCTGCTCGCGGGAGCTCTTCCCGCGTGGGGCGCGATCGTGCTGTGGGCGCCCGGGCGCCGGTGGGGCGGGGGCCGCACGGTGCCCGACTACCAGCGCTGGCTGGCGGCGGCCCTCGCCGTCGCCGCCCTCGGTCAGGTGCTCCGGGCGGTCACCGTGCTCCGCGGTCCGCCGGACGGCGGCGTCCCCTTCCCGGACGTCGGTGACGTCGTCGGGACGCTCACCGCCCCGTTCGCCGTCGTCGGGCTGATGGTGTTCGCCCGCAGCGTGCCCGGCCTGACCGGGGTCGGGCTGCCCGCGGCGCGGATCCTCATGGACGCCCTGCTGCTGGGCTCCTCGCTGGCGCTGCTCGTGTGGCGGTTCGGCTTCCAGGGCCACGTCTCCTCCAGCGTCGCGGCCACCGTGCTCGCGGTGCTCGCGGTGCTCGCCGACCTCGTCGTCGCGTGCATGGCCGGCCTGCTCGCCCTGCGACGGCCCGCCCGTCACCTGCTCGTGGCTGCGCTCGGGGTCGGCGCGGTGGTCGCCGGGCACCTCCTCGTGCTGGAGCAGGCCCTCCAGGCGGAGGGCGGCTGGTCGTGGCCGGGCATGGCCCTGCTCTGCGCGGGGTGGCCGCTCATCGCCGCCGGGCTGCTGACCTACCGGCCCTCCGCGGTGCACCGGCCCGACGAACCGCCACTGGAGTACGACGCCCGGCTGACGGCCGTCACCGCCACCGGGACCGCCGTGGTCCTCGGCGTCGGCGTCCTCGCGATCCTCATGCGCCCGCCGGTCGATCCGGTGTCGCTGTGGCTCGTGCTCGCCCTGATCGTGACCGTGTGGATCCGCGAGATGCTCACGACCCAGCAGCGCGCCGGCCTGGTCCGGCGGCTGCAGGACGAGGCGACCCTCGACCCGCTCACCGGGCTGGCGAACCGGCGCAACCTCACCCGGCGGCTGTCCCAGGTGCCGATCCGGCAACCCTGGTGCCTGCTGACCCTCGACCTCGACGCGTTCAAGACCGTCAACGACGTGCTCGGCCACGGCACCGGCGACCTGCTGCTGCAGGCCGTCGCGCTCCGGCTCCGCGAGGTCGTGCCGTCGCGCGCGACCGTCGCCCGGGTCGGCGGCGACGAGTTCGCCGTGCTCCTGCCCGCCCCGGTGCCCGACGCGCAGCGGCTCGGCGAGCAGCTCATCGCCGCCGTGCGACGCGCCTGCGGCGACGTGCCCGGCGTCGACCGGGTCGGCGTCTCCGCGAGCGTGGGCCTCGCCGCGGTCCCCGCTCCGGCCTCCGGCCCCGACCCGCTCAGCGCCCTCTCGGCCGCCGGCGCCGCCCAGCAGCTCGCGAAGGCCGCGGGGCGCGACCGGGTGCAGGTCTTCGACGACGAGGCGGCCCGCCTGCGGCGCCGCCGGCTCACCGTGGAGGAGAGGCTGCGGGCCGCCGTCGCGGCCGGCGACATCCGGCTGCACTACCAGCCGATCGTCGACCTCGAGGACGGCCGGCTCGCCGGCGTCGAGGCCCTCGCGCGGTGGACCGACGCCGAGCTCGGGCCGGTCGCGCCGGAGGAGTTCATCGCCGTCGCCGAGGAGAGCGGGCTCGTCGTCCCGCTCGGCGAACTCGTGCTGAACGAGGCCATGCGCCAGGCGGTCGAGGCGGGGCTGCCCGCCGCCGGGATCCGGGTGAGCTGCAACGTCAGCCCGCTGCAGCTGCGGGTGCCGGGCTTCCACCGGGTCGTCGAAGGCGCCCTCGCCGCGTACCGCATGCCGCCGTCCTCGCTCGTCGTCGAGGTCACCGAGGCGGCGCTGGTCGAGGAGGAGGGCGTCGCCGTCCGGACCCTGCGGATGCTCGACGACCTCGGCGTCCGGATCGCCATCGACGACTTCGGCACCGGCTACTCGGCCCTGGGGTACCTCCGGCGACTGCCGGCGAGCATCCTGAAGATCGACAAGTCGCTGACCGCGAGCCTGGTGGAGGAGTCACGAGCGCGGGCGATCGCCCAGAAGGTCACCGAACTCGGGCGAGGGATCGGCCTCCTGGTCGTCGTCGAGGGGGTGACCTCGCCGGAGGTCGCCGGGCTCGTCCGCGGCATGGGGGCGCACTACGGGCAGGGCTCGCTGTTCGGCGCGGCGTGCCCGCTCGAGGACGTCCCCGGTCTGCAGGCCGCGGTCACCGCCCAGCGCTCGACGGCTCCCGGTTCGCCCCGGGCCTCGTACGAGGGCTCGCCCACCTCGCCCACGGCGCCGTCGATCGCCGACCTCTCGCGCGCGCAGGAGCGGGCCCATCGCGTGACCCGGCCGTGAGCGCTCAGTCCACCCAGTCGAAGGTCCGCGTGACGGCCTTCTTCCACTGGGCGTAGAGCCGCTCGCGCTCGTCGTCCGGCATCGACGGCGTCCACCGCGCGCCCTCGGCCCAGTTGCGCCGCAGGTCGTCCAGGCCGTTCCAGTAGCCGACCGCCAGCCCGGCCGCGTACGCGGCACCGAGCGCCGTCGTCTCCGTGACCTGCGGCCGGACGACGGGGACGCCGAGCTGGTCCGCCTGGAACTGCATGAGGAGCTCGTTGACGACCATGCCGCCGTCGACCTTCAGCTCGGTCAGCTCGACGCCGGAGTCGGCCCGCATCGCGTCGACGACGTCGCGGCGTCTGGTACGCCGTGGCCTCGAGGGCGGCACGCGCCACGTGGCCGCGGCTGACGAAGCGGGTGAGCCCGACGAGCGCACCGCGGGCGTCGGAGCGCCAGTACGGCGCGAAGAGACCCGAGAACGCCGGCACGAAGTACGCGCCGCCGTTGTCCTCCACCTCCCGGGCCAGGGTCTCGACCTCGGCCGCCGAGCGGACCAGCCCGAGGTTGTCGCGCAGCCACTGGACGAGCGAGCCGGTGACGGCGATGGACCCCTCGAGCGCGTAGACGGGGTCGGCGTCCCCGATCCGGTAGCAGACCGTCTCGAGCAGGCCGTGCTCGCTCCGCACCCGCTGGCCGCCCGGTGTTGAGCAGGAGGAAGTTGCCCGTGCCGTAGGTGTTCTTGCCGGTGCCCACGTCGAAGCAGACCTGCCCGAAGGTCGCCGCCTGCTGGTCGCCGAGTGCACCGGCCACGGGGACGCCGCTGAGCATGCCGTGCGCGCGCGCCGTCCCGTACACCTCGGACGACGAGCGGATCTCCGGCAGCATCGACGTCGGGATGCCGACCTCGGCGGCGATGTCCTCGTCCCACGCGAGGCGGTCCAGGTCCATGAGCAGGGTGCGCGAGGCGTTGGTGACGTCGGTGACGTGCAGCCCGCCCTCCGGGCCGCCGGTGGCGTTCCACAGCAGCCAGCTGTCGATCGTGCCGAGCATCAGCTCGCCGCGCTCGGCGGCGTCGCGGGCGCCGTCCACCTCGTCGAGGATCCAGCGGGCCTTCGGCCCGGCGAAGTAGGTGGCGAGCGGGAGCCCGGTGCGGGCGCGGTAGCGGTCGGCCCCGCCGCCGAGCCCGGCCAGCCGGTCGCAGATGCCCTGGGTGCGGGTGTCCTGCCAGACGATCGCGTTGTACACCGGCTCGCCCGTGCGGCGGTCCCAGACGACGGTCGTCTCGCGCTGGTTGGTGATGCCGACCGCGACGACGTCCTCGCCGGTCAGATCGCCCCGCGCCAGCGCGCCGGCGACCACGCGCCGGGAGTTCTCCCAGATCTCGAGCGGATCGTGCTCCACCCAACCGGGCCGAGGGAGGATCTGGCGGTGCTCGACCTGGTCCTGGGCGACGATCCGGCCGGCGTGGTCGAAGAGGATGCACCGCGTGCTGGTCGTCCCCTGGTCGATCGCCGCCACGTAGCGCGTCATCGTCGCCCTCCTTGCCGTCCCGTTCGGCTCGACCCGCCGATCGCTCGGCCACCCTGCCACGGCCTCCCGACGGACGGCGACGGGTCCGGTGGACCGGCCCCCTGGCGCGTGGTCGAGTGGCAGCATGGGTGCAGTGACGAGACGTGGCCTCGCGAGCGCAGCGCGTGACGTCGTCGAGGGCCTGGTGCTCGGCTCCTGGGACGCCTTCCTCGCCGTCGCGCAGTCCGCCGACCTCGACCGGCCCACCCGGCTGCCCGGTTGGCGGGCCCAGGAGATCTGCGTGCACCTCGGCGTCTGGGACGACTACCACGCCTTCGACGACCTGGTCGCCTCGGCGCGGGGCGGCGGCGGGGAGACTCCCGACGTCGACGCCGCGAACGCCCGGGTCACCGCCGCCCACCGCAACGCGCCGCCCGCGGACGTCCTCGCGGCCCTGCGGCGGCACCGCGACGCGGTCGCCGGGTACCTGCACGACGGCCCGCGGGAACTCGACCTCGCTCCCACCGCGGCGCCCGTCGGCGTCCTGCCCGCTCCTGACCACGATCACGGCCGAGTGCTACGAGCTCGCCGTGCACGCCCTCGACCTCGCGGACGCGGGCGCCTCGCAGCCGCCGGAGAGCCTGCTCGACGCCGGCGTCGCCGCGCTCGCCGACGTCACGGGCGCCCTGGCCGCGGCCCACGACGTCCCCGGCGAGGCCGCGCTGCTGACCCCGAGCGGAGGGTGGCGCTTCGAGGCCGGGAGCGGGGGCTGGGAGGTCGAGCACCTGCCGGCTCGGGCTCCGGTGCGGGGCCCGGCGGTCACCGGGGACGCCGGGGTGCTGCTCGACGCCTCGGCGGGCCGGGCCAACCCGGTCGCGCTGCTGGCCCGCCGGCGGCTCGGCCTGCGCGACCCGGCCGGCTTGCTGGCGCTGGCCCCGCTCGTCGAGGTCGCGCCCAACCTGCCCGGCGGGCCGATCCTCCGGCTCGCGGCCAGATCCCTCTCGGGGGCGGCAGGCCTGCTCACCCGCCTGCGGCGCTGAGTCCCGCGCCGCCGGACGGCGCCCCAATTCCGCTGTCGGAGCCACCCCCTAGACTCCCGCTGAGCAGTTGCGGGACCGTCGGTCGGCAGGAGGCAGCAGCGTGTCCGAGAGCAGGACGTCCGGGAACGGCGCGACGAAGCCGGACATCAAGCCACGCAGCCGCGACGTCACGGACGGGCTCGAGCGGGCCGCCGCCCGCGGCATGCTGCGTGCCGTCGGGATGACCGACGACGACTGGGGCAAGGCGCAGATCGGCATCGCCAGCTCGTGGAACGAGATCACTCCCTGCAATTTGTCGCTGGACAGGCTCGCGCAGGCGAGCAAGGAGGGCGTGCACGCCGGCGGCGGGTACCCGCTGCAGTTCGGCACGATCTCGGTGAGCGACGGCATCTCCATGGGTCATGAGGGGATGCACTTCTCCCTGGTCAGCCGCGAGGTCATCGCCGACAGCGTCGAGACGGTGATGATGGCCGAGCGGCTCGACGGCTCCGTGCTGCTCGCCGGCTGCGACAAGTCCCTGCCCGGGATGCTCATGGCCGCGGCGCGCCTCGATCTCGCGAGCGTGTTCCTCTACGCCGGCTCGATCATGCCCGGCATCGCGAAGCTCTCCGACGGGAGCGAGAAGCAGGTCACCATCATCGACGCCTTCGAGGCGGTCGGAGCCTGCGCCCGCGGGCTCATCCCGCGCGAGGACGTCGACGCCATCGAGCGGGCCATCTGCCCCGGCGAGGGCGCCTGCGGCGGCATGTACACGGCGAACACGATGGCCGCCGTGGCCGAGGCGATGGGCATGTCGCTGCCCGGCAGCGCCTCGCCGCCGAGCGCCGACCGCCGCCGCGACGGCTTCGCCCGCAAGTCCGGGCAGGCGGTCGTCGAGCTCATCCGGCAGGGCATCACCGCCCGGCAGATCATGACCCGGGAGGCGTTCGAGAACGCGATCTCGGTCGTCATGGCCTTCGGCGGGTCCACCAATGCCGTGCTGCACCTCATGGCGATGGCGCACGAGGCGGACGTCGACCTGTCGCTGGAGGACTTCCGGCGGATCGGGGCGCCGGGTGCCGCACCTGGCGAACGTCAAGCCGTTCGGCGCCTACGTCATGACGGACGTCGACCGCGTCGGCGGGGTGCCCGTCGTCATGCGGGCGCTGCTCGACGCGGGCCTGCTGCACGGCGACGCCCTCACCGTCACCGGCCGGACGGTCGCGGAGAACCTCGCGGCGGTGAACCCGCCGGACGTCGACGGCAAGGTGCTGCGGGCCCTCTCGCAGCCCATCCACCGCACGGGCGGCATCACGATCCTGCACGGATCGCTCGCGCCCGACGGCGCCGTGGTGAAGTCGGCGGGCTTCGACGAGGACGTGTTCGAGGGCACCGCGAAGGTGTTCGACCGGGAGCAGGGCGCGATGGACGCGCTGGAGAAGGGCGAGATCGTCGCGGGCGACGTCGTGGTCATCCGCTACGAGGGCCCGAAGGGCGGCCCCGGTATGCGCGAGATGCTCGCGATCACTGCGGCGATCAAGGGGGCGGGCCTGGGCAAGGACGTCCTGCTCGTCACCGACGGCCGGTTCTCCGGCGGGACGACGGGCCTCTGCGTCGGGCACATCGCCCCCGAGGCCGTCGACGGCGGCCCGATCGCCTTCGTCCGCAACGGGGACCGGATCCGGCTCGACGTCGCGGCGCAGACCCTGGACCTGGTCGTCGACGACGCCGAGCTCGCCGCCCGCCGTGAGGGGTGGGCTCCGCTGCCGCCCCGGTACACGCGCGGGGTGCTCGCGAAGTACACCAAGCTCGTGGGCTCCGCCTCCCGCGGCGCGGTCTGCGGGTAGCCGCGCCGCTGCCGGCCACGAGGGCGAGCCGGAGGGTTTCAGGCAGCTGCGGGGCGGCAGGCTTGTCAGCTCGCGCTGCGGATGATCCGGAGCGGGTCTACCGTCGCCGACACCAGGGCCGTATGTGCCCCTTTGCTGCGTTTCGGGAGGTGGGCCCGTGCATGGCCTCGTGGCAGCGGACAGTCTGCGACTGAACCTCGCTGCCCTCGACTACCTGATCCTCATCGTCTACTTCGTCCTCGTCATCGCCATCGGCGTCCTGGCGCGGAGGTCGATCGCGACGAGCGAGGACTTCTTCCTCTCCGGGCGGGCGCTACCGGCCTGGGTGACGGGTCTGGCGTTCATCTCGGCCAACCTGGGCGCGATCGAGATCCTCGGCATGGCGGCGAACGGGGCGCAGTACGGCTTCTCGACCGTGCACTTCTACTGGATCGGTGCCGTCCCCGCGATGGTGTTCCTCGGCATCTTCATGATGCCGTTCTACTACTCCTCCCGGGTGCACAGCGTGCCCGAGTTCATGCGGCGCCGGTTCAACCAGTCGAGCCACCTGGTCAACGCGGTGAGCTTCGCGGTGGCCCAGCTGCTCACGGCCGGGGTCAACCTCTTCGCGCTGTCCATCGTCATCGAGTCCCTGCTCGGCTGGCCGAGGTGGCTGGCCATCGTCCTCTCCGCGGCGCTCGTGCTGGCCTACATCCTGCTCGGCGGGCTGTCCGGCGCCATCTACAACGAGGTCATGCAGTTCTTCGTCATCCTCGCCGGCCTCATCCCGATCGTCATCGTCGGGCTCGTCAAGGTCGGCGGCTGGAGCGGCCTCCAGGCGAAGATCAACAATCCGGCGTTCTTCTCCACCTGGGCGAGGCACACAAGTCGGGAACTGGACCAATCCACTCGGCGACTGGATCGGCATCGTCTTCGGCCTCGGGTTCGCGCTCTCGTTCGGCTACTGGACGACGAACTTCGCCGAGGTGCAGCGCGCGCTCGCCGCGAAGGACCTCTCGGCCTCGCAGCGGACGCCGCTCATCGGCGCGTTCCCGAAGATCTTCATCCCGTTCCTGACGATCATCCCGGGCCTGCTCGCCGTCGCGCTGATCCCGAGCTTCAAGCAGCAGGGGGCGGACTACAACAACGCCATCCCCGCGCTGATGCGCCTGCTGCTGCCCACGGGCGCGCTCGGGATCGCGCTCACCGGGCTGCTCGCCGCGTTCATGGCCGGCATGGCCGCGAACGTCAGCGGCTTCAACACCGTCTTCACCTACGACATCTGGCGGCCGTACATCGTCAAGGACCGCGACGACACGTACTACCTGCGGATCGGCCGCGTCATCACCGTCATCGGCGTCCTCATCGGCATCGGGACGGCGTTCATCGCGGCGCAGTTCAACAACATCATGAACTACATCCAGACGCTGTTCTCGTACTTCAACGCCCCGCTGTTCGCCGTCTTCATCCTCGCCCTGTTCTGGCGGCGCGCGTCGCCGTGGGCGGGCGTCTGGGGCCAGATCGCCGGCATCGCCGCGGCGTTCGCGTTCCACTACATCGGCCCGAACATCGACTACTTCCACGCCGGTCAGACGGCGTCCGGCACGGTGAACGCGCAGATGGTGAACTTCTACGGCGCCATCGCCGCCGTCATCGCCGCCTGGATCGTCATGGCCATCGTCACGCCACTGACCCGGCCGAAGCCCGAGAGCGAGCTGCCCGGCCTCGTCTACGGCCTGCCCGACCCGAACGGCCCGGACGTCGGCGAGGCCGCCCGGGTGCGTGCCTGGTGGGAGTCGCCCATGGTGCTCGGCATCACGGCGCTCGCCATCACCCTCGTCCTGTCGCTGATCTTCCGGTAGGGAGTGTCATGTCCGAGCGCACGACCTTCAAGGACGAGAACGACGCCTCCAGTTCGCTGTTCGACCTGCGGTACCTCATCGGCGGCCTGTTCACCTTCTACGGCGTCCTGCTCACGGTGGCGAGCTTCTTCGTCCCGCACGTCAAGTCCGGTGACATCGACATCAACCTCTGGCTCGGGCTCGGCATGCTGATCCTCGGGCTGTTCTTCCTCGCGTGGGCGCGGCTGCGACCGCTGCGGCATCGAGGGGGAGTCGGCGCTGGCCCGGGCCGAGCACGAGGGCGGGCCTCCCACCCACTGACGTCCCGCCCGGCGCTGATCATGCGGTCCGGTCCGATCGTGCACACGACCGGACCGGACCGCATGATCGCCGTGAAGTGCCTGATCAGGGATGAGACGCGAGGGGGAGGCGTCAGGGACGTGGATGGCCGGTCTCGGACTCCGAGACACGCGGCACGTCGATTGACACTGTTCGCTGCGCGCGCCAAGGTGATGGCATGCGTCTGGTCCTCGTACTTGGCCGGCGCGCCGGCTGAGTCCCACGACCTGCCGAGCGCGCGACCCCTCGCATGCCCCACAAGGGCCGAGGGGTCTTTTCATGCCCGGCCCTCGTCGACCCAAGGGCCCGGCCCGCACCACGGCCGCCGGTGCCGCCGGCAGCCGCACCAGGAGTTCGCCGACCCAGGGAGAGGCCGCGATGTCTGGCCACCGCAACGGACACGAGACGACGCCGCACACCGCGGGCGAGGAGATGACGGGCGCCAGCAACGTCGTCCGCACCCTCGAGACGCTCGGCGTCGACGTCGTCTTCGGCATCCCGGGCGGAGCGATTCTCCCGCTCTACGACCCGCTCATGGACTCCCGCTCGGTCCGGCACATCCTCGTCCGCCACGAGCAGGGCGCGGGCCACGCCGCCGAGGGGTACGCCCAGGCCACCGGCCGGGTGGGCGTCTGCATGGCGACCTCCGGGCCCGGCGCCACCAACCTCGTCACCCCGATCGCCGACGCCTACATGGACTCGGTCCCCATGGTGGCGATCACCGGTCAGGTGGCGAGCGCCTCGATCGGGACCGACGCCTTCCAGGAGGCGGACATCTCCGGCATCACCATGCCGATCACCAAGCACAACTACCTCGTCACGGACCCGGCGGAGATCCCGCGGGTGCTGGCCGAGGCCTTCCACATCGCCGGCTCCGGCCGCCCCGGTCCCGTCCTCGTCGACATCACGAAGGACGCGATGCAGGCCCGGACCCGGCACGTGATGCCGGACCGGCTCGACCTGCCGGGCTACCGCCCGGTGACGCGGCCGCACGGCAAGCAGGTCCGCGAGGCCGCCCGGCTCATCCTCGAGTCCCGGCGGCCCGTGCTCTACGTGGGCGGCGGGGTCATCAAGGCCCGCGCGAGCGACCAGCTCCGCCGGCTCACCGAGCTGACCGGGGCGCCGGTCGTCACGACGCTCATGGCGCGCGGGCGCCCTGCCCGACAGCCATCCCCACAACCTGGGGATGCCGGGCATGCACGGCACCGTCGCCGCCGTCACCGCACTGCAGAAGGCCGACCTCATCGTCAGCCTCGGGGCCCGCTTCGACGACCGGGTGACCGGTCAGCTCGAGCACGTTCGCGCCGCAGGCCCTCGTCGTCCACGCGGACATCGACCCCGCGGAGATCTCGAAGAACCGGGAGGCCGACGTGCCGATCGTCGGCGACGCGCGCGAGGTGATCGAGGACCTCGTCGCCGTCCTCGAGGCGGAGGCCGCGCACGGCCGGCGTCCGGACCTCGAGGCCTGGTGGGCGTGGATCGACGGCGTCCGCGGCACCTATCCGCTCGGCTACACCGAACCGCCGGACGGCGAGGTCGCGCCGCAGCGCGTGATCCAGCGGATCGGCGAGATCGCCGGGCCGGACGCCCTCTACGTCGCCGGCGTCGGACAGCACCAGATGTGGGCGTCGCAGTTCGTCCGCTACGAGAAGCCCAACAGCTGGATCAACTCCGGCGGTCTCGGCACGATGGGTTTCGCCGTCCCGGCGGCGATGGGCGCCAAGGTCGGCGTGCCCGACAAGGTGGTGTGGGCGATCGACGGCGACGGCTGCTTCCAGATGACCAACCAGGAGCTGGCCACCTGCGTGGTCAACGACATCCCCATCAAGGTCGCGGTGATCAACAACAGCAGCCTGGGGATGGTCCGGCAGTGGCAGACGCTCTTCTACCAGGAGCGCTACTCGAACACCGACCTGCACACCTCCGCGGGCGGTCGGCGCGTGCCGGACTTCGTCAAGCTCGCCGACGCCTACGGCTGCGTCGGCCTGCGGTGCGAGCGGCCCGAGGACGTCGACGCGACGATCGAGAAGGCGATGTCCATCAACGACGTCCCCGTCGTCGTCGACTTCGTCGTGCACCGCGACGCGATGGTCTGGCCGATGGTGCGCGGCCGGCGTGAGCAACGACGAGATCCAGGTCGCGCGCGGGATGACCCCCACCTGGGACCGGGAGGACTGACCATGAACAGGCACACCCTGTCGGTGCTGGTGGAGAACCGGCCCGGCGTCCTCACCCGGGTCGCGGCGCTGTTCGCGCGCCGCGGGTTCAACATCCACTCCCTGGCGGTCGGGCCGACCGAGCACCCGGAGGTCTCCCGGATCACCGTCGTCGTGGACGTCGAGGACCTGCCGCTGGAGCAGGTGACGAAGCAGCTCAACAAGCTCGTCAACGTCATCAAGATCGTCGAGCTGGAGCCGACGGCGTCCGTGCAGCGCGAGCTGCTCCTGGTCAAGGTGAAGGCCGACCTGCAGACGCGCTCGCACGTGCTGGAGACGGTGCAGCTGTTCCGCGCCAAGGTCGTGGACGTCGCGCCGGACGCCGTCACGATCGAGGTGACCGGGACGTCGGACAAGCTCGAGGCCTTCCTGCGGGTGCTCGAGCCGTTCGGGATCCGCGAGCTCGTGCAGTCCGGCATCGTCGCGATCGGCCGCGGCAGCCGTTCCATCGCCGACCGCGCCCTGCGCTCCGCCTGACTCCGCCCGCCTGACCCGCTGACCCACCTGCTGCCGCTGATCATGCACTCCGGCACGCGACGTGCATGATCGCCGCGAAGTGCATGATCAGCGCAGAAGGGCTGGCGACGGACGCCGCCGACCGCGACGGGCGCCCCGCCGCGGGTAACCCCACCTCGACGAGGACTAGGTCGAATCGACCCCCATGTGAAGGAGACGTTCCCCGTGGCCGAGATGTTCTACGACGCCGACGCCGACCTGTCCGTCATCCAGGGCCGCAACGTGGCCGTGCTCGGCTACGGCAGTCAGGGGCACGCGCACGCGCTGAGCCTGCGCGACTCCGGCGTCGACGTCCGGGTCGGCCTGCCCGACACCAGCGCCAGCAGGGCGAAGGCGGAGGCGCAGGGCCTGCGCGTCGTGCCCCCGGCGCAGGCGGTCGAGGAGTCCGACGTGATCATGGTCCTCGTCCCGGACCACGTCCAGCGGCACCTCTACGCCGAGGCCATCGCGCCGAACATCGTCGACGGCGACGCGCTCTTCTTCGGCCACGGGTTCAACATCCGCTTCGGGTACATCCAGCCGCCCGCCGGCGTCGACGTCTGCATGGTCGCCCCCAAGGGCCCGGGCCACCTCGTGCGCCGCGAGTACGTCGACGGCCGCGGCGTCCCGGTGCTCGTCGCGGTGGAGAACGACGCGACCGGCAAGGCCTGGCCGCTCGCCCTCTCCTACGCGAAGGGGATCGGCGGCCTGCGCGCCGGCGGCATCCGGACCACCTTCACCGAGGAGACCGAGACCGACCTCTTCGGCGAGCAGGCCGTGCTCTGCGGCGGCATGTCCCGTCTCGTGCAGGAGGGCTTCGAGGTCCTCACCGAGGCCGGCTACCAGCCCGAGGTCGCGTACTTCGAGTGCCTGCACGAGCTCAAGCTGATCGTCGACCTCATGTACGAGGGCGGCATCGCCAAGCAGCGGTGGAGCGTCTCGGACACCGCCGAGTACGGCGACTACGTCTCCGGCCCCCGGATCATCGACGACTCCGTGAAGCAGCGGATGCGCGACGTGCTCGCCGACATCAAGGACGGCACGTTCGCCGCCCGCTTCATCGCCGACCAGGACGCCGGGGCGCCGGAGTTCAAGCGCCTGCGCGCGGAGGGCGAGGCGCACCCGATCGAGGCGACCGGCCGCGACCTCCGCAAGCTCATGAGCTGGGTCAAGGGCAGCGACTCCGACTACGTCGAGGGCACCGCCGCCCGCTGACCCCGTCCCGTCACTCCCCGTCGCCTAACAGTCCTCCCTGACAGTGATCATGCAATCCACGTCGATCATGTGAATCACGGCTACAGATCATCGCGGATTGCATGATCACCGCGAAGGGCAGGCGGACATCGTGGTAGGGTGCGGCGTCCGGATGACGGACCCCCCTGGCCGCCCGCGGGCGGCTCCTCCTAGGCTCGAGACCCGCCGCGGAGAGGAGCCGGGAGTGACCGAGCCCGCGCAGCCGAGTCCACCGACGCACCCGCAGGGCGGACGACGGCCGGTGGTCGTCCTCGCCGAGGAGCTCTCGCCCGCGACCGTGGCGGCGCTCGGCCCCGATTTCGAGATCGTTCAGGTCGACGGCACCGACCGGCCCGCTCTGCTCGCGGCCGTGGCCGGCGCGGACGCGCTGCTCGTCCGCTCGGCGACCCAGGTGGACGCCGAGGTCTTCGGCGCGGCCCGGCGGCTGCGGGTCGTGGCGCGCGCCGGTGTCGGCCTCGACAATGTCGACGTCCGCGCGGCGACCCAGGCCGGAGTCATGGTCGTCAACGCCCCGACGTCCAACATCGTCTCGGCGGCCGAGCACGCGATCGCGCTGGTGCTCGCCGCCGCCCGGCGGGTGCCGCAGGCGCACGCCTCGCTGAAGGGCGGGTCGTGGCAGCGGTCCGCCTTCGTCGGCGTCGAGCTGTTCGAGAAGACCCTCGGCGTCGTCGGCCTGGGCCGGATCGGTGTGCTCGTCGCGCAGCGGCTCGCCGCGTTCGGGATGTCCGTCGTCGCCTTCGACCCCTACGTCGGGGCCACCCGGGCCGCGCAGCTCGGCGTCCGGCTGGTGAGCCTCGAGGAGCTGCTCGCCGCCGCGGACGTCATCACCGTGCACCTGCCCCGGACGCCGGAGACGGTGGGCCTGCTCGGCGCTGACGCGCTGGCGCGGGTCAAGCCCGGCGTCATCGTCGTCAACGCGGCGCGCGGCGGGATCGTCGACGAGGCGGCGCTGCACGCCGCGGTCAAGGAGGGCCGGGTCGGGGCCGCCGGCCTCGACGTCTTCGCGGTCGAGCCGAGCACGGACAGCCCGCTGCTCGAGCTGGACAGCGTCGTCGTCACGCCGCACCTCGGTGCTTCGACCGCGGAGGCGCAGGAGCGGGCCGGCGTCTCGGTCGCCCGCTCGGTGCGGCTGGCCCTCGCGGGCGAGCTGGTGCCGGACGCCGTCAACGTCTCGGGCGGGGTGATCGCCGAGGAGGTCCGGCCCGGCATCCCGCTCACCGAGAAGCTCGGCCGGGTGTTCACCGCCCTCGCCGGCGGCGTCCCCACCCAGCTGGACGTCGAGGTGCGGGGCGAGATCACGGAGCACGACGTGACGGTGCTCCGGCTTGCGGCGCTCAAGGGGCTGTTCCGCGACGTCGTCGAGGAGCAGGTGTCGTACGTGAACGCCCCGGTCCTCGCCCAGGAGCGCGGCATCGACGTCCGGCTCGTCACCGATCCGGTGAGCGAGGAGTACCGGAATCTCGTCACCCTGCGAGGAACCCTCGCCGACGGCACGCCGGTCTCCGTCGCGGGCACCCTGACGGGGCCGAAGCAGGTCGAGAAGCTGGTCGGCGTCGCCGACCTCGAGCTGGAGACGCCGCTCGCCGACCACATGCTCGTGCTCCGGTACATCGACCGGCCCGGCGTCGTCGGCCGCGTCGGCGGTCTGCTCGGCGCCGCCGGCGTCAACATCGCCGCCATGCAGGTGGCGCGGGCCGCAGAGGGCGGAGAGGCGGTCGGCGTACTCACGCTCGACCAGGCCGTGCCCGCGCCTGTGCTCGACGAGCTCGTGCGCGAGGTGGGCGCGAGCGCCGGACGGCTGGTCGACCTCACGGACTGACCGGCCGAGAAACCGACGGGACGCAGGACGCGACCCTGGGTTAACCTGGAACGACCATGTGGCGCGCCCTCATCCTCGGCCGCCGCGGCGGGATCTGCTAGGTCGGCACCCGTCGCGGGGATCCCGCGCGTGCCGGCCACATCAGGTCCATGCGGCTCATCCGCCGCTCGTGTTCGCGCCGATCGGCGCCGATATCTCTTTCCGCGACAGTCGTCGCATCATTTTCATGATCATGAAGGGCACTGCCATGGACGACACCGACGCCCGCAAGGCTGTCCAGGAGTCGATGGACCGCCGCGACCAGGGCGAGAGCTCCTGACCCTGCCGCTCCGCACCCCGTCGTGTGCGGCGCACCGCCAGGGCCGTCGGTCCTGCCGGCGCGCCGCACACCCATGACCTGCAAGGATCACCCCGTGCACGCAACCGATCCGGACGCCGACGGGCGAGCAGCCGCCCGCGTCGTCGTCGCGGCCCCCAACCGGCTCTCCGCCGAGGCAGGCGCCCGCATCGGCGCGGAGGGTGGCACCGCGGTCGACGCCGCGCTCGCCGCCATGCTCGTCACCCTCGTGACCGAGCCCGGCGTCGTGTCGCTGGGCGGGGGCGCCTTCGTGACGATCGCACCGCCCGGCGAACCCGCCGTCACCCTCGACGGCTACGTCGAGATGCCCGGGCGGGGCCTGCCGACGTCGGCGTTCCGGAACGGCACCCGCGAGATCGTCAGCGAGTACGCGGGCGGGACGACGATGACTGTCGGTTGGGGGTCCGTGGGGACGCCCGGTGCGCTGCCGGCGTTCGAGGAGGCGCACCGCCGGTACGGCCGGTTGCCCTGGCACGTCCTGGTGGAGCCGGCCATCGAGCGGAGCCGCTCCGGCTTCACGCTCGGCGCAGCCGCCAACTACTTCTTCGGCTACCTGGGCGCCGAGTTGCTCGCGGACGAGCCCGAGGCGTTCGCCGCCGTTCTGCACCCGGACGGCACGGCCCGCGAGGTGGGGGAGAGGGTCGTGATCCCGCATCTGGCCGACTTCCTCGAGCGGGTCGCCGCCGAGGGCTCCGCCGCCCTGTTCCGCGGCGAGGTCGCGCAGGCGTTGATCCGCGCCATGGCCGAGCACGGCGGCATCGTGACCCACGCCGACCTCGACGCCTTCACGCCCGTCGTCCGGCCGGCGTCGCTGGTCGACGTCGGGCCCTGGACGATCGCCACGAACCCACCTCCGGCGATCGGCGGGCCGGTGCTGGCCGCGATGCTCCTGCTGCTCGACGGGCATCCGCGGGACAAGTGGTCCGACGCCGACCTCGAACGCTGGGTCGCGGTCCAGCGGGCCGTGCTTCGCCACCGCGCCGCCGAGCTCGACGTCGCCACCGACCGGGCACGTGCCGGCCAGGCGCTGCTCGACGGCGTGATCGCCGGGGGCCAGAAGTGGCTCGGGGTGGCGCCCTCGACCGCCCATGTCAGCGTCGTCGACGTCGACGGCTTCGCCTGCTCCGTGACCGCGTCGTCCGGGTACGGCGCGGGCGTCAGCATCCCCGGCACCGGCGTCTGGCTGAACAACTGCCTGGGGGAGCACGAGCTCAACCGGAACGGGCTGCACTCGCTGGCACCGGGGGAGCGGCTGGCCTCGAACATGGCGCCGAGCGTCGCGCGGCGTCCGGACGGCGCCGTGCTCGCGATCGGGAGCCCCGGGGCGGACCGGATCACCACCGCCCTCGCCCAGGTGATCGCCTCGTTCGCGCACGGCGGTTACGACCTGCAGGACGCCGTCGACCGGCCACGGGTGCACCTCTCCCGGTCGCCCGACGGGGTGGAGATCCTGCACCGCGAGGAGGACGTCGCGCTGCCGCCGTCCGTCGACCTGCCGGTCAAGACGTACCCCGCCAAGGCGATGTTCATGGGCGGGGTGGCAGCGGCGCTGCGGGAGAAGGACGGCACCCTCGTCGGCGCCGCCGACCCGCGCCGCACCGGCGCCGTAGCCCTCGGCTGAGCGCCAGGGTCCGAGGGGTGAGCACGGACGGCGCCGTCGTCGTCCGCCGTACTAGGGTCATGAGCCATGTCGCAGTCCATCCGTCTCGCGGTCGTCGCCGGTGACGGCATCGGCCCCGAGGTCGTCGCCGAGGGGCTCAAGGTGCTGCGCGCCGCCGTCGACGGCGTCGCCACGGTGGAGACGACGGAGTACGACCTCGGCGCACGGCGCTGGCACGCGACCGGCGAGACGCTGCCCGACTCGGTGCTCGCCGAGATCCGGCAGCACGACGCGATCCTGCTCGGGGCCGTCGGCGATCCCGGCGTCCCGAGCGGCGTGCTCGAGCGTGGGCTGCTCCTGCGGCTGCGCTTCGAACTCGACCACTACGTGAACCTGCGGCCGGCCCGGCTCTACCCCGGGGTCGTCTCGCCACTCGCCCACCCCGGCGACGTCGACTTCGTCGTCGTCCGGGAGGGGACCGAGGGCCCGTACGTCGGCAACGGCGGGGCGCTGCGCGTCGGCACCCCCCAGGAGATCGCGACCGAGGTCAGCGTCAACACGGCCTTCGGCGTCGAGCGCGTCGTCCGCGACGCCTTCCGGCGAGCGCAGGCCCGCCCGCGCCGGCACCTCACCCTGGTGCACAAGCACAACGTGCTCACCCACGCCGGGCACCTGTGGCGGCGCACCGTCGAGCGGGTCGGCGCCGAGTTCCCCGAGGTGACGACGGCCTACCAGCACGTCGACGCCGCGACGATCTTCCTCGCGACGGACCCGTCGCGGTTCGACGTGATCGTCACCGACAACCTCTTCGGCGACATCGTCACCGACCTCGCCGCGGCGATCGCCGGCGGGATCGGGCTGGCGGCGTCTGGCAACATCAATCCGGACCGGACGGCGCCGAGCATGTTCGAGCCGGTGCACGGATCCGCGCCCGACATCACCGGCCGGGGGATCGCCGACCCGACGGCCACCATCCTCTCGGTCGCGATGCTGCTCGAGCACCTGTCCGTCGAGAAGCCCGGCCTGGACAAGTCCTCCGCCCAGGTGGAGCACGCCGTCGCGGCGGATCTCGCCGAGCGGGGAAGCAGCGAGCGCCGCACCGCCGAGGTCGGCGACGCGGTCGCCGCCCGAGTAGCCGGCTGACCGCCGGCTCACGTCTCGACCGAGTCGCACCCCCGCACGGGGGACGCCGGCGCACCCGCGGCGCGGGTCACCTCCCGCGCTGATACCGTCCTGGACATCCGGCGGTGAGCGGCCCGGCGTGAGGCGCAGGCCCCTCGGCCGCCCGCACCCCCGAGGAGCCGAACCATGAGCGGCCTGACCTTCGAGCAGCACCTCACGGACCACCCGACGTCCGACGAACGCCGCGCCGAGATCTTCGCGGCGCCCGGCTTCGGCAAGTACTTCACCGACCACATGGCCCGAGCCACGTGGTCCCCCGACGCCGGCTGGCACGACGCGGAGATCGTCCCCTACGGGCCGATCACGCTCGACCCGGCGGCGGCCGTGCTCCACTACGCGCAGGAGATCTTCGAGGGCCTCAAGGCCTACCGGCACGCGGACGGCTCGGTGTGGACGTTCCGCCCCGAGGCGAACGCCGAGCGGCTGCGGCGCTCCGCGCGGCGGCTGGCGCTGCCCGAGCTGCCGGAGGAGGACTTCGTCGGCGCCATCGAGACGCTCGTGCAGGTCGACCAGGCGTGGGTGCCCTCCGGGGCCGAGCAGAGCCTCTACCTGCGCCCGTTCATGTTCGCGTCCGAGGCCTTCCTCGGCGTCCGGCCGGCGATCGAGATCACCTTCATGGTCATCGCCTGCCCCGTCGGCGCCTACTTCACCGGCGGCGTCAGGCCGGTGTCGATCTGGCTCTCGAGCAACTACACCCGGGCGGCCGCCGGCGGCACCGGTGCGGCCAAGTGCGGCGGCAACTACGCCGCGAGCCTGGCGCCGATGATCGAGGCCACCGCCCACGGCTGTGACCAGGTCGCCTTCCTCGACGCGGGGGAACACCGCTGGGTCGAGGAGCTCGGCGGGATGAACCTCTACTTCGTCCACAAGGACGGCCGGCTGGTCACGCCCGAGCTCGGCACGATCCTCGAGGGGGTCACCCGCTCGTCGCTGCTCACCCTCGCCAAGGAACACGGCCTGGACGTCGAGGAGCGGCGCATCTCCATCGACGAGTGGCGGACCGGCGTCGAGTCGGGGGACATCACCGAGGTCTTCGCCTGCGGCACCGCTGCCGTCATCACGCCGGTCGGCGTGCTCAAGTGGGAGGGCGGCGAGGTGGGCACGGACGCCGCCGAGGCCGGCCCGGTCGCCGGCGCCCTACGGCAGTCGCTGCTGGACATCCAGTACGGCCGCGCCGAGGACGTCCACGGCTGGATGCGCCGGCTCGTCTGACTCTCTCCACAGGTACCGACCCGAGGTCCCGCCGTCCACAGCCCGGACGGCGGGACCTCGCACGTTCCGGCGGACACCGGGAGCCTTGGTCCGGATGACGTAGGACGACGAAGAGGTGGACCATGGGCAGCATGACGGCGACGGAGGAGCACGCCCCCCTGCCGGCCGGTCCGCTGACGGTAGCGGACCTGGAGGCGTTCCCCGATGACGGGCACCGCTACGAACTTCTCGACGGAGTCCTGGTCGTGACCCCGGCGCCCGGCTTCGGGCATCAGATGGTGGTCATGCAACTGTCGCGCCGGCTCGACGAGACGGCACCGGCCGAGCTCGCCGTGCTGCCGGGTCCGTTCGCCGTCCATCCGGACGCCGAGGACGGCCGGCCTGAGTCCGAGCAGTCGACGGAGCTGCAGCCCGACGTGCTGGTCGCCGAACTCGCGGCCTTCACCCCGAAGGATCTGCCGAGAGCGCCGCTGCTGGCGGTCGAGGTGCTCTCGCCCAGCACCCAAGCTCTTCGACCGCAACCTCAAGAAGGCGGCCTCTGCACGGATCGGCGCGGCCCACTTCTGGCTGGTCGACCCCAGGGTGCCTGAGCTGCACGCCTACGCCCTCGACGCCGACGGCGACTACCGACTGGTCGCGAACGTCCGCGGCGACGAGGTGTTCGTGACCGAGGTGCCGTTCCCCGTGACGATCCGGCCCTCGGACCTCCTGCGGCGCCGAAGCTGAGGTGCTCCGTGCAGGCGGCCATCGACCTGTGGCAGACTGAGCCCACCATGACGTTCTGCTCGATCATTATCGGCAGGCGCGTCGGCACCGCCGCAGGCCACTGACAAGCCCGGCACCGTCGACGCGCAGACCCTTCGCATTCGCGAGGGGTCTTTTTCGTGTCAGCGGTCCGCCCGATCGAAAGCAGCCACGATGACCGACCTCGCCGCAGAACTGCAGGTCTACGACACCACCCTCCGGGACGGTGCCCAGCAGGAGGGCCTCACGCTCTCCGTCGAGGACAAGCTGGCCATCGCCCGGCACCTCGACGACCTCGGCGTCGGCTACATCGAGGGCGGCTGGCCGGGCGCCATCCCCAAGGACACCCAGTTCTTCGCCCGGGCGGCGACCGAGCTCGCACTGCGCAACGCCACCCTCGCCGCATTCGGCTCGACCCGCCGGGCGGGCGTCCGCGCCGCCGACGACCCGCAGGTGCGGGCGCTCCTGGACTCGCGCGCAGCCGTCGTCACGCTGGTGGCCAAGAGCGACGTCCGGCACGTCGAGAAGGCCCTGCGCACGACGCCGGCGGAGAACCTCGCCATGATCCGGGACACCGTCGGGTTCCTCGTCGGCGAGGGGCGGCGGGTGTTCCTCGACGCCGAGCACTTCTTCGACGGCTACCGGCACGACCCGGCGTACGCGGTCGAGGCGGTCCGCATCGCCGCCGAGGCCGGCGCCGAGGTCGTCGCGCTCTGCGACACCAACGGCGGCATGCTCCCGAACCAGATCGCCGACGTCGTGCACGCCGTTCAAGCCGGCAGCGGTATGACGCTGGGGATCCACTGCCACAACGACACCGGATGCGCCGTCGCGAACAGCCTCGCCGCCGTCGCCGCCGGTGCCGCCCACGTCCAGGGCACCCTCAACGGCTACGGCGAGCGCACCGGCAACGCCGACCTCCTCGCCGTCGTCGCCAACCTCGAGATCAAGCTCGGCCGGCAGGTCCTGCCCGCCGGCCGGCTCGGGGAGGCCACGCGGATCGCGCACGCGGTCAGCGAGATCACGAACGTCCCGCCGTACTCCCGGCAGCCGTATGTCGGCGCGAGCGCCTTCGCCCACAAGGCAGGCCTGCACGCCAGTGCGATCAAGGTCGACCCCGGCCTGTACCAGCACACCGACCCCACGAGGGTCGGCAACGACATGCGGATGCTCGTCTCCGACATGGCCGGTCGCGCGTCCATCGAGCTCAAGGGTCGAGAGCTCGGTTACGACCTCACGGGCGACCGCGAGCTCCTCACCCGGGTCACCGACCGGGTGAAGGCGCTGGAGGCGGCGGGGTGGACCTTCGAGGCGGCCGACGCGTCGTTCGAGCTCCTCCTGCGGGAGGAGGTCGACGGCGCGCGGCCCGCCTACTTCGACGTCGAGAGCTGGCGCGCCATCACCGAGTCCCGCCCCGGCGGCGACGCGGTGAGCGAGGCGACGGTGAAGCTGGCGGCGGGCGGCCGCCGGCTGGTGGCGATCGGGGAGGGCAACGGGCCGGTCAACGCGCTCGACCAGGCGCTGCGCAAGGCGCTCCTGCCGGTGTACCCGGAGCTGGAGAAGCTCGAGCTCATCGACTTCCGGGTCCGCATCCTCGATGCCGCGCACGGCACGGACGCCGTCACCCGAGTCCTCATCGAGACCCGGGACGCCGCCAGCTCGTGGCAGACCGTGGGCGTGGGCGCGAACGTCGTCGAGGCCTCCTGGCAGGCGCTGGCGGACGGGCTGGTCTACGGCCTGCTCCGGCAAGGCCTCGAGCGGCGCTGATCACCGCGGGTAGCGCGCGGCACCGGAGGCCACCCGCTCGAGAACCGCGGCCGCGGCGATCTCGGCGTCCCCCTCCCCGGCCTCGAGGACGTGGCGCCGCTCGAGCGGGGCGCGGGCGAACTCCGCGTGCATGGAACGGGTGGCCGCCGGGTCGGTGAATCCGTGACCGACCCTGCCGGCCACCCGCGCGAGACACACCTCGACCGGCGGGAGCAGCACCACGTAGTGCAGGGACGGCAGCCCGGAACCGGCGAGGAACGGGGGCAGGAACCACGGCCCGAGCACGCCCTCGTAGACGACCTGGCAGCCGCCCCGGCCGAACGCGCCGACACTGGCGCCGGCAGCCTCGATGATCGTCTCGTTCTGTCGGCGCGACGCGGGCAGCCACGGCTCGACGAACCCCTGCGTCCAGAAGGCGAAGAAGGTGTCACCGGTCACGAGGGCCGCGATCGGGAACGCCTCGACGACGAGGGCCGCCACGGTGGACTTGCCCGCGCCGGGCGGCCCGGTGACGACGATCGGCTCCACAGGCCCGGTCATGCCGGCGACTCCCGCCGGTAGGACCCGCCGATCGCGACGAGGAGGAGCAGGCCCCCGACCACCGTGGCCGTCGTCAGGCGCTCGCCGAGCACGACGACCGCCAGGACCGCGGCGACGAGAGGTTCCAGCAGCGTGAGCACGGCCGCGACGCTACCCGCGGTCGTCCGCATGCCCGCATAGAAGAGCAGGTAGGCGAGGGCGGTCGTGACCACGCCGAGGTAGCCCACGGCCGCGAGGGGCAGGGGCCGGGGCGGGACGGCGAGCCCGGCGACCCACGCCACCGGCGCCAGCGTGAGTGCCCCGACGAGAGTGCTGACGCCGGTGACGGCCGCCGCGTCGATCCGCCGAGCCACGCGACCGACGAACAGAGCCGTGACGGCGAAGCCCAGACCTGAGCCCGTCGCCGCGAGCACGCCCATGACGGGCTGCGTCCCGGTGTGCGCCGGGGTCCCCACCACGAGAGCGAGTCCGGCGACGCCACCGATGACGGTGACCATTGCGAGGAGATCGGGACGGCGACGGGCGACGAGGGCTTCGGCCACCGTGGTGACGACCGGTGCGATGCCGATGCTGACCACGGTCGAGACGGCGACGCCGGCGTCCGCGACCGCCACGAAATACAGGGCCTGGTAGACCGCGAGACCGACGCCGGTGAGGGCCAGCCCCAGCGGCGCCCGGCGCAGCGCGCCGATCCACGGGCGACGGACGCCGACGGCGGCGAGCACCGCGGCGGCGACGGCGAGCCGGTAGAACCCCGCGCTGACCGGGTCGAGGCCGTCGCGCTCGTGCAGCCGGGCGACGACGACGCCCGTCGTGCCCCAGAGGAGCCCGGCAGTGGAGATCATGATGAGGCCGCGCCGAGGGGACGCGGGCGTCGGGAAGGAGACCTGACACGGGGATGCGCTCCGAGGGAGAGACCGACAGGTGGCGTCGGCCGGAGCGCAGGACGACGAAGCCGACCCCGCGGGCGGCGGGTCGGCCGGCAGGCGCTCCGGCTAGGAGCGCGGCGGGGGCAGCAGGCCCGGCGCAGGTCTCACGTCGCCGGACGCTACACGGGCGACGCGGAGCCGGGCACGCGAGTTACGACGGGAGCGTGACACCGGCGGCCGCCAGCGCCTCCCGGACCGAGCCGGCGACCTGCGTCGGTCCGAACTCGACGATCGTGTACGTCGCTGCCCCCTCCACGACGAAGGGGTCGGTCGCGGCGACGCGTTCGATCTCGGCCCGGTCGGCGTCCCGCGTCACGATCACGCCGCCTGCGGGCGGCCGCTGCCTGCCGGAGACCAGGAACAGGCCTTCGGCGTAGTGCGTCTCGAGGTAGGTGACGTGCGCGGGCCGCAACTCGTCGATCCGCTCGAGCGGGGCGTGGTAGTTCACGAGCAGGACGAACACGGCTTCTCCCTCACGACACGAGCGGCTCGAGTGCGGCCAGCAACCGCGTCCGCAGCACGGTGCCACGTGCGGCGAACCCGCGCTGCCCGGCGACGTACTCGGCCCTGCCCTCGGCCGTCTCGACCCGCACCGGCTGGTATCCGAACCGGGTGAGGTCGTAGGGCGAGGCCCGCATGTCGAGCTCGCGGACGTCGCGGGCGAGCTCGAACGCGTCGACGACGAGCCCCGAGGGCATCGCCGGCAGCAGCTTGTAGGCCCACTTGTAGAGATCCATCGTCGCGTGCAGGCAGCCGGGCTGTTCGAGCTCGACCGTCGACTCCCGCGTCGGCCGCAGCGCGTTCAGCGGAGCACCGCGAGGGGTGAAGAAGCGATAGGCGTCGAAGTGCGTGCAGCGGAGGCGATGGCGCTCGACGACAGCGTCGGTGCCGCCCTGACCGAGCCGCAGCGGAACGGCGTGCCGACGCTCCGGCTCCCCGTAGACCATCGCCCACTCGTGCAGCCCGAAGCATGCCGAGGTGCGCCGGCCGTTCCGCCGTCGCGGCCAGCAGCGTCGAGACGTGCCGCACGGTCGTTGCGCGCCGCGCGAGGAACGCGCGCACATCCACGGTCACGGCGCCGTCGACCACGCGGTGGTCCCGCCACGTCGCACGCTCGTCGGCACCGAGCAGGGCCACGCCCGCGCCCGGATGCCAGCGGCGCAGCCGTGCCGGGCGCAGCGAGTAGTACGTGAAGAGGAAGTCCTCGACCGGGTGCTTCTCGCCCCGGCGCGCCCGCTCCAGGTGACCGCGCAGGAGTGCGTCGACCCGCCGGTGGTGCTCCGCCTCGAGCCCGGTCCAGCGCCGCCTGTTGAGCACGACGGCCGCGTCGGTGGTTCCGGCGCCCAAGGCCGCTGCCGCCGTCGTCTCCACGCGCCTCAGCTTCGCACGGCGGGCAGGTCGGCGACGACAGCGTGCGTGGTCACCGGGGAGCCGCCCTCGAGAGGATCCGGCGGCACCCGCCGATTCCTGCCCCGTTAGGCTCCGACGGTGCTCATCGCCAGGTTCACGACGGGGAGGACCCCCGATTCGGTGTCGTCGAAGGCCCGGAGATCGCCGTCGTCACCGGCGATCCGCTGTACACGCCGATCCAGTTCACCGGCCAGCGGGTCGCGCTCGACGACGCCCGCTTGCTCGCTCCGGTGATCCCGCGCAGCAAGGTCGTCGGCATCGGCCGCAACTACGCCGAGCACGCCGCGGAGCTGGGCAACGAGGTGCCGAAAGAACCGCTGGTCTTCCTCAAGCCGAACACCTCGGTCGTCGGGCCGGGTGACCCGATCGTGCTGCCGACCGGAGCGGAGCGCGTCGACTACGAGGGGGAGCTGGCCGTCGTCATCGGCCGGGTCTGCCGCGACGTCCCGCAGGAGCGCGCGGGCGAGGTGATCCTCGGGTACACGTGCGCCAACGACGTCACCGTGCGCGAGTGGCAGCAGGGCGACGGGCAGTGGTGGCGCGCGAAGGGCTCGGACTCGTTCTGTCCCCTGGGGCCCTACCTGGCGACCGGCATCGACGCCTCCGATCTCCGGGTGACGACCCGCCTGGACGGCGAGACCGTGCAGGACGGCCGCACGTCGCAGATGATCGTCGACGTCCCGGCCCTCGTCGCGTTCGTGACGTCGGCGATGACGCTGCTGCCCGGCGACGTGATCCTCACCGGGACGCCCGCGGGCGTGGGCCCGCTGTCGCCCGGGAGCCGCGTGGAGGTCGAGGTCGAGGGCATCGGGGTGCTGCACAACACGGCCGTGCGACGCTGACCGCCGGCAGCGGGGATCGGGGTGACCGCGCGTGATCCGGGCCGTCCTGCTCGACGTCGACGACACCCTGGTCGACACCCGCGCGGCGTTCGCGGCCGCGGTCGCGCACGTGGTCGCGCGCGTGGCTGCCGCACCTGGACGCCGAGGGTCGCGAGGCGGCCCTGCGGCACTGGGTGGCGGACGCCGAGGGGCACTTCCGGGCGTACACGCGAGGTGAGATCGACGTGGTCGAGCAGCGCCGCCGGCGTGCGGCGTCCCTGCACGCCGCGTTCGGCGGCCCCGCCGTCGACGCCGCGCTCTTCGAGCAGTGGGACGCCGCGTACGAAGCGGCGTTCCGCGCCGCGTGGCGCGCCTGCCCGGACGCCGCCCCGTTGCTGGACGCCCTGGACGCCGCGGGCCTCCCGCGCGGCGTCGTGACGAACATGCGGATCGGCTACCAGCGCGAGAAGCTCCTGGTCGCCGGGCTGCTCGAGCGCGTCGGCGTCCTGGTCGGGTATGGACGCCTTCGGCGTCGGCAAACCCGATCCCCGCGCTGTACCGGCACGCGTGCGCGGTGCTGGGCGTCGATCCGGCGGAGGTCGGCGTACGTCGGTGACGAGCTGGACGTCGACGCGCGCGGAGCGCGGGAGGCCGGTCTCCTCGGCGTCTGGCTCGACCGGCACGGCTCGGGGCAGTCGCCGCCGGACGTGCCCGTCGTCAGGTCGCTCGACGAGCTGCCGACGCTGCTCGGCATCGCCCCTGCTCCCGGCGGGGCGCGTTGATTTGGGGGCCGAGGCGGCCCACCGGTAGAGTCTCCCGCTGGGACGGGCCCGCTCGTGCGACCAAGGGCCTGTACCCCCATGGGGTATGGTGTAATTGGCAGCACGACTGATTCTGGTTCAGTTAGTCTAGGTTCGAGTCCTGGTACCCCAGCGCGACTCCACCAGCCCGTGCGATACGCTCGCAGGGTTCTGCAACGGCCCCGTTGTGTAGTGGCCTAGCACGCCGCCCTCTCAAGGCGGTAGCGCGGGTTCGAATCCCGTCGGGGCTACGTCGAGAAGGCCTCCGACCTGACGGTCGGGGGCCTTCGTCGTCGGCGTGCGCCTCAGAAGGCCACTGCGCAGCCTGACGGTCGGGGGCCTTCGTCGTCGGCGCGCCTCAGAAGGCCACTGCGCAGCCCTGACGGTCGGGGGCCTTCGTCGTCGGCGCGCGCCTCAGAAGGCCACTGCGCAGCTCTCTCACGGTCGGGGGCCTTCGGCGTCCTCCCCGACCTGCGGCCCGCCGGCGTAGAGGTGCTGCTGCGCGAGCCGCCGGAGGGCGAGCAGGACCGGCTCGTACAGCACGGTGCCGACGACGACGTAGTGGACCGCCTCCTGGGGGCCGGTCCGCGGCACGTCGGCCACGTCGACGCGGGCGACGTCCAGCGCCGCGCCCGCATAGACGGCGAGCCGGTCGTGGCCGAGCGGGAGGCCGACCTCCTCGGCCGCCGCGAGCGCCGCCTCCAGCTGCCAGAGCGACGCCGACGCGGGGTCCACCGCCCAGCCGAGGTCGTCGACGACGCGCAGGGCGCGTGCCGGCGGCTCGTCCCCGTGCGGGACCAGCGGGGGGAGGCTGTCGTGGGCCGCGCCGACCGCTTCCGCCGTCGTGGCGGCCGCGTTGTCGACGACGTCCAGCACCCATCGCACCGTCGCGAGCGGCATCCTGCCCACGTCGGTCAGCGCCCGGACGAGGCGCAGCCGGTCGACGTGCGCCTGGCCGTACTCGGCCTGCGTGGCCGCCGTGGACCGGCCCGGGGGCAGCAGGTGCTCACGCAGGTAGAACTTGATCGTCGCGACGGGAACCCCCGTCTCGCGGGAGAGGTCGGAGATTCTCATTGACACTGGATAGTACTCCTCTCCAATATTGGATAGTCGAACTATCCAAGGAGGACGTCATGCAGGCGGGACGCTGGACGCACGACCACGACGGCGGTGTCGTCGTCTTCCTCATCGGGGCCCGGATCAACAAGCCGCTCGCCGTCCGCCGTTGGTGGCCGGTGATCAGTGCCATGCCCCGGATGCTCCGCGAGCTCCAGGAGGACCCGGCCCTGGGACTGCTGGGCGTGACCTCGACCGTGCAGGGGCGGGGCTCGCTGATGGTGCAGTACTGGCGCGACCTCGACAGCCTGCTCGCCTTCGCCCACGACCCGGCGCATGCGCACCGGCCGGCGTGGCGCGAGTTCAACCGGAACGCGCGCGACGCCGGGGGAGTGGTCGGCATCTGGCACGAGACCTTCGTGGTCCCCCCGGGAGGGCACGAGTCGGTCTACGTCAACATGCCCGAGCAGGGGTTGCCGCGGGCGCTGGGGAGCGTTCCCGTGACCGGGGCCCGGACGACCGCGCGGGCGCGCATGGGTGTCGGGGCGTGACCCTGAGCCACGCCGCCACGCAGACCGCCGGGATCCTGCTGCTGTCGCTGCTTGCGGTCGAATGGGGCGGCACCTTCGTGTTCAGGGTGGCCACGGGGCGGGTCGGGGCCACCGACCTCCAGCGCCGGCTCTACCGGGCCGGTCACGCGCACGCGGGCGTCCTGGTCACGCTCGGGCTGCTGACGGCTGTGCTGACGGACGCCACGTCCCTCACCGGCGGCCTGGCGGCGGTGGCGCGCAGCGGTGTACCCGCCGCCGCCGTCCTCCTGTCCGCCGGCTTCTTCGCCGCGGCCGCGGGCCGGACCCGGGCACATCCCGTCGGTGTCGCGATCCTCGCCGTCGGAGCCGCGGCGCTGTCGGCCGGCGTCCTCACCCTCGGGGTCGCCCTCCTCGTGCGGTAGGGCCGCGGACCGGTCTGCTCCCGCGCGCTGTCACCCCGGTCGCCTAGCGTGGGGCCGCACGCGGCGGAGGGAGGGCCTTGACGTGACGACGGACTGGATCCGCGCTGTCGGCGCGCTCCTGCCCGCCGACGGCACCGAGTCGGAGGCCCACCGTTCCGAGCGGATCCGCCGCGCCCTCGTCCAGCCCGCACTCCAGCTCGAGCTGCGCACGGACGACCCGGACCGGCCGCCGCTGCTGCGGGCCCGGCCGCTCGTTCCGCGGCCCTCCGGCGGGTGGCAGGTGGCGGGGGCCTCGTGGGCGGCCGTCGGGTACACCCAGCGCGGCGACCTGCCGCGCACCCGCCGGCAACGCCGGCTCCTCACCGAACTCGTGGCGCTCGCGCGCAGCGACCACTGGTTCTCGCCGTCGGCGCCCTGGCTCGACCTCACGGACGTCGACAGCCGCCGGGTCTGGGACCTGCTGGGAGAGCTGCGCGAGTGCGGCATGCCGTTCGTGACGTCGTTGCGCCCCGCGAGCGACGCGGTCGTCCACGACCCGGTCGAGGCGGTGTTCGACGTCCGGACGGCGGACGGCGGGCTCGACGTCACCTGCGCGGTGCTGGCCGACGGCGAGCCGGTCCCGGCCGAGGCCGTGGTACTCGCCGAGGGGAGCGCGCTGGCCTGGCGTGCGGACGCGCCGGGTAGGCGTGGCGCGACCGTGCCGGTGCTCCACGTCGCACCGGTGCCCGCCGCGCTGGCCCCGCACCTGCCGGCCGTCCGCGGGTTCGCCCCGGTGCTCGTGCCGTCCGCCGACGTCGACCGGTTCGTCAGCTCCTACCTGCCCCGGGTGCCCTCCGCCGTTCGGGTCCGGGCCGCGGACGACGTCCCTCGCCCCCGGCACCGGACGGCGCTGCACGTCACGGTCACGCCGCTCGACGACTTCGCGCTCGACGTGCGCTGGTCGTGGGACCGCGGGCCGGCCGGGCGCCGGGACGGTCGCGCCGAGGCCGCCCTGGTCGACGCCGTCCGCGCGGCGGTGCCGGACGGCGTCCTCCCGCCCGGAGCCCGTCCGGGCGACATCCCGTCGTTCACCGGCCTGCCGGCACCCGCGCGGCTGACCGGGATGGCCGCCGTCCGGTTCGCGCAGACCGCTCTGCCCGCGCTGCGCGCGCTCGAGGGGCTGGACGTCGAGGTCGTCGGCGAGCTGCCGAGGTACCGGGAGGCTCGCGAGGCTCCGGTGCTCACCTTCGACGCGCTCCGGCCGACGGACCGCGACTGGTACGACCTCTCCGTCTCCGTGCACGTCGAGGGCGAGGGTGTGCCCTTCGTCAACCTCTTCACCGCCCTCGTCAAGGGGCACGGCCACCTCCTGCTGCCGAGCGGCGCTGTACCTCCCGCTGCGGGACGGACGGTTCCGGGAGCTCATCGAGCTCATCGAGGAGTCCCGCGGCATCGCGGAGGCGCCCGAGCACACGCTCCGGCTGAGCCGGTTCGACGCCGCGGCGTGGGACACGCTCGAGCGGCTGGGGGCCGTCGAGGGTCGTGCCCGCGAGTGGCGCGAGCGTGCCCGAGCGGTCGCGCAGGCGCCGACGTTCACCGAGCACGCGCCACCGGCCGGGCTCACCGCCACCCTGCGGCCCTACCAGCGGGCGGGCTTCGGCTGGCTGGCGACGCTGTACGAGCACGGGCTCGGCGGCGTGCTGGCCGACGACATGGGGCTCGGCAAGACGCTGCAGACCCTCGCGCTCGTCCAGCACGTGCGCGAGCGGGACCAGGCTCGCGGGCCGTTCCTCGTCGTCGCGCCCGACGAGCGTGGTCTCGACCTGGCAGAGCGAGGCAGCCCGGTTCACGCCGGGGTTGCGCGTGGCCGCCGTCACCGGCACCGCCCGGACACGCGGCGGGACGACGATCGCCGCTCTCGCACGGAACGCCGACGTCGTCGTGACGTCGTACACGCTCTTCCGGCTCGAGCACCGCCGGTACCGCGAGGTCGCCTGGGCCGGGCTCGTGCTCGACGAGGCGCAGAACGTGAAGAACCACGCCTCGGCCGCCTACCGCTGCGCCCGCGACCTGGGCGCTCCGTGGACGCTCGCGGTCACGGGGACGCCGCTGGAGAACTCGCTCCTGGAGCTGTGGGCACTCGTCTCCCTGGTCGCGCCGGGCCTGCTCCCGACGTCGCCCGAGATCTTCAACGACGTGTACCGGTTCCCGATCGAGCGCGCCCGCGACGGCGTCCGCCTGGCGGCGCTGCGCCGCCGGATCGCCCCGCTCGTCCTGCGGCGGACGAAGGAGCAGGTCGCGCCGGACCTGCCGGCGAAGACCGAGCAGGTGCTCGAGGTCGACCTGGCGCCCGCGCACCGCCGCGCCTACGACGCGCTCCTGGCCCGCGAGCGCAGCAAGGTGCTCGCGCTCGTCGACGACATGCCGCGCAACACCTTCAAGATCTTCCGGTCGCTCACCCTCCTCCGCCAGGCCGCGCTCGACATCGCGCTGGTCGACCCCGATCGCGCCCCGGTGCCGGCGACGAAGCTGGACCTCCTGCTCGACCTCGTGCGCGACGTGGCCGCCGAGGGGCACCGCGTGCTGGTCTTCAGCCAGTTCACCCGGTTCCTCCGCGCGGCGCGGGAGCGGATCACCGCGGCCGGCCTCGAGGTCTGCTACCTGGACGGCGGCACGCGCCGCCGTCCGGAGGTCATCGAGGAGTTCCGCTCCGGCACGGCGCCGGTCTTCCTCATCAGCCTCAAGGCGGGTGGCACCGGGCTGACCCTGACCGAGGCGGACTACTGCATCGTCCTCGACCCCTGGTGGAACCCCGCGACGGAGAGCCAGGCGGTCGACCGGACCCATCGGATCGGCCAGACCCGGCCCGTCGTCGTCTACCGCCTGGTCGCGCGGCACACCATCGAGGAGAAGGTGATGGAGCTCAAGGCCGCCAAGGCGGGCCTCTTCGCCAGCACCTTCGACGGCCCCGACCTGGCGTCGGCGCGACTCACGGCCACCGACGTCCGCCGGCTCGTCGGCTGACGTCCCCTCCTCAGGCCTGGGCGGCGGTGGGCAGAGCGTCCTCGCCGTCCTGGGGACGCCGGCCGTCGGCCTGTGCCCGCCGCAACACCTCCGTGAGCCGGGCCGCCCCGGACACGACCGCGGCCGCGTGCACGCGGCCGGGCTGACGCGTGAACCGTTCGACCGGCCCGGAGATCGACACCGCCGCGACGACCTTGCCCGACGGAGCCCGGACCGGCGCCGACACGGACGCCACCCCCGGCTCGCGTTCACCGATGCTCTGCGCCCAGCCCCGCCGGCGTACGGCGGAGAGCGTCGTCGCGGTGAACCGAGCCCCCTGCAGGCCACGATGCAGCCGGTCGGGCTCCTCCCACGCGAGCAGGATCTGCGCCGCCGACCCGGCCTTCATGGTCAGGGCCATCCCGACCGGGATCGAGTCGCGCAGGCCCATCGGCCGCTCCGCCGCCGCGACGCAGACCCGCTGGTCGCCCTGCCGGCGGTAGAGCTGCGCCGACTCGCCGGTGTGGTCGCGCAGCGCCGTGAGCACGGGTCCGGCGGCGGCGAGCAGCCGGTCCTCGCCCGCGGCCGTCGCCAGTTCCGCGAGCCGCGGGCCCAGGACGAAGCGACCCTGCAGGTCGCGGGCCACCAGCCGGTGGTGCTCCAGGGCCACCGCCAGCCGGTGGGCGGTGGGGCGGGCGAGGCCGGTGGCCGCGACGAGCTGCGCCAGCGTGGAGGGGCCCGCCTCCAGCGCGCCGAGCACCACGGCGGCCTTGTCGAGGACGCCGACGCCGCTTGACTTGTCCATCTATCGGAACTCCTGTACCGAGATGTGAGACAGCGAGCACGTCGGCGGACTCGCGTCACTACAGTGTCCGTCGGTCACTGTTGTCCGGGTACTGATATTGCCGTCTCGGAACGCGAGACGCAACGGTCTCGGGTACGAGCACGAGTCGCAGGAGGAAGGGACCGACCGTGGGGCGAACACTGGCGGAGAAGGTCTGGGACGCGCACGTGGTGCGGCGCGGCGAGAACGGCGAGCCCGATCTGCTCTACATCGACCTCCACCTCGTCCACGAGGTGACCAGCCCGCAGGCGTTCGACGGCCTCCGCCTCGCCGGCCGGCCGGTGCGGCGGCCCGACCTCACCATCGCCACCGAGGACCACAACACGCCGACGATCGACATCGACAAGCCGATCGCGGACCCGGTCAGCCGCACCCAGATCGAGACGCTGCGCCGCAACTGCGCCGAGTTCGGCGTCCGGCTGCACCCGCTCGGGGACGCCGAGCAGGGCATCGTGCACGTCGTCGGTCCGCAGCTCGGCCTGACCCAGCCCGGTCTCACCGTCGTCTGCGGCGACTCGCACACCTCGACGCACGGCGCCTTCGGCGCGCTGGCGTTCGGCATCGGCACCAGCGAGGTCGAGCACGTCCTCGCGACCCAGACGCTGCCGCTCGCCCGGCCACGGACGATGGCCATCACCCTCGAGGGTGACCTGCCCGACGGCACCACCGCGAAGGACGTGATCCTCGCCGTCATCGCACGCATCGGTACCGGCGGCGGCCAGGGCTACGTGCTCGAGTACCGCGGCGCGGCCATCCGGAAGCTCTCCATGGAGGCCCGGATGACGATCTGCAACATGTCGATCGAGGCCGGGGCCCGCGCCGGGATGATCGCTCCGGACGAGACGACGTTCGAGTACCTGCGCGGCCGGCCGCACGCGCCGCAGGGCGCGGACTGGGACGCCGCCGTCGACCACTGGCGGACGCTGAGCACCGACGAGGACGCGGTCTTCGACGCCGAGGTCGTGCTCGACGCGTCGCGGATCGAGCCGTTCGTCACCTGGGGCACGAACCCGGGGCAGGGCCTGCCGCTCTCCGGACGGGTACCGGACCCCGCCGAGATCGCCGACGAGAACGCCCGGACGGCCGCCGAGCGGGCGCTGACGTACATGGCGCTGACGCCCGGAACGCCGCTGCGCGACGTCCCCGTCGACACCGTCTTCATCGGCTCGTGCACCAACGGCCGGATCGAGGACCTGCGTGCCGCCGCGTCCGTCGTCCACGGCCGGCGCAAGGCGGACGGGGTCCGCGTGCTCGTCGTCCCCGGTAGCGCCAGGGTGCGGCTGCAGGCCGAGGCCGAGGGGCTGGACAAGGTGTTCGTCGACTTCGGCGCGGAGTGGCGCAACGCCGGATGCTCGATGTGTCTGGGCATGAACCCGGACCAGCTCGCTCCCGGGGAGCGCAGCGCGTCGACGTCCAACCGGAACTTCGAGGGCCGGCAGGGCAAGGGCGGGCGGACGCACCTCGTGTCGCCGCTCGTCGCCGCCGCGACCGCGGTCCGGGGCACCCTCTCCAGCCCCGCCGATCTCGGGCCGGTCCCGTCCGTCCCCGAGCCCGCCGCCGTCTGACCCCGAGACGAGGAGACCTCCGATGGAGAAGTTCACCCGGCACACCGGCGTCGGCGTCCCGCTGCGGCGGTCGAACGTCGACACCGACCAGATCATCCCCGCCGTCTACCTCAAGCGCGTGACGCGCACGGGCTTCGAGGACGGGCTGTTCAGCGCCTGGCGGCAGGACCCCGGCTTCGTGCTCAACGCCGAGCCCTACCGCAACGGCTCCGTGCTCGTCGCCGGCCCGGACTTCGGCACCGGCTCCTCACGGGAGCACGCCGTGTGGGCGCTCAAGGACTACGGCTTTCGCGTCGTGCTCTCGCCCCGGTTCGCCGACATCTTCCGCGGCAACTCCGGCAAGCAGGGGCTGCTCACCGGCGTCGTCAGTACCGACGACGTGGAGCGGCTGTGGGACGCGCTCGAGGCGAGCCCCGGCCTCGAGGTGACGGTCGACCTCGAGGCGCGCACCGCGAGCGTGGGCGACCTGGTCGTCCCCTTCCAGGTGGACGACTACACCCGCTGGCGCCTGATCGAGGGCCTGGACGACATCGGGCTGACCCTCCGGCACGCCGACGAGATCACGGCCTACGAGCAGCGGCGTCCCGGGTGGCTGCCGACGACGCTGCCGGCGCGGGTATGACGTTCGACGGCACGCTCTACGCCGCGAACACCGCCCACCACCGGGCGCACGACGCCGAGGTCCTGGCCGACGTCCCGCTGGCCGCCGGCACCCGGGTGCTCGACCTCGGCTGCGGGAGCGGGGACTTCACGGCCGCGCTCGTGCCGGCCGTGGCTCCCGGTGGCCGGGTCGTCGGCGTCGACGTCTCCCCGAGCCAGGTCGAGCACGCCCGCGCGCACCACCCCGGGGCGGAGTTCCTCGTCGGCCGCGCCCAGGACGTGGGCGGCCTGTTCCCGCCGGCCACGTTCGACGTGATCGTCTCGGTCGCCACGCTCCACTGGGTGCCGGACGCCGATCAGCCGTCGGTGATCACCGGCCTGGCCGCGGTGCTGCGGCGGGGCGGTGTGCTGCGGATCGACATGGGCGGCGCCGGCCAGATCGAGGCGGCGCGCCAGGTCCTCGACGAGGTGTCCGCGAACTTCGGCGGCCCGGCCTCGCCGTGGTACTTCCCGACGGGCCAGGGCTACCGGGCGCGGCTGGAGGCCGCGGGTTTCGGCGTCCACCACGCCCGTCTGGTCGGGCAGCGCCGGTCCTTCCCGGACGCCGTGGCGTTCGAGGGCTGGCTGCGCAGCCAGATCCTCCCGGCCTACCTGCCGGGCATCGCCCCCGACCGGCGCGACGGCTTCGCCGCCGCCGCTCTCGCGACCGGCCTCGAACGCCTCCGCCGGGAGGACGGGAGCTACGACCAGGACTACGTCCGCCTCGACGTCCTCGCGGAGCGCTGACCCGCGGTTCCATGGTCGTCGCGTGGACTGACGGCAGCGGTGGGCATACCGTCGTCGGGTCGCCGGACGCCGGATCCGGGGGAGCGGAGGCCGTCGTGAAGAGGGAAGACCTGACGTCGTCGGACGCGCTGGCGTCGATCGGCCTGGCCGCCGCCGGCGTCGTCGCGGGCCTCGTCGCACGGGCCCTCGTCGTGGGCGGCAAGGTGGTCGCGGCGGGCCTGGAGACGCTGGAGCACGTACTCAGCGAGCGCGCCGGTGACGCACCCGGGTCGGCCACCGTCACGGACCTGCGCGAGCGCCGCGAGGAGCGCAGCGGCGACGACACCGAGGGGGCGCCGTGGGCCGACGGCGTCGACGCGCTGCCGCCCGAGGCCGACCTCACCGCCTTCGAGCCCGCCGACGGGCTGACTCCGGCCCCTGTCCGTCGCCGCCCGCCACGCCGGTCCTCCGCCGGAGCCGCGGGTACGGCGGCCCGGCCCCGGCCCGCCAAGCGCGCGACGGGGCGATCCGTCCCGCCGCCGCTGCGCCCCGTCCGGAACGGGCCTCCCGTGCCGGACGTCGAGGACGCCGAGCGGACTCCCGCCCAGCCCGTCAAGGGTGCCGCTTCCGCCGCCGAACGGCCCTCGACCGCGAGGCCGGCGAAGAAGACGGCTGCGAAGACGGCAGCGAAGACGGCCACGACAACCACGAAGGCCACCCGACGACGCCGGGGACCGCCGCGACGTCGACGGCGAAGAGGACCGCGGCGCAGGGGAGTCCCGCGAAGAAAGCCGCGGCGAACACGATGGCGGCGAAGAAGACCACCGCGAAGTCGACGACGGCGAAGAAGACCACGGCCAAGGCAGCGCCCGCTAAGACGGTGACCGCGAAGAAGACCACCGCGAAGTCGACGCCGGCGGCCACCCCGACGCCGCCGACCCCGCCGACCCCGCCCGCCTCCCCGACGTCGACCCCGGCGGCCTCCCCGACGTCGACCCCGCCGCCTCCGGCGACGCCTACCCCTTCGCCTCCGCCGACGCCGGCCTCGTCGAACCCGCCGGTCCCGTCCCCGGGGCCCACGGGCACCGACAGCCCGAGCACACCGACACCGACACCGACACCGACACCGACCCACATCACCGGCGTCGCCGGCCCCGGCGACGCCGCCCTCGACGAGCACCGAACCGGGCACGGGCGAGCCCGAGGACGGCCCGTCGACGTCCTGAAGCGCTCCGGTCCGGCGAACGCTCGACACGCCCGGATTCGGCGCCACGCCGGCGTCCGCATCGTCCCTTGACGGGCCGGACGTCCGTCGTAGTCCAAGATGGTCGCCGTGACCGATGCCCTGACCGTCCACGGCGGCACCCCCCTCACCGGCACGATCACGGTCCGTGGCGCCAAGAACTTCGTCTCCAAGGCGATGGTCGCGGCTCTGCTGGGTGGGGAACCGAGCCGCCTGTTGAACGTCCCGCAGATCCGCGACGTCACCGTCGTCACCGGCCTGCTCGAGCTGCACGGCGTCCAGGTGACCGAGGCCAGCCCCCGCGAGGGCGTGCTCGACCTCGACCCCAGCAACGTCGAGCGGGCGCACGTGGCCGACATCGACGCGCACGCGGGATCGAGCCGGATCCCGATCCTCTTCTGCGGCCCGCTCCTGCACCGTCTGGGTGAGGCCTTCATCCCCGACCTCGGCGGCTGCCGGATCGGTGACCGCCCGATCAACTACCACCTCGACGTGCTGCGGTCCTTCGGGGCGGTGGTCGACAAGCGGCCGCAGGGCATCCACCTCTCGGCGCCGAACGGGCTGCAGGGCGCCAAGCTCGAGCTGCCCTACCCCAGCGTGGGCACCACCGAGCAGGTGCTCCTCACCGCCGTCCGGGCGGAGGGGGTCACCGAGCTCAGCAACGCGGCGATCGAGCCCGAGATCATGGACCTCATCGCGGTGCTGCAGAAGATGGGCGCAGTGATCGGCGTCGACACCGACCGGGTCATCCGGATCGAGGGCGTCGACCGGCTCGGCGGCTTCACGCCACACCGCGCTGCCGGACCGCATCGAGGCGGCGTCGTGGGCGTGCGCGGCGCTGGCGACCCGCGGCGACATCACCGTCAAGGGCGCGCGGCAGCTGGAGATGATGACATTCCTCAACGTCTTCCGGAAGGTCGGCGGCGTGCTCGACATCGCCGACGACGGGATCCGGTTCTCCCACCCCGGCGGCAGCCTCAACTCCCTGGTGCTCGAGACCGCGGTGCACCCCGGGTTCATGACCGACTGGCAGCAGCCGCTCGTCGTCGCCCTCACCCAGGCCAACGGGCTGTCGATCGTGCACGAGACCGTCTACGAGAACCGGTTCGGCTTCACGAAGGCCCTGCGGGAGATGGGCGCTCAGATCCAGCTCTACCGGGAGTGCCTCGGCGGCCTCCCGTGCCGCTTCGGCCAGCGCAACTTCCGCCACTCGGCCGTCATCTCGGGCCCCTCGAAGCTGCACGCCGCCGACATCACCGTGCCTGACCTGCGCGGCGGCTTCAGCCATCTCATCGCGGCGCTCGCGGCCGAGGGGACGTCGCGCGGTGCGGGGCGTCGACCTCATCGACCGGGGGTACGAGCACTTCCTGGCGAAGCTCGACGCCCTCGGCGCCATGTACGAGCGCGACTGACCCACGCCACCCCGTCCCCGTCCCCTTCCTTCCCGCTGATCATGCACTTCGCGGCGATCATGCACTTCGCGGCGCCCATTAGGCTGGGCGGGTGCAGGCGACCGTTCACCGATTCGACGTGGCCACCCGTTCGGGTTCGGTCGTCACCGATGAGGGGCTGATCGTCCCGTTCGGCGCCGACGCCTTCGGCGCCAGCCGGCTGCGACACGTGCGGACGGGCCAGCGGCTGACCGTCGTCGTCGAGGGTGCGGGCCCTGACACACGCGTCGTGGCGATGTCGCTCGGAACCGTGGGCCTCCCGCCGGCCCGCCCGTCCCGCCCCTGACCGCTGATCGCCGGGAAGTGCATGATCGCCGCGAAGTGCATGATCAGCGCGTAGGGGAAGGCAGCGGGGGCGGGCGGAGGCGGGCGAGGGTCAGGCGGTGCGGTCGTGGAGGGCGGTGGCGGTCCGTGGGCCGACGCCGAGGGCGAGTGCCTGGTCGAGGTCTGCGGGCGTATCGACGTCCCGGCGCAGGCGGGGCAGGTCGAGGTCGAGCCGGACGGCGCCGCGCCGCACGTGCTCGGTGAGGGAGTCCGGCCCGAACGCCGGGTCCAGTTCCGCCGGCGTCCGCCCGGCGAGGAGCACCGTCCCGGACCCCTCGGCGTCCGGCACCGCGACCATCCGTGGCGCCCGCTCACCGAACAGCTGCGCGCCCGCGGCGGCCAGCGCCTGATCGAGGTCATCGGGAAGCAGGGCCGGGAGGTCGGCGAGCAGCACCGCGGTCGGCCCGGCGCACGCCAGCCCCGCGACGCGCACGCCCGCGGCGATCGCGGGGACGAGGCCCGCCCCCGGTCGGGCCTCGGGGACGACGTGCGCGCCGAGGGCGCGAGCGGCGGCTCGCATCGTCGGATCCGACGTCACGACGAGCACGCGCGCGACGGCGTCGGAGGCGAGCACCGCCTCGAGGCAGTCGAGCGCGATCGCGGCCGCCACCTCGGGCCGCGCGCCGAGGCGGGACTTCGCCAGCGGGCCGCCCTTGACGGGCAGGACCAGGGTCCACCGAGTCACCGCTCGATTCTGCCGGTGCCCGGGCGGCCTTCTCGACACGGCCGCCCCTGCGAGTGAGGATGAACCGCTACCCCGCCCGCGAGGCGGCCCACCGCGATCGAGGAGCGCATTCGTGACCGCCCGCGAGTTCAGCCGGTCGTACCGCCTGGCGGTGCGCCTGCTCCGGCCGCCGCTGACGGCGACGACGCGGCGGGACTGGCGTGGCGCCGAGAACCTGCCGACGGACAGCGGCTTCGTGGCCTGCTCGAACCACGTCTCCGAGATCGACCCGCTGACCCTGGCGCACTTCCTCGTCGACCACGGCTGGCCTCCGCGGTTCCTCGCCAAGCAGGCCGTGTTCGAGGTGCCGGTCATCGGCCGGATCATCACCGGCGCAGGTCAGATCCCGGTCAAGCGCAACTCGACGGACGCCGCCCGTTCGCTCGAGGCGGCCGTGGACGCCGTGCGCGCGGGGGAGTGCGTCGCCGTCTATCCCGAGGGTTCGATCACACGCGATCCCGACCTCTGGCCGATGACCGGCAAGACCGGCGCCGCGCGGATCGCCCTCACGACCGGGCTCCCCGTCGTCCCGGTCGCGCAATGGGGGCCGCAGGAGCTGCTCGCGCCCTACGGCAAGCGCCTGCACCTCTTGCGTCGTCCGCTCGTGCACGTGTGGGCGGGCCCACCGGTCGACCTGACGCCGTGGCAGGACCGTCCCCTCGACGCGACGGTGCTCGGCGAGGCGACGGACGCCATCCTCGACGCGATCACGCGTCTCCTCGAGGAGATCCGCGGGGCGACGGCGCCGGCCCAGCGCTGGGACCCGCGCGCCCACGGGCAGCCGCTGACCGGGCAACTTCCGGCCGACGCGGCAGGAGAAGCAGTGACGCGGGTCGCCGTCCTCGGTAGCGGATCCTGGGGGACGACGTTCGCCATCGTGCTCGCCGACGCCGGGGCGAAGGTGACGCTGTGGGGGCGCGACCCGGCGGTCTGCGCCGAGATCGCCGAGGGTCACACGAACAGCCGCTACCTCGGCAGCACCGTCCTCCCGGACACCATCGACGCCTCCCCGGACGCCGGCAGCGTGCTCGCGGACGCCGAGGTCGTCGTCCTCGCCGTCCCGTCGCAGACGCTGCGGCAGAACCTGGCCGCGTGGCGGCCGCTGCTGCCCCGGTCCGCGCCGGTCGTCAGCCTGATGAAGGGCGTCGAGCACGGCACGCACCTGCGGATGAGCGAGGTGGTCCGGAACGTCGCGGGCATCGGCGAGGATCGGGTCGTCGTCGTGTCCGGCCCGAACCTGGCCCGGGAGATCGCACAGCGGCAGCCGACGGCGTCCGTGGTCGCCTCGGCCGACGCGGACGCCGCGGAGCTCGTGGCGCAGGCCTGCTCGGCGCCGTACTTCCGGCCCTACACCCACACCGACGTCGTCGGCGTCGAGCTCGGTGGAGCCGTCAAGAACGTCATCGCCCTCGCCGTGGGCGTCGCGGAGGGCATGGGGCTCGGCGACAACACGAAGGCCACGATCATCACCCGAGGGCTCGCCGAGACGGCACGGCTCGGGGCCGCCCTCGGCGCCGACCCGGTGACGCTCGCCGGTCTCGCCGGTCTCGGCGACCTCGTCGCCACGTGCGCGTCGCCGCTCTCCCGCAACCGGACGGTCGGCGTGGCGCTCGGGCAGGGTCTCGACCTGGAGCAGGCGGTGGCGGCGGCGAAGCACACGGCCGAGGGCCTCACCTCGTGCGGGCCGATCCTGCGGCTCGCCCGCGCGCACGGCGTCGACATGCCGATCACGGAGCAGGTCGTCGCCCTGGTGGCCGGGCAGGGGCGGCTCCCGCTGGGGGAGGTGGCGGCCCGGCTGCTGGAGCGTCCCCGCAAGCCCGAGGGACTCTGAGCCGTCAGGCGCCTCGCCGAGGCTCACTCGGAGCCTGAGGACTCTGAGCCGTCAGGCGATCCGCGCCGGCGGCAGGTCGACGACGACGCAGCAGCGACCCGGAGCCGGGTCCAGCCGTGACGCGGCCCGCTCCGCCTGGAGGGCGCCGAGCAGCCCCTCGACGAGCGCCGCGTTGATCCCGCAGACCAGGGCGGTGTGCCGAGCGGCCAGGGCCTGGTACGGGCAGTTGGCGAGCTCGACCGTGCCGGCGCTGTCGTGCGGGTCGTAGCGCGGCTCGTATCCCAGGTCGGTGAGGGCGCCGACGACGTCGCCCTCCGGGCGGTCCTGGGCGAGGCGCTTCCCTGCTGCGCGCGCCGCCTCCTCGGACCGCCGGTTGCAGAGCCTCTCCGCTCGTCCCGGCCTGCTCGACCGCCTCCGCGAGCACCTCGGCGACGAGCGCGTACCGGCGGGCAGGAACGTTGATGCTGATCTCGGCGCGCGCCCGGCGGTAGAGCTTGGCCGGCCGCCCGGCCCCGGGCCCGGTGCGCCCCGTCAGCCGCCGGTACTCGGTCGTCAGGAAACCGGCCTCGACGAGTCGGTCGAGATGGAACTTCACCGTGTGCCGGGGCAGGCCCAGCTCCTGCGCGGCCTCGTCACGGCCCACCGCCTCACCGCGCCGCGCGACGTACTCGTAGAGCCGGCGCCGCGTGGGCTCCACGAGCGCCTCCAGGCGGGCGACGTCCTCGCCCCACGATTGCCCGCTCATCCCGGCGGCCTCCCGATCTCTTCTAAAGGACATACATCTTGACGAAAGAGTAGCGCAGATCTAACGTCCGGGACACCACTCCCTGGAGGTGACCCATGACCGGTCCCGCACGCATCGTCCTCGTCGGTGGTGGTCTCGCGGCTGCCAAGACCGCCCAGGCACTCCGCAGGCGCGGCTACGACGGCACCCTCACGCTGCTGACCGCCGAGCCGCACCGCCCCTACGAGCGGCCGCCGCTCTCCAAGGGCTACCTGTCCGGCGACACCCCGGCGGAGGAGGTCTTCGTCCACGAGGCCGGCTGGTACGCCGAGCACGACGTCGACCTGCGCACCAGCACGGCCGTGGTGGCACTCGACCGGGAGCGCCGCGAGGTCCGCGCCGCCTCGGGGGAGCGTTTCGAGTACGACGCCGTCCTCCTCGCGACCGGTGCCTCGCCACGACGGCCGCCGATCCCCGGCGCGTACGCCGACGGCGTCCTCGCGCTGCGCACGATCGACGACAGCGACGCCCTGCAGGCCCGCTTCGCGCGTGGCGAGCCCGTGGTGGTCGTCGGCGGCGGGTGGATCGGCCTCGAGGCCTCGGCCGCAGCCCGCCGCGCGGGTTGCGAGGTCACGGTCGTCGAGACTGCGTCGCAACCCCTGCAGCGCGTGCTCGGTACGCGCGTCGCCTCGGCCTTCACGGCCCTGCACCGCGATCACGGGGTGCGGTTCGTGCTCGGCGCCTCCGTCGAGGCCCTTCCGGTCGACGGATCCGGCGCGGTCGCCGGCGTCCGGCTCGCCGACGGCACGGTGCTGCCCGGCGCCACCGTCCTGGTCGCCGTCGGGGTGACGCCCGCCGACGGGCTCGCGCGGGAGGCGGGCCTGCAGATCGCGAACGGCATCGCCGTCGGCTCGGACCTGCGCAGCAGCGATCCCGCCGTCATCGCCGCCGGTGACGTCGCCGCCGCCGAGCACCCGATCCTCGGGCGCCGGTTGCGCGTGGAGCACTGGGCGAACGCCGTGCGCCAGGCTCCGGTCGCCGCAGCGGCGCTGCTCGGGGAGCCGGCGAGTTACGAGCGGATGCCGTACGTCTTCTCGGACCAGTACGACGTGTCGCTCGAGTACGTCGGCGCAGCGGAGCACCCCGAGCAGGCGGAGGTCGTCGTCCGCGGTTCGCTCGAGGACCGCCGGTTCGTCGCCTTCTGGCTGCAGGAGGGGCTCGTACAGGCAGCGATGACCGTGGGCCTCACCGGCCTGGTCCCGGCGCTCGAGGATCTCGTCCGATCCGGACGTCCCGTGGACACGGCGCGTCTCGCCGATCCCGCGGCGCCGCTGGACGCCGTGAACGCCTGAAGCGCGAGTGCGGGGGCAGTCGGCGACGCACAGGTACTCCGACGACGGCTGGATGTGAGCTCGGCGCATTTCGGGGTATATGAGGCGCCTGGCGCAGGCGTCACACCGGTGTCTTTGGCCTCACTGCTGGCGTTCTGACGACTGGTGCCGCACAGTAGTTGTCAGAGCACTCTATGTCAGATGACAGCTCGGGACCCGCGTCCAGCCAAGGGCAGGTGCACATCGTGAATCTCCCCAGCCGACCCGTTCATGAAGCCCTCCGCTCGGAGTACGACGGAAGGCGATCGCTGTTCGAGTGCCTGATGCCGGGCTGCCGGTATCGCGCCGCACTGGACCATCAGGACGGCCGATACACGTTGCTCGACCGCGGCGACCCGTCCGTGCGTCACTACGGGACGACGGGCCCCGTCGAGATCACGGTCGACGGGCCGCCGGACGAAGAGCGCGCCGCCTGATCCGTTGACGTCGGTTCGCGAAGGAGGCCGCGTCACGTCGAGACGGGAGTCCGTCAGCCGTCGCGCGACTCTGGGCTGAGTGCCCGGCCCCAGCATCCGCACGACGGCGACGAGCCGTGCACGCGTCGTACCTGGCGGGCACGGCGACGAGGGTGTCGATGACGCGGGGCTCTCCGGCGACCAGAGCGACCTGGCGGCGGGCGAGCGGTTCCGCCGCCCGGCCTCCGGCCGGCCCGATGGCGAGGTCCCACTCGAGGTTCACCTGGTCGGGCGCGGCCAGGGTGTCGTCGGGGCCGAGCGTGAGAACCACGTGCGCGCTGGCGCCGCCGAGAACGAGCGCCGGGCTCTCCAGGACGCCGTAGGCCCACAGCGAGTCCGGTGCCAGGGCCGGCGTCGCAACGGCGGGTGCGGGGACTTCCGGTACCGGCATGTCGAGGCCGCTCTTCGACGCGACGAAACGCGCGATCCGTTCGGGGTTCCAGCCGGACCACGTGTCGAAGGCCTGGCTCTCGACGTCCACGATGCGAGTCGCCACCGTGCCGGAACCGGCCTCGTCGGTCTGGACCTCGAGCGTGAAGCTGTGGCGTACGCGCGGCCGGCCGGCACGGGGGCGTGGGGGGCGACCGGCGCGTGTCGGCTGACGGCCGGCGGGCGGGCCGGCCTCGACGAGGCGCCCCGCCTGGTCGATCCAGTCCTGCGCGCGGTCGTGGTCCGGCCGGACGCGCCAGTCGGCGCTGCGCTCGACGACGTCGTCGGCGGAGGCCCGCGCCAGCCGCTCCAGGCTCCCGAGGCCGATCCCGGCCAGCCGCTTCGCCACCGCCGGACCGACTCCGCTGATCGCGAGGAGGCCCCGCTCGCCCTCGTCGGCGCTCGCGCTGTCGTCGGACATGCTCGTCGTCCACCCTCCTGGCCGCGGCCACGCCCTCGCCGGCCGTGCGCTCACGCAGGAGGGCACGACCGGCGAGGCCAGGCGGATCAGACGACCATGTAGTCGCCGAGATCGAAGATCGCGGCGATGTCGGTGTGCGACTGAGCCGGGTTGGTGACCACGAAGGTCAGGGCGAAGTGGTAGGCCTTGGACACGTCCGGCAGGTCGGGCTCCTGGAAGGACAGCGTCCAGTCGTAGGTCTTGGACGGCGGGTCGTTCGGGCTGGTCGCGCCGGTCAGGCTGATCGTGACCTCCTTCACGGTGCCGTCGAACGGTCCGCCGATCTCGTCCGCGGCGAGCCGCACGTGGCCGGTGCCGGTCACGTCGCCGGGCAGGGTGACCCGGCCGGTCAGGGTGGCCCCGAGGTCGATGTCGATGACGTTGACCGGGTTGCCGCTGGGGTCGACGAAGCTGTCGAGGTAGAACGTGCCGGTCGGCGGTGGGCCGAACTGGACGGGCGTGCTTTCGGGAATGGTCGGCATGGTGGTCCCTCCGAGTGGCGGTGCAAGGGCGCTCCGGTCGGGGCGCCGCACGCCGAGACCATGCGCCGTGGCGGCTTAGCCACGGCTTAGCGGGCACTTACCGCTGTATCTGGGTCGCTCCCTGCTGCTCTCTCCCCCTGTCAGCCCAGCGAGGCACGGGCCTATGATCGGAAAGCCCGCCGCCGGATCGGCGAGCAGGACGACCGTACGGGCCGACGTCGCACCGTCCGAGGTCGTGGGGGTGAGGTCCATGCTCATGGGTCGGACGGCCGCGCCCCTGCCCGACGCAAGCGGCGGCGTGATCGCAGGTTCGCCGATGTCCGTGCTCGGTCCCCGCGACCGGTTCGGCGGCCGGCAGCTCCTCGTCATCGAGACCGTCCCGGGAGGCATCCCGACCGGCGTCGTCGTGTCGGATCTCCTCAGGCGCGGATGCCGGCCGATCTGGGCCCGGCTCGCACCGTACGAGCTCGACATGCCCGCCCTGGGCGCCCTGGCCCGCGCCGTCCTGGAGCGCGGCTCCCTCCGTCGAGCGAGCCGCGACACTGCCGTCTCCCCGCGACACCCGGTCACCGTCGTGGAGTCCCCGGACCGTGCCCGTGCCGAGGCGTTCCTCGATCAGGTGACACCGGCGGTGGAGGGGTCTCCGCCGAGCGATCGGCCGGGCGCCGTCGTCGTCCACCTGGTCGGCGACGTCGAGGGCGAGGCAGAGCCCTCGGCCGGCAGAGCGCCGGTCCTCCCCGCTCAGTCGGACGGGGCGTTGCGCGGTGTCTCCCGACGCCGAACGACACCTGGGCGCGCTGCTCGCCGGCCGGCCCGGCCTGCTGCGCGGTGTCCGGCGGACCGTGGCCCTGCTGGGGAGTCCGGTGGTCGCCGACGTGGTTCTCCGCGCCCGAACGGCCGAGGAGCTGACCCGCGGCCTCGCCTCTGCCCTGCTGGCGCAAGCGACGCCCGAGTACCGGCGTGGGCTGGAGCTCGCCGCGCTGCTCGGCTACGCGCACGAGAACCTCGATGCCCTCCATCTCGTCCTCGAGGACGTTTCCACCCATCCCTGGTGGGTTCCGCTGGAAGGTGGCTGGTACCAGGTCGATCCCGCGTGGCGAGCGGCGCTCGCGGGGGTCGACGCGGGAGCGCCGCCGGTGGCCGCCGTCGCGCGCGTGGTCGGCGATCTCGTGGCCGTCGCCGCACCGGAGGAAGCACTCGAGTTCTGCCTCGACGCGGCCTGTCCCGGGCTCGCGTCAGACCTGCTGGCGGAGCTCGCCCCCACTCTGCTCGCGGCCGATCGCACCCGCGCCGTGCACCGCTGGCTCTCCCGCTTGCCGCCGCAGGAGCACGCCCGGCACGCCGGGCTGCTGGCCCGGCTCGGGCCCGCGGCCGCGCCGTCCGGCGCACGGACGCGCGACCGGAGCCCGGCGCGGTCGGGTCCGCGGCACCGTCGGTGGCCGCTGTCGAGCCGCCCGCACTCCCGGCGGGACGTCGGCGGCGCCGATGCCGTCGGGCGCCCGAGACGTCCCCGGCGTCCGGTCGTCGACCCGTCCGCCCGTTCCGGTCCCGGCCGCCCATCCGGTGCCGACCGATCCGGTCAGGATGTCCGTCCGGCTGCTCGGGACGGTCGAGGTCAGGTTCGACGACCGGGTCGTGGAGCACTGGCACGGCCGGGTGGGCCGGACGGCCCTGGCCTACGTCCTCCTGCAGAGGCGTCGCGTGCCGCCCGACGAGCTGGCGGGCGCACTGTGGCCCGACGTCCCGGCCGGGACCGCGCGCAACCGCCTGCACGTGGCCCTGCATCGGCTCCGGGCCGACCTCGCCGCGGTGGACGAGCGCCCCGTCCTGGTCCACGAGCAGGGCTACACGGTCGAGCCGCTGCTCCAGCTGGACCTCGACACCGACCGCTTCGAGCAGAACGCCGAGCACGGGGACGTCGCCGCTCACACCGGTGACCTGCCCGCCGCCCTCGCCTCCTACCTCAGTTCCGTGGAGTGCTACGGCGGCGACCTGCTCGCCGGTGAACGGGACGACGAGTGGGCCCTGCTGGCCCGTGAGCACTACCGGGTCCGCCTGCTCGACGTCCTGGGAAAGGCCGCCCACGTCGCCTTCGACCTCGACCGCCCCGCCCTCGCCGTGGACCTCGGTCAACGGCTGCTCGCCCTCGACTTCTGCCGCGAGGACCTGTACCGGTTGCTCATGCGCGCCTACGCGCGCCTCGGCCAGCCGCAGCTCGCGCTGCGGCAGTACCAGACCTGCGTGCGCCAGCTCCGCATGGAGTTCGGGCTCGACCCCGCACCCGAGACCGTCGAGCTCTACGACCAGGTGCGCTGCATGGTCCCGGTCTAGGTCAGAGCCCCGACAGCGCCTGCTCCAGGTCCGCCCACAGGTCCTCGACGTCCTCGACGCCCACCGACAGCCTGACCAGTGACTCCGGGACACCGGCGGGCTCCGGACGGGTGCCGGCGCCGCCGCTCCAAGGTCGACTCCACCCCGCCCAGACTGGTCGCGTGCACCCACAGCCGGACCCCGGCCGCCAGCCGCTCGGCGGCCTCCGGACCGCCGGCCAGCTCGATCGCGACGATCGCGCCGAAGCCGTGCATCTGCGCCACCGCGCGGTCGTGCCCCGGGTCGCCGGCCAGCGAGGGGTGCCTGACACGAGCGACCGCCGGATGACCCTCGAGCCGGCGGGCGAGCTCGGCGGCGTTGGCGCCCGCGCGCTCGACCCGCAGGTGCAGGGTCCGCAGGCCGCGCAGGGCGAGCCACGCCTCGGCGGCGCCGGGGATGCCGCCCCGCGTCGTCCGGTGCCGGTGCAGCTGCTCGCGCAACTCCGGGTCCCGGGTCACGGCGGCGCCGAGCAGGACGTCGGAGTGGCCTGCGAGGTACTTCGTCACGGAGTGGACGACGACGTCCGCGCCGTGCGCGAGCGGCGTCTGGAGCAGCGGCGTGCTGAACGTGTTGTCGACGGCGACGACCGCGCCGGCCGCGTGGCCCGCGGCGACGAGGGCGGGCAGGTCGGCCACCTCGAGCAGCGGATTGGTCGGGGTCTCCAGCCAGAGCAGGTGGGCGCCGGTGGCGAGCGCGGCACGGACGGCGTCCGTGTCGGCGACGTCGACGCCGACCACGTCGAGGCGGCCGCGCTCGGCGAGCTCGGCGAGCAGCACGAGCGTGCCGTTGTAGCCGGCGGCCGGGACGACGACGCGGCCGCCGTCCGGCACCTGCTCGACGACCGCGGAGACCGCCGCCATGCCGGACGCGAACAGCAGGGCGTCCCCACCCTCGAGCCGGCCGAGCGCGGTCTCGAACGCCTGCCAGGTGGGGTTCGTCCAGCGGCCGTAGCCGAGGTCCCCGGGCTGCGGCGCGTCCGGCGAGGCCACGTAGGTCGAGGCGAGCACGAGCGGGGCGTTCAGCGGGGCGTTGGGTTCCGCCGCGGGCCGGCCCGCCGTCACGGCGAGGGTCGCGGGGGAGAGGGCGTCGTCCGGCTCGCGCATTGCCGCAGCTTACGAGGGCTGCACGCGACACCCGCCGCCGAGCGGTAGCCTGCCGGGCGATGAACCCCTCGCCTGATCCCGCCGCCGCCGCGCCCGGTCGCCGACCCCGCGTCGCCGTCGTCTTCGGCGGCCGCTCGGGCGAGCACGCCGTGAGCTGCATGACCGCCGCGAGCGTGCTGCGGGCGCTGGACCGCGACGCGTACGACGTCGTCCCCATCGGGATCACGACGAGCGGGCGGTGGGTGCTGGCCGCCGACGAACCCGCGCGCTACGAGCTCACGGACGGCCGCCTGCCCGAGGTCACGCAGGACGAGGGACCGCAGGTGCTGGTCCCGCTCGAGTCGGGCGACCGCGAGCTCACGGTGCTCGAGCCGAACCAGGTGCCGCGCGCCCTGGGGGAGGTCGACGTCGTCTTCCCGCTGCTGCACGGCCCGTTCGGGGAGGACGGCACGCTGCAGGGCCTGCTGGAGCTGGCCGACATCCGGTACGTCGGCTCCGGCGTGCTCGCCAGCGCCGCCGGCATGGACAAGCACGTCATGAAGCTGCTGCTCGCCGCACAGGGCGTCCCGGTCGGCGACCACCTCCTCGTCACCGCGCGGCGGTGGGAGCGCGACCCCGACGGGGTGCGGTCGGACGTCGAGGAGCTCGGCTACCCGGTCTACGTCAAGCCGTCGAGGGCCGGGTCGAGCCTGGGCATCACCCGGGTCAAGGGGCCGGCCGATCTGGACGCCGCGGTCGAGGCGGCCCGTCGGCACGACCCGCGCATCGTCGTCGAGGCCGAGATCGAGGGCCGCGAGATCGAGTGCGCCGTGCTCGAGTCGATCGACGGCGGAGCGCCGGCGACGAGCCTGCCCGGGGAGATCGAGGTCGGCTCGGCGTACGAGTTCTACGACTTCGAGGCCAAGTACCTCTCGGGTGAGGCGGTGCGGCTGAGCTGCCCGGCGAACCTGCCGGACGATGTCGTCCACCGCGTCCGCGACCTCGCCGGCCGGACCTTCGAGGCGCTGGGCTGCGAAGGGCTGGCACGGGTGGACTTCTTCGTCCGTCCCGACGGCGAGGTGCTCGTCAACGAGATCAACACGATGCCCGGGTTCACGCCGATCTCGATGTACCCGCGGATGTGGGCCGCCACCGGCCTGGAGTACCCCGCCCTCGTCGACCGGCTCGTGCAGCTCGCCCTCCGCCGCCGCACCGGGCTGCGCTGATCAGTCGCAGGTGCGGCCGTTGGCCGGCAACGCCGCGGCGACGGGCCGCAGGTCGACGAGCGCGCCCGAAGCCGACGACCGCCCGTACGCGGCCGGCACGGACACCTCGACCGTCGGGTCGTGCCCGTAGAGCGTGAAGACGACGGGGTCGGCGTCCGGGTCGCCGACCACCCAGCCCTGGCCGTCGACGTCGAGGCAGGTGCTCGTCGTCGGCTGGAGCCCCGGCAGCCCGCACCGGAGCACGATCTCCGGATCCCCCCAGGCCAGGGCACCGCGGACGCCGAGCGGCGCCCGGCCCTTCCCGAGCACGGTGGCGGGCGCGGCGTCGAGCGCGCGGGTGCAGGCCGGGTCGGCCGCGCGGGCCGCCGGCTGGGGGCCCGAGGAGCACGCCGTCAGCGCGAGCGCCCCCGCCGCGAGGATCAGATATGGACGACGGTGCACGTCAGGGTGCGGGTGATGCCCTTCACGTCCTGGATGCGGGCGATGACCAGCTGACCGAGCTCGTCGACACTGGGGGCCTCGACGCGGGCGATGACGTCGTACGGGCCGGTCACGTCCTCGGCCAGGGTGACGCCCGGGATGGCGGCGATCGAACGTGCCACGTCCGCGGCGCGCCCCACCTCGGTCTGGATGAGGATGTACGCCTGCACCACCACGAGCCCTCCTTCTGCGGCGTTCGCCGCCCGTGTCGCCCCTGACACCTCGGGGGATCGCCTTGAGCGGGTCACGCTACCGTGTCGCCCGTGAGCAGCCCAGAACCGGGCGGTCACCGCCTGCTGCGGGACGTCGGTGAGGACGGGCTCATCGCCTCGATCGTGCGGAGGTTCGGTCCGCAGCCCGCCGCGCTGCTCGTCGGCCCGGGGGACGACGCCGCCGTGCTCGACGTCCCCGGCCGGCTCGTCGTCTCCACGGACACCGTCGTCGAGGGAGTCGACTTCCGTCGGGGCTGGTCGAGCGGTGCCGACGTCGGCGTCAAGGTCGCCGCGCAGAACCTCGCGGACGTCGCCGCGATGGGCGCCCGGCCGCTCGCCCTCGTCGTCAGTCTCACCGCGCCTCCCGACCTCCCGGTCGCCTGGGCCGACGCGCTGGCCGAGGGGCTGGACGACGAGTGCCGCCGGGCGGGTGCAGCCGTCGCCGGCGGCGACGTCTCGCAGGGCCGCGACATCGTGATCACCGGGACCGCGCTGGGCGTGCTCGAGGCGCCCGCCGTCCTGCGTTCGGGCGCGCGATCCGGGAACGTGGTCGCACTGGCCGGCGCGACAGGTGCCTCCGCGGCCGGACTCGCGCTGCTGTCCGCCGCGAGGTCGCCCGCGGCCGCCGGCGACCTCACGGCGGCGGCGTCCGTGCTCGTCCGGGCACACCTCGCGCCGCGGCCGCCGTACCAGGCGGGGCCGGACGCCGCCCGCGCGGGCGCGACCGCGCTCATCGACACCAGCGACGGCCTACTGCGGGACGCCGGGCGGATCGCCGCGGCCTCCGGCGTCCGCATCGACCTGGACGGGCTCGCCCTGGCGCCCGGCGCGGACCTCGTGGCGGCGGCCGAGGCCCTGGGCGACCGGTCGCTCGCGACCGGATGGGTACTGACCGGAGGCGAGGACCACGCCCTGCTCGCGTGCTTCCCGCCCGACGTCGCCCTGCCGCCGCCCTACCGCCGGATCGGGGTGGCCCGGGCCGGCGCCGGTGTCGCTCGTGGACGGCCGCCCGTGGACCGGCGCCGACGGCTGGCACCACTTCACCGCCTGAGCCAGGCACCCAGAGCCAGATCACGGTCATGCTCCAGAAATGGACACCTGAACGGCGATGTGGAGATCCACATCTGTCCATCTCTGGAGCATGATCTTGGAGCGGGGCAGGAGCGTCGGAGGGCAAAGCAGCGCCGCCGCCCTCCGGGGAGGGCGGCGGCGTACAGGCAGGGGGCTCAGGCCGAGCGGACGACCTTGCCGGCCTTCAGGCACGACGTGCACACGTTGAGCCGCTTCGGCGTGGCGCCGACGAGCGTCCGGACGCGCTGGATGTTCGGGTTCCAGCGGCGCTTGGTACGGCGGTGCGAGTGCGAGATGTTGTGACCGAAGCCCGGCCCCTTGCCGCAGACGTCACAGGTGGCAGCCACGACGGAGAACTCCTCGGGTCGGATCGATCGGAACGGGCAGGGCGCGGACGACCGCCCGCGCAACTACGACAGAGTACCGGAGCGGCATCGCCCGGCCCAAACCGGCCGTGGGCGCGTCCCGGGCCGTCGGTGCCGCCGACTACCCTGACCGGACCAGCGACCAGGAGAGCCACCGGTGGGGACGGCGGGGAGGGTGCGCATGCTCGAGGTGCTCGACGGGCGCGCTGCGCGGGCGTGGGCCAGGGCCGCCCTCGCCGCGCCTCGGCGACGCGCGCGAGGAGCTCGACGCGCTCAACGTCTACCCCGTCCCGGACGGCGACACCGGCACCAACCTCTACCTGACCTTCGAGGCCGCCTGCGCCGCGGTCGCCGCGCTGCCGCGCGAAACGCCGTTGCTCACCGTGCTCGACACCTTCGCCCGCGGCGCGCTGCTCGGTGCCCGCGGCAACTCGGGGATCATCACCGCACAGCTCCTGCGCGGCTGGGCCGACGTCCTCGCGGAGAACGAGGTCATGGACGGCGGCGCCGTCAAGCGGGCGATGAAGCTGGCGGACGAGCAGGCGTGGGCGGCGGTGGCCGAACCGGCGGAGGGGACGATCCTCTCGGTGAGCCGCGCCGCAGCCGCCGCGGCGTCCGCGCTCCCGGACGACCGGCTGTCCCAGGTCGTCGCCACGGCGGTCGCCGCGGCGCGGAGCGCACTCGCCCGGACGCGCGAGCAGCTCCCCGCGCTGCGTCGCGCCGGGGTCGTCGACGCCGGCGGCCAGGGCCTTGTCGTCCTGCTGGAGACGCTTCACGATGTGGTCGAGGGCCGCACCCGCCGACGGGGGAGCGGGCCCCGCCGCGAGGCCCTGCCCGTCGTCGACCTCTCCGGCTGCGACGACCTGGACGCCGAGGGACCCGCCTACGAGGTCATGTACCTCCTCGAGACGCCGGACGAGCGGGTGCCGGCCTTGCGCGCGCAGCTCGCGCCGCTCGGCGACTCGCTCGTCGTGGTCGGCGGCTCGGGCCTGTGGCACGTCCACCTCCACGTCGACGACCCCGGGGCCGCCGTCGAGGCCGGCATCGGCGCGGGCCGCCCGCGCCGGGTCCGGATCTCGCACTTCGCCGAGCAGCTCGCCCGCCGTCCGCCGCGCCCGCGCGCGGGCGTCGGGCTGGTCGCGTGCGCCGCCGGCCCGGGGCTGGCCCGGCTGTTCGAGGAGGCCGGGGCCGTCGTCGTCCGGACGCCGCCGGGGCGCCGGCCCTCCACCGAGGAGATCCTCACCGCCGTGCGCGAGACACGAGCGGCCGCCGTGGTCGTGCTGCCCAACGACGCCGCGACGATCCCCGTCGCGGGAGCCGCGGCCGCCGCCGTCCGCGCGGAGGGCATCCGGGTGACGGTGCTGCCGACGCGCGCGCAGGTGCAGGGCCTGGCCGCGGCCGCCGTGCACGACCCGGGGCGGGCGCCGGACGCCGACGTCGTCCAGATGAGCGCCGCCGCCGGAGCGGCGCGGGACGGCGCCGTGACGATCGCCGCGCGGGAGGCCATCACCAGCGCCGGCCTGTGCCGTCCCGGCGACGCCCTCGGTGTCGTCCAGGGGGATTTCGCCGTCGTCGGCACGGACCTGGCCGCCGTCGCCGTCGAGGTCGTCGACCGGCTCCTCATGACCGGCGGCGAGCTGGTGACGCTCGTGCGCGGTGAGGGCGCCGACGACGACCTCGTCGCGGCGGTCAGCCGGCACCTGCGCGGGACCCGGCGCGACGTCGAGCTGTCCGTGCTCGAGGGCGGCCAGGAGCGCTACCCGCTGCTCGTGGGGGTCGAATGAGCGCCGACACCTTCCTCGACCAGGCGCTGAGAGGCAGCGTCGGGAGCAGCGCCGCCGCTCTGGAGAAGCTCGGCCTGACGACCGTGCGAGATCTCCTCTGGCACTTCCCGCGCCGCTACATCCCCCTGGGCGAGCTCACGCCGCTGCGCGATCTCACGAAGGGCGACCACGTCACGTTCGTCGGCGAGGTCGTCCGGACGTCGCTCTTCACGGCGCGCACCGGCACCAAGCTCTACAAGGTGACGATCGACGACGGCGCGACCACGCACGAGGTCACGTTCTTCAACCCCGGCAAGCTGATCTACAAGCTCCACGAGGGCACGCGGGCCCTCTTCAGCTGCGACGTGGGTGAGTTCAAGGGGAAGCCGCAGCTGACCCACCCGGACTTCTTCCCGATCGAGACCGAGGAGGAGGCGGCCGAGTTCGCGCGGTCGCCGTACCCGCTCTACCCGCTGGGCAAGGGCGTCAAGAACTACGTCGTCCTCAACGCCGTCCGGATGCTCCTCGACGTCCTGCCCGACCTGCCGGATCCGATCCCTCCGGAGATCCGGTCGCGGCAGGGAGTGCTGGGCGTCGTCCCCGCCCTGCGCGCGATCCACCGCCCGCACGAGGACAAGGACTGGCAGCAGGCGCGGCGACGGTTCCGGTTCGAGGAGGCCTTCGTCCTGCAGGTCGCGCTCGCGCAGCGCCGCGCCGCCGACCGGCTGGTCACGGCGACACCGCGCCGCCCCGTCGCCGGCGGCCTGCTCGAGGCGTTCGACGCGCAACTGCCCTTCGAGCTGACCGCGGGGCAGCGGCGCGTCGCCGAGGAGATCGCGGCCGACATGGCGCGCGACTGGCCGATGCAGCGGCTGCTGCAGGGCGAGGTCGGGTCGGGCAAGACGGTGGTGGCCCTGCGGGCCATGCTCTCCGTCGTCGACGCCGGCGCCCAGGCCGCGTTGCTCGCGCCGACCGAGGTGCTCGCCGCCCAGCACCACCGCTCGATCTCCGCCCTGCTCGGCCCGCTCGCGGAGGCCGGCATGCTCGGCGGCGCGGACAACGGCACGAAGGTGGCCCTGCTCACCGGCTCCCAGTCCACCGGAGCGCGCCGCCGCGCACTGCTGGACGTCGTCAGCGGGGACGCCGGCGTCGTCGTCGGCACCCACGCCCTGTTGCAGGACAGGGTCGAGTTCCGCGACCTGGGGCTGGTGGTCGTCGACGAGCAGCACCGGTTCGGGGTGGAGCAGCGCGACGCGCTGCGCGAGAAGGGCAAGGTCGCCCCGCACGTCCTGGTCATGACGGCCACGCCGATCCCGCGCACCGTCGCGATGACCGTGTTCGGCGACCTCGAGACGTCCACTCTGCGCGAGCTCCCGAAGGGCCGGACGCCGATCGGGACGCATCTGGTGTCCCTGCTCGCCAACCCCCGCTGGGAGAGCCGGATCTGGCAGCGGATCCGCGAGGAGGTCGACGCCGGGCACCAGGTGTTCGTCGTGTGCCCGCGGATCGGCGACGCCGGACCGGAGACCGACGAGCCGGACGCCGACTCGGGCGCGACCTCGGACGACGAGACCCCCCGCGTGCCGTCCCGTGCCGTCGTCGAGGTCCTCGAGGAGCTGCGCGGACGGCCCGAGCTCGACGGGCTGCGCGTCGAGCCGCTGCACGGCCGGCAACCCGTCGAGGAGCGCGAGGCGACGATGCAGGCGTTCGCCGCCGGCGAGGTGCACGTGCTCGTCGCGACCACCGTCGTCGAGGTCGGTGTCGACGTCCCGAACGCCACGCTCATGGTGCTCCTCGACGCCGACCGGTTCGGCATCTCCCAGCTGCACCAGCTGCGCGGGCGCGTCGGGCGCGGCAGCGCGCCCTCGCTGTGCCTGCTGGTCACCCGGGTCGAGCAGGGGACGCCCGCGCACGAGCGGCTCGAGGCGGTGGCGGCGACGCTCGACGGGTTCGAGCTGGCCCGGGTCGACCTCGAGCAACGCCGGGAGGGCGACGTCCTGGGCAAGGCGCAGTCCGGCGGGCGGTCGTCGCTGAGGCTGCTGCGCGTGCTCCGCGACGAGCAGCTCATCGAAGCCGCCCGGCACGAGGCCGTCGCGCTCGTCGCGCAGGACCCGGCCGCGGAGGGACACGCCGGCCTGAGGGCCGCGCTCGACGAGCTGCTCGAGGAGGGCAAGGACGCCTACCTCGAGCGGACCTGAGATGACCCGCATCATCGCCGGCTCGGCGGGTGGCCGGCGGATCGAGACGCCGAAGGGCTCCGACACCCGCCCGACGAGCGACCGCGTGCGCGAGGCCTTGTTCGGCGCGCTCGACGCCCGCGGCGCCGTCGCCGGCGCCGTCGTGCTCGACCTCTTCGCGGGCTCGGGGGCGCTCGGGCTCGAGGCGGCCAGCCGCGGTGCCTCCAGCGTGGTCCTCGTCGACGTGGCGCGTCCGGCCGTCGAGGTGGCGCGGCGCAACGCGGCCGCGACTGGGGCTGACCGGCGTCCGCGTCGTCCAGGCGCCGGTACTGCGCTACCTGGCCGGGCCGGCGACCCCGGCGGCCCTGGCCCTGCTCGACCCGCCGTACGCCCTCGGCGAGTCCGACCTCGCCGCCGTCCTGGCCGCGCTGGACGCCGGGCACCTCGCGCCGGGCGCCCTCGTCGTCGTCGAACGCGACGCGCGCAGCCCCGAGCCGCTCTGGCCGGCCGACTGGGCACCCGACGGTGTGCGCCGTTACGGCGACACGGCGCTCTGGACGGCCACTGCTAGGTTGCGCGCGTGAGTCGCCTCGCGGTCTGCCCGGGCAGCTACGACCCGGTGACGAACGGGCACGTCGACGTCGTCCGTCGGGCGGTCGCGCTGTTCGACGAGGTGGTCGTGGCCGTGCTGGCGAACCCGGCGAAGCGAGGGCTGTTCTCCCTGGAGGAGCGGGTGGAGCTGGTCCGGGCCTCGGTCGAGGGGTTGCCGGGCGTGCGCGTCGACCCGGTCGGCGGCGGCATCCTCCTCGTGGACTACTGCCGCTCGGTGGGGGCGTCGGCCGTGGTCAAGGGGCTGCGTTCGGGCACGGACTTCGCGTACGAGCTGCCGATGGCGCTGATGAACCGGCACCTGACCGGGCTCGAGACGGTGTTCCTGCCCGGCGATCCCACGCTCGAGCACGTGTCGAGCAGCCTGGTCAAGGAGGTGGCGTCGCACGGCGGCGACGTCACCGGCCTCGTGCCCGACCCGGTCCTGCCCCGCCTGCTCGCCAAGCTCGCCCGCTGACGCGCAGCCCCCCGCCACTCACGCACGTCAGGTGTGGCGGTTTGGGGGAGCGGCTGCACGTGCAGTAACCTCTCTCCTTGGTCTCGGACGCCGATGGCGCCGATGCCGAAGCCCTCCGCACCAGCATCGAAGGAATGATGATCCGCCTGGACCCCCGGTCCCCGCTCGTGATCGACACGCGAGAGCTGGGACGCCGACCGGGAACCATGCGGAAGGTCCATCGGACCATCGCTGCACCGGCGGGTCTCGGCACCGACGTGATCGGCGTCCCCGAAGGCTCCGACCTCGAGCTGGATCTCCGGCTCGAGGCGGTGATGGAGGGCATCCTCGTCTCCGGCACCGTCGCCGGGCGGACCGTCGGGGAGTGCGTGCGGTGCCTGGACACGGTCGAAGGTGAAGTCGAGGCCGACATCCAGGAGCTGTACGTCTACCCGGGCCGCACGCCCGACGGCGTGGAGGAGGAGGACGAGCTCCGCGAGCTGCAGGACGATCTGATCGACCTGGAGCCCGTGCTGTACGACTCGCTGGTGCCGGCCCTGCCGTTCCAGCCGGTATGCCGGGACGATTGCCCGGGTCTGTGCTCCGAGTGCGGGGCGCGCCTGGCGGACGACCCGGGGCACACGCACGAGAGCACCGACCCCCGGTGGGCGGAGCTGCAACACCTGTTGAGCCAGAACGACCCTGAGGAGAAGTGACGTGGCGGTCCCGAAGCGGAAGATGTCGCGGAGCAACACGCGGGCCCGCCGCTCGCAGTGGAAGGCTGCTGCCACCACCCTGACGACCCGGGTCGAGGGCGGCCAGGTCGTGTACTCGCGCCCGCACCAGGCGCGCGTCGTCACGGACTCGGCGGGCACACCGCTCTACCTCGAGTACAAGGGCCGCAAGGTCAAGGACCTCTGAGTCGACGGCCCGCGGCGAACCCGTGGCCGCCTCGCATCGCCCCCGTCGCGTCGAGGAGCTCGTCGACGCGCTCGGCGTCTCCATCGCCCCCGCCCTGCTCGAGCGCGCCCTGACGCACCGCTCCTACGCCTACGAGCACGGCAACCTGCCGACGAACGAGCGGCTGGAGTTCCTCGGCGACACCGTGCTGAGCCTGGTCGTCACCGACGCCCTCTACCACCGCCACCCGGACGAGCCCGAGGGCAAGCTCGCCAAGCTGCGCGCCGCCGTCGTCAACGGGCGCGCGCTGGCCGCACGTGGCGCGGGCCCTCGGCGTGGGCGACCACATCCTGCTGGGCCGCGGGGAGGAGACCAGCGGCGGCCGCGACAAGTCCTCGATCCTCGCCGACGCCGTCGAGGCGCTCATCGGCGCGGTCTACGTCGAGCACGGGATACAGGTCGCGACCGCCTTCGTCCGCCGGCTCGTCGACCCGCTGCTGACCCAGTCCGACAACCTGGGTGCGGGCCTGGACTGGAAGACGAGCCTGCAGGAACGGACCGCGCAGCTGGACCTCGGCGTCCCGGAGTACGTGGTGACGGAGGAGGGCCCGGACCACGCGAAGACCTTCCACGCCTCCGTGCTCGTCCAGGGCGTCGTCCTGGGCAAGGGCAGCGGCAAGAGCAAGAAGGAGGCCGAGCAGGGGGCGGCCGTCCACGGCCTTCGAGTCCCTGACCGCGACCCGGCAGAACGGCTCGGGGCCGGACCAGCCGCCCACCGCCTGATCGGCCATCCGGCCGCGACATGCCCGAGCTGCCCGAGGTCGAGGTCGTCCGGCGCGGCCTCGCCCGCTGGGTGCTCGGCGCGCGGCTCAGCGGCGTCGAGGTGCTGAACCCCCGCGTCGTCCGCTGGCACGAGGCCGGCCCGGTCGACTTCGCCGCCCGGCTCACCGGCGCGCAGGTGCGCGACGCCGTCCGGCGGGGCAAGTTCCTCTGGCTCGAGCTCGACACCGGCGAGGCCCTGCTCGCGCATCTGGGCATGAGCGGTCAGCTGGTCCTCCAGCCGCCGGACGCCGAGCGGCGAGCGGCACCTCCGCGTCCGGATCGCGCTGGACGGCGGACACGGCGGAGGGCCGCGAGCTCCGCTTCGTGGACCAGCGGATGTTCGGCGGCCTCGACGTCGTCCCGCTGGTCCCTACCCCGGACGGCGGCCCCGGCGGTCGCGGCGGCAGCGACCCGGAGCGGTGGACGCCGTCCGCGCCCGCTGCTCCCGCCCCAGGTCACCCACATCGCCCGCGACCCGCTCGACCCGACGCTCGACGAGAAGGCACTGTGACCCGATGGCGGAGCCGCCGCACGGGGGTCAAGCGGGCGCTGCTGGACCAGAGCCTCGTCTCCGGCGTCGGCAACATCTATGCGGACGAGGCGCTGTGGCGGGCGAAGCTGCACTACGCGCGAGCGACCGACGCCATGACGGGCCCGGCGGTCCGGCGCGTGCTCGACGCCGTCCGGGAGGTCATGGCCGACGCCCTGGGGCAGGGCGGCACGAGCTTCGACTCGCTCTACGTGAACGTCAACGGGGAGAGCGGCTACTTCGACCGGTCGCTGGCCGTCTACGGCCGGGAGGGCCTGCCGTGCCCGCGCTGCGGCACGCTGATCCGTCGTGACAGGTTCATGAACCGCTCGTCCTACTACTGCCCGCACGACCAGCCGCGGCCGCGCGCCGGGCGTTGGTGACGTCCGCGGGTACCTGCCCGTCGGCGTCGATCGGCGTCCAGCCCGCGCCGGGGCGCCAGTGCGAACCGCAGCCCTGACACGCGAAGAGGTCGTCGCCGGCCCGGGTGCGCACCCAGCGGCACAGGCTGCGGCAGGGCCGGGACAGGAGCTCCACGGGCGAAGCCTGCCATGCGCGCTGCGGCGATCTCTCGCCGGAGCGTCTTCGGTTCGTTACGGTGCGGCAATGGATCCGCGCCCCGTCCCCGCGCCGCCGCGCTGGGCCTCCTCCGCCGCCGAGGCGGTCCGGCTGACGGTGTGGGTGCGCGGCCAGGTCCAGGGCGTGGGTTTCCGCTGGTGGACGCGGTCCCGCGGGCTGGAGCTGCACCTCGCCGGGATGGCCACGAACCTGCGGGACGGCCGCGTCGAGGTCGTCGCGGAGGGCCCGCGGGCGGCGTGCGAGCAGCTGCTGGCGTGGATCTCCGAGCAGCCGTCGGCGAAGAACCGCCCCGGCAGCGTCTCCGGGGTGGCGCACCGCTGGTCGGCGCCGTCGGGGGCGCTCCGCGGGTTCAAGGAACGCTGATCAGAGGGCCGATCGCATGATCGTCGCGTCGCGGCTGCCGATCATGGACGGTGGCGTCACGGCTGTGGCCGCGGAGGCTCGCGTAGATCGCTTTGGTGCGACGCAGGGACGCGGCCAGCGCGGCACGCAGGGACGCCGGGGTCGCGGGGTCGGCGAGGGCCTGGCTCACCGGCCACACCGTGTAGGGACCGATCTGGCAGTAGGTCGCGGTGATCGTCACCTTGTCGGCCACCCAACGGCGGCTGCGACGGACGACGTGCACGCTGACGATGGCGCCGTCCTGCGTCTGCGGTTTCAGGCCGGCGGCGGGGGACTGGTTCGACAGCAGGTTGCCCATGCCGAAGACGACGTACTTGGAACCGATCCGCTCGACCGGCTGCTGGACGTGCACGTGGTCGCCGAGGATGAGGTCGACGTACGGCGACGCCAGCAGCGCTCTGGCCTGCGCGAGCTGGGTGGAGGTGGGCGCGGACCGGTACTCCTGCCCCCAGTGCAGGGACACCACGACGAAGGTGGCGCCGGAGGCCCGGGCGCGGCGGGCGTCCGCGAGGATCCGGGACACCGAGGTGATGTTCACCGACCACGGGGCGGCGGACGGCACCGCGGATCCCGTTGGTGCCGTACGTGTAGGACAGCTGCGCGACGACCGCCCCCTTGACGACGGTGGAGCTCGATCCGCTGGGCCTCGTCCGCCGAGCGTGCGGTGCCCGCGTGTGCCAGGTGGTTCGCGTCGAGCGCACGGAGCGTGTCCCGGACGCCGGAGACGCCCCGGTCGACGGAGTGGTTCGAGGCGGTCGAGCAGCCGTCGTAGCCGGCCCAGGCGACCGCGTCGGCGAGCTCGTGCGGGGTGTTGAAGACCGGGTATCCGCTGATGTTCCGGTCGTTCGCGGAGAGCGGCGTCTCGATGTGGCAGATCGCCAGGTCCGCCCCGGCGATGATCGGGCCGCACCTTGGTGAGCATCGACCGGAAGTCGTAGCGCCGGCCGCCGCCCTGGGCGAGGGCGCGGTTCGCGACGGGCTTGTGGATCAGCAGGTCACCCGTCGCGACGAGGGTGAACGCGTCCGGGGAGTCCGCCTGCGCCGCGCCGGCCGGGCGAGGGCGCGGACGACGGGGACGCCGACGCGGAGGCCGAGAGGCGTGACGGACGAGGTGGCGGCGACGGGGTGGCCCGTGGACGTCGTCGAGCACGCCGCGAGCGCGACGGCGGCGAGGGCGACGACTGCCGGGGCGCGACCCCGTCGGCGGTTCACGGCAGCAGGATGCCCGAGACGTCGCCGCGGTTGACAGCGGGAGCGCCGGGACCCGCCGGAGTCCGTCAGCCCACCCACTGCCCTTGGGTGAAGGCGACCACCCCGGCCGCCGCCAGCGGGACGGCGAGCGTGAGATACGCGGCGTGCACCCAGCGGTACCGCGCCGCGGCCACCGCCAGGAGGATCCACAGCGGCCACCACACCAGCGTGGCCGCGCGCGACGGACGCGTAGAACGAGGACGTCGCCAGCGCGGCCACCTGCCCGCCGACGTAGACCGCCTCGCCCCAGTCGCGCCGCACGAGGAGCACGACGGTGAGGGCGGCGCCGACGGCGAGCGCCACGATCTCGACGCCGAAGGACCAGGCGAACGCCGACGGCTGGGCCGGATCACCCGCCGCGTGCCAGGTGGTGAGGAACGACGTCCAGGGCAGCTCGAGGTGCCGGCCGAAGGCGTCGGCCTCGACGTGCTGCCAGGCGAGCCAGTCGCCGGTGATCGCATGCAGGTAGACGGAGAACGCGGCGATCCCGGCCCAGGGCAGCAACAGCGCGGGCAGGGTGCGCCACCGCCGGCCCTCGGCGTCAGTGAACCACTGCACGACGAGGGCGACGCCGAGGAACGCGCCCGTGATCCGGACCGTGCCGGCCAGGCCGGCGAGGGTTCCCGCGAGCAGCCAGCGCCGTTGCCGCGCCGCGAGCCACGAGCCCACCGCCAGGGCGAGGAACAGCGTCTCGGAGTACCCGGCGAACAGGAACACGGCGAACGGGGAGACGACCAGGTAGAGCACCGCTCGCGACCCGACGGCGTCCCCGTGGTCCCGGGCCGCGAGCCGCGCCATCGCGGTGACGGCGAACCCTCCCGCGACCAGCGAGACCAGCAGACCGGCGGCCGCCCAGTTCGCCGTGACGAGGTGGGCCAGCCGCAGCGCGATCGGCTCGCCGGGGAAGAACGCGGCGGTGCCGGTGTCCGGGTAGTAGCGCGGATAGCCCTGGTAGCCGAACTCGCCGATCTTGGCGAAGACGACGACGTCCCAGCGGTACCAGAGGTCGAGGAAGCCCGGGACGCGGCCGGCCGTCGTGCGGCGCCAGGGTCCAGGCCGAGGCGACGGTCAGCACGACGACGGCGACCCGGCTCAGCAGCCAGATCGCGAGCGGCTCCCAGCGCGGCGGCCCGCGAACGACTCCCCGGCGCCCTCCTCCTCGGGGACCTCCGGCACGACCACCGTCGACGCTCCCGACACCAGCGCTCCCTCTCGTCGACGGCAGGCCCGCGGGCCCATCCTCGCGGATGCGCGCGGTTCGCCGCGCCCGTCGGTGTTCCTGCCCGTGTCGCGGCGCGAACCGCCTCGGACGCTCCGGGCGACGCGCTAATGTCGAGGAGACCTGCGCGCGCCCCCCGCATCCGAACGCCGGCGCCCGACCAGCGGGAACGACCGGCCGCATCCGGCGCCGTGTGAGGAGAGCCCCTGACGTGCACCTGAAGACCCTGACCATGCGAGGCTTCAAGTCGTTCGCGTCCGCGACGACACTGCGCCTGGAGCCCGGCATCACGTGCGTGGTCGGGCCGAACGGGTCGGGGAAGTCCAACGTCGTCGACGCGCTCAGCTGGGTGATGGGCGAGCAGGGCGCCAAGAGCCTGCGCGGCGGCAAGATGGAGGACGTCATCTTCGCCGGCACCGCCGGCCGCCCGCCGCTCGGTCGCGCCGAGGTCAGCCTCACCATCGACAACACCGACGGCGCCCTGCCGATCGACTACGCCGAGGTGACGATCTCGCGGACCATGTTCCGCTCCGGCGGCTCGGACTACGCGATCAACGGCAGCCCCTGCCGCCTGCTCGACATCCAGGAGCTGCTCTCCGACTCCGGCATCGGCCGTGAGATGCACGTCATCGTCGGGCAGGGCCAGCTGGACGCCGTCCTGCACGCGAGCCCGGAGGAGCGCCGGGCGTTCATCGAGGAGGCCGCCGGCGTCCTCAAGCACCGCAAGCGCAAGGAGAAGGCGCTCCGCAAGCTCGACGCGATGCAGGCGAACCTGACCCGGCTCTCCGACCTCACCGCCGAGATCCGGCGCCAGCTGAAGCCCCTGGGCCGCCAGGCCGAGGTCGCCCGGCGCGCCCAGGTCGTGCAGGCGGACCTGCGCGACGCCAAGGCCACGGCTGCTCGCCGACGACCTCGTGCAGCTCGTCACGACCCTCGACAAGGAGGTCGCCGACGAGGCCGCGCTGCGCGCCCGGCGCGCCGAGGTGGAGGAGCAGCTCGCCACCGCCCGGCACCGGCTGGCGGAGCTGGAGGACGCCGCCGCGGCCGCCTCACCTCAGCACGCGCGCGCCCAGGAGACCTGGTACCGGCTCTCCAGCCTGCGCGAACGCGTCCGCGGCACGGCGTCCCTCGCCGCCGACCGCCGCCGTCTGCTCGCGGACATGATCGAGCGAGGGCCGGAACGCCCGAGCGGCCGCGATCCGGAGGAGCTCGCCGCCCAGGCGCGCGCCGTCCGGGAGCAGGAGGCCGCCCTGGCCGAGGCGGTGGCCACGGCACGCGAGACGCTCGCGGACGCCGTCGACGCGCGGCACGAGGCCGAGCAGGCCGAGGGCGAGGAGGAGCGGCGGATCAGTGCCCTGCTCCGCGCCGCCGCCGACCGCCGCGAGGGCCTTGCCCGGCTCGCCGGCCAGGTGGCGGCCCGCAGGAGCCGGGTCGAGGCCGGCCAGGAACAGGTCGACCGGCTGCACGGCCAGATCGCAGACGCCGACCAGCGCGCCGCCGCCGCTCAGGGCGAGCTGGCCGCGCTCGAGGCGGACGTCGCGGGCGACGAGCCCGCCGGCGAGGACCTCGGCGCCGAGCACGAGGCCGCCGCGGCGGATTTGGCCGACCGGGACGCCGACCTCGCGGACGCCGTCGCCGAGGAGCGCGCCGCCGAGCAGGAGCGGGCCACGTGGACGGCGCGCCGTGAGGCGCTCGAGCTCGGCCTCAAGCGCAAGGACGGCGCGGGCGCATTGCTCGCCGCGGGGGACCGGCTGCCGGGGCTGCTCGGCTCGGTGGCCGCGCTGCTCGCGGTCGAGCCCGGCTACGAGAACGCGCTCGCCGCCGCGCTCGGCCTCGCCGCGGACGCCGTGGCCGTCGAGACGCCGGCGGCCGCCCTCGACGCGCTGCGGCTGCTCAAGACCGAGGACGCCGGTCAGGCCGGGGCGCTCGTCGCCGGATCACCGTCCTCGACGCTGCTCGCCGATCCGGCCGGCCCGCCGCCGGCGCCCGGGGCACGCTGGGCGCGGGCGCTCGTGCAGGTGCCGGCCGCGCTCGGCGCCACGCTGGACCGCCTGCTCGACGGTGTCGCCGTCGTCCCGGACCTCGACGCGGCCGCCGACCTCGTCGCCACCCAGCCGGTCCTGACGGCGGTCACGCTCGAGGGAGACGTCGTCGGCGCGGGGCTCGTCCGCGGCGGATCGGCGTCCGCGCCGTCCCTGCTGGAGGTCCAGGCCGCCGTCGACGAGGCCGCCGACCAGATCGCCGCGGCCGACCGCCGGGTCGAGAAGGCGCTGGCGGCGCTGGCCTCCACCCGGGAGCGGCGCAGCGCCGCGGAGGGCAGGCTCTCCGCGGTCGCCGAGCGCCGCCAGGCCGCGGAGGTGCGGCGCAGCTCCGTCGCCGTCCAGCTCGGCCAGCTCGACTCGACCGCCCGCGCGGCGATCGCCGAGGTCGAGCGGCTGCGGTCCGGCCTGGGCGCCGCCGAGGAGGCGCTCGACACGGACCGGATCGCCCTCGAGGAGCTCGCCGAGCGGCTGGACCTGGCCCAGGAGCAGGACGCCGACGGCGACGAGCCCTCGACGCAGGAGCGCGACCGGCTCGCCGCGGCGTCCACCGCCGCACGCGCCGCGGAGATGGAGGCGCGGCTCGCGCTGCGCACAGCGGAGGAACGCGCCCGGGCCCTGGCCGGTCGCGCCGAGCAGCTCGAGCGCGCCGCCGAGACCGAGCGCCAGGAGCGGGCCCGCGCCGTGGCGCGCGAGGAGCGCCGCAAGCGGCAGATCGAGGCCGCGAAGGCGGTGCTCGGCCGGCGCCCAGTACACCCTCGCCGTGCTCGAGGCCGCCCTGCAGGAGGCCGAGGAGGCACGGGCCGCGGCGGACGCCGAGCGCGTCGAGCGCGAGCGCGAACTCGCCACCGTCCGCCGCCGGGTGCAGGAGCTGGTCGAGGAGCAGGCCCGGCTCACCGACGTCGTCCACCGCGACGAGGTGGCCCGGGCCGAGCAGCGGATGCGGATCGACGCGTTGCGCAGCCGCAGCGTCGAGGAGCTCGGCATCGACCCCGAGGCGCTGGTCGACGAGTACGGTCCGGACCAGCCGGTGCCCCCGTCGCCGCCCCTGCCGGGCGAGGCCGACGACCACGGGCCCGAGCCGCAGGTGGCCGTGCCGTTCGTCCGGGCGCAGCAGGAGAAGCGGCTGCGCGCGGCCGAGCGGGCGTTGCAGCTGCTCGGCACGGTCAACCCGCTGGCGCTCGAGGAGTTCGCCGCGCTCGAGGAGCGGCACCGGTTCCTCACCACGCAGCTGGAGGACCTCAAGGCGTCGCGGCGCGACCTGCTGGACATCGTCAAGGAGGTCGACGAGCGCGTCGAGCAGGTCTTCACCGAGGCGTTCCACGACACGGCACGCGAGTTCGAGAAGGTCTTCGAGCGGCTCTTCCCGGGTGGCGAGGGGCGGCTCGTGCTCACCGACCCGTCCGACATGCTGGCGACCGGGCTGGACGTCGAGGCGCGGCCGCCCGGCAAGAAGGTCAAGCGGTTGTCGCTGCTGTCGGGCGGGGAGCGGTCCCTCACCGCGGTGGCGCTGCTGGTGGCGATCTTCAAGGCGCGCCCGAGCCCGTTCTACGTGATGGACGAGGTCGAGGCCGCCCTCGACGACACCAACCTGGGCCGGCTGATCACGCTGTTCGAGGAGCTGCGCGAGACGAGCCAGCTGATCGTCATCACGCACCAGAAGCGGACCATGGAGGTCGCCGACGCCCTCTACGGCGTGACGATGCGCGGCGACGGCGTCACCACGGTCATCTCCCAGCGGATCCGGGAGGACCAGCCCGCCTGACCTCGCCGCTGACCGCCGCCGACCGGCGCGGACACGTGCGGACAGGGACTCACAGGTCCGACGACTTGCTCATGACAGCTGCTCTTGTCAGGGTTGAGGCATGTTGTGGGTGATTGTGACCTTCGTCGTCCTTCTTGCCGTCTCTGTTCTGATCATCGCCGCCGTCGCCGTCCCGCGCCTGCGCCAGGAGGGGTACCAGCTGATCCCGGCGCGCGGCGAGGAGGCCCTGCGCGAGGCGAGGGCACGGCTGACCAACACCTCCCGGCGCTGACGCCCGGGGACGCCGGCACCGGGCTCCGACCGGCGGCTCAGCGGGTGCCGGCGCGGGCGCGGAGCATCCGCCGCACCTCGTCGGCCCGCTCCCGGACGGTCTGGCGCACGACGGGGGAGGTCCCGGCCCCCGCCTCGACGACCCGGTCGACCTCGGGCGCTCCGGCGCCGACCACCGGGAAGAGCGCCGACGCCAGGACCATGGCGCGGATCATGCCCCCGCGGTCGAAGCCCGGCAGCAGCGCCGCGTACCGCTCGGCGTAGGGCGCGAGGAGCCGCTCCTGATCGGGCCGCCAGAAGGCGCTCGCCACCTCCCGGAAGGCGCCCAGCGGCACCGTCGGGTCCTCGGTCAGCCGCGTCCACACGGCCTCCTTCGCCGCGCCGTCGGCCACGGCGGCGCGGACGGCGAGCGCGCGGGCTCCGGCGTCCGGGTCCGGGTCCTCCGCGCGCAGCGCCTCGACCTCGGCGTCCACCGCGGCACCGAGCTCGGCCCGGCGGATCAGGGTGCGCCACCGCAGGTCGACGTCCGCGTCGCCGCCGGCCGCGAGCCTCGCGAGCTCGTCGGCGTCCGCGGCGGTGCGGGCGAGGGCGCGCAGGGCCACGCGCCGGCGCCCCGGGTCCGCGGCGAGCTCCCGGCAGGTCTGCGCGATCTCCGCCTGCAGCGCCTGCCGCGTGCCCGACGGCGCCCACAGCTCCGCCACCTGCCCGGCCAGCCGGAGGTAGGGCTCCAGCACGGTCTCCGCGGTCTCCGCGCGCAGGACGCCGAGGAGGCTGCGGACCATCTCCTCGGGGCCCGCGTCGCCGGCGACCAGCATGTCCCAGGCGGTCGCGACGGCGACGCCGCGCGAGATCGCGGAGGGCAGTTGACCCGCCTGCGCCAGCAGCCGGTCGCGGCTCGCGGGCTCCGGCCGGACGACGGCAAAGGTCAGGTCCTCGTCGTTGACGAGCAGGATCTCGGCGTCGGCAGGGAGCGGTACCGGCGTCCGCGGCCCGTCGACCGCGACCTCGACGAGGGCCTCGCGCCGCAGGCCGTTCCCCTCGGACCGGTACGCGCCGACCGCCAGGGTGTGCGGCCGCGGCGGGCCGCCTTGCGGTCCACGGGCCACCAGCACGAGGCCGTCGCCGTCGCGCTCCAACGTCAGGCGGTCGGTGCCGGCCGTCTCCAGCCAGCCCGCCCGCCAGGCGGCCAGATCTCGGCCAGCGGTCGCGGCCAGGGTGCCGACGAGGTCCTCCAGGCTGGCGTTCCCCCAGGCGTAGCGGCGGAAGTAGGCGGTCATGCCGGCCTCGAACACCGGTTCGCCGAGGTGGACCATGAGCTGGCGCAGCACCGACGCGCCCTTGGGATAGGTGATGGCGTCGAAGATCGAGGCAGCCTGCGCGACGTCCGCGATCGGCTGGCGGATGGGGTGCGACGTCGGCCCCTGGTCGGCGAGGTACGCCTCGAGCTTCTCCCCGGCGAGGTGGCCCGCCCAGGCCTGCGGTGTAGGCGGTGGCCCGGGTCGCGGCCCAGTTGCAGGCGAGCTCGGCGAAGGCCTCGTTGAGCCAGAGGTCGTCCCACCAGCGCATCGTGACGATGTTGCCGAACCACATGTGGGCCATCTCGTGCAGCAGGATCTTGGCGAACAGCTCGCGCTCGGCCCCGGTCGGCTCCGACCGCCGCAGCAGTGCGTCCGACCAGGTCACGCATCCGTAGTTCTCCATCGCGCCGCCGAACTCCGGCACGAACACCTGGTCGTAGCGCCGCTGCGGGAACGGCATCCCGAACACCTCGCCGAAGAACTCCAGGCCCTGCGCCGTGACCCTGAAGATCTCGTCGGCGTCCCGGTCGAGGACGTGGGCCAGCGAGCGACGGGCGTACAGCCGCAGGTCGTGCCCGCCGGCCTCGCGCCTGCGCTCGTGGAAGGGCCCGGCGTTGACGACGGTGTTGTAGGTCGACAGCGGCGGCGTCGGCGGGAAGGTCCAGCGGCGGCTCCCGCCCAGGTCCTCGACGCCCGCGTCGCAGGTGTTGCTCGTGACGGTCCACGCGGCCGGCGCGGTGACCGTGAAGGCGTGCACTGCCTTGAGGTCGGGCTGGTCGAAGCAGGCCCAGACGAAGCGTGCCTCGTCCGGTTCGAACGACGTCCACAGGTAGACCTCGCCGTCGGCCGGGTCCACGGCGCGATGGACGCCGGGGCCGCTGCTGGTCTCCGCCTGCTCGGTCTCGACCCGCAGGGTGTGCCGGCCGCCCAGCCCCGCGAGCCGGATCCGCCCCTGCGCTGCGGCCGGCAGCGGCTCGCCGTCCAGCGTGGCGGAGAGCACGTCGGCGGCGCAGTCGACGAAGGTCTCGGCGTCCGTCCCGCGGCAGGTGAAGGTGACGGTCGAGACGCAGCGGACGCCGGGGCCGTCGGGCAGCGCGGTCAGGTCGACCTCGATGTCGTAACGCTCGACCTCGAGCAGTGCGGCGCGCTCCTCGGCCTCGACCTGGGTGAGACTGGCGACCTGCATCGGTCCTCCTCGACCGGACGGGCGAGGACGACCCCCCGCGGAGTCGATCCTGTCACGGGCGTCCCGACGGGGAGCGGGGCCGGCGGCCCTCAGGCGGAGGCGGGCTCCGGGGTGGCGTCCGTCGGTCACCGAACGGCGGCGCGGAGGCCGCGACTCGGCCCGCATGACGCGCGCGAGATGGGCGTCGAAGGCGCCGCCCAACTCGTTCGCGGCCGGGCCGGGCCAGCGGTGGATCGGCATGCTGGCGCCCTGCGCCTGCTGGAGCGCGGAACGCTCGGGGATCGTCGGCGTGAGGACGAGCGGGCCGAACATGTCCGCGAGCTCGGTCACCCGGTAGCGGTGCTCGGGGGAGCGGTCGCGGTAGCGGTTGACCACGACCCCGAGGGGCTGCAACTCGGGTGCGATGGCGCGGCGGAGGTCGTCGATGGCGCGCAGGGCGCGGTCGGCCGCGGTGACGGAGAACAGCGCCGGCTCGGTGACCACCATGGCGCGGTTGCTGGCCACGAGCCCGGATCGGGTGAGGCCGCCGAACGACGGCGGGCAGTCGATGATGACGAGCCGGTAGTCGTCGCTCGTCCGGAGCGCCTGACCGAGGCGGGAGAGGGCGCGCTCCGTGGACCGGCGCCCGTCGTAGGCCGCGCTCTCGGCGGAGCCGGGGATGACGTCGAGCCGCTGGCCCTCCTGCACCCACCCGCTGGGGGTGACGGCGGCGTCGAACGTCTTGCGCCGGGGATTGCCGAGCAGCGTCGCGACGTCGACCTCCGCATCACCGGCGACGTCCAGGGCCAACGTGGCGTCGGCCTGCGGATCGAGGTCCACGACGAGCGTGGGCACCCCCTTGGCGAGAGCGGAGGAGGCCAGTCCGAGGGTGATGGAGGTCTTGCCGACCCCACCCTTCAAGCTGCACACGCTCACCACGATCACGCCCCCGACGCTACCCGTTCGCGCCATGACCACGAGCCACGACCGGCCGAACGGTGAGGTGCCCCACTCGGCGCTCGCCGCGGCGGCCTCGCCCGGACGGCGAGCGACGGGCACCGGTGGTAGATTCGGCTCAGCTGCAGACCTCGCACGGGAGAGCCCGTGCCGGCCGGAATCGGCCGACGTCGGGCGCCGAAGGGGCAATTCTCCCCGGAACCTCTCAGGCGCCAGGACCGTGCGAGCGAGGCGACTCTGGAGAGCGAGGCTGCTCGACAGAGGGGGAGGCGACCGGCGGCCGCCGACGGATCAGCGGCCGCGAGCACGAGCCCCGGTGGAGCCTCCATGACCCCCTCGCTGACCGATCCCGGTGCGACCGCGCCCGTCCTGGACGAGGCCGCGACCGCCCACGCCCTGCACGCCCCCGTCCGGGAGCCGGCGAGCAGCTTCGCCGACCGCCACATCGGGCCCGACCCGGATGCAGTCACGGCCATGCTCAAGGTCGTCGGTCACCCGTCGCTGGCGGACCTCGTCTCCGCCGTGGTCCCGCCGGTGATCCGCGGCGACGAGCCGCTCGCCGTCCCCGCCGCGGCGAGCGAGCGCGAGGTGCTGGCCGAGCTGCGGGCGCTCGCGGCCCGCAACACCGTGGCCGTCCCGATGATCGGGCTCGGGTACCACGGCACGGTCACGCCCAGGCGTGATCAAGCGGAACGTCCTCGAGAACCCGGCCTGGTACACCGCGTACACGCCGTACCAGCCGGAGATCTCGCAGGGGCGCCTCGAGGCGCTGCTGAACTTCCAGACCGTCGTCGAGGACCTCACCGGGCTGCCCGTCGCCAACGCCTCCCTGCTCGACGAGGCGACCGCGGCCGCGGAGGCCATGACGCTCATGCGCCGGACGTCGAAGGCGGCCGCGGGGTCGGTCCTCGTCGTCGACGCCGACGTGCTGCCGCAGACGCGGGCCGTCGTCGGCACGCGCGCGGAGCCGCTCGGCATCCGCGTCGTCGAGGTCGACCTCGCGAGCGGCGACGCCGGCGCCGTTCTCGACGCTGTCGGCGCCGACGTGTTCGGCGTCCTCGTGCAGTACCCGGGCACGAGCGGCGCCGTGCGCGACCTCACCCCGGTCGCCGAGGCCGCGCACGCCCGCGGCGCCCTGCTCACCGTCGCGGCCGACCTGCTGGCGCTCACCCTGCTCGCCGCGCCCGGCGACGCCGGTGCGGACGTCGCGGTCGGGACCTCGCAGCGCTTCGGCGTCCCGCTCGGGTACGGCGGCCCGCACGCCGCGTACATGGCGGTGCGCACCGGGCTCGAGCGGTCGCTGCCCGGCCGGCTGGTCGGGGTCTCGCGTGACGCCGACGGCCAGCCCGCCTACCGGCTCGCGCTGCAGACTCGCGAGCAGCACATCCGCCGCGAGAAGGCGACGAGCAACATCTGCACCGCCCAGGTGCTCCTCGCGGTGATGGCCTCGATGTACGCGGTGTACCACGGCCCGGCCGGGCTGCGGGCGATCGCGGAGCGGGTGGCCGGCTCGGCGGCGGCGCTCGCCGACGCCCTGCGCGCCGGGGGCGTCGACGTGGTACACGACGTGTTCTTCGACACGGTGCTCGCCCGGGTGCCGGGCCGTGCCGCGGACGTCGTGCGCGCCGCCCGCGACCGCGGCGTCCTGCTCCGACTCGTGGACGCCGACTCTGTCGGCGTCACGTGCGACGAGACCACCACGCTCGAGCAGCTCGCGGTCGTGGCCGAGGCCTTCGGCGTCCCGGCGGCGGGCCGTCTCGGCGCCGCGGCCCTGCCCCCGGAGCTGCGCCGCACCTCGCCCTACCTCACCCACCCGGTGTTCTCGGCGCACCGCTCCGAGACGTCGATGCTGCGCTACCTGCGCAGGCTCGCGGACGCGGACTACGCCCTCGACCGGGGCATGATCCCGCTCGGCTCGTGCACGATGAAGCTCAACGGCACCACGGAGATGGAGCCGATCAGCTGGCCGGAGTTCGCGGACCTGCACCCCTTCGCACCCGCCGAGGACGCCGAGGGCACGCGTGCGCTGGTCGCCGACCTCGAGCGGCAGCTCGCGACGATCACCGGTTACGACGCCGTCAGCCTGCAGCCGAACGCCGGTTCGCAGGGCGAGTTCGCCGGGTTGCTGGCGATCCGGGCCTACCACCGGTCGCGGGGCGAGAGCGAGCGCGACGTCTGCCTCATCCCGTCGTCCGCGCACGGGACGAACGCCGCCTCGGCGGTCATGGCGGGCCTGCGGGTGGTCGTCGTCGCCACGGGGGAGAACGGCGACGTCGACCTGGCCGACCTCGCCGCCAAGATCGACCAGCACGGTCCCCGCCTCGCCGCGATCATGATCACCTACCCGTCGACGCACGGTGTGTTCGAGGAGGCCGTCCACGACATCTGCGCGCAGGTGCACGACGCCGGCGGGCAGGTCTACGTGGACGGGGCGAACCTCAACGCCCTCGTCGGGCTCGCCCGGCCGGGCCGGTTCGGCGCCGACGTCAGCCACCTCAACCTCCACAAGACCTTCTGCATCCCGCACGGCGGCGGTGGCCCCGGGGTGGGGCCCGTGGCCGTGCGCGCGCACCTGGCGCCGTTCCTGCCGAACCACCCGATGGACGCCTCGGCGGGGCCCGAGACCGGGGTCGGGCCGATCGCCGCGGCGCCGTTCGGATCCGCCGGCATCCTGCCGATCTCGTGGGCCTACGTGCGGCTCATGGGCCCGGACGGGCTGCAGCGCGCGACGGAGGTGGCGATCCTGGCGGCGAACTACGTCGCGGCCCGGCTCCGCGACGCCTACCCGGTGCTCTACACGGGCCGCGGCGGGCTCGTCGCGCACGAGTGCATCCTCGACCTGCGGCCGATCACCAAGGCTACGGGCGTCAGCGTGGACGACGTCGCCAAGCGGCTCGTCGACTACGGCTTCCACGCGCCGACGATGTCGTTCCCCGTGGCCGGCACGCTCATGGTCGAGCCCACCGAGAGCGAGGACCTCGCCGAGCTCGACCGCTTCTGCGACGCCATGATCGCGATCAGGGCGGAGATCGACAAGGTCGGCGCGGGGGAGTGGCCGCGGTCGGACAATCCGCTCGCGAACGCGCCGCACACGGCCTCGACGCTGGTCGAGGAGTGGACGCACCCGTACAGCCGCGAGGAGGCCGTCTACCCGGCCGGTGTCGACCGGCGGTCGAAGTACTGGGCCCCGGTCCGCCGGATCGACGGCGCCTACGGCGACCGCAACCTCGTCTGCTCCTGCCCCTCCCCGGAGGCCTTCGAGTCCTGACCGCGCTTCTCACCTGCGCTGATCATGCACCTCGCGGCGCCGATCGGCCGTGGACGGGCGCCGCGACGTGCATGATCGCCGCGAAGTGCATGATCAGCGCAGGGTTGTGGGTCAGCGGCGGAGGACGAGGGCGTCCCAAGGGGCGGGTCGCCAGCGGCCGTCGGCGTCCGGAGGAACGGGCCGCTCCGACGAGCCCGAGGCCAGCAGCACCTCGGCGTCCGACCATCCGGCGGGCACGGCGACGTCGGCGTCCGACGACGAGAGGTTGGCCAGCACGAGGAGTTCGACGCCCTGGTGCGACCGGGTGAACGCGTAGACGTGCTCGTCCTCGGGCAGCAGCATCGTGAAGTCGCCGAGCGCGACGGCGGGCACCGTGTGCCGGAGCTCGATCAGCCGGCGGTAGTGGGTGAACACCGATTCCGGGTCCTTGCGCTGGGCCTGCGCATTCACGACGGCGTGATCGGGGTTGACGCCGATCCACGGCGTCACGTCCGGCGCGCAGAAGCCGGCGTGGTCGCCGGCGTCCCACTGCATCGGCGTGCGGGCGTTGTCGCGTGACGCGCGCCGCAGGCCGGCGAGCACCTGTGCCGGGTCCTCGCCCAGGCCGACCGCCGTCCGGTAGTGGTTGAGCGACTCGACGTCCCGGAACTCCTCGATCGAGGTGAACGGGAAGTTCGCCATCCCGAGTTCCTCGCCCTGGTAGACGTACGGCGTCCCGCGGTGCAGGTGCAGCACGGTGCCGAGCGCCTTCGCGGACGCGTCCCGGAACTGCGGCCGGTCGTCGCCGAAGCGCGAGACCACCCGCGGCTGGTCGTGGTTGTTCCAGTAGAGGCTGTTCCAGCCGACGTCCGCGAGGCCGGTCTGCCAGCGGGACATGATCGCCTTGAGCGCCGGGAGGTGCAGCGGCCGGACGTCCCACTTCGTCGGTCCGTGGTCGACGTTGACGTGCTCGAACTGGAACACCATGTCGACCTCGCGCCGGGCCGGGTCCGTGAAGCGCCGGGCCTCGTCGACCGTGACGCCCGGCATCTCACCAACCGTGAGGAAGACCTGATCGCGACCGCCGAACACCTCGCGGTGCATCTCCGCGAGGAACTCGTGGATCCGGGGCCCGTCGATGTAGGCGGCCGAACCGTCGGCGAGCCCGTCCGGCGTCCCGCCGGTGGCGGTGAGCGTCCGGCCGTCAGGCAGCGCGGGGTCCTTGGAGATGAAGTTGATGACGTCCATCCGGAAGCCGTCGACGCCGCGGTCGAGCCACCAGCGCATCATCGCGTAGACCTCGGCCCTGACCTCGGGGTTCTCCCAGTTCAGGTCGGGCTGCCCGACGGCGAAGATGTGCAGGTAGTACTCGCCGGTCGTCTCGTCGAGCGTCCAGGCGGGGCCGGAGAAGAACGATCGCCAGTTCGTCGGCTCCGCGCCCGGCCGCCCCGCCTCGAAGCCGGCGCGCGGCGGCCGCCACCAGTACCAGTCGCGCTTCGGGTCGTCCCTCGACGAGCGGGACGCGACGAACCACGGGTGCGCCGACGAGGTGTGGTTGACGACGAGGTCGAGCACGAGCCTCATGCCGCGCTCGTGCAGTCCGTCGATCAGCGCGTCGAGGTCGGCGAGCGAGCCGAAGAGCGGGTCGACGTCGGTGTAGTCGCTGATGTCGTACCCGTTGTCCTCCTGCGGCGAGGGGTAGACCGGCGAGATCCAGACGACGTCCACCCCGAGCTCGGCGAGGTGGTCGAGGTGCTCGAGGACGCCGCGCAGGTCCCCGACCCCGTCGCCGCTCGGCATCGGCGAAGCTGCGCGGGTAGATCTGGTAGACGACGGCGTTGCGCCACCACACGTCCTGGTCGGTCACGGCCGCGACTCTAGGGCTCTCCCGGCGGCCGGCCACCCCGAGATCGCCGCCGGCGCCCTCCTCACCCGTGCTCAGGCGGAGGCCTGCCGCACCGTCGACCCCCACCGGGTCTTGACGACCTCGAGCCGGGCCGGGATGCGGTCGCGCAGGTCGGGCACGTGGCTGACGAGCCCGACGACCCGGCCGCCGCTGCGCAGCGCGTCGAGCGTGTCCATGACCTCCTGGAGGGTCTCCTCGTCGAGGGAGCCGAAGCCCTCGTCGACGAACAGCGTCTCGACCCGGGCGCCGCCGGCCTCCGCTGTCACGACATCGGCGAGGCCCAGGGCAAGTGCCAGGGAGGTGTAGAACGACTCACCGCCCGAGAGGCTGGCCGTGTCGCGGCGCCGGCCGGTCCAGCCGTCCACGACGCGCAGGGCGAGGCCGGAACGCCCGCGTCCGCGCTCGGTCTCGTCGCAGTGCTCCAGGCTGTAGCGCCCGCCCGACATCACCTGGAGGCGCTCGCTGGCGGCGGCGGCGACCTGCTCGAGCCGGGCGGCCAGGACGTAGGAGGAGAGGCTCATCCGCAAGGCGTTGTCGCCGCCGGTCCCGTCCAGGCAGCGGGAGAGATCGGCGTGCAGCCGGTAGCGGCGGCGGAGCGGCTCGGTCGCCTCGAGGTGGCGGCGCAGCTCCACGTCGAGGGTGTCGAGCGCGTCCGCCGCGGTGCGGCAGCGGTCGAGCCCGGTGGCGGCCGCCTCGTCGTCGCCCTGGGCCAGTTCGAGCGCCGCGGCCGTCACCGAGGGTTCGGCGAGCGGCGCGGACGCGGCGGCCACGAGGTCGGGCGCCGCGAGCTCCGCCTCGACGACCCCGAGCTGCTGGTCGTACGTCCGGCGGTCCTCCTCGAGCCGGTCGACGACCGGTGCGGGGAGCACGGCGGCGACCGCGGCCTCCAGGTCGCCGAAACCCGCCTCGGTCGCGGCCCGGCGGGCGGCGTCCGTGACCTCGGCGAGGTGCTGGGTCGCCGCCCGCAGTTCGCGTCGGGCAGCGAGCAGTGCTTCGGCGGCGTGCGCGCGACGGCGCACCACGGCCTCCCGGGCGGCGGGGCTGGCATGGCCGGCGGCCGCCTCCTCGACCCGGTGGCGGACGGACGCGCGCCGCTCGTCGAGCCGGGCGAACTCCGCGGCCGCGGCGTCCCGATCCGCCCGGAGGACCTCCAGACTGCGGTCCGCGGCCTCGATGGCGTCGTCGGTCCGCCGCAGCGCGGCCTGCAGGCGAGCGGCGCGCTCGGCCGCGGCCTCGGCGCCGCGCAGCTCCTCGGAGGCCGCGTCGACGGCGCCTCGGGCGGCCTCGGGTGAGAGGCCCCCGGCGGCGGCGACCGCCGCGCTCCTCCGCTCCTGCGTGCGCGCCAGCTCCGCCTCCGCCTCCGCGAGGGAGTGCTGAGCCGCGACCAGGGCCGCCTCGGCCGCCCGCTCGGCGGACGCGTCCGGGGCGCCGGGAGCGGGCGACGCGGGTGCCGGGTGCTCCTCGGCCCCACAGACGGGGCAGGCCCCGCCGGGCAGGAGGCCGGCGGCGAGCTCGGCCGCCATGCCGGCCAGCCGGCGTTCGCGGACGTCGAGATGGTGCTGGCGGGCGTCGTCGCGGCGCTGCCGCAGATCGGACCGTCGCTCCGAGAGCGTGGCCAGCTCGTCGCTCAGGCGGGCGGCCTCGGCGGCGGAGCGAGCCGTCACCTGAGCCCGTTCCAGCGTTGCCCGGGCGGCCTCGACCCCGGCGGCGTCCGGAACGGACGCGACAGCCTCCGCCCGCAGCCGGAACCGCCGCGTCTCGTGCGCCTCGCGGTCCGCGGAGGCCGCGTCGAGGGCGGCCTCGGCCGACGCGAGAGCCTTCCTGGCCGCCGCGGCCGACCGTTCGAGCCCCGCCGCGTCGGCCGCCTCCTGGCGCACCGCCGCCAGCCGGCCGAGCAGCTCGCGGTCCTCGCCCGCGCGGTTCTGGAGGGCCTCGTCGTCGAGCTCCTCCAGCCCGGGGGCACCCTCCGCACCCGCGCCGCATCGGGCGAGGGCGACGACGGCGGCGTCGACGCCCTGCAGGGCGTCCGCGGAGCGGGCGCGTGCCTGCGCGAGCGGTCCGGTCCAGGGCCGGACGCCGGCGGCCCGGCGGGCAGCGGCGATCCGGGTGACGCGCTCGGCCTGCTCGGTCGCCCGTTCCCGCAGGGACGCCTCCCGGGCGTGAAGCTCAGAATGCCGCGCCTGCAGGGCGGCGAGGTCGAGGGTCGCCCGGTGCTCGGCCGCGGCGTGCTGGGCGCGTTCCTGCGCGGCGACGCGGGCCTGCCTCGCGGATTCGAGGGCGGCGGCGACGTGCGACCGGAGCGCCGCGATCCGCTCCTCGGGAGCAGGCCCGGGCTCCGGCGCCGGTTCCGGCTCGGGATCAGGCCCCTGTCGCGGGGGCGCCCCGACCATCCCGGCCGCCTGCTCGGCGCGGGCCAGCAACTGTCCGCTCCGCACCTCGGCCGCTTCGACCGACTGGCGGTGCCCGGCCTGCGTCTCCCGCAGCCATTGCTGCACGGCGGCGAACCGATCGGTGCCGAAGAGCCGCTCCAGCAGCACGCGGCGTTCCTCGGCGCCGGCCCGCAGGAAGGCCGCGAACTCGCCCTGGGGGAGCAGCACGAGCTTGGTGAACTGGTCGATCCCGAGCCCCAGGACCGTGTCGAGCAGGTCGGCGGCCTCGTCGATGCGGCCCGTCACCGGGTTCCACTCGCCCCCGACCAGTTCGCGCACGAGCACCCGCGCCTGCTCGGTCGTCGTACCCGCTCCGCGCTTCTTCGGGCGCTCCCACGCCGGCGACCGCGTCACCTCCCACCGCCGTCCAGAGGCGGTGAACTCGCAGACGACCTCCGGAGCCACCCCGGCGGCCGCGTGGTCGCTGCGCAGGCGCGCGCCCTGCCGGGCGCCCGGCACCACGCCGTACAGGGCGAAGCACACGGCGTCGAGGATGCTGGTCTTGCCCGCGCCCGTGGGGCCGTGCAGCAGGAACAGGCCGCCCGCGGCGAGGGCGTCGACGTCGACCTCGACGGTTTCCGCGAACGGCCCGAACGCGGTGATCGCCAACCGGTGCACCCTCACCCGGCGGCCCGCTCGTCGTCGGCCGGCGCCTGCCCGGGCTCGGCGCTCGCGAGCAGCCGGCGTCCGGCGCGCAGCGGGGCGACCCCCGACTCCCGGGCGAGCGCCACCCGGGCGCCCTCGACGGCGCCGCGCAGCACCTCGCGCTCGTCGTCGTCCGGCGCGCGGTGCCGGACGTGCTCGACGAACCCGCAGCACAGCTCGAGGTCGCCGAGCCCGGCCGTCCGCCGGGTGTAGGCACCGGCCCCCGCCGCGCCCCCGGGCTCGAAGCGCAGCTCCAGGGTGTGCGGGAAGCGCACGCGCAGCCGGGCCATGGCGTCGGCGGGCCGTTCGTCGTCCGTCAGGGTCACCTGACACCAGGCGGCCTGCGGCGCTCTCGAGCGCCGGGTCGGCGAGCAGCTCCTCGAGTCGCCCGCGCAGGACGGCCAGCCGGCGGGGGACCGGCGCGTCGACGGCGTCCACCCGTGCCAGGCCCGCGCGACCGAGCTCCACCAGCCAGGAGCCCTTCACGTGCCCGTGCTCGGAGAACGAGTACGCGAGCGGCGAGCCGGAGTACCGCACGGCGTCCGCGAGTCGCTGGCGGCCGTGCAGGTGGCCCAGGGCCACGTAGTCGACGCCTTCGAAGAGGGCGGCCGGCACGCCGCCGATCCCGCCGACGCTGATGTCGCGCTCGCTGTCGCTGCTCAGGCCGCCCACGACGAAGGCGTGGGCCGCGAGCACGGAGCGGGTCCCCGGCGCGCGGCCGGCCAGGTCCGTGCGGACGGCGTCCGCCGCGGCGGTGAGGACCGCCTCGTGGCCGGCCCCGGGAGCCTGCCCGAGCGCCGTCGCGACGAGGGCCGGCTCGAGATAGGGGAGGGGATAGATCGCGACCGGCCCGTGCCGGTCCTCGAGGAGCACCGGGTCGGCGCAGCGCGCCGGGGTCGGTCCGGACGTGCACGCGTGACCGCTCCAGCAGCCGGGCGGCGAACCCGAGCCGGCGGGGGGAGTCGTGGTTGCCGCTGGTGAGGACGACGACCGCGCCGGTGCCGGCCAGCCGCGCCAGGGCGTCGTCGAGCAGGGCGACGACGTCGACGCCGGGCAGCGCCCGGTCGTACACGTCGCCCGCCACGACCACGACGTCCACCTTCTCCGCCCGGACGACCTCCACGAGGTGGTCCAGCACGGCCGCCTGCTCCGACAGCAGGTTCACCCGGTGGAACGACCGCCCCAGGTGCCAGTCGGAGGTGTGGAGGAGCCGCACGTCGCCGACTCTAGGAAGTCGCGGCGGTCAGGTGGGGGCGACGCGCGGAGGCTGTGGACAGTGGGACCGGTCACGGCGCGTCGTCCACAGGTCGTGCTCCGGGTCTGATCAGCGGGCGAAACAGGTCTGGCCCCCACGCCTCCGGTGTGCTTTCGTCATGAGATGGGCGATGAGATCACCGCCAGTCATTACACGCGCGAGGAACGGCAGCGCTACCGCGAGAAGGTCCAGCTGTGCCTGGACGTCTTCGAGCGCATGCTCACGTCGGCCACGTTCGAGAGCGACAGCGACGACCCGCTGACCGGGCTCGAGGTCGAGCTCAACCTGGTCGGGGCCGACCGGCAGCCATTCCTGGGCAACATGTCGGTCCTGGAGGAGATCGCCGATCCGGCCTTCCAGACCGAGCTGGGTGCCTACAACATCGAGATGAACGTCCCGCCCCGCTCGCTCTCCGGCGACGCGGCGCTCGGCCTCGAGGACGACCTGCGCGTCTCGCTCAACGCCGCGGACGAGAAGGCCCGGCGGCGTGGCGCCGAGATCATGATGGTCGGCATCCTGCCCACGCTCATGCCGGACCATCTCGCCCGGCCCGACTGGATGAGCCCGTCGGCCCGGTACACCGCGCTCAACGACATGGTGTTCGCCGCGCGCGGCGAGGACGTGCACCTCGACATCCACGGCCCGGAACGGCTCAGCCTCTACGCCTCCACCCTGGCGCCGGAGTCGGCGTGCACCAGCGTGCAGCTCCACCTCCAGGTCGCCCCGACGAATTTCGCCCAGCACTGGAACGCCGCCCAGGTGCTGGCCGGTCCGCAGGTGGCGCTCGGTGCCAACTCGCCGTTCTTCTTCGGGCGCGAGCTCTGGCGGGAGACCCGGATCGAGCTCTTCGCGCAGTCGACGGACACGAGGCCGCAGGAGCTGAAGAACCAGGGCGTCCGCCCGCGGGTCTGGTTCGGCGAACGGTGGATCACGTCCATCTTCGACCTGTTCGAGGAGAACGTCCGCTACTTCCCGGCGCTGCTGCCGGAGATCAGCGAGGAGGACCCGGTCGCGGAGCTCGAGGCCGGGCGCCCGCCGCGGCTGCAGGAGCTCCGGCTGCACAACGGCACGATCTACCGCTGGAACCGTCCGATCTACGACAACGTGGGCGGCGTCCCGCACGTGCGCGTGGAGAACCGGGTGCTGCCGGCGGGTCCGACGGTGGTCGACGTGCTCGCCAACGGTGCCTTCTACTACGGAGCGCTGCGCGTGCTCGCCGAGGACGAGCGCCCGGTGTGGTCGAAGATGACCTTCCCCACAGCGGAGGAGAACTTCCGCGAGGGCGCCCGGCTCGGGCTGGACGCCGGGGTCTACTGGCCCGGGCTCGGCCAGGCCACGATCGACGAGCTGGTGCTGCGGCGGCTGCTCCCGCTCGCGTACGAGGGGCTGGACCGGTGGGGGGTCGACCCGGCCGTGCGCGACCGCTACCTCGGCGTCATCGAGCAGCGCGCGAAGACCGGCCGCAACGGCGCCGCCTGGCAGGTGGACACGGTGCACGCGCTGGAGGCGAAGGGCATGTCGCGGCTCGAGGCGCTCACCCGCATGGTCGACCTCTACCTCGAGGGCATGCACGCGAACGAACCCGTCCACACCTGGCCGGTGCCCTGAGGGCGGCTCCCGCCTCCGGGTGACACACCGGCAGGACGCTGCCGCCGGCCGGGATCGCGGCCGACACTGGGGGCAGGAGCTCCGGACGCCGACCGCTCGGCGCCGGCCCGCGAGGAAGGACGGCGGATGGTCGCGGTCGCGCCCGGCGATCGGCTGATCCTGCGCACGGACGACGGGTACGTCGCCCTGCGGGCGCTGCACGCCGCCGAGCTGGTCGGGCCCTGGCGGGTGCGCGTGCTGGCGCTCGTGGGCCGGGCCCGGACGTCCTGCGGCACGCTCGAGCTCGTGCCGGACGCCGGCGGTCTCGTCCGCCTCCCGGCGCGGATCGGCCTCGTCGACGACGCGCTGGTCCTGCAGGCCGGCCATGCGGGGGCGCCCACCGGCGCGCTGCGGTCCGAGGCGGGCGAGCAGCGGCGGGACGACGTCCGCGGCGAGCTGCACCTGCCGGTACGCGTCGCCGCCCTGGACGCGCGCGGCGAGGGCGTGCTGCACGGGCAGGTGCTCAGCGGGCACACCCTCGACGTCTCCGCCGGCGGCGCCCGGCTGGACCTGCCCGGCCTGGCGGAGTCCCTGCCGGCGGGGTGCCGGCTCTACCTGGAGAGCGAGCTGCCCGACGGGGAGCTGGCACCCGCCGTCGTCGCCGTCGTCCGGCACCGGACCGGCGAGACGGTGCGGGTCCGGTTCCTCGACCTCGCCCCGCTGGACCGGGAGCGGCTGGTCCGGCTCGTCTTCGAGGCCGAGCGCCGGCTGCTCGCCGAACGCCGCTCCCGCCTCACCTGACCGCGCCCCATCGGCGGGCAGCGGCCGCGTGGTGACAGGGGAGCGGGGCGGGTGCGATCCTTCGGCTCGGCGTCCGGCCCGGGGCGCCCGGCTGGAAGGAGAGCATCATGCCCGAGGCGCCCACGAAAGTGCTGCTCGACGAGTCCCGCATGCCGACGCAGTGGTACAACCTCGTGCCGGACCTCCCGAGCCCGCCACCCCCGCCGCTGCACCCCGGCACGCTGCAGCCCGTCGGCCCCGACGACCTGGCGCCGCTCTTCCCGATGGACCTCATCCTCCAGGAGGTCACCGGCGAGCGGTTCGTGGACATCCCGGGCGAGGTCCTCGACGTCTACCGGCTGTGGCGGCCCTCGCCGCTGTACCGGGCGCGCCGGCTGGAGAAGGCGCTCGGCACTCCGGCGAAGATCTACTACAAGTACGAGGGCGTGTCGCCGGCCGGCTCGCACAAGCCGAACACGGCCGTCCCGCAGGCGTTCTACAACGCCAAGGACGGCATCCGGAAGCTCACGACCGAGACCGGCGCGGGGCAGTGGGGGACGGCGCTGGCGTTCGCCGGGGCGCTGTTCGACGTCGACGTCGAGGTGTGGCAGGTCGGCGCCTCCTACGACCAGAAGCCGTACCGCCGGCTCATGATGGAGACGTTCGGCGCGAAGATCCACCGCTCGCCGTCGGAGCTCACCCAGGCGGGCCGCGCCATCCTGGCCCAGGACCCGCAGCACCCCGGCTCGCTCGGCATCGCGATCAGCGAGGCGGTCGAGGTCGCGGCGGGCGACCCGGGCATCCGCTACGCGCTCGGCAGCGTGCTCAACCACGTCCTGCTCCACCAGACGATCATCGGCGAGGAGACGCTCCTCCAGTTCGAGCAGATCGGTGAGACCCCGGACGTCATCGTCGGCTGCACCGGTGGCGGCTCGAACTTCGGCGGACTGGCGTTCCCGTTCCTCCGCGAGAAGCTCGCCGGGCGGATCGACCCCACCATCCGCGCCGTCGAGCCCGCGTCCTGCCCGTCGCTGACCCGCGGGGTGTACGCCTACGACTTCGGCGACACGGCAGGCATGACGCCGCTGCTCAAGATGCACACCCTCGGCCACGGCTTCGTGCCCGACCCGATCCACGCCGGCGGACTGCGCTACCACGGCATGTCGCCGCTGCTGTCGCACGTCTACGAACTCGGGCTCATCGAGGCCATGGCGCTGCCGCAGACCGAGTGCTTCCGCGCCGCCGTGCAGTTCGCGCGGACCGAGGGCATCGTGCCGGCGCCGGAGCCGACGCACGCCATCGCCGCCTGCATCCGGGAGGCGATGGCCGCGAAGGAGTCGGGGCAGGAGACCGTCATCCTCACGGCGTTGTGCGGTCACGGCCACTTCGACCTCGCCGCCTACGACGCGTTCCTCTCCGGGCGCATGACGGACGAGGACGTGACCGACGAACGGTTCGCGCAGGCCCTGGAGGATCTGCCCCGGGTGCCCGCCGACGCCTGACGCCGGGCGGCCCGGGCGGCCCGGGCGTCGCCGCCGCGCTGCCCGGGCGCGGCGGCGGCTACCGTGACCTCACCCGGTCTCGGCCCTGGGGAGCGCAAGGTCGCGCGTCCCCGGCCCGTCCTCGCCCCGCAGGAGCGTCCTTGTTCTCCACGATCCTCGTCGCCAACCGCGGAGAGATCGCCGTCCGGGCGTTCCGCGCGGCCTACGAGCTCGGCATCCGTACGGTGGCCGTCTTCCCCTGGGAGGACCGCAACGCCGTGCACCGGACCAAGGCCGACGAGGCCTACCTCATCGGCGAGCGCGGTCACCCGGTGCGCGCGTACCTGGACGTCTCGGAGATCGTCCGGGTCGCGCTCGAATCGGGCGCGGACGCCGTCTACCCCGGCTACGGCTTCCTGTCCGAGAACCCCGAGCTCGCCTCCGCCTGCGAGGCGAACGGCATCACGTTCGTCGGGCCCCCGCCGCGGGTGCTCGCGATGGCCGGCAACAAGGTCCGTGCGGTCGCCGCGGCGCGGGAGGCCGGCGTCCCGGCGCTCCGGTCGTCGGCGCCCTCGGCGGACGTCGACGAGCTGGTCGCCGCCGCGCAGGAGATCGGCTTCCCCGTCTTCGCGAAGGCCGTCGCCGGGGGCGGGGGCCGCGGCATGCGCCGGGTCGAGGACGCCGGTCAGCTGCGGCCCGCCCTGGAGATCGCCATGCGCGAGGCCGAGGGCGCGTTCGGCGATCCCACCCTCTTCCTCGAGCAGGCCGTGCTGCGGCCGCGGCACATCGAGGTGCAGGTGCTCGCGGACGCCACCGGCGAGACCGTGCACCTCTTCGAGCGCGACTGCTCGGTGCAGCGGAGGCACCAGAAGGTGGTCGAGATCGCCCCCGCCCCGGCCCTCGACCCCGCGGTCCGGGACGCGCTGTGCCGGGACGCCGTGGCCTTCGCCCGGCAGGTGGGCTACGTGAACGCCGGCACCGTCGAGTTCCTGCTCGACACCGCCGGCGAGAACGCCGGCAGGCACGTCTTCATCGAGATGAACCCCCGGATCCAGGTCGAGCACACGGTGACCGAGGAGGTCACCGACGTCGACCTCGTCCAGTCCCAGATCCGGATCGCCGCCGGCGAGACGCTCCGCGACCTCGGCCTCACCCAGGACCGGATCCACCTCCACGGCGCCGCGCTCCAGTGCCGGATCACCACGGAGGACCCGGCGAACGGCTTCCGGCCCGACACCGGCGTCATCAACACCTACCGCTCGCCCGGCGGCGCCGGCATCCGGCTGGACGGCGGCACCGCGCACGCCGGTGCCTCCATCAGCCCGCACTTCGACTCGATGCTGGTCAAGCTCATCGCGCGGGGCGCGGACTTCCCGACCGCCGTCCGGCGGGCCCGGCGCGCGCTCGCGGAGTTCCGGGTCCGCGGCGTCAGCACGAACATCCCGTTCCTGCAGGCCGTGCTCGCCGAACCCGACTTCCTGGCCGGCGGCGTCGCGACCTCGTTCATCGACGAGCGGCCGCACCTGCTGCAGCGCCGCCAGGGCGGCGACCGCGGCACCAAGCTGCTCAGCTGGCTCGCGGACGCCACGGTGAACCGCCCCCACGGCGAGGCGAGGGTCACGGTCTCGCCCCAGACCAAGCTGCCGCACGTGGGCCGGCACGAGGGGGAGGGGCTGACGGGCTGGCGGTCGGTGCTCCGCGACCGGGGGCCGGAGGGCTTCGCCCGGGCCCTGCGGGAAGCGGGCCCCGTCGCGATCACGGACACCACGTTCCGGGACGCCCACCAGTCCCTGCTCGCGACCCGGGTGCGCACCCGTGACCTGGTCGCGGCGGCGCCGGCCGTGGCCCGCGCGACGCCGGGCCTGCTCAGCGTCGAGTGCTGGGGCGGCGCCACCTACGACGTCGCGCTGCGGTTCCTCGGCGAGGATCCCTGGGAGCGGCTCGCCGCCCTCCGTGAGGCCATGCCCGCGCTGTGCCTGCAGATGCTGCTGCGTGGCCGGAACACCGTCGGGTACACGCCCTACCCGACCGCCGTCACGGACGCCTTCGTCGAGGAGGCCGCCGCCACCGGCATCGACATCTTCCGGATCTTCGACGCGCTCAACGACGTCGAGCAGATGCGCCCGGCGATCGAGGCGGTCCGCCGCACGGGCTCGGCGGTCGCCGAGGTCGCCCTCTGCTACACCGCCGACCTCGTCGACCCGGCGGAGCGGCTCTACACCCTCGACTACTACCTCCGGCTCGCCGAGCAGATCGTCGACGCGGGCGCGCACGTCATCGCGATCAAGGACATGGCCGGCCTGCTGCGCCCCGAAGCCGCGCGCCGGCTCGTCACCGCGCTACGGGAGCGCTTCGACCTGCCCGTCCACCTGCACACCCACGACACAGCAGGCGGCCAGCTGGCCACCCTGGTCGCCGCGATCGACGCCGGTGTCGACGCGGTGGACGCCGCCTCGGCGTCCATGGCCGGCACGACGAGTCAGCCGCCGATGTCGGCGCTCATCGCGGCGCTCGCGCACACCGCGCGCGACCCGGGCTTCGACCTGCGTGCGGTGATGGACCTCGAGCCCTACTGGGAGGCCGTGCGCCGGGTCTACGCGCCGTTCGAATCCGGCCTGCCGTCGCCGACGGGCCGGGTGTACGACCACGAGATCCCGGGCGGGCAGCTGTCCAACCTGCGGCAGCAGGCGATCGCGCTGGGCCTGGGGGAGAAGTTCGAGCAGATCGAGGCCATGTACGCGGCCGCCGACCGGATCCTCGGCCGGCTCGTCAAGGTCACGCCGTCCTCGAAGGTCGTCGGGGACCTCGCCCTGCACCTGGTCGCCGTGGGGGCGGACCCCGCGGAGTTCGCCGAGCACCCGGAGCGCTTCGACATCCCGGACTCCGTCATCGGCTTCCTCGCCGGCGAGCTGGGCGACCCGCCCGGCGGCTGGCCGGAGCCCTTCCGGACCCGGGCGCTGGAGGGGCGCCAGCAGCCGCAGCGGCAGGTCGACCTCACGCCGGACGACGAGGCGGCGCTGGCCACGGATCGTCGCGCCACCCTCAACCGGCTGCTCTTCCCGGGCCCGGCCCGCGAGTTCGCCGCCGTCCGTGAGACCTACGGGGACGTGTCGGTGCTCGACACCGTGGACTACCTCTACGGGTTGCGGCACGGCGAGGAGCACGTCGTCGAGCTGGAGCGAGGCGTCCGCCTCCTCGTCGGCCTCGAGGCGATCGGGGACGTCGACGACCGCGGCATGCGCACCGTGATGTGCACCCTCAACGGCCAGCTGCGTCCGATCCAGGTGCGCGACCGCTCGGTGACGGTGCAGGTCAAGGCCGCGGAGAAGGCCGACCCGACCGTGCCGGGGCACGTCGCGGCACCGTTCGCGGGCGTGGTCTCGCTGACCGTCGCCGAGGGCGACGAGGTCGAGCCGGGGCAGACGGTGGCGACGATCGAAGCCATGAAGATGGAGGCCTCGATCACCACCACCAAGGCGGGTGTGGTTCAGCGCGTGGCGATCGGGCCCGTGCAGCAGGTGGAGGGCGGCGACCTCGTCCTGGTCGTCGCGGGGTGAGCCGGACGCTCAGGGCGTGATCTGTCCGGGCACGACCGGCCGGTGCGCGATCGCGTCGAAGAGCACCGTCTCCAGCGTCTGCGGCGTGTCCGCGCGGTAGGCCCGGCCGCCGGCCGCCTGCGACATCGCCGTCAGCGCCTTCATGTCGGCGTCCGGACCGATCCCGATGGCGATGAGGAGGACCACCTGCCCCGGTGTCGCGGCGGCGTCCGCCTTGGCCAGGCGCTGGAACCTCCTGAGCGAGATGCCGGGCGTGTAGTCGTTGGAGCCGTCGGTGAACAGCACGACCGCGTTGTTGGCCTGCGGGTCGAAGCTCTTACGGGCGGATCTGAGGGCGTCGAGGGCGGTCTCGTAGAGCCCGGTGCCCCCGCTCGAGAGCCGCCGGGGGAGCGAGACCAGCGCGGCGTTCACGACGTCCCGGTGCGTGACGTCCTTGCCGGCGGCGCTGATGCTGTCCACGTTGCTCAGTGCCGCGGTCTTCGCCAGCACCTGGTAGGGCTGTCCTCCGGGCTGGCGCCCGGCGAAGCTCCACAGCCCGATCGCGGAGCGGTCGGGGAGCAGCTTGCCCGCTGCGATCGCGCCCAGGACGGCGAGCTGGATCCGGGTCAGCCCACCGGCGACCGGCAGCCGCATCGACAACGAGGTGTCCAGGGCCACGAGCAGCCGGGACGGCAACGCCAAGGTCCGGATCAGGGACACGAACGTGGCGGCCGACCTGGCGGCCTGCTCGGCGGCCGACCGCTGCGCGTCGCTCGTCGGCGTGACCTCGGGAGCCGGCGGACCGAAACCCGCAGCCGCGGCGACCTGCCGTGCGGCCGGCGCCGTGAGCGCGCCGATGACGACGTCCGTGGCCGCGTGGACGACGGGGTCGTCATTGGAGCGGTTGACCCTCAGGACCGGGAAGTCGAGTGCGGCGGGCGTACCCGACGGAGCGACCGCGACCAGCCCCTTCGGCTCGTCCCGGTTGGCGTTCCGCACGGTCTGCTCGTCCGTGAGCAGGACGGCGGGCGCCTTCGCGCCGCTCTTGCGCGCCATGTCGATCGCGCCGGGCATGTCCGGAGCAGTGATCCTGGACGCCGCGAGCACGGTCGCGGCGATCTGCTGCTCCGTGCGCGTCCCCGGGCCCAGGGCGCGGCCGAGCGACAGCAGCCCGAGGAGCGAGGGGGCGTCGCTCGCCATCCCGGGAGCGGCGTCCGTGGTGCCCGGCGCGACGATGGCGTGCGTCGTCGTGTCCAGCGCCTGCGCCCAGGAGACGGTCTTCGGCCAGTGCAGCTTCGCCAGGCTTGCCGGGCTCGTCGCCACGACGACCGGGGAGGTGCCCATGCTGCCGACGACCTCCGTCGACCAGCCGGCGGCCTGCCCGGGCCAGAGCGAGGAGTCGGGGATCCAGATCTGCGGCAGCTGGGCCGTGGCCGTGGAGGCGGAGTTCTCGACGGTCGTCACCGGCGGCTGGACCTGCAGATCGACGCGCAGGCACGAGCCGTCCTCGAGGGCGCGGCCGTCGAGCGGGGCGACCAGGCGCCTGACGACGTCCGACATCTGCGGCGCGGCCACCACGGACACCGGGGTGGTCGGGCAGCTGGCCTCGGGGGAGGACCAGGGCATGATCCGGCCCGCCGCGTCGACGACTCCGGAGCGCGCCGTCAGGAGCCCGGCGACGACGAGCACCACCACCACGAGGGCGACGACGGCACCCGCGGAGCGACGACGACGGTGACCCGGCGACTGTGGGGGCACGGTTCCTCACTAAAGGTGACTGACAGTAACTGCTGCCGCAATGCGAGGCCCACAGTAACCCTCCGTCCTGGTCAGATCGAGACGCAGGCTGTACGCCATTCCGCCCCGTGCGGGGTGTTCGCGATCAGGAAGCCTGCTACTACTCTCTGTCACCACGACAGGCCGACGACGACAGCGCCGACGACGACCTGCGCGAGCGCCAGGACGACGCGCGCGGTGTCCCATGCCAGGAGCCGCCGATGCGCCCGGACGTCGAACCTGTCGTCGAGCACGCGGTGCTGGGGGACGGCGCCGAGCGCGGTGACGAGCAGGAGCGCCGCGAACAGGGCGAGGGCGACGACGCCGGGGCCGCGGGGACCCGAGGCGAGGACGAGCACCGAGGTCACCGCGAGCGCGCCGAAGAGGACGCCGACGACCGGCGTCACCGCGCGCTGGTGGGCGCGCTCGTACGGCGGGAACGCCTGCGACGGGACCCGCGCGAACTGGGGATAGACGACGAACCGGATCGTCAGCTGGAAGCCGGCGTAGGCGCCGGCGGAGACCGCGTAGGCGAGCGTGGCGGCGTGCCCGCTCACGCGCTGCGCGGCTCCGAGACGCTCGCCTCGGCGCGGGCCAGGGCCTGCGCGTACCAGGGCTCGCCGTCCAGGGCGGTGGCGAGGCGGAGGTGCATCAGCGCCTCGCGGTGCCGCGACCGCCGCTGCAGCGTCCGGCCCAGGCCGGCGTGCGCGTAGTGGTGCGTGGGGTCGAGTTCGACCACCCGGCGGAAGAGCGCCTCCGCCTGCTCCAGGCGGGCGCAGTCGAAGTTGGCGCGGGCGGCCAGCACGAGGACGGCGACGGTGTCGGGCTCGGCCTCGACGAGCGGCTCCACGACCGTCAGCGCGGCGTGCGGGTTCCGGCTCGCGAGCAGACGTTCCGCCTGCCGGTAACGCTCCACGGCGTCCATGTGCACCCCTCGCCTCCGTGACGACGATCCTCCGCCCGGCTCCGTCCCCGGCACCGGAACGGTGTCAACAGGCGCCGTCGCGCGACTGTTCCCGCGACACGCGCCACTCCGAGCGTGCCTCGGCCGCCGCCGCTTCGCCAGCCCTCGCACGGGTGGCGCGCCGGGTCCGGCACGATCGCGCGGACCGGGCGTGGCATCGTTCACGCGTGCACTCCGGTCTCGTCGCCGCCGTCGTGACGGTGGCCCTCCTGGCGTCCGTCTGCGGGGGAGTCGTCGCCGCCCGGGACCGGCCACCGGGGCGGGTCACCCTGGCGGTCGCCGGCGTCGGCGCCGTCCTCACGCTCGCCCAGTCGGTGCTGGCGGCGATCGACCTCGTCCGGGGGAGCAGGCCGCCGGAGACGGCCACCTACATCGGCTACCTCATCGGGATCGTGGTGGTGCTGCCGCTCGCGGTCGCGTGGTCGCTCGCGGAGCGGACCCGGTGGAGCGGGGTGGTCGTCGCCGTCGGCGGGTTCACGGTCGCGATCATGACGGCCCGGCTCGTCCTGCTGTCGAGGGGGACCGGTGCCTGAGGAGCCCGGCACCGCGACGGAACCTCGGGCGACGGCGAGCGGGCCCGGCCGGGTGCTCGTCGCCGTCTACGCCGTGTTCGCGCTCGCCGCGACGTCCCGAGCCGCCGTGCAGATCGCCACGGACTTCTCCGAGGCACCGCTGGCATATCTGCTCTCCGCCTTCTCGGCGGTCGTGTACGTGGTGGCCACGATCGCGCTGGCGCGCCGAGGGAGCGGCGCGCGCAGGCTCGCCCTCGTCGCGATCACGATCGAGCTCGTGGGCGTCCTGGCGATCGGGACGGCGAGCATCCTGGCGCCCGAGGACTTCCCGAAGGCGACCGTCTGGTCCGGTTACGGCTCGGGCTACGGATTCGTGCCGCTGGTGCTGCCGCTGGTCGGCCTGTGGTGGCTGCGCCGGACGAGCCGCGGCTGACCCAGGGGAGGGTCCGTGCAGGGGTCCCTCCTCTCCTCGGAATGACATAATGTGCATTATCGGCGTTAGGTCGGAAGCGGTGCGCGTGCCGCCCCCGATCTCCGTCGAACGCATGATCGACCTCCGGACGGCACCCCTCCGAGAGCGCTCCCATCCGTAGGGTGCAGCCCGTGAGGAGGGGCGGAGGCAGCGGGCGGCGGAACGCCGCACGAGGCGCCGCGGCCGTCGAGTACGCGCTCCTGATCGCCGCCATCGTCGGCATCGTGGTCGCCGCCGTGGCCGGTCTCGGGTTGATCGCCGGGAACGGGCCGAGCAGCCTCTGCTTGGTTGCCCAGGCACACGGGATCGCCTGCGAAGACTCGTCGGGATCGTCGCAACCGGCGCCCACGCAGCCGCCCACGGCGACACCCAGGCCGACGCCCACGCCCCCGCCGACCTGTCCGACTCCCGATCCGGACCCCAGTCCGACGCCGACGCCGACGCCGTCCGACTCCCCCGAACCGTCCGGCTCGCCCTGCCCGACGCCGCCCGCCTGACGCACGCCGCCGGTTCGGCGGTCAGGCCGAGGCGAGGATCCGGTCGACGACCTGCTGGGCCTGGTCGGCGGGGATCGCGAACCCGACGCCGATGCTCCCCGAGTCCTGGCTGCTGAGGCTGGCACTCGCGGTCGTGATGCCCACGACCTCGCCGTCCGCGTTCACCAGCGCTCCCCCGGAGCTGCCCGGGTTGATCGCGGCGTCCGTCTGGATGGCGCCCTTGAGCGTCTCGGTCGCCTCGCCGTCACCGCCGACGGTGATGGTCCGGCCCAGGGCGCTGACGATGCCCGAGGTGACCGTGTCCGACAGCCCCAGCGGGTTGCCGACGGCGAGCACCTCGTCACCCACCTTCACCGAACCGCTCGACCCGAGGGTCGCCGCGGTCAGGCCGCTCACGCCGGTCACCTTGATCACGGCGAGGTCGGCGCTCGCGTTCGTACCGACGACCGTGGCGGACGCCGTCCGGCCGTCGCTGAACTCGACGGTGATCGTGGCTCCGCTGCCCAGGGCGGAGACGACGTGGTTGTTCGTGAGGACGAGCCCGTCGGACCGGATCACGACTCCCGAGCCCTCGACCTCACCACCCTGCCCCTGGACGTCGAGGGAGACGACGCTCGGAGCGACCTTGGCGACGACCGCCGAGAGGGACGACGCGGCCGACGAGCTCGACGCCGAGGCCGTAGTGGTGGACGACGCGGACGTCGATGCTGCCGTCGTGGTGGCCGTTGTCGCGGGCTGCTCGAAGCTGGTGACCGCGAGCGCACCCGCCGTCCCGGAGCCCGTGGCGATGCCGAGCGCCAGCAGCCCCGCGGCGAAGCGCCGTGACCACGGGTGCCGGCTGCCTCCCGAGCGCTCCTCGGGAGCCGCGAAGGACGGCGGGACCGCCCCTCCCCCGCTCCCGGTCGCCTCGGGAAGGACCTCCTGATCCGTCTCCTGTGGACGCTCGGTGAGTTCGATGCTCATGGCCGCCTCCGATGTCGTTCGTGCTGACACCGGAAACAGTGCGTTCCGGACCTATCCCATGTGTGAGCGGGAGCTGGACGCCGGCTGTGAGCCGAAGCCGTTCAGATCCGGCCCGGCGGGTGCTCGGGCCCAGGGTCCTTCGGCCCGCTCAGGCGGGGACGATGTTCACCAGCTTCGGTGCGCGGACGATCGCCGTCCTGATGCCGCGCCCCTCCAGGGCCCGGACGACCGCGGGATCGGCCAGCGCCAGCTCCCGCAGGGCCTCCTCCTCGATCGAGGGCGGCACGTCCAGCCGCGCCCGGACCTTGCCCGCGACCTGCACGACACAGGTCACGGTCTCCTCGACCAGCAGTTCCGGGTCCACGGTGGGCCAGCCCGCCAGCGCGACCGACGGGTCGTGGCCCAGCCGCTGCCACATGTCCTCCGCCGTGTACGGGCGCGAACAGCGACAGCAGGACGGCGACCGCCTCGACCGCCTCCCGGACCGCCGGGTCGGCGGCGCCCGGGCCGGCGTCGACGGCCTTGCGCGTCACGTTCACCAGCTCCATGACGCGCGCGACCGCGACGTTGAAGCGCATGGTCTCGACCGCGCGGGTGGCCTCGTCGACGGCGTGGGCCGTGGCCCGCCGCAGCGCGACGTCTCCGCCGCTGGGGTCCGCCCCCGGCCGGCTCGTCACGTCGCCCGCCAGCCGCCAGGCCCGGGCCAGGAACTTCGCGGACCCGGCGGGCGAGACGTCCGCCCAGTCGATGTCGTCCTCGGGCGGACCCGCGAAGACCATGGTCAGCCGGACGGCGTCGACGCCGTGCTCGCCCAGCTCGTCCGACAGCCGGACCAGGTTGCCCCGCGACTTGCTCATCGCGGAGCCGTCCATGATGACCATGCCCTGGTTCAGCAGCCGGGCGAACGGCTCCGTGAACGAGACCATGCCCAGGTCGTACAGGACCTTGGTGAAGAACCGCGCGTACAGCAGGTGCAGGATCGCGTGGGTGATGCCGCCGACGTACTGGTCGACGGGCAGCCACTTCTCGACCTCGGCCTCGTCGAACGGGACGTCGTCCCGCTGCGGCGAGCAGTAGCGCAGGAAGTACCACGACGAGTCGACGAACGTGTCCATCGTGTCCGTGTCGCGCAGCGCGGGACCGCCGCAGCGCGGGCACTCCACGTTCACCCAGTCCTGCGCGGCGCCCAGCGGCGACGTGCCCTTGGGCTGCAGGTCCAGGCCCTCCGTCGGCGGCAGCGCGACCGGCAGCTGGTCGTCCGGCACCGGGACCTCGCCGTCGACCGGGCAGTGGATGATCGGGATCGGCGTCCCCCAGTACCGCTGCCGGGAGACCAGCCAGTCACGCAGCCGGTAGTTCACCGCGGCGTCGCCGGTCTCCCGCTCGCGCAGGATCTCGACGATCCGAGCGATCGCCTCCTCCTTGCGCAGCCCGTCCAGTGGCCCGCTGTTGACCAGCTGACCGTCGCCGGTCGTCGCGACACCCGTGACGGCGGGGTCCTCCTCGCCGGTGTCGACGACGACCCGGACCGGCAGGTCGAACGTCCGCGCGAAGTCCAGGTCGCGCTGGTCGTGCGCCGGCACCGCCATGATCGCGCCGTGGCCGTAGTCGGCCAGCACGTAGTCCGCGGCCCAGATCGGCAGCCGCTCGCCGTTGACCGGGTTGACCGCGTACCGGTGCAGGAAGACGCCGGTCTTCTCGCGCTCGCTCGACAGCCGGTCGATCTCGCTGGTCCGCCGCACCTGCTCCAGGTAGGCGCCGAACTCGGCCTCGGCCGGCGTCCCCGCGGCCAGCTCCGACGCCAGCTCGGAGTCGGCGGCGACGACGAAGAAGGTCGCGCCGTACAGGGTGTCCGGCCGCGTGGTGTAGATGGTGACCGGCTCGTCCCGGCCCTCGATCGCGAACCGGACGTCGGCCCCGCGGGAGCGGCCGATCCAGTTCCGCTGCATCGTCAGGACCTTGTCGTGCCAGCGGCCCTCCAGCTGGTCCATGTCGTCCAGCAGGCGGTCGGCGTACTCCGTGATCCGGAAGTACCACTGGGTCAGCTTCTTCTTCGTGACCGGCGTGTCGCAGCGCTCGCAGCGGCCCTGCACGACCTGCTCGTTGGCCAGCACGGTCTGGTCGTGCGGGCACCAGTTGACCATCGAGGGCTTGCGGTAGGCCAGGCCGCGCTCGTAGAAGCGCAGGAACAGCCACTGGTTCCAGCGGTAGTACTCCGGGTCGGAGGTGTACAGCAGCCGGTCCCAGTCGAACGAGCACGCGTAGCGCCGCATCGACGCCTTCTGCTGCTCGATGTTCTCGTACGTCCACAGCCGCGGGTCCTGGCCGCGCTTGATCGCCGCGTTCTCGGCCGGCAGGCCGAACGAGTCCCACCCGATGGGGTGCAGAACGTCGTAGCCGCGCTGCACCCAGTACCGCGCGATGACGTCGCCCAGCGCGTACGCCTCCGCGTGACCCATGTGCAGGTCACCGGAGGGGTACGGGAACATGTCCAGCACGTACAGCTTCGGCCGGTCGTCGCCCGGGCGCCCGGACCGGAAAGGCGCGAGCTCGTCCCAGACCGGCAGCCACTTCTCCTGCAGGGCGGCAGGGTCGTAGGCGGCGGCGTCCGAGCCGGGCCGCTCCTCGCGGGTCGGCGTCTGCGTCACGATGTCCTCGTCTCTTCGGGTCTCGGGGGCGTCCTCGTCGTCGCCGGTCGTCGTCCGGACAGCAAAAGACCCCTCACGCAGGAGGGGTCGCCGCGCTGTCTCCGTCCACCCCGCGGAGGGGGCGGACGTGCCGTCAGCGCGGCCGGCGAAGAAGGAGGATCTGCCGCACGGCTCTCATCTTACTCCTGCGTGAGATCGCGGCGTGCGCGGTATTGCTCGGAGTCGGTGACCTGTGACGATGTGCGGATGCAGGCGGCCGGTACCCACGACCACGGGCACGACCACGCGCACGAGCACGACGAGGCACACGAGCACGGTCACCAGCACGGTCACGAGCACGGTCAGAACCGACGGGTTGCTCGCCCGGCTGCTGCACGTGGTGCGCCCGCACAGCCACGACCCCTCCCAGTCCACCGACGAGGCGCTCGAGGCGAGCGAGGAGGGCAAGCGGGCCGTCCTCGTGAGCCTGGCGGTGCTGGGCGTCACGGCCCTGGTCCAGGCGGCCGTCGTCCTCCTCTCCGGCTCGGTCGCGCTGCTCGCCGACACCGTGCACAACCTCTCCGACGCGCTGACCGCCGTGCCGCTCTGGATCGCCTTCACCCTGGCCCGCCGTCCGGCGTCGCGGCGGTTCACCTACGGCCTGGGCCGGGTCGAGGACCTCGCCGGCCTCGTCGTCGTCCTCATGATCGCGATCTCCGCGGTCGTCGCGGCCTGGGAGAGCATCCGCAAGATCAGCGACCCCTCCCCCGTGAGCCACCTCTGGGTCGTCGTGGCAGCCGGCGTCGTCGGCTTCCTCGGCAACGAGATCGTGGCGGTCTACCGGACCAGGGTCGGCACCCGGATCGGCTCCGCCGCGCTCGTCGCCGACGGCAAGCACGCCCAGGCGGACGGCATCACGTCCCTCGGCGTCGTCGTCGGTGCCGTCGGGGTCGCCCTCGGGTTCCCCGTGGCCGACCCGCTGATCGGCCTGCTCATCACCGTCGCGATCCTCGTCATCCTCTGGGGCGCGGTGCGCGACGTCGGGCGCCGCCTGCTCGACGGCGTCGACCCGGACCTCGTCACGCGCGCGGAGACGGTGCTCGGCGACGTCCCCGGCGTCCTCGACGTCCACGAGGTACGGGTCCGGTGGATCGGCCACCGGATGCGTGCCGACGCCGTCCTCGCCGTGGACCCCCACCTCGGTGTCGCCCAGGGGCACGACATCGCGACGGCGGCGGGGCGCACCATGAAGGCCGCGCTCCCCCAGCTCGACGCCGTCATCGTGCACATCGAGCCGCTGGGCGTCGGCCCGCACCACTGACGCCTCTCACCGGGGCACGTGACGGCGCTCACCCTGACGGCTCCTCAAGTCCGAGCGCCTGCGGCCGTAGTGCTTACCGTGGGTGCTCGCGCGGGTGATCCGCGGCGGCGGGGCCGTCGCGCGCTGCTCGTCGTCGCGCTGGCCGTGGTGGCCGTCGTCGCCTGCCCCGATGCGCCCGGGGTCGCGGCCTCGACCCCCGCGAAACCGTCCTCCTCGCCGGCCGGCAACGGCGGTTCCGCCGGCTCCGGCGGTGCCGAGCAGCAGCCGTCCGCGGCGACGCTCGCCGCCCAGGCCCGCGCGCAGGCGCTGCACCTGAAGCTGCTGGAGCAGCAGGGCGACGCGGACGCCGCCCGCTCCGCCCTCGACCGCGCCTCGCAGGCGGCCGCCGCGGCGCTCGAGAGCTACCGCGCCGCCGTCGTCGAGCAGCAGCAGGCGCAGCTCGACTCCGCCCAGGCCCAGGCGGCGCTCGCAGCAGGCCCAGCAGGACGTCGACGACCAGCGCTCGGCGCTCGGCCGCTGGGCGTTCGAGGCCTACGTCTCCGGCGGCCCGCTGCAGCACTCACCCGCGCTGCTCACGCTGCTCAGCGAGGGCACGACCGACGACATCGCCACCGCACAGGCGGTGGTCAAGTCCGTGGGCGACGGGCAGGCCCGCGCGCTGGAGGCGCTGGAGGGCGCCCAGCAGCGCCAGCAGGCCGCGCTCGCCGCCGCGAACGCCGCACAGCAGACGGCGGACGCCGACGCCGCCCTCGCGACGGAGGCGAAGGCAGCCGCCGACGCTGCCGTCGCGGAGCACCGAGGCGCCCTGCAGCAGGCGGAGCAGGCGGTGAGCACGACCCGGAAGGCGACGGCCGGGGCCGACGGCGAGGCGGCGCTGCTGGCCGCCGCCGATGCGTACGCCGGCGGAGCCGGCGGAGCCGGCGGCAACGGGGTCACCGGCCCGGTCGGCAGCTGCACCGGAGGCGACGTCTCCGCCTTCCCCAACGGCCGCATCCCGCTGTCACTGCTGTGCCCCGTCTGGGGCGCGCCGGGCGCGTACCTGCGGGCGGACGCCGAGTACGCCTTCGACCGGCTGAGCCACGCCTACGCCAAGGCGTTCGGCACGCCGATCTGCGTCACCGACGCCTACCGCTCCTACCCCGACCAGGTGCGGGTCGCGGCCGAGCGGCCCGGCTTCGCGGCCAAGCCCGGGACGAGCAACCACGGCTGGGGCACGGCCGACGGACCTGTGCGGCGGCATCGAGTCGTTCGGCACCGCGACCCACCGGTGGATGCTCGAGAACGCGCCGCTGTTCGGCTGGTTCCACCCGTCCTGGGCCGAGCCGACCGGCTCGCTGCCCGGAGCCCTGGCACTGGGAGTTCGGCGGCTGACCGCCGTGCCCGCCGCCGGTGCTGCCCGTTGCCCCGTGGTACCCGATGATGTCCGCGTGCCCAGCCCCGCGCCGCCGCTGCACCCCTACCTGCAGGTGGCACGTCCGTTCGTGCTGGCGCACCGCGGTCTCGCGACCCGCGCGCCGGAGAACTCGATGCCGGCCTTCGCGGCGGCGGTGGAGGTGGGCGTCACACACCTGGAGACGGACGTCCATGCCACGGCGGACGGCGAGCTCGTGGTCTTCCACGACGACACCCTCGACCGGCTCACGGACCTGCGCGGGCCCGTCTCGGGCGTCTCGTGGGCGGTGCTGCGACGGGCGCGCCTGGGCGGCGCCGAACCGATCCCCCGGCTCGCCGACGTCCTCGACGCGTGGCCCGACGTCCGGGTCAACGTCGACCTCAAGTCCGCCGGCGCCGTCCGGCCCTTCGTGGACGTCGTCCGCCGTCACCAGGCGCTCGAGCGGGTGTGCGTCGCCTCCTTCAGCGACCATCGCCGCCGGGAGGCGGTGCGCGGTCTGGCGGAGGCCGGCCCCGTGGCCTCGAGCCTCGGGCTGCGCGGGAGCGCCGCCGTCGTGACGCTGGCGGCGGCCGGCGCGCCGGCACCGGTCCTTCGACGGGCCCTGCAGGGAGCCGTCGCCCTGCAGTTGCCCGACGCGACCCGACCCCGCCGGCTCGTCACGCGCCGGCTGGTGGCCGCCGTCCACGCCGCGGGCGCGCAGGTGCACGTCTGGACGGTGGACGACCCACGGCGGATGCGGGAGCTGATCGAGCTGGGTGTGGACGCCGTCGTCACCAACCGCGCCGACCTCGCCCTCGCGGTGGTCGCCCGACCGCAGGAGGGCCTGCAGCCGTGACGGAGTCCGCCGCCGGGGTCCTCGACGAGCCGGTCGCCCGGCGCCGGGAGCAGCGCAGCTGGTACGTCTACGACTGGGCCAACTCCGCCTACGTGACGACGACGCTGACCGTGCTCTTCGGGCCGTACCTGACGAGCGTCGCCAAGCAGGCCGCCTGCCCCGGCATCGCCTCGGACGGCGTCTGCCGCACGAACCTCTCGGTGCTCGGCGTTCCCGTCAGCCCCGGCTCCCTCGCGCTCTACACCGTCACCGTCACGACGCTGATCTCCGCGCTGATCCTGCCCGTCGTCGGCGCGCTGATCGACCGCGTCGGCCGCAAGCGGAGGTTCCTGGCCGGGTTCGCCTGGGCCGGCGCTCTCGCCGCGTCGGCGATGTGGTTCGTCACGGGGAACGACTGGGTGCTCGGGGTGCTGCTGGAGATCGTCGCCAGCCTGGCCCTCGGGTGCTCGCTCGTCGTCTACGACGCGATCCTCATCGACATCGCCGGCCCGGACGAGCGGGACGCGGTCTCGAGCCGCGGGTGGGCGGTCGGCTACCTGGGCGGCGGGCTGCTGCTCGCGCTCAACCTCGTCCTGGTCCAGGGTCATGCGGCGTTCGGCCTGAGCCAGGGCAGCGCGGTCCGGCTGAGCCTGCTCTCCGCCGGCGATCTGGTGGGCCGGGTTCACCGTCGTCCCCTACCTGGGGCTGCGGGACAGGCCGCCCGGGGACGTCGTGCCCGAGCCGGGCCGCGGGTTCCTCGCGGCCGCCTTCGGGCAGCTCGCGGCCACCCTGCGGGACCTGCGCGGGTACCCGCAGACGCTGCGGTTCCTCGTCGCGTACCTGTTCTTCAACGACGGCATCCAGACCGTCATCTACGCGGCCAGCATCTTCGCCGCCGAGCAGCTCGGGCTGGAGCAGGGGCAGCTCATCACGTCGATCCTGCTGGTCCAGTTCGTCGCCTTCGGCGGGGCGCTGCTCTTCGGCCGGATCGCCGCGCGCACGGGAGCCCATCGCGCGATCCTCGCCGGCCTCGTCCTGTGGGTCGGGGTCGTCGCGGTCGGGTTCGTGCTGCCGGCGCACCGGTTCGGGCTGTTCCTCGCGCTGGCCGTGCTCATCGGCGTCGTGCTCGGCGGCACCCAGGCGTTGTCGCGCTCGCTCTACAGCCAGCTGGTCCCCCGCGGCCGCGAGGCCGAGTACTTCAGCCTCTACCAGTCCGCCGAGCGCGGCACGAGCTGGTCGGGCACCCTGCTCTTCGGCCTGGTGTTCCAGCTCACGCACACCTACCGGGCGGCGATCGTCGCGCTGGTGGTGTTCTTCGTGCTCGGCGGCGTCCTGCTCGCCCGCGTCGACGTGCGGCGCGGCATCGTCGAGGCCGGCAACCAGGTGCCCGCGGTGGTGTGACACCCGTTCGGGCGCTACCCGTCCGCCGGACGGGCGGAAGGTCGTACGCACCCGGAACATTTCCCGAAGTGCTCCCGTTACTTAGGAGTAACCGGGGGCACCTGCCTACCGACCTCACCGTGGGCACGATCCGCCCGCCGACACCCGCGACCGACGTCCGGAGGGGAACTGTATGAGCGACCGGAGCATGCGGGGCACCCGGCTTGGTGCCCAGAGCCTCGAGAGCGACAGCGGCGTCCAGCCGGCAGCCCGTCAGGACGTCGTCTACCACTGCCCCAACGGCCACACGGTCGTCGTCCCGCTCTCCGTCGAGGCGGAGGTGCCGTCGCTCTGGGAGTGCCGGTGCGGCTCCATGGCTCTTCGCGAGAACCACGAGCGGCCCGACGAGAAGCCCGTCAAGCCCGCCCGCACCCACTGGGACATGCTCATGGAGCGGCGGACGACGGCTGAGCTCGAGGAGCTCCTGCAGGAGCGGCTCGAGCTGCTGCGCAGCGGCCGACTGAACGGCCGCCGCAGCGCCTGACCTGTTCCACCCTCGGACCCGGGTGCCGCCTCCCCCGTCGGCATCCGATGCGACGCCCGTCCCCCGGGCGTCGAGAGGCCCCGTGCCACCCCCCCGGGCGCGGGGCCTCACCTTTGTCCGAGCACTCCTGGCTCACCCTGGCCGCCGCTGCTGCGGGTCCTCCGCCGGACCCAACGGCAGCGGCGGCTTCGTCGTCCCCGGATCGTCCTCGACCCACGACGTGACGGTGACGCCGTCGACGGTCTCGCCGCGCACGGTGACGCGCCGGGCGGCGACCTCGAAGCGGCGCCGCAGCCGGTGGGCGAGCCGTCGCGCGACGAACCCGCGGACCTGGGGCAGGAGCAGCAGCAACCCGAGGACGTCCGTGACGAGACCGGGGAACACCAGGAGGAGCCCGGCGACGACCTTGAGCCCGGCCTCCCCGGCGTCCCGGCCGACCGCACCGGTGGTTCCCGGAGCTGCCCCCGGGCGCGACGCGCCCCAGCTCGCGCAGGGCACCGGAGCCGGCCCAGCGGAGCACCCAGAGACCGCCGAGACAGCCGAGCAGGATCAGGCCGACGGTGGCGTCCGCGCCGATGCGCCGCGCGAGCAGCACCGCGACGGCGATCTCGACGATCGGGACCGCGAGCACGACGACCGCCGCGGTCGTCAGCGCGCGCCGCACGGGTGAAGCGACGGTCCGGGCCCGTTCCGGAGTCACGGCGCGCCGCCCGTCGCCGCGGGCTCGGCGTCGCCCGTCGGCATGGCCTCGGCCGGCTCGGTCGGCTCGGCCGGCTCGGCGGGCGGCTGTTGCGCCCGGTTCGGCCGGCCTCCCCCGGCGCCGCCGGCTCCTGACCAGGGCCACGCCGGCGAGCGCGAGGCCGATCAGCGACAACGCGATCTCGGGCAGCACCCCGACCCGGGTGGCGACGGTGAAGCCGGTCCGCAACGGGAGCGAGGCGTCGAGAACGGCGGGCGTGAAGAGCCGGGAGCCGGTGACCACGCTGCCGTCCGGCTCGATGAGGCCGCTGACGCCGACGGTCGAGACGTGGACGACGGCGCGGCCGGCCTCGACCGCGCGCAGCCGGGACATCGCGATCTGCTGGGAGCTCTCGTCGGTGTAGCCGAAGGTGGCGTTGTTGGTCTGCACGACCAGCAGGTCGGCGCCGCCGGTGACCACGTCGCGCAGGATGTCGTCGTAGGCGACCTCGAAGCAGATGACGTCGCCGATCCTGGCCGGCCCGAGCTGCAGGACGCCGACCTTGTCGCCGGCCGCGAAGTCCTTGGAGACGAGGTCGACCTTGTCGCTGAAGATCCGGAAGAACGACCGGTAGGGGATGTACTCGGCGAACGGCACCGGGTGCCGCTTGACGTAGCGCTGCCCCGGGCCGGGCGCTGCGGACCCGCTCGGACCCCACACGATCGCGGCGTTGGAGACGTGGTCGCCCGGTCCGTCGAGCACGGCGCCGACGAGCAGCGGCACGCCGAGGGCGTCGGTCGCCTGGTCGATCTCGCCGAACGCGTCCGGGTTGCGCAGCGGGTCGATGTCGCTGGAGTTCTCCGGCCAGACGACGAGGTCCGGGGCCTGGGCACGACCGGCGCGGACGGCGTCCGCCAGGGCGAGGGTGGCGCGCACGTGGTTGTCGAGGACGGCGCGGCGCTGGGCGTTGAACTCCAGACCGGCGGTCGGGACGTTCCCCTGGACGGCGGCGACACGGACGTCGCGAGACGTGCCGCCGGAACCGATGTTGCCGAGCCGGAGCGCCAGCGGCCCCCCGGCGACGAGCGCGACGCCGATGGCGGCGGCGAGCCCGGCCCTGGCGGCCCGCCGGGATCCGGTGCCCCGCCGGAGGAGCTCGGCCACGGCGACGGCCAGGCAGGCGCCCGCGGCCGCCACGACTGCGGTGACGAGGGGGGCGCCCCCGAGCGCGGCCCACCCCAGGGTCGGCGCGTCGGACTGGGAGAACGCCAGCCGGCCCCAGGGGAAGCCGCCGAACGGGAGCCGGGCGCGCAGCGCCTCGCCGAGGACCCAGAGGCCGGCGACGGTCAGGACGGTTCCCGCCCGCCCGCCGGGTGCGCGCCACGCCCACGGCAGGGCCGCCCCGACGAGGGCGACGAAGCAGGCCTGGGAGGCGGCGAGCGCCAGCCACGGGAGCGCCCCGACGTAGACGCCGGACCAGTGCAGCAGCGGCACGAAGTACGCCAGCCCGGTCACCAGACCGAGCAGCGCCCCCCAGCGCGCGGAGGCCCCGCGGACCGCGAGCGCCAGGCCGGCCACGCCGGGGGCCGCGAGGACCCACCAGCCGGGGGCGGGGAACGCGAGGTCGAGGGCGACACCGCTCAGCAGCGCGAGCGCGAGGGCGGCGGTGCGAGGCAGGGGGCCGTCCCGGTCGTCCACTGCAGCAGCGTAGACGCCGCGGCGCGGGGATTCGAGGTCGGCCCGCCTCGGTGGGCTCGACCGGGCCCGCACGACTCTTCGGTCCGGCCGTGACCTCGCCGGCTACGAGGCCACCGTCGTTGTCTACTGAGCGTGCAGGCCCGGTCCTTGCCCACCGATGGTCGTCGGTTCGGGGTCTGACCTCCCCTGCCGCGACGACCGTCCTGGAGGGGTGGACGGCCACTCCGCAACCTAGTCACCGCACCGGCGGTGTCAAGGACTCCCCGACCAGCGGGTATGGGAATCACCGCAGGTCATCGAGGTTGTGTTCGGCCGCCCCTCCGAACGAGGGATTCAGGGATTCGTCGGCGTGTCGCTCGGCGTGTCGCGTTTACCTGCCCGAAGGGGTGCCGTGGCCGCGCATTCATCGACCCGGTCACCCCGGGACGACGACGGTGCCCCGTGCCGTGGTCGCGACGAGCGGAGGGTCGAGCACCTCGGCGGCGCTCGCCGAACGGTCCGGCCGGCCCCGGCACACGACGGTCGCGGCGAACTCGAGCTCCCGGCTGCGGCGGCCCGACGCGGACGACGGTGGCCGTGATCTCCAGCACGTCCCCGGCCCGGACCGGGGCGAGGAACTGGACGTCGGCGTAGGAGGCGAACAACCCCTCGTCACCGTCCGTCCGGATGCACAGCTCCGTCGCCACGTCACCGAAGCAGGCGAGGCTGTAGGCGCCGTCGACGAGGTTCCCCGCGTAGTGCGCGTGGCTGTACGGCACGTACCGGCGGTGCGTCACCGAGAGGCCGAGCCGGGGGTCCTGCGTCGCGTCGCTCATCAGCCCGCCTTCCGCTGGGAGGCACCCTCGGGGACGAGCGCGTGCACGAGATAGGAGGCGACCTCTCCCGGGGTCGTCCCGCGGCCGAAGATGCGGTCGACGCCGAGGTCGGCGGTGGCGGACTCGTCGAACCTCGGACCGCCGACCACGAGCAGCGGACGCCGGTGCGCGGGGAGCGCCTCCCGGAACGCGGCGGACATCTCCTGCGTGTTGTGCACGTGAGCGTCGCGCTGGGTCACGACCTGGGAGACGAGGACGGCGTCCGCCCGCTCGTCGATGGCGCGCTGGACGAGCTCCGGGACGGCGACCTGGGCACCGAGGTTCACGACCTTGATCTCGCGGTAGTACTCCAGGCCCTTCTCCCCCGCGAACCCTTTGATGTTGAGGATCGCGTCGATCCCGACGGTGTGCGCGTCCGTCCCGATGCAGGCGCCGACGACGACGAGCTTGCGCCGCAGCCGGCTCTTGATCGCCGCATTGACCTCCTTCGGCGACAGCAGCGGGTACTCCCGCTCGACGACCTGCACCTTGTCGAGCTCCACGAGGTGCCGGACGGAGCCGTAGACGACGAAGAAGGTGAAGTCGGGGCCCATCGCCTTGGCGTGCACGACGAGGGCGGGGTCCAGGCCCATCTTCTGGGCGAGCTGGACGGCGGCGCCCTCGGCCCGCTTGTCGTGCGGCAGCGGCAGCGTGAAGGACACCTGGACCATGCCGTCGCCGGTCGCGTCCCCGTACGGACGGACCACCTGCCGGTCGCTCATCGGGTGGCTCCGCTCTCGAGGAGGTCGACGGCGGGGTTGGCGTAGTCGTCCGCCTTGCGAGCGACCCCGTCGAGGCCCTTCCCGGCGTCCGCCGGTCGGCGCATCAGACCGAAGGTGCCGTCGGCGATCGCTTCCAGCAGGGTGTCGTCGACGATCCGGTCGAGCAGGTCGACGGCCTCGGCGAGCACGTGCCTCGCGCGCGTGGCGATGAAGCCGTCCGCGGGCGGGTGGAAGTCCTCCGCCAGCCCGGCGCAGGCGTTGATCACGTAGCGGACGTTCTGCAGCGCGAGGTCGCGATCGGACAGCCACGGTGTGACCACGGCCTCGGTCATCATCCCGACGAGCAGGATGCTCTGACCGGTCAGGACGCCGGCGAGGTTGAAGAACCCGTCGAGCAGGTAGCCCCGGAAGACGTCGCCGGTCATGTGCTTGGTCGGCGGCATCCACTTCAGCGGCGCGTCCGGGAAGAGCGTCCGGGCGAGCAGCGCGTGCGCCAGCTCCAGCCGGAACGAGTCGGGGATCTCGGGGTTGATCTCGAAGGCATGGCCGAGGCCGAGCAGCCGGTCGGGCAGGCCGGCCTCGTGCGCGAACGCCTCGTTCAGCAGCTGGCTGACGGTGACGGTGTGCGCGGCCTCGACCGCGTCCGCGGTCGTGAGGTAGTTGTCCTCGCCGGTGTTGATGATGATCCCGGCGCGCGCGTGCACCTGACGGCTGAAGCGCTGGTCGACGAAGGTGCGGATCGGGTTGATGTCCCGGAAGAGGATCCCGTACATCGAGTCGTTGAGCATCATGTCGAGCCGCTCGAGCCCGGCCAGGGCGGCGATCTCCGGCATGCACAGACCGCTGGCGTAGTTGGTCAGCCGGATGTACCGGCCGAGCTCGGCGCCGACCTCGTCCAGGGCGGCCCGCATGAGGCGGAAGTTCTCCTGCGTCGCGTAGGTGCCGGCGTAGCCCTCACGGGTGGCGCCCTCCGGGACGTAGTCGAGCAGGCTCTGCCCGGTGGACCGGATGACGGCGATGACGTCGGCCCCGGCGCGCGCGGCGGCCTGGGCCTGCGGGATGTCCTCGTAGATGTCGCCGGTGGCCACGATGAGGTAGATCCAGGGTCGCTGCTGCGGGTCGCCCAGCTTCTTCACGAGGCGCTCGCGCGTGCGCCGCGCCGCGTCCACCCGGCGCAGGCCGGCGGCCACCGCGCCCCGGGCGGCGCTCCTCGGCGTCCGCGCCGCCCTGCCCTGCGGGACGCGGAAGGTGACCGATCCGACGGCCGCCTTCTGCGCCAGGGTGAGCAGGTCCGAGGCCTCCTCGCGGATCAGGGCGTCCCAGACCGGCAGGCACACGCCGTGCTCCAGCCCGACCTGCGCCCGGACGGCGTCGACGAGGTGGTTGACCCAGGGCACGCGGTCGGCGTCGGCGCCGGAGAGCCCCGCCAGCCGGAGCGTGGCGCGCTCCACCGACACCGTCGTGTGCGTGCGGGCCAGGGTGACGACGGGCTCCGCCGCGCGGACGGCGAGACGGCGCGCCCGGTCGACCAGAGCGGGATCCAGTTCGAGGCCGCCAGGGCGGGCGGCGCCCTCTCGAATCTCTGCGGTCATCGACGCCCTCCGGGAAGACTTTCGGTCGTCAGGGCGAGCCTTCGAAGTTTCTGCGGCCGCCACTGCCTCAGCGGTCACGATCTCACGAACCGGACGGGAGCGTCGAGCCTGCCGACGCGTCCTCCCCGGGCCGTCGCCCCGACGGTCTGCGGCTAGTCTTCCCTGGCGCAGAGGGGAGGGCCGGTGGGATACACGCTCGCCCGGTTGATCGCCGGCTTCGTCTTCCGCGTCGTGTGGCGGCCGCGCGTCCGTGGGCGTCGAGAACGTGCCGCCCACCGGTGCCGTGATCATCGCGAGCAACCACCTGAGCTTCATCGACAGCGTCGTCATCCCGCTCGCCGTGCCGCGGCGGGTGCGCTTCCTGGCCAAGGCGGAGTACTTCGAGGGCCGGGGCCTGCGCGGGCGCGGGACCGCGCTCTTCTTCCACCTCATCGACGCGGTGCCCGTCCGCCGCACGGGCAACCGCGACTCCATGCGCTCGCTCGAGCTGGCACTGGACGTGCTGCAGGAGGGCAGCGCCTTCGGGATCTACCCCGAGGGCACGCGGTCGCGCGACGGCCGGCTCTACCGCGGCCGCACCGGCGTGGGCTGGCTCGCCCTCACCTCCGGAGCGCCCGTCGTCCCGGTGGCGGTCACCGGGACCGACAAGGTGCAGCCGGTCGGGTCCAGCGGGCTGCGGGTCCATCCCGTCACGGTCCGTTTCGGGACGCCGGTGCAGCCGTCGGCGTACGCGGGCCTGCCTGCCGGCCGCGCCCGGCGGGAGATCACCGACGAGGTGATGGACCGGATCGCCGCGATGTCACCGCAGCAGCGCGCCGACGGCTACAACGAGCCGCCCGGCGGTGCCGACGAGGTCGACGCCAACACCGTCTGACCCCGATCCCGCTGCCGGCCCGCGCCCGACGGGAGCGGGGACACGACCGGGACGAATCGGCTGCTCTGCCGACCATCCCTGTCCCCCGCCGGATCCCCGCTCGCCACGAGATGCGCGGACGGGGTGCGAGATCCGGTGGCTGTCCCGGGTCCTCCCCGATGAGTGGCGCAGCAAGGCCCCGGCGACGGGGGTCGCCGAGGCCTTGAATCCTGCTGCCACTCGCCGGTCTCGAACGATCAGCGAGATGGTGATCGGTAGATCAGCCGCGGCCGCCGGTCACGTCGGCGTCGACGGACCCGCGCCACGCGCCGGTCTCGTCGCCGCCGCGGCTCTCGATGAACTCCTTGAAGCGCTTCGCGTCGGCCTTGACCCGGTGGTCGTCCACGCCCACCGCGGCGCCGGCCTTCTCGACCAGGCCGGAGGGCTCCCAGTCGATCTGGATCATCACGCGGGTCTGGTCGTCGCTGAGCCGGTGGAACGTGACCACGCCGGCCTGCTTGGTGTCCCCGCCGACCGTCGTCCACGCGATCCGCTCGTCGGGGTTCTGCTCGGTGATCTCGGTGTCGAACTCGCGCGTGACGCCGCCGACCTTCGTCACCCAGTGGTTGCGGGTGTCGTCGATCTGGGTGATCGACTCGACGCCGTCCATGAAGTGGGGGAACGACTCGAACTGCGTCCACTGGTTGTAGGCGGTGCGCACGGGCACGTTGACGTCGACCGATTCCTGAACCTGAGCCATGAGGCGGTGCTCCCTGAGGTACGAGTACGTGTTCGTCGGACAGCACTCGACGTACCCGCACCGATGATCGCTACACCGGGTTGCACCACCTATGACGCGATTGGGATCGGTTCCCCGTCAGGAGGCGGTGTCGGCTGTCGCGGAGCCCGCCGAAGCCTGCGCCGGAACCTGCCCGCTGCCCTCGGCTGCCTCTTCCTCCGCCAGCTCCTCGACCACCGCGATCGCGATGCCGAGCGCCTCGGTGATCTTGCGGGCGGCGGAGAGCACGCGAGGCGCACCCGTGATCGGCGCGACCGCGACGAGGACGTCCTGGATGTCCGCGACCGTGAGGCCCGACTCCAGGGCGGGCCCGACGTGCATGAGGTACGACGCCGGCGGGGCGTCGACGGCGACCAGGGCCGCGACACGCACCAGGATGAGCGTCGCGGGGTCGAGCTCGGACCGGGCGATCGAGACGGCGTTGATGTCGGCCAGCGTCTCGAGGACCGGGGCTTCTCCAATGGCCATGGGAGCTTCCCATCCCTTTCCGGGTTGTGGTGAACGGGAGATATCGGTCTCCGCAGACTCGCAAAGGCGGGACCGTGCCGTCCTCATCCACCTGGGATGACCCGGGCGATCAGGCGGGGGCGTCGTGCACGATCCGCCCGCGGACGACGGTACGCAGGCAGCGCGGAACCTCCACGCCGGGCGCGAGGTCGGGCAGCCCCGGCGTCCCCGACCGCGGGTCGGTGCTCCAGGCCTGGATGCGGTCGTCGGGTGCCTGGACGACGAGGTCGCCGGCCGACCACACCGCCAGGGTCGCCGGAGCCCCGACGGCGAGCACGCCCTCGCCGTACCGCCTCGCTGCCCGCCACGCGCCGCGGGTGTGCGCGGCGAAGGCGGCCTTGGCGCTGATCCGCTGCTCGGGATCGGTGTGGAAGGCCGCCGCCCGCACGCCCTCCCACGGCGCGAACGGGGTGACGGGGCTGTCGGAGCCGAGAGCGAGCGGGACGCCGGCGGCGGCGAGCGCGGCGAACGGGTTCATCCGGGCGGCCCGGTCGGCGCCGAGCCGCGCGGCATACATCCCGTCGCGCCCGCCCCAGGCGGCGTCGAACGCCGGCTGCACGCTCGCGGTGAGCCCGAGGTCGGCCAGGCGGGCGACGGCGCCCGCGTCCGCGGTCTCGACGTGCTCCAGCCGGTGCCCGGCGGCGCGCACGGCGGCGATGCCCGCGCGCTCGGCCGCGCGCCGGAACCCCTCGAGGACGGCGTCCAGCCCCGCGTCGCCGATGACGTGGAACCCGGCCTGCAGACCGGCGGCGGTGCACGCGACGACGTGGTCGCGGATCTGCTCCACGGTCAGGTAGACGTGCCCCCGGGTGTCCGCATCCGCGTACGGCTCGCGGAAGGCGGCGGTCCGCGAACCCACCGCGCCGTCCGCGTTGAGGTCCCCCGCCAGTCCCGCGACGGCGACGCCCAGCCCGGCGACGACCTCCTTCGCCTCCGCCTCGTCCGCCACCAGCCGGCCGCGGTACGGGACGACCTCAGGCAGCGGCTCCTCGGCGTCCGGAGCGGAGAGGGCGACGAGAGCCGCGAGATCCTCCTCTGGCGCGATGTGCGGGGCGGACATCTCGTGCACGCACCCGATCCCGGCGGCGGCGGCGGCGCGGAGCGCGGCCCGCTGGGCGTCGGCGCGGGCCGCCGGGGACAACGCGGCACGGGTCGCCGAGCGGGCGGCGTGGTGCGCGTCACGCTCGACCCGGCCGTCGTCCGTCCAGCCGGTGTGGGAGCGCACGTCGGCGGCCGCGGCCAGCGCGCCGGAGACGATCGCGGAGTGGGAGTCCACCCGGGCCAGGTACACGACCCCGCCCGCGGACGCCCGGTCGAGCTCGGCACCGGTCGGGGGCCGGCCCTCGGCCAGGTTCCGCTCGTCCCAGCCGTGGCCGAGGATCGGCCGGCCCCGCCCGCTGCGAGCGGCGGCCTCGACGGCCTGGAGGATCTGCGTCACCGAGCGCGCGGAGCGCAGGTCGAGGCCGCCCAGCGCGAGCCCGGTCTCGGTGACGTGGACGTGCGCGTCGACGAACGCCGGCGTGACCAGGGCACCCCGCAGCTCGACGACCTCGTCGGCCGCCGAGGCGTGCACCCCGGCCGCCTCGTCGGAGCCCAGCCAGGCGATGGTGTCCCCGTCGGTGAGCAGGGCGGTCGCGAACGGTTCGCTGGTGCTGTAGATCGCACCGCCGCGGTACAGCGTCCTCATGCCCTCCATTCTCGGCCGCCCCGCCCGCGGCCCTACCGCAGCCCCAGCCGGGTCTCGAACAGCCGCCGGACGCCGGGGGCGCCGCGCAGGACGTCGAGGGCGTAGTCGGCGTGACCGGCCGCGTAGCCGTTGCCGATGAGCAGGGTGACGTCCGCGGCGAGCCCTTCGGCGCCGAGGGCCGCGGCGGGGAACGACGTGGCCATGGAGAAGAAGATCACGGTGCCGAGCTGCGCCGTGGCGAGCACGGCGCCGTGCTCGCAGCCGGGGACGTCGACGCAGACGACGGTGACGTCGGCGGGACCCCCGGCCGCCGCGACGGCGTCCGCCAGGGCGACGGGGTCCCTGGCGTCGGCCAGCACGACGGCGTCGGCGAGCGCCGCGTCGTCGAGTGCGACGCGTTCGCCCTCGACGGGCACGACGGCGACGGTTCGTGCGGCACCGGCGCGCCCGGCGGCCGCGAGCGCCAGGCTGCCGCTCTTGCCGGCGCCCCCGATCACCGCGACGACCGGGGGCCGTCCCTCCCCCACATACCGGGCGACCACGCGGGCGGTCAGCGCCGGGGCGCCGCAGACGTCCATGACCGCCAGGGCGAGCTCGGCCGGCAGGTCGGCCGGCAGTCGGGCGGCGACAGACCGGCCGAAGAGGACGGCGTGGCCCTCGCAGGGCACCTGCTCGCCGCGCCCGTCCCAGCCGGCGAGGTCGTCGGTGATCGCGAGCGGGGTCAGGGTGAGGGACACCAGCGTCGCCACCCGGTCGCCGGGCCGCAGGCCGAGCGGGCTCGCCGGGCCGACCTCGTCGACCGTGCCGACGAGCATGCCGCCGGACCCCGTCACCGGGTTGTGCATCTTGCCCCGGGTCCGGACGATCTCGAGCACCTCGGCGCGGACGGCGTCCCCGTCGCCCCCGTGCTTCTCGGAGAGCTGCCGGAAGCTGGCCGCGTCCAGGTTCAGCCGCTCGACCCGGATGCGGACCTCGTCCGGGGCGATCCGGGGGTCGGGGTCCAGCCGCCAGGCGGCCTGCGGCAGCACGCCGAGAGGTTCGAGCACGCGGTGCAGGCCGACCGGGGACGAGGTGGTCCGAGCGGGGGCGGAAGTCATGGTCACGAGGGTAGGGCCACAAATCCTCCTGTGGCAGTCTCGGCAAGCGAAAGAATCTCCCGTACATTGGCGATCGTGACCGAGATGCTGACGCGCCCGACCGACGCCCGCGAGGATCGCCAGCCGTACCGGTACCGCCGGGTGGAGCTCGTCGAGCCCGACTGGCGCCGGCTGCCGGGCTGGCGGGAGGTCACCCCCGAGCAGTGGCGCAGCGCCCAGTGGCAGCGCGCGCACTGCGTCAAGACGATCGGGCAGCTGCGGGCGGTGATGGGCGACCTGCTCGAGGACTCCTTCTACGCCGACCTCGAGCGCGACCAGCTCGAACGGGCGACCATGTCGATGCTCCTGCCACCGCAGATGCTCAACACGATCGTCCCGGCGACCCTCGCCCGGATGCCCGGCTCCGGTGCCCCGTTCACCGCCGCCTTCCTCGCGGACCCGGTGCGCCGCTACATGCTCCCGGTCTTCTCCGACCGCCGCAGCGACTGGCCGAGCCACCCCTTCGCCACCCGGGACTCGCTCCACGAGCACGACATGTGGGTCGCCGAGGGCCTGACCCACCGGTACCCGACGAAGGTGCTCGCCGAGCTGCTGCCGACCTGCCCGCAGTACTGCGGGCACTGCACGCGCATGGACCTGGTCGGGAACTCGACCCCCGTCGTCCCGAAGCTGAAGTTCGACCTCAAGCCGGTCGACCGGCTCGACCGGATGATCGACTACCTGCGCCGCTCCCCCGAGGTCCGCGACGTCGTCGTCTCGGGCGGCGACGTGGCGAACATGCCGTGGAAGAACCTCGAGGCGTTCCTCGTGCGGCTGCTGGAGATCGACAACATCCGCGACGTCCGGCTCGCGACGAAGGCGCTCATGGGCCTGCCGCAGCACTGGCTCCAGCCGGACGTCGTCGAGGGCGTCGGGCGGGTCGCGCGGACGGCGCGCAGCCGTGGCGTCAACCTCGCGATCCACACCCACGTCAACGCGGCGCAGTCGGTCACGCCCCTCGTCGCCGAGGCCACGATGGCGATGCTGGAGGCGGGCGTCCGCGACGTCCGCAACCAGGGCGTGCTCATGCGCGGCGTGAACGCCGACGTGAACGCGCTCCTCGACCTCTGCTTCGGCCTGCAGGACGGCGCGATGATCACGCCGTACTACTTCTACATGTGCGACATGATCCCCTTCAGCGAGCACTGGCGCGTCTCGCTCGCCCACGCCCAGGAGCTGCAGCACGGGATCATGGGCTACCTGCCCGGCTTCGCGACGCCGCGGATCGTGTGCGACGTGCCGTTCGTCGGCAAGCGCTGGGTGCACCAGGCCGACGCCTACGACCGGGTCCACGGCATCAGCGCATGGACGAAGAACTACCGGACGTCGATCGAGCTCGACGACCCGGAGGCGCTGACCCGGACCTATCCCTACTACGACCCGATCGACACCCTCCCCGAGGAGGGCCGGGCGTGGTGGCGGGAGAACACCGAGCTCGAGCGGCTGCACTCGACGGCCTCGGCACAGGCGGCGGCCAGCCGCGCCGCGAGCTCCCGCCAGCTCGCCGACTGAGCCCTCCCGGGCGTCAGTCCGCGACGTCGACCTTCGCGACGACCTTCTCCGGCCGCACCCGGACGACCATCTCACCGGGGACGCCGTTGCGGCGGCCGTACTCCTCGGCGCGGTCGGCGCCCATGTAGCGGCCACCGAGCCGGGCGGCCCAGCGGGCGAGTTCCTCCGGGTCCTCGCCCACGGTCGCGCGTCCGCTGATCGTCACGAAGGAGAACGGCGGCTCGTCGTCGTCGACGCTGAGGCACACCCGGCCGTCCCGCAGGATCGACTTGCCCTTGATCGTGTCGCGGTTCGTCGTGAACACGACGACGTCGGTGCCGTCGGGGTCGGTGTCGAGGTCGATCCAGACCGGCGCCGCATGCGGCGACCCGTCGCGCCGCGTCACCGCCAGGACGGCGGGTCGCGGTGTCGCGCGGACGAACTCCTGCCACCAGCCGGGCGGCGCCTCGGTGTATCCCACGACTCGCAGCCTAGGGCGCGGTGGGCCCGGACCAGGTGCTCGTCAGCTGCTGGGTCAGGTCGGCAGCGGCCGGGCCTCGTACGGCGTCGAGAGGACGATGGTCGTGCGGGTCGACACGCTGGCGACGGCGCGGATCCGGGCGAGCAGTCCCTCGAGAGCTCCGGGCGTGGACACCCGCGCCTTCAGGATGTAGTTCTCGCTGCCCGCCACCGAGTGGCAGGCCTCGATCTCGGGCAGATCCGCGAAGCGCTCGGGCAGGTCGTCCGGCGCGGCGGGGTCGAGCGGCGTCACCGACACGAACGCGGTCAGGGGCAGTCCGACGGCCTCGAAGTCGACGACCGCGGTGTAGCCCTTGATCACTCCACGCTGCTCCAGGCGGCGGACCCTCTGGTGCACGGCCGAGGTGGACAGGCCAGTCGCCTTGCCGAGATCGGTGTAGCTCATCCGGCCGTCGGCCAGCAGCAATCGCAGGATGGCGCGATCGATGTCCTCCACCGGCGAAGGGTACAACCGGATCTGCTGGCAGGATCGTCGCGTGACGGACCGGCTCATGCTGCTCGACTCCGCGTCCCTGTACTTCCGGGCGTTCTTCGGCGTGCCCGAGTCGGTGAAGGCTCCGGACGGCACTCCGGTCAACGCCGTCCGCGGCTTCCTCGACATGGTCGCGACGCTGGTCACGCAGCGGCGGCCGGACCGGCTGGTCGCCTGCTGGGACGAGGACTGGCGCCCGGCGTTCCGGGTCGCGGCGCTGCCGTCGTACAAGGCGCACCGGCTGGCGGATCCGGCGCGCGGCACCGAGGAGACACCGGCCGCGCTCGAGCCGCAGGTCCCGATCATCATCGACGTGCTCGCGGCCTTCGGGATCGCCCGGGTGGGCGGCCCCGGCCTGGAGGCGGACGACGTGGCCGGCACCCTCGCCACCCGGGCCGTCGCGTCCGGGCCCGGGGACGTCGACATCGTCACCGGGGATCGCGACCTCTTCCAGCTCGTCGACGACGCCGCCGGCGTCCGCGTGCTCTACACCGGCCGCGGCGTGCGCAACCTCGAGACCGTCGACGAGGCCCGGCTGCGGGAGAAGTACGACGTGCCGAACGGCCCGGGCTACGCCGACCTCGCCGTCCTGCGCGGCGACCCGAGCGACGGCCTCCCCGGCGTCCCCGGGGTGGGCGAGAAGACGGCGGCGGCCCTCCTCAACCGCTACGGCAGCCTCGAGGCGCTGCTCGAGGCCCTGGACGCCGGGGCCGCCGACCTGCGCTCCGGGCCCGGCCGCAAGCTGCTCGCGGCCCGGGAGTACCTCACCGCGGCACCCGTCGTCGTCCGGGTCGTGCGCGACGCCCCCCTCGCGGAGGTCGACGACCGGGTGCCGGCGACGCCTGCCGACCACGACGCGCTCGTCGCGCTCGCGGACCGCTGGGGCATCTCCTCCAGCATCGCCCGCCTCGTCGAGGCGATCTCGTCCACGCGTCCCTGACCCCTCCCCCACCCCTTTTCGCTGATCATGCAATCCGCGTTGATCTGTGGTCGGGCGGTTACAGATCAACGCGGATTGCATGATCAGCGCGGAAGGTGAGGGTCGCGCGGAGGGTCAGCGCGGCAGGGGCGGGGTGGGGGTGGCACGGGGCGGGGTCAGACCACCGAGGAGTAGGCGACGACGCCGCGACGGACGCCGTCGATCGCGTCCTTCGCCGCCCGGCGCAGCGCGGTGCCGCCGTCCGCCTCGGCCGCGGCGAGCTCGATCTGCCCGAGCAGGTCGATCACCTGCTTGCACCAGCGGACGAAGTCGCCGGCGGCGAGGTCGGCGTCCGAGAGCACCGACTCCAGCCGCGCGCCGCCCGCCCACCGGTGCACGGCCCAGGCGAGGCCGAGGTCGGGTTCCGGCGTGACGTCGAGCCCGTGGTCGTGCTCGGCGTCCTCGAGCTGCGACCACAGCCGCACCGTCTCCTCCAGGGCGCGGCGGGCGGCACCGGGAGGCAGGCGCGGGCTGAGGCCGGTGTCGTCGCGCCGTGACTCGTAGACGATGGCGCTGGCGCACGCGGCGAGCGCCGGGCCGTCGAGGCCGGTCCAGACGCCCTCGCGCAGGCACTCCGCGACCAGCAGGTCGGCCTCGGTGTAGATGCGCTTGAGGCGCCGGCCCTCGAGGGTCACGGTGTCGCCGGCGAGGTAGCCGCGCTCGGTGAGCAGGTCGCAGACCCGGTCGAACACCCGCGCGATCGTGTTGGTCCGCCCCTCGATCCGGCGGGTGAGCTGCTCGGTCTCGCGCTGCAGCCGCCACCAGCGCTGGGCCCACCGGGCGTGCTCCTCGCGCTCCGCGCAGCCGTGGCAGGGGTGGGCCCGCAGCCGGCGGCGCAGGTCGGCGAGCTCCTCGTCGTCCGCCGCGAGCGAGCGGCCGCGGTGCGGGCGCAGGTCGTCGTCCAGCGCCGCCCCCAGCGCGTTCCGCAGGGTGGAGGCGAGGTCGCGCCGCGACCCGGGGTTGCGCGAGTTGAACGACTTCGGCACGGCGACCCGGGTCAACGGCTCCAGCGGCCCGGGCACCTCCTGCAGGGAGAGCCGGTGGATCTGCCGGTCGACGGTCAGCACGGTCGGGCGCGGCCCGTCGGCGCCTCCCGGCGTCCCCGGGTCGACGACGACCGCCCAGCCCGCCCGGCGCCCGGCCTGGACGCGCACGACGTCCCCGCGCCGCAGCTTCTCCAGCGAGGCGAGCGCCGCGGCCCGGTGGTCGCGGTTGGACCTGCGGGAGAGCTCCGCCTCGCGATCGGCGATCCGCCGGCGCAGCGCCGCGTACTCGGAGAAGTCGCCGAGGTGGCACCGCATCGCCTCGGCGTAGCCGGCCAGCGCCTCCTCCTGGCGGCGCGCCTGCCGCGCCAGGCCGACCACCGCCCGGTCGGCCTGGAACTGCGCGAACGACGTCTCGAGGATCTCCCGGGCCCGGGCGCGGCCGACCTGGTCGACGAGGTTGACGGCCATGTTGTACGTCGGGCGGAAGCTGGAGCGCAGCGGGTAGGTGCGGGTCGACGCCAGCCCGGCGACCGACTCCGGGTCGAGACCCGGCTGCCAGAGGACGACGGCGTGCCCCTCGACGTCGATCCCGCGCCGGCCGGCGCGGCCGGTGAGCTGGGTGTACTCGCCGGGCGTGATGTCCGCGTGCGTCTCCCCGTTCCACTTCACGAGCTTCTCGAGCACCACCGACCGCGCGGGCATGTTGACCCCGAGCGCGAGGGTCTCGGTCGCGAACACGGCCTTGACCAGGCCGCGGGAGAAGAGCTCCTCGACGACCTCCTTGAACGTCGGCAGCAGCCCGGCGTGGTGCGCGGCGAGGCCCCGCTCGAGGCCCTCCGCCCACTCCCAGTAGCCCAGGACGCCGAGGTCCTCGTCCGGGATGTCCGCGCACCGGACGTCGATGACGCGCCGGATCTCGTCCCGCTCCTCCGGCGTCGTCAGCCGGACGCCCCAGTGCAGGCACTGCTGGACGGCGGCGTCGCAGCCGGCCCGGCTGAAGATGAAGGTGATGGCGGGCAGCAGCCCGGCCCGGTCGAGCTGTCCGATGACGTCGGCGCGGCTCGGGGTCGACCGGCCGGGCAGGCCGCGTGGCGGCCGGCGTCCCTTGCCCCGGCTCGACGCGGACCAGCCGGCTCTCGTCCCGGGCGAGCCGGAGCAGTTCGGGGTTGACCCGGGCGGGCCCGGGCACGGGGTGGCCGTCGGCCGCGGTGATGGTCGGGACGTCGTCGGCGAACAGGTCGTACATCCGCTGGCCCACCATGACGTGCTGCCAGAGCGGCACGGGCCGGTGCTCGCTGACCACCACCTCCGTGTCGCCCCGGACGGTGTCGAGCCAGTCGCCGAACTCCTCGGCGTTGCTCACCGTGGCCGAGAGCGAGACGACGAGGACGTCGTCCGGGAGGTGGATGATCACCTCTTCCCAGACGGCGCCCCGGAACCGGTCGGCCAGGTAGTGGACCTCGTCCATGACGACGTAGCCGAGGCCGCCGAGCGTCGGGGAGTCCGCGTAGAGCATGTTGCGCAGGACCTCGGTCGTCATCACGACGATCGGCGCCTCGCCGTTGATCGTGTTGTCGCCGGTCAGGAGCCCGACGGCCTCCGCCCCGTACCGCCGGACCAGATCGCTGTACTTCTGGTTCGACAGCGCCTTGATCGGCGTGGTGTAGAACGCCTTGCGGCCGGTCTGCATCGCCAGGTGCACGGCGAACTCACCGACGACGGTCTTGCCGGACCCCGTCGGCGCGGCCACGAGCACGCCCCGGCCGTCGGCGAGCGCCTCGCAGGCCCGGAGCTGGAACTCGTCCAGCTCGAAGGGGTACTGCCGGCGGAAGGTGCCGAGCGGGCCGTTCTCGGCCCGGGCCCGGGCGGCGGCTCGCGCGTAGCGCTCAGCAGGCGACGGGGATGCCGGCGCTGGGTCCGCCGCACGGCCGCCGGCGGTGGACGTCATGGCTCAACGCTAACCGGTGCCCCTGGATGCGACAGTCAGGCCAGCAGAGTCAGCGCGCCCGGGACTGCCTCGCAGGTCAGCGGCAGGGCGTCCGAAGCGCTCGCCGTCGGCGTAGCCGACGATGCCCTTCTGCTCGGGCAGCGCGTCGATCCGCACCCGAGCGGCGCGGTGGATCCGGACGCCGGGATGGTCCACGTGCCGGCCCGCGAAGACGCGGGGGAAGATCCGCACGAACTCGAGGCGCGAGATCGGCCCCGCCACCACGACGTCGAGGAGCCCGTCGTCGACCCGGGCGTCCGGGCTGATCCGCATGCCCCCGCCGTACGCCGGGGCGTTCGCGATCGCGACGAGCATGGCGCGGGGTCCGCACCTCGCGGCCGTCGAGGTCCAGCACGTAGTGGCGCTCCCGGAAGACGGGCAGCTCGCGGGCGACCGCGAGGGTGTACTTCGCCTGCCCGCGCGGCCACCGCCAGCCGTTGGCGCGCTCGTTGACGACGGCGTCGAACCCCGCCGCCAGGACGCCGGCGAACCACCGCGTGCTGCCGTCGCCCAGCTCGCAGCGCACCGCGTCGACCTTCCGTTGCCGCCCCGCGGCGGCGCGGAGCACGGCCGAGGCGGCTTCGGCCGGGTCGAAGGGCAGGCCGAGCTCACGGGCGATGTCGTTGCCCGTCCCGGCGGGAACGACGCCGAGCGGAGTTCCCGTGCCCGCCACGGCGTTCACGGCCAGGTTGACGGTGCCGTCGCCGCCGAACGCGACGACGCCGTCCACGCCGGCGAGGACCGCGTCCGCCAGCCTCGCCGCGGTGCTCGCGGCGTCCGGCCCCGTGACGTCGACGACGTCGGCGCCGTCCCTGAGGGCGAGGAGCGCGGCCGCGCTCCTGCGCACACCACGGCCGCCCCGAGAGGCGGGATTGAGCACGATCGCGAGCCGCGGCCTCACCGCGGCGTCACGAGTGCGTCGGCCGGTCGCCGGCCCCGGCGTCCACCTCGTCGTCGTAGGGGTCGTACCCGGCGTCGCCGTCCAGCGGGGACGCCTCGTCGTCGGAGAGGTCGCCGAAGCCCGCCGCCGCCGCTCGCTTGGCGCGGCGCCGATCGTTCAGGAAGGCGATCCCGACGGCGATCATGTAGAGCCCCACCATGGGGAATGCCAGCGCCAGCATCGAACCGGCGTCCGGGGTGGGCGAGGCGATCGCGGCGAAGAGGAAGCAGAAGAACACCGCGACCCGCCAGGCCTTGGCCAGGGTGGCGGCGCGGACCACGCCGGCCATGTTGAGCCCGACGAGCAGCAGCGGGATGACGAAGGCGATGCCGAACGCCAGCATGATCTGCAGCACGAAGGTGAAGTAGTCGCTGGCGTTGATGATGTTCGAGGTGCCCTTGGGCGTGAAGTCCGTCAGGAACCGCACGGCGTTCGGCAGCACGAGCCACGCCAGGCCGATGCCGACCAGGAACAGCGGCACCGCGGCGGCGACGAAGGCCATCGAGTACCGCTTCTCGCGCTTGGTGAGCCCGGGCACGATGAAGGCCCAGAGCTGGTAGAGCCAGACGGGGCTCGAGACGACGAGCCCGATGTAGATCGACATCCTCAGCCGGAGGTTGAAGGACGTCGCGACCTGCTCGAAGTTGAGCGTGACGAGGTCGCCGTGCCGCTGCGCCGCGAGCTCGATGATCGGCCGCTGCAGCGCGTCGTAGACCGGCGGGTAGAGGAACCAGCCCACGACGCCGCCGATCAGGACCGCGAGACCGGCCTTGAGCAGACGCTGGCGGAGTTCACGCAGGTGTTCGCGGAGGGGCATGCGCCCCTCGGGATCCCTGGGGCGCCGCCGCAGCGGAGCGGCCATGGCGAGTGCGGGGACGGGTCAGACGTCGCGGCGCGGCTCGCCGGGCGTGCCCGCGCGCTGCTGCTCGTCGTCCACCACGCGACCCTCGTACGGACCCTCGATGGGTTCCGTCGGCCGCTTCACGGGCCGGGGAGCATCGTCGTCCTGCATCTGCTTCATCTCGGACTTGAAGATCCGCAGAGACCGGCCGAGGCCACGCGCCGCGTCAGGAAGGCGTCGCCCGCCGAAGAGCAGCAGGACGATGATCACCAGGATGACGATATGCCAGCCGTCGAACAGATTGCGGAACATGGATATGTCCTCTCCCGGGGGTCGGTCAGCGCCATCGTACGTCCTGTCACCGTCGTCGGGGTCGACGGCCTCACGGCGTCCTTCGGGTGGACGACGGGCGATGGTCCGGGATCGGAGGGGCGATGTCGGTCTCCGGGGTGGGTCGCGCCTCGGCGGCGGCGGTGAGCCGGTCGGCCGCGTCACCGATCTCGGCGAGCAGCCTGCGGCCCTGCCGGTAGACCCGCACGGCCACCAGTGCGACGACGGCGAGGGCGATCAGGAGGAGCAGCAGCCCGATGAGCAGCACCAGCCACCACGACACGGGGAGCAGGCTACCCGGGGTCGACGCCGGTCGGGCCGTCAGGGAGCGGTGCTGGTCAGGACCGGTGCTGCGGGACGCCGAGGTCGTCGCCGGCGACGTGCCGGCCGTGCCGGGGTGCGGCGGCGGCCGCGACGAGGTCGGCCCGGTCGAGCCAGAGCGCGAAGTCGAGCACGTCGTCGTAGCCGAGGGCGGGGCCGTCGTGGCGCTCCAGCGCCTCGGCGGGCACGGCCCACGGTTCGGCGACGACACCGCCGGAGATGAGCAGGGCGACGACGTCGCGGCCCGCGGGCTTGCGGACCTCCTCCAGGCACGAGGCGCACGAGAAGGCGTAGTACGACCACGTCCTGACCGAGCAGACGACGAGTCGGACCTGGTGTGCGGTGAGTTCGACGTCACCGCACGTGGGGCAGGACGCCTTGATGGTCGTCATGGTCCGGGCACCTCCCGCGCGCCTGATCTCGTTCGAGGCGAACCGGTCGACGAGGTTCTGCTTACCCCGATCGATCGGTCGCTACCAGCGAGCACATGAGCACTGTCCGTAACTCGCCTCTGCATCTTGACACCCACGGAGTAGGTGTGCGGGCAGGACACGAAGACCCGGGGGTCAGCCGTTCGGGGAGGCTTCGGGGTAGGCCGCCAGGGCGGCGGAGGCGCGCACGCGGACCTGTTCTGCCAGGTCAGGCGGGGTCACGACGCGGAGTGCCCCGCCGAGGCGCAGGGCCATCCGGGGCACCCAGTCGGGCGAGGCGGCCCGCAGCGTGACGCGCAGCCGTCCGTCGCCCAGGTCGGCGACGTTCTCCACCGGGTAGTACGTCGCCACCCAGTGCGCCTCCGGCTCGACGTCGACGGTGACGACGACGTCCTCCGGCGACGGGGTGAAGAGACGCTCGTCGGCGTCCCGGCTCACGGCGTCCCGCGGCGGGGTGCCGTCGACGTCGAGCACGGCGATCCCGACGATGCGGTCCAGCCGGAACAGCCGGACCGCTTCCGACCGGTGGCACCAGCCCTCGAGGTACCAGCGGTCCCCCACGTTGAGCACGCGCATGGGGTCCACGTCGCGCTCCGTCGTCTCGTCCCGGCTCGGCACGAGGTACCGCAGGTGCAGGCGCCGGCGGTGCTGGAGGGCTTCGCGGGCGGCGGCGAGGACGTTCTCCTGCGCGCCGCGGGCGAGCGTGGCCGAGACGGCGGACGCCGCCACCGCCGCGTCTCCGGCGGCCGCGGAGAGCTTGGTCAGCGCCGACTCCAGCGCCGACCGCTCGTGCAGCCCCGGCACCTGGGCGAGCGTCCGGAGCCCCGCGAGCAGGGCGACGGCCTCGTCGACGGAGAGGCGCAGCGGCCGGGCGATCGGGTCGGCGTTGCCCAGGTAGACCTGGCCGGACTCCCAGTCGGCCTCGATGAGGTCGTCCGGCATGTGGCCGGGGGTGCCGCACACGAAGAGCAGCTCGAGGTCACGGACGAGCTGGGTCTCGCTGATCCCGAAGTGCCGCGCCGCCTCGTCCAGGCCGACGCCCTGGCGGTTCAGCAGCCACGGGACCATCGCCAGCAGCCGGGAGAGCCGCTCGGCGGAGGCCGCGGTCACGAACCCACCCGCTCCCCCGCCTCGTAGCTCGCCGCCGACAGCGCCGCGGAGAGCACGCGCACGACCGCCGCGCGGACGTCGGCGGGCTCGAGCGCGACGACGTCCGGACCGTAGCCGGCGATCTCGTGGGCGAGGTCGGTGACGTCGCGGACGGTAACGCGTACGGCGTCCCAGCCCGGCTCGTCGGAGGGAGCCGCGGAGAGGGCCCGCTGGCGCAGGAGCACGGCGCGACCGGCGCGCACCCGCAGCTCGGCCACGCGCTCGTCGCGGACCTCGGGCGCGAACGCCACCAGCTCCACGTCGGCGTCGGCGTCCTGCGGGACGTCGTACGAGCCGTCGGGGCCGATGCGCCGGATGCCGCCCTCGATCCGGGAGAGCCGGAACGAGCGGCGCGCCTGCCGGTCCCGGTCGAAGCCGACGACGTACCAGTACCGGCCGCGGCTGGTCAGCACCCAAGGCTCCAGGTGCCGGCTGGTCGTCGCCCCCTCCCGCGAGCGGTAGGTGAAGGTGACGGGCGCACGGTCGCGGGTGGCGGCGTAGAGCGGCTCGAACGCGGGCTCGGCGGCGCGCACCTTCGGCTCGACGCCGACGAGGGACTCGTCGTCGGTGTCCACGCCGAGCGCCTTGAGCTTGACCAGCGCCCGGGCAGCCGGCCCGGCCAGGCTGGCCTGCTGCCAGACGCGGCTGGCGAGGCCGAGGACGGCGAGCTCCTCGGCGCTGAACTCGACGTCGGGCAGGGCGTAGGCGGTGCGGTCGATCCGGTAGCCCGTCTCGTCCTCGAACCAGGAGCTGTGGCTGCCGGTCACCAGCGGGACGCCGAGTTCGCGCAGGTCCTCCTTGTCGCGCTCGAACATCCGGTCGAACGCCTCGGTGGTCGCGCACTCGGCGTACTGCGGCACGGCGGAACGGATCTGCTCCTTCGTCAGCCAGGACCTCGTGGAGAGCAGGCAGATGACGAGATTGAGCAGCCGTTCGGTACGGTGCGCGGGCGCGGCCATCGCCCAGCACGCTACCCGAGCGGTGAACCGCCGCGTGCGCGCCTGGCCCTGGGACCGCTCAGCCGCCACCGCCGAGTCGAATCCACCGCGCGGGCCCCGGCCCTGGGACCGCTCAGCACGCTTTCGAGGCTCACGTGACCGCCACGCTCCACGGGAGGACGACATGATCCAGTGGCGCGAGGCGCGCGTCATCGCGGGTGCGGGGGTCGTGGGCCGGCGCGGTCGAGCTCGAGGTCGACGTCGCGGGGACGCCCGGATCCCCGGGCGGCTCCTGCCGCGCGCTCGCGTACCCGGCGCTGGTCGGCGAGCCGCGGGTCGGCGAGCTCGTCCTGCTCAACACGACGGCCCTGGAGGCGGGGCTCGGCACCGGCGGGTACGCCTTCGTCGTCGCGATCCCCCGACCGGCTCCCCGTCGATCCGCCGCTCGGGCCGGGGCACCTCGTCAAGGCCCGGTACACGCCGCAGCAGGTGATGGTCCTCGGCGTGGACGAGCAGGACTCGCCGCACCACGAACTGCTGCGGGACGCCGACGACCTGTCCGGGCTGCCCGTCGTGGTCGCCGACCTGCACTCGTCCCTGCCGGCCGTGCTGGCCGGCGTCCGGTCGGTGCGGCCGGACGCGCGCGTCGCCTATCTCATGACGGACGGCGGGGCGCTGCCGGCCTGGTTCTCCCGGACCGTGGCGGGGCTGCGGGACGCCGGATGGCTGGCCGCCTGCATCACCGTGGGGCAGGCCTTCGGCGGTGACCTGGAAGCGGTGACGGTGCACTCGGGGCTGCTGGCGGCCCGGCTCGTCGTCGGGGCGGACGTCGCGGTCGTGGCCCAGGGCCCGGGCAACCTCGGCACCGGCACCCGGTGGGGGTTCTCGGGCGTGACGGCGGGCGAGGCGGTGAACGCGGCGGGCGTGCTGCGCGGGCAGCCGGTCGCGGCGCTGCGGGTGTCGGCCGCGGACGCGCGGGAGCGGCACCGCGGTCTCTCCCACCACAGCCGGACCGCGCTGGGGCGTGTGGCGCTCGTGCCGGCCGACGTCGCGGTGCTCGAGCCGATCGACGAGTTCTGGGAGTCGGTGCGTGCCGCGGCGGCCGAGCTGTGCGCGCAGGGCGGCCTGCACCGGCTGGTCGAGGTGCCGGCCGACGGGCTGCGCGAGGCGCTGTCGGCGTCACCGGTCCGGCTGTCGACGATGGGCCGGGGGCTGGAGGCCGACGAGCCGGCGTTCCTCGCCGCCGCGGCTGCCGGCCGCCACGCCGCCGACCTGCTCCCATCGCCGCGCTGATCACCCAACTCGCGCTGATCGCCCAACCTCGCGCGGATCATGCAATCCGCGTCTGATCGTGGCCGGCCGGCTACAGATCAACGCGGATTGCATGATCAGCGCATGGGAAAGAGAGGGCGCCCGAGGAGGGTGGAGGGTCTAGCGGGCGTCGACGAGGTCGACGACGAAGATCAGGGTCTCCCCCGGCCTGATGGCGCCGCCCGCGCCGCGGTCGCCGTAGCCGAGCCGCGGCGGGATGACGATGCGCCGGCGTCCGCCGACCTTCATGCCCTGGATCCCCTGGTCCCACCCGGCGATCACCTGGCCGGCGCCGAGCCGGAAGTCCAGGGGCTGGCCGCGGTTCCAGGAGGCGTCGAACTCCTCCCCCGTCGAGTACGCGACACCCACGTAGTGCGTCCTGACCGTCATGCCGGCCTTCGCCTCCGTGCCGTCGCCGACGACCTCGTCGACCACCTGCAGGTCCTGGGGCGGCGGGCCGTCGGGGAAGTCGATCTCGGGGCGCTGCCGCTGGGTCTCGGCCATCGTGTCCTCCTGCTCGTCGGTGTCCGGTCGGTGTCTGGTCTGGGTCGGAATCGCGTCGGTGGTCATGGTGGTCGCGATCCCGGCGCCTCGCCCGGTCAGCGGGCAGGGGGCCGGGGTCAGCCGGCGTCGAGGATGTCGACGACGAAGACGAGGGTGTCGGTGCCGCGGACGCCGAAGCTGTCGTTGCCGGCGGCGCCGTAGCCGTCGTCGGGCGGCACCACGAGCAGCACGCGGCTGCCGACCGGCTGCCCGATGAGGCCGCGGTCGAGCCCGCCGACCACCTGCGCGCGCCCGACGGTGATGGTGGCGGCCTCCCCGCGCCGCCACGAGGAGTCGAACTCCCGGCCGCCGGGCCAGATCACGCCGGCGTACTGCACGCGCAGCTGCTGCCCCGAGCGCACCTTCGCCCCCCGCCCCACGACGAGCGGCTGGACGACGAGGTGGTCCGGCGGCGCACCCTTGGGCAGCGTGATCGTCGGGCCGCCGGAGGACGCTCTCCCGGACGACGGGCAGCCCGGGCTTCGGCGCCACCGGCGTCCCGGTGGCCTTGAGCAGCACGTCGCGCGCGGCCTTGACGTCGAGGAGCACGACGATCGTGTCGGTCGGCCCGATCCCGGCCGCCGGCTGCCCCTGGACGCCGTAGGCGTCCTTGGGCGCGAGCGCCGCGAGCACGCGGGACCCGACGGGGACGCCGACGAGCGAGGTCACGATCCCGGGCATCGCCTGCTTGGCGTCGAGGACGAAACTCGGTGGCTTGCTGCCGTACGACGAGAGGATCTGGTGCCCGTCGGTGCCGTTGATGCCGAGGTAGTCCACCGTCACGCGCTGCCCCGCCTTGACGAGCTGCACCGGTGCCGCGGGCGAGCACACGCCGCGTCGACGAGGGCACCGAGAACGGCGTCGGCACGCTGACCTTCGGCGTCGCGCCCGGGGCTCCGGTCACCTGGACCGCGCCGAGATCGTTCGTGGTGCGCGGCACCGAGGTGGACGCCGCGGGCGTGGGCGTGGAGCAGCCGCCTGCGGCGAGGCAGGCGACGGCGGCGAGCGGAGCCAGGGTCCGGCGGAGGGAGGGACGTGGCATGGGGAAGGGAGGCTGTCCTGACGGTCGGAGGGGCGGGCGCGTCACATGCTCTGGATGAGCCGCTCCACGCGTTCGTCGACGGCGCGGAACGGGTCCTTGCACAGCACGGTCCGCTGGGCCTGGTCGTTGAGCTTCAGGTGCACCCAGTCGACCGTGAAGTCGCGCCGGCGCTCCTGCGCGCGCCGGACGAAGTCGCCCCGGAGCTTGGCGCGGGTGGTCTGCGGGGGCACGGCCGTCGCCTCGAAGACCTCGATGTCCGCGGTCACGCGCTCGACCAGCCCACGCTTCGCGAGCAGGTAGTAGAGGCCGCGGTCGCGGTGGATGTCGTGGTAGGCGAGGTCGAGCCGGGCGATCCGCGGCGACGAGAGCGGCAGGTCGTGCTTGGCCCGGTAGCGCTCCACGAGGCGCTGCTTGATGACCCAGTCGATCTCGCGGTCGACGAGGCCGAGGTCGCCGCTGCCGATCGCGCGCAGCGAGCGCTCCCAGAGGTCGAGCACGCGCTTGATGACGTCGGAGTGCAGCCCGTGCGCGTCGACGAAGTCCTTCGCACGGTCGAGGTACTCCTGCTGGATCTCCAGCGCGCTCGCCTCGCGCCCGTTCGCCAGGCGCACCCGGCGGCGACCGGTCGGGTCGTGGCTGACCTCGCGGATCGCCCGGATCGGGTTCTCCAGCGTGTGGTCGCGCATGACCACGCCGGCCTCGATCATCCGCAGCACGAGGTCGGTGCTGCCGACCTTGAGCAGCGCGGTCGGCTCCGCCATGTTCGAGTCGCCGACGATGACGTGCAGCCGCCGGTACTTCTCGGCGTCCGCGTGCGGCTCGTCCCGGGTGTTGATGATCGGGCGCGACCGCGTCGTGGCGCTGGAGACGCCCTCCCAGATGTGGTCGGCGCGCTGCGAGAGGCAGAAGACCGCGCCGCGCGGGGTCTGCAGGACCTTGCCGGCGCCGGCGATGAGCTGGCGGGTGACGAGGAACGGGATGAGGACGTCGGAGAGCCGGCCGAACTCGCCGTGCCGGCTGACCAGGTAGTTCTCGTGGCAGCCGTAGGAGTTGCCGGCCGAGTCGGTGTTGTTCTTGAAGAGGAACACCTCACCGGCGATGCCCTCCTCGTGGAGGCGGCGCTCGGCGTCGACCATCAGGCCCTCGAGGATCCGCTCCCCCGCGCGGTCGTGGACGACGAGCTGGCGCACGTCGTCGCACTCGGGGGTCGCGTACTCGGGGTGGGACCCGACGTCGAGGTACAGCCGCGCGCCGTTGCGCAGGAAGACGTTGCTCGACCGGCCCCACGAGACGACCTTGCGGAACAGGTAGCGGGCCACCTCGTCCGGGGACAGCTTGCGCTGCCCCTCGAAGGCGCACGTGACCCCGAACTCGGTCTCGATGCCGAAGATTCGGCGGTCCATGGCTCCCACTCTAGGTGTCGGGTCCGACGACGGCAGCGCCCGGTGCTCCCCGAAATGTCACAGCACGTGCCGGAACGATTTCGCTCAGCTGTCGGTCGGTGGCGGGATCGCGCGAGGCTCGGCCAGGGCGCCGGTCGAGGCCTCGCCGTTGCCGGTCAAGGTGTCGTGGATGCCGGGCCGCGCGTCGTCGGTCGGCGGGACGTCGCTGGTCGGGTCGCCGGGCGAGAGGAGCCGCTCCAGCAGGGAGCCCGGCCAGACGCCGGAAGGCCCGTCGCGGCCGCTGCCGGTCGAGCACCGCGACCTCGAGCGACGCCGGGCCGAGGTCGGCGGCCTGGCCGCCGTTCGGGTCCCGCGCCAGGAGCTCGACCGCGAGCACCAGCCCCTCGGAGAGGCTCAGCCCCTCACGCCAGCGCTCCCCCAGCGCCGTCTGGATCTGCTCCGCCTGGCCGCCCATGGCGGCGAAGCCGTCGACGTCCGCGACCGCCCCGTCGTAGCTGATCCGGTAGATCTGGTCGGCCGCCTGCGTGGCGCCGACCTCGGCGATGGTCAGCTCGACCTCGAACGGCTTGGGCTCGGTGGTGAAGACGCTGCCCAGGGTCTGCGCGTAGATGTTCGCGAGCCCGCGGGCACTGACGTCGGCGCGGTCGTAGGAGTAGCCGCGCAGGTCGGCGTACCGGACGCCGGCCACGCGCAGGTTCTCGAACTCGTTGTACTTGCCGACGGCGGCGAACGCGATGCGGTCGTAGATCTCGCTGATCTTGTGCAGCGCGCGGGGGTTGTCGGCGACGAACACGATGCCCGCGTCGTAGGAGAGGACGACGACGGAGCGGCCGCGCGCGATGCCCTTGCGGGCGAAGTCCGCCCGGTCCTTCATGAGCTGCTCGGGCGAGACGTACACGGGCATCGTCATCGGGCTTCGATCTCCTTGCGCACGCCGGCCACGGCGCTGGCGGCCGCGCCGCCCACCTCGGCCTCGGGAACGCGGACGTACCCGGCGTCCGTCACCGTCGCGACGACGGGGTAGATGTGGCGCAGCTGATCGGGGCCGCCGGTGGCGGAGTCGTCGTCCGCCGCGTCGAAGAGCGCCTCGACGGCCACGGACACCGCCTGCGCGGCGTCCATGCCCGGCCGCCAGCGCTTCTTCAGCGAGCCTCGCGCGAACACCGAGCCCGACCCGACGCTGTGGTGGTCGTGCTCCTCGTACCGGCCGCCGGTCACGTCGTAGCTGAAGATGCGCCCGATCCGGCGGTCGAGGTCGTAACCCGCGAACAGCGGCACGACCGCGAGGCCCTGCATCGCGAGCCCGAGGTTCTGCCGGATCATCGCCGACAGCCGGTTGGCCTTGCCGTCGAGGGAGAGCAGCGCGCCCTCGATCTTCTCGTAGTGCTCGAGCTCCACCTGGAACAACCGGACGAGTTCGACGGCGATGCCGGCCGTGCCGGCGATCCCGACGCAGGAGTACTCGTCCGCCGGGTACACCTTCTCGATCTCGCGGTGCGCGATGAGATTGCCCATCGTCGCTCGCCGGTCGCCGGCCATGACCACCCCGCCGTCGAACGAGAGCGCGACGATGGTCGTGCCGTGCGGCACCTCCGGCACCGTTCCCGGCGGCAGCGTGCGGCCGCCCGGCAGCAGGTGCGCGGCGTGCGCGCCGAGGAACTCGGTGAACGAGGAGGACCCCGGGGTCAGGAAGGCGGCCGGGAGTCTCCCGGTACCGCCCGCCCGGTCCGCAGCGTCGATCACTGGCCGCCCTTCTGCACGAATCCCTTGACGAACTCCTCGGCGTTGCTCTCGAGCACGTCGTCGATCTCGTCGAGGATCGCGTCGACGTCGTCGTCCTTGACCTGGGCCGTCGACGCCGGCGGCGGCGCGGGAGCCTCGTCGGGGTCGTCTCCCCGGTCGCGCGGGCGTTGCTGGTCCTGCTCCGACATCTGAAGCCTCCTCCTCGGCGATGGAACGCGCCGTTCCCCTGATCCTAGGTGGCGCGTCCCCCCGGGTTGCCCAGCGACTCCGCTCCACTCCGCCGAGGGCGGACGTCCGCCGCACCCGTCGGGCCCGGCTCGCGCGCTCCGGCCGGACACGCTCGTCCGAGGCGGAGCGGGGAGGGCCGCTCAGCGCGACAGGGCGTCGACGAGGTCGGCCGCCGTCGCGGAGCGGTCGATGAGGGAGCCGACGTGCTCCCGCGTCCCCCGCGACGGGTCGAGCGTCGGCACCCGCTGCAGCGCGCCCCGCCCCGGGATGTCGAAGATGACGGAGTCCCACGACGCCGCCGCGACGTTCTCGCCGTACTTGGCCAGGCAGCGGCCGCGGAAGTACGCGCGGGTGTCCTCCGGCGGTTCCTCGACGGCGCGCTCGATGTCGGCGTCGCTGACGATCCGGTCCACCTGCCCGCGCGCCGCGAGCCGGTGGTAGAGCCCCTTCTCCGGCCGGACGTCGGACCACTGCAGGTCGATCAGCTGCAGCCGGGCGGCGTCCCAGGACAGGTTCTCCCGCTGCCGGAACCCCTCGAGCAGCCGCTGCTTGGCCACCCAGTCGAGCTCGCGGGCGCACTCCGACGGGTCCTTCTCCAGCCGGGCCAGCACGCTCTCCCACCGGAGCATGACGTCCTTGGTCAGCACGTCGAGGTCGCTGCCGTAGCGGTCGTCGAGGTAGGCGTGCACCTGCTCGAGGAACATCCACTGCAGCTGGACGGCGGTGGCGCTCCGGCCGTCGCGCAGCTTGAGGGTGGTGCGCAGGGACGGGTCGTGCGAGACGGCGTGCAGCGCGGTGACCGGGCGGTCGACCCACAGGTCGGCGGAGAAGCCCTTCTCCTCGATGAGGTCGAGCACGAGCGCCGTCGTCCCGGTCTTGAGGTACGTCGCGACCTCGCACATGGTCGCGTCACCGATGATCACATGCAGTCGCCGGAACCGGTCGGCGCTGGCGTGCGGCTCGTCCCGGGTGTTGATGATCGGCCGCTTGAGCGTCGTCTCGAGCCCGACCTCGACCTCGAAGAAGTCCGCGCGCTGGCTGATCTGGAAGCCGACGCCGGCGCCGTCCTGCCCCAGGCCCACCCGGCCGGCACCGGCGAACACCTGGCGGGAGACGAAGAACGGCGTGAGGTACCGGACGATGTCCGCGAACGGCGTCTCCCGGCGCATGAGGTAGTTCTCGTGGGTGCCGTAGGAGACGCCTTTGTTGTCGGTGTTGTTCTTGTAGAGGTTGACGGCGGGCAGCCCCGGGGCGGCGGCGAGCCTGCGCGCCGCCGCGAGCATGACGAGCTCCCCCGCCTTGTCCCACAGGACGACGTCGCGCGGGTTCGAGACCTCCGGCGAGGAGTACTCGGGGTGCGCGTGGTCGACGTAGAGCCGCGCGCCGTTGGTGAGGATGACGTTGGCGAGGCCGGGGTCGTCGGTGACGTCGGTGAGCTGGCTGGGGTCCGCCGCGTCGCGGGTGAGCTCCCAGCCGCGGGCGTCGCGCAGCGGCGCCTCGTCCTCGTAGTCCCAGCGCGCCCGCCCGGCACGGTGCCCGAGCGGTGCCGCGTAGGCGTTGACGACCTGGCTGGAGAGGAGCATCGCGTTGGCGGTCGGGTCGCCGGGCGCGGAGACCCCGTACTCGGTCTCGATGCCCATCACCCGGCGTGCGCTCATGCCCGCAGCCTACGAGGCTGTTCCCGACGAGACCGCGAGAGGGGACGGACGACCATGGAGTACCGCACGCTCGGAGGCAGTGGCGCCGTCGTGTCGAGCTACGCGATCGGCACGATGACGTTCGGCGCGGAGACGCCGGAGGAGGAGGCCCACACCCAGCTCGACACGTTCGTCGAGGCCGGGGGCACGCTCGTGGACACCGCGGACGTCTACGCCGGCGGCGTCTCGGAGGAGATCGTCGGCCGCTGGCTCTCGACCCGGCCGGCGGACGTCCGCGACCGGGTCGTCCTGGCCACCAAGGGACGGTTCCCCACCGGGCCCGGTCCCAACGACCTGGGCCTCTCCCGGCGGCACCTGCGCCGGGCCCTCGAGGCCTCGCTGCGCCGCCTCGGGGTGGATCACGTCGACCTCTACCAGGTGCACGCCTGGGACCCGTGGACGCCGCCCGAGGAGTGGCTGCGGTTCCTGGACGACGCGGTGCGCTCCGGCCTGATCGCCTACCCCGGTCTGTCGAACCACACCGGCTGGCAGGTGCAGAAGGTCGTCGACATCGCCGACTTCGCCGGGCTCGCCCGGCCGGTCACCCTGCAGCCGCAGTACAACCTGCTCGTCCGGGAGATCGAGTGGGAGATCGTGCCGGTCTGCCTCTCCGAGGGCCTGGGGCTGCTCCCGTGGTCGCCGCTGGGCGGAGGCTGGCTGACGGGCAAGTACAGCCGTGACCAGGCGCCGACCGGGGCGACCCGGCTGGGCGAGAACCCGGACCGCGGGGTCGAGGCGTACGGGCGCCGCAGCGCGGTGGAACGCACCTGGGACGTCGTCGCCGCCGTGCAGAAGGTCGCCGAGGGGCGCGGCGTCTCGATGGCGCAGGTGGCGCTGGCCTGGCTGCACGACCGCCCGGCGGTGACGTCGGTCATCCTCGGCGCGAGGACCGTCGACCAGCTGCGCGACAACCTCGGCGCCGCCGGCCTGCACCTCAGCGCGGAGGAGAGCGAGGCGCTCGACGCCGCCAGCGATCCCGGGGCTGCCGACTACCCCTACGGCGAGCCCGGCGTCCAGCAGCGGTCCCGCAAGCTGGAGGGCGGCCGCTAGGCGGTTGCGCCCTCAGGTCCGCTCCGCACCCTGCCGAGACGTGAGGGGTGGGTGCGGTGCGGCGGCGGGCTTGGCTCGCCCTCCTGGCCGCCGGGCCGGTCTGGGCCCTGGCGTACCTCGCCGCTGCCCAGGCACGGCCTGCTCAGCGACGTCCTCGACGACATCGGGCGGCTTCGTCTGCGCCGCGGCCGTCGTCCTCGGCGTCCGCCTGCACCGGCCCGCCCGGCCCGGCGCCGTGGCTGTTCTTCGCCGGCGCGCAACTGTGCTCCGGCGCCGGCGACGTGCTGTGGAGCGTCTACGAGGAGGTCCTGCACGACGACCCCTTCCCGAGCCTGGCGGACGTGCTCTACCTGGCCTCCTACCCGCTCTTCACCGCAGGCCTGTTCCTGCTGGCGCGGCGCCGCGCCGCCGAGCGGGACATCGGCGGCCTGCTCGACGCGGGCATCGTCTCGGCGGGCCTGGGCCTGCTGTCCTGGACCGTCCTCATGCGGCCGATCGCCGCGGACGACACGCTCTCGCTCACCGGGCAGCTGGTGTCGCTGGCCTATCCGCTGGCGGACGTCGTCCTCATCGCCGTGCTCGCCCGGCTCCTGACCACCCAGGGCGCCCGGACGGCGGGGTTCCGGCTGCTCACCGCCTCGCTGCTGCTCGTGCTCGCCGCCGACGTCGGCTTCGCCGTGCTCAGCACCGTCGCCTCCTACGACGGCGGCGCCCTCGACACGCTGTGGATCCTCGGCTACGCGTGCTGTGGCGCGGCGGCGCTGCACCCCTCCATGCGCGACGTCGGCGACCCGGGGACGGCGGTGGCACGGCGGCTCACCTTCCGCCGGTTCGCGCTGCTCGGCATGACGACGCTCGTCGCACCGGTGGTGCTCGCCGAACAGGGGCTCACCGATCCCACCGGCATCGACTGGCGCGGCGTCACGATCGGGGCGCTCGTCCTCGACCTGCTCATCCTCGCCCGGGTCTGGACCCTCGTCGTCCAGGTCCAGGACCAGTCGGTGCAGCTCGCGGCGCTGGCGCACAGCGACCCGCTGACCGGGTCGGCGAACCGGCGCACCTGGGACCTGGCGGTCCCGCTGGCGATGTCCGCGGCGGCGCGCTCCGGCGCGTCGCTCGTCGTGGCCATGCTCGATCTCGATCACTTCAAGGACTTCAACGACCGCTACGGCCACCAGGCGGGCGACCGCCTGCTCAAGGAGGCGACCGCGGCCTGGAAGTCGCTGCTGCGCGCCGAGGACCTGCTCGCCCGCTACGGCGGGGAGGAGTTCTGCGTGCTCATGACGGGCGCGAGCGCCGGGGAGGCGGCCGCCAGCCTGCGAGCGGCTCAACTCCGCGACGCCGCAGGGGGCAGACCTTCTCGGTGGGCATCGCGGTGTGGGACGGCGCGGAGTCGCCCGAGGAACTGCTCGACCGCGCGGACAGCGCGCTCTATGCCGCCAAGCGCGCAGGGCGTGACCGGGTCGTCGTGGCCGGCGCGGCCGGCGCTCAGGACCGCGCGACCTCGAGGTCGTAGCGCACGAGGACGGGCGCGTGGTCGCTCCAGCGCTCCCGGTAGCTCGGCGCCCGGTCGATCTCGGCCTTGACCGCCCGCGCCGCCAACCCCGGCGAGGCGATCTGGTAGTCGATCCGCCAGCCCGAGTCGAGGTCGAAGGCCTTCCCGCGCCATGACCACCACGAGTAGGGCCCGGGTCCCTCGCCCGCGAGCGACCGGACGACGTCGACCCAGCCGAGCTCTCCCGAGGAGCCGGTCGAACCAGGCGCGCTCCTCCGGCAGGAACCCGGACTTGCGCAGGTTGCCGCGCCAGTTCTTGAGGTCCGCCTCCCGGTGGGCGACGTTGAGGTCGCCGGTCAGGAGGACGTGCCGCCCGTCGGCCACCAGCGTGGTCAGCCGCGCCTCGACGGCCGCGAGGAAGGCCGTCTTCTCGTCCTGCCGCGGCGTGCCCGCCTCGCCGGTGTGCACGTAGGCGGAGATCACGGTCAGCAGCCGGTCCTCCACCGCCAGGTCGGCCTCGACCCAGCGGCCGGCGCCGTCGAAGTCGGCGTCCCGCACGGCCGGCAGGCCGACCCGGACGGCCTCGAGCGGTGTGCGGGCGGCGACCGCGACTCCCGCGCGCCCCTTGCGCCGAGGCCTCCTCGTGCACGGTGTGCCACCCGTCGCCGAGGGCCACGGCGAGGTCGTCGTCGCCGGCCCGCACCTCTTGAAGGCACAGCACGTCGGGACGCCGTTCGGCGAGCCAGGCGGGCATGCCTCGCCGGACCGCCGCCCGGACGCCGTTGACGTTCACGGACGCGACGGTCAGCACGGGCCCGATCCTGTCAGGTGACACGATGGGCGGGTGCGTTCCCGCCCCGCCGCCGTCGCCGCCGATCTCGTCGCCGTCCTCGTGTTCGTCCTGCTCGGGCGGCGCTCCCACGACGAGGGCTCCGCGATCGCCGGCACGGTCGCCACGGCGTGGCCGTTCGTGACCGGCACGCTCGTCGGCGAGGGCGTGGTCGTCCTGCGGCGGCAGCGGCCGGACTCGCTCGCCGCCGGCGCCGTGGTGACGGCCGGCGCCGTCGTCGTCGGGATGGGGCTGCGCCGGCTCTCCGGCGGCGGGACGCCGGTGTCGTTCGTCGTCGTCGCCACGACCTTCCTCGCGCTGTTCCTCCTGGGCTGGCGGCTCGGCGCCCGGCTCCTCGCCCGGCGCCGGGCGGTGGCGTGAGCTCGTCCGAGCTCGTCGCGCTGTACGACCCCTCGGGCCGGCCGGACGGCTCGGCGCCACGGTCGCGGGTACGCCAGGAGAACCTCCCGCACGCCGCGACCTGTGTCGTCGTGCGGCGCTCGAGCGGCGAGGTGCTGGTCCACCGGCGGTCGGACGCGAAGGACGTCTACCCGGGGCTGCGGGACTGCTCCTTCGGTGGCGTCGTGCTCGCCGGCGAGGAGCCGGACGCCGCCGCCGTGCGTGAGCTCGCCGAGGAGGCCGGGATCACCGGTGCGCTGCTCGCGCCGCTCGGCCACGCCTGGTACCGCGACGCGTGGACCCACTACCTGGGGTTCGTCTACCGGACGACGTGGGACGGCGACGTGCGGTTCGAGGACGGCGAGGTCGCGGAGGCGTGGTGGGAGGCGCCGGACGCCGTCGCCGCCGCGCTCGCCGACCCGGCGTCGCCGTTCGTGCCGGACACCCGCGCGTTGCTGACGACGCTCGGCGTCGCCGCCCTCCTGGCCTGACCCGCCGGCGCCGCACCCCGGCTGCCGTGCACCCTTCATTGGGCGTTGCACGCGTTGTGGGGGCGAAGCGGGGCCCGCGGACGCCAACAGCGGGTGCAACGCCCGCCAACGGGTGCACGCGGATCGCGTGCGGACGACGAAGGGCGCCGGCGGTCACGATGACCGCCGGCGCCCTCGCGCCTGACCTTCAGCGCCGGCAGGACCTACAGGTACTGGCCGGTGTTCGCGACCGTGTCGATGGTGCGGCCCGGCTCGGTGCCCTGCTTGCCCTGGATGATCGTCCGGATGTAGACGATGCGCTCGCCCTTCTTGCCGGAGATCCGGGCCCAGTCGTCGGGGTTCGTCGTGTTCGGGAGGTCCTCGTTCTCCTTGAACTCGTCGACGCACGCCAGCAGCAGGTGGTCGATCCGGATGCCCTTCTGGCCGGTCTCCAGCAGGTCCTTGATGGCCATCTTCTTGGCCCGGTCGACGATGCTCTGGATCATCGCTCCGGAGTTGAAGTCCTTGAAGTAGAGGATCTCCTTGTCACCGTTGGCGTAGGTGACCTCGAGGAATTGGTTCTCCTCGGTCTCGGTGTACATCCGCTCGACCGTGCGGTCGATCATCGCCGCCACGGCGACCTCGGGCGACCCGCCGTTCTCGTGCAGGTCGTCGGGGTGCAGCGGCAGGTTCGGCGTCAGGTACTTCGCGAAGATGTCGCGCGCGGCCTCGGCGTCCGGACGCTGGATCTTGATCTTGACGTCGAGCCGTCCGGGCCGGAGCACGGCGGGGTCGATCATGTCCTCACGGTTCGAGGCGCCGATCACGATGACGTTCTCGAGCCGCTCGACGCCGTCGAGCTCGGAGAGCAGCTGCGGCACGATCGTGGTCTCGACGTCGCTGCTCACGCCCGATCCGCGGGTGCGGAACAGCGAGTCCATCTCGTCGAAGAAGACGACGACGGGGGTGCCCTCACCGGCCTTCTCCCGAGCCCGGGCGAAGATCAGCCGGATGTGCCGCTCGGTCTCGCCGACGTACTTGTTGAGCAGCTCCGGACCCTTGACGTTGAGGAAGTAGCTCTTCGAGTCCTTGGCACCGCGCAGCTCGGCGGTCTTCTTCGCCAGCGAGTTGGCCACCGCCTTCGCGATGAGCGTCTTGCCGCACCCGGGCGGGCCGTAGAGCAGGATGCCCTTGGGCGGCTTGAGCCCGTGCTCCCGGAACAGGTCCGGGTGCAGGAACGGCAGCTCGACGGCGTCGCGGATCTGCTCGATCTGCGCGGCCAGGCCACCGATGTCGTGGTAGCCGATGTCCGGGACCTCCTCGAGGACGAGCTCCTCGACCTCGGCCCGCGGGATCTTCTCGAACACGAAGCCCGAGCGGGGCTCGAGCATGAGGGCGTCGCCGACCCGCAACTTCTCGCTCTTCAGCGGTCCGGACAGCTGGACGACGCGCTCCTCGTCCGCGTGCGACACCACGAGCGCGCGCTCGTCGTCGATGACGTCCTTGAGGATGACGATCTCGCCGATCCGCTCGAAGGTGCGGGCCGCGACGACGTTGAACGCCTCGTTGAGCATGACCTCCTGGCCCGGGCGCAGGTCCTCGAGCGTCACCGACGGGCTGACCGCGACGCGCATCTTGCGCCCGGAGCTCATCACCTCGACCGTGCCGTCCTCGGCGGGCCCGACATAGATGCCGAACGTGTTCGGCGGCTGCGCGAGCCGGTCGACCTCGGCCTTGAGGGCCACGATCTGGTCGCGCGCGTCGCGCAGCGTCGACGCGAGCCGGTCGTTCTGGGCGGCCAACTGGCCGACCTGGGCGCGCAGTCGCGCCACGTGCTCGGGGTCCGCTCCGCCGCGAACCGCACGCAGCCGATCGGCCTCGGCCTGCAGTCGTGCGATCTCCTCGCGGAGAGCGGCCCTCTCAGAGCCGCGGTCGTCCTCGTGATCGGGCATCGCCGGCACCTCCCGTTCCTCGCCGGTGCATGCGCACGACCCTAACTCCGCACCGTCGGCGGCCGCCGTCCGACCCGCCACCGCCGGCTCGGCCGAGGGGCGGGCTGCCACCGGGTCTCGCCGTCCCGCAGCGGCCCTGCTGGGGGGTTGGTGTCCCAGGATGACATGGGACGCGACGCAACGGCAGAGTCAGAGAGTGTCCGTTTGATTACGGTCTGCAGGCGGATCGCCGCCCTCGCCGGGCTCGTCGGAGGTCAGGCCGCGGCGGACCCTGCGCACCTTCTTCTCCGAGATGGGCCGCTCACCCAGGTCCTGCGCCGTCCACTCCCCCCAGGCCTCGGTGACCTCGTCGCCCCCCTCACGGGTGGACGCCGCGGGGCGCCGGCGGCGCACCGGCGGGGTCACACCGTCGGCGAGCCGGCGCGTGGTGAGCAGGAAGCCGGTGTGCCCGACCATGCGGTGCTGCGGGCGGACGGCGAGCCCCTCCAGGTGCCACCCGCGGACCAGCGACTCCCACGCGGCCGGCTCCGTGAAGCGGCCGTCGTCGCGGGCGGCCTCGGCGACCCGGGAGAGCTGGGTGGCGGTCGCCACGTAACAGATGAGGACGCCCCCGGGGACGAGGGCGGCCGCCACGGCGTCCAGGCACTCCCACGGGGCGAGCATGTCGAGGACGACGCGGTCGACCTCCGGCTCGTCGAGCGCCTCCGCGAGATCGCCCACGGTGAGTCGCCAGGCGGGGTGCGGGCCGCCGAAGAAGGTCTCGACGTTGACCCGGGCGATGTCGGCGAAGTCCGGGCGCCGCTCGTAGGAGTGCACGAGCCCGGCGTCCCCGACCGCACGGAGCAGCGACATGGAGAGGGCGCCGGAGCCGACGCCGGCCTCGACGACGCGGGCGCCGGGGAACACGTCGGCCATGGCGACGATCTGCCCGGCGTCCTTGGGGTAGACGACGGCCGCGCCCCGGGGCATCGACAGCACGTAGTCGGCCAGCAGCGGGCGCAGGGCGAGGTACTCGATCCCGGCGGTGTTGCGGACGACGGTCCCCTCCGGGCGTCCGATCAGCTCGTCGTGGCCGAACAGGCCGCGGTGCGTGTGGAACTCCCGGCCGGGCGTCAGCGTGATCGTGTGCAGCCGGCCCTTCGGGTCCGTGAGCTGCACGCGGTCTCCCGCCCGCAGCGGCCCGCGGCGGTGCTCGGCTCCCGTCGGCGCCGCGCGCACGGCGGTCTCGTCGGCGGCGGTCACGGTCCGCCAGTCTGGCACGGCCGCGCTCCCGCCCGCTGTCGGTGGCCGCTCGTAGGGTGCAGGCCCATCTGGCACAGCGGCGCTCCCGCCCGCTGTCGGTGGCCGCTCGTAGGGTGCAGGCCCTATCTGGCACAGCGGCGCTCCCGCCCGCTGTCGGTGGCCGCTCGTAGGGTGCAGGCATGGCGGCGAGCGCACTCTCCCCCTCCCGGGCGGCGGACTTCATGCAGTGTCCGCTGCTCTACCGTTTCCGCGTCGTCGACCGGCTGCCCGAGGCGCCGAGCCCCGCCGCCGTCCGCGGCACCGTCGTCCATGCGGTCCTGGAGCGGCTCTTCGACCTTCCGGCGCCGGAGCGGACGCTCGACTCGGCGCGGTCACTGCTGGTGCCGCAATGGGAGCGGGTGCGGGGCGAGGAGCCGGAGCTCGCGAGCCTGTTCGACGGCGACGCGGACGCCGTGAGCGGCTGGCTGGCCGGCGCCGAGGAGCTCCTGGCCCGCTGGTTCCACCTGGAGGACCCGACCCGGCTCGAGCCGGCCGAGCGCGAGCTCTACGTCGAGACGACCCTGGACGACGGGCTGCAGCTGCGCGGCTACGTCGACCGGCTCGACGTCGCGCCGGACGGGCGGATGCGCATCGTCGACTACAAGACCGGCCGCGCGCCGTCGCCGCTGTTCGAGGCCAAGGCGCTGTTCCAGATGAAGTTCTACGCGCTCGTCCTGTGGCGGCTGCACGGTCGCGTCCCCGCCCTGCTGCAGCTGGTCTACCTGGGCAACGGCGAGGTGCTGCGGTACGCCCCCGACGAGGCGGAGCTGCTCGCCACCGAGCGGAAGCTCCGCGCGCTCTGGGCGGCCATCGACCGGGCCGCCCGGACCGGGGACTGGCGCGCCTCGCCGGGGCGGCTGTGCGACTGGTGCGACCACCGCCCGCTCTGCCCGGCCTTCGGGGGCACGCCGCCGCCGCTGCCCGAGGACGCCCTCGAACGCGTCTGCGGGGCCACGGCGTCGGCGCCGGTGACGCCGGGGTTCGACGAGAGCTGACGGCCGGAGGTCCCGATGGGGCGGGACCGTCGTCACGAGCAGGTCACAGAAAACGCCCAGCGGGGCACGATCCGCCGATCCGCCCTTCCGCCGCTGGGAGACTGGTGACCGTCCGCACGACCGAGACCGGAAGGACTCCAGTGACCGAGGTACAGCCCGAACCGGGCGCGGCGGTGGCTGCGGCCATCGACCTGACCAAGGTGTACGGCGAGGGAGAGGCGCAGGTCCGAGCTCTGGACGGCGTCGATGTCGAGTTCGCGCGGGGGCGCATGACGGCGATCATGGGTCCCTCCGGCTCGGGCAAGTCCACGCTGATGCACTGCATGGCGGCACTCGACCGCCCCACCACCGGCCGCATCGTCATCGACGGCGTCGAGGTCGCCGGCCTCTCCGACAAGGCGCTGACCAAGCTCCGCCGGGAGCGGCTGGGATTCGTGTTCCAGGCGTTCAACCTCGTGCCGACGCTGTCGGCGCGGGAGAACATCACGCTTCCGCTCGACATCGCCGGCCGCAAGGTCGACCAGGAGTGGTTCGACACGGTGATCGACACGGTCGGCCTGCGGGACCGGCTCTCGCACCGGCCGAGCGAGCTCTCCGGCGGCCAGCAGCAGCGGGTGGCGTGCGCCCGGGCGCTCGTCAGCCGGCCGGCGATCGTGTTCGCCGACGAGCCGACGGGCAACCTCGACAGCCGCGCGAGTGCCGACATCCTCGGCTTCCTGCGCCGGTCGGTCGACGAGTACCACCAGTCGATCGTCATGGTGACGCACGACCCGGGCGCCGCCGCCTACGCCGACCGGGTGCTGTTCCTGGCCGACGGCCGGCTCGTCGACGAGATCCTCGACCCGTCCGGCGACCAGGTGCTCGAGCGCATGAAGGGCTTCGACCTCGCGGGGCGGCGGAGCTGATGCTGCGCGTCACCCTGCGCGGCGTGACCGGCCACGTCCTGCGTTTCGTCCTGACCATCGCGTCGGTGACCCTCGGCGTCGCCCTGGTCGCCGGCACCTTCGTGCTCACCGACAGCATCAACAACACCTTCGACGGCATCGTCGAGCAGGGCAGCAAGGGCCTCGACGTCCAGGTGCGCGGCGCGCAGACCGGCCGGACGCCGGCGAACCAGGGCAATCAGCCGATCCGGCAGCAGCTGCCCCTCGAACCTCGCCGACACCTTGCGGAGCGTGCCCGGGGTCCAGCGCGTCGCCGCCGACATCCAGGGCAGCGCGGTGCTCGTCGGCAAGAACGGCACGGCGGTCCGCAACGGCGGCGCCCCCACGCTGTCGTTCCCGTTCCGGGCCGACGACCCGTCGCTGAAGCTCGTGCAGGGGCGCGCGCCGACCGGCCCGGGCGAGGTCGTGCTGGAGTCCTCGACGTTGCAGCTCTCGGGGCTGAAGGTGGGCGACCGGACCCAGGCGGTCATCGGGGGCCGGCCGCGCCCGGTCACGATCGTCGGCGAGGCGTCGTTCGACGCCGGGTTGGCCGGCGCCACGATCGTCGCCGTCGACGAGCGAACCGCCGATCAGGCCTTCGCCCCGGACGGCAAGGTCCCGTCGTTCAGCGTGCAGGCGAGCAGCGGGACGAGCCAGGCGGAGCTGCGCGACAGGATCGCCCAGGCGTTGCCGCGCGGCGCCGAGGCGGTCACCGGCAAGGACGTCGTCGCCGAGAGCAAGAAGGCCATCCGCGACGCCCTCGGCTTCATCAACATCTTCCTGCTGGTCTTCGCCGCGATCAGCGTGTTCGTCGGGTCGTTCATCATCTACAACACCTTCTCGATGCTCGTCGCGCAGCGGACGCGCGAGCTGGCGATGCTCCGTGCCGTCGGCGCCGAACGCCGACAGGTCGTCGCCTCGGTGCTCGGTGAGGCGGCGATCGTCGGCGTGCTCGGCGGACTGGTGGGCATCGTCGTCGGGCTCGGGCTGGCGACCCTGCTCAAGGCGTTCTTCGGGACCTTCGGGTTGAAGATCTCCGGCGGCCTGCCCGTGCTCCCGCACACGATCCTGTGGAGCCTGCTCGTCGGCGTCGGCGTAACCGTGGCGGCCGCCGTCCTGCCGGCCCTGCGCGCCTCGAGGATCGCTCCCGTCGCCGCGATGCGGGACGAGATCGTGACGACACAGCGCGGTCTGCGGCGCCGCGGTGTGATCGGCCTCGTGGCCCTCGTGCTGGGAGTCGGCGCCGTCTGGGGCGCCCTTGCCTCCTCCGACGTGGGGTGGGGGCTCTTCGCCCTGGGGGCCGCTCTGATCATCATCGGCGTGCTCGTCGCGGCCCCGCTGGCGGCCCGACCGGTCGTGCGGGCCGTGACGGCGCCGTTCGTGCTGCTCTCGGGCAGCGTCGGCCGCATCGCCCGGGAGAACGCGCTGCGCATGCCGCGGCGCACGGCGTCCACGGCGAGTGCCCTCCTCATCGGGCTCGCTCTGGTCGCGACGGTGTCCGTGGCGGCACAGTCGACGAAGGCGAGCGTCGCCGATCTCGTGGACACACAGCTCAAGGCCGACTACGTCCTCAACGGCGGGCAGCAGCCGATCCCGCCGACCGTGTCCCAGACGGTGTCGGGTCTGCCGCAGGTGGCGTCCATCGCCGGCATCGGCCTCGTCCCCATCGACCTGGGAGGCTCGATCGGGTCCATCGGAGGGATCGCGGCCGATGCGACCGGACTGCAGGACAACGTCTCCATCACGATGAAGAGCGGCAGCCTTGGCGCGCTGACGTCGGGACAGGTCCTGGTCAGCGACGGGTTCGCGAAGGATCACCGATTGGCCGTGGGCAGTCCGCTCACGGCGTCCATCGGGACGACGCCGAGCAATCAGCTCACGGTCGGAGGGGTCTTCGCGCGGAGCCAGGTCCTCAACGACCCGGCGATCATCATTCCCCGCGCCCTCTACGAGAAGGCGACTCCGGCGGCGCAGCAGGGAGACTTCCTGATCTACGTCAAGGCGAAGCCGGGGGCGAACGTGGCGCAGCTGCGGAACACGCTGGTCGACACGGTGAAGCCGTACATCGTCGTCTCGGTGCAGGACGGGAGCGAGTTCACCAGCGACCAGGCCAACCAGATCAACACGCTGCTCCTACTGATCTACGCCTTACTGGCCCTCGCCGTGATCATCGCCGTCCTCGGGATCGTCAACACCCTGGCTCTGTCGGTGTTCGAACGCACCCGTGAGATCGGGCTGCTCCGCGCGGTCGGCCTCACGCGCGGTCAGCTCTCGCGGACCATCACCATCGAGGCGGTCGCCACGGCACTCTTCGGCGCCGTGCTCGGCACGCTCATGGGGCTCGGGCTCGGCATCGCCCTGCAGCGGGGCCTGCGGAACCAGGGGCTGGAGACGCTGGCGATCCCGTGGGGGACGATCATCGCGGTGCTCGTCGTGGCCGCGGTCGCGGGCGTCGTCGCCGCCGTCCTGCCGGCCATCCGGGCGGTGCGCCTCGACGTGCTGAGGGCCATCGCGAGCGAGTGAGCTCGCGGCCGGCCGGCGCGGCACCTCGTCAGGTGCCTGCCGGCCGGCCGCCGTCAGTTTCAATCGGCGGAGGTCACCGCGGCAGCGCCAGCGCGTGCAGCTCCGCGATCTCCCGCCCGCGCAGCGTCGGGACCACGACGTACCCCGGTCCCGGCGGCACCGGCACGACCGCCGGCACGGCGACGACCGGCACCCCGGCGGCCACCGCCGACGCGACTCCGGTCGGGCTGTCCTCGATCGCGAGGCAGGCCTGCGGCGCGAGCCCGAGTCGGGCCGCGGCGGTGAGGTACGGCTCCGGGTGCGGCTTCCCATGACGCACCTCGTCGCCGGTCACGACGGCGGCGAAGGTCCCGGGCGGGAGCTGGTCGGTGACCGCCGCCGCGAGCCGGGCGTAGGACATCGTGACGAGGGCGCACGGCAGTCCCCGCGCGCCGATCTCGTCGAGGAGTTCGCGCGCGCCCGGCCGCCAGGGCACGCGCCGCCGGACGGCGGCGACGACGCGGTCGAGCAACTGCTCGACGATCTCCTCCGGCGGCAGGTCCACGCCCCCGCGGGCGCGGATGTACTCCGCGGAGACGAGGAGCGGGCTGCCCACCAGCGCGTGCGCGTCCTCGTCGGTCCAGGTGCCGCCGTGCTCGGCGACGATCTCGTGCTCGGCGTCGAACCAGGCGGGCTCGGTGTCGACGAGGGTGCCGTCCAGGTCCCAGAGGACGGCGGCAGGCAGCTCGGGTTCGTCCGGGAGGGCGCTCACTGTTCCATCACGTCGCGTTGAAGTACTTCGCCTCGGGGTGGTGCACCACCAGGGCGTCCGTGGACTGCTCCGGGTGCAGCTGGAGCTCCTCGGAGAGCACGACCCCGATCCGCTCCGGCTCGAGCAGCCGCGACGAGTTTGGCCCGGTCCTCGAGGTCGGGGCAGGCGGGGTAGCCGAACGAGTACCGCGAGCCGCGGTAGCCCTGCCGCAGGATGCCGCCGAGCTCCGGGTCGTCCTCGGCGCCGAAGCCGAGGTCCTCCCGCACCCGCGCGTGCCAGTACTCGGCCAGTGCCTCGGTGAGCTGCACCGAGAGGCCGTGCAGCTCCAGGTAGTCGCGGTAGGCGTTCTTCTCGAAGAGCTCCGCCGTCGCCTCGGCGATCCGGGGACCCATGGTGACGAGCTGGAAGGCGATGACGTCGGGCCCGCCGAGCGCGTCCGCCTCCTCGCCGCGAGCGGAAGAAGTCGGCCAGGCAGAGCCGCCGGTCGCGCCGCTGCCGGGGGAAGGTGAACCGGGTCCGCTCCGACCCGTCGGCGTGGAGGACGATCAGGTCGTTGCCCTCCGACACGCACGGGTAGTAGCCGTGCACGACGGCGGCCTCGAGCAGACCCTCGGTCTGGACGCGCTCGAGCCACATCCGCAGCCGGGGCCGGCCCTCGGTCTCGACCAGCTCCTCGTAGGTGGGGCCGGTGCCGCCGCGGGCGCCCCGCAGCCCCCACTGGCCGACGAAGGTGGCGCGCTCGTCGAGGTAGCCGGCGTACTCCTGCAGCTGGACGCCCTTGACGATCCGGTCGCCCCAGAACGGCGGCGTCGGCACGGGCAGACCGCGTGCGACGTCGCTGCGCGCCGGTCCGTCGGCGTCCGGCACGAGCACCGGCGCCTCCCGCTGGCGCACGCGCCGCGGGCGCAGCTCCGGCAGGGTCGCGCCCGGGACGCCGCGGCGCACGGCCACGAGCGCGTCCATGAGCCGCAGCCCCTCGAACGCGTCGCGGGCGTAGCGCACCTCGCCGCGGTAGACCTCCGCGAGGTCGTTCTCGACGTACGCGCGGGTCAGCGCCGCTCCCCCGAGGATCACCGGCCACTTGGCGGCGACCCCGCGGCTGTTCATCTCCTCGAGGTTCTCCTTCATCACCACCGTCGACTTGACGAGGAGCCCCGACATCCCGATGACGTCGGCGTCGTGCTCCTCCGCGGCGCGCAGGATCTCGCTCACCGGCTGCTTGATGCCGATGTTGACGACGTCGTAGCCGTTGTTGGAGAGGATGATGTCGACGAGGTTCTTGCCGATGTCGTGGACGTCGCCCTTGACCGTGGCCAGCACGATCGTGCCCTTGCCCCCGGTCTCGTCGGTCCGGTCGATGTGCGGTTCGAGGTGCGCGACGGCGGCCTTCATGACCTCTGCCGACTGCAGCACGAACGGCAGCTGCATCTCGCCCCGGCCGAACAGCTCGCCCGACGGTGCGCATCCCGGCGAGCAGGTGGTCGTTGATGATGTCCAGCGCGCTCTGCCCGGTGCCGAGGGCCTCGTCGAGGTCGGCGTCCAGGCCCTTGGCCTCGCCGTCGACGATCCTGCGCTGGAGCCGCTCGCCCAGCGGGCAGGGCGGCGAGCTCCGCGGCGCGGTCGGCGCGCACGGCGGCGGCGTCCACGCCCTCGAACATGTCGAGGAACGCCTGCAGCGGGTCGTACCCCTCGCGCCGGCGGTCGTAGACGAGGTCGAGCGCGACCTGCCGCTGCTCCTCGGGGATGCGCGACACCGGCAGGATCTTGGCCGCGTGCACGATCGCCGAGTCGAGCCCGGCCTTGACCGCCTCGTGCAGGAAGACGGAGTTGAGCACGACCCGGGCCGCCGGGTTGAGGCCGAAGGAGACGTTCGACACGCCCAGAGTGGTCTGGACGTCGGGGAAGCGTCGCTTGACCTCGCGGATCGCCTCGATCGTCGCGATCCCGTCGCGGCGGGTCTCCTCCTGCCCGGTCGCGATGGGGAAGGTCAGGCAGTCGACGATGATGTCGCTGGTCCGCATGCCCCACGGGCCGGTGAGGGTCTCGATGAGCCGGGCGGCGACGGCGACCTTGTGCTCGACGCTGCGGGCCTGGCCCTGCTCGTCGATGGTCAGCGCGACGACGGCGGCGCCGTGCTCCCGGACCAGCGGCATGATCCGGGAGAACCGGCTGCCCGGGCCCTCGCCGTCCTCGAAGTTGACGCTGTTGACGACAGCCCGGCCGCCGACCAGCTCGAGGCCGGCCTGCAGCACGGCGGGCTCGGTCGAGTCGAGCACCAGCGGCAGCGTCGAACTCGTCGCGAGCCGGCTGACGACCTCCTTGGCGTCGGCGACGCCGTCGCGGCCGACGTAGTCGATGCAGACGTCCAGCAGGTGCGCGCCGTCGCGGGTCTGCTGCCGGGCGATCGCGACGCACTCGTCCCAGCGGCCGCCGAGCATGGCCTCCCGGAAGGCCTTGCTGCCGTTGGCGTTGGTCCGCTCGCCGATGGAGAGGTACGTCGTGTCCTGCCGGAACGGCACGTGCTGGTAGATGCTCGCGACACCCGGCTCCGGGCGCGGCCGCCGCGTCCGCAGGCCGCGGCCCTGCACCCGCTCGACGACGGCGCGCAGGTGCTGCGGCGTGGTGCCGCAGCAGCCGCCGACGAGCGCGAGACCGAACTCGGCGGTGAAGGTGTCGTGGGCGTCCGCGAGCTGGTCGGGGGTCAGCGGGTAGGCCGCGCCGTCCCGGGTGAGCATGGGCAGGCCGGCGTTCGGCATGCACGTCACCGGCACCCGGGCGTGCTTGGCGAGGTGGCGCAGGTGCTCGCTCATCTCCGCGGGGCCGGTGGCGCAGTTGAGGCCGATCCCGTCGATGCCGAGGGCCTCGAGCGCCGTCAGGGCGGCTCCGATCTCGCTGCCGACCAGCATCGTGCCCGTGGACTCCACGGTGACCTGGGCGAAGACCGGCAGGTCGGCCCCAGCCGCGGCGATCGCGCGCTGGGCGCCGACGATGGCGGCCTTGGCCTGCAGCAGGTCCTGGGCGGTCTCGACGAGGACGGCGTCAGCACCGCCCTCGACCAGGCCGGCGACCTCCTCGCCGTACGCGTCGCGGAGCGCGGCGAACGTGGTGTGACCGAGCGACGGCAGCTTGGTGCCAGGGCCGACCGAACCCAGGACGAACCGGGGCTGCTCCGTCGTGGACCAGGCGTCGGCGGCCTCGCGGGCGATGGCGGCGCCGGCCCGGGAGAGCTCACGGATGCGGCCCTCGATGCCGTACTCGCCGAGATTGCCGAGGTTCGCCCCGAAGGTGTTGGTCTCGACGCAGTCGACGCCGACCGCCAGGTAGGCGTCGTGGACGGAGCGGACGATGTCGGGCCGGGTCACGTTGAGGACCTCGTTGCAGCCCTCGTGGCCCTGGAAGTCGTCGAGGCTGGGGTCGGCCGCCTGCAGCATGGTCCCCATGGCGCCGTCGGCGACGACGACCCGTCGGGCCAGGGTGCGGCGCAGGATATCGGAGCGGCTGCTCATCCGGGCCAGTCTAGGCGCTGAGGGATGAACCTCAGGCCCCCACTGACGACAGCGGACCGGTGAGGACCCGTAGGCTGTCAGTGGCGGCGCGCGTCGCCGGAGGGAGGATCCGTGAGCGAGCTGTCGTCCGTGCCGTCTCTGCGCGACCCTGTGCTGGTCGCGGCCTTCGAGGGCTGGAACGACGCCGGCGAGGCCGCGAGCGGCGCGGTGAGCCACCTCTGCCGGGTCTGGGACGCGACGCCGATCACGGAGCTCGACCCCGAGGACTACCACGACTTCCAGGTCAACCGTCCGATGACCACGCTCGACGAGGACGGCCGGCGGTCCATCACCTGGCCGACCACCCGGCTGTACTGGGCGCGGCCGCCGGGGGCCGAGCGGGACGTCGTCCTCGTCCGCGGCATCGAGCCGTCGATGCGATGGAAGGCCTACACCACCGAGATCGTCGGTTACGCGCGGCAGCTCAACGTGGCCACCATGATCACGCTCGGGGCCCTGCTGGCCGACGTCCCGCACACCCGGCCGATCCCGGTGACCACGACCAGCGACGACGAACGGCTCATGCAGCGCCTCGCCCTCGAGCCCTCGACGTACCAGGGTGCGACCGGCATCGTCGGCGTCCTGCAGGACGGCGCGACCCGGGCCGGGATTCCCGGCCTCTCTCTGTGGGCGGCGGTGCCGCACTACGTGGGGCAGCCGCCCTCGCCCAAGGCGACGCTCGCCCTGCTGCGCCGCGTCGAGGAGCTGCTCGACGTGACGGTGCCGTTCGGCGACCTGCCGGAGGACGCGCGGGCGTGGGAGCACGGCGTCGACGAGCTGGCCGAGGAGGACACCGAGATCGCGGAGTACGTCCGCCAGCTCGAGGACGCCAAGGACACCGCCGAGCTGCCCGAGGCGAGCGGCGAGGCGATCGCCCGCGAGTTCGAGCGCTACCTGCGCCGCCGCGACGACGGTGGGACCGCGCGCGGCTGATCCGACCCAGGAGGTACCCGTGCCCGATCGTGATGCCGTCCTCGTCGCCGCCGTCCGCACGCCCGTCGGCATCGGCAAGCCGGGCAAGGGCGCCCTGTCGGACATCCACCCCGTCGACCTGTCCGCACTGGTCCTGCAGGAGCTCGTCGGGCGCGCCGGCGTCGACCCGGCCCTGGTCGACGACGTCGTCTGGGGCTGCGTCTCCCAGGTCGGCGAACAGTCGATCAACGTCGGGCGGAACGCCGCCCTCGCCGCCGGCTGGCCGGAGGACGTCGTCGGGGTCACCGTCGACCGGCAGTGCGGCTCCAGCCAGCAGGCGGTGCAGTTCGCCGCCGCCTCGGTGATCGCCGGCTACGCGGACATGGTCGTCGCCGGCGGGGTGGAGTCGATGTCCCGCGTGCCGATGATGTCGAGCGTGGCCGGGGGCGAGGGTCCGTTCGGGCCGCGCATGATGGCCCGGTACGACGGCGGGCTCGTGCCGCAGGGCGTCTCCGCCGAGATGGTCGCGCAGCGCTGGGGCCTGGGGCGGGAGGACGTCGACGCGCTGGCCCTGCGCTCGCAGGAGCGGGCGGCGGCCGCGACGGCGGAGGGCCGCTTCGCCGAGGAGATCGTGCCGGTGGGATCGGTGACGACCGATCAGGGCATCCGGCCGACGACGGCCGAGGGCCTGGCCGGGCTCAAGCCGGCCTTCCGCGAGGACGGCGTGGTGACGGCGGGCAACTCCTCGCAGATCTCCGACGGCGCGGCCGCGCTCCTGGTGACGACGTCGGACTACGCGGAGCGGCTCGGCGTCCGGCCGATCGCGCGGATCCACACCGTCGCGACCGCCGGAGTCGATCCCGTGATCATGCTGACGGCGCCCATCCCCGCGACGCAGAAGGCGCTCAAGCGCAGCGGGCTGGCGCTGGAGGACATCGGGACCTTCGAGGTCAACGAGGCGTTCGCGTCCGTGGTCGGCGCCTGGCTCGCGGACGTCGGCGCGGCGCCGGAGCTGACGAACCCGGACGGCGGGGCCATCGCGCTCGGCCACCCGCTCGGCGCGTCCGGTGCCCGGATCATGACGAGCATGGTGCACCGGATGCGCCGCGAGGGGATCCGCTACGGCCTGCAGACGATGTGCGAGGGCGGCGGGATGGCGAACGCCACGATCCTCGAACTCCTCTGACCCGCTCTCTTCCTACTGGTGATCATGCAATCCGCGTTGATCTGTGACGACTGCGCTACAGATCAACGCGGATTGCATGATCACCAGTAGATGTGGCGGTGAGCGTCAGAGCTGAACGCCGAGGAGGGCGTCCACGAGGTCGCGGACCAGACGCGGCGAACCCTCGACGAGCTCGGACGCGCCGGGCGAACGCTCGCCCGGCTCGGACGCGGTGGCCTCGGCGTCCGCGACCCAGGCGTCGACGGCGGCCAGCGCCCCCGGAGCGTCGAGGTCGTCGGCGAGCCGGGCCCGGACGATCGCGAGCAGCGGCTCGGCGTCCGGCCCTTCGTCGCGCGACGTCGCCGTCCGCCACCGCGCGAGCCGATCCTGCGCGGCGGCGAGCTCGGCGTCCGTCCAGTCCCAGTCGCTGCGGTAGTGGTGCGCGAGGATCGCCAGCCGGATCGCCGCGGGGTCGACGCCGGCCGCGCGCAGTTTCGAGACCAGCACGAGGTTGCCGCGGGACTTGCTCATCTTGTGCCCGTCGAGGCCCACCATGCCGCCGTGCGCGTACACCCGCGCGTACGGCTGCGCCCCGAGCAGGTGCCCGTGGGAGGCGCTCATCTCGTGGTGCGGGAAGACGAGGTCCGACCCGCCGCCCTGGACGTCGAAGGCCGCGCCGAGGTGCGCCAGCGCGATAGCGGTGCACTCGATGTGCCAGCCGGGGCGCCCCCGGCCGAGCGGCCCGCCGTCCCACTCGGGCTCGCCGGGGCGCGCCACGCGCCACAGCAGCGGGTCGAGCGGATGCTTCTTGCTGCTCCGCTGCGGGTCGCCGCCGCGCTCGGCGAACAGCTCGAGCATGGTCGGCTCGTCGTAGCCGCTGACGGAGCCGAAGTCCGGGTCGGCGTGCGCGGAGAAGTAGACGTCGCCGTCCGGGCTGTCCTCGTCGCCGGACACCCGGTAGGCGTAGCCGGCGTCCAGCAGTTCGGTGACCGCGGCGACGATGCGCGGGATCGCCTCCACGGCCCCCTCGTAGACGTCGGGGGGGACGACGGCCAGCGCGGCCATGTCGTCGGCGAAGAGCTGGGTCTGGTCGTCGGCGAGCGCCCGCCAGTCGACGCCGGTGGCGTCGGCACGCTCGAGCAGCGGGTCGTCGACGTCCGTGACGTTCTGCACGTACCGGACGCCGTGACCGGCGTCCCGCAACGCGCGTACCAGCAGGTCGAAGGCGACGTACGTGGCGGCGTGACCCATGTGCGTGGCGTCGTACGGAGTGATGCCGCAGACGTACATGCGCGCCGTCGGGGCCGTCGCCGCCGGGACGAGCTCGCCGCTGCTGGTGTCGCGGAGCCGGACGGGGCCGCCGCGCCCGGGCAGGGCGGGCAGGGTCGGGGCGGGCCAACGGGTCACTCCACGAAGGGTACCGGCGGCGGATCGAGCCGACCGTTCGGTGCCGACCCTCCGGCCCGTCCCGTCCCGGAATCCCGCGATCACCCGCAGGTCAGAAGGCGGGCCAGGGAATGGACGGGCGGTGGCCGCCGGGGCGTGGGTGACGGCCCGAGGTCAGGAGCCGGCGGACCCGGTGGAGCGTCCGCTGCACCTCGCGGCGATCGAGGAGTCCGAGCAGCCCGCGCCGCAGCGGGCCGTCGTCGTCCAGGTCCGCCGCGAGCTGCTCGAGGACGTCGACCGCCTCCGGCGTCAGCGGCTCGCCGGCCCAGCCCCAGAGCACGGTCCGGAGCTTCTCGTCCTCGTTGAACGTCAACCCGTGGTCGACCCCGTAGAGCCGCCCGTCGCCGGCCCGCAGGATGTGGCCGCCCTTGCGGTCGGCGTTGTTGGCGACGGCGTCGAGGACGGCGAGCCGGCGCAGGTCCGGGTCGTCGGCGTGGACGAGGACGACGCGCTCGCCGTCCCAGCCGGACGCCTCCACCACGTCGAGCCATCCCCGCGGCCGCAGGTTCGGCGGGACGACGTCGACCACGCCCGCGCCGGGCTCGGCGACCGCCAGCTCCTCGACGTCCTCCGCGTCCTCGGCGGCCTCCGCGTCGGTGCCGGCCGGGCGCGGCTCGCCGAGGATCCACCACTGCACGCTGCCGGGCCCGAAGGGCCCGTCGACCCGCAGCGTCGTGGGCGGCACCAGCCCCCAGCCGGTCGCGGACGACAGCAGGTACGTCGCGGCCTCCCGGTTGGCGAGGGTCCGGCCGGGGAAGTCCCAGAGCGGCCGCTCCCCCGCCGTCGGCTTGTAGACGCACAGGCCGCGCACGCCCTCGAGCTCGACCTGCGCGAGCAGGGTGGCGTTGCTGGCCTCGAGGATGCGGCCACGGACCTCGATGTCACCGCGCGCCAGGACCTCCAGCGCGTCCGTCTCCTCGAGCTCCGGGCGGTCCTCGCCCGAGGGCAGCGGCAAGGCCACGATCAGCGCCGGTACCCGTTCGCCCGCGGGCAGATGTGGCCTTCGGGATCGAGCGGGTTGTTGCAGAACGGGCAGGGCGGGCGGCCGGCAGCCACCACCGCGAGCGCGCGTTTCGTGAAGGCCCGGGCGGCGGCGCCGCTGATGCTCACGCGCAGCACCGATCCCTCGAGCTCGTCGGTCTCCTCGTCCTCGTCCTCCTCGACGGCCACGCCCTCGGCGTAGCACTCGACGACGACGCGACCGGTGTCCGGGTCCCAGGCCAGGCTCATGGCGCCGACCCGGAACTCCTCCTCGATCGGGGTGTCGAGCGGATCCGTGTCCTCGGCGTCCACGGGTGCGACCGCGGGCACGGGCGCCTTGCCGCCGCTCACCCGCAGCACCTCGTCGAGCAGCTCGTCGACGCGCTCGGCGAGCACGGACACCTGCGCCTTCTCCAGCGCGACGCTCGTGACCCGGTTGCCCCCGCGGGCCTGGAGGAAGAAGGTGCGCGACCCCGGCTCGCCCACGGTGCCGGCGACGAACCGGTCCGGTGGGTCGTAGTCGAAGACCTGGCGTGGCATGTGCGTGACCCTACGCGGTTCCCGTCGAACCGCCCACGACCGCGTCCGAGGACGCAGCGGGCGTCCCACCCGCCCCTGCCCGGCGGCGGCGAGGCCGCTTCGGCGGCACCAGAGCGGAGAGATCGCCGCCGGTGTCGTTGGTCCGCAAGGCGAACGGACGCAGCTGCGTGTACCGCACGACGGACACCGAGCAGGGGTCGACGACGATCCGCTGGAAGGCGTCCAGGTGCATGCCGAGGGCGTCGGCGAGCAGCGACTTGATGATGTCGCCGTGCGAGACCGCCAGCCAGACCGCCTCCTCGCCGTGCTCCCGCGCGACGGCGGCGTCGTGCTCGCGCACGGCCTGCACCGCGCGCAGCTGCATGGCCAGCATCGACTCGCCGTGCTCGCCCGGGAACGTCACCGCGGAGGGGTGCGCCTGGACCACCCGCCAGAGCGGCTCCTTGGCGAGATCCTTGAGCGAGCGGCCGGTCCAGTCGCCGTACCGGGCCTCGCCGAGGCGGTCGTCGACCAGGGGTACGGGGCGCGCCACGCCCTTCGGCCCGGGGACGCCGACGATCTCGGCGGCCGTCTCCTGGCAGCGTTGCAGCGGACTGCTGACGAGGGCGGCGAGCGGGACGGTCGCCAGGCGCTCGGCGAGCGCCTGCGCCTGGGCGCGGCCGACCTCGTCGAGGCCGATCCCGGGGGTCCAGCCCGCGAGCGTCCCGCTCGCGTTCGCCGTCGTCCGGCCGTGGCGGACGAGCAGCACGGTGGGCACGGACATCACTGTAGATCGGGGCCGGACGCGTCGCCCGGGCGGCTCAGGCCGCGGTCAGCCGCCGGACGCGGCGCAACTGCGCGGCGAGGTAGGGGCGGGCCCGGCGCTGACCACCGCGCTGGGCGATCGCCCGATCGAGGTCCGCGAGCGCCCCGGCCACGGCGTCCAGGTCGGGCTCCCAGCCACGGCGCTCGCAGTCGGCGATCCAGTCCGCCGGGCTGAGGTGTCCGCGTTCGCGGTTGCAGCGGCCGCAGGCGACGACCTCGTTCTCCAACCACGACGGCCCGCCCTTGACCTTGGGGATCAGGTGGTCGGTGGTGGCGCGGACGAGGCCGGTGCAGGGGCGGCGGCACCAGACGCAGTGCGCGCCGTCGCGGAGGGCGGCGGCGCGCAGCCGCTCGGCGCGATCGGGCTGGGAGGTCATCACCGGTGACAACGCACCGGAGCCCCGGATCCTGCCGGCTCAGGTGGGGCTGATCGTGCCCGCGGCGAGCAGCAGCCCGAGCAGGATGCCGGCGGCCAGCCGGTACCAGACGAAGATCGTGATGGGGTGCCGGGCCACGTACCGCAGCAACCACGCGATCGCGGCGTAGGCGACGACGAAGCTGACGAGCGTGCCGAGGATCAGCGGGCCCCAGCCGACGACCGAGGTGTCCACGTCCTTGAGCTCGTAGATGCTGGCCCCGGTGAGTGCCGGGATCGCCAGGAAGAACGACAGCCGGGTGGCCGCGACCCGGTTGTAGTCCTGCAGCAGACCGGCGGAGATGGTCGCACCGGAGCGGGAGACGCCCGGCACCAGCGCCGCGCACTGGACGAGACCGATGATCAGGGCCGCCTTGAGCGTGAGGTGCTCCTCGCCGTACTTCTGCCGGCTGCGGCCCTCCGCGATGTACATCACGGCGCTCCAGAGGATGAACGCCACGGCCACCACCCAGAGGCTGCGCAGCGGCCCGGTGATGAGGGGCTTGAGCAGGACGCCGGCGATCACGACCGGGATCGACCCCGCGACGACGTACCAGGCGAAGCGGTAGTCGGGGTTCTCGCGCGCCTCCGCCGACACCAGCCCGCGGGCCCATGCGGCGACGAGCCGCACGATGTCGCGGCGGAAGTAGATGAACGTCGCCACGATGGCGCCGAACTGGATGATCACGGTGAACGCGGTGATCGACGGGTTGTCCGTCTGTTTGCCGAGCAGCGCCTCCGCGATGGTGAGGTGGCCGGTGCTCGAGACGGGCAGGAACTCCGTGAGGCCTTCGACGACGCCGAGGATCAGGCTGTCGCCGTAGCCGATGGCCGAGGTCACGCGCCGACCCCCGCGGCCTCGAGTGCGTCGGCCACGTTCCGCAGCACCTGCAGGCGTTCCTCGAGCGTCCGCGCCGTGGGTGTGATCGAGAGCGTGGTCACGCCGGCCTCGGCGTAGGCGACGAGCCGGTCGCGGATCCGCTCGACCGGGCCGAGGAGGCTCGTCGCGTCGAGGAACTCCAGCGGTACCGCGGCGGCCGCGTCCCGGGGCTTGCGGTCGAGGTAGAGGTCCTGGACGCGCTGGGCGGCCTCGTCGAAGCCCATCCGGCGGGCCAGCGCGTTGTAGAAGTTCTGCTCCCGGCTGCCCATGCCTCCCACGTAGAGCGCGGCGTAGGGGCGGATCGGTTCGGCCGCGGTCGCGACGTCCGGCGCGATGGAGACCGGCGTGCTGGAGACCACGTCGAAGCCGTCGAGCGGGTCGTCAGCCGTGCCCTTGCCGGCGGCCGCGCGCGCGTCGCGGATCGGGCCGAGGCTGAGCTCCCCGTGCTCGGGCGAGAAGAAGATGCCCAGCCACCCGTCGGCGATCTCGCCGGTGAGCGCGAGGTTGCGCGGCCCCGTGGACGCCAGGTAGACGGGGATCTGCGGGCGCACCGGGTGCACGATGAGCTTGAGCGGCTTCCCCGGGCCGTCCGGCAGCGGTAACCGGAAGTGCCGTCCCTCGAAGGCGACCGTGTCGCGGCGCAGGGCCATGCGCACGATCTCCACGTACTCGCGGGTGCGCTCGAGCGGCTTGTCGAACCGGACGCCGTGCCAGCCCTCCGAGACCTGCGGCCCGCTGACGCCGAGGCCGAGCCGGAAGCGGCCGCCGGAGAGCGCGTCCAGCGTCGCCGCCGTCATCGCGGTCATGGCCGGCGTGCGGGCCGGGATCTGCAGGACGGCGGAGCCGACGTCGATGCGCTCGGTCTGCGCCGCGACCCAGGCGAGCACGGTCACGGCGTCCGACCCGTAGGCCTCGGCGGCCCAGCAGACCGCGTAGCCGAGGCGGTCCGCCTCGACGGCCAGGGCCAGGTTCTCGGCGTCGTTCCCCGCCCCCCAGTAGCCGAGGTTCAGTCCCAAGCGCATGAGCCGGGAGCGTACCGGGCGCGCTGTCGGTCAAGAGCCGAGGTTCAGTCCCAAGCGCATGAGCCGGGAGCGTACCGGGCGCGCTGTCGGTCAAGAGCCGAGGTTCAGTCCCAAGCGCATGAGCCGGGAGCGTACCGGGCGCGCTGTCGGTCAAGAGCCGAGGTTCAGTCCCCAGCGCATGAGCCAGGCGGAGCGGGGCCGGTTGCGGGGCGGCGCACCGCGCCGGCGCCCGCGGCCCGCTAGGTTGCGGCCGTGGAGGAGAGTCTCGTCGGCCGGAGCGGACTGCGGGTGTCCCGGCTCGGGCTGGGGACGCTGACGTGGGGCCGGGACACGGACGAGCACGAGGCCGCCGACCAGCTGAAGCAGTTCGCGGACGCCGGGGGCACCCTCGTCGACACCGCGGCGTCCTACGGCGACGGCGCGGCCGAGGAGGTGCTCGGGCTGCTGCTCGGCTCGGCCGTCTCCCGGTCCGACGTCGTCATCTGCACGAAGGCGGGGATGTCGCGGCGGGACGGCGTCCGGCGGCTCGACACCTCGCGGCGGGCGATGCTCGCCGACCTCGACGCCTCGCTCCAGCGCCTCGAGACCGACCACGTCGACGTGTGGCTGGTGCACGCGTGGAGCGACGAGGTCCCGCTCGAGGAGACGCTGTCGGTGCTGCAGCACGCCGTCGGCTCCGGCCGGGCACGCTACGTCGGCTTCTCCAACTACTCCGGCTGGCAGACCGCCCGCGCGGCAGGTCTGCTGCAGCAGGCCGGCCTGCCCGCCGTGACGGTCGAGATGGAGTACTCCCTCGTGCAGCGCGGCGTCGAGCGTGAGGTGCTCCCGGCGTCCCGGGCCCTCGGTCTGGGCCTGTTCGCCTGGTCGCCGCTGGGTCGCGGAGTGCTCACGGGCAAGTACCGCGGCGGCACGCCGGCGGACTCCCGCGGCGCCTCGCCGCACCTGTCGGCATTCGTGGGGCAGTACCTCGACCCCGGCTCGCGGCACATCGTCGACGCGGTCGTGACGGCCGCGGACGGACTGGGCTGCTCACCGGTCGAGGTGGCGCTGGCCTGGGTCCGGGACCGCCCCGGCGTGGCCTCGGTGCTGGTGGGGGCGCGGACCGCGGCGCAGCTGCGCGCTTCGCTGACCAGTGAGGAGATCGAGCTGCCGGCGCAGATCACGGCGGTGCTCGACGAGGTGTCGGCACCGCCGGCGGCCTACCCCGAGCGGTTCTGACCCGACGTCAGCCGCGGGTGTTCGGGCCCGCGTGGTCGGGGACGCCGAGGTCGAGCTCGACCTCGTCGTCGAGGTCGTCCTCCTCGTCGTCGTCCTCGAGGTCGTCGTCGTCCTCGTCGTCCTCGTCGTCGAGGTCGTCGTCGTCCTCGTCGTCCGCCTCGTCGTAGAGCACGAAGGGTGTGACCTCGTCGAACGCCGCGTAGAGGGCCTCGTCGTAGGCCGTGAAAGCGTCGGCGAGGGTGTGGAAGGCGGACGCGACGGCGGGGTCCGCCTCACCGGCGCGACGGCTCGCGGCCTGGAGGTGTGCCTCGAGGGCCGCCACGAACCGGTCGAGCGCGGCGCGAGGGTCACTGGTCATGAGACGACCGTAGCGGTTGCGGGGCGGCGGGGATGCCGCGCGGATGGCGGGTTCCTGTGCGGACCGTTGTCGTGATGACATGGAGGGGATGAGTGCGCTCCCTCTGCCCGCGCCCGGGCCGTTGCCCCTCCCTGCGGGTGCGGCGGGCGACTACGAGTACCGGGTGCTCGTGATCCCGCGCGCGACCAGCCGCTCGGAGGCGCTCCGGATGCTCACGGAGCACGCCGAGTACGGGCACTGGGAGCTGGCACGGGTCCGTCTCTACGCGGGCGGCGCGCGGCAGGTGTGGCTGCGACGCAAGATCATTCGAGTGACGCGCACCGCCTGAGAGCTGCTCCCCCACGATGAGCGGCCCGGCAACGTCAGGTCGACAGACCGTGATATCCCGCCAGTCTGGTGGCAAAACGCCCCATGCGGGGCGTTGCGGACTCGGGAGGGATCATGAGCGTCTTCCGCACGAAGACGGTGGAGCAGTCGATCGCGGACACGGACGACCCCGACCACAGCCTGCGGCGCGAGCTGTCGGTCGTCGACCTCACCGTCTTCGGGATCGGGGTCGTCATCGGGACGGGCATCTTCGTCCTCACGGGCAAGGCGGCGGGCGTGCAGGCGGGGCCCGCCGTGGCCCTGTCGTTCGTCGTCGCCGGGATCGTGTGCGCGCTGGCCGCGCTCTGCTACGCCGAGTTCGCCTCGACCGTTCCGGTCGCCGGCTCGGCGTACACCTTCAGCTACGCCACCCTCGGTGAGCTCATCGCCTGGATCATCGGCTGGGACCTCGTCCTCGAGCTGGCCCTCGGCGCCAGCACGGTCGCCGTCGGGTGGTCCGGCTACTTCGCCGACGTGCTCAAGCAGATCGGGATCACCCTGCCGGAGTCGATCTACACCGAGACGCCGAGCCTCACCCAGCCGAACATCATCGCGGCGGCGATCGTGCTGCTGCTCACCGCCGTGATCTGCGCCGGCATCAAGATCTCCGCACGGATCAACAACGTGATCGTCGCGATCAAGGTGGCGATCGTGCTGTTCGTCATCATCGCGGGGCTCTTCTACATCAAGGCGGCGAACTACTCGCCGTTCATCCCGCCGTCCGGATCGCCCACGGCCAAGGGAGCGACGGCGACGCCGTCGCTGCTCGCCGACCTCGGCGTCAACAGCGGCACGTTCGGCGTGGCCGGCATCTTCACCGGCGCCGCCCTGGTGTTCTTCGCCTTCATCGGGTTCGACATCGTCGCGACCGCTGCGGAGGAGACCAAGAACCCGCAGCGCGACCTGCCTCGCGGCATCCTCGCCTCGCTCGCGATCTGCACGACGCTCTACGTCGCGGTGTCGCTGGTCGTGACCGGCATGGTCAAGTACAACCAGCTGAGCATCTCCGCACCGCTGGCCGAGGCGTTCCGCTCGGTCGGCCGGCCGGGGTTCGCCACCGTGATCTCGCTCGGCGCTCTCGCCGGGCTCACGACGGTCATGATGATCCTCATGCTCGGGCAGTCCCGGGTGTTCTTCGCGATGTCCCGCGACCAGCTGCTGCCGCCGGTCTTCTCGCGCGTCAGCCCGCGCACGGGGACGCCGGTCCGCGTCACGATCACCACGGGCGTGGTGGTGGCCCTGGTCTCGGCGTTCGTCCCGCTGAGCGAGCTCGCCGAGCTGGTCAACATCGGCACGCTCTTCGCGTTCATCCTCGTGGCGATCGGCGTGGTCGTGCTGCGCAGGACGCGCCCGGACCTGCCGCGGTCGTTCCGGACGCCGTTGGTGCCGGTGCTCCCGATCGTCTCGGTGCTCGCGTCGTTCTACCTCATGCTCAACCTGCCGGCGGCCACCTGGATCCGGTTCTTCGTCTGGCTCGTCATCGGCCTGGTCGTCTACTTCGCGTACGGCGTGCGGAAGTCCCGGCTGACGACCGCGCACGCCGGCCGCCCCGACGTCGTCGACGTCCGGGACGAGGCCCTGGCTCGCGGGGAGGACGCGCGCGGGCGCCGGCGCTGATCGACCCCGCCCTCGGCCGGTTCAGCAGGTGCGCAGGAACCGGCCGAGGGTCCGGACGCCGAAGCGCAGCGCGTCCAGCGGCACCCGCTCGTCGACGCCGTGGAACATCCCGGAGAAGTCGAGCTCGGGCGGCAGGCGCAGCGGCGCGAACCCGTAGCCCACGATCCCGGCCTCGCTGAAGTTCTTGTTGTCGGTGCCGCCGGAGAGGCAGTAGGGCAGGACGGCGGCGTCCGGGTCCTCGGCCCGCAGGGCGGCGATCATGGCGTCGACGAGGTCGCCCTCGAACGGCCACTCCAGCGACACGCCCCGGTGCACGGTCTCGACGTCGACGCCCGCGCCCGCCAGCTCGGTCACCGTGCTCATGAGCTGCTCCTCGCCCCCGGGCAGGAAGCGGCAGTCCAGCAGCGCGGTCGCGGTGCCGGGGACGACGTTGTGCTTGTAGCCGGCCTCGAGGGCGGTCGGGTTCGCGGTGGTCCGCAGCGTGGCGCCGACGAAGCGTGCCGTCGTCCCGAGCGTCGCGACCAGCGCGTCGGGGTCGTCCGGGTCGAGCGGGACGCCGGTGATCTCCTCGACGCCGTCGAGGAAGGCGCGGACGGTGGGCGTGATCTGCAGCGGCCACGGGTGGGTGCCGATACGCGCGACGGCCGCGCAGAGCCGGGTCACGGCGTTGTCGTCGTGCACCTGCGAGCCGTGCCCGGCGCGGCCGTGCGCGACGAGCCGCAGCCAGCGGATGCCCTTCTCCGCCGTCTGCAGCAGGTAGGCGCGCCGGCCGGCGATCTGGGTGCTGTAGCCGCCGACCTCGCTGATCGCCTCGGAGACCCCCTCGAGGAGGTCGCGCCGCCGATCGACGACGTACGTCGCGCCGTGCACGCCGCCCGCCTCCTCGTCGGCGAGGAACGCGACGACCAGATCCCGCGGGGGCTTCTCGCCGGACCGGACCAGCTCGCGGACGGACGCCAGGATCATCGCGTCCATGTCCTTCATGTCCACGGCGCCGCGGCCCCAGATGCAGTCGTCGCGGACCTCCGCGGAGAACGGGTCGACCTGCCAGTCGTCGGCGCGGGCGGGCACGACGTCGAGGTGACCGTGGACGAGCAGCGCGGGGCGGGTCGGGTCGGCACCCGGGACCCGGGTGACGACGTTCGCGCGGCGTGGCAGCGACTCGAAGACCTCGGTCTCCAGCCCGACCTCCGACAGCAGGCCGGCCACGTACTCCGCGGCGTCCCGCTCCCCCGGCCCCGAGCCGTCACCGGGGTTCGTGGTGTCGATCCGGATGAGATCACGGCAGATGTCGACGACCTCGGCCTCGGCGTCGCCGACCGTGGCTCCGCCGCTGCTGGAGCCGGTGAGCTGGGACATGGGCCACCCCTCGAGGTCGTCGGCCGGCTGCCCGCCGAGCCTACCCGCGGGCGGTCCCGGCGCAGCCTCCGCGGGGCGACGGCGGTCGCTACGACGGCGGCGGGAGCCGTGCTAACCTCGACTCCGCCGCCGGGCCGCCAGGCGCCGACGGTCACCTGTCCGGGTGGCGGAATTGGCAGACGCGCTAGCTTGAGGTGCTAGTGCCCGTGTAGGGCATGGGGGTTCAAGTCCCCCCTCGGACACCCTTTCCGAAGTGCAGCGACGTCCCTCCCCTAATCCTCCGGGTGTCCGACGGTCAGGAACCCAGAGCGGCTGCCTGCTCAGGGGACGCCCGCAGGGCATCCGTGAGCAGCGCGACCAGTGCCTCGAGCTGCACGTCCGCCGACGAGGAGATCTCCTCGTCCGACCCGTCCAGCGCCCTGGCGGCGAGCCCCGCCTTGCTGTCGATGAGCTCGGCGATCCGGGCGTCCAGCGTCTGCGCCGCGATGATGCGCCATGCGGTGACCGGCTCCGTCTGGCCGATCCGGTGGCTGCGGTCGATCGCCTGGGTCTGCTCCGCGTCGGTCCAGGAGAGTTCCGCGAGCACGACGTTCGAGGCGACCTGCAGGTTCAGGCCGACGCCGGCAGCCGTGAGGGAGCAGACCGCGACGGGGACGTCGGGGTCGTTCACGAAGGCGTCGATGTTCCTCTGCCGCACCGTCGGCGTCTGGTCGCCGCGGATCGACGAGAAGCGAACACCCTGCCGGGTGAAGGTCTCCTCGGCGGCATCCATCACCTCGATGTGCTTGGCGAAGAAGACGACCTTGCCGGCGCTGTGACCCAGCTGCGCGGCGTAGTCCGCGGCCAGCTCCGCCTTCGCCCGGCCGATGCGCCGCATCATCGTGAACACGTTGTCGCCGGACTTCGCGGTCGCCGCCTGCTTCAGCTCGGACCTGGCCACCCGCCGCACGAGGTCGAGGTCGATGCCCTCGACGGGGCCGGACGTGCGTGCCGCCAGCGCCGTGCGGTACTGCAGCGACCATCCGGCGGGCGAGCTTCTGCTCGGCGGCGCGGACCGAGCGGCCGGCCGCGCCGTCCAGCTCGACGGGGAGGTCGGCGATCCGGCGGGCGGGGATGTCGGCGGCGACGTCCACCTTGCGGCGCCGCACGATGCCGAGGTCGATGACGCACTGCCGTGCGGCGGCGTAGAAGCCGGGGTCGGCGGGCGTCAGACCCGTCTCCTCGAGTGCGTTCATCAGGACGCCCAGCGGCTTGCTCTCGTCGATCCACCCGAGGAACTGCCAGATCGCCCGGAAGTCCTCGATGTCGTTGATCAGCGGCGTTCCGGTGAGCGCCATGAGCAGCGGCCGCGCCGTGCGGGACCGGATGCGCTCGGCCACGGCGAGGACGTGCCGCGAGCGCTGGGACGTCGTGTTCTTGATGAAGTGCGCCTCGTCGACGACCATGCCGCGGAAGCCCAGCTCGCCCAGCCAGCCCCGGTGGCGGTCGAGCACCTCGTAGTTGACGACGACGATGTCGGCGAAACCGTCGACGGTGTCGCCGTTGCCCTGGACCGCGGTCGCCGGGCGGTGCGGGACCCAGCGGGCGGCCTCACGGAGCCAGTTGGTCTTGACGACGTTGGGGACGACGACCAGGAGCGGGTAGGCGTCGGCCGCCTCGGCGGCGAGAAGGGCCTGGGCCGTCTTGCCCAGACCCGGCTCGTCCGCGAGCAGGAACGTCCGGTGGCCGGCCGCGGCCGCCGAGACCAGCCGCGCCTGGTGCGGCATCAGCTCCTGGCCCTCGGGGGTGAACCGGGCCGTCGGTGCCGGGAGGCTCATGCACGCCGGGGCCGTCCCACCGGCGCGCTCGAACGAGCTCAGCAGCGGGCCGAGCAGCTCCCAGCCGGCCAGGCGGCGCGGACGGGCCCGGACCGGTCGGGGCGCGGAGAAGTCAGGTGCGAGGAAGGGGTTCGCCAGCTGACGGGAGGTCACGGACAGCGGCACGACCCGGCGCTCAGCGGCGGAGCTGTCCGCGGGCTCGGCCGGGCGTCTCCTCCTCGGGCGGCGCCTCGACCCCGGCGGCGCGGAGCAGGTCCCGCTTGAGCGAGCGGGCCGCGTCGGACACACCGGCGTCCTCGCCGAGCAGCGCCAGCAGCCCGCATCCCGGACGGCGATCCTGGCGAGGATCGCCGCTATCCCGTCCAGGCGCTTGAGCTGCCCGGAACGCTGGTTGTCGCTGCCGGCCGCCATGCGCGGCGCGGCCGCGCTCCTCCCGCAACATGCAGCGCGACGGCCTGGAACTTCGTGCGCACGGCAGGGGTCACCCGGCCGCTCTGGACGGCCGCCTCGACCTCACGGACGGTTCGGGCGAGCACCGACGCGACGTCGCCGTGGTGACGGACGCGTGCCTGCTTCGGGGGGTGGTACGACGAGCGCCCGTCTGGCGCTGGCCGGTTCGAGCCACAGACTCCTCCTCTGGAATGCCGGTCACCCTGGCCGCAGGCTGCGTCAGCCCGGGCCCGCGAACGGGACGGCGAACACTCCGAGCCAAGGTGGCGATGCTCGGCGCCGGCCGACGTACGCCCCCGGTGACCCGACGGTCCGAGCCTCGGAGGGCATCTCGGGAGCCACGGAGCCGACGGTCGGTGGTGACCACGGCACGGAGAACCTACTCGTCGGACGACCAGCTCGGTTCTCGTCATCGATGCCGCGAACACGTCAACGCCGACGACGTCACACCATTCCCGGTCCGCTGCCGTTTCGACCTGCTCGCCGGCTGGGCCGCGCTCCGGGAGGGCCGCGTCCTTCGCGCCACGTCCTCGTCAGGGCTCGTTGACGCAGGTGACGACGCTGAAGGTGCAGCGCCACGAGGGGGCGACGCGGTCGCGGCCCAGTCGGACTCGGGTAGCCGCTCCCAGCTGCCGAGCGGCCCCGGCGCGGAGACCGGCTGAACGGGCCCTCGGCGGGTCAGCAGCCGCACGTGCTGCTGGTACCACTTCCTGCAGCTGCCGGTCACGGACGTCGCGCTGTTCGTAGTCGAGGCCTCTGGTGATGCCCGACGTACCGGTGCACCGTGATGTCGGTCATGCGGTCGAGGGTGACCGTTCCGAGCTCACCGCACTCGCTCACAGCGGGTGGCCCGCCGGTGGAGCGGGATTGCGTCGAACGTCGGTGCCGTGGTCGGCGCACAGCACGACCCCCTTGCCGTACGCGTGGCCGCAGGGGCGCCTGTGGGTGGCGACGAGGACGGCAGGTGCCTGGTGCGGGTCGGCCGCCGGGTACGCACAGCACGGGTGCCCATGCCGGCGGCCTGATCTGGGGCGACTGCAGCGGAGGTTCGCTCACGTCGGCACTTCCTGTCCAGGGACGCGGGTCCAGGACATGGTCCCGGCGACCTCGTTCTCGCGCACGCTCTGCCGGTACACCTCGCGCCCGCCTCCGGCGGAGAGCTCTCCGCCGGCGGCGGGCGCGAGGCCGCCGAGTGACCCCCGGCAGGGTCAGGCCCGCCCGAAGGCGACGTTGGCGGAGTAGATGGTCTGCTTCTTGACCACGTCACCGGTGTGCGGCGCAGCGATCATCATGTTGCCGCCGAGGTAGATCCCGACGTGGGTGACGCTGCCGCCGGTGAAGAAGAAGACGAGGTCGCCGGGCACGGCCTGGCTGCGGCTGATGCGCGTGGTCGCGCCGTACTGCGCGGCCGCCGTGCGCGGGAGGCTGACGCCCATGATGCCGTAGACGTACTGCGTGAACCCGGAGCAGTCGAAGCCGCGCGGCGACGAGCCCCCGTAGAGGTAGGGGACGCCGAGGTAGCGCGAGGCGATCGCGACGACGGATCCGCCCTTCGCGCTTCCGGACGAGGACGGGCGCCGTCGAGGTGCTGCGGCTGGGAGCGGCGCTGCGCGACACGGTCGTGCTCGTCTGCCGCCGCACGGTCGGCGTCGTCGCCTTCACATGGGCGCGGTAGGCGGCTCGGGCCAGCGACCTCGAGATCTGCGAGACCTGCCGGGACGCGCTCGCCGGCGACGACGCGTGCGTCGCGTGCTTCGCGACCGGCCGGAAGGCGTCGTGCTCGAAGGCGACCTTGGCACCGGAGGCCGCAGCGACCGTCGCGGTGGCCGTGGCGTCGGCCGCTGCCGAGGCGTGGTCGGCGGAGGTGAGCAGGGGAATGGACGCAGTCGTGAGGTCGGTTCCGCGGCTGGTCGGGATCGCGCCGCTGGCCGGCAGCCCGACTCCGGCGACGAGGCCCGAGGAGACGGCGACGACCAGTCCGCCTTTGCCGGCGGCGCTGACGGGCGTAGCGAGCGCGGAGGTGAGGGTTTCGGTGACGCCTGTCAGTGGGGTGGAGACGGGCAGGGCGGCGCGGTGGCGCCCGGTGGTGCTCTTGGCCACGTAGGAAACCTCTCCGGACGCCTGCGAGGTGAGCTGTCGGGTTCGGGTGGGAGAAGTCACCCGGCCGGGACGATCGAGCACGTGACTCGAGCTTCCGCGGCTTCACCCCAAGGACCGGCGGTTGCCCGTCGGCCCCGAAGTGGGTCCCCCGCCTCTGCCGTGCGGTATGTCGGCGTACCCGGCCGGCGGCAGAGCTCGGCGTCCGCCCGGGCGCTCCCCCGGGAGGGGAAGCGCGGTCAGAGTAGGCAGACCGTCCGTCTAGACCGGCATCAGAGAGGGTTAAGCCGACGTCATATGTCCAAGAGGAACGATCGGTTCGGAACGGACGCGTCGTCGCGGCGCCCGCGGGGTAGTCCTCAGCCACACGACGAAGGAGCCGGCCATGACGACGTACCCGGGCGAGGACGACGGACTCGAGGCCACGGAGGTCCCGGCGACTCCGCCGTCGGCGTTCGAGCCCGACCAGGGCAGCGACGCGGAGGCGGAGGGCGGCGACGCCGGAGGGTTCGCGGAGGCCGACGGGCCGGGCAACACCGACCCCGGATACTGACCTCTCCCTGCGGTCGAGACCCACCGGACCAGCGACACCCCCCGCCGGCGCTAGTCCGGCAGCACGTCGATGAGCACCTTGCCCACCGTGCCGGCGTGCACGGCCTGGTGCGCCTCGGCAGCGCGCTCGAGCGGGAAGTGGTGGAGCGGCAGTCCCGCGTGCTCCCCGACCCGGATCGCGCCGACCTCGACCGCGCCGGCGACGTCCTCGACCGCGCGCTCCTTCGCATCCCCCGGCACGGTGTAGACGAGGACGAACTGGAACCGCGCGTTCGGCGCCAGAAGCGGCCGGACGGGCAGCCGCAGCTCGTCGCCGCCGTCATTGGCGTACATGGCCACGGATCCCCAGCGGGCGACCACCTCGGCGTCGATCGCCGCGTTGGCGGCCGGGGCGACCTCGACGATGCTGTTGACCCCGTGCGGTGCGATCTTCCTGACCTCGCGTGCGACGTCCTGCCGGCGGTAGTTCACGACGTGGTCGGCTCCGGCGGCGGCCGCGAGCAGCGCCTTCTCGGGCGTGCTCACAGTCGCGATCACCGTGGCGTCCGACCAGCGCGCGAGCTGGATGGCGGCGTTGCCCACAGCTCCGGCGCCACCCGCCACGAGCACCGTCCGCCCCTGCAGGGCGCCGGGGCCGAGCCGGTCGGGGCCCTCCTCGGTCACCGTGAGGCAGCGGTGCGCGGTGAGGAACGGGATGCCCAACGAGGCACCGAGGTCGAAGGACGCGGTGTCCGGCAGCAGCACCGCCTGCCGGGCCGGCACAGGCGCGTACTCCTGGGCCGTGCCGTGCGGGCGCTGGTAGGCCGCCTCCCACACCCAGACCCGGATGCCGTGCCAGGCGACCTCGACCCCCTCGCCCACGGCGTCGACGACACCGGCGCCGTCCTGGCCCGGCACCTGCGGCTGGTCGAGGCTCGCCGGGTACGTGCCACCCTGCCGGGCCTTCCAGTCCGTGGGGTTGACACCGGACCGGTGGATCCGCACCCGCACCTCGCCCGGACCGGGCTCCGGGACCGGCTGTTCGACGACGCGGAGGACCTCCGGCCCGCCGTTCCCGGTGTAGACGACTGCCCGCGCCTGCTGCACCTCGATCTCCTCCGGAACTCCTCGACCCAGCTCGGACCGCGACATCACGGACCCAACCACGGGTCAGGCCGTCGCGCGCCCCAGGAGGGTGCGGACGCCGGCGGCATCGGGGGCGGCGAGCGCGGCCGCGGCGAGCTCCGCGGCCGCCGCGGTGTCGACCTCGCGGACGGCCTTCTTCACCAGCGGCACCGCCGCGGGAACGACGCTCAGCTCGCGCACGCCCAGGCCGACGAGCAGTCCGGTGGCGAGCTCGTCGGCGGCGAGTTCGCCGCAGACGGGCGACCGTCGTCCCGGGCCGCGCGCCGCGGCCGCGATCAGGGCGAGGACGCCCGGGTCGAGCGGGTCGGCGACGGCCGCGACGCCGTCGTTGCCGCGCTCGGCCGCGAGGGCGTACTGGGTGAGGTCGTTGGTGCCGATGCTGAAGAAGTCGACGTGCGGCGCGAACGCGCGCGGCCTTCAGAGCCGTCGCGGGCACCTCGACCATGATCCCGACGCGGAGCCCGGCGGAACGCCGCTGCCCTTCGAGCCGGGCGGCCTCCTCGAGCGCCCGCGCGCGGCGAGCAGCTCCGCCACGGTGCTGACCATCGGGAACATCACGTCGACCGGACGTTCCCGGGCGACCCGGACGACGGCGCGCAGCTGGTCGCGAAGCAGCTCGGGCCGGCGCAGTGCGAGCCGGATGCCGCGGACGCCCGAGGAACGGGTTCGCCTCCACCGGCATCGGCACGTAGGGCAGTGGCTTGTCGCCGCCGACGTCGAGGGTCCGGACGACGATCCGGCGGCCGGGCAGCGCATCGGCCAGCGCACGGTAGGCGGCAGCCTGCTCGTCCACGCCCGGCGCCGTGGCGCGGCCGAGGAACAGCAGCTCGGTGCGGACGAGGCCTGCGAGGTCGGCGCCCGCGGACGCGGCGGCGAGCGCGTCGTCCAGGGAGCCGAGGTTGGCCCCGACATGGATCGGGACGCCGTCCCGGGTGACCGCCGGAGCCGCGGCGGCGGCCAGGGCGGACTCGCGCCGTCGCCTCGCGCCGCTCCGCCCGCTGCTCGACGGCGGCACGGATCTGCGGCGACGGGTCGACGACCACCTCGCCTCGGGTGCCGTCGACGGCGACGACCTGCCCCGGGGCCACGTCCAGCACGCCGGACCTGCGGCGACGACCGCGGGGATGCCGAGCGCCCGCAGGAGGATCACGCTGTGGGCGGTCGGGCTCCCCCCGCCAGCACGACCGCGACGACGCGATCGGGATCGAGTGCGGCGGCCTCGGCCGGCGTCAGGTCGTCCGCGACGAGCACGGCACCGGCGGGCGGTTCGGCGCTCGACTGTGCGCCGCCCGGGAGCCAGGTGCGCGGCCACCTGGTCCCCCACGGCGCGGACGTCGGCAGCGCGGGCCCGCTGGTAGGCGTCGGGCAGCGCGGCGAGGGCACCGGCGACCGCGTCGACGGCGCGCCGCCAGGCCGGCAGCGCACCGAGTCCCGCGTCGATGCCGAACCGGGCGCGGTCGAGCAGGTCCGGATCCTCCAGGAGCAGCAGGTGCGCGTCGAAGACGGCGGCTTCCTGCTCCCCCACGGCGGCCGCCGTCCGCTCCCGGGAGCGCCGCACATCCTTTTCGGCGTCCCTCAACGCCGACCCCAGCCGTCGCAGCTCCTCCTCGGCGTCGCCGACAGGTGTGCTCTCGTCGATCCGCTGATCCCGGGCCGGGGACCAGGCCGCCCCCACGGCCGCACCCGGGGACGCCGGCAAGGGGCCCGCCGGTACGGCTACCGCCACCTCCTCAGGAGGAGGGCTGGGCGGCGAACCCGTTCCGTCGAGATCCCCGAAACCCTCCAGCGCGAGCGCGAGCAGGCGTTCGACCGCACTCTCGGCGTCCGGCCCGGTGGCGGTCACCTCCACCACGTGCCCCTGCGCCGCGCCGAGCGCGGCGACGCGCGAGAGGCTGCCCGCCGGCACGGGACCGGTCCGGGCGGTCAAGTTGCGGAGCCGGACGTCGGCGTCGAGCTCGTGCAGCGCGCGTACGAGCACCGCCGCCGGCCGGGCGTGGAGGCCGTGAGGCCACGTGACGTCGAACCGGCCGGTGAAACCGTCAGGGCGCTCCTCCGGCAGCAGCCTGCCGTCCTCGGCCTCGTCGTCGACGCCCAGCTGCTGCTCCTTGGCCGCGAGCGCGCGGCGTGCCTCGGCGGCCACGTCCTCGCGCTCGGCCCCACCCGCGGCCGCGACCGCGGCGACGCAGAGCCCCTCCACGAGCGGTGCGGGGCAGAGCGTCACGCGCTGTCGGATCTCGGGATCGAGCAGGTCGAGCGCCAGCGTCGGCGGAGAGCACGGCACTGCCCAGATCCATGAGCACGACCACGCCGCGGCCGGCGTCCGCGCGCGCGATGGCCTCGGCGACCTTGACGGCATCGGTCCCGAACGCGCCGTCCTCGAGGCCCGCCGCCACCTCCAGTCGGACGTCGTCGCCGTGGAGCATCTCCGCGGCAAGGCCGATCGCGGCCTCGGCGAGCGCGGGGCTGTGGGAGACGACGACGATGCCGACGGCCGCGTCCGTCATGCGACCTGCGGGGGCAGCGTCTCGGCGGCTGCTGCGACGAGCAGCGCGGCCGACGTCGCGCCCGGATCCTGGTGCCCGACGCTGCGCTCGCCGAGGTAGCTCGCCCGGCCCTTGCGCGCGTGCAACGGGATCGGTCGCGTCGCGCCCGGCGTCCGCGGCGGCCGACGCGGCGGCCGAGTGCCGCGCCCAGGCCGGCGCCCGCGGCCAGCTCGGCCTCGAGGGCATCGACCGCGGGCGCCAGCGCGTCGAACATCGTCTTGTCGCCGGTCTCGGCCTTGCCGCGCGCCACGATCCCCTCGAGGCCGGCGCGGAGCGCTCTTCGCGAAGGCCTCGGCGGGGACGCCGGCCGCGTCCTCGCCGAGCGCCGTCGCCATCCGGAGGAAGAACGTGCCGTAGAGCGGCCCGCTGGCGCCGCCGACCGTGCGGACCAGCGTCATCCCGACCTGCTTGAGAGGGCCGCCGGCGCCGGTCGGCGGCGCCGTGCCGAGCGCGCCGACGACGGCCGTCATGCCGCGGTCCATGTTCGTGCCGTGGTCGGCGTCCCCGATCGCGGCGTCCAGGGCCGTCAGCTCGTCGCGATGCTCCGCGACGAGCTCGGCGAACCGCTGGATCCACCGGGTCGAGGGCGGCCACGTCGACGGCATCGGTCATGCTCACAGCCCCCAGCGCAGGGCCGGCGTCATCACGGGTGCGTCCCAGAGCCGGCGGGTCTCCTCGTCGAGCTTGCAGCAGCGTGAGCGAGCAGCCTGCCATGTCCAGGCTCGTGATGTAGGAGCCCGACGAGTGAGCGCGCGACGGTGACCCCGGCCTTCTCGAGCAGCCTCGCGACCTCGCCGTACATGAGGTAGAGCTCGAGGAGCGGGGTGCCGCCCATGCCGTTGAGGAACGCGAGGACGCCCTCGCCGCCGGTGAAGTCGAGGTCGTCGAGCACCGGGGTCGACCAGCAGCTCCGCGATCTCCCGCGCCGCCGCGATGGGCACCCGCCGCCGGCCCGGCTCGCCGTGGATGCCGATGCCCACCTCGATCTCGTCCTCGCGGCAGGTCGAAGGTGGGGTGGCCGACGGCGGGGACGGTGCACGACGTCAGCGCCACGCCCAGGCTGCGGCCGTTCTCGTTGACCCGTCGGGCGACGCGGCGACGTCGGCCAGGCGGCGCCGCTCCTCGGCCGCGGCGCCGGCGATCTTCTCCACCAGCACGGTGACGCCGACGCCGCGGCGGCCGGCCGTGTAGAGGCTGTCCTGCACCGCCACGTCGTCGGCGGTCACGACGGTCGCGACGTCGACCCCCGTTTCGGCGGCCGCGAGCTCGGCGGCCATCTCGAAGTTCATCACGTCGCCGGTGTAGTTCTTCACGATGTGCAGGACGCCGGCTCCGCCGTCGACGCCCTTGGTGGCCTCGAGCATCTGGTCGGGCACGGGTGAGGTGAAGACCTCGCCGGCGCAGGCGGCGTCGAGCATGCCGACGCCGACGAACCCGCCGTGCAGCGGCTCGTGGCCGGAGCCACCGCCGGAGATGAGCCCGACCTTGCCCGGTACCGGGGCGTCGCCGCGGAAGATGAGTTGTTGGTCGTGGTCGACCCGCAGCTCCGGGTGGGCTGCGGCCACGCCGCGCAGGGCGTCGCCGACGACGTCGGCCGGGTCGTTGATGAGCTTCTTCATCGTCGCTCCTCGGCGTCAGACGGTGGCGGGCGAGGTCGGGGGCTGGGTTCGGGATCGGCGCGGAGTCCGTCGACGGGGCGGCGCGTCGTCCGCGGCGTCCGCGGTGATGGCGGCGTAGGCGAGGGCGGCGAGCGACGCCGGCGAGGAGCTCGGCGAGCAGGTAGACCGGGCAGCTGACTCCACTTCACCGAGCCGCCGGCGAGCTGCTGGACCAGCATCGGCCCGAACGTGCGGGCGGGGTTGATCGACGCACCGGTGGTCGGGGCGACCGGGATGATCGCGGCGAAGACGACGAGGCCGATGGCGACGCCGGCGAACCCGGCCGAGGCCTTGCGGTGTATCGACGCCGAAGATGGTGAACACGAGGATGAAGGTACCCGACGAACTCGGCGGCGAAGGCCTGCGCCGACGCCGATGGTCGGGCCGTAGCGTGGCCACCCCGAGGCCGACGTCGCTGGCCTGTGGCCGAGCACGCCGATGATGGCGGCGGCGCCGACGATCGCGCCGACCACCTGCGCGGCGATGTAAGCGGGCACCCGCGACCAGGGGAACTTGCCGGTGACGGCGAGCCCGAGGGTGACGGCGGGGTTGATGTGGTTGCCGAGACGTGCCCGAGCGCGTAGACGGTGGCGACGACGATGGTGCCGAAGGCGAGCGAGATCATGCCGAGATCGGCCATCGTGAACGGGGCGTCCCGTTGACGATGAGCGTCGCGGGCACCGAGCCGACCCCGACGAACACGAGGAAGGCGGTGCCGATCGTCTCGGCGGCGAGCTTCTGGATCATGTTCGGTCTCGTCCAACGGAGGTCCTCCTCGGTGATCTCCGAACTCATTCGATATTGTCGAATGCGAGTGGAAGCTATATGCTTATGATCCGGGGCACAAGAGTCTCGCAGCGATCTCCATGGAGGAGGTAGCCGAGTGATCCAGGCCGTGGACCGGGCGGTGCGCATCCTCATCGCGCTGCAGGGCGCGCGGACCATGAGCCTGGGCGAGATCGCCGCGGCCCTCGAGCTGGCGCCCTCCACGGTGCACGGCATCGTCCGCACGCTCGCTCGCGCACGGCATGGTGCCGCAGGAGAGCGACTCCGGGCCGCTACCGGCTCGGCCCGGCACGCTGCGGCTCGGCAACGTCTACCTCGACACCCTGGAACTGCGCACCCGCGTCGCGACCTGGGCCGAGGACCTCGCCCGCCGCACCGGGATGCGCGGTGCGCACCGGCGTCCTGCTGCTCGACGACGTCGTCGTCGTGCACCACGAGCCGCGCCCCGACGGCAGCCGGCAGATGCCCGAGGTCGGGATCGTGATCCCCGCGCACGCCTGCGCCCTGGGCAAGGCGCTGCTCGCCTTCACCCCGGACGCCGAGGACGCCGTCCTCGCCGACCGGGGCGCGGCGGAGCATGACCGGCGACACCGTGACCGACGCCGCCGAGCTGCGCGCTCAGCTGGCCACCGTCCGGGCGACCGGCATCGCCACCGAGGCCGAGGAGGCGGTGCTCGGCGAGTGCGGCCTCGCGGCACCGTCGGCGGTGCCGGCGGAGAGGTGGTGGGCGCGGTCGGCCTGGTCGTCCCGACCACCGACTGGCCGCTGCCCGCGTCGTCGGTCGACGCACTGCGGTCGGCGGCGCGCGCGGTGTCGCGGGAGATGGGGGCCACGGCGTGGCCCCCGCCCGCGCCGACGTCGCTCGGTGCATCCGCGTGACCGTGCGCGCCTCCCGACGGCGTGATCGCTCGCGGCCCGCTCGGCGACACCGGCCCCGGCCGAGCGGCGCGGACACGGCCCGGAGCGACCATGTCTGGCAGGGTGGAGCCGAGGGCACCCAGGTCAGCGGAGGGCGGCGATGGCACTGGAGGCGCAGCACGGCCTCGGCGCCGCGAGCCTCGTCGAGCTGCTCGTCCGGCAGCTCCGCGCCGAGATCCTGAGCGGAGCCCTCGCCCCCGGCGAGCGGCTCATCGAGGAGCAGCTGACCCGCCGGTTCGGCACGAGTCGTGCACCGTTGCGCGAGGCCCTACGCCTGCTCGGCCAGCAAGGGCTGGTCGAGCACCTGCCCCGCCGCGGCGTCCGCGTCGTCGACCTGTCGCCACGCGACATCGACGAGCTCTTCAGCCTCCGAGACGCTCTCGAGCAGTTCGCGCTGCGACCGCCCTCGCGCGGGGCGCTCCTCCCGACGCGCTCGCGCGGCTGCGGGCGGCGGTGGAGACCATGGAGGGCACGACAGCGCCGACCAGGCGGTCGCCCATCGCGACTTCCACCTCGCCCTGGTCGACTCGCCGGGCACGCGCACCTGCAGCGCGTCTACGAGTCCACCCTGCTCCAACTGCAGCTTTACATGGCGACGAACATGCGCCGCGAAGCGCAGGCCCGGTCACCCGAGGAGGGCGCCGCCGTCATCGCCGGCTCTTCGAGCCGTCGCCTCCGGTGAGTCGCGCGCGCTCGCACGAGCTCGCCCGCCACGGCGCCCGCACGTTCCTCACCCCCGAGCTCGCAGCCGCCGGACAGCGTGTAGCAAGCCGTAACAGAGAAGGACCTCTCGGACATCAGTCTGTCGACAATCGACAGAGTGAACGTGGCGAGCGGCATCACGACTCTGGCGTCCGCGCCCTGCGCCGCGCCTATCTCGGCGGCCGCGCGCGACCGCGCGAGCGCGTCGACCTCGTCCTCGGGCGCCTCGCCGAGCGCGGGGACGACGCCGTCTGGATCAGCAAGGTCCCCCCCGACGAACTGCGCGAGCGCGCACGCGCCCTCGAACAGCTCGACCCGGCCACACTCCCGCTCTTCGGCGTCCCGTTCGCGGTGAAGGACAACATCGACGCCGCCGGGCTCCCCACCACGGCCGCATGTCCCGACTTCGCCTATCCGCCGCGCCGCGACGCCACGGCCGTCCGGCGGCTGCTCGACGCCGGCGCGATCCTCGTCGGCAAGACCAACCTCGACCAGTTCGCGACCGGGCTGACCGGCGTCCGCTCCCCCTACGGCGCCTGCGAGAGCGTCTTCGGAGGCGATCTCATCTCGGGCGGGTCGAGCTCGGGCAGCGCCGTCGCCGTGGCCGCCGGCTGCGTCGCCTTCTCCCTCGGCACCGACACCGCCGGCTCGGGCCGCGTCCCCGCCGCGATGAACGGCATCGTCGGGCTCAAGCCGACCCGCGGCCTGGTGAGCACCGACGGCGTCGTCCCGGCCTGCCGCTCGCTGGACTGCGTCAGCGTGTTCGCGCACACCGTCGACGACGCCGCCGACGTCCTCGACGTCCTCGCCGGCCCCGACCCGCACGATCCCTGGTCCCGGCCCGCTCCGCCGGCGCCGTCCGCTCGCCGGCCGGCGCCGCGGCTCGCGGTGCCGGACGTCGCCGGCCTCGGCGTCGACCCCGGCGTCCGCGCGCGGCCCTGCAGCGCGTACGCCGACCGACGCCGTCCCGCCGGCGCCGTCGTCGTCCCGTCGACCTCGGGCCCTTCCTCGCCGCAGGCGAACTCCTCTACGGGGCCCGTGGGTCGCCGAGCGGCTCGCGGACCTCGCCCGTTCCTCGAGGCCCACCCGGACGACGTCCTGCCGGTCACCCGCGCGGTACTCGAGAGCGGACGCCGGTTCAGCGCGGCCGACGCCTTCCGCGGCCTGCACCGGCTGCAGGAACTGCGCGGCCCGGTGCGACCGGCTCTGGGCGGCGCCGACGCGCTGCTCGTCCCGACGGTGCCGACGACCTTCACCCGTGCCGAGATCGCCGACGACCCCATCGGCCGCAACCTCGAGCTCGGCCGGTTCACCCAGTTCGCGAACCTGCTCGACCTCGCCGCCGTCGCCGTCCCCGCCGGCATGACCCCGGACGGCCGGCCCGCCGGCGTCACCCTCCTCGGCCCGGCCTTCAGCGAGGCCCGTGCTCCTCGACATCGCCCGGACCGCCCCAGGAGGTCGCATGATCACTCACGCTCGACGCCGACCCCTACCCGTACACCTTCGACCCGGCCACGACGGCCTTCGTCGTCATCGACATGCAGCGCGACTTCGTCGAGCCCGGCGGCTTCGGCGAGACCCTCGGCAACGACGTCTCGCTGCTCGCAGGCCGTCGTCCCGCCGCTGCAGCGCGGCTCGGCCGCCGCCCGGGCCGCCGGGCTGACCGTCGTCCACACCCGCGAGGGCCACCAGCCCGACCTCTCCGACTGCCCGCCCGCCAAGCTCAACCGCGGGCAGCCGACGCTGCGGATCGGCGACCCGGGGCCGAAGGGCCGCATCCTCGTCCGCGGCGAGTACGGCCACGACATCGTCGACGACCTCGCGCCGCTGCCCGGCGAGCTCGTGATCGACAAGCCCGGCAAGGGCTCCTTCTACGGCACCGACCTGCAGCGAGGAGCTGCCGCGCGCGGCGTCACGCAGCCTCGTCGTCACCGGCGTCACCACCGAGGTCTGCGTGCACACGACCGTGCGCGAGGCCAACGACCGCGGCTACGAGTGCCTCGTCCTCTCCGACTGCGTCGGCTCGTACTTCCCCGAGTTCCAGCGGGTCGGCCTCGCCATGATCGCCGCCCAGGGCGGGATCTTCGGCTGGGTCGCGCCGTCCGCCGCGCTTCCTCGACCTGCCCTCGCCCCGCTCTGACCGCGCGACCTCGGAGGAGATCCCGTCATGACCCGACGCACCGACCACGCCGAAGCGGCTCGACCTGCCCTGGTGGGTCGCCGGCGACACGAACGCCTTCTTCGGACTCGGCTTCAACATCCTCGTCAACGTGCTCGTGCTGACCGGGCTCTGCCTCGGCGTCGTGCACATCCCGGGCGAGCGACGTCTTCGGCGTCCTGCTGCCCGCCCTCGGCGTCCAGCTCCTCATCGGCAACGTCTACTACACCTACCTCGCCCGGCGGCTGCCGGCGTGAGAACCGCACCGACGTCACGGCGATGCCGTACGGGCCGAGCGTCCCGCACATGTTCATCGTCGACGTTCCTGATCATGCTGCCGGTCTACCTCGCGACGAAGGACCCGATCAAGGCCTGGGCGGCCGGGCTGGCCTGGTGCTTCGTCATCGGGCTCATCGTGCTCGTCGGGTGCGTTCGTCGGGCCGTACATCCGCAGGTACACCCCGCAGGCGGCGATGCTCGGCACGCTCGCCGGCGTCTCGATCGCGTTCATCTCGATGCGGCCGGCGGCCCAGATGTGGGAGGCACTCTGGATCGCGTTCCCGGTGATGATCGTGATCCTGATCGGGTTCTTCACCGATCTCAAGCTGCCCGGAACATCCCCGTCGGCCTCGCCGCCCTGCTGCTCGGGACGGCGATCGGCTGGATCGGCGGCTACATGGAGCCGGCGAACGTCACCGCGGCGGCCAAGGACATCGCGCTCTCGCTGCCCGACGCTGGACATCGGCCGGCTCGTCGACGGCCTCGGGACGTCTCGCCGCTGCTCGCCACCGCCATCCCGCTCGGCATCTACAACTTCACCGAGGGCATGACGAACGTGGAGAGCGCCTCCGTCGCCGGTGACAACTACAACCTGCGCAGCATCCTGCTGGCCGACGGCACCGGCGCGATCGTCGGCTCGGCGCTGGGCTGCCCGTTCCCGCCCGCGGTCTACATCGGCCACCCGGGCTGGAAGGCCGCCGGCGGCCGCACGACGTACTCGCTCGCGTCCGGCGTCGTCATCGCGCTCTTCTGCTTCCTCGGCATGTTCGCGCTGCTCGGCGCGCTGCTGCCGCTGCCGGCGATCGTGCCGATCCTGCTGTACATCGGGCTGCTGATCGGCGCCCAGGCGTTCCAGGCGACGCCGCGCGGCACGCCGTCGCGGTGGTGTTCGCGATCCTGCCGAACATCGCGGCGTGGGCGTCGGGCTCGTCGACAATGCGCTCGCGGCGGCCGGCACCACCGCGGACAAGGTCGGCGAGACGGCGCTCACCAACGCCGGCGCTCGTCTACAAGGGGCTCGCGCTGTTCGGCGGCGGCGCGATCCTCGCGGGACTGATCCTCGGCTCGATCACGGCGTTCATCATCGACAAGCAGTTCCATGGGCCGCCGGCTACAGCTTCGCCGGCGCCGCGCTCGGCTTCGTCGGGCTCATCCACGGCACGAAGGTCGGCTGGAACGTCGGCGGCCAGATCGCCCTGGGCTACGCGTTCGGCGGGCTCGTCCTGCTCGGCTTCTGGTTCCTCCACCGTGGCGAGCCGGCCGAACCCGACGTCGTCGCACTGCCCGAGCAGCGGACGGTCGAAGCCGCCCCGGCGGCCGGCGCGTGACACGGTCGGCGTCCGCCTCAGCGGCGCCGGAGCGGGTGACGCCCGCCCCGGCGTCGCTGAGGCTGGCCGTCGTCGCCGCCCACCGGCGTGGCCTCCCCCTGTACCCCCAGCTGGTCGCGCTGGGCGCGACCTTCGCCGGGGTCGCGATGACGGCGCCGGTGTACCGGCTGCTCACGTTGGCCGGCGGGGACGTGGCCCGCGGCGGCATCTGGTGGGCCGGCCCGGGCGGTGCGGCCGTCGAGGTCGAGCTGCACGACCTTCCGGTGACGCGCGTCGGGGAACTCCTCCCCCTGCTGCCGCCACCGCTGGCCGTCGGCCGGGTCGAGCTGACGGGTGGGACGTCGGTCACCGGTCTCGTCTGCACCTACCGGCCCGCCGGCACCGTCGACGTGACCGGGCACGTGAGCTGGCCCCGCTACCTCGCGACCCTCGGCGAAGGGGCACGGCAGGAGGACGACGGGAGCGGGGCGTCGTAGGGTCCTGGCTCGTGGAGACGCGAACGCTGGGACGGACGGGTCGGCAGGTCGGCGTGATCGGCCTCGGCTGCTGGCAGCTCGGCGGCGACTGGGGGACCGTGGGCGACGAGCAGGCGCTCGGCGTCCTGCACGCGGCGGTCGACGCCGGCGTCACGTTCCTCGACACCGCCGACGTCTACGGCGACGGCCGCAGCGAGACCCTCATCGGCCGGTTCCTGCAGGAACAGGGCGCGACGGCCTGACCGTCGCGACCAAGGTGGGCCGCCGCGCCGACCCGCAGGTCCCGAGGCGTACACGCTGAGAACCTGCGCGCGTGGACCGACCGGAGCCGCGCGCAACCTCGGCGTCGACACGCTCGACCTCGTCCAACTGCACTGCCCGCCGACGCCGGTGTTCTCCATGGACGCCGTGTACGACGCGCTCGACAGCCTGGTGGACGAGGGCGCGATCGCGGCCTACGGCGTCAGCGTCGAGACCGCCGACGAGGCGCTCACCGCGATCGCCCGGCCCGCACGTCGCCACGTGCAGATCATCCTGAACGCGTTCCGGCTCAAGCCGCTCGACGGGTGCTGCCCGCCGCGCGCGAGGCCGGCGTCGGCATCATCGCGCGGGTCCCGCTCGCCAGCGGGCTGCTGTCGGCAAGTACGACGAGCACACGACGTTCGCCGCCGACGACCACCGCACCTACAACCGGCACGGCGAGGCGTTCGACGTCGGCGAGACGTTCTCCGGCGTCGACGTTCGAGGTCGGCGTCCAGGCCGCCGAGGAGATCGCGCAGATCGCGCCCGCCGGGCGCCGACGGCCGCGTTCGCGCTGCGCTGGATCGTCGACCAGCCCGGCGTGAGCGTCGTCATCCCCGGCGCGCGCAACCCCGAGCAGGCGCGGGCCAACGCCGCCGCGGCGCAGCTCCCCCGCTGACCGACGATCAGCAGGCCGCGGTCCGGCGCGTCTACGACGAGCGGATCCGGCAGCACGTCCAGGACCGTTGGTGAGTCAGCCCGTGCCGAGCTGCTCGATGTCGTACCCCTGGCGGTAGCCCTTCACCGTCGCGTGCGCCCGGGCCGGTTTGATCCCCTGTCGCGGCGGTAGCGCGCGCACGAACGCGACCGCGCAGCCGCAGGCCGCGGTCGGCGGCGGACACGACCCAGGCCGGCGCGGGCTCGAAGCCGAACGCCTCGAGCAGCGGCGGGTCGAGCAGGGCGTGGATGCCGGTGCGCAGGAGCGGCGCCAGGGGACGCGGGAACCAGGAGACGAACAGCTCCCGGGTCGCGACCGCGGTCCGTACGCCGCCGGGGGTGCGCGCGAACCGCTCCGCCTCGTAGGCGTCGAGGAAGGCGGCGACCTCGTGGTAACCCTCCGGCCACGTCCGGACGCCCATCCGCCGGCCGAGCTCCCGGTGGTAGAGGTACGCCGCGCGTCGCTCGGTGGCCGTGACCGGTCGCCACGCATACCGGTCGAGCCAGCGCATCGGGACGACGAGGAGCGTCGCGAGCACGTACCGGTAGTCCTCCTCGGAGATCGTCCAGCGGGCATGCGCACGGTTGATCCGCCGGATGGCCGCCCGGCCGCGCTCGCTGTCGAACCCGTGCTCCAGGACCTCGCCCAGCAGCAGCGCCGTGTCGTCGTAGCGCCGCTGCGTCCGGCTGCGGAACTCTCCCGTCCGGTCCAGCAGCTCCCCGATCGTGGCGACGGCGTACGTCCGGTAGAGGGCCAGCTCGATCGCACGCGCGACGTCCCAGGGGAACTCGTGCAGCGCGTGCAGGCGGTGGATGCGCCAGTACTCGGTCTCGGGGTCGAGCGACTCGATGAGACGCAGCGTGTCGTAGCGGCCCATGATCACGAGCGTACGGCTCAAGGCGGGAGCCTGGAAGACCGAGAACTCCTGACAGCGGCCAACGGCGGCCGCGCGCGCGCCCAGGAGCCTCGCATGAACTGGACCCAGGAGCCCGACCCCCGGCGTCTCGCCCTGCTCGACCGGCTCGTCCGCGCCAACCGCGCCCTGTGGGAGCGGTTCACGCTCGACGCGCAGCACGAGCGGGTCGCGGCCCTGCGCGCCGCGCTGGACTCCGGCTGCGGGATCGAGCAGGTCGCCAGCGCGCTCGGCGTCCACGTCAGCGAGGTGGACGCCGCGGCCTGGACCGGCGCGGAGAACACGCGTGGCGTGACCGTCTGACGCTTCCCCTAGGCTGACGCGCGTTTCACCGCGTGCGGCGAGGAGGAGCGACGTGCAGCTGGCGCGACTGGGCGACCCCGGGCGTGAGCGCCCGGTCGTTCGGGTCGGCGAGGACGCCTACGTCGACGTCTCGGACGTCGTCGGCGACTTCGACGAGGCGTTCTTCGGCGGCGGGCGGGCTCGACCGGCTGCGCACGTCGTCGCCGAGCGGGTCGCCGCCGGCGAGCGTGCGCGCTTCGCCGGCGAGCGCATCGGGCGCCGATCGCCCGGCCGCACCAGATCCTCTGCATCGGGCTGAACTACAGCGACCACGCCGCCGAGACCGGTCAGGCCGTGCCCGGACGAGCCGATCCTGTTCACCAAGTCGCCGAACACGCTGGTCGGCCCGAACGACGACGTGCGCATCCCGCGCGGCTCGACGAAGACCGACTGGGAGGTCGAGCTCGGCATCGTGATCGGCCCGCGCGCCAGCTACCTGGACGGCGACGAGGAGGCGCGGCGACGCGATCGCCGGGTACGTCGCTGGTCAACGACGTCAGCGAGCGCGCGTTCCAGATGGAGCGCGGCGGCCAGTGGTCCAAGGGCAAGTCGGCCGAGACCTTCAACCCGGCCGGACCGTGGCTCGTCACCCCCGACGAGATCGACGACGTCTCGGCCTGGGCATGTGGCTCGACGTCAACGGGGTCCGCCGGCAGACCGGCTCGACGGCGACGATGATCTTCGAGCCCGGCGTTCATCGTCCACTACCTCAGCCAGTTCCTGGTCCTGGAGCCGGGCGACCTGATCAACACCGGCACGCCGCCGGGCGTCGGCATGGGCTTCAAGCCGCCGGTCTGGCTGCAGCCGGGCGACGTCATGGAGCTCGGCATCGACGGGCTCGGCACGCCAGCGGCGGCGCGCGTACCGTCCCGGCCGTCTGACCGGCGCGGACAACACATGAGGGACAACGTCAGCGGGCAACCACCCCCGGTGACCGTCGACCTCTCCTCAGCGCCCTCCCCACCGCGGGGAACCGTGACCGGGTGCCCGTCCGGACCATCCTCGCGACGATCGGGATGGTGC
>CAVWLJ010000010.1:0-987924 GCA_963755755.1 uncultured Actinomycetota bacterium
CGGTCATCAGCGTCCTGCCGTCGAGCGGCGGTAGGGCGCCGCACCTGCGGACCGGCGGCGGTCTCGTCGATCTCAGCCTGTTGGTCTTCCGCCAGCTGACGTGCAGCTTCCTCGTCTCGCGACCCGGCTGCGCGGTTCACTGGCCGACGGGCGATGAGGGCGGCGTTGAGCTCGGCGCCCAGGAGCACGGCGCTGCTGGCGAAGTAGAAGAGGAACGAGGTCGCGACGACGGAGGCGACCGCCTGGCCGATGAGCGTCACGCGGGGTCGTCGCTGATAACGCCGGTGGGTGCGCCGAAGCCGAGAGCCAGGTAGTACCGGAAGCCGATGACGAGCACAGCCCAGAGCGCGAGCCCGAGGAGGGCGCCCGGCAGGCAGTCGCGGAACGAGTGCCGGACGTCAGGGCTGTAGCGATAGAGGCAGGTCAGGGTCAGGAGGACGACGAGCGACAGCAACGGCCAGCGGGCCACCGTCCACACGACCTGCACCGCGTGCAGCACGGCCGACTCCCCCGGTCGCCGAGAACCCCAAGGGCGCGGCGGACATGACGGCGAGGGTCAGCGTGATCGCGCTCATGGCCGCGAAAGCGTAGGTCAGCGCGAGGGCCCGGCGCACTGGCGTCCGGCGGTGGTCGTGCACCTCGTAGACGGCGTCGAGCGCGTGCGAGGTGGAGTGGAAGAGATGGCTGAACAGCCACCAGGTGATGAGGAGGCCGCCGACAGCGACGCCGCCGTGCGGCTGCGCGAGCTGGGCCCGGACGAACGGCACGATGATGGACTCACCGAGGCCGGGCCCGATGATCCAGCGGATCGACGCCACCGCGGCGTCCTGTTCGCGCACCTCCGACTGCTCCCCCGCCGCCCGGGCGACGAGGTGCATGACCACTCCGACGCGTGACCGTCGCCGGGACCAGCGCGAGCATGGCGAAGAAGGACATCTCGGCCGCGTGGCCGGTCGTGCGATGCCGCGCCACGGAGCGCCCCACGGCGATCGCCAGCAGCACGAAGCTCGTCCACCCGCGTCTCCAGGTCCGCCCCTACCTCAAGAGAATGACATCGCGGCCGTCGCGCGGCTACCGGTCTCCGAGGGACGAGCCGTCACGCTCGTCGACCTGGCCGCCGTAGCCTTCGCCACAACGCCCGGCGAGTTCCGTCGGGTCGTCCGTCGGCGGATGCGGAGGACTGGTGGCCAAGAGTGCTCGCATCACTGTCGGGCTCAGACTGCTGGCTTCGCTCGGCCGAGTGGCGACGGTGGGCGTCGCGCAGTCGACCAGAGGGATCCCGTGACCGAGCTCATGACCGCAGTCGTCATCGACGGTCGCGGTGGTGTTGAGCTGGTCGAGAAGCCTGTGCCGCAGCCGCTGGACGGCGAGGTGATCATCGCTCCGCAGGCCACCGGAGTGTGCGGTACCGACCTCCACCTCATCGACGGCACGTTCGCCTTGTCGCGTTACCCGGTCACGCCTGGGCACGAATTCGCCGGTCGCGTCGCTCGCGTGGGCGCCGGGGTGACCGGTTTCCACGAGGGTGACCTGGTGTGCGCAGACCCGAACGTCACGTGCGGGACGTGCCGGTGGTGCCGCGGGGGGGCCCTCAACCACTGTCCCCGGCTCGACCCCCTGGGGCTCACCCGCGACGGGGCCTGTGCCGAGTTCGTCAGGGTGCCGGAAGCCAACGTCTTCTCTCTGCCTTCTGGCGTGACCCCGGAAGTGGGCGCACTCATCGAGCCGCTCTCGTGCGTTCTCCACGCGGCGCGGCGGACGCCCGGATGGTCCGGGGCGCGCGTCGCCGTCTTCGGGGCAGGACCCATCGGCCTCCTTGCCGTCGCCGTCGCTCTCCACCGCGGCGCCGCCTCCGTCGTGTCGTTCGAACTTCAGGAGCGCCGTCGCGAAGCCGCTCTCGCCATCGGCGCAGAGGCCGCCCACGCCGACATCGCCCAGGATGACGGCGACGGCATCTTCGACATCGCGGTCGAGGCCAGCGGACATCCCGCCGCCATCGCCGCCGCGCTGAAGTGCCTCGGTCCTCTGGGACGGCTGGTTCAGATGGGCGTCGCCAATCCGGACGTCGCCCTGCCACTGGCACCCAGTGAGGTGTTCGCCAAGGAGCTGATGATTATCGGCTCGTTCTCCGTCGCCGACGCCTACGCCGAGGCGGTGGACGTCATCCCGGACCTTGCCGGATCCCTCGCGCCGCTGGTCACCGAACGGCTCGCCCTGAGCCAGTACCGAGCAGGATTGGCCCGAGTGACGTCACCGTCCAACATCAAGGTCGTCCTCATCCCCGACTGACCGTGAACCATTGTCCAGCCGGCGGCGCCTTCGGCGCCGACCGGCTGCAACGCGGAGATCAAGCAGGCAACGATTCGAGATGGACCGCCCGTGGAGCGGGTCGTGGGACGAAAAGCTGATGCCTAGAGAGGCCAGAGTGGTGTGACATCTCGTCACTCGGCGAAATCGCTGCAGCTCAAGAAGGTGCCCCCGGCAGGATTCGAACCTGCGCACCCGCCTCCGGAGGGCGGTGCTCTATCCCCTGAGCTACGGGGGCCCAGCGCGGGAACGAGGGTATCAGTCCGACACGGGCCGCTGTGCACTCAGGAGCGCGAGCAGCTCGTCCAGGAACCCGGCCGCCTCGGTCTCGGCGCGCCGCGGGTCCTGCTCCTCGATCGCCTCGATGAGCGCGACGTGCTCGTTCTCGTCGGCCGCCCCGTGCCGGACGTCGAGGTTGGTCCGGACGTTCTCGCGCAGGGTGTCGACGACGTTCTCGTAGAGCTCGGTGAGCACCGGGTTGTGCGCGGCCTGGCCGATGACGCGGTGGATGGCCACGTCCGCCGCGATCTGGCCGTCCACGTCGCCGCGACGCATGGCCGCGTTCCTCTCGACGACGAGGGCGCGCAGGCGGGCGACGTCCTCCGGCGTCCGGTGCAGGGCCGCGAGCCGGGCGGCGCCGACCTCGAGGGCGCGCCGCACCTCGAGGACGTGCACGTGATGGGCGCCGGCCACCCGGCGGCTCACGGCACCGGCGAGTTCGCTGGCGGCGAGCACGTAGGTGCCCGAGCCCTGCCGGCGCTCGAGCAGCCCGGAGTGGACCAGTGACTGGACCGCCTCCCGGACGGTGTTCCGGCTGGTGCCGGTCAGCTGCGCGAGCTCGGACTCGGTGGGGATGCGGCTGCCGATCGCCCACGTTCCCGCGATGATCTGCTCGCGGAGCTGCTCGATGACCTGCTCGATGAGCCCGGCGCGGCGCGCGGTGCGCAGCGCGGGGAGAGCACCTGTCTCTGCCGACTGCGTCATCCCGTCATCCTATCTGTGTCACCCGTTTTGCTAAGGTGCCGCCGTGAAGGACGATCCGACCGGCGCAACTCCTGTCGTCGATCGTCTCACCAGCGGAACTCCCGCGGACGTCGGCGGGCCGGGCATGATCGGCCGACGGCGCGTCTACCACGTGCTCGCGGCACTGCTGCTGCTCGCGCTGACGCTGCGGACCGCCGTCACCGGGCTGTCGCCGCTGCTGCCGCGGGTCAGTGCCGGCGTCCCGCTCAGCCCGGCCGAGGCCGGGATCGTCGGTGCCCTGCCGCCGTTCTCGTTCGCCGCGGCCGGGCTCGCCGGGCCCGCGCTGCTGCGCCGCGTCGCGGGCGAGCGCCTCGTCATCCTGGCGATGATCCTCGAGGGTCTCGGTCTGCTGATCCGGCCGTGGTCCGGCGGCCCGGGTCCCTTCATCGGGTTCAGCATCGTCGCCCTGCTGGGCATGGGCCTGGGCAACGTGGTGCTGCCGGTGCTGGTCAAGGCCTGGTTCCCGCGCCGGATCCCCGCCGTCACCTCCATGTACGTCATGGGCATCACGGCCGGGACGTCGTTCCCGGCTCTGCTCGCGGTGCCGGTGGCGGACGCCGCGGCCCGGGCGACCGGCTCGACGCGCCTCGGCTGGCAGATCGGGCTGGCGGTGTGGGCAGTGCTGTGCGTCGTGGTCGCACTCGCCTGGTGGTGGCCGGCCCGGCACCCGCGAGCCGTTCCCGTCGGCCCCTCGGCGGTCCGCAGCGCCACCGGGCGACTCCCGATGTGGCACAGCCGGACGGCGTGGGGCATCACGATGATCTTCGCTGCGAACTCCCTCTCGAGCTACGCCCTCTTCGCGTGGCTGCCCACCCGGCTGACGGACGCCGGCGTCAGCGACGCGACGGCCGGGCTGATGCTCGCGATCTTCGGCGGCATGGGGGTGCCGGCGGCGCTGCTGGCGCCGACGCTCGCGGCGCGCGGTCGACACACCTTCCTCCTGGTGGCGCAGTTCGCCGTCGCGTTCGCGGTCGGCGAGCTCGGGCTGCTCCTCGCGCCGGCGCACCTCACCCTGCTGTGGGTCGTGCTCGCCGGGTGGGGGAGCGGCGCCTTCCCGCTCGCGCTCGCCCTCATCGGCCTGCGGTCCCGGACGCCGGCCGGGGCCGGCGCGCTCTCCGGCTTCGCCCAGGGCATCGGCTACTTCGTCGCGGGCTTCGGGCCGATCGCCGTCGGCGTCCTGCACGGCTCCACCGGGGGCTGGACGGCGCCGTTCGCCGTCCTCATCGGCATCCTGGTGGTGCTGCTGGCCGGCGGCGCGATGGTCGCGGCGTCGCATTCGGTCGAGGACGAGCTGGAGCGCGTCGCTAAACTCGACGGGTGACCCCCGCCGAACTGTCCGCAGCGATCCGTGCGTGCCTGCAGGCCGCCGTCGACGCCGGTGACCTGGCGGTCGCCGTGCCGGACGAGATCCGGGTGGAGCGGCCGCGTCAGCGCGAGCACGGCGACTGGGCGACGAACGTGGCGCTGCAGCTGGCCAAACCCGCGGGCCGGCCGCCGCGGGACGTGGCCGCGCTGATCGCCGTCCGGCTCGGCGAGGTGCCCGGGATCAAGAGCGTGGACGTCGCCGGTCCGGGGTTCCTCAACATCGTGCTCGACGCCGCGGCCGCGGGCGAGCTCGCGCGCACCGTCGTCGAGGCGGGCGCCGTCTACGGGCACACGGACACCGGCGCGGGGCACCGGGTCAACCTCGAGTTCGTGTCGGCCAACCCCACCGGCCCGGTACACCTGGGCGGCGCGCGCTGGGCGGCCGTCGGCGACAGCCTGGCCCGGATCCTCCAGGCGACCGGTTCCGAGGTCGCGCGGGAGTACTACTTCAACGACCACGGAGCGCAGATCGACCGGTTCGCCCGGTCGCTGCTGGCGCGCGGCCTGGGCAGGCCGAGCCCGGAGGACGGGTACGGCGGCGCCTACGTCGACGACATCGCCGCGCGGGTCGTCGCCGACGCGCTCGCTGCCGGCGAGCCCGACCCGCGCACGTTGCCCGAGGCCGAGGCGCAGGAGGTCTTCCGGGCCCGCGGCGTCGACCTGATGTTCGGCGAGGTCAAGTCGTCGCTGCACGACTTCGGCGTCGACTTCGACGTGTACTTCCACGAGAACGACCTGTACACAACCGGGGCGGTCGAGCGTGCCGTCACACGGCTGCGCGAGCTCGGGCGCATCTACGAGCGGGACGGCGCCGTCTGGCTGCACACCACCGACCTCGGCGACGACAAGGACCGGGTCGTCATCAAGAGCGACGGCCAGGCGGCGTACATCGCCGGCGACCTCGCCTACTACCTGAACAAGCGGGAGCGCGGCTTCGACCGCTGCGTGATCATGCTCGGCGCCGACCACCACGGCTACGTCGGCCGGCTGATGGCGATGTGCGCAGCCTTCGGCGACACCCCGCACGTGAACCTCGAGGTCCTCATCGGCCAGCTCGTCAACCTCGTGAAGAACGGCGAGCCGGTCCGGATGAGCAAGCGCGCCGGCACCGTGGTCACGATGGAGGACCTCGTGGACGCCGTCGGCGTCGACGCCGCGCGCTACGCCCTCGCCCGGTCGTCGGCGGACGCACAGATCGACATCGACCTCGACCTGCTGGTCAAGCGGAGCAACGACAACCCCGTCTTCTACGTCCAGTACGCGCATGCGCGGCTCGCCGGGATCATCCGCAACGCGGCGGACGCCGGGGTCCGGATGGCCGACGCGTTCGAGCCGGCGCTGCTCGACCACGACGCCGACGCCGTCCTGCTCGCGGCGCTCGGCGAGTTCCCGCGGATCGTGGCCCAGGCCGCCGAGCTGCGCGAACCGCACCGGGTGGCGCGCTACCTCGAGGAGCTCGCCGGTTCCTTCCACAAGTGGTACGAGTCGACGCGCGTCACGCCACGTGCCGACGAGGCCGTGACGGACGCGCACCGGACCCGGCTCTGGGTCGCCGAGGCCACCCGGACCGTGCTCGAGAACGGCCTCGGCATGCTCGGCGTCTCCGCCCCGGATCGGATGTAACGCATGGGCGCACACGAGGCCGGCGCGCTGCACGCGCCGGGGTACGGCGGCGTCGCGTTCGTGCCCGCCTGGCTGCGTCCGCCGGCGGACGTCGACGAGCTCCTGCCCCAGCTGTGGGCCTCCTCGGTGGACCGCGGGCCCGACGGCGCGCTGCGCGTGGGCGGGGTCGACGTCCGCGAGCTGGCCGCGACCTACGGGACGCCGGCGTACGTGCTCGACGAGCGGGACTTCCGGGATCGGGCCGTCGCCTTCCGCGACGCGTTCGCGGCCGCGTTCGCCCCGCTCGGCGGCGGCGACGTGTTCTACGCCGGCAAGGCCTTCCTCTGCACCGAGGTGGCGCGCTGGATCGCCGCCGACGGGCTCGGCCTCGACGTCTGCACCGGCGGTGAGCTGGCCGTCGCGCTGCGCGCGGGCGTGCCGGGGGAGCGCATCGGACTGCACGGCAACAACAAGTCGGACGCCGAGCTGCGGCGGGCGCTGGCCGCCGGCGTCGGGCGCATCGTCGTGGACTCCGTCGAGGAGGTCGACCGCGTCGCCGACCTCGCCGCCGAGGCCGGCGTCCGCGCCCGGATCCTGCTGCGCGTCACCGTCGGCGTCGAGGCCCACACGCACGAGTACATCGCCACGGCGCACGAGGACCAGAAGTTCGGGCTGTCGATCACCGGCGGAGTCGCCGCCGAGGCCGTCCGCCGCGCGCTGGCCCGGCCGGAGCTGGAGCTGCTCGGCCTGCACAGCCACATCGGCTCGCAGATCTTCGACACCGGGGGCTTCGAGGTCGCCGCGCGCCGCGCCCTCGACCTGCACGCCGCGATCCGGCACGAGCACGGCGTCGAGCTGCCGGAGCTCGACCTCGGCGGCGGCTTCGGCATCGCCTACACCAGCGAGCACGACCCGCAGGACCCGGCGCACCTGGCGAAGGGGATGGCGGAGATCGTCGAGCGCGAGTGCCGCGCGCTCGGCATCGCGCCGCCGCGAGTCTCGGTGGAGCCCGGCCGTGCCGTCGCCGGCCCGTCGACGTTCACCCTCTACGAGGTGGGGGCGGTCAAGGACGTCCTGCTCGACCACGGTGCCCGCCGGCGCTACGTCGCGGTGGACGGCGGGATGAGCGACAACATCCGCACCGCGCTCTACGACGCCGACTACTCGTGCACCCTCGCCTCGCGGGGCTCGTCGGCGCCGCCGGTGCTCGTCCGCGTCGTGGGCAAGCACTGCGAGAGCGGCGACGTCGTCGTCCGCGACGAGTTCCTGCCGGGGGACGTCGGCCGCGGGGACCTGCTCGCCGTCCCCGGCACCGGCGCCTACTGCCGGAGCATGGCCAGCCAGTACAACCACGTGCCGCGGCCGCCGGTCGTCGCGGTCCGCGACGGCCGGGCGCGTGTGCTCCTGCGCCGCGAGACCGAGGACGACCTGCTGGCCCTCGACGTCGGCTGACGGGGAACGCCGCCCCGGCCTGTCACACTGAAGTCCGAGCCCGGCGAGGCCGAGGCACATGCGGGGGCAGCGCGGCGACGACGCCGGCGATCGGATGCTGAGACGGCACGACCCCCGCGTCCGGACGTATGTCAGACAGGACGCAGAGCGAGGAGAGGAGCGCGGCGTGGAGCCGGTGAGGGTGGCCCTGCTCGGGTGCGGCGTGGTCGGCACGGAGGTGGCGCGCAACCTCACCACGCACGCGTCCGAGCTGGCCCAGCGGGTGGGCGCGCCGCTGGAGCTGGCCGGCATCGCCGTCCGCCGCCCGGGCCGCCGCCGCGGCCTCGAGATCGACCCCGACCTGTTCACGACGGACGCCGCGAGCCTGGTCAAGGACGCCGACGTCGTCGTCGAGGTCATCGGCGGCATCGAACCCGCGCGCTCGCTCCTGCTGGAGGCGATGGCCGGCGGCGCGTCCGTGGTCACCGCCAACAAGGCGCTGCTCGCCGAGGACGGACCGACCCTCTACGAGGCGGCGGACGCCGCCGGCGTGGACCTCTACTTCGAGGCCGCCGTGGCCGGCGCGATCCCGCTGCTCCGCCCGCTGCGCGAGTCCCTCGCCGGCGACCGGGTGCGGCGCGTGCTCGGCATCGTCAACGGCACCACGAACTACGTGCTCGACAAGATGCACACCACCGGCATGGGCTTCGCCGAGGCGGTCGAGCAGGCCCAGGCGCTCGGCTACGCGGAGGCGGACCCGACGGCGGACGTCGAGGGCTTCGACGCCGCGGCGAAGGCCGCGATCCTGGCCAGCCTCGCCTTCCACTCCCGGGTCCGGGCGGCCGACGTCCACCGCGAGGGCATCACGGCGGTGACCGCGGCCGACGTCGCGTCCGCCAAGGCCATGAACGCCGTCGTCAAGCTCCTCGCGATCTGCGAGCGGGGCACCCGGGCGGACGGCGGCGACACGGTCAGCGTCCGCGTGCACCCGGCGATGATCCCGGCGACGCATCCGCTGGCCGGGGTCGGCGACGCGTACAACGCGGTGTTCGTCGAGGCCGAGGCCGCCGGCGAGCTGATGTTCTACGGGCGGGGCGCCGGCGGCCAGCCCACCGCCAGCGCCGTCCTGGGGGACCTCGTGGGCGTGGCCCGCAACCGGGTCGGCGGCGGGCGCGGGCCGGGGGAGTCCTCGTACGCCGATCTGCCCGTGCGCCCCATGGGGGAGGTGCCCACCCGCTACCACGTGAGCCTCGACGTCGAGGACCGGCCGGGCGTGCTCGCCCAGGTCGCGCAGGTGTTCGCCGAGCACGCCGTCTCCATCGAGACGGTCCGTCAGCAGGTGCGCCGGCGCGAGGACGGCCCCGCCGACCGCGCCGCGCTCGTCATCGTCACGCACACCGCGCCGGACGCCGCGCTCGCCGCCACCGTCGAGGCGCTCGCCCGGCTCGACACCGTGGCGTCGGTCGACAGCGTGATGCGCGTGGAGGGCACCGGCGAGGAGGGGAACTGATGGCCCACCTCTGGCGAGGCGTCATCGAGGAGTACCGCGACCGGCTGCCCGTCGGGCCGCACACGCCGGTCGTCACGCTCGGCGAGGGCGGCACGCCGTTGACGCGCGCGCGCACGCTCTCCGCCCGGACGGGCTGCGACGTCTGGATCAAGTTCGAGGGCGCGAACCCCACCGGGTCGTTCAAGGACCGCGGCATGACGATGGCGATCTCCAAGGCCGCGGAGGCCGGCGTGAAGGCCGTCATCTGCGCGTCGACCGGCAACACGTCCGCGTCCGCCGCCGCCTACGCCACGGCCGCCGGCATGACCTGCGCCGTGCTCGTGCCCGACGGCAAGATCGCGCTGGGCAAGCTCAGCCAGGCGATCGCCCACGGCGCCACGCTGCTGCAGGTCGAGGGCAACTTCGACGACTGCCTGACGCTGGCGCGCAAGCTGGCCGAGAGCTACCCCGTCGAGCTGGTCAACTCCGTCAACCCGGCCCGGATCGAGGGGCAGAAGACCGCCGCCTTCGAGGTCGTCGACGCCCTCGGCGCCGCCCCCGACGTCCACTGCCTCCCCGTCGGCAACGCCGGGAACATCACGGCCTACTGGAAGGGCTACGTCGAGTACGGAGAGCGGCGCCCCCGCATGTTCGGCTTCCAGGCCGCCGGGGCCGCTCCGATCGTGCTCGGCCACCCCGTCGACACCCCCGACACCATCGCCACCGCCATCCGGATCGGCAACCCCGCCTCCTGGCGGCAGGCGATCGCCGCCCGGGACGAGTCCGGCGGGCTCATCGAGGCCGTGGACGACGACGCGATCCTCGCCGCGCACCGGCTCCTCTCGGCGTCCGAGGGCGTCTTCGTGGAGCCCGCCTCGGCCGCGAGCGTCGCCGGCCTGCTGGCGGTGCACGCCTCGGGGCGGCTCGAGCCGGGGCAGACCGTCGTCTGCACCGTCACCGGTCACGGGCTCAAGGATCCGCAGTGGGCGCTGCGCGGCGACGACGGCGGCGAGGTCGTACCGGTGCGGGTTCCGGTGGACGCCGTCAGCGCCGCCCGCGCCCTGGGTCTCGAGGCGTGAGGTCTCGCCCCGCCGGCGCCGCGCCGGCGCCACTCGCTGCTGCCGCCGCCGCGCCGGACGCCGTGCGCCTCGGCGTCCCGGTCGCGGTGCGGGTGCCGGCGAGCAGCGCAAACCTCGGGCCGGGATTCGACAGCATGGGCCTGGCGCTGGCGCTGCACGACGTCGTCACCGTCGAGGCCTTCCCTCCGGACGCCGGGGGGCCGCACGCGCAGGTCGAGGTCACCGGCGAGGGCGCCGGAACCGTGCCGCCGGGGGAGCAGCACCTCGTCGTGCGTGCCCTCCGGACCGGTCTGGCCCGTGCAGGCGTGCCGCAGCCCAGCCTGCGCATGCGCTGCGTCAACGCGATCCCGCACGGCAAGGGCCTCGGCTCCTCGGCGGCCGCCGTCGTCGCCGGGCTCGTGGCCGCGCGCGGCCTGCTGGCCCGGCCGGAGCTGCTGGACGAGGCCGACGTCTTCGCCCTGGCCACCGCCGCGGAGGGCCACCCGGACAACGCCGCCGCGTCGGTGTTCGGCGGTTTCGTGCTCTCGTGGGTCGAGGACGCGCCCGGTCACGGTCACCTGCCGGCCGCACGCCACGTCGGCCTGCCCGTCGACCCGCGGGTGCGCCCCGTCGTCTGCGTCCCCGAGGCCGACCTGCCCACGTCGGCAGCGCGCGCCATGCTGCCCGCCACCGTGCCGCACGCGGACGCCGCCTTCACCGCGGCCCGCGCCGCGCTGCTCGTGGAGGCCCTGACCAGACGCCCCGACCTGCTCCTCGTCGCGACCGAGGAGCGCCTGCACCAGGCCCAGCGAGGGCCGGCGATGCCGGCGACCGCCGGGCTGCTGGCGTCGTTGCGTGCACAGGGGGTCGCGGCGGTGGTCTCCGGAGCGGGGCCGAGCGTGCTGGCCCTGTGCACGTCCGAGGACCAGGTGGCCCGGGTGGGCGCGGAGGCGGCCGCGCGCCGGGAGCCGTGGTCCGTGCTAACCCCCGAGGTCGACCTGAGGGGAGGATGTCTGCTCGACAGCGCGATGTGACGCAGCGTCGCCGGTGGGCCGAGTGCGCGCCGGACCGTCACGCTCGGGCACGCAGCGTGGCGGCGTGCGCGACGTGGAGAAGTCGCCCCGGGCGGGAATGCGCGCTGTCACAAGCACGTTGCGGCGCTGTGCCACCGTCAGCCGGATGTCGTCTTGGCGACGCGGTCTTGATGGGTGTTACAGTGTGTGCGCAGCCGCAGGCGGGCTCGATCGTCGAGCGCCACCGCCGTTGCCCCCGCCGCGAACCATCGTGATTCTCCCTGTGCGTAGGAACGGTGCTCCAGCGGCAATTCACCAGTCCGGGGCCCCTCCGGACCTCGTCCCGCTCGGTCGTGACCTGATCTCCACGATCGGCAAAGGGAAGGATCCTTCGTGACCGACACGTCAGAGATCGCGCCTGTCGAACCCGCGCCCGTCGCGGGTTCGCGCGCCGTCAACCTCACGTCGCTGCGCCTGCCCGAGTTGCAGGCCGTTGCCGCTCAGCTCGGCATCAGCGGCACGGGACGGATGCGCAAGTCCGATCTGGTCGCAGCCATCACGGCGCACCAGAACGGGGGCGCGGGCTCCAGCGCGGCGAACGGCGCCGCGCCCGCCGCGGCGGACACCGCGGCAACCACGCACCTCCGCGACGCGGAGCCGTCGCCGGGCCGGGGCACCTGCCGGGCCACCGACCCCCCGTGACACCGACGAGCCCCAGCAGGCCCTGCCGCTCGACGGCGGCGCCGCCGAGCAGTTCCCCGAGCAGTCGTCCGGCCGGCCCGCGCAGCAGCAGACCGCCGGCGCGTTGTCCGAGCCGGTCGACGGGACCGAGCGGACGGACCGCACCGAGCGCGCCGAGCGCGCCGACCACACCGACCGGGGTGACCGGGACGGATCGCGTCGCGAGCGCCGCCAGCGAGACGGACAGCGCGACGGGCAGCGCGACGGGCAGCAGGTCCGCGAGCAGCGCGACGGGCAGCAGGTCCGCGAGCAGCGCGACGGGCAGCAGAGCGGCGAGCAGAACGGCCGCGCCCCTGCGCCCGCCGAGCAGAACGGCCGTGCCCAGCAGACCGGCCCGCAGACCGGCCAGCAGACCGGCGAGCAGAACGGCCGCCAGCAGTACCGGGACGACGAGGACGACGACGGCGACGGTCGCGGCCGGCGCAGGCGTGGCCGGTACCGCGACCGCAAGCGCCGCGGCCGCGACGGCGCCCCCACCACCGGCGGCACCGGCACCGGCATCGCCGCCGACGAGCCGGAGATCACCGAGGACGACGTGCTCGTCCCGGTCGCCGGCATCCTCGACGTCCTCGACAACTACGCGTTCGTGCGGACCTCCGGGTACCTGCCCGGCCCGAACGACGTCTACGTCTCGCTCGGCCAGGTCAAGCGCTACGGCCTGCGCAAGGGCGACGCCGTCGTCGGCGCGGTCCGCGCCCAGCGCGAGGGCGAGTCGCAGCAGCGGCAGCAGAAGTTCAACGCCCTCGTCCGCCTCGACACGATCAACGGCGCCTCGCCGGACGACGCCCGGGGCCGGCCGGAGTTCGGCAAGCTGACGCCGCTCTACCCGCAGGAGCGGCTGCGCCTGGAGACCGAGGCGAACTCGGTGTCCAACCGGCTCATCGACCTCGTCGCGCCGATCGGCAAGGGCCAGCGCGGGCTCATCGTCTCGCCGCCGAAGGCCGGCAAGACCCTGATCCTGCAGGCGATCGCCAACGCGATCACGCGCAACAACCCCGAGTGCCACCTCATGGTCGTCCTCGTCGACGAGCGGCCCGAAGAGGTCACCGACATGCAGCGCACGGTCAAGGGTGAGGTCATCGCCTCGACCTTCGACCGGCCGGCGGACGACCACACCACGGTCGCCGAGCTCGCGATCGAGCGGGCCAAGCGCCTGGTCGAGCTCGGGCACGACGTCGTCGTGCTGCTCGACTCCATCACCCGCCTGGGCCGCGCCTACAACCTCGCCGCGCCGGCGAGCGGCCGGATCCTCTCCGGCGGTGTGGACTCCAGCGCCCTGTACCCGCCGAAGCGGTTCTTCGGGGCAGCCCGGAACATCGAGAACGGCGGCTCCCTGACGATCCTCGCCACGGCGCTCGTCGAGACCGGCTCGAAGATGGACGAGGTCATCTTCGAGGAGTTCAAGGGCACCGGGAACATGGAGCTGCGCCTCTCGCGCCAGCTGGCCGACAAGCGCATCTTCCCCGCCATCGACGTCAACGCCTCCGGCACCCGGCGTGAGGAGATCCTCATGTCGAAGGAGGAGCTCAACATCGTCTGGAAGCTGCGCCGTGTCATGGGCGCGCTCGAGCCGCAGCAGGCCATCGAGCTGCTGCTCGACCGGGTGAAGCAGCACCGCAGCAACCTCGAGTTCCTCATGCAGGTGCAGAAGACGACGCCGGTCCCGGGGCGCGGCGACGACGACTGACCAGCGTCAGCACGGGGTGCGGGACGCCGGGAATCCGGCGTCCCGGACCCGCGTTGAGGCGTCTGGCACACTGAAGCAGGTTCCGGTTCACGTGCGCCCCAGCGGGGGCGGCACGACCCGGCGACCTCGAGCCCAAGGAGTGAACCAGTGAAGAACGGCATCCACCCGGAGTACGTGGAGACCACGGTGACCTGCACCTGTGGCAACACCTTCACGACCCACAGCACCGCCAAGAGCGGCGCGATCCACGCCGACGTCTGCAGCAACTGCCACCCGTTCTACACGGGCAAGCAGAAGATCCTCGACACCGGCGGCCGCGTGGCGCGCTTCCAGCAGCGCTACGGCAAGCGCACGACGACCGGCAAGTAATCCATCGTGGCGACCGCCGGGACCTTCGGGTCCCGGCGGTCGCGTTCGTTTTCCGGGGCCGAAGGGCGGTGACCATGAGCGCGGACGTCGACGCCGGGCTGCTCGACGCCGTCCGGCCGCTGCTCGCCGAGCACGCCGAGCTCGAACGCGCCCTCGCCGACCCCGACCTGCACGCCGACGCCGCCCGCGCCCGCACCATCGGACGCCGGTACGCCGAGCTGGCCCAGGTGGTGGAGGCGCACCGGGAGCTCCTGGCCGCCGCCGGGGACGCCGCGACCGCGCGCGAGCTCGCCGCCGACGACTCCGAGTTCGCGGCCGAGCTGCCCGCCCTCGAGGAGACGCACGAGCGTGCCCGCGACCGGCTGCGCCGCCTCCTCGTGCCGCGCGACCCGGACGACGACCGCGACGTGATCCTCGAGATCAAGGCGGGGGAGGGCGGCGAGGAGTCGGCGCTGTTCGCCGCCGACCTGCTGCGCATGTACCTGCGCTACGCCGAGCGGCAGGGCTGGCGGACCGAGGTGCTCGACCGGACCGAGAGCGACCTCGGCGGCTTCAAGGACGTCGCCGTCGCCGTCAAGTCCCGCGGCACCCCGGCGCCCGGGGAGGGCGTGTACGCACGGCTGAAGTTCGAGGGCGGCGTCCACCGCGTGCAGCGCGTGCCGGTCACCGAATCGCAGGGCCGCATCCACACCAGCGCCGCCGGCGTGCTCGTGCTGCCGGAGGTCGAGGACGTCGAGGTCGAGATCCACCCCGACGAGCTGCGGATCGACGTCTTCCGGTCCTCCGGCCCCGGCGGGCAGAGCGTCAACACCACCGACTCCGCCGTCCGCATCACGCACCTGCCCACCGGCATCGTCGTCAGCTGCCAGAACGAGAAGTCGCAGCTGCAGAACAAGGAGCAGGCGCTGCGGATCCTGCGTGCGAGGCTGCACGCGATCGCCGTCGAGGAGGCGCACGCCGCGGCCGCGCAGACCCGGCGTTCCCAGGTGCGCACCGTCGACCGCAGCGAGCGGATCCGGACCTACAACTACCCGGAGAACCGGATCGCCGACCACCGCACCGGCTACAAGGCGTACAACCTCGACCAGGTGCTCGACGGGGACCTCGAACCCGTCGTCCAGTCCGCACTGCAGGCCGACGAGGCGGCGCGCCTCGCGGACGCCGAGGCCGCCGGCGCGCTGACCCGCCAGGCGGGCTGAGTGCCGCGCGCGGTGTCGATCGCCGTGCTCCTGCGTGACGCGCGGGTGCGGCTCGCGACGGCGTCGGTCCCGAGCCCGGTGACCGACGCCGAGCTGCTCGCTGCGTACGTGTTCGGACTCTCCCGCGGCGAGCTGGCCGGCGCCGTCGTGCGCGGCGACGACGCCGACCCGGAACGGGCGCTGCGCTTCCGCGAGCTGGTCGCGGAGCGCGCCGGGCGCGTTCCGCTGCAGCACCTCATCGGCACCGCGCCTTTCCGCACCGTCGAGCTCGCCGTCGGCCCCGGCGTCTTCGTGCCCCGGCCGGAGACGGAGGTCGTCGCCGGGCTGGCGATCGACGAGGCCCAGCGGCTCGACCACCCCCTCGTGGTCGACCTGTGCACCGGCTCCGGTGCCCTCGCGATCGCCCTGGCCGTCGAGGTGCCCGCCGCTCGCGTCGTCGCCGTCGAGCAGGACCCGCTCGCGCTGGCGTGGGCCCGGCGCAACGTCGACGCCCTGGCCCCCGCGGTCGACCTGCGCGCCGGGGACGCGGTGGGCGCCGACGTGGGTGTTGCCGCGGACCTGGCGGGCGCGGTGGACGTCGTGGTCTCCAACCCGCCGTACATCCCGGACGGCGCCCGCCCGGTCGACCCCGAGGTGGCCGAGCACGATCCGCCGATCGCCCTCTACGGCGGCGGGACGGACGGGCTCGACGTGCCGCGCGGTGTCATCGCCGCCGCGGCGGGCCTGCTGCGGCCCGGCGGCCTGCTCGTGATGGAGCACGGCGACGCGCAGGGGGCATCGGCGCAACGGCTGGTCGGCGGTCCGGCGTGGCACGACGTCCGGACGGCCGAGGACCTGACCGGCCGACCGCGGGCTCTGCTGGCCCGGCGCGGGTGCCAGACTGATCCCCCGTGAGCTACCCCTTCGACTGCGCCGACCCCGCCGGGCGCAGGCGAGGACTCGAGGCCGCGGTCTCCGCCGTCGGCCTCGAGCAGCTCGTCGTCCTGCCCGTCGAGAGCGCCTATGGCCTGGCCTGCGACGCCTTCTCCCTCGCAGCGGTCGCCGACCTGCTCGACTTCAAGGGTGACCCCGCGCGGCGCCCGCCCGCCGTCCTGGTGCCGAACGTGCGGACGATCGACGGCCTGGCGACGGACGTGCCGGAGGCCGCCCGCTCCCTGGCGCAGGCGTTCTGGCCCGGGCTGCTGACGCTGGTCTGCCGGCAGCAGCCGACGCTGCACTGGGACCTCGGCGACAATCGGGGGAGCGTGTCGCTGCGCATGCCCGTGCACCCGCTGGCGCTGGAGCTCCTCACCCAGACGGGGCCGCTCGCGCTGACGACGGCGGCCCCGGTGGGCACCGCCCCGCCGAAGGACTGCTGGAAGGCGTTCGAGCTGGTCGGGGACGTCGCAGACGTCTACCTGGACGCGGGGGAGGCGCCCTGGACGGCGACGTCCACGGTCGTCGACGCCCGCGGCGAGATCCCCCGCGTGGTCCGGCTCGGCGCGGTGACCGTCGAGGAGCTGCGCTCCGTCGTCCCCGACGTCCTCGTGCCGGAGGTGTCCGGGTCGTGAGGGCCTACCTCTACCTGGTGCTCGTCGCCGCCGCGGTCACCTACGTGACGACGCCGCTGATCCGCCGGATCGCGCGGCGGATCGGCGCCATCACGCCGGTGCGCGACCGCGACGTGCACGCGGTGCCCATCCCGCGCATGGGCGGTGCGGCGATGTTCCTCGGCTTCGCGGTCGCGATCCTCACCGCCAGCAGGATGTCGTTCCTCTCCGGGAAGTTCGAGGGCGGCCAGCCGTGGGGGGTGCTCATCGGCGCCTTCACCGTCTGCCTGCTCGGCATCGCCGACGACGTGTGGCAGCTCGACGCGGTCACCAAGCTCGCGGGCCAGGCGATCGCCGCCGGCCTCATGGCCTGGAAGGGCGTGCAGCTCGTCTCGGTGCCGGTCCTCGGTGTCACGATCTTCTCCACCGGCGTGCTCGTCCTGCTCACCGTCGTCATCGTGCTCGTCACGATCAACGCGGTGAACTTCGTCGACGGGCTGGACGGGCTGGCGGCGGGTGTCGTCGGCATCGCGGCCACCGCGTTCTTCGTCTACTCCTACCTGCTGACGACCCAGACGGATGCGCAGGACTACTCCTCGGTGGCGTCGATGGTGACGGCGTCCCTGGTCGGCTGCTGCCTGGGCTTCCTGCCGCACAACTTCAACCCGGCACGGATCTTCATGGGCGACACCGGCTCGATGCTCATCGGCCTGCTCATGGCGTCGGCGACGATCGAGATCACCGGTCAGGTCGACCCCGGTGTCTCGACCGCGCAGATCGCGCCGGCGTTCTTCCCGCTCGTGCTCCCGCTCGCGGTGCTCGCGCTGCCGTTCGTCGACCTCGCGTTGGCCGTCGTCCGGCGCACCCGGCAGGGGAAGATGTTCTGGCAGCCCGACAAGATGCACCTGCACCACCGGATGCTCCAGCTCGGGCACAGCCACGCCAGCGCCGTGCTCATCCTCTACGTCTGGACCGCGACGTTCGCCTTCGGCGTCGCGCTCATGGCGTTCGTGCCGCTCTCGTACGGCCTGCTCGCGGGGACCCTCGCGGTGGCCGTCGCCGCGGCGCTCACCTTCGGACCGCTGCGCCGGCCGCGCTCGTCCAGCAGGCACGCCCAATGAGGACGTCCTGGGCGTGCGAACGAGTTTGTGACAGGATTCACAAGCTCGCGTCGGACGGAGGAGGCGCATGACAGGACGGGGCGAAACGGGCGCGGAAGCGTCCCCGGCAGGAGCGTCCGTGGCCGAGGCGGGTGCCAGTCTGCTGCGTGGGAGCGCGCTGCCCGCCGCGGCTGCCGGCGTGCTCGGCACGGCCGTCAGTGCGGTCTGGGGGCTGCACGCGGCTGTCGCGTTCGCCGTGGGGGCGTTGCTCGCCGGTGCCGCGCTGGCCGTCGGCCCGCTGCTGCTCCGTGCCTCCCGAAATGCGTCCCCGCCTGCCGTGACGGCGTTCGCCGTGCTCGGTTACGCAGGCGTGGTCGTGGTGCTCGGCGTCGCCTTCCTGGTGCTGGCCCCGGTCGGCTGGCTCTCCACCGACCACCTCGCGGCGGCGCTCGTCGCGGTCACCGTGGCCGGGCTCGCCGGGCAGATACGGGCCGTGACACGGCTGCGGGTGCTGGCCTTCGGCAGCGCACCGGAGTCGCAGGTGACGGGCGATCCGGCCCCGGGGAGCGGCGACGCACCGCAGTCATCGCAGCAGACCACCCGCTGATAGTCTGAGCGAGTGGACGACGACGCCCACCGATCCGCCGGCCCTTCGCCGTCAGCTGTCGGGGAAGGTGAGGCGTGGACCGTCCTCGCGTACCTGATCTCCGGGCCGCTCCTCTACGGAGGCCTGGGCTGGCTGGCCGATCGATGGCTGGGGACGTCGCCGTGGCTCGTTCTCGTAGGCATCGTCGGGGGCATGGTCCTGGCTGTGTATTTGGTGTGGGTCCGGTACGGTGCGCCTGACCGACGCCCGCCCTCGGCGTCCTCGTGATGGACGAGACGCCGGTCACAGTCAGTAAGGAGACCTCGTGAGCGCGCTGCTCGCCGCCGCCTCCGACGGGTACGAGGCCCCCAGCACCGGCATCTTCTGGCAACCCCTCTTCGGGCACGGCCAGTGGACGGTCACGCGGTCCATGGCCCTCATGCTGATCTCGATCATCGTTCTCGGCGCGTGGCTGCTGATCTCCACTCGGCGCCGCGCGGTCGTCCCCGGTCGCAACCAGTTCTTCACCGAGCAGGTCTACGGCCTCGTCCGGAACTCCATCGCGCGCGACATCATCGGCAGCCGGGAATTCCTCAAGTACCTGCCGATGCTCTTCACGATGTTCGTGATCATCCTGTTGAACAACCTGTACGGCGTGATCCCGTTCTTCCAGTTCCCGACGATGAGCCGGATCGGCTTCCCGATCGCGCTGACGCTCGTGGTCTACGTCGTCTACCACACGGTCGGCATCCGGCGGATGGGGCTCGGCGGCTACTTCAAGCACATGATCCCGCCGGGCGTGCCGGGCTGGGTGCTCGTCATCCTGTTCCCGCTCGAACTCCTGACCTACTTCTTCACCCGGCCGGTCACGCTCGCGCTGCGGCTCTTCGGCAACATGTTCGCCGGCCACCTGCTGCTGGTCCTGTTCGTGACGGGCGGCGAGTACCTGATCCTGCATTCCGGTGTGCTCTTGTACATCCCGGTCGGGATCTTCTCCTACATCATGGCCTTCGTCATGACGCTCTTCGAGATCCTCGTCGAGTTCCTGCAGGCCTACATCTTCGTCCTGCTGGCGGCGCTGTACATCGCCGGTTCACTCGCGGACGAGCACTGACCCGCCCGGCCGTCCGAACGGCCGGGAAGCACCACCCGCAGCACGCTCGACGAGCACCCGCAGCAGACCGGTACCACCCTGCAAGCCTGCAAGCTCCCGCGTCCGGCACCCGCCGCGCCGGGACTCCACCACCGCCCCGGCACCGCCGTGGCGACGGTCCAAGGAAAGGGAACGAGTCACCGTGACCGGAAACATCGCGATCCTCGGCTACGGCCTCTCGGCCATCGGCCCCGGCGTCGGCGTCGGGCTCATCTTCGCCGCCTACATCAACGGCGTCGCCCGCCAGCCGGAGGCCCGCGGCCTGCTGCAGCCGATCGCCTTCCTCGGCTTCGCCCTCGCCGAGGCGCTGGCCATCTTCGGTCTCGCCCTCGCGTTCGTCTTCCGCTGATCCGCGCCGACACGCATCAAGGCAGGGAGTGCCCATGAGCGCCGTACCAGCCGTCCTGCGGGCAGCCGAGCAGGACCCGAACCAGTACCCGATCCTGCCCGAGTGGGGCGAGCTCATCTTCGGGCTCGTCACGTTCGCGATCCTCTACTTCGTCGTCGCGCGCTACGTCGTCCCGCGGCTGGAGCAGATCTTCGCCGAGCGGACGGCGGCGATCGAGGGCGGCATCGCCAAGGCCGAGCAGGCCCAGGCCGAGGCTGCCGCGGCGCTCGAGGAGTACCAGCGCGAGCTGCAGGGCGCCCGGGCCGAGGCGGCCCGGATCCGCGAGGACGCCCGTGCGGAGGCGGCGCAGATCGGCGCCGAGCTGCGCCAGCGCGCTCAGGAGGACGCCGCGCGCATCACCGCCGGCGCTCAGCAGCAGATCGACGCCGAGCGCCAGCAGGCGCTGGTCCAGCTGCGCGCCGAGGTCGGCCGGCTCGCCGTCGACCTCGCGTCCCGGGTCGTGCAGGAGTCGCTCACCGACGACGCGCGGCAGCAGCGCGTCGTCGACCGGTTCCTCGCCGACCTCGAGAGCGAGGGCGGCGCCGGTGACGGCGCCCGGGCCGGAGCTCGCCGGTACGTGCCGGGCCAGGACTCCTGATGCGCGGGGTCAGCCAGGAGTCCTTCGCGGACGGTCGGGAGCGGCTGGAGACGCTCCTGGCCAGCGGCGGGACGGACGCCGCCGCGCTCGGCGACGCGCTCTTCGGGATCACCGACGTCCTGGCGGCCAACCCCGGCCTGCGCCGTGCCCTGACCGACCCCGCCCGCGACGGCCAGGCGAAGGCCGCTCTGGTCGAGCGGCTCTTCGGCGGCAGGCTCCCCGGGGACGCGATCGACGTCGTCGCCGGCGTGGCACGCTCCCGCTGGTCGGCGTCCGGCGACATCACGGACGCCGTCGAGTCCTACGCCGTCACCTGCGTCCTGGCAGCGGCGGACGAGGGCGGCCGGCTCGACAACCTCGAGGACGAGCTGTTCCGGTTCGCCCGGATGGTCGAGGGCGACCAAGGCCTGCGCGACGCGTTCTCGTACCGGACGACCGGCCCTGACCGCAAGGCTGCGCTCGTCCGGCGGCTCCTCGACGGGCGGGCCGCCCCGGAGACGGTGCGGCTGGCCGTGCAGGCCGCGGCGTACCCGCGGGGGCTCCGCACCGAGCAGGTGCTCGAGCAGCTCGTGCAGGCGGCAGCGGAGCGGCGGCAGCAGGTCGTGGCGCAGGTCGTGGCGGCCACTCCGCTCACCACCGAGCAGCGCGCCCGGCTCGAGACGGCGCTGCGCCGTCGCTACGGCCGCGTCCGGCTCAACGTCGACGTCGATCCCGCCGTCCTCGGCGGTATGCGCGTCCAGATCGGCAGCGAGCTCGTCGACGGCACAGTTGCGGCCCGGCTGGAGGAAGCGCGGCGCCGGCTCGCCGGTTGACACCTGTAGACGACGACGGACAAACGCCACGAAGACGACACCGACCGAGAAGACACAGAGAGCAGGGACCCCCACCATGGCGGAGCTCACGATCCGTCCCGAGGAGATCCGGGACGCCCTGGACGCCTTCGTCCAGTCCTACGACCCCGGCACGGCCTCCCGCGAGGAGATCGGGCGCGTCAGCGAGGCCGGCGACGGCATCGCCCGCGTGGAGGGCCTGCCCGGCGTCATGGCCAACGAGCTGCTGCGCTTCGAGGACGGCACGCTCGGCCTGGCGCTGAACCTCGACGTCCGGGAGATCGGCGTCGTCATCCTCGGCGAGTTCAGCGGCGTCGAGGAGGGCCAGGAGGTCCGCCGCACCGGCGAGATCCTCTCGGTGCCGGTCGGCGACGCCTTCCTCGGGCGGGTCGTCGACCCGCTCGGCAACCCGATCGACGGCCTCGGCGACATCCAGGCCGAGGCCCGGCGCGCGCTCGAGCTCCAGGCGCCCACCGTCGTCCAGCGGCAGAGCGTCAAGGAACCGCTGATGACGGGCATCAAGGCGATCGACTCGATGACGCCGATCGGCCGCGGCCAGCGCCAGCTCATCATCGGCGACCGGCAGACCGGCAAGTCCGCGATCGCCATCGACACGATCATCAACCAGAAGGCCAACTGGGCGTCGGGCGACCCCACGCTGCAGGTCCGCTGCATCTACGTCGCCATCGGCCAGAAGGGCTCGACGATCTCCGGCGTCCGGGCGGCGCTGGAGGAGAACGGCGCCATGGAGTACACGACGATCGTCGCGGCTCCGGCGTCCGACCCCGCCGGCTTCAAGTACCTGGCTCCGTACACCGGCTCGGCCCTCGGGCAGCACTGGATGTACGCGGGCAAGCACGTCCTCATCGTCTTCGACGACCTCTCGAAGCAGGCCGACGCCTACCGCGCGGTCTCGCTGCTGCTGCGCCGCCCGCCGGGCCGCGAGGCGTACCCCGGCGACGTCTTCTACCTGCACAGCCGGCTGCTCGAGCGCTGCGCCAAGCTCAGCGACGAGATGGGCGGCGGCTCGATGACCGGCCTGCCGTTCGTCGAGACCCGCGGCAACGACGTCTCCGCCTACATCCCGACGAACGTCATCTCGATCACCGACGGCCAGATCTTCCTCGAGTCCGACCTCTTCAACGCGAACGTCCGGCCCGCGATCAACGTCGGCATCTCCGTCTCCCGGGTCGGCGGCTCCGCGCAGACCAAGGCGATGCGCAAGGTCTCCGGCTCACTGCGGGTGGACCTGGCGCAGTACCGCGCGCTGGAGGCGTTCGCCATGTTCGCCTCCGACCTCGACCCCGCCTCCCGGGCCCAGCTGGCCCGCGGCTCGCGGCTGGTGGAACTGCTCAAGCAGCGGCAGTACACGCCGTACCCGATGGAGGAGCAGGTCATCTCCATCTTCGCGGGCACCAGCGGCCTGATCGACGACCTCCCGGTCGAGGACGTCCGGCGGTTCGAGAGCGAGCTCCTGGAGCACCTGCGGCGCGAGGGCGACATCCTCGCCACGATCCGGGAGACCCGGGAGTTCGGCGAGGACACGGAGAAGTCCGTGCGTGCCGCCATCGAGGAGTTCAAGCGCAACTTCGTCGGCGGCGGGTCGTCCTCGCCGTCCGTCGCGCCCGGGCACGAGTCGGCCGAGCCGATGGACGCCGAGGACGTGGACCAGGAGCGCATCGTCCGCCAGAAGCGCGGCTGACGTGGCCGGTCAGCTGCGGGAGTACCGCAACCGCATCCGCGCCGTGAAGTCGACGCAGAAGATCACGAAGGCGTTCGAGCTCATCGCGGCCTCGCGCATGATCAAGGCGCAGCAGCGGACGCGGGCGTCCACGCCCTACGCCAACGCGATCACCCGCGCCGTGTCCGCCGTCGCCACGTACTCCAACGAGGACCATCCGCTGACCAGCGAGAAGCCCAACGTGGACCGGGCGGCGATGCTGCTCGTCACGTCCGACCGCGGGCTGGCGGGGGCGTACTCCTCCAACGTGCTGCGCGCCGGCGAGCGCCTGGCGGAGAAGCTGCGGAGCGAGGGCAAGACCGTCGTCCCGTACCTCGCAGGCCGCAAGGGCGTGTCGTACTACCGGTTCCGGCGGCGCGACATCGCCGAGCAATGGGTCGGGTTCTCGGACGCGCCGCAGTTCGAGAACGCCAAGGAGATCGCCGAGACGCTCATCGACGCCTTCCTCCGGGACACCTCGGACGGCGGCGTCGACGAGATCCACATCGTCTACACCCGCTTCGTCAACACCGTGACGCAGGAGCCGGAGGTCGTCCGGCTGCTCCCGTTGGAGATCGTCGAGGGCGAGGAGGAGCCGGCGCCGGACGACGTCCTGCCGCTGTACGAGTTCGAACCGAACGCCGCCGCCGTGCTCGACGCCCTGCTGCCGCGGTACGTCGAGTCCCGGGTGTTCAACGCCCTGCTCATGTCGGCGGCCAGCGAGCTCGCCTCGCGGCAGCGCGCCATGAAGTCGGCGTCCGACAACGCCGACGAGCTGATCGGGCGCTACACCCGGCTGGCGAACAACGCCCGCCAGTCGGAGATCACTCAGGAGATCAGCGAGATCGTCGGTGGTGCCAACGCCCTGGCGGACGCCGGGGCCTCATCATGACGGGCCTGACCGGCCGGATGACGCACGAAGGAGGAAGAGACGGATGACAGCCACCCTGAACGAGAGCTCGACCGAGTCGGCGAACGCCGGCAGCGGCCGGGTGTCCCGCGTCATCGGCCCGGTCGTGGACATCGAGTTCCCGGCCGAGGCGATGCCGGAGATGTACAACGCCCTGCACGTGGACGTCAGCCTGGGCGACACCACCCGGACGCTGACCCTCGAGGTCGCCCAGCACCTGGGCGACAACCTGGTCCGGGCCATCTCGATGCAGCCCACGGACGGCATGGTCCGCGGTGCGGTGGTGACGGACACCGGCGGCCCCATCACCGTTCCCGTCGGGGACAACACCAAGGGCCATGTCTTCAACGCGATCGGCGACGTGCTCAACCTCAAGGAGGGCGAGCACTTCGAGGCGATCGAGCGCTGGGGCATCCACCGCAAGGCGCCGGCCTTCGACCAGCTCGAGGCCCGGACGCAGATGTTCGAGACCGGCATCAAGGTCATCGACCTGCTGACGCCGTACGTGCTCGGCGGCAAGATCGGCCTGTTCGGCGGCGCGGGTGTCGGCAAGACCGTGCTCATCCAGGAAATGATCTACCGGGTCGCCGAGAACTTCGGTGGCGTGTCGGTGTTCGCAGGCGTCGGCGAGCGCACCCGCGAGGGCAACGACCTGATCACGGAGATGACCGAGACCGGTGTCATCGACAAGACGGCGCTGGTGTTCGGGCAGATGGACGAGCCGCCGGGCACCCGGCTGCGCGTGGCGCTCTCGGCGCTGACGATGGCGGAGTACTTCCGCGACGTGCAGGGCCAGGACGTGCTCCTCTTCATCGACAACATCTTCCGGTTCACGCAGGCGGGCTCGGAGGTGTCGACGCTGCTCGGCCGCATGCCGAGCGCCGTCGGTTACCAGCCGACGCTGGCCGACGAGATGGGCGTGCTCCAGGAGCGCATCACGTCGACCCGGGGTCACAGCATCACCTCGATGCAGGCCGTCTACGTGCCCGCCGACGACTACACCGACCCCGCCCCGGCGACGACGTTCGCGCACCTGGACGCGACGACGGAACTCTCCCGGCAGGTCGCCTCGCTCGGCATCTACCCGGCCGTGGACCCGCTCGCGTCGACGAGCCGGATCCTCGACCCGCGCTACATCGCGCAGGACCACTACGACACCGCCGTCCGGATCAAGTCGATCCTGCAGCGCAACAAGGAGCTGCAGGACATCATCGCGATCCTCGGCGTCGAGGAGCTCTCCGAAGAGGACCGGGTCACGGTGAACCGCGCCCGCCGGATCGAGCGCTTCCTGTCCCAGAACACCTTCGTGGCGAAGAACTTCACCGGTCTCGAAGGATCGTTCGTCCCCCTGCGGGAGACGATCGAGGCGTTCACCAAGATCGCGGACGGCGACTACGACGACACCCCCGAGCAGGCCTTCTTCATGTGCGGCGGCCTCGAGGACGTCGAGCGCAAGGCCGCGGAGATCAAGAAGCAGCTCGGCTGAGCCGTTCGGCGGCTCTCCGACCGCCCGGGCGCTCGCTGTGGGCGCCCGGGCGGTTCTCGTCACCATCCGTCCGTGATCGGGGGGAGCAGGGCGTGCATCGGACCGGTATCCTGCACTCCTGACCCGGTCGATCCCGCACCTCCGCCCCGCGGAGGGGTAGAGCCACATCCACCGGGCCGCAGGGCCCTGCCAAGGGAGGTAGCGCGTGCCACTGGACGTCACCCTGGTCTCCGCCGACCGCAAGGTGTGGTCGGGCGAGGCCAGCCGCGTCATCGCGCGGACGGTCGACGGCGACATCGGCATCCTGGGCGGTCACGAGCCCCTGCTGGCCCTGCTCGCCAGCGGCGAGATCAGGATCACCCCGTCCTCGGGTGAGGACGTCGTGGCCACGCTCGACGGCGGCTTCATGTCCGTCGAGCACGACCGCGTCACCGTGGTCTCCGACTCCGCCGCTCTCGCCTCCGGGTCGACGGCGCGCTGACGGCGGGGGGCCGGCGATGGGGGAGTTCCTGCTGCCGCTCGCCGTGCTCGCCACGCTCGTCACCGTGCTCGTCGGCCTCTGGGCCGTCGTCCTGGCCCGCCGGCTGGTGCTCGCCCGCGGGGTCGGGACCTTCGACTGTTCCCTGCGGCGCACCGGTCGCCGCGGCCGCCGCGGATGGGTGCTCGGGGTCGCCCGCTACGAGGCCGACCGGCTCGACTGGTTCCAGGTGCTCACCGTGAGCCCGCGCCCCACCCGGTCGCTCGCGCGCGAGCGCCTCGCGATCCTGGACCGGCACGATCCGGACGAGATCACCTCCTACGCCGTCCTGCCCGGCTGGGTCGTCGTTCTCTGCGCGTACGGCACCTCGACGCTGGAGCTCGCGATGAGCGAGGCCGCGTACAACGGGCTCGCCGCCTGGCTCGAGTCGGCTCCGCCGGGCCGCACCGCGCAGATCGCCTGACCTCCCCGTCGCGCCCGTCCGCGTCGTGCGCCTCGGCGAACGACCGTCGACGCCGCCCCCGCCCGGCGCTACCGTCCGGTCATGGGAGACGTGCTGCCGATGCCCCGCCGCCGCGACCTCGCCGCCCCGGACCCCGAGCCGGAGCCGCTGTGGCGGGAGGCGCTGGGCCGGCAGCTGCGCGCGGAGCGTTCCGCGCGCGGCGAGCGCATCGCGGACGTCGCCCGCCGGGCCGGCGTCTCGCCGCAGTACCTCTCGGAGGTGGAGCGCGGCCGGAAGGACCCGTCGTCGGAGATCCTCTCCGCGCTCGCCGGTGCCGTCGACCTGCCCGTGCGTGAGCTCACCCGGCGGGCCGGCGTCCACCTGGGCGCCGGCTCCGGCCCCGTGCTCCTCTCACTCGCTGCGTGAGGTGAGCACCGTGTCGACGACGCCGTAGTCGACGGCGGCCTGCGCGGGGAGCACGAGCTCCCGGTCGGTGTCGCGGCGCACCTGGTCGGGGGTCCGGCCGGTGTGCCGGGCGAGGATGTGCTCCTGCAGGGAGCGCACCCGCTCGACGTCGTCCGCCTCGAGGATGAGATCCGGGATGGCGCCGCGGCCCTGCGCCGCCGGCGCGTGGATGACCACCCGCGCGTGCGGGAGGATCGACCGGTACCCGGAGGCCCCGCCGGCGAGGAGGACCGCCGCCGACGCGACCGCCTGGCCGACGCACGTGGTCTCGACCCGCGCCCGGACGAACTGCATGGCGTCGTAGATCGCCAGCGTGGCCGGGATCTCCCCGCCCACCGAGTTGATGTAGAGCGCGATCGGCTTGTCCGGGTCGTCGTTCTCCAGGTGGAGGAACTGGGCGATGACGGCGTTCGCCACCCCGTCGTCGATCCCCGTGCCCAGGTAGACGATGCGATCGGCCAGCAGACGGCTGTAGACGTCGACCGTGCGCTCGCCCGACGACGTCCTGGTGGTCACGTAGGGGATCGTGTAACCGCTCATGCCCGGCTCCTCAGCCCGACGGGGCGAAGCGTCGTCGGCAGGACGTCCTCGACCGAGGTGACCACCGCGTCGACGAAGCCGTAGTCGCGGGCCTCGGTCGCGGTGAACCAGCGGTCGCGCCGTGAGTCCTCCTCGATCCGGGCGACCGGCTGCCCGGTGTCCTCGGCGATGCACGCGAGCACGGTGTCGCGGGTGCGGCGCAGGTCGTCGGCCTGGATGGCGATGTCCATGGCGGTGCCGCCGATGCCCGCCGAGCCCTGGTGCAGGAGCACCTTGGCGTGCGGCATCGTGTAGCGCTTCCCCTTGGTGCCCGAGGAGAGCAGGAACTGCCCGGCGCTGTAGGCCATGCCGAGATTGATCGTGCTGACGTCGTTGGGGACGGCGCGCATGCAGTCGCGGATGGCGAGCATCCCGGGCACCGACCCGCCGGGGGAGTTGATGAGCAGCCGGATGTCGGCCTTCGGGTCCTCCGCGGAGAGCAGCAGGAGCGCCTGGCAGAGCCGGTTGCTGTTCCGGTCCTCGAGCGGTTCGCCGAGCACGATGGTCCGCCGGTCGAGCAGCCGGCGGGAGAGGTCGTCGTCCAGGCCGATCATCGGATCAGGTGCGTTGGTCATGCCGCCACTCTGATCGGGCGCAGGGCGCTCCGACAGGGCGCGCTGCTCAGGGCAGCGCTGCCGACAGCAGCGCGCTCCTCAGGCGGGCGGGGACTGGCGGCCGCCGCCGGGGGTCCACAGCACGTCCGCCATCTGTCCGTCGGCCCGGCGGTTCGCCTGCCGGCACAGGATGAACAGCAGGTCGCTCAGCCGGTTGAGGTACTGCGCGGTCAGCGGGTTGATCCCGCCGTCGCTGCTCGTGCCGTGCTCGGCGACCGCGGCCCAGACCGACCGCTCGGCCCGCCGTGCGACCGTCCGCGCGACGTGCAGGTGCGCCGCGGCGACGGTGCCGCCGGGCAGGACGAACGACCGCAGCGGCGGCAGCTCGTCGTTCCAGCGGTCGCAGGCGGCCTCGAGGTCCGCCACGTACTCCGGCGTCACCCGCAGCGGCGGGTGCTCCGACGTCTGCGCGGTGAGCGGGGTGGAGAGGTCGGCGCCGACGTCGAACAGGTCGTTCTGCACCCGGCCCAGCAGGTCGACGACCTCGGCGTCCAGCTCGCCGGCGCCGGTGGCGAGGACCACCCCGATCGCGCTGTTCGCCTCGTCGACGTCCGCGTAGGCGATCAGCCGGGGATCGTTCTTGCTCGTGCGGCTGAAGTCGCCGAGCGAGGTCGTGCCGTCGTCGCCGGTGCGGGTGTAGATCCTGGTGAGGTTGACCACGCTCCGAGCGTAGGGGGTGACGGGCGCGGGCCGTGGCGGCCCGTACCATCGACGCCCGTGGAAGCGTTCCGGATCGTCGGCGGTGCCCGGCTCGAGGGGGCGGTCCGAGTCCCCGGGGCGAAGAACAGCGTCCTGAAGCTCATGGCCGCCTCTCTGCTCACCGCGGGCACGACGACCCTCATGGACGTTCCCGACATCGTCGACGTCCGGATCATGGCGGAGCTGCTGCGCCGGCTGGGCTGCGACGTCGAGCACGACCCCGCCGCCGGAGTCGTCTCCGTCGGCGTCCCCGACGTCCCGCTGCACCGGGCCGACTACGACCTCGTGCGCGCGATGCGCGCCTCGATCTGCGTGCTCGGGCCGCTCGTCGCGCGCTGCGGGGCCGCCGACGTCGCGCTGCCGGGCGGCGACGCCATCGGCTCGCGCGGGCTCGACATGCACATCACGGGGCTGCAGCAGCTCGGCGCCGTCGTCCACGTCGACCACGGGTTCCTCGTCGCGGAGGCTCCGAGCGGGCTCACCGGCACGCACGTGCGTCTCGACTTCCCCAGCGTCGGCGCCACCGAGAACCTGCTCACCGCCGCCGTTCTCGCCCGGGGGACGACGGTCATCGAGAACGCGGCCCGCGAGCCGGAGGTCGTCGACCTCTGCCGGATGCTGCGGCGGATGGGTGCCCGCATCGACGGCGTGGCCACCTCGACCCTGACGATCGAGGGCGTCCCGCGGCTGCACCCGGTGGAGCACCGCGTCGTCCCGGACCGGATCGTCGCCGCCACGTGGGCGTTCGCGGCGGCGCTCACGGGCGGCGACGTCGTCGTCCGCAACGGCGAGCCGGGCCACCTGGGCATGCCGCTGGACAAGATCGCCGCCACCGGCGCCGTGGTGAGCCACCTCCCCGATGGCTTCCGGGTGCAGGGGCCGCGACGTGCCCGCGCCGTGGACGCCGCGACGTTGCCGTACCCGGGCTTCCCGACGGACCTGCAGCCCTTCATGATCACTCTGGACGCGATCGCCGAGGGTGCCGCGCTGGTCACGGAGAACCTCTTCGAGGCGCGGTTCCGCTTCGTCCAGGAGATCGCGCGGCTCGGTGCCGACGTGCGGGTGGACGGCCATCACGCGCTCGTCCGCGGGGTGCCCCGGCTCTCGGGGGCGCCGGTGGAGGCCAGCGACATCCGGGCGGGCGCCGCGCTGGTGCTCGCGGGGCTGGTCGCCGACGGCGAGACCTTCGTGGCGGGCGCGAAGCACGTCGACCGCGGCTACGCGGGGTTCGACGACGCGCTCCGCGCGCTCGGCGCGGAGGTCAGCCGCACCCGGGTCGCGGACCCCGCCTACGCCTGACGGCTGGGTCGGCCACTCGGCTCGGCTGCCTGACTCTCCGCCTGACTCAGCCCCCGCTGGGAGTGTGCCCGCCGGCGCGCAGGACCAGCCGGGCGGTCTTGACGTCCTCGGGGAACACGAGCACACGCGGCCCGTCCGTCGTCGGCGCCAGCGTCGCGCGCAGGCCGGCGTCGACGAGGCGCCGGCGCATCATCTCCGCCTCGACGAACGTCGACGGCTCGGCGATCGGGACCAGCAGCCCGTACTCACCGGGCGTGCCGACGGTGGGTTTCCGCTGGACCACCGACTTGCCCGAACTGAACGCCCAGCGGAGCAGCAGCATCAGGATCCCGACCACGCCGAGCGCCAGCACCGGCCCGAACGCGAACGAGTAGCTGCCCCAGTACACCTCTGCAGTCTCTCTCCGCCGCGGCCCGGGCGCGAGGTCGGCGAAGGGGCCATTCCCGGTCACGTCCGTCACGGAGTGCAACCAGGACGACACGCATCACTACCGACGACTCGCTCGAAGGATGTCAAGTCCGTCTCTGGTCACAGTGTCATCACGAGTCACCGTGGCGTACTGGTTCTCACGTCATGAGCCGACTAACCTCCTGCTATCGATCGGTGACCACAGGTAGTGCGCTGTTGTCGGATCGGCGGCAGGCGCAACGGAAACACCTCTCGCGGCGTCGGAGTACGTAGCAGGTGGTCACGCAGCGAGAGCAAGGGGGCGGACATGGAGCAGGAGACGGGCCTCGACGTCCGGGTGGTTCGACCCGGCACGGAGATCGACCTGGTGGGGCGGCTCGACGGGCGGACGGCCCCGACGGTGCGGGAGATCCTCTCCCGGTGCGTCGACGAGGGCGAGGGTGATCTCCTGCTGCACATCGGCTCGCTGGAGATCTGGGACTCGGCCGGCCTCGGCGTCCTCGTCGGGGCGCACCGCCGGGCGCGCCGTGCAGGCCGCCGCGTCGTGCTCACCGAGGTGCCGCCGCGGCAGCTGCGCCTGCTGCGCGCGACCAAGCTGCACCGGTTGTTCGTGGTGGAGCCCCTCGTCGCCTGATCCGCCGAGGCGGACGAGGCTTCCGGCGAGAGTTCAGCTGAGCGCCGTGCGATAGTGCGGGCGTGACGGCCGAGGTCCCGCTCGTCGCGCTCGTCCTCGTCGCGGCGACCGTCGCCGGGGTGAGCGCGCGCTTCGGCTTCTCCTCACCCCTCGTCCTCACCGCGGTCGGCATCGTCGCGTCGTTCGTGCCGGGGATCCCCGACTACCCGCTCACGCCGGACCTGGTCCTCATCGGGATCCTCCCGCCGCTGCTCTACTCGGCGGCGATCCGCACCCCGTTCGTCGACATCCGCCGGAACCGCCGGCAGATCGCGCTGCTCTCCGTCGGGCTCGTCCTCGTCACCGCCTTCGCCGTCGCCGGCGTCGCGGTGCTCCTGCTGCCCGGCCTGTCGCTCGCGGCCGCGCTCGCCCTCGGCGCCGTGGTCGCGCCGCCGGACGCCGTGGCCGCCACCGCCGTCGCCCGCCGGGTCGGGATGCCGCGCCGGATCGTCACCATCCTCGAGGGCGAGAGCCTGCTCAACGACGCCACCGCCCTGGTCACGTTCCGCACCGCGCTCGGCGCCGTCGCGGGAACGGCGACCCTGCTGGGGGCCGGGCTCGACTTCGGCCGGGCCATCGTCGTGGGCGTCGGCACGGGGTTCGTCGTCGCCTGGATCATCGTCCCGGTGCGCAAGCGGCTCGAGGATCCGGTGCTCGACACGACGCTCTCGCTCCTCGTCCCCTATGTCGCCTACCTCGCCGCCGAGGAGCTGCACGGCTCCGGCGTGCTCGGCGTCGTCGTCGCGGGCCTCGTGCTCGGGCACAAGTCGCCGGAGATCCAGTCGGCCGGGTCGCGGGTCACGGAACGCATCCTCTGGCGGACCGTGCAGTTCGTCCTCGAGAACGTCGTCTTCCTGCTCATCGGCCTGCAGCTGCGCTCCCTGCTCGAGCGCGCGCGGGCGAGCTCCGTCGACAACGTCACGATCCTCTGGCTCTGCGTCGGGGTGACGGCGACGGTCATCATCGTCCGCTTCGTGTGGATGTTCCCCGCGGTCTACCTGCCGCGCCTGATCCCGCGCATCCGCCGCTCCGAACCGCGGCCGCCGTGGCAGAACGTCGTCGTCCTGTCGTGGGCCGGCATGCGCGGCGTCGTCACGCTCGCGGCGGGCTTCGCGCTCGTCGGGCAGGTCGAGAACGCCGAGGTCCTCGTCGTCGCGGCCTTCAGCGTCGTCGCGGCCACTCTGCTGCTCCTCGGGTCGACGCTGCCCGGCCTGGTCCGGCTGCTCAAGGTGCCCGGCCCCGACCCCGCCCAGGACGCCCTGCAGCAGGCGCTCGTGCTCCAGAAGGCGGTGGACGCCGGGAAGCGCCGGCTCGACGAGGTGGCGGACGGCGACACCCCGAAGGACGTCGTCGAGGACCTGCGGTCGTGGGGCGAGCGGGTGGCGCACTCGGTGTGGGAGCGGCTCGGGACCAGCGACAGCCGTGCGGAGACGCCGACCAGGGCGTTCCGGCGGCTTCGGGTCGCGATGCTGCGTGCCGAGCGGGGCAAGGTCGTCGACGTCTACCGGTCGGGCAAGGTGCCGGCCGAGGTGCTCGAAGGCGTCATGGAGCGGCTCGACCAGGAGGAGGCCATGCTGATGGCCTTCGGCGAGGGCGCGGCCACCGGGCAGACGGACCTGCTCACCCCGCAGGGGCTCGAGGAGTGCGAGCACCTGCGGACCGAGCCGCTGATCGCCGTCCCGGGCAACCCCGACGGCTGCGAGGACTGCCTGGCGATGGGCGCCCACGACTGGGTGGCGCTGCGGATGTGCCTGCACTGCGGGCACGTCGGCTGCTGCGACTCCTCGCCCCGCCGGCACGCGACGGCGCACTACGAGGGGACGAACCACCCGGTGATGCGGAGCATCGAGCTCGGCGAGGGCTGGCGCTGGTGCTTCGTCGACAAGATCGCCGGCTGACTCCTCCCGCACGCCCGAGCAGGCAGCCGGCTCAGCCTCGCAGGGCCTCGGCCAGCTCGAGGCTGAGGGTCCGGGCCGCCAGGACGGCGCGCTCGCCGGTGCCCCGGTCACGGTCCGCCGCCCACGCCGCGAGCTCGCGACGCAGCCCGCCCTGTGCGGCACCCACCTCGCGGCACCGGTGCAGGAACGTCGTGCCGACCGGCATCTCGTCGCGCTGGGCGAGCTCGGCGGCCGCGGCGGCGAGCAGAGCTGCGTCAGCGGCGGCGGCGACGGCCACGTAGGCCGCGCCCACGAGGAACGCCTCGTCGAGCACGTCCCGGCCGGCGCGGGCGCCCGGCGTGCGGGCACCCAGCGAGGCGAGGTCGGCGGCGAGCTCCTCGTGGCCGCCGAGGCATTCCGGCCCGACGGTGACGAGGGGCCACGCCTGCGGGTCGTTCGGCGGCACCGGCAGCCGCTCCCAGGCGGAGGCGGTGCGCCCCAGCCAGGCCACGTACGCCGCGGCGGAGGAGACCGCGTCGAGGTCGGCGAGGGCCGCGGCGCTGGACGCGCGGGAACGCCAGGTGCGTGCGCCGAGCGTCGCGAGGAAGCCGTCGCGCCGGACGCCGTCGCGGACCAGGACTGGGGGCATGCCCTCCATTCGGCCACGTCGCCCGCGCGGTGAACGCCGAGCGGGGCAGGTTCCGCCGATCGGGTGACGTCAGGTCTGCCAGGCGGCGGCCAGCCGGTCCACGATCCGCCGGAGGCGCTCGGACGAGGTCGCGAACGTCAGCCGGACGAAGCGGTCGAAGCCCGCGCCGAACTCCGGTCCGCGGGCGACGAGGACGCCGGCCGCGCGGGCCCGGACGGCGGGGTCGGCGTCGCCCGGCACCTGCAGCCAGCCGAGGTACGTGCCTTCCGGCGGCGTCCACGCCACCTCGGGGAGCTGCCGGTCGAGCAGCGACGCCAGCTCCGCGCGCCGTTCGGCGAGCGCGGCGACGACGCCGTCGAGCCACGGGGTGCCCCGGGTGTACGCCGCGACCGTCGCGGCGAGGCCGAGCGGCGAGAGGCCGTGGTTCGCCACGGGCGGAGCGGCGCCCAGCGCGGCCAGGTCGGCCCGGGTCCCGACGACGATCTGCGCGCACTTGAGCCCCGGCACGTTCCAGGCCTTCGAGGCCGAGGTCACCGTGGTGAGGTGCTCCGCGGTGCCGTCGAGCGCGGCATAGGGCACGTGGATCGCGCCGGGCAGGACGAGCGGCGCGTGGATCTCGTCGCTGACCACGCGGGCGCCGTGGCGCAGGACGACGTCGCGCAGGGCCTCGAGCTCCGCACGCGTCCATACCCGGCCGAGCGGATTGTGCGGCGAGCTGAGCAGCAGCGTGCGAGCGCCGCGGGCGAACGCGGCGTCGATCGCCGCGACGTGGAGGCACCGATCGGCGTCCAGCGCCGGGACGGTGACCAGCTGCCGGCCGGTGAGCGCGACGACGTCGAGGAGCGGCCGGTACGAGGGCACGGGGACGACGACGGGCGCGGGGTCGCACAGCGTCTCCACCGCGAACCGGACGCCCGCCATGACGTCGCCGCTCGGCAGGACGAGACCCGGGTCGACGACCCACCCGTAGCGCTCGAGGGCGAACGCGGCCAGCGCCTGGGGCAGGCCCAGCGCGAGCGGATCGACCGGGGGATAGCCGAAGACGCCGCGCTCGACCGCGTCGCGGACGGCGTCCTGCACCGGCGGGCAGGGGCGGACGTCCATCTCGGCGACCCAGGCGGGCAGGACGCCGTCGGCCGCGTACGTCCACTTGGCCGACACGGCCCGGCGCAGGTCGGCGTCCTCGACCTCGAAGGGGTCCTCACTCAGGGAGCTGGCGGTCACGGCGGCACGCTACCTGCGGTGGCGGACGGCCAGGACGAGGGCTGCGCACGTGAACGCGACCGAGACGCACAGGGCCAGCCCGTAGGCGGTGCCGTAGTGGGCTTCGCGAGCGGCGCCCGCGGCCGGAGCCCCGCGCACCGCCGCGTAGAACACCGCGGAGATGACCGCGGCGCCGACGGCGTTGCCGATCCGCTGGGAGGTCTGCAGCGTGCCGCCGGCGGTGGAGCCGCCCGCCACCGGCACCTCGGCCAGCGACAGCGCCTGGTTCGGGGTGATGACGCTGCCACCGCCGAGGCCCGCCACGAGCAGCGGCACGGCGAGCAGCAGTCCGACCCCGGCGGCGGTGGCGGTGCCGGGCGGCGAGGAACGCGACCAGCGCGGACGCCGCGACCCCGGTGCCGAAGAGGGCCAGCCCGCCGACCAGCACACGTGCGCCGAACCGGCGGAGCAGCCGGCCGGCGATCGGCGCCGCCACCGTCGCCCCGACCGCGTACGCCGACGCCGTGAGCCCCGAGTGCAACGCCGAGTACCCCAGCCCGTCCTGGAGGAAGAACGCCAGGACCAGCGGCGTCCCGGTGTAGGCGCAGAAGAACAGCAGCGCCAGCGCGACGCCGTCGGCGTACGACGCCACCCGGAACAGCCCGATGTCGATGAGCGGGTGCCCGCGCCGCCGGGCCGGCCCGCGCTCCCAGGCGACGAACCCGGCGAGCACGCCGAGCGCGGGGACGAGCAGGAGCGCCAGCCGGGCGTCCCGGCTCGCGTCGTACTGCACCAGCGGGAACAGGACGCCGAACACGCCGACCGCGAGCAGCGCCGCGCCGGGCAGGTCGAGCCGGCGCACCTGGCCCGAGCGCGGCCGGGACGGCAGCCAGGCCCGGCAGAGCAGGAACGACGTGACCCCGATCGGCAGGTTGACGAGGAAGCAGAGCCGCCAGCCGTACACGGGGCCGCCGAGCGCGATGATCGTCCCGCCCACGACCGGGCCGGCGGCGGTGGCCACACCCACGGCCGTCCCGATCGCCCCGAACGCGCGCCCGCGCTCGTGCAGCGGGAAGAGTTGCTGCACGACGCCGGAGACCTGCGGGTTGACGAGCCCGCCGGCCAGGCCCTGCAGCAGCCGGCCGACGATGAGCACTCCCGGCGTGGGCGCGAGGCCGACCATCGCACTGAAGGCGGTGAACGCTCCGATCCCGATGAGCAGCATGCGCTTGCGGCCGCGGTCGTCGCCGAGCCGGCCCCCGATGATCGGCACCATGCCGAAGGCCAGTGCGTAGCCGGACACCACCCACTGCAGCTCCGCCGGCTGCGCGCCGGTGTTCCGCCCGATGGACGGCAGCGCGACGGTGACGATGCTGACGTCGAGGAGCGTGGTGAAGAGGGCGGTCACGCAGACGCCGAGGGCGCGCCAGCGCCGCGGGTCGAGCTCCACCTGCTCGCGGCGCAGGGGCTGTCACCGCTCCGACCCGGCCATGCTGCCAGGCTAAAACCCGGTCAGCCGGTGGGCGACGCCGCCCGGCCGTCGAGCACGCCGCTGACGAGCCGGGTCACCTCGTCCGCGCAGCCCCAGGAGAGGGTGAAGCCGCGCGAGCCGTGGCCGTAGCAGTGCACCAGGGTGCGGTCGGCGTCCTCCTCCGTGGGCCGGTGCTCGGCCTCGACCCGGACGCTCGGCCGGGCCGGGCGCAGGCCGACCCGGACGCCGGTGACGCGGGCGCCCCGGAGCCGCGGGACCAGCTCCGCGGCCCGCTCGGCCAGCCGTACGGCGGCCTCCCGGTCGGGCGTCGGGTTCCAGTCGTCCTCGTCGCCGGCGCCCTCGACGGCGACCACGTCGCCGTGCGGCAGTGCGGAGAACGGCGCGGTGAGGTCCCACCACCAGGCGTCGAGCCCCGGGTTCTCCAGCAGGACGGTCTGGGTGCGCACCGGCCGGACGCGGGGATCGGCGGCGAGCGCACGGGCCGCGACCCCGGTGGCGTCGACGACGATGCCGCGGGCGGGCAGCGCGGGGAGCGCCAGCCGGGTGAGCGTGCCGCCGGCGTCGAGCAGGCGGTCGCGCAGCCACGGCAGGTAGCGGCGCGGGTCGGCCAGCGGGAGCTCCGTGCGCCACCCGGCCGGGTGGCCGACCGCGGGCGCGGTCTCGTGCTCGAGCCGGACGGCGTCGCCGAACCGCTCCGCCCATGCGGGTGCGGCGGGGGCGGGGCCGTCGAGGAGGTGACCGGGCGCGGTGCGGACCCCCGCGCGGGCGCCCTCGCCGGCGTTCTCGGCGGCGCGCAGTTCAGCGAGCGTGGTGGCGGCCCACCCGAGCTCGCGCTCGTCGCGGGTCGCGGGGAGCCACAGCGCGCCGCCGGCGGCGGACGCCGTTTCGAGCGGCAGGTCGCGGGCGAGGACGTCGACCGCGACACCGCGCTCGGCGAGGCGGACGGCGCACGTCAGGCCGAGAACTCCGGCGCCGACGACGGTCACGCGCTGTCGCATGCGCCGATCATGCCATTCCCCGGGGCCGGTGCTAGGAGAGCCGTTGCTAGAAGAGCCGGTGCTCGGAGGTGTCGTGGCCGCGCAGGGAGTCGTAGTCCAGGGTCACGCAGCGGATGCCCCGGTCCGTGGCGAGCACCTTGGCCTGCGGCTTGATCTCCTGCGCGGCGAAGACCCCGCTCACCGGAGCGAGCAGCGGGTCGCGGTTGAGCAGGTCGAGGTAGCGGGTGAGCTGCTCGACGCCGTCGATCTCGCCGCGGCGCTTGACCTCGACCGCGACGCTCGCGCCGCCGGGGTCGCGGACGAGGAGGTCGACCGGCCCGATCGCCGTCGGGTACTCGCGGCGCACCAGCGTGTACCCGTCGCCGAGGGTGTGGACGTGCTCGGCGAGCAGCTCCTGCAGGTGCGCCTCGACGCCGTCCTTGACCAGGCCGGGGTCGACGCCGAGCTCGTGCGTCGAGTCGTGCAGCACCTCGTGGAGGTGGACGACGAGGCGGTCGTCGGACTTGGCGTTCTGCACGGTCCACACCTGCGCGACGCCGGCGGCGCGGGCCTCGGCGTCCGGTTCGGCGATCTTCAGGGAGCACGGCGGGCTCATCCAGTTGAGCGGCTTGTACGAGCCGCCGTCGGAGTGCACGAGCACCGAGCCGTCGGCCTTGACGAGCAGCAGGCGGCGGGCCAGCGGCAGGTGAGCGGTCAGCCGACCGGCATAGTCGACCGAGCACTCGGCGATGACGAGGCGCACGGCCCCGAACCTACAGCTCCCGATAGCGTCGGGGCCCGTGGCCTCGAACCTGGCGTGCGTCGGTCTGGCATCCACCGAGGAGTCGCTCGAGGCGCTCGTGCGTCACGCCCTGGCGAACGGAGAGCCGCTCGGCTCCGTCGGCACCACCCGCCTGGTCCGCTGGACCGACCCCAGCGGCGCGCGGCTCCTCGTCGGCGTCGACGAGGTGGTCGGGGTCGTCTCCGAGCTGCTGCCGCTCTTCTCCGGCCGCCCCGGCGCCCGGCTGACGGGCGTCACGCTCGTCAACGACGACGTCGCCCGCGCGGACGTCGTCGACGACGAGGGCGAGCAGCTGACCGGCCTGGCCCTCGAGCTCGAGCAGCGGATGGCGCTGCGGCTCGGCGACCCGCCGGCCGCACCCGTGCCCGCCGTCCTCGTCGGCCTCGGCATCGACGTCGAGGTGTTCCCCGACCCGGACGCCTTCGGGTCGTCCGACGCGAGCTTCCTGCTGCCGGGCGGTCCGCCCGGGCCGGACGGCCCACCGCTGCGCGTCGCGGCCGAGTCGTTCTTCTCGTACGGGGTCTTCGGCGACGACGAGGACGCCGAGGCGTACGCCCGGCTCGCCGGTGTCGTGCTCGCATCGTCACGACGCGAGGTCGCGTACACGGGGCAGGCGTTCCAGGCGGTGCGGGTGCGGACGGTCGGCGTCGAGATGGACGTCTGCCTGCCCGCCGACGCCCATCCTGTGCCCCCCGCGCCGGGCGGGGTCGTCGCCGGAACGGTCTTTCTGGTCGGGTCCCTCGTGCTCTGAGCCCTCGGTCGGCCGGCTCCTCCCCGTGAGGGCGCTCTGCGAGACTGCGAGGACGGAGACGGACGTCGAGGAGGACGCGGCGATGACGCGCGGGAGCAACCGGCCGATCGAGGTCGTCGGGGTCGTGGGGCTCGGGACGATGGGCGCCGGCATCGCCGAGGTTCTGGCCCGCAACGGCCTGGAGGTGATCGCCGTCGAGGCCGACGAGAGCCGGCTGGCCACGGGCCGCGGGCACGTCGAGCGCTCCACCTCACGGGCCGTCGCCCGCGGGAAGCTCAGTGAGGCCGACCAGCAGGCGTTGCTCGGCCGGATCCGGTTCACCTCCGCCCCGGAGGACCTCGCCGCCGCCCACCTGGTTATCGAGGCGGTGCCGGAGAAGCTCGACCTCAAGCGGGAGATCTTCGGCAAGCTCGACTCGATCTGCTCGCCGGAGACGGTGCTCGCGACGAACACCTCGAGCCTGTCCGTCACCGAGATCTCCGTCGCCACGCACGACCCGAGCCGCGTCGTCGGCATGCACTTCTTCAACCCGGCGCCGGTCCAGAAGTTCGTCGAGATCGTGCGGACGGTCGTGACGGAGCCGGACGTCGTGGACGCCGTCGTCGACCTTGCCCGGCGGCTGGGCAAGCAGCCCGTCGTCGTGGGCGACAGGGCCGGCTTCATCGCGAACGCCCTGCTGTTCGGCTACCTCAACCACGCCGTGCAGATGTACGAGCAGCGCCACGCGACCCGCGAGGACCTGGACGCCGCGATGACGCTCGGCTGCGGCCTGCCCATGGGCCCGCTCGCGCTGATGGATCTCATCGGGCTGGACACCGCCTCCGAGATCCTCGACACGATGTACAAGCAGGGCCGGGACCGGCTGCACGCGCCCGCGCCGCTGCTCAAGCAGCTCGTCGCGGCCGGCCTGCTGGGTCGCAAGACGGGTCGAGGCTTCTACACCTACGCCGAGCCGGGGTCCTCGAAGGTCGTCCCGGACCCGCCCGGCGGCGTGGCCCCGCCGGCTCCCGCACCGGAGGCCGAGCCGCGCGAGGTGCGCACCGTCGGCGTCGTGGGTTCCGGGACGCTGGCGACCGGATTGGCCGAGGTGTTCGCCGGCGCCGGGTACGAGGTGGTGCTCGTCGCGGACAGCGCGGAGAGGGCCCGGCCTGGAGGATCTCGCGGACGCCGACCTCGTCGTCGAGGCCGTCGTCGAGGAGCTCGGCGTCAAGAAGGCGCTGTTCGAGAACCTCGACGAGATCTGCCGTCCGGGCGCGGTGCTCGCGACGACGACGTCGTCGCTGCCGGTCATCGAGTGCGCGGCGGCGACCTCGCGGCCCGGCGACGTCGTCGGCCTGCACGTCTTCGACCCGGTGCCGGCGATGAACCTGGTCGAGGTCGTCGAGACCGTGGCGACGACGCCGGACGTCGTCGCCACCGCGCTGGCCGTCGCCGAGCGCCTGGGCAAGCACGCCATCCGCTGCGCCGACCGAGCCGGCTTCGTCGTCAACGCCTTGCTCTTCCCCTACCTGAACGACGCCGTGCGGATGCTCGCGGAGCGCTACGCGACCGCCGACGACATCGACATCGCGATGAAGGCGGGCTGCGGCTACCCGGTGGGGCCGTTCGAGCTGCTCGACGTCGTCGGCCTCGACGTGGCACTGGCCATCCAGCGCTCGCTGTACCTGCAGTTCCGCGAGCCGGGCTACGCACCGACGCCGCTGCTCGAGCAGCTCGTCACCGCCGGCTACCTCGGCCGCAAGACCGGCCGCGGCTTCCGCACGTACAGCTGAACCCGTGACGATCGAGGACTCCGGACCGCGCGCCGCCGCGCTGGCCGACGTGCTGACCGCCGCGGCGGAGGGCGTCTTCCCGCCCGTCGACGGCCGGGTCGAGGTGGTGCCGCCGTACCTCGACGGCGTGGAAGCGGTCGTCTCCTTCACCGGGCACGCCCTGGTGGTGACGACGCTCCCGATCGACGTCCTCGTCGCAGCCGGCGCGGACGGGTTCGCGGGGGCGGTGTCGCTGCCGGTGCTGTCCCTGCTCGCCGGTCCGGACGGCGCCGTCGACGTCCTCGATGCCCTGCTCGTCGCGCGGGGCACCGGCGGAGGGTCGCTGCCGGAACGCCCGGACCTGGAGGGGCATCCGCGCGTCGGCTATGCGCGAGCCTGGCGGCGGGACGTCCGGGTGTTCGGGAACGAGCACGGGCTCGTCACGCTCGCCCGCGGCCTCGGCGGCGTTCGGGAGCTGTCGTTCGAGGTGGCCGAGGACCGCCGCGGCCGAGGCCACGGCCGTGCGCTGCTGCGGCAGGCCCTGGGGCTCGTGCCCGACGGCGAGCCGGTGTTCGCCGCGGTGGCGCCGGGTAACGCGGCATCCCTGCGATCGCTGCTCGCCGCGGGCTTCGCGCCGATCGGCTCCGTCGTGCTCGTCCGCCCCGGCCGGGAGGGCTGAGCAGCCCGCGTCAGCCGCAGCCGCACGCGCCGCCGCAGCAGCCGCCTGCCCCGCCCGAGGGCGCAGGGGCGACGGTGCCCGCCCGGCCGGTGAGACCGACCGTGGGCAGCAGGCGCACGGTGTCGTCGTGCCCCTGCGGGCAGGGCGCGGGCCGGTCCGCCTGGGCGATGGGACGGCTGACCTCGAAGGTGGTGCCGCAGGCGCGGCACCTCACGTCGTACCTCGGCACGAGAAGCTCCCGACGGACGGACTGGGTGACGAGGTCAGTCTGCCTCGTACCCCTGACACTGGAGAACGTGCCCCGCAGCAACCGCCCCCGACGCCCCGCCGCCGGCGTCCGCCCTGCCCCCGTGAGCGCGGACGATCTCGAGACCAGGCTGGTCCACGGCGGCGGCCGGCTCGAGGAGCACCCGGACGGCGCCTGGCGGGTCCGCGCGGTTCCCGGCGCGGCGGCGTCGAAGGCGTACGTGTGTCCGGGCTGCCGGCAGCAGATCGTGCCGGGCACGCCGCACGTGGTCGCCTGGCCCGCCGAGCAGATGGGCGCCTTCGGCGGACCGGGCGACCGGCGTCACTGGCACACCGCCTGCTGGTCCGCGCGGGATCGGCGGCGCTGACCAACAGGCGGTGCGGGACGTTCAGCGGCGGGCGACGGTCTCCGGCTGGGCCGGCAGGGTGATGGTGCGGTCGGCGGGCTCGATGTTCTCGGTCTCGTCCTCCGACGGTGCCTGCCCGACGGCGGGCTGCTGCGCGGACTGCCCGAGCTGCGCGGCGCCCGGCACGGACATCGCACCGAGCAGGTGGCGCAGCTGGTCGAGGTGCCCGGTGATGCTGTCGCGCTGGCGGGTGAGCTCGTCCACCTGGCGCTGAGCGGCACGGCGGGCGCGCTCGGCCTCGGCCTTGGACTCCGACATGAGCTTGTCGGCCTGCTGCTTGGCCTCGGTGAGCACCTGCTCGGCGTTGCGACGCGCGGTGGCGAGCAGCCCCTTGGAGTGCTCGTCCGCGTCGCGGCGCACCGACTCCGCCTGCTCGACCGCCTTCGCCGCGCGCTGCTCGGCGGCAGCCGCGCGCTGCTCGGCCTCCCCGACGAGCTGAGTGGCCTGGGCGACCGCGGCCTCGTGGCGCTCGGCGTCGACGCGCTCGGCCTCCTCGCGGCGAGCCGCGAGCTTGACCTCGAGGTCGGTCGTCATCTGCTCGACGCGCGCCCGGGTCTCCTCGTGCAGCGCGTTCGCGGCGCCGCGCACCTCGTCGGCCTCGCGCTTGGCGTTGTTCCGCAGCTCGTCGACCTCGCGCTTGGCGGCGGCGCGCAGCTCGGTGACCTCGCGCTCGGCGGTCGCGCGCAGCCGGGCGAGCTCGCGCTCCACCGTCGTCCGCTTCTCGCTGGTCTCGTGCTCGGTGACGGACCGGAGCTTCGCGGCCTCGCGCTCGGCGACCGCGAGCATCTCCTCGGCCTTGCGGGTCGCCGTGGCGACGATCTCCTCGGCCTCGGTCGTCGCGCTCTGGCGCACCTCGGTGCTCTCGCGCTGCGCGGACGCCGTCAGCTCGTTCGCCTCGTTCTGCGCGGCCGCACGGGCCTGCGCCGCCTCGACGCGAGCCTGCGCCAGCGCGTCGTCGGCGTCCTTGGTCGCGGCTGCGATGACGTCGCTCGCCTGCTCCTCCGCCAGACGCAGCAACTGCTCGATCCGGGCGCCGAGGCCGCTGTAGGAGGGCCGCTCGACCTCGCGCAGCTGGCGATGCGCCTCCGCGACCTCGCCTGCGAGCTTCATCGCGCGCGTGTCGAGCTCCTCGACCCGGGCCCGCGCGTCGCGCAGGGCCCCTTCGAGGGCGCCGATCCGATCGTCGACCTGCGTCTTGTCGTAGCCGCTGATCCGTGTTTGGAACAACTGCCCGTTTTGCTCTCCGGCCACTGGCTCGGCCCTTCCTGACCCCTGAGGTCTTACACGTCGCGGAACCGCATGATCGCACCCGGTGGCGCTCCCGGAGCTCCCGGTTCCCGGACGCCCAGTCCTTCTCCCGGCGGGAGGCAGACTACCCCCACCTTGCCCAGGTGAAGGTTACGGTGGGCATCAAAAGAGGTCTGTCCGATCTCGAAAAGCAGGTAGGTCCGTGACAGCGTGGGGTGGACGAGGCCGCGTCTCTTCACACCGTTAGTCGCCCATTCCTCTCCGTAGTTGGCGCCTTTGCGTCGGCGGCGACGTGCGAGGGGACGAAGTGGGTCAGTCCGGCGCTCGGCTCCACGAGCTCGACGAGGACGCCGCCGGCGTCCTTGGGGTGGACGAAGTTGATCCGGCTGCCGGCGGTGCCGCGCCGGGGGGCGTCGTAGAGCAACCGGACGCCGCGCTCGCGCAAAGCGGCACTCACGGCGTCCACGTCGTCGACGCGGTACGCGACCTGCTGCAGCCCCGGCCCGGAGCGGTCGAGGAACCTGGCGATCGTGGACTCCGGCGTCAACGGCGCGAGCACCTGCACGCAGCTGCCCGAACCGCCGACCGCGAGCATCGCCTCGCGGACGCCCTGCTCCTCGTTGACCTCCTCGTGCACCAGCCGCATGCCGAACACGCGCTGGTAGAAGTCCAGCGCAGCGTCGTAGTCCGGGACGGCCACGCCGACGTGGTCGATGGCCGTGAAGAGCTCGGTCGGGAGGGATTGGAAGGCGGGGGCGTCGGTGCTGCCGGTCATGCCCCGAGGCTAGGCCGCTCGGGCTCGTGCGCGTGGTGAGGGAGGCCACGAGCGCGACTGTCTGCGCGTCGGCCGGGAGAGTTACGGTGAAGGGCGGCGGACCTCCACGAGAGCCGCCCCGTTCCCCCAGCTGAGGAGCTCACCGTGGCCGATCGTCCGGACCCCTCCCTCGCCCCGTCCGCTCCCTCCGCCTCGTACGACGGGTTCGACCGGACGCCCGTCGTCGTCGCCGGTGCGCGGACGCCGATGGGCCGGCTGCAGGGCTCCCTGAAGGACTTCTCCGGCGCCGACCTCGGCGGTGTCGCGATCCGCGGGGCCCTCGACAAGGCCGGGGTGGACCCGCAGCAGGTCGAGTACGTGATCATGGGTCAGGTCCTCACGGCGGGCGCCGGGCAGATCCCCGCGCGGCAGGCGGCCGTCGCGGCCGGCATCCCCATGACGGTCCCGGCGCTGACGATCAACAAGGTGTGCCTCTCCGGTCTCGACGCCATCGCGCTCGCGGCCCAGCTCGTGCGGCTCGGCGAGTTCGACGTCGTGGTCGCGGGCGGCCAGGAGTCGATGTCGCAGGCGCCGCACCTGCTGCTCGGTTCACGGAACGGCTACAAGTACGGCGACGTCCCGCTGCGTGACCACATGCAGTACGACGGTCTCTGGGACGCCTTCACGGACGTCGCGATGGGTGAGCTCACGGAGGCCGCCAACCAGGCCGACCAGTACTTCGGCCGGGAGGAGCAGGACGCCTTCGCCGCCCGCTCCCACCAGCTCGCGGCGCAGGGCTGGAAGAACGGGCTCTACGACGACGAGGTCGTGCCGGTCGCGATCCCGCAGCGCAAGGGTGACCCGATCCTCTTCAAGGAGGACGAGGGCATCCGCCCCGACACGACCGTCGAGAGCCTCGCCCGGCTCAAGCCGGCGTTCCGCAAGGACGGCACGATCACGGCGGGTTCGGCCTCGCAGATCTCCGACGGCGCCGCCGCGGTCGTGGTCATGAGCCGTGGCAGGGCGGAGGAGCTGGGGCTCACCTGGCTCGCGGAGGTGGGCGCACACGGCGTCGTCGCCGGTCCGGACTCCACGCTCCAGCACCAGCCGGCCGCCGCGATCAAGGCCGCGGTCGCCAAGGAGGGCATCGAGGTCTCCGAGCTGGACCTCATCGAGATCAACGAGGCCTTCGCGGCGGTCGGCCTGGCGTCGGTCCGCGAGCTCGGTGTCGACCCGGAGATGGTCAACGTCAACGGCGGGGCCATCGCCCTCGGCCACCCGATCGGCATGTCGGGCGCGCGGCTCGTCCTGCACCTCGCGCTGGAACTGGCCCGGCGCGGTGGCGGGATCGGCGTCGCCGGCCTCTGTGGTGGCGGCGGTCAGGGCGACGCGCTCGTCCTCCGGGTGCCGGCCCGCTGACGGCGTCCGGAACCGGGCTCTGACCGGTCGGGAACCGGCACACTGACCCGGTGACCCGCACCGCCGACGTCCCCGAACTGGTCCGCCAGGCGCGCGACGGTTCGGCGCGCGCGGTCGCGCGGCTGGTGTCCCTGGTCGAGGACGCCTCACCCAGGCTCCGGGAGGTCGCGTCCACGCTCGCGCCGCTCACCGGGCACGCGCGCGTGGTCGGGATCACCGGCGCTCCCGGGGTGGGGAAGTCGACGACCACGTCGGCGCTCGTCCGCGGCCTGCGCGCGCGGGGGGACCGGGTCGGCGTGCTCGCCGTGGACCCCTCGTCACCCTTCACCGGCGGCGCGCTGCTCGGGGACCGGATCCGCATGCAGGACCACGCGCTCGACCCGGGCGTCTTCATCCGCTCGATGGCGACGCGGGGGCATCTCGGCGGGCTCGCGTGGGCGACGCCGCAGGCCGTCCGGGTGCTCGACGGCGCAGGCTTCGACGTCGTCGTCGTCGAGACCGTCGGCGTCGGGCAGAGCGAGGTCGAGATCGCCGGTCTCGCGGACGTCACCGTCGTCCTGCTCGCGCCGGGCATGGGCGACAGCGTGCAGACCGCCAAGGCCGGGATCCTCGAGGTCGGCGACCTCTTCGTCGTGAACAAGGCCGACCGCGACGGCGCGCAGAACACCGTCCGCGACCTGCGGCACATGATCTCGCTCGGCATGCCGGACGGGCCTCGGACGCCGGGGGAGCCGCCGCTGTGGCGACCGCCGGTGCTGACGACGGTCGCGTCGGACGGGCAGGGGATCGACGAGCTGCTCGCCGATCTGGACCGCCACTGGGAGTGGGCGGCGTCGACGGGGGAGCTGCGGGAGCGGCGGGTGCGCAGGGCCCGGCGCGAGATCGAGGCGATCGCGGTGACGGCGCTGCGGGAGCGGATGGGCGACCTCGCCGGCGGTTCCCGGCTCGACGGGCTCGCGGCGGACGTCGTCGACGCCCGGCTGGACCCCTTCGCGGCGGCCGACGACCTGCTCGCGGCGCTCACGCACTGATCGGTTCCGCCGGTCGTGCTGCCGGTCGCGGCCTCAGGCTCCGCGGGTGGCGACCCAGCGCAGACCGCTCCCGCCGTCCGCCGACGCCACCACGCGCCCGGGGCCGAGGGCGCGCGCCTCGTCGAGGGCGGCGGACGCGCCGACGAGCAGCAGCTCGGCGTCCGGGCAGCGAGCGTCCAGTGTGGCCAGTCCGGCGACGCCGGCCAGGGGCGCTGCCACCCGGGACAGCCGGGCGAGCAGGGCGTCGGTGACGTCGACGGCCGCGTCGGGGCCGACCCCGGGGAGGACGACGGCGAAGACCTCGCCGGCCAGCCGGTAGGTCTGCGGGTCCGGGTGATCGCCGTGCAGGCAGGCCGCCGCTTCCCGGACGAGCGCCTCGGCGCGCCTTCGGCCGAACAGGTCGATCGCCCCGTCCACGTTGGTCAGCTCGACGAGGGCCAGCGTGAGGGGGCGCCCGGCGTCCGCGGCCGCGAGGACCGCGGCCGGCAGGTCGGTCGCGAAGGCGCGCCGCGAGCGGGCTCCGGTGAGGTCGTCGACGGCGAGCTCGCGCAGGGCTGCTGCGTGGTGCCGCACCATCCGGCCGGCCCCGAGGACGAACGTCAGCGGGACGGCGAACAGCGCGCCCACGACGAGCACGTCCACGAGCGGCCACCCGGCTTCGAGGGCGACGCCCTCGACCAGCGCGACCGCGGCGGCCGCCCCGAGCACGGCCGCCGCGAGCCGGGCGGCGACGGTGCCGACCCTGCCGGTTCCTCGCCGCGCGGTCACCCTGCGTGCCCCCATCCAGCTCATCGGCCCAGGGTTCCGTCCCTGACCAGACGCCATGCAGCCCTCCGTGACGGGATCCGACCTCGGTCCGTGAAGTCGGGTCTGGTGACTGAACGTAATTGGCGTCCGTGCCTCGTCGCCAGCGTCCCGTCGGCGGCCCGGGCGGGGTCATGAGAGGTCCGGGGTAGCCTCGACGGGTGCTCGTGGCCTTCTCCGTCGCTCCGTCCGGTGCTGCTCCCGACGGTCGCTCGCCCTCCGGACCCTCCGACGGCGCCGACTCCGTGTCGGTCGCCGTGGCCGAGGCGGTGCGCGTCGTCCGCGATTCCGGCCTGCCCAACCGGACCGACGCGATGTTCACGACGGTGGAGGGCGACTGGGCGTCGTGCATGGAGGTCGTCCGCCGTGCGGTAGAGGCGGTCGCGCCGTTCGGCTCCCGGGTCAGCCTGGTCCTGAAGGCGGACATCCGGCCGGGCCACACCGGTGAACTCCAGGGCAAGGTGGAGCGTCTCGAGAGCCTCCTCGGGGACGGCGGCGGAGGCACCTCATGAGCCTTCTCGACCGGGTCCAGGCCCGTTCCCGCCGCCCGTCGCCGGCGCGGCTCGCCGCGTTCGCGGTGGCCGTCGTCGGCGCTCTGCTGCTGCTCCTCGGACTCGCGCGAACGACGATCTGGTCGACGCCGGCGCACACCGTCGTCCACGTCGCGGGCCAGCCCGGCAAGCCGGTGATCGTGACGACTGCGGACGTACTCGCGCTCGGCGGGCCGTCGGTCCGGGTGACGGTGCGGGCGGCCGATCCCGCGCAGACCGTGTTCGTCGGCGTCGGCCGCGCGTCGGACGTCGATGCCTATCTCGGCAACGCCGCCCGCACCGAGATCACCGGCGTCCGTGGCTCGGACGCCGTGCTGGCGGCGTCGGGGTCTGACGCCTCGCTGCCGGCGCCCGCGAGCGTGGACGTCTGGGCGCTGGCCACGAGCGGGCGTGGTTCGGCGACGCTGGTCTGGCCCCGGGCGGACGGCAGCTGGCGGGCGCTCGCCGCGGTCGACGGGGCGACCCCGCCGGCGCAGGTCGTGGTCGACTGGCAGCGGGACAGCGGCTCCTCGCTCACTCCCGCGCTCATCGCGGTCGGCGGGCTCCTGCTCGTGCTGGGGCTGGTCGGCGTCCGGGCCACTCGTAGGCGGACGCGGGCGCGGGCACATCGAGCTCTGGCCCCCCACGCCGAGAGCGTGGTTCCGATGGACGACGACGAGGACGAGGACATGCCCGTCGAGGAGGCGCCCGCGCCGTTCCGCTCGGAGCGACGGTCGTGAGGCGCCGGGAGTTCCTCGGCGCCGGGCTGGTCGGAACCGTGCTCGCGGCCTGCTCGAGCACGGAGACAGGGACGGCCACGGCAGAGCCGGCGGAGCCCGCCGTGCTGCGGGGCCAGGCGCAGTACGTGCTGGACCAGGCGGACGCCGCCCTGGCCCGCGCCGTCCCCGCGAAGAACGCCCGCCTGCTCGGGACGCGCGTGGTCGGACCGGCCTCGCGGGAGTGGACCGCGCGGCTGACGATCGCCACCGCACGCAAGCAGCAGGTACCGACGCCGTCGCCGCTCACGCTGCGGCGGCTCGTGCTGCCGGCCGTCAACCCGTGGCCCCGGTGGTTCCTCGCCGCCGGAACCCGCGCCGGCCAGCCGACGCCGGTGCTGAGGGTCTTCCGGTCGCTGACCGCACGCGATCCGTACGGGTTGTGGGGGGAGCTGTCGCTGCTGCCCGGCGCGAGCCTGCCGGAGCTGGCCTCGCCGCTGACCGGTACGCCCGTCGTGGCGCCGAACGATGGCAAGGGTCTGGTGGCCGCGCCGACCGCGGTCGTCGCTGCGTATGCGAAGGCGTTGACCGCCGGCTCGACAGCGACGAGTCAGTTCGCACCGGACCAGTTCCGCGAGCAGGTCGCCGGCCAGACCGCGGCGGACAAGCGCAAGCTCGGCGTCGAGGGCGTGGCGAACGTCGGGAACCAGCACCGGCCGTCCTCGGACGGCGTGCTCGCGTTGCGTACAGGTGACGGCGGCGCGCTGGTCGTGGCGGCGCTCGAGCAGCTGTACGACGTCAAGGTCCAGCCCGGGATCGGTGTCGTGGCGCTGGACGCCGACCTGGCGGCGCTCGCGAAGACCTCGTCCATCACCCACAGCCTGCGCCGGACGTCCGTCGAGACGCTCGCCTTCCGCGTGCCCCCCGCGGGCGGAGGTGTCGTGACGGTCGTCGCGGCCGCCAAGGCCGACGTGTCCGCCGTCGGTTCCTGACCCGTTCGGCCGCCCCGACTCAGGCATCGCCCGAGCAACGCAGGACGGAGACCTCGGGACTGAAGGGGTCGCCCGCAGGGATTTACCCTCGCCACGCCTGCCTGTCCCGCCGTCGGTGTGGGTCATGCGGCTGCTCGTCCGTGGTGGCTGGTGTTGCGGAGGAGGGGTCGGGTGGGGTGGGCCCAGGCGGGTGGTCTGGCCCAGGGCACGCCGTGGAGCATCTGGATCTCCCAGGTGCCGTCGGTGACCTCTGCGTGGTGCCTGGGGCAGAGGAGCGCCAGGTTGTCGATGTTGGTGTCGCCGTGGTCGGTCCAGGGTGTGACGTGGTGGATGTCGCAGAGGTCGCCGGGGGTGGTGCAGCCGGGGATGACGCAGCCGACGTCCCGCGCGTAGAGGGCTGCTTTCTGGGCGGGTGACGGCGAGGCGGTGGCTGCGGCCGAGGTGCAGGACGGCGCCGTGTTCGTCGAGGAGGACGCGGCGGATCTTGCCGGTGCAGGCGAGCATGGCCAGGACGCTGGGGTGGATCGGTCCGGTGTGTTGGGCGTGCGCGAACCCGAACCCTCCGCCCACCGTGCCGCTGGACCCGGTAGTCACGCCTCCGCCCATCTCCATAGGGGTCGGATTGAGGTCGAGGGGGTCGGTCGAGCCGGGGTGTCGTCGTGGTGGTGGGCCGGCGGTGTGGAGGCGTGCGGCGGCGAGGTGTTCGGTGGTGGCGGTGACGATGATCTGGATGTCGGGGTACGGCCCGACCCGCACACCGGGTGGCCGCCGGACCTGAAGCTCCCCTTCTCGAGGTGGCGGGTCACCGTGCTGGGCAAGGTCCTGGTAATGGCCATCCCGGCATTGGGCAAGGTCGGGATCCTCAATCCCATCATCGATGCCTTCCTCAATGGCGGCGTCAATTTCTTCGCCGGTTCCGGCGGTCGTGTCATCTCTTTCTGCAGTTCTTGCATCAGTTCCTGCATCAGTTTCCCCGTCTGGTCGACGTTCGGTGCTATCGCCGCTCGCGGCGCTGATGTCAGTGGCGGTGTCCCGCGCATCGGCCTGCGGGTGTGGATTCGGCAGCCGAATCAGGGCCGGGACCGGTGGCGCTGCGGTGGGTGTGGGTGTGGCGGCAGTGGCAGGTTCGGTGGTTGTGGTCGACGGCTTCGGCCAGGGCGTCCATGCGGCGTTCGGCCGGGGTGCGTTCGTCGGGCAGGTCGTGTTCGACGCCGTCCGCGTCGATCGCCTTCCCGGGCCGGGGCCCGGCGAGGGCGGCGAGGATGGTGGTGAGGGTGAGGGCTTGGGCTGGGCCGCAGGCGAACCTGCCCAACAGTGACCCGTCGGGCAGGCGGGACAGGTGCAGGTAGCGGCGGCGGTGGGCGTCCCCGGGCCGGGGCGGGTCCAGGTCGGCACGATGCGGTCGGCGATCCGGGTGAACTCCGGCACCGTGTACCCCCGCGCATGCGCGGCGAGGGCCGCGTCGACCACCCGGATGCAGCGCTCCTCGCCGCACCTCACCCGTGGCCGGGTCCGTCACCGGCATGACCTGCTCACGCACGCTGGCGCGGAGGCGGCGGTGCACCCCGACCGCGACATCCAGATGCGCCCGAGTGATCTCACCGGCCGCGTATGCGCCGCCGACAGTCGCCAAGTCTCGAGTCGTTGTCCCGCCGCGGTGAGGCGGGCGGCGTCGGCGTCCCGACCGGCCCGCCGCGGGTCCAGGCCGAGGGAGGCGCGGGCGAACGCCGCCGCCCGACTGGAGCCGCCCCGGACCCGGGGCACCACGTCCTCCCGGCCCTCGACCTCATGCCAGCAGCCTCAGGTAGGCGGCGTCCAGACGGGCCTGCTCCCGCGCCAGCACCCGCACCGCCGCCGCCACCACCCGCGGACCCCGCGCCGGCCACCGCGCCTCACCGACCTCGCCGATCACGTCGTGCAGGCGGGTGAACACCTCACCCAGGAACGCGTCCTCCTCCAAGGTCGCGGAGTCCGCCGCCGCCCGCGCAGCCGCCACCGACCCCCGCGACACGGCGCACAGCCGGCTGTCCCGGAATCCGATGCCGCTGATTCCGGGTCAGGCGTTTCCGCCGCCGAGTTCGTCCCCCCGTCCATGACCCGAACGCTACAAGCCGCCACCGACAAACCCGGCCGTCAGCGGCGTCCCCCAAGGGGTGATCGAAAGTGACGGATTGAACAAAGGAAATCGGCGAATTGCTGTCACACCCGCGGTGCGCACCGCCCGATCGCACGTGCTCGCCATTTCTCTACAAGGCAGCACCAGGGATGTGATCGGATTGGGCGACGCAGGCACCATGACCCCATGCCCTCGCGCCGCGCCCACCTGGTCGCAAGGATCCCGACGTGACCCTGCCCTTCCCGAGCCCCACGATCCCGTACCCCTCGCGCGCGGAGGTGCTGCTCGGCTACCTCGCCTACTTCCGGTCCGTCCTCGAGGCGAAGCTCGACGGCATGCGCGACGCCGACCTCCGGCGCACGCCACGTCCCGTCGGGATGGACGCCGCTCGAACTCGTCAAGCACCTCACGTACGTCGAGCGCCGGTGGCTGGTCTGGGGGTTCGAGGGCCGGCACGTGCCCGACCCGTGGGGTGACGAACGGGACGGCCGCTGGCACGTCACCCCCGAGGAAACCCTGGACAAGCTCATGGCCGCCCTGCGTGCGCAGGCCGAACGGACCCGCGAGATCGTCCTCCGGCACGACCTGGACGCCGTGGGCGAGCCCGGCCCGCGGTGGGAAGGCGCTCCGCCGGCCACGCTTGGAGCGCGTCCTGCTGCATCTCGTGCAGGAGTACGCCCGTCACATCGGTCACCTCGACGTCGTCCGGGAACTCTGGGACGGCGCGACCGGCGAGTGACGCCCTGCCTCAGACCGCCGCTCCGATGATCGCCGCAACGTCGCGGGAGACCACCAGCACCGTCGTCCCGCCCGGCGTCCGCAACCGCAGGCTCGACCCGCCCAGCTGCGCCGCGATGGTGTCCGCCGTGCACCCGTTCAGCTCCGGCGCGGCCGCGGGGACGATGACCGCCGCCCGGGACGCCCGCACGCGTTCGCGCGCCGTGTCGGTGAGCCACAACCGCCGCCGCAGCCGGCCTCGGTCGCACACCACCTCGACCACCTGGAACCGCCCGTCGGAGAGGTGGGTCTGCAGGTCCGCGGTCCAGAACGGCCCGTAGACCTCCAGGGGTGCGCCGCCGGCCGCCACCCGCAGCGCGGCCAGCACGTCCTGCTGGTCGCGGGTCTGTGCCGCCACGAGCGCCGGGAGAGTCGGCCGGTCGACGGCCGCGGAGACGAGGTTCAGCGCGAGCGCCGCCGCCACGATGCCCACGGCCGGCCGCGACCACCCGGGGCGCCGCTCCCGCATCATGGCCAGCCCGAGGGCCAGGCACGCCGCGAGCTCGAGGACGGCGAGCACCAGGTACCGCGCGGCGTGCGCGTCGTAGACGGTCCGGTCGGCGAGCACGCCCGCCACGACGACGACCGCGTCCACCCCGAGGAAGGTCACGGCGGCGCCGCCGCGCCGCCACCCGCGGACGGCGACCGCGGCGGCTGCGACGACACCCGCCGCGACCAGCGCGACGGTGAGCACGTGAGCCGACGGCGGCGACGGCTCCCGGCTCCAGACAGTCCGAGCTCGGTCGCCGCGGCGGGTCCGAGGATCCGCAGGTGGGCGAGCAGCTCCTGCGGGTCGAGCGTCGGGGCCGTCGCGTCGGGCACGACGACCAGACCGCCGTGCGCGAGCAGCCCGCGCAGCACCGGCACGACCGCGAACGACCCGAGCAGGACGGCGGTGACCCCGACGAGCCGCGGGTCGCGGCCGCCGCGCGCGGCGGGGCGGGCGAACCACGCCAGCGTCCACAGCGCGAGCGGCCAGCCGACCAGGTTCTGGACGTAGGGGTCGTCCAGCCACAGCACGCCCAGCAGCACCGCGACCGCACCGCCACCGACCAGCCCTCGCAGCGAGGGCCGCCAGCCGCGCGCAGGGCCATCGACCGTCCGGCCGGTCCACGCCACGAGGACGAGCCCGAGGCCGAGCTCGACGTTGCGCGAGTTGGGCAGGGCCACCAGATAGCTGCCGAGACCGCCGCTCAGCGTGAGCACCCAGCCGAGGACGAGCACGACGTCGCGGCGACGCCGTGCGTCCGCCAGGCCGGCCTGCCCCGCGAGGCTCCAGACCGCCCACGCGGAGGCGACGGCGGTGAGCGCGGCGAGCAGCACGGATTCGAGGAGCACCCGGTGCGCCGACGCCAGCGGGAGCGCCTCCACGGCGAGGTACACGGGCAGCTTGAGGATCCAGGTGTCGGGCGGGACGTAGGTGCGGTCGTGCCCGACGGCGAACCACGTCCGGACGATGGACTGCTGCGCGACCGAGTCCGAGGTCAGCACCCAGTCGGACCGCCGCAGCACGATCGCCGTGCCGACCGGGACGACCAGCGCGAGCACGCGCCGCCACCCGCAGCCACCAGGACGCGGCGGCGGCCCGGCGCGGGGCGCACCGGTGCCGTCCCGAGGACCTCGCGCCGGCCGAGCGTCGTCATCGTCGCCATCCTGCCCGAGGGGAAGGGGCCGGGCTCGCCCGAGGGGAGGAGACACGGTCGTCAGCACGCACGAGGCATGTGTCAAGGTTGACATCATGAGCAACCAGCCCGGCCGGGCTCCCCGCCCGGCTCTCGACCTGCGCGGTGCCGTCGATCTGAGTGCTCTCGCCCGGCGGTCCGCTCCGCCGGCCGGCCCGGCCGCCGGACGGCGCACCGGACGGATCCGCGCCGGGCGGCGAGACGGTCCCGGGAGCGCCGGTCGTCGCGGTCACCGAGGCGACGTTCGCGCAGGACGTCATGGAGCGCTCGCAGACGGTCCCCGTCGTCATCGACTTCTGGGCCACCTGGTGCGAGCCGTGCAAGCAGCTCTCGCCCGCGCTCGAGCGTCTGGCCGCGGAGTTCGGCGGCCGCTTCCTCCTGGCGACGGTGGACGTCGACGCGAACCAGCAGCTCGCGCAGGCGTTCGGCGTCCAGTCGATCCCGACCGTGGTGGCCGTCCTCAAGGGCCGGGTGCTCCCGCTCTTCGCGGGGGCGCTGCCGGAGTCCCAGGTCCGCCAGTACCTCACCGAGGTCCTGCGGGTCGCCGAGGCGAACGGCGTCACCGGTCGCGTGCAGGTGTCGGACGCCGCCGAGCCCGACGAGGCCGAGCCCGTCGAGGAGCCGCTGCCCCCGCTGCACCAGGCCGCCTACGACGCCATCGAGGTGGGCGACTACGACAGCGCGGTCGCGGCCTACGAGCAGGCGCTGCGCGAGAGCCCGGCGGACGACCTCGCCCGGGTCGGTCTCGCGCAGGTGCGGCTGCTGCAGCGGACGTCGGACGTCGACGTGGACGCCGCCCGCGCGGCGGCCGCGGCCGACCCCGACGACGTCGACGCCCAGATCCTCGTCGCCGACATCGACCTGCTCGGCGGTCACGTCGAGGACGCCTTCCTGCGCCTCGTCGACACCGTCCGGCGCACGTCCGGCGCCGATCGCGACCGGGCGCGCACGCACCTCGTGGAGCTCTTCGACGTGGTGGGCAACGACGACCCGCGGGTGCCCGCGGCCCGCGTCGCCCTCGCCAACGCCGTCTTCGCCTGAGCCGGAGCGCAAGCACCTCCACCTCGTCCGTTCGGACGGGTCCAGTGCTCAGCGCACACGACCGCTGACGCTCGGTGACACGATCCCGGACGTGGCACGCATCTTCGTCGTGGGTGCCGGCGTCGTGGGGACCGCCGTGGGGCGGGCGTTCGTCGAGGCCGGGCACCACGTGACCCTCGTGGACATCGCACCCGAGCGCGTCGAGGCGCTCCGCGCGGCGGGGCTCGACGCCGTCGGGCGGCTCGACCTGCGCAGCGAACCGTCGTCGTTCGTCCTGCTCACCCTGCCGACGCCGGCCGGTCCCGACGGGTACGACCTGCGCGCGATCGCCGCCGGCGCCGCCGACGTCGGGCGCGCGATCGGTGAGGCCTGGGCGCACCGCAGCTCCGCGGGGCGGCACAGCAGCCGGCGCGAGGCCCGGATCGACCACCCGGACGGCTCCCCCGAGAGCCACCCGGTGCACACCGTCGTCGTCCGGTCGACCGTGCCGCCGGGGACGACCACGCAGCTCGTGGCTCCGACGATCGCCGCCGCGTCCGGGACGCCGGAGGGCGTCGGGTTCACCCTCGCCGCGAGCCCGGTGTTCCTGCGCGGCGCGAGCACCGAGGACGACGCGCGCTGGCCCTGGCTGAGCGTCGTCGGCGCCACGAGCCGGCGGGTGGGGGAGCGGCTGCGCACCCTGCTCGAGCCGTTCGGGGGCGAGGTCCGCGTCGTCGACCGGCCGGAGACCGCCGAGCTGGTGAAGAACGCGCACAACCTCTGGAACGCCACGAAGATCAGCTTCTGGAACGAGATGTGGCTGGTCGCCGGCCGGCTGGGCCTGGACGCGGACGAGGTCGCCGGCATCGTGGCGCACAGCGCCGAGGCCTCGTTCAACCCGCGCTACGGCATTCGGGGCGGCGCGCCGTTCGCGGGCCGCTCGCTGCCCAAGGACGCCGACGGCTTCCTCGCGTTCGCCCGCGAGCTCGGCCTGCCCATGGACCTGCTGGACGCCGTCCTCGGCGTCAACCGGCGGCTCGGTGAGCGGGTCGACGGCGAGCTCGAGGCCCTGGCGTCCTCGGGAGGCCAGGTCGTCGACCTGCGCGAGCCGGACGCCGGAGAGCAGCGCCCGGTCCGGCCCGCCCGCAACCGCGGCGCGGACCGGGCAGCCGGCGGACGCCTTCGCGTTCGACCGGTCCGGCGACGTCGTCGTCGAACGCGGCCTCCGGTGATCGCCGCCGCGGTCGCGGCATGGATGGGAGCGGCGCTCGTCGCGGGCGCGTCGGGCGGCGGCGCCGTCGGGTCCTCGGTCGCGGACCTGCCCGGTGTTCCGGCCGCCCACCTCCTCGCGCACGGCCGCGTGCTGGTACTGCGGCCGCACCGCCTGGAGATCGCAGTGGACGGCCGGATCCGCCGGGACGTCCCGATCGCGCAGCCGTTCGACCTCGCCCGGCTCCCCGACGTCGTGCACGACGCGGCGTTCGCGTCGAGCCCCGCGCCCGGCGTCGTCCGGCTCGGTGCCGTGCTCGTGCAGCGGCCCGAGACGCTCCTGGAGGCCGGGGACGACGGCGGCCGGCTGCGGCTCGAGCTCGACGACACCGGTGGCGCCGGACCCGCCCGGATCACCGGCACCCGCGCCGCACTGCAGCTGCGCCACGTCACCGTCGTCGCGCGCGGGCTCGGCGAGGTGTCCGGGGTGGCCGCCGGGCTGCGCTACCTGCACCAGAGCGACGTGCGGCTCGAGGACGTCACGCTCGACGGTCTCGGCGGCGCGGGTCGCCACGGCGTCCCGGCCCTGCGCACGGACGGCGGGGGGCAGCTGCGACTGCAGGGCGTGCGGCTCGTCGGCCAGGGGCGGGGCGTGGTGATCGAGGACGCCGTGGGCCCGCAGATCCAGGGATTCACCGCCACGGGACTCGCCGGTGACGCCCTCGCCGTCTCCGGCGGCACGGGCGCCCGCATCACCGGCGTCCACGGGGAGGCGCTGGGCGCGGCCGGCGTCCGGTTGCACGACACCGAGGCCGTTGCCCTGACCGACGTGCACGTGCGGACCGCGGGGGTCGCCCTGAGCGTCGACGGCGGGGACGGCGTCGTGGTGCGCGGCGGCTCCCTCGACGGCGGCCGCGCCGCGGTGCGGGCGGTCGACGGGCATGCGGTCGTCCTCGACGGGGTGACCACGACCGGGGCGATCCGGGGTGCGACCGTCGCCGCCAGCCCGCCGGCCGTCACCCCCGGCCGGCCACCGTTGGAGGGCGCCGGACTCGTCACGCTGCTCGTCGTCGCCGCCGCCGCCGTGCTCGAGGGCACGCGATCGTGGCGACGCCGCTCCCTGCCCTCCGGCTGACCCGCCGATCGGGAGCGCCGCGTCCTCCGGTTCGCGTAACGGCCTCGGCCGTCCTGGCGATCGGACGTCTACCGGCGCGCAAGGCGTTACCGCATCGTGTTCATTCCAATACTGTCGGTTCTGTTCGGTGAGCCTCGCCGGGCGCTCCCGCAGCACGACCCACGGAGGACCGGGTGTCAGCGTCGCGTCACGTGCAGGACCTCGACCCGGTGGCCCTTCCGCTCACCGGCGGGCACGCTCTCCCCGCCGAACCCGCCCCGTGGCGGGAACCGACCTTCGACGAGCTCGTCCACGGGTACGGCGACCAGGCGGCCGCCTCGGACGCCGGCCGCTCGCGACGCGCCGGGCGCGGCTGGCTGCGGCCCCGGCCGAAGCCGGCCCGGGCCCGCGCATCCCACCCCTCCCGCACCGCGGGAGCAGCCCGCGGTGGGGCGGGGCGATGAGCGGCGACACGCTGCCCACCTGGGAGGAGCTCCTGCGCGGGGTCGGCCGGGGTGCCGGTCCCGACCTCCCGGCGCAATCGGCGCGCCGGTTCGGGACGGCGCCGCGCCACGTCCGGTCCTTCCCGGGCGACCAGGCGCTCGACGCACTCATCGCCCCGCTCGACGGCGTCCGCGACTGGGCGGGTGAGTGGGACCGGATCGTCCGTGGACTTCGTGCCGGTGACGGTCTCACCTGGCGCGAGGCGTGGGCCTGGACCCTGCTCGCCACCGCCTGCGCCGCGCTGGCCACGCGCGGTGCCGCGCTCCTGCCCTGACCCTGCCGTCACCGCTCGGCCCCTGGGTCGCTCTGCCCCTCGAAGACGGGATCACAGCGAGAGGGCCGGCCCGTGGTGTCGGACCGGCCCTCTCGTGCCGGCAGGAGCCGCCCCCTCCGACGGCTCCGCCTGGCGGCAGGTGACCCGGTTCGCCGCACGGGTCACTGCACATCCGGGGCTCAGCGCCGAGGCGCCGCCCTGCATACGGAGGGACCTGGAGCGCGTGGGCCAAGGCCCATCACGTTCGGTTCACCTCTCGTCACGCAAAGGAGACTATCGAGGGAGTGGACTGAAGGCCACCGCTTCGCCGTAACTCAACGAAAGAGAGCTAGTGACGAAGAGTGACGAAATGCGGCATCTCCCGGCGCCGCCGCCGCGAGTGGGAGCGGCGGTGCGGCGGCGGCGCCGGGAGGGTTGAGGCGATGACCGGCTGGCGGCCCACCGGTCCGGCCATCGCCGTATGTCCCGGAACGGACGACCTCGCTACTCCTCGTGGCGGTAACGTCATCGAGCGTTCCGGCGATGAAGGGATCAGCCGCGTGGGGCGGCGGACGGCGCCCTCCGGGGAGGGCGGACCGGACATGTCCTGACACGGACCCGTCCGACGTGCTCTCCGCTCCGAACCGTCGACGTCCGGGTGCGGAGCCGAGAGGAGTGGACCATGACCGCGAGGTCGGCGGGGGATACGCGACCGACGACGCCGGCAGGTGCCGGGGGACAGCCCTCGCGACACTCTCGGCCGAGCGGTACGCAAGCCGCGTCCGCGGGGCGCCCTCGGTGGTCCATGCACCCACCGTCGCCGCTGGTGTGCTCTGCGCGACAGTCGTGGGACCGACCAGCTTGGCGAGCGGATCGGCGACTAGTCCGGCTAGTCGGGCTCGTGCGGTGCCCGGCATGAACGTGGAGACCGGCGTGGACCGTCCGGTGCTGGACGCCGAGCTGTGGCAGCACGCAGACATGCGCCGGGCGCTGGCCGCGCGGGACCTCGCGACGGTGTTCACGCTCCTCCGCCGGGTCGGCACGTCGCAGCGTGCCATCGCCACCCTCACGGGCCTCGCACCCTCCGAGGTGTACGAGATCAGCCGCGGGCGGCGGGTCATGGCCTACGACGTCCTCTGCCGGATCGCCGACGGTCTCGGCGTCCCCCGGGGCTACCTCGGCCTGACGTACGACGGCGAGACCGCGTCGTTCCTGAGCTGCGCCGACGGGCCCGACGCCGGGAACGACGACCTCGACGAGGTCGGGGCGCTCCTCGCGCACGCCGCGGAGGTGGCCGTGGGCATGGACGCGGGGCCGGCTGCGGCGCGCTGGACGGCGCCCCGCGAGGCCGGGACGCCGCTGCCGCGCCGCCTGGTCGCCGCGGACGTCGACCAGATCGAGGCCATCACGTCGGCGCTGCGCGCGCTGGACTACGGGAACGGCGGCGGTGCCTGCCGCGAGGCGGTCGTCGCACAGACCCGCTGGGTGCACCAGCTGCTCCACGCCGACGCCACCGAGGAGGTGCGCCGCCGGCTGGTGCTCGCCTCCGCCGACCTCGACAACCTCGCCGGCTGGACCTCGTTCGACGTCGGGCTCTTCGGCGCGGCCCGCGGCTACTTCGCCCGCGCGCTGACCCAGGCCCGGCGGGTGGGGGACGCCTCGCTCATCGCCAACGTCCTCTATCGCGCCGGGCGGCTGCATCTGCACCAGGGACTCACCACGGAGGCGCTGCGGTTCTTCCAGCTCGGCAAGATCGCGGCCGCGGAGTGCTGCTGCTCGGTGACGGTCGCGATGCTCTCGGCCAACGAGGCGTGGGCCTACGGCGTGCTCGGTGACGCGGCCCGGGCGATGACCGCCCTGTCGCGGGCGGAGGAGGACTATGCCCACGCGTCCGGCGCGGTCGCGCCCTGGGTCAGCTTCTTCGGCCCGACCGATCTGGAGGCCCTCGCGGGCATGACCCACCTGGCGCTGGGCGCCTTCGATCCCGCTCGCCTGGTGCGGGCCCGGGCGAGCCTCGCCGGCGCCCTGGCGGCCCGGGGCAGCGACATGGCGCGCAGCCGCACGTTCGAACTCACCGCCCTCGCGGTCGCCGTGCTGAGCGACGGGGACCGCGAGGCGGGGCTGACGCTGGGGGCGGAGGCGGTCGACCTGGCGGAGCGGTTGCGCTCGGTCCGGGTGCTCGACCGCCTGAAACCCCTCGGACGCGCGGCGGTCGAGAGCGGCGGACCGGGCGGGCGGGAGCTGGCCGAGCGGGTGCGGCTGGCAGCCGCCGGATGACGGCCGAGCTGGTGCGGCGACCTCGCCCGCCGCGGGGCGGGGCGGCGCTGCCGGAGGGGGGCCGCGCGGTCCCGCTCACCGCCGACGGCATCGCCGCCGTCACCGCCGCGGCCGGGCGGGCGACCGGATTGCCGACCGCGGACGCCGAGATCGTCAAGTTCACGAACAACGCCGTGGTCCGCCTGCCCCGCGCGGGCGCGGTGCTGCGCATCGCCGGATCGGACGAGGTCCGCGGCCGCGTTCCGGTCGTGCTCGCCACCGCCCGCTGGCTGGAGGCGCTCGGGCTGCCCGCCGTCCGGCTGCTGCCCGGCGTGCCGCAACCGCTCGAGGCGGCCGGACACGTCGTGACCGTCTGGCGCGCCGTCGAGCCGGGCGACGGCGCCCCCACCGCACGCGCACTCGCCGAGATCCTTCGGTGGTGGCACGCGATCGACGCCCCGCCGCCGGCCGAGCTGCCCGCATGGAACCTCCTCGCGTTCATCGGGCGCCGGCTGCGCGAGGCCGTCGGCGTCGCGGACGAGGACCTCGCGTTCCTGCGCGGGGAGCTGGCCGACGTCGAGGCCCTGGTGACGGCGCTGACGGACGTCGAGCCCCTGGTGCCGCCCGGCGTCATCCACGGGGACGCGTTCCTCGGCAACGTCGTCGGATCGCCCGCGGGCCCGGTGGTGTGCGACTTCGACGGCGTGAGCATCGGCCCGCGGGAGTGGGACCTCGTGCCGGTCGCCGTGGGCGCGTTGCGCTTCGACTACGGCGCGGGGCTGCACGAGGCGTTCGTGCGGGCCTACGGCCTCGACGTCACCACCTGGGCGGGGTTCCCGGCGCTGCGCCGGCTGCGCGAGCTCCAGCTCGTGACGAGCGTGCTGCCGACGCTCGAGGCGAACCCCGCGCTCCGGCCCCAGTGGCGGACCCGGCTCGACTCCCTGCGCCGGCGCGACGACGCCGTCCGCTGGACCCCCTACCCCGGCGCCGCCGCCTCCCGCTGACCGGGCGGGCAGGATGGTGGCGTGCCGGACGAGCAGCAGCGGTCGCCGAAGGACACCTTCATCACGGTCTACGGCCGGATGCCGGTCCTCGAGGTCCTCCAGGACCTCACGCTCGGCGTCGACAAGGTCGTCCTCGCCGAGGGCGCGCACGGCGAGAGCGTGGACCGCATCCGGGCGCTGGCCCGCCGCCGCGGCGTCGACGTCCGGACGGCGTCCGCGCACCGGGTGAAGGTGCTCGCGGGCAACGGCAAGCACGACCAGGGCGTGCTCGCCGACGTCGTCGCGCCGCGGATGGAGCTCGTCGAGGACTTCGTGCAGCGGCCGAGCGCGGGCGCGGACACCGTGCTCGTGCTGGACGCCGTCACGAACCCGCAGAACGTCGGCATGATCCTGCGGACGGCGACGGCCGCCGGGCTCGCCGGCGTCGTCCTGCCCCGCGCCGGGTCGCCCGGCGTCGACCCGCTCGTCGTCAAGGCCTCCGCCGGAGTCGCGTACCGGGCGCCGATCCTGCGCTGCCGCACGGCGGCCGACGGCGTCCGCGCCCTCAAGGCCGCCGGCTGGCGCGTCGCCGGGCTCGACGGAGGCGCTCCGGAGGATCTCTACGCCACCGAGCTGCCTGCTGCCACGGCGTTCGTGCTCGGCAACGAGACCGAGGGCGTGTCGGGGGAGGTCGCCGAGCTCGTCGACGTCTGGGTGTCGATCCCGATGGCCGCCGACGTGGAGTCGCTCAACGTCGCCAGCGCCGCCGCGGTGGTGAGCTTCGAGCTGCTGCGACGGCGGCTGGCCGGTTAGGGCACCGGACGCCGGAGCCTGATCTCGACGAGCGGTCCCGGCTCGCCGAAGTCCTCCTCCTTCGCCGCGCCGTCGGGCTCCCAGCCGCCCTTGGCGTAGAAGGCCCGGCCGAGGTCGTTGGCCTCGAGCACCCAGAGCGTGGCGTCGGCGTACCCGGCGTCCGCGAGCCCGGCGAGGGCACTCTTCATGAGCGCCGCCCCGAGCCCGGTGCCCAGCTGCTCCGGGTCGACGTAGATCGCGCGCACCTCGCCGGTGGTCGGGTCGGCGCCCCGGTCCCGGCTCGGCCCGTACGTGACGAAACCGGCGACCTCGCCGTCGCGCTCGGCCACGAGGACGCCGCCCCGGCGGGACCCCCCGCCGAGCCAGGTCCGCCACGTGGCCGTCCGCTGATCGACGTCGAGGCCGGCCAGGACGGCGTCCGGGACGATCCCGGCGTACGCGGACCGCCACCCGGCGACGTGGATGCGGGCCAGCGCCTCGGCGTCCCGCCTCTCCGCCCGGCGGACCTGGATCCTCATTCCGAGACCGTAACGGGTCGTCAGGGGCGGACGGCAGGTCCGAGAACGTCCCGGGAGGTGAACGGGGTGGGCGCGGACGGCGCCACCGGCACGGGTGGGCCCGAGGGCGTGGGCAGGGGCAGCGGTGCCAGGGGCGCACCGGCGCGGAGCGGTTCCAGGCGAGGGCGACGCACGCCGCGAGCACGAGTGCGGCGACGAGGACGAGGGCCGGTGCGGTCAGCAGAGATCGACGAGCGGCTCTGCGCGGTGGTCGTGATGTTGTCGAGGGCGCCAGTTTCGCACCCTACGAGGAGTGATGACGCAGCACGACGAGGCACCCTCGTCCTGGGTGCAGACTTCTGCGATGACCTTGCCCTTCGAGCGCTACCTCGACCATCTCGAGCAGGCGGCCGCCCGGTTCTCCGCCGTCCTCGCGAGGGGCGACCTCGGCGCGGCTGTGCCCGCCTGCCCCGGGTGGGACCTCGCGGCGCTCACCGGTCATCTCGGGGGCATCCACCGCTGGGCGCGCGACGCGGTGGTGGAGAGCCGGCCGACGGAGGAGGAACGGCCGTACCCGCGGGAGCGGCAGGCCCTGCGCGGCTGGTTCGAGGAGGGCGCCGATGACCTGCTCGCCCTCCTGCGCGCCACCGATCCCGGCACCCCCTGCTGGCACTTCGGCCCGAAACCCCGGACGGCCGGGTTCTGGTACCGGCGGCAGGCGCACGAGACCGCGATGCACGCCCGGGACGCCGAGGAGGCGGCCGGCGGTGTCGCGCGCGCCGATCGACCCCGAGCTGCTCCTCGACGGGATCGACGAGATCCTCACGATGTTCCTGCCCCGTCAGGTGCGGCTGGGACGGTTCGACGCCCCGGCGCAGGTCGTCGAGCTGCGCGCCTCGGACGTGGACGCCGAACCCTTCCGGCTCGCGCCCGCGGGCGACGGCGAACGCGTGGGCACCGTGACGGCACCCGCGGAGACGCTGCTCCTGCTCCTGTGGCGCCGGCAGGGGCCCGACGCTCCCGGCGTCCGGATCGACGGGGACGCCGACGCGGTGCGGTCGCTGCTCGCCCTGCCCCTCACCCCGTGAACATCCGCGCGACCGCCCAGGTTCAGCCCCAGGCGATCAGCGCGACCGCCACCGCGCATCCACCGACGCCCGCCAGCTGGAGGCGCGACAACCGCTCGCGGAGGACGACCGCGGCCAGCACGACCGTGCTCACCGGGTAGAGCGAGGACAGCAGGCCGACGATCGAGAGCTCGCCCTGCCGCACGGCGAACAGGTACAGCACGTTGGCGCTCATGTCGGCGAGTCCCGCCCCGAGCACCAGGGGCACCGTGGCGCGCGGGACGAGCATCGAGGGCCGGCGGAGGGCGGGCCGGACGGCGAGGAGCACGGCGACCAGCAGCGCGGACGCCCCGCGCGAGCCGACCAGCGGCCACAGTCCACTGCCGGGCGAGGTCTGGTGCAGCAGCACGAACATGGCCCCGAACGCGGTCCCGGCCAGCAGGGCGCTGACGATGGACCGGGCGCCGCCGGGGCGCCGCGCCGCCTCGCGCTCGGTCGCCACGAGCCCGACCGCCGGCAGGGCGACGGCCACGCCGACCAGCGCGGGGACGCCCACGGCGTCCCCGGTCGCGAGCCCCGCGATCACCGGCACCGCTGCGGCGCAGACGGCGGTCACCGGGGCGACGACACTCATCGACCCCTCGGCGAGGGCGCGGTAGAAGATCGAGAGGCCGGCGGCACCCACGACGCCCGCCGCGGCTCCCCAGGCGAAGTCGGCCGGCGATGCCGAGCCGCCGACGACCAGGGCGAGGACGACGACGAGGGCCCAGCCGGCCAGCTGCGACCAGCCGACCACGAGCAGGGCGCGGACGCGCCGGGCGGCGAGGCCGCCGAGGAAGTCGGCCGTGCCGTAGACGGCAGCCGTCGCGAGCGCGAGGAGGACGGCCACCGGCCGCTCAGGCGGGCGGGGTGAGCAGGTGCCGGATCCGGTCGGCGCCCACCGCCAGGAGCAGGGTCGGGAGCCGAGGCCCGGTGTCGCGCCCGACGAGCAGCCGGTAGAGCAGCGCGAAGAAGGCCCGCTGCGCGGCCTTGAGCTCGGGCGTGGGCTTGGCGTCGGCGGGCAGCCCGGCGAGCGCCTTCGGGACGCCGTAGACGAGGGTCGTGAGTCCGTCCAGCGACCAGTGCGCGTCCAGCCCGTCGACGAGCAGGCGGAGCGCCTCGCGCTGCTGCTCGTCGAGCGAGCCGAGCAGGTCGGCGTCCGGCTCCGCGCGGACGTGCGTGCGCTGCTCGGCCGGCAGGTACGTCGCCACCCACGTCGCCGCGCGGTCCAGCCGCGGGCGCACCTCGTCGAGGGACGCCACCGGGTCCGCCGGGTCGAGGTCGCGCAGGATCCGCAGCATCTGCTCGGGGTCGCCCGTCGTCACGTCCGCGGCCGACGCGAGCGTCCGGTACGGCAGCGGGTGCGGGGTGGACTCCAACGTGCGGGTGGCGGTGCCGACGCTGCGCGCGTAGCCGGCGACCTCACCGGCCGGCACGCCCGCGGCCTCCTGACCGGTGCGGCCGAGCCGGCGGCCGAGCGCGTCCCACTCGTCGTAGAGCCGCTGCACCTCCTGGTCGAACGCCACGGTGATCGACTGGTTCGGCCGTCGCCGCACGTAGAGCCAGCGCAGCAGCGGCGCCTCCATGATCTGCAGGGCGTCCAGGGCGATCGGGACGGCGCCCTTGGAGCTGCTCATCTTCGCCATGCCGCTGATGCCCACGAAGGCGTACATCGGGCCGATCGGGGGCTCGCCGCCGAAGATCTCCCGAACGAGCTGGCCGCCGACGACGAAGCTCGACCCCGGCGACTGGTGGTCCACGCCGGAGGGCTCGAAGACGACGCCCTCGTAGGCCCAGCGCATCGGCCAGTCGACCTTCCAGACCAGCTTGCCGCGGCGGAAGTCCTTCAGCAGGACGGTCTCGGTGAAGCCGTCCTCGCAGACGTAGGTCAGCTCCGTCGTGGCGTCGTCGTACCCGGTGACCGTCGTGGTGTCCTTGCCGCAGCGGGAGCAGTACGGCTTGTAGGGGAAGTAGCCGAACGCGGAGCCGCCGTCGTCCTCGGTCGCCGAGCCGGAGCCCTCGTCCTCGGCGTCCTCGGGCACCGACTGCCTGGTGCGGTACCGGCCGAGGATCGCGTCGATGCGCTGCCGCTCGCGCGCGGCGAGCAGGATCTGCTCGGTGTACGCGCCCGAGGTGTACATCTGCGTCTGGCTCACGGCGCGCACCTCGACGCCGAGCTGCTCGAGCGCGGCGAGCAGCGGAGCCTTGAAGTGCTCGGCCCAGTTGGGGTGCTCGCTGCCGGGAGGCGCGGGGACGTCGGTGAGCGGCTTGCCCACGTGCTCCGCCCACGACGGGTCGATGCCCGCGGGCACCCGGCGGAACCGGTCGAAGTCGTCCCACGAGAGCAGGTGGACGACGTCGCGGCCGCGGCGCCGGATCTCGTCCGCGACGAAGTGCGGCGTGAGCACCTCGCGGAGGTTGCCGAGGTGGATCGGCCCCGACGGACTGATGCCGGACGCGCACACGATCGGGCCGGCGACGCCCCGCCGGTCCGCCTCGGCGATCACCTCGTCCGCGAAGCGGGCGACCCAGTCGCCCTCGGTGGCGAGCATCGCGGCACCTCTCGCAGGCGTGGCGGCGGCGTCCAGGGCGTCGGTGGCGGGGACCATGCCCGCCATTGTTCCGGACGCCGGTGCGCGGCGCGTCGCGGGCCGCACCGATCCGGCTCCGTCTTCCAGCTGAGCGCGCAGCGACAGCGTCCCGAGCAGGCTCATCGGATGGCGGCGGGTACCGTGCACCGGGTGAGTTTCGACGTCAGCGGCTACGACACGTTCACGTACGTCGGCGTGGACGTGCTGGACGCCGGGCTGGACGCCGGGCTGGACGCCGGAGCGGACGCCGGGATGGAGGCGGACCGGTACGGGCCGACGATCACCGCGCGCTACCGGATGTCGGGCGACGCGGGCGAGCTCGAGTTCGCGGAGACCTTCCGGCTCGCGCCCGGAGATGCCCTGGTGGGCGCGCGGCGCACCGCCTTCGAGCGGATCGCCCGGCTGCTCTGGCTCGCCGCCGGGCTGAGCTACTACAAGACCGCGGCGCCGCAGGCCGTCCTCGTCCCGGTGCTGAGCGAGGCCGAGCGGGAGTGGCTGGAGGCGCTGTACCGCGAGGGGCTGGGGGAGTTCGCCGCGGTCAACGACATCGACCTCTCGCAGCGGCCGGTGTTCGCCACCTACGTGTCCGGTGCCGTCGGGGCCGGTGAAGCGCCGGAGCCGGTCGGCGGGCTCGAGCTGCCGCGGCGCTCGCTCGTCGCCGTGGGTGGCGGCAAGGACTCCTGCGTCAGCCTCGAGGTGCTCCGGCAGGCGGGCGACGACGTCGTCGCCTTCAGCGTCGGCGGGCACCGAGCCGCCCGGGAATGTGCCGAGGCGGCGGGTCTGCCGCTCGCTGTCGCGCGTCGCGCGCTCGACCCCCGGCTGGGCGAGCTCAACCGCGCCGGGGCCCTCAACGGGCACGTTCCCGTGACGGCCGTCGTCAGCCTCGTCGCCGTCGCCCAGGCGATCGTCTCGGGTGCGGACGAGGTGGTGTTCTCCAACGAGAGGTCCGCGGACGCGCCGAGCTTCTGGGCACACGGCCTGCCGGTCAACCACCAGTACAGCAAGGGGCTCGCGGCGGAGCGGCGGCTGCGCGCCGCGCTCGCCGGAGCCACCCCGGAGATCACCTACTACTCGCTACTGCGGCCGCTCTCCGAGCTGCGCATCGCCTCGGTCTTCGCCCGGCTCGACCGCTACCTCCCGGTCTTCACCAGCTGCAACGCCGCGTTCCGGCTCGACGAGGGGCGCCGGGTCGAGCGGTGGTGCGGGCACTGCCCCAAGTGCCGCTTCGTCGTCCTCGCGCTCGCACCGTTCCTGCCGCGGCAGCGGGTCGCGGCGATCATCGGCGCGGACCTGCTGGACGACGAGGCGCAGCTGACGGGCTACCGGGAGCTGCTCGGGCTGACCGGGTTCAAGCCGTTCGAGTGCGTCGGCGAGATCGAGGAGTCGCGGGTCGCGCTCGTGCTCGCCGCGCCGGCAGGAGGACTGGCGCGAGGCGTCCCTCGTCGGCCGGCTGCTCGCCGAGCTGCGGGCGGCGGGCCTGGAACCGGGGGAGGGTGACGTCGAGGCCGTCCTGGCCCCGAGCACCGAGCACGAACTGCCGGCGCACGCCGCGTCGGCGCTGCACGCGGTGCTCGCGGTCACGGAGCCCGCGGTCGCCCGGTGAGACGATCCGAGCTCGCCGGCCGCCGGGTCGCCGTGTGGGGCATCGGCCGGGAGGGCCGGGCCGCCGCCCGGACGGCGGTGGACGCTGGTGCGGCGCACGTCGTCGCGCTCGTGGACGGCGAGCCGCCGGAGGACGCTCGGCAGGCATGGGCCGCCGAGGGGCTCGCCGGCGTCCCGATCGTCCCTCGATCGGCGGCGCCGCCGGACGCCGAGATCGTCGTCCTGTCGCCCGGCGTCAGCCGCTACCGCCCCGAGGTGCTCGCGCTCGAGGCCCGCGGCGTCCGCATCACCAACGGGACCGAGATCCATCTCGCCGAGCAGGGCCGGCGGACGATCGCCGTCACCGGGAGCAAGGGCAAGTCGACGGTCACCCGGCTGACCGCGCACCTCCTCGCCGCGGCCGGCCGCGAGGCGGTCGCGGCCGGCAACATCGGCGCCGCGCTGCTGGATCTCCTGCCCGGCCTGCCGCAGGACCCCGCCACCGGGCCGCTGGTCGTCGCCGAGGTCTCGAGCTACCAGGCCGCGCTCGTGACGTCCGCGCCGCGGGTCGCCGTCCTGACCGCGCTCTTCCCCGATCACCTCCCGTGGCACGGCGGCGTCGAGCGGTACTACGCGGACAAGCTCCGGCTCGTCCGGGCCGCCGACCTCGCGCTCGTCAACGGTGCCGACGCCGGCGTCCGGTCGGTGCTCGGCACCGCCGCATCCGGCGCCGTGGTCGTGGGTATCCCGGGCGCGCGCGTCCGGGTGACCGGGGACGGGGAGGCAGCAGCGGTCGCCGTCGACGGCGTCCCCGTGCTGCCGTTGCGCCGGTCGCGGCTGCCGGGCGCGCACAACGCCGTCAACGTGGCCCTCGCGGTGGCGGTGCTCGACGCGCTCGGCGTCGACGTCGCCGCCGCGTCCGGGCACCTCGAGGAGGCGCTCGCCGCGTTCGCGCCCCTGCCGCACCGGCTCGAACCGGTCCGGACGGTCGCCGGCCTGACCTACGTGGACGACAGCCTGGCCACCTCCGCGCAGGCCGCGATCGCCGCGTGCGAGGCCTACCCCGGGCGGGCCCTGACGCTCCTGGTCGGAGGCCTGGACCGGGGGATCGACTACGCACCGCTCGTCGGCTACCTCGAGCGGCGCGCCGAGCGCACCCCGCTCACCGTCGTCGCCCTGAACGCCGCCGGACGACGCATCGCGGCCGGGCTGCGTCGTCCGCTCCTGGAGACCGCCGACGACCTCGCGGACGCCGTCCGCGTCGCGGCGAAGCTGACGCCCCCGGGCGGCGTCGTCCTGTTCTCACCGGCAGCCGCCAGCCCGCCCGAGGCCGGGAGCTACGAGCAGCGCTCGGCGGCGTTCGTGGCGGCGGTCCGCGCGCTGCCGGGCTGAGGTCAGAGCCGGACGGCGATCGCGAGACCGTCCCAGCCCTTGGCCCCGACGGTCTGGAGCACGGTGCCGTCCAGGCGCGGGTCGGCGGCCATCGCCTCGAGGAAGGCCCGGACGCCGCCGGCGTTCTCGTCGTCCCCCGGGTCGAGCACCCGCCCGCGACGGACGACGTTGTCGCCGACGATCAGCCCGCCGGGCCGGGTCAGCCGGGCGGCCCAGTCGAGGTACTGCGCGTACGGCGCCTTGTCGGCGTCCACGAAGACGAGGTCGAAGGGCTCCGGCGACTCGGCCGCGAGCGAGGGCAGCGTCTCCAGGGCGGCACCGACCCGGACCTCGACGACGTCGGCCAGGCCGGCGCGGGCGAGGTTGGCGCGGGCCACCTCGGCGTGCTTCGGCGAGTACTCGAGCGTGACGAGCCGTCCGCCCGGGGCGAGTCCGCGTGCGAGCCAGGTCGTGCTGTACCCGCCCAGGGTGCCGATCTCCAGGATCCGGCGCGCGCCGATGGCGCGGGCGAGCACGCCCAGGAACTTGCCCTGGGTCGCCGACACGGCGATGGAGGGCAGGCCGGCCTGGTCGGAGGCCTCACGGCCGGCCGCCAGGTCGTCGTCGTCGGGGGCCAGCAGATCGGAGAGGAACGCGTCGACGGACTCCGGCGTGGGCTCGGTCATGCCGCCATCCTGGCAGCGGGCACCGTCAGCCCGTGGACCGCGGCTGCGCGGGGTTCGTCGGCACGCCCTGCGAAGGCGGGTTCATCGCCGGTCCGCTGGTCGCGGGCGTGACGGGCGAGCCGGCGTCCGGCGCGGGGGCGGCCTGGGCGGAGGGAGCGCCGGCGTTCCCTCCGGAGAGGGGCTCGCCGCGGCGCACCTCGTCGAGGCGGGCGGTCAGCGCCTGGACGACCGGGAGCCGGTCGGCGTGCTCGCGCTCGTAGGCGAGGAGTGCCTCGAGCGCGTCCGCGTCGAGCGACCGGACCCGGTGGGCGAGGTCGCCGACGGTCAGGTGGTCGTAGTCCGGGAGCGGGAGCGCCGAGTGCGTCATGGCCGCCCTCCTACCCGCGGCGCCCCGCTCCATGCGACGCCCGGGTCGGGCCCTCGTCCGTGCGCTCATCGTGACGAGGCGTCAACCGTGCGCCAGCCGCGAAACTCGTCCGTCCTGGTGGTTCTGCCCTGGTTCCAACGTTGTAGTGCCGCGAAGGGCGCACTACCCTGCCCACACGGGTCCACCGCCCGACCGGCGTGCCGGGCCGACGCCGAGGAGGCTGCGTGCGCGCCACGATGAAGCACGTCGCTGCCCGTGCCGGGGTCTCGATCAAGACCGTGAGCAACGTGGTCAACGGGTCCGACCGGGTCGCCCCGCAGACCCGGCAGCGCGTCCAGGCGGCCATCGAGGAGCTCGGCTTCGTGCCGAACGCGACCGCCCGCAGCCTGCGCAGCGGCCGGTCCGGGGTTCTCGCGCTGGCGCTGCCCGAGCTCGACGCCCCCTACTTCGCCGAGCTCGCCCAGCACGTCGTGGAGGCCGCCGGCGACCGGGGCTGGACCGTTCTCGTCGACGCCACGGGAGGGCGAGGCCGAGCAGGAGCGGCTGGCCGCCTCCGGCATCCGTCCGCAGCTCATCGACGGCCTGATCTTCTCGCCGCTGGCGCTGCGGGCCGGCGACCTCCCGGACGCCGGCGCGGGGCCGCCCACCGTGCTGCTGGGCGAGCGGGTCACGGACGCCGCCGTCGACCTCGTCACCGTGGACAACCTCGCCGTCGCCGCCGTCGCCGTCGAGCACCTCGTGCAGCTGGGCCGACGTCGCATCGCGGCGATCGGGGCCCAGACCACGGAGACCGGCGTCACCGCGCGGCTGCGGCTCGAGGGGTACCGGCAGGCGCTCCAGCAGGCAGGCCTGCCCGCGGACGATGCCCTGGTCATGCCCGCCGCCGCCTGGCACCGCCAGGAGGGCGCCGCGGCGGTCCGGGCCCTCCTCGACGCGCCGCGTCGTCCGGACGCCGTGGTCTGCTTCAACGACCTCCTCGCGCTCGGCGCGCTGCGCGCTCTCGCCGAGGCCGGCGTCCGGGTGCCGGACGACGTGGCCGTCGTCGGCGTCGACGACATCGAGGACGGCCGGTACGGCCGGCCCTCGCTGACGACCGTCGCGCTCGACAAGCGGCAGATCGCCCAGACCGCGGTCGAGCTGCTCGCCGCGCGCATCGACGGAGGGCCCGACGCCCCGCCGCGGACCGTCGTCGCCGGGCACCGCCTCGTCGTCCGGGAGTCGACGGCGGGCCGTGCAGCCGCCACCCTGACGCCATGACCCTCGATCCCCTGCGCGTGCACCGCCTCTCCGAGCGGCAGCGCTTCGACCGGGAGGCCCTCCACGACGTGCTCGACGCCGCGCTCGTCGCCCACGTCGCGGTGGTCGGGCCCGACGGGGCGCCGGTGGTGCTGCCCCTGCTCTTCGGTCGGGACGGCGACCGCCTGCTGCTGCACGGCTCGACGGGCGGCGGCCTGCTCCGGTCGGCCGCCGCCGGCGCACCCATCGCGGTCGGCGTCACCGTGCTCGACGGGCTCGTCTACGCCCGCAGCATGTTCGAGAGCTCGGCGAACTACCGGTCGGCGATGGTGCGGGGGCGGTGCCGGCCGGTGGAGGGCGAGGCGAAGCTCGAGGCGCTGCAGCTGCTCTCCGAACGGCTTCTGCCCGGGCGGTGGGAGGAGGTCCGGAGCGTGACGCCGAAGGAGCTCGCCGCGACGCTGGTCCTCGAGCTGCCGCTCGACGAGGCGTCGGTGAAGGTCCGCACCGGTCCGCCGTCGGAGGAGGAGGGCGAGCCCGCCGAGGACGACTGGTGGGGTGTCGTGCCGCTCGCCAGCGTCCCCGGGCTTCCCGTGCCGGCTCCCGGCGTCCGGCCCGGCGCGCCGCTGCCGCCGTCCGTGCGGCGCCTGACCGGAGCCTGACCAGCTCCTGACCAGCTCTTGACCAGGCGCGCCGCGGCTACTGCAGGATGTTGACGGCGCGGGCGATGATCAGCGCGCCGACGGAGAGCGACACCAGCGACTGGACGCCCATCGTCAGCTTCGACCAGCGGGAGAACGGCAGCGTGTCGGTCGGGCTGAAGGCCGTCGCGTTCGTCACCGCGAGGTAGAGGTAGTCGCCGAAGGTCGGCTCCCACTCCGGCTCGGCCAGCTCCTGGGTGGTCATCTGCGGGAACACGAAGTCCGGCAGCGGCTGCATCGCCCGCGCCCGGGCGCCCGGACCGCCGCGGTCGAGCTCCCAGTACCAGAGCGCGAAGATGAGGACGTTGGTGAGCCAGATGTTGCCGCCGACGAGGATGAGCCCCTCGGCGCTGCGGCCCTCGGTGCCGCGGACCAGGCCGATCACGAGATAGGCGGCGGCCCAGCCGTTCGCGAAGCTGGCGAGGGCGATGAGCATGAGGCCCAGCCGGCGCACCCGCAGGTCGAACGTCGAGATCCGCAGCGGGTTGACCGCGACGATCACGGCCAGGAGCACGGCCTCGAGGACGGGCAGGACCCACCAGCCGAGGAGCGGAGAACCGGTTCGGCACGTTCAGCTGGAGCGCGACCATCGCCGCGATCGCCACCGCGGCCGGCCACCGGTGCTCGCCCTCGGTCACCCGGCGCCAGGCGGGCGTGGGAGTGGCGACGCGACCCTCCAGCCGGTGCACGGTCTCCGCGACCTCGGCCAGCCGGCGATCCATCCCGGCGAGCTTCTCGCCGAGCGGCGGGTGCTCGCCGGACGCCGGCTGCCCGGCGTCCGGCTGGCCGTCCGGGTGCTCGTCCGGGTGGCCCTGCGACATGCCCATCGCCTCCGCCTCCACGCCCCGTGTGCCGGCCACGAGCATGCCCCGCAGAGGTGACCAAAGCCCCTCGTGGCGCGCCGCGGCAGGCGCGAGCGTGGAGGCGAGGTGATGAAGAATGCGTGCACTCGTGATCCACGAGAGCCTGTTCGGCACCACCCGGGCGATCGCGGAGGCGATCGCGGAGGGTCTGGCGGACGCCCGCCCGGACCTGACCGTGCGGTGTCTCCCGGCAGCCGCGGCGGTGGGGCCGCCCGCCGTCCCGCTCCACGACGTCGACCTGCTCGTCGTCGGCTGCCCGACCCACGCCTGGGGGATGAGCTCGCTCCGCAGCCGGACGGCGCAGATCGCGAAGGACCGTCAGCAGGCGCCGGAGCGGCGGCACGACCCGGACGCCGAGGGCGCGGGCGTGCGCGAGCTCCTCGCCCGGATGTCCGCGGACGGCACCGCCCCGCGAGCGGCCGCCTTCGACACCCGGCTGGCCTCCCGCTTCTCCGGCGGCGCGGCCCGGCGGCTGGCGCGGGCCCTGCACCGGGCGGGCGCCGTCGTCGTCGGGAGGCCGACGGGCTTCGTCGTCATCGGGATGACGGGGCCGTTGCGGGACGGCGAGCTGGACCGTGCCCGGGCCTGGGGCCGTGAGCTCGGAGGAGTGCTCGCCACCCCGGCGCAGGACGCGGGCACGGTGAGGTGAAGGCTGCTCAGACGCCGGCGACGTCCTCGAGCAGCCGCAGCAGCGTGCGAACGGCGACGCCGGTCCCGCCGGCCGGGGTGTACCCGTGTGCCGAGCCGCTGTTGAAGGCCGGGCCGGCGATGTCGAGGTGCGCCCAGGGGATCCGCTCGCCGTCCTCGCGCGTGCCCACGAACTCGGCCAGGAACAGGCCCGCGACGAGCATGCCCCCGAAGCGCTCACCGATGTTGGCGATGTCGGCGACCGGGGAGTCCAGGCTGGCGCGCAGCTCGGGCGGCAGCGGCATCGGCCAGAACTGCTCGCCGGCCTCGCCCGCGACCCGGACGACGCGCTCACGCAGCCCGTCGTCGTTCGCCATCACCGCGCTCACCCGCTTGCCCAGCGCGACCGTCTGGGCGCCGGTCAGGGTCGCGACGTCGACGATCAGGTCGGGTGCGGTCTGCGAGGCGTCCACGAGCGCATCGGCCAGCACGAGCCGGCCCTCGGCGTCCGTGTTGAGCACCTCGACCGTGCGCCCGCCGCGGATCGTGAGCACGTCGGAGGGGCGCTGCGCGGTGCCCGACGGCATGTTCTCGGCGATCGCGAGCCAGCCGCCGACCCGGACGGGCAGCCGCAGCCGGGCCGCGGCGGCCACGGTGGCGAGCACGGCGGCGGCGCCGGCCATGTCGCTCTTCATCTCCGCCATCCCGGAGGCCGGCTTGATCGACAGACCGCCGGAGTCGAACGTGATCCCCTTTCCCACGAGCGCGACGTAGCCGCGTGCATCGGCCGGCGCGTACTCGACGTGGACCAGCCGGGGCGGCCGGGCGGACCCCTTGCCCACGCCGATGATGCCGCCGTAGCCGCCCTCCGCCAGTGCCTGCTCGTCCAGCACGGTCACCGTGACGGGCAGGCCGTCGGCGGCCTCGGCCGCCCGCTCGGCGAAGCTCGCGGGGTAGAGGTCGGCCGGCGGGGTGTTCACGAGGTCCCGGGTCAGCGCCACGGCGTCCCCCACGGCGCGCACCCGGTCCAACAGCTCGTCGTCGACGCCCTGCGGAGCGAGCACGACGACGTTCTCGACGGGGGGCCGGTCCCCGGCTGCGGTCTTGACCCGGTAGGTGCCGAACGCGTACGCACCGAGCACCGCGCCCTCGGCGACGGCGCTCACCTCCGCGGCGGTCGTCGCGGGGAGCGCCAGCGCGACCGTGGTGGTGCCGGCGAGCGTCCGGACGGCGGCCCCCGCGGCGCGGCGCAGGGTCTCGGGGTCGGGCGTCGGGCTCCCGCCGACGCCGGTGAGGGCGACGACCGGAGCGGCCACGGCACCGGCCGAGGGGATCCGGGTGACGGCGTCGGGACGGCCGCTGACGCCGAGACCGCGCAGGAGCGGCCCGTCGAGCGCCGCGCGCAGCGGCTCGGGCAGGTCGCCGCCGCCCAGCAGCACCGGGTCGCCGCCCGGCTCGGGCGGGGCCGCCACGGCGAGCACGAGGACGTCGGCGGGAACGTCGGCGGGACGGTCGGCGGACAGCGACACGACGGGCACGAGGACGGCCTCCTGGAGGGATGGATGCGGGCGCCGACAGGCCCTGGCGATGCTAGCCGGACCCTCCGCGCACGCACGCCGCCGCCTCGTCGCGGGGTGGGCGGGTAGGTTGCCGGGCATGTCCGAGACAGTCGCCGACTCCGCCGGTTCCGGCGCCGGGGTGCGTCGTACCGCGCTGCACGACCGGCACGTCGAGCTCGGCGCGAAGCTGGCCGACTTCGGCGGCTACGAGATGCCGATCGAGTACCCGGGCGGCGGCGTGCTGCGCGAGCACGAGGCGGTCCGGACCCGGGTCGGACTCTTCGACGTCAGCCACCTGGGCAAGGTCGGCGTCCGCGGGCCCGATGCGGCCGCGTTCGTCGACGCCTGCCTCACGAACGCGCTGGACCGGATCGAGCCCGGCCGCGCCCAGTACAGCCTCTGCTGCGACGACCCGACCGGCGGGGTGGTGGACGACCTCATCGTCTACCTACGGGCGGAGGACGACGTCCTGCTCGTCCCGAACGCCGCGAACGCCGCCGAGGTGGCACGGCGGCTGACCGAGGCCGCTCCGCCCGGCGTCGCGGTGACGGACGAGCACGACCGCTACGGCGTCCTCGCCGTCCAGGGCCCGCTGGCCGACGACGTGCTCGACGCGCTCGACCTGCCCGTCGGCCGGCCGTACATGTCGTTCGTCGACGCCGCCTGGGAGGGGGCGCCGGTCACGGTCTGCCGGACGGGCTACACCGGGGAGCGGGGCTACGAGCTGCTGCCGCCGAGCGAGGTCGTGGGCCCGATCTGGGACGCGCTGCTGGAGCGCGTCCGCGGCCTCGGCGGCCTGCCGTGCGGCCTCGGCGCACGGGACACGCTGCGCACCGAGATGGGCTACCCCTTGCACGGGCACGAGCTGTCGCTGGACATCACGCCGGTGCAGGCGCGGACGGGCTGGGCCGTCGGCTGGTCCAAGCCCGCCTTCTGGGGGCGGGACGTGCTGCTCGCCGAACGCGAGCGCGGCGCCCAGCGGCTCCTGCGCGGGCTGCTGGCACTCGAGCGCGGGGTGCCACGCCCGGAGCTCCCGGTGCTCGCGGGCGGCGAGCGCGTCGGCGTCACCACCTCCGGCACCTTCTCGCCGACGCTGCGCCAGGGCATCGGTCTCGCCCTGCTCGACCGCGCCGTGGGCGAGGGCGACGAGGTCGTCGTCGACGTCCGGGGCCGGCCGCTGCGCTGCCGCGTCGTGAAGCCGCCGTTCGTCGACTCCCGCCCGGCCTGACCCGCCCCGCGGTCCGGCTCGGGCGGCCCCGGCGTCAGGGCGCGGCGGCCAGGACGACGAGGGCCGCGGCCGTGCCCCACTCGACGGCGGCGCCGAGCACGTCGCCGGTGATCCCGCCGAGCCGGCGGACCGCCCGCCCCGCGAGCACCACGCCGATTCCGCAGCCGGCCGCGACGGCGAGGTCGGCGTGGCCGGCCAGCCCGCTGGTGACGCCGGCCCCGGTGGCGGCGCCGAGCAGCAGCCCGGCGAGCAGTGCGGTGACGAGCGGTACGGCCAGCGCGAGCAGCCGGGGCACGGTTCCGGCGACGGTGGCGCCGAGTCCGCCGGGACGCGCCGGCGGGATGCCTCGGGCGCAGAGCACCGGCAACGTGCAGCGCCCGGCGGCGGCCGCGACCGGCAGGACGCCGACGCCCCACAGGTCGAGCGCCCGGGCGAGAGCGGCGACCTGCACCGCGACGACCAGCACGAGCGCCGCGGCGCCGAGCGGTCCGAGGTCGCCGCGGCGCATCACGTCCAGGGCGCGGGCCCGGTCCGCGCGGGTCGACCGCAGCGCCGCCAGGCCGTCGACCGTGTCCGCGAGCCCGTCCAGGTGCAGCCCGCCGGTCGCCACGGCGAGCGTCGCGAGCGCGAGCGCCGCCGCGACGAGGTCCCCGGTGCCGGCGCGGCGGGCGACCTCGGCGACCACGGCCGCGACCCCGCCCAGCACGGCGCCGACGAGAGGTGCGACGCACATCGCGACGGCGCCCTCCGGAGCTCCCACCCGCGCGGGGCGCGGGCACCCGGAGCACGCAGAGCGTGCCGGTCGCGAGCAGCAGCCCGTCGCGCAGCCCGGCCGGACGGGTGCGGCTCACGCCGGCCGGGGGAGCAGGGCCGCGGCGGCCGCGACCAGCTCCGCGCCGAGCAGGGCCCCGGTGCCGTCCTCGGCGGTGACGACCGGCCCGGGCAGCGGCGACATGCGCAGGACGCCGAGGACCCGCTCCTGCAGCGGCTCCGGGGCGGGCGGCGCCACCTGCCACCAGTCCGGCGCCTCCCACGCGAGCGACCGCACGAGAAGACCGACGGCCGCGGCGCCGGGTCCGTCGAGCACGGCGGGGGTCCGCCGGACGACCGCTCCGAGCAGGAGCCCGGTCGCGGCCGCGAGCAGCGGGCTGCCGAGCGAGGTCAGCAGCGCCGCGGGGTCGCCGGCGAGGCCGGTGACGGCGCGCAGCCCGTCGCGGAGGGCGACGACGTCGTGCATCCACTGTGCGTCGTCGACGACCCCCGCGGGCTCACCGCTGGGGACGGGCCAGCCGAGGGCGTCGACGGCGTCGGTGCCCAGCAGCTCGGCGGCGAGCACGCGGCGGGTGGTGGGCTCGTCGACCGCCACGAGCAGCAGGTCCGTGCCCTCGTCGACGAGGGCGTCCGCGGTGGCCAGCCCCCAGGCCAGCGCCTCGGCGCGGTTCGGCCGGGTGATCCCAACCCAGCCGTCGCACCGGCAGCCGGACGGGGTCCGGCAGCGGGCTCGTCAGGCCGAACCCGGCGGCGCGCTGCGGCGGGGGAGCGGCGGCGTCGTCCCGGACCGCCGCCCACCAGACCGCGAGCTCCTCGAGCCGTCCGTACGCGGAGCCCCGACCGGACTCCGCGAAGGCCGCCCGTGCCTCGTCCTGCGGCTCGACCGGGGGCCAGCGGACCGCGTGCGCGAGTTCGGCGAGGTCCGGCGCCGGTGTCACAGCTCGACCGTCCTGCCGGCGACGACGAGGACGACCCGCTCGCTCTGCTCCGCGAGCCGGCGGGTCAGGGCCCCCAGGACCTCCCGGAACGCCGTGACCCCGCGGTCGGCGGGCACCACGCCCCAGCCGACCTCCTCGCCGACGGCGACGACCCGCCGTCGTGCCTGCCGCCACGCCGCGACCACCGCGTCCACCTCGCCCTCGACCACGTCCCGCCATCCGGCGGCATCGTCCCAGGCGCCGGCGCGGTCCATCACCGCGGCCACCCAGGTGCCGAGCGCGTCCACGAGCAGCGGGGGTCCCCTCCTGCGCCAGCAGACGGGCGAGCTGCCCGCTCTCGTCGGTGGACCACCAGGGCGGCCGGCGCTCCGCGGTGCGCCGCGACCCGCGCCGCCCAGCCCTCGTCGTCGGGCGTCGCTGGAGTCGTCACGACCGGGACCGGCCCGGTCGCCGCGTACACGACCGCGGGTTCGGCGGCGAGCAGATCCTCGGCGGAGGCCGACTTGCCCGACGACGCCGGCCCGAGCACGAGCGTCCGCCACGGTGCGGCCACCGCCGGCTCGGGCGCGGGCAGCTCCCCGCCGTCCGGGGCGACCCGTGCCCCCCACAGCGCGAGACGCCGCTCGAGCGGCCCGGGGTTCAGCTCGTGCGTGCGGCCCAGGGCGACGACGTCCGCGGCCGGTCCGAGCGCGCCCACGGCGCGCAGCCGCGCCACCGCGTGCGCGAGGTGCCGGGGTTCCGGGTGCCCGTCGTCGTCGCGCAGGTCGAGCGCGGCGGCGTCGAGCCGGGCGTCCGTGAGCGCATCGACGGTCTCCTCCGGCAGGCCGTCCCGGTCCCTCGGCCCACAGGACGGTCGCTGTCGGGAGCGCCGACGACGATCACGGGCCGGTCCGGCCTGGCACCGGGCAGCGCGATCACCCGGACGCCGTCCACCTCGTGCCGGTCGCCCGGCTCGACCGGGAAACCGTCGACCCGGCCCGCCGCGACGACGAGCTGCCCGGCACGCAGACCGGCGGGTGAGGCGGCCCCGGCCCGGCAGGCCGGGCAGCCGCACCCGTCGACGGGCCAGGGCCGGGCGGCGCTGCCGCTGACGACGATCCGCACGTCGGGGAGGGTAGACGCCGCGGGAGGGTCTTCTCGCTCCTTCTCGCTACGGTGCTGTCATGAGCACCTTCACCTGGCGCTTCGAGGCCGCCGACGGCACCCCGGTCAGCGCCCGCGGAGACCCCGGCACGTTTCCGAGCAGGGCGGACGCGGAGACCTGGGTCGGCGAGTCGTGGCGGTCGCTGCTCGGCCAGGGCGTCGAGCAGGTGAGCCTGCTCGACGACGGCGAGGTGGTCTATCCGATGAGCCTGCGCCCGATGGAGTAGCGAGCCCGCGTGGCGGCCCTGCGGTCAGGTGGGCCGGCGCTGCGGCGCGTTCTCGGCCGTCCGCGCCGGGGTCCCGCTCGACGATGCCGCCCAGCACGTCGTCGATCCGGGCGAGCAGCTCCGGCGGGATCGGTCACGCCCGCGGCCTTCACGTTCTCCTCGACCTGCTCGGGCCGGGAGGCGCCGATGATCGCGGCCGCGACGTTCTCGTTCTGCAGCACCCACGCGACGGCCAGCTGCGCCTGCGTGAGACCCAGCTCCTTGGCGATCGGCTCGAGGTCGGCGACCCGGGTGAGCACGTCGTCGTTCATGAACCGGCGGATGAAGTTCGCCCCGCCCTTCTCGTCGGTCGCCCGGGAACCCGCGGGCGGCGGCTGGCCCGGCTTGTACTTGCCGGTGAGCACCCCCTGCGCGATCGGGGAGAAGACGACCTGCGAGACGCCGAGCTCCTTCGACGTCGGCACGACCTCGCCCTCGATGACCCGCCACAGCATGGAGTACTGGGGCTGGTTCGAGATGAGCTGGATGCCGAGCTGCTGCGCGAGCTCGTGGCCTGCGCGGATCTGCTCCGCGGTCCACTCGCTGACGCCGATGTAGAGGGCCTTGCCGGCGCGGACGACGTCCGCGAAGGCCTGCATGGTCTCCTCCAGCGGCGTCTCCGTGTCGTAGCGGTGCGCCTGGTAGAGGTCGACGTAGTCGGTGCCCAGCCGGCGCAGCGAGCCGTTGATCGACTCGATGACGTGCTTGCGGGAGAGGCCGCTGTCGTTGTGCCCCGCCGGTCCGGTGGGCCAGTAGACCTTGGTGAAGATCTCGATGCTCTCGCGGCGGACGCCGTCGAGCGCCTCGCCGAGCACCGTCTCGGCGGCGCCGTTGGCGTACGCGTCGGCGGTGTCGAAGGACGTGATCCCGGCGTCGAGGGCCGCCCGCACGCAGGCGGTCGCGACCTCGTTCTCCACCTGGGACCCGTGGGTCAGCCAGTTGCCGTAGGTGATCTCGCTGATCTTCAGGCCGCTGCGGCCGAGGTATCGGAACTCCATGACCCCGACCCTAGGACCAGTTCGGCGACCTCACTCGGGGTACTGTCCCCGGGCGACCTGGGGGCGGGGGAGCCGGAAGCGCCGGATCTGCATGCTGCGCAGCGCGCCGTACCGCCCGACGCCGGCCGACTGGCCGCCGAAGCGCTCGTACGTCGTTCCGGTTGAGCCGCCGGGAGAGCAGGTAGGCGTCGACCAGGACGAGGACCAGGTAGAGGTAGAGCAGCGGCACGGCGAGCAGCGCGTACGGGCGGATCGCCGGCACGGGCACGAGGCCGGCGCCGAGGACGACGATGGCGACCGGGAACAGGTAGTCGCCGAGGTTGCGCCGCGCGTCCACGTAGTCGCGGGCCCACTTGCGGGCCGGGCCGCGGTGCTGCGCGGGCAGGTGACGCTCGTCGCCGGTCAGGAGCGCCTCGCGGGACTTGACCCGCTCGGCCGACGCGGCCTGGCGCTGCGCCTCGCGGGCCGCCTTGCGCTCCTCCTTGGTGGCGTTCGCGGGCAGCCGCGGAGCACCGACCAGCGGCTGGCGGTTGCGCTGCTCCGCCTCCCGCCGCTTCGGGGTCGGCCGGCCCTTACCGGCGGCCGCCTTGGCGGCCGCATCCGACCCGACGGTCCCGGTCGGCTCCGCCTCGGTGCTGCTCCTGCGTCCGAACACCTCCCCAGGGTACGCACAGCGGCGAGGGGCGTTAGGTTCCCGTCTCATGACGCAGCTTCCCCTCGCGCCCGACGTCGACACGCTCCGACGCAGGCTGGCCGACGTCATGCCCGGCGTGCGTGCCGATCTCGAGGCCCTGATCCGGATCCCGAGCGTCTCCGCGCCGGCGTTCGACCAGCAGCAGGTCGAGGCCAGTGCCGCCGCGGTCGCCGCGCTGCTGCGCGGCGCGGGCCTGGAGGAGGTCGAGATCCTGCGGGTGCCCGGCGGCGGCCCCGCCGTCGTCGGACGCCGACCCGCGCCGTCGGGGGCGCCGACCGTGCTGCTGTACGCCCACCACGACGTGCAGCCGCCGGGGGACCCCGCGCTCTGGGACACGCCGGCCTTCGAGCCGGTGGAGCGGGACGGGCGTCTCTACGGGCGCGGCGCCGCCGACGACAAGGCGGGCGTCGCCCTGCACCTGGCAGCGCTGCGCACCCTGGCGGACGAGCTCGGCGTCGGCGTCACCGTCTTCGTCGAGGGCGAGGAGGAGATCGGGTCCCCGACGTTCGCGGCCTTCCTCGCCGCCCACCGGGAACGGCTCGCCGCCGACGTCATCGTCGTCGCCGACTCCGGCAACTGGCGCGTCGGCGTCCCCGCCCTGACGACGAGCCTGCGCGGGGTGGTCGACGGCGTCGTCACCGTGAGCACGCTCGACCACGCCGTCCACTCCGGCATGTACGGCGGGGCGGTGCCGGACGCCCTGACGGCGACGGTCCGGCTGCTCTCGACGTTCTGGGACGCCGCGGGGAACGTCGCCGTCGAGGGCCTCGCCCGCGGTGAGGCCGACGACCTGGGGTACGCCGAGGCCGATCTCCGCCGGGACGCCGGGGTGCTCGACGGTGTGCAGCTGCTCGGCGAGGGCCGGCTCGAGTCCCGGCTGTGGACGCGGCCCGCGCTCACGGTCACCGGCATCGACGTGCCGTCGGTGGCGACGTCGTCCAACACGCTGCTGCCGTCGGTGGCGTTCAAGTTCAGCCTCCGGATCCCCCCGGGGCAGGACCCGGCGGCGGCGTTGGCGGCGGTGCAGGCGCACGTCGAGGCGCACACGCCGTGGGGTGCCCGGGTCGAGATGGCTCCGGGCGAGGCCGGGCAGCCGTGGGCGGGGCAGCTCGACGGCCCCGTGTACGACGTCGCCCGCTGGGCGCTGGAGCAGGCCTGGGGCCGGTCGCCCGTGCACATGGGCGTCGGCGGGTCGATCCCCTTCGTCGCGGAGTTCGGGGAGCTCTACCCCGAGGCCACCGTGCTGCTCGTCGGCGTCGAGGACCCGGACACCCGCGCGCACGGCACGAACGAGTCGGTCCATCTCGGCGAGCTCGAGCGCGCCTGCCTGGCCGAGGCGCTGCTGCTGGCGGCCCTCGCGCGCTGACCCTCTCCGAGGCGCTGCCGTCGGCCGGGCGGGCCGGCGGCTCGCCGACGCGTGCGGCCGCTACCGCACGGGGCCGGCGTGCCCACGCTGGTCGGCGTCCGGCGACGGCCGGGGCAGGTGCCGGAACGGCTCCGCGCCGCCCGCGACCGGACCCGGGGTCAGGTCACCGCCCCGGCGGAGCAGGGCGGTGACGTCGTCGGCCGGCATCGGCCGCGCCCAGAGGAAGCCCTGGCCGAGGTGGCATCCGGCGGCCCGCACCTGCGCGGCCTGCTGGGCCGTCTCGACGCCCTCGGCCACGATCTGCATGCCGAGCCCGGCGCCCAGCTGGGCGATCCCGGCGAGCAGCACGCCGGACGTGGGGCCCGGGCCGTCGGCGTCCACGACGAAGGATCGGTCGATCTTGAGCACCTGCACCGGCAGCCGCCGCAGGTAGGTCAGGGAGGAGTAGCCGGTGCCGAAGTCGTCCAGGGCGAGCCGGACGCCGATGGCCGACAGCTGCCGCAGCGGGCGCAGCGCGGCGTCCAGGTCGGACACCAGGGCCGACTCGGTGATCTCGAGCATGAGGTCGTACGGGTCGACGCCGGTCTCCTCCAGCAGCCCGACGACCATGGGCACGAGTCCCGGGTCGGCCAGCTGACCGGTCGAGAGGTTGGCCTCCATGGTCAGCGGGTACCCGTCCGGGAACTCCGCGCGCCAGCGGGCCAGCTGCAGCGCCGCCTCACGGAGCACCCAGCGCCCGATCGGCACGATCGAGCCGGTGGCCTCGGCGAGCGGCACGAACACCGTCGGCGGCACCAGCCCGCGGGTGGGGTGGTTCCACCGGGCGAGGGCCTCGACGCCGTGCACGACGTTCGTCGCGAGGTCGACGATCGGCTGGTAGAGCAGCTGCAGCTCCCCGCGCTCCACCGCGCCGACCAGCTCGGCGGAGAGCTCGGTGCGGGCGCGGGTCCGCTCGTGCATGGCCGGCTCGAAGACGGCGACGCGGGCGGCGGCGCTGCCGTCGGCGCCGGCTCGGGGCCTGCTGTCCCGGGCGGCGGCGACCGCGACGTCGCGCGTCCCGGATGAGCTCCGCCGGGCCGCGCCGGTCGGGGCGGTCCGGGAAGCCGGCGACGGCCACCCCGAAGCTCGCCGTCACCTGCAGCAGCCGCCCGTCGACGTCGACGGGCTCCTGGAGCGCGACGCGCAACCGCTCGACCACCTCGAGCGCGGCGATCTCCCCGCCGCCGGCCGGCAGCAGGACGCCGAACTCGTCCGGGCCGAGCCGGGCGACCACGTTCCGCCGGCCGACGGCCCGGTGGAACCGCGCCCCGACCGACCGCAGCATCCGGTCGCCGAGGTCATGGCCGAAGCTGTCGTTGACGTCACGGAAGTGGTCGAGGTCGACGACCACGACGGCGATCCCAGGTCCGGTCTCCGCCAGCGCGTCGGCGATCTTGTCCGTGAAGAGGGTCCGGTTGCCGAGCGCGGTCAGCTCGTCGTGCGTGGCCTGGTAGCGCAGCGAGCCGAGCAGGGCGGTGAGCCGGTCGCGGGTGATGGTCACCGCACGGCTCATCCGGGCGAACTCGTCGGACCCCGACGGGAGGTCCTCCCGGGGCTGCTCGCCGTTGGTCACGGTGGAGATGTCCTCCAGCACCGCGTGCACGTCCTGGCTCGTCGCCCGGTAGACGGCGACGAGCAGGTAACCGAGCACGAGCAGTGAGCCGAGTGCGAGGAGCACGGGGCGGTCCCGGCTGCTCGCGAGCTCCTCCTGACGGTGCGTGAGGCGGGTGTCGGCCGCGGAGGAGAGCTGGGTCACGAGCGCCGCGGACGGCGGCGGACAGCCTGCCGTTCGCCAGCGGCGTCACCGCGTCGCCGGCCGGCCCGGCGGCGGCGTCCGCGAACCGGTCGACGGCGGCCCGGACCGCCGCCACCTCCAGGACCCGGCGGCCGAGCTGCGGCTCGGGGTCGTGCGCGGCGGCGGTACCCAGTTCGTCCTGGAGCTGGTCCGCCAGCGCCTGCAGCGTGCGAGCGCCCGTCGCGCGGTCCAACCCCTGCTCCTGCTCCGTCCCGCCCCGGGCGTCGGCCGTGGCGGCCGCCGCGGTGCCGACGATCCGTGGGAGGGTCCAGGTCAGGCTCGTGACGAGGTAGTGGGTGCCCAGCTCGGGGTCCGCCACCAGGCCGGAGATCTCGGTGACCTGCTGGAGCAGTGCGCTGCACCCGTCCAGGGCCCGGCGTGCGCGGGCCGCGGCCTCCTGGGGCCGGCTCGCCGCGCCGACCGCCTCGACGTCGCCGCGGACCCGGCTCCAGGACGCGGCGAGCGGACGCAGCGGCTCGGAGGCGTCGGCGGCCCGCCGGACGGCGGCGTCCACCGCTCCGACGGCCGTGAGCGGCGCCGCGGGCGGGACCCCGCGTGCGGCGGCGTCCTCGGCCTGCGCGACCTGGACGACCAGCTGCACGAGCGGGGCTGCCAGGTGCAGGCCCGCCTGCTCCTGCTGGGCCGAGCGGAGCAGGCCGGTCGATTCGGCGTACCCGCTGCCGACGCCGATGGTGAGCGGGAGGAGCAGGAGCAGCGTGACCACGCCGAACTTGCCGGTGATGCTGATCCTGCGCATCAGCCGCATACCCGGCAGCAGGGCGCGGTCCACGTCGCCTCCTTCCCGTGCTCGACCCCGTGCCCGACCTCGTCCCAGTCCCGTCGGCCGCCGATGCGGTGACGCGATCCCCCGGGCAGGTGATCCCCCCGGTCCCGGCTTGCGTGCCCGCGCCGCCAGACTGTGCCGGTGCGCGTCCTCGTCGCCCCCGACTCCTTCACCGGCACCCTCACGGCGCCGCAGGCCGCGCGGGCGGTGGCCGCGGGCTGGGGCCGCCGGGCGCCGGACGACGAGATCGATCTCTGCCCGCTCTCCGACGGCGGTCCCGGGTTCGTCGACGTCCTCGCCGAGGCGCTGCCCGGCGCCCGCCTGGAGCTGGTGACGGTGCCGGGGCCGCTGGGGGAGGCCACGCCGGCGCAGGTGCTCCTCGCGCCCGCGCCGGACGGCGTGCTCGTGGGCTGGGTGGAGTCCGCGCAGGCGTGCGGCCTGCACCTCGTGCCGCCGGACCGCCGGGACCCCGGCGTCACGACGACCGCCGGCGTCGCCGGCCTGCTGCTCGCGGCGCGGGCCGCGGGCGCCCGCCGCGTCGTCGTCGGGCTCGGCGGGTCCGGGACGAACGACGGCGGCGCCGGCCTGCTCGGCGGGCTGCTCGCCGCGCTCGGCGCGGCGTCGCCGGACGCGGCTCACCGCCGGGGGTGAGGCGCTGCGCGGCACGGACGCCGCGGAGCTGGGTGCCCTGACCGCGCTGCGGGAGGCCTGGGCGGACGTCGAGATCGTCGCCGCCACGGACGTCGACGTCCCGCTGCTCGGGTTCCACGGCGCGAGCGCGGGCTTCGCGGAGCAGAAGGGGGCGACGCCGGAGCAGGCGCAGCGGCTCGAGCTCGCGCTCGGCGACTTCGCGGCGGCCGCGTGCGACGCGGCCGGCGTCCCGCGGGCCCTCGCCCGCGAGGGCGGCGCGGGTGCGGCCGGTGGGCTGGGTTTCGGCCTCCTGCTGCTCGGCGGCCGCCGGGTGGGCGGAGCCGGGGCGGTGCTCGACGCCGTCCGCTTCCGGGCGCGGGTCGAGGCGGCGGACCTCGTCGTGACCGGCGAGGGGACCTTCGACTGGCAGTCGCTGCGGGGGAAGGTGGTGAGCGCCGTCGCGGCCACCGGGCTCGAGGTGGGGACGCCGGTCGTCGTCGTGGCCGGCCAGGTGCTCGTCGGGCGGCGCGAGGCCCTGGCGATCGGCGTCGAGTCCGCCTACGCCGTCGCCGACGACCCCGCCGAGGTCGCCGCCGCGCTCGCCGATCCCGCCGGCACCCTCGCGGCGCGGGCGGAGCGCATCGCCCGGACCTGGTCCCGGCCCTCCTGACCCGCGCCGACCCACGCCCGACCCCGCTGACCGGCGACCGCGATCCGGACCGGCTCGGCGAGCCTGCCGGTCGCGGCGGGCGAGCGGGTGGCGGCGACGTACGCTGGGAGGGAATGCGGGAGCCGACGGGCTCGCTGAGGACCTCGTCGACCCCCGCTCGCACCCGATCCGACGGAGATGACCCGTATGACCCTTCAGGACCAGACCGCCCAGACGAGCGAGACCGAGCGCGCCGAGCACGGTGTGGTGCTGAGCGACGTCGCCGCGAGCAAGGTCAAGAGCCTGCTCGAGCAGGAGGGTCGCGACGACCTGCGCCTGCGCGTCGCAGTCCAGCCCGGCGGCTGCTCCGGCCTGATCTACCAGCTCTACTTCGACGAGCGCGTGCTCGACGGCGACCTGCTGCGCGACTTCGGCGGCGTCGAGGTCGTGGTCGACCGGATGAGCTCGCCGTACCTCGACGGCGCGACGATCGACTTCGCGGACACGATCGAGAAGCAGGGCTTCACGATCGACAACCCGAACGCGACGGGCAGCTGCGCCTGCGGCGACAGCTTCCACTGATCTTCGGCAGGATCGCCCCTGGCTGCCAGGGCAGTGACCTTGCCGCGGGGCGCCACCCTTGTAGGGTGGCGCCCCGTGCGCATCGCGGTGACCGGGTCCATCGCCACGGACCACCTCATGGCCTTCGACGGCCGGTTCGCCGACAGCCTCGTCGTGGAGCAGCTGCACCGGGTCTCGCTGTCGTTCCTCGTGCACGACCTGCAGATCCGCCGGGGCGGGGTGGCCGCGAACATCGCCTTCGGCCTGGCGGCGCTGGGCCAGCGGCCGCTGCTCGTCGGGGCGGTGGGTGAGGACTTCGCCGAGTACCGGTCCTGGCTCGAGCGGCACGGCGTCGACTGCTCCGGCGTCCACGTCTCCGACGTGCTGCACACGGCGCGGTTCGTCTGCACGACGGACACCGATCAGGCGCAGATCGCCTCGTTCTACGCGGGAGCGATGAGCGAGGCCAGGCAGATCGAGCTCGCCCCGCTCGCCGCCGACCAGCCCCTCGAGCTGGTGCTCGTCGGCCCGAACGATCCCGAGGCGATGCTCCGGCACACCGAGGAGTGCCGCTCCCGCGGGATCCCCTTCGCCGCGGACCCCTCGCAGCAGCTCGCCTGGTCGGACGGACCGCAGATCAAGGCGCTGGTCGAGGGCGCCGCCTACCTGTTCAGCAACGACTACGAAGCCGCGCTCATCACGAGCAAGACCGGCTGGAGCGACGCGGACGTGCTGGCCCGGGTCGGCGTCCGGGTCACGACCCACGGCAGGGACGGCGTGGTGGTGGAGTCCGAGGGTGCCGAACCCGTGCGGGTGCCGGTCGTGCCCGCGGCCGCCGTCGCCGACCCGACCGGCGTCGGCGACGCGTTCCGCGCCGGCTTCCTCGCCGGCCTGGCCTGGGGGCTGGGCCACGAGCGCTGCGCGCAGGTGGGTGCGCTGCTGGCGACGCACGTCCTGGAGACGGTGGGCACCCAGGAGTACCGGCTCGCGCGCGGCAGCGCACTGCGGCGGTTCGCCGCCGCCTACGGCGATGCGGCGGCCGCCGAGCTCGAGGCCCACCTGGCGGGGGTCGTCCCGGCGTGACCCGGGCCGGTCCGGCTGGTCCGGCCCAGCCGATCGAGCCGATCGAGCCGCCGCCCAGCGCGTACGTGTTCGACCTGCGGGCGGCCGAGCCGGGGGAGGACCTGGTCGCCGCCGGAGCGGACCTGCGGCCCGGCACCCTGCTCGCCGCGTACCGGGCCGGGCTCTTCCCGATGGGGCTGGGGCGAGGCGGCCGGGGACCGATCGGCTGGTGGTCGCCCGACCCGCGCGGCGTGCTGCCGCTGGACGGCCTGCGGGTGTCGCGTTCGCTGCGCCGCGCCGTGGGCCGCTTCGAGCTGCGCGTCGACACCGCCTTCGACGCCGTCGTCGCCGGATGCGCCGACCCTGCGCGGCCCGGCCGCTGGATCACCCGTGCGGTCGCGGCCGCCTACAGCGACCTGCACCGGCTCGGCTGGGCGCACTCGGTGGAGTGCTGGCGGGGCGGCGAGCTCGTCGGAGGGCTCTACGGGCTCGCGATCGGCGGCCTGTTCGCCGGGGAGTCGATGTTCCACCGCGAGACGGACGCCTCCAAGGTCGCCCTGGTCGGGCTGGTCCGGATCCTGCGGGCGGACGCCGACCCGCGACGGCTGATCGACGTCCAGTGGCGCACCGACCACCTCGCCACCCTGGGGGTGGTGGAGATCCCTCGGGGGGAGTACCTGGCCCGGCTGCGGACGGCGCTGACCTGCCCTCCGCCGGCGTTCGCGCCCCCCTTCGCCGCCCCTTGACGGGCGGGGCGGCGGACGCCGGATCGGGCCACGCCGGGAGGTGGCCCGCCGGGAGCGCCCGGAGGAACCACCCGGTAGTGTTCGACCCGTTCGAGATGCCCAGCCCCCGGGAGCTCCACCGCCGGGCCGAAATGCGTGGGGAAGGCCACTGGTGCGTTCGCACGATGTTGTCCGCGCGGTGCGCGGTTCCGGTCGCCGTGCAGCGGTCGTCGCGGGCGGGGTGGGCGGCGCTCTGCTGCTCTCCGGGTGCGGTGACCATCTCGAGACCGGGTGGCTCCCGTCGACCCCGACGACCACGAACCAGACCGGCCGGATCATCTCGCTCTGGAACGGTTCGTGGATCGCCGCATGGCTCGTCGGGTTCCTGGTGTGGGGCCTGATCATCTGGTGCGTCGTCGCGTACCGCCGGCGTCGCACCGAGACGGGTCTGCCCGCACAGGTCCGGTACAACCTGCCGCTCGAGATCATGTACACCGTCATCCCGCTCATGATGATCGCGGTGCTCTTCTTCTTCACCGCGCGCGACGAGGCGGCGATCGCGGACGTCTCGGCGAAGCCCGATGTGACGATCAACGTGGTCGGCAAGCAGTGGGCCTGGGACTTCAACTACCTGCAGCAGAACGGCCAGCCGCTGAACGTGTTCGAGCCGGGCGTCCAGGGCCAGCTCACGGGCCAGCCCGGCGTCGAGAAGGAGCTGCCGACGCTGTACCTGCCGGTCGGCCGGCGGGTGCAGTTCCAGCTCACCTCGCGCGACGTCATCCACTCGTTCTGGATCCCGGCCTTCCTCTACAAGATGGACGTCATCCCCGGCGTCCGGAACAAGTTCCAGGTCGTGCCCGAGACGATCGGGGCCTACAAGGGCAAGTGCGCCGAGCTCTGCGGCGAGTACCACTCCGAGATGCTCTTCAACGTCCAGGTGGTCTCGCAGGCCGACTTCGACTCCCACATGCAGCAGCTGCGCAGCCAGGGGTACGTCGGGACGCTCGACTCCAACCTCGGCCGCAGCTACACCCCGCCGGGCCCCGGGGCCGTTCCCGGTGGCACCACGAACGGCGTCGACGGCACCGGGAGCAAGTGACACATGACAGCGGCATTCGTCACCGAGGAACAGGCCGCGTACGCCGTTCCCGCCGGGGCGCGTAAGGGCTCGGTCGTCGCCCGGTGGCTCACGACCACCGACCACAAGACGATCGGGAACCTCTACCTCATCTCGTCCATGGGCTTCTTTCTGGTGGGCGGCCTCATGGCGCTCATCATGCGGGCGGAGCTCTTCGAGCCCGGTCTGCAGGTCGTCGGCACCAAGGAGCAGTACAACCAGCTCTTCACCATGCACGGCCTGATCATGCTGCTGCTCTTCGCGACGCCCGCCTTCGCGGGCTGGGCGAACGCGATCATGCCGCTGCAGATCGGCGCGCCGGACGTGGCGTTCCCGCGGCTCAACATGCTCGCCTACTGGATGTACCTGTTCGGCGGCCTGACCGCGTTCTCCGGCTTCCTCACCCCGGGCGGCGCGGCCTCCTTCGGGTGGTTCATGTACGCGCCGCTGTCGAACGCCACGTACTCGCCCGGAATCGGCAGTGACCTGGTGATCTTCGGTCTCGCGCTCGGCGGTTTCGGCACCATCCTCGGCGCCGTCAACTTCATCACCACGGTCGTCTGCATGCGGGCGCCCGGCATGACCATGTTCCGGATGCCGATCTTCACGTGGAACATCCTGATCACCAGCGTCCTGGTGCTGCTCGCGTTCCCCCCGCTCGCCGCCGCCCTGCTGTCACTGGGTGCGGACCGGCGGCTCGGCGCCAAGATCTTCGAGCCCGAGAACGGCGGCTCGATGCTCTGGCAGCACCTGTTCTGGTTCTTCGGCCACCCGGAGGTCTACATCCTGGCGCTGCCGTTCTTCGGCATCGTCACCGAGGTCCTCCCGGTGTTCAGCCGCAAGCCGATCTTCGGCTACAAGGGCCTGGTGTTCGCCACGATCTCCATCGCGGGCCTGTCCGTCGCGGTGTGGGCGCACCACATGTACGTCACGGGGCAGGTGGCGCTGCCGTTCTTCGCCTTCATGACGATGCTCATCGCGGTGCCGACCGGGGTGAAGTTCTTCAACTGGATCGGCACGATGTGGCACGGCTCGCTGACGTTCGAGACGCCGATGCTGTGGTCGATCGGCTTCCTCATCACGTTCCTCTTCGGCGGCCTGACGGGGATCATCCTCGCGTCGCCGCCGCTGGACTTCCACCTGTCGGACAGCTACTTCGTCGTGGCGCACTTCCACTACGTGGTCTTCGGCACCGTCGTGTTCGCGATGTTCGCCGGCTTCTACTTCTGGTGGCCGAAGCTGACCGGCCGGATGCTCAACGAGCGGCTCGGCAAGGTGCACTTCTGGACGACGTTCATCGGCTTCCACACGACGTTCCTCATCCAGCACTGGCTGGGCGTCGAGGGCATGCCCCGCCGCTACGCCGACTACCTGCCGGAGGACGGCTTCACGCTCTACAACCAGATCTCCACGGTCGGGGCGTTCATCCTCGGCGCGTCCATGCTGGTGTTCGTCTACAACGTGTGGGTCTCGCGGAACAACCCCAAGGTCGAGGTCGACGACCCGTGGGGCTACGGTGCCTCGCTGGAGTGGGCGACGAGCTGCCCCCCGCCGCGGCACAACTTCCTCTCGATGCCGCGCATCCGCTCCGAGCGGCCGGCTTTCGACCTGCACCACCCGGAGGCCGCGGCGGCCGGCGTCACCCCGCCGGACACCAGCCTGCTGGCGCGGGTCGGCGGCGGCCCGGAGCTGCAGCAGCCGGGGGAGCAGCCCGAGCACCGCGACTGAGGGCGCAACGGCGGGGCACGGCCCACGGGCCCCGCGTCGGCAGGCCGGCACCACGCATCGGTAAGGAGAGGGCCAGCAGGTGAAGATCGAGACGACGTTGTTCGGAGCCGGGGTGTTCTTCTTCATCCCGCTCGCGATCATCTACGGCATCGTGACGAGCTGGCACGAGCCCGTCGGTGCGGCCGCGCTGTTCCTCACCGGCGGCCTGGCGCTGCTCATCGGCCTCTTCCTCTGGATCACCTCGCGCCGCATCGACCCGCGTCCCGAGGACGACCCCGCGGCGGACATCTCCGAGGGCGCCGGCGAACAGGGCGTCTTCGCGCCCTACTCGTGGTGGCCGCTCCCGGTGGGCCTCGCGGGCGCGCTGGTGTTCGCGGGCCTCGCGGTCGGTTGGTGGCTCACCGCGATCGGCATGGTCTTCGGTGCGATCGCCCTGGTGGGCTGGGTCTACGAGTTCTACCGCGGCGAGCACGCGCACTGACACGGCCCCACGGCCACCCGATCACGGTGTTCGGGCGGCTCCCTCGCTATCGTGTGCCCTAGCAACCCCTCGCCGCGTTCGTGCGTCCTCTCGTGGACGGCACCGGTCGGGGTCGTCGGCCGAGGTGTGAGGGAGATCCGTGGTGCATGCGCGTGTTCGAGCGGTGGTGGCGGCGGTGGCCGTCACCGTCGGGCTCGCCGGATGCTCGTCGTCCGGTGCGCTCGACCGCTCCGCCGGGAGCACCTCGGTCGCCGCGACGACCTCCGGGGCGACCGCCTCGTCGCCCGCCGCCGCCGTGTCCTTCGCACCGGCGGACGGGTCGCGCTCGGTGCGGCCCGACACCCCGGTCGTCGTCACCGTCGCGAACGGCACGGTGAAGACCGCGCAGCTGACGACCTCGGACGGGCATCGTCTGCAGGGCCGGGTCGACGGCTCCGGCGGGTGGCAGGCGACGGACGCGCTGAAGCCGGCCACCACGTACACGCTCAAGGTCACGGCGGCGAACGCCACCGGCACCACGACCACGAAGACCTCCACCTTCAGCACGCTCACGCCCAAGGCGTACAACCGGGTCGTGCTGGTCCCCGGTGACGACTGGACGGTCGGGGTCGGGATGCCGGTCGTCGCGACCTTCGCCTCGCCGGTGACGAACAAGGACGCTGCCGAGAAGGCCCTCACCGTGACCTCGACCCCGAGCGTGACCGGGGCCTGGCGATGGGTCAGCTCCACGCGAGGCGCAGTGGCGACCGGCGAAGTACTGGCCGAGCGGGACGAAGGTGAAGGTGTCGGCGGCCGTCGGCGGCGTCGAGCTCTCCCACGGCGTGTGGGGGCGGCGTACCGTCACCGCCAGCTTCGACGTCGGGCACGCCCAGATCAGCACGGTGGACGTGAAGAAGCACACCCTGACCGTCCGGCGGGACGGCAAGGTCATCAAGGTCATCCCGGTGACCACGGGCATGACGACCAGCAAGCCCAGCTTCGTCACGCGCGGCGGGATCAAGGTGATCATGAGCCGCGAGCCGTCGGTGCGGATGGACGCCGCCTCGACGGGCACCGACCCCAAGGACCCGAACTACTACAACCTCGTCGTCCACTGGGCGCTGCGCCTGACGTACAGCGGAGAGTTCCTGCACGCCGCGCCGTGGTCGGTGTACGCGCAGGGCCGTCAGAACGTCAGCCACGGCTGCACGGGCATGAGTGACGCCAACGCGAAGTGGATGTACGACCACTCCCACGTCGGTGACGTGGTGGTCTACGTCGGCAGCAAGCGCCCGCTCGAGCCGGGCAACGGGTACACCGCCTGGAACACCTCCTTCTCCCGCTGGTCGTCCGGCGCCTGAGGCTCGCCTCCGCAACCCCAGGCCCGGCACCCGTCGGCTCACCCTGCCGACGTCGGCTCCCGGTCCGTCCTGCCCAGGCCGCGACCGGGCGCCCGCACGAGCGCCGGAACGAGCGCGGGGACGCGGCGGGCGTAGTCCTCGTAGGCGGGCCCGAGCGCACAGCCTCCGGCGGCCTCCGTCGTCCCGTCCAGGCAACGCCGATCAGGGAGGGCGAGGCCTTGAATAAGACAACTCAGTTGTCTAGTCCTGGCCGCATGCCTGTCATCGATGCTCGTGAGACGCCCGGCCACGACCTGGGGGGAACGCGGTTCTTCCCGCTCGCGGCGCCGTCCACCGGTTCCACCGAGATCAGCGTCTGGCGGGTGGAGATTCCTCCCGGCGGTGATCCCGTCCCGCACGAGCTCACCCGCGAGGAGGTCATCGTCATCCTGTCCGGCACGGCGCACGCCTCCATCGCCGGACGGACCGCCGTCGCCGGCCCCGGCTGCGCGGTCATCGTGCCGCCGGACACCCCGTTCAGCCTGACGGCGGTGGGAGGCGAGCCCGTCACCGCTCTGGCGTACCTCCCGGTGGGTGGGCAGGCCCGCCTGCCGGGGCAGCAGCCGTTCACGCCTCCGTGGGCCGAGTGACCGCCGAGCAACCCCTGGGGCGGCTGCTCGCGCTGGCGCTGAGCACCGTGCTGGACGAGCTGCACGACCGGCTCGAGCGGGCCGGATGGCCCCGGGTGCGACCGCTCTGGGGCTTCGTGCTCCTCGCCCTGCGCGATCGGTCCCGCAACGTCGGCGAGGTCGGGGAGCTGCTCGGCATCACGAAACAGGCTGCGGCCAAGCTCGTCTCCACCCTGGTCGACGAGGGATTCGTCGAGCGCCGCGAGGACGCGCGCGACCGGCGTGCCGTCGCCCTCGGGCTCACACCCCGGGGCGTGCGCTTCCTCGCCGACGCCGAGGCCGCGTACCTCGCGATCGAGGCGGGGTGGGCACAGGTGGCCGGTCGTCACCAGGTCGACGACCTGCGCCGGACGCTCACCACCGTCCTGCGCGCCCGGTACGGCGAGGAGGAGCCGCCCCTGCGCCCGGCGCTCTAGCCGCCCCCGAGGAGCCGGTGCCGGTCCCTGCTGCGTCTGCCCGAACGCGACGAGGGCCGGAACCCGTCGGGTTCCGGCCCTCGTCGTTGCGTACCTCTGGCGGTCAGTCGCCCACGGGCACCGACGGCAGCTGGCGCTGCTCCTCGTCCTCCTCGGCGTGCGCGGCGATGGCGTGGTGCTCCTCGTGCGCCGCCTCGAGTTCGACCGGGGTGACGGGCTCCACCCGGTCCTCGAAGAAGAACCGGCTGAGCCGGCGGCGGACGCCGTCGAACCTCGACCCCGGTCTGCGGACGCCGTGCTCGTCCACCGCGGGGTCCAGCTCGAGGGGCGCAGTCGGCTCGTGCTGGACCAGCACCCACCGGCTGTACTCGTCGAGCGGGGCATGCACCTCGAAGTACTCGCCGGTCTCGGTCCGGTAGATCGTCCCGGTCTCGCGGCCGTGCAGGACCTTCTCCCGGTCCTTGCGCTGCAGCCCCAGGCAGATCCGCTTCGTCACGAGGAACGCCAGCGGCGGCAGCACGAAGACGAGCAGGCGCAGCACGTTGGTGATGTCGTTGATCGACAGATGCAACTGACTGGCGATGATGTCGTTGCCGCCACTGATGAGCAGCAGCAAGTAGAACGTGATCGCCATCACGCCGAACCCCGTGCGCGTGGGGACGTTGCGCGGCCGGTCCAGCAGGTGATGCTCGCGCCGGTCACCCGTCACCCACTGTTCGATCCACGGGTAGAGGATCATCGGCATCGTGATCAATCCGGGAATGATCAGCGCCGGGATGAGAATGTTCAACGACAGGGTGAACCCGAGCAACGTGACCTCGAAGAAGCCCGGTGTCAGACGTACCGCGCCGTCCAGCCACCCCATGTACCAGTCGGGCTGCGAGCCCGCGGTCACGGGGGATGGATCGTAGGACCCGTACATCCACACGGGGTTGATCGTGAACAGGGCCCCCATCAGGGCGGTGATCCCGAACACGATGAAGAAGAAGCCGCCCGCCTTCGCGGCGTACACCGGGTACAGCGGGTACCCGACGACGTTGTCGTTCGTGCGGCCCGGGCCCGGGTACTGCGTGTGCTTCTGCACCACGAGCAGGATCAGGTGCACCGTGATGAGGGCGAGGAAGATGCCGGGCAGCAGCAGCACGTGGATCGTGAAGAGCCGCGGGATGAACAACTCCCCCGGGAACTGGCCGCCGAAGGCGAAGAAGCTGATGTACGAGCCGACGACCGGGATCGCCAGGATGATGCTCGATGCGATGCGCAGGCCCGTGCCGGAGAGCAGGTCGTCCGGGAGGGAGTAGCCCGCGAAGCCCTCGACGATCGCGAGCAGGGCGAGGATCGAGCCGATCACCCAGTTGAGCTCGCGCGGCTTGCGGAACGCGCCGGTGAAGAAGACGCGGAACATGTGGACCGTGATCGCCGCCACGAAGATCAGCGCGGACCAGTGGTGGATCTGCCGCATGAGCAGCCCGCCGCGCACGTCGAAGGACAGCCGCAGCGTCGAGGCGTAGGCCTCGGAGACGCTCTGGTTGGCCAGCGGCGCGTAGACCCCGTCGTAGGTCGTCCTGCCGACGCTGGGGACGTAGAAGAACGTGAGGAAGGTCCCGGTCAGCAGCAGGATGATGAAGCTGTAGAGGGCGACCTCGCCGAGCATGAAGGACCAGTGGTCCGGGAAGATCTTGCGGAACAACCCCTTGACGGCCTTGCTGGCACCGACACGCTCGTCCAGGAAGTTGCCGACGTCGCCCGCCGTACGGGCACTCGCGCTCATCCACGCTCCCAGAAGCTCGGTCCGACGGCTTCGGTGAAGCCGTGCTTCGCCACCAAATATCCGTCCGCGTCGACAGTGATCGCCAGCTGTGGCAGCGGTCGCTTGGCGGGGCCGAAGATCACCTTGCAGTCCTGCGTCACGTCGAAGGTCGACTGGTGGCAGGGGCAGAGCAGGTGGTGCGTCTGCTGCTCGTAGAGGGCCACCGGGCAGCCCATGTGCGTGCAGATCTTGGAGTAGGCGACGATGCCCTCGTACGCGCCCGGCTGCGACTTGAGGTCGAGGTCGCTCGGGTCCAGCCGCAGGAGCAGCACGGCGGCCTTGGCCTTCTCCTCCAGGTAGTTCGGGGCCGTGTCCAGGCCCTGGGGCACGATGTGCACGACCGAGCCGATCCGCATGTCCTGCGGGCGGACCGGCTGGAGCTGGGGGTCGGTCAGCAGCCGCATGCCGGCCTTCCAGAACGTCGTCGAGAGGCGTTACCCGGCATCGGGCCGGTGTCACGCAGCAGACGACGGCCGGCAGCGGCACGAGCGCCATCGCACCGATCAGGGAGTTCCGGATGAGCGGCCGGCGGCCGAGGCCCGACTCCGACGCGCCCTCCTTGAGGATCGTGACGGCGTCGTCGCGGTCCTGCGTCCGAGCCGCGGAGCAGGTGCCGGTCCTCGACGCGCTCCTCGTCGGGCATGAGCGTCTTGGCCCAGTGGACGGCGCCCACCCCGATGCCGAACAGGGCGAGGAACAGGCCGACCCCGATCCCGGTCGTGCTGATGCGCAACCGGCTGAGGTGCTCCATGAACGACATCGGGGTGTCGAACTTGACGGTGAAGTAGACGACCAGGGCCAGCAGCGTGCCGATGGCGCTGATCCCGAACAGCGTGGCGACCTGGCGCTCGGCGCGCTTGGCCGCCTTCGCGTCGACGTCGGCCATGCGCAGCCGGTGCGCGGGCAGTCCGGGGTTCTCGAACCGTTCCGGCAGGGCGTCGGTGCGACCCGCCGCGACGACCTCCCGGCCGGAGGCGCCCGGAGGCGCCGGGGTGTGGCCACTCATGACCTGGTGCTCCTCGTCGGTGGTACGGGACTGTTCACGCGGGCCTCTCAGGACGACTTCGAGCCGAGCCAGACGGCGCAGCCGATGAGCGCGGCGAGCCCGACGATCCAGGCGACGAGACCCTCGTTGACCGGGCCGATGAAACCGAGGCTGAAGCCGCCCGGGGTGGGCTGCTCCTCGGTCGTCTTGAGGTAGGCGATGATGTCCCGCTTGTCCTGCGGGGTGATCGTCTGGTCGTCGAAGACCGGCATCGACTGCGGGCCGGTGAGCATGGCCTCGAAGATGTGCGTCGGGGTCGTGCCGTCGAGGTTCGGTGCGTACTTGCCGCGGGTGAGCGCGCCGCCCTTGCCGGCGAAGTTGTGGCACATCGCGCAGTTCGTCCGGAAGATGGCGGCGCCGCGGGAGGGGTCACCCTTGGCCGGGTCGACCTCTTCCGCGGACGGGATCTGGGGGCCGGGGCCGAGACTGCCGACGTAGGCGGCGAGCTGGCGGATCTGCTCCTCCGTGAACCGGTTCTGCGCCTGCGGCGCCTGCGGCCCCGTCGCCTCCAGCGGCATCCGGCCCGTCCCGACCTGGAAGTCCACGGATGCGGGGCCGACGCCGATGAGGCTCGGGGCGTTGTTGCGGCCGGCGGCGTCCAGCCCGTGGCAGGTGGCGCAGTTGGCGACGAACAGGGCCCGGCCCTTGGCGATGTCCTGGTTCGGGTCGTCGGCCGCGCTCGCGCGCCCCGGTGCGAACGCCGCGTAGAGGACGCCGGTCACGACCAGCCCGAGGAGGACCAGGACGACGCCGGCGAGGGGATGACGCCGGCGGGCGGCGAGAGCAGTCACGATCGTTCTCCAGGGACGGGCGGGAGCACGGCGGCGTCCGGCATCACTTGATGATGTAGATCACGAAGAAGAGGCCGATCCACACCACGTCGACGAAGTGCCAGTAGTACGAGGTGACGATCGCGCTCGTGGCCTCGTGGTGCGCGAAGCGCTTGACGGCGAACACTCTGCCGAGGATGAACAGGAACGCGATGAGACCGCCCGTCACGTGCAGGGCGTGGAACCCGGTCGTGAGGTAGAAGGAGGACCAGTAGGAGTTCTCCGAGATGGTGTGGCCCTCCTCCACGAGCCTCATGTACTCGAACACCTGCCCGGCGACGAACAGGGCGCCGGCGACGTAGGTGAGGACGAACCACTCGCGCAGCCCCCACGTCCACAGGCCGTACTGACGGGTCCAGATCTTCCACCACCGGTTGGCCCGCGTGTACGGCTGGAACCGCTCGGCGGCGAAGACGCCCATCTGGCACCAGACCGAGCTCAGGACCAGGTTGATGGTGTTGGCGGCGGCGTACGGGACGTCGAGCAGCGCCGTCTGGCTCGACCACAGGTCCGGCCGCACCGCCCTGATCGTGAAGTAGATCGCGAACAGGCCCGCGAAGAACATGAGTTCGCTGGCCAGCCACACGATGGTCCCTACCTGGACCAGGTTGGGCCGGTTGACGCCGACGTGCTGCTGCGGGGTCTCGGCCAAGGAAGCGGTCGCCACGGCCGCCATTATTGCCCTACCGGCGCCGACGCGCCCCGGGGGAGACGACGCGCGCGTCGCGAGCGCCTGCGCCCGCCCGCGCGCGTGCTCTCCGGGGACGTCGGGCACGGCCGCCCCGGGCTGTCGATACGATCGCCGCAGGTGCGGCGGACGGCCGCCGCGCCGCCCGACCTGTCTTCCACGACCCTGCCACGACACGATCCGGAGACGCCCATGGCCAGCTCGCCCGCTCCGGCGGGGCACGACGCCCCCAGCGGTCAGCGAGCGCTGTCCGTGCTGCTCTACAGCGACGACGCCGACGTCCGCGCCGAGGTGCGCCTCGCCGTCGGCCGGCGCCCGGCCCCGGACCTGCCGGAGGTGCGCTGGACCGAGGTGGCCACCGAGGCCGCGGTGCTCGCCGCGGTCGACGCCGGGGGGCTCGACGTCCTCGTGCTCGACGGCGAGGCCGTCCCGGCCGGCGGCATGGGCGTCTGCAAGCAGCTCAAGGACGAGATCTACCGTTGCCCCCCGGTGCTCGTGCTCATCGGCCGGCCGGCGGACGCCTGGCTCGCGACCTGGTCGCGCGCCGACCTCGTCGTCCCGCATCCGCTGGACCCGGTCGCCGTCGCGGAGGCGGTGGCCGAGCTCGCCCGCCGCCGCCTGTCGAGCTGAGGGGAGTGGCGCGGTGACCACGGTCCCGCCGGCCGGCTCCGACGTCGGCTGGCCGCACCTGATCGCCACCCTGCTCGCGCGGCACCGACCTCGGCCGCGAACAGACGGCGTGGGCGATGGAGCAGGTCATGAACGCGGACGCCACCGACGTCCAGCTCGCCGGCTTCCTCGTCGCGCTGCGGTCCAAGGGCGAGACGGTCGAGGAGCTCGGCGGCCTGGTGGAGACCATGCTGCGGCACGCGGTCCGGATCGAGGTGCCGGGTCTGTGCGTGGACGTCGTCGGCACCGGGGGCGACCGGCGGCACACCGTGAACATCTCGACGATGGCGGCGCTCGTGGTCGCCGGTTCGGGCCGCCGGGTCGTCAAGCACGGCAACCGGGCCGCCTCGTCGACGTCCGGAGCCGCCGACGTGCTGGAGGCGCTCGGCGTCCGCCTCGACCTGCCGCCGCAGCGCGTGGCGGAGCTCGCGGCCGAGGTCGGCATCACGTTCTGCTTCGCCCAGCTCTTCCACCCGTCGTTCCGTCATGCCGGGGTGGCCCGCCGGGAGCTCGGCGTGCCGACGGCGTTCAACTTCATGGGGCCGCTGACCAACCCGGCGCAGCCGCCGGTCTCGGCGGTCGGTGTCGCCGACCTGCGGATGGCGCCGATCGTCGCCGGCGTCCTCGCCGGCCGCGGCGCGACCGCCCTGGTGTTCCGCGGGGACGACGGCCTCGACGAGCTCTCCACCGCCGCGACGTCACGGGTCTGGGTGGCCTCGGGCGGCGGGGTGGCCGAGCGCCCGCTCGACCCGACGCAGCTCGGCGTCCCGCTCGCCCGGCTCGAGGACCTGCGCGGTGGGGACCCGGCGTACAACGCCGCGGTGGTCCGCTCCGTGCTCGCCGGGGACACCGGGCCGGTCCGGGACGCGGTGCTGCTCAACGCCGCCGCCGCCGTCGTCGCCGCGGACGCGCACGAGGAGAAGCTGCCCGCCGACGTCCTCGCCGGCGAGCTCGACGACCGCCTGCGCGCGGCCCTCGAGGTCGCGGCCGAATCCGTGGACACCGGAACCGCGGCGTCCGTGCTCGACCGCTGGGTGGCGGCGGCGGGGCACTGACGGACGTGCAGGGACCTCTCAGTCCCCGTCGAAGCCCAGCGCGAACGCGGCCTCGAGGTCGTGCCGGCTGTACGCCCGGAACGCCAGGTACGTCTTCGTCGCCCGCACCCCGGTCACCTTGTTGAGCCGGTTCGCGATGACCTCCGCCAGCTCCTCGTGCTCCCGCACGCGCACCATCACCACGAGGTCGACGTCACCGGTCACGGAGTAGACCTCGCTCACGCCCTCGAGCGCGGCGATCTGGGTGGCCACCTCGGGGATGCGGGCGACGTCTGTCTCGACGAGCACGATGGCGGTGATCACTGGGCGCTCCCTCGGGGCCGGACGTCCGCCGAGCCTAGGGGAGGCCCGACGCACGTCGCCATCGCGCCCGCCGCGCCGTGCACGGGCGTCGCCCACGTGCCGTCGAGCTCGACCAGGCGCACCCCGGGCCGCTCGAGCCAGCGCAGGACCTGCTCGGTCTCCTCGGGGTGGGCGGCGGGCATCGGCGGCGCGGCCGGCGCCGGCACGTGCTCGCCCGCCGCGCGCAGCGCCGCGACGACCGGGCGCGGGTCGGCGCCGACGGGGCTGACGGCCGTGCCGGCGAGCCGGCCGTGGCGCACGAGCACGAGCTCCCAGCCGCCGGCGTCCGTACGGCGCGCGGCGACCAGCTCCGCGGTCGTGGCGAGCGGCTGCAGGCGCTGGGCCCGCGCGGACGCCCGGAGGAAGGCGAGCAGCCGGTCGCGGGCGGTCCCCGCCTCCTCGAACCGCTGCGCCGGCGCCGAGAGTGCGGGCCCGGGCGAGCAGCGCCGCGACGACCTCCCGGGAGTCCTGCGCCATCGCCGCCCGCGCCGCGTCGGCGATCCGGACGTAGTCCGCCGCGCTCTGCCCGCCGACGCAGGGCGCGCCGCACCGGCCGAGGTCGGCGAGCAGGCAGGCGCGCGCGTCCGGCGGCGGCACCCGCGGCAGCCGGCCCGCGCACTGGCGCAGCCGGAACGTCTCGTGCAGCGCGGCCACGGCGAGCGAGGCATCCTCGGCGCCCCGGAACGGGCCGATGTACGTGCCGCCGTCCGGCCGGACCTGCCGCACGACGGACAGCCGCGGGAACGCCTCGGCGGTGAGCTTGACCCAGGGCACCCGGTCGGGGAACCGCGACCGGCGGTTGTAGGGCGGCGCGTGCTCGGCGATGAGCCGCAGCTCGCGCACCGAGGCCTCCAGCGGGGTCGCGCAGACGATCGGCCGCACGTCGGCGGCCAGAGCCACCATCTCCGCCATCCGGGTGCGCTTCTCAGCGGCGGTGAAGTAGCTGCGCACCCGCGCGGCGATGTCGACGGACGTGCCGACGTAGAGGGCACGGCCGCGCGTCGTCGAGGAAGACGTAGACGCCGGGCTCGTGCGGCAGCCCGGCGGCGAGGGTGCGCTTGCGGCGGGTCTCCGGCGGCACGCGGGCGCTGTACGCCGCCAGCTCCTCCAGCGACTGGACGCCGAGGTTGCCGACCCGCTCGATCAGCGCGTGCAGGACGTGCACCGTGGCGCGCGCGTCGGTGAGGGCACGGTGGTCGGGCGTGACCGGCGAGCCCACCAGGGCGGCGAGCGTGCCCAGCTTGTGGTTGCGCACCTCGTCGTGCCCGACGACGTGCCGGGCCAGCCGGGCGGTGTCCACCACCGCCGGGTCGGGCCAGGGCAGACCGAGTCGCGCGCACGCGGCCCGCAGGAAGCCGGTGTCGTACGGCGCGTTGTGGGCGACGAGCACCGCCCCGCGGGCGAACTCCAGGAACGGCGGCAGCGCGGCCTCGAGCCGCGGCGCGCCGGCGAGGAGCCGATCGGTGATCCCGGTGAGCACGGCGACGAGCGGGGGAACGGACAGGCCGGGGTCGACGAGCGTCTGGAACTCGCCGAGGACCTCCCCACCGCGGACCTTCACCGCGCCGATCTCGGTGATGCCGCACTCCTCCGGCGGCCCGCCCGTGGTCTCCAGGTCGACGACGACGAAGGTGACCTCGCGCAACGGCGTCCCGAGCTCGTCGAGGGTGGCCTGCACGGGCACCGGGCGGCCGGCCGGCGTCGTTGTCCCCATGCCGCGGACGGTAGGAGCAACCACCGACACGGCCGGTCTCCGGCACGCCGCGGACGTCACCGGCGCGCCCGGGGTGAGGCGGCTCGTCCGGCCGTCCCGGGGCAGGTGCCGCGGCTACAGTCGGGCGAGGCCCGCCGGTGGTGGCCGGGCGGAGGGGACGACATGGGCGAGGCGGATCCCGCTCCGGACGCCGGGGGCGGCTTCCCGTTGCCCGACCGGGTGCGTGATCTGGTCGTCGACCTCGCGGCGACCGTGCTGGGGGAGCTCGACGAGGCGCGCACGCCGCCGTCGCTCGCCCGGGTGCGCCTGTTCGCCCCCGCCCGCCGCGCCCGGGCCGGTGCGGCGCCGCTCGCGCTCGCGCTCGACCGGGACGCCGGGTTCCGCGCCGCCGTCGGCGCCGCCTGGCGCGACCGGCACCCGGACGCCGCCGCCGCCGTCGACGCCGGCCCCGAGGAGGGCCTCGCCGACCACCTCGCGGAGCTGCTGGCCGCCGACCCGGTGGTCGTGCTCGCGGGTCTGTACCTGCTGCGGCCGCCGGACTGGGCCGGCGGCCGCGGCCGCGGCCGTGGGGCGACTCGCCGGCCTCGAGGACGAGCAGGCCCGGCAGGGCGAGGAGGGCGCCGCCGCCGCCCGGCTGCGGGCCCTCGAGGTCCAGCTGGAACGGCTGCGGGCCGAAGTGGCGCAGGGGCGGGCCGCGGCGGCGGCCGCGGAGGAGGAGCTGGCGTCCGCGCGCCGCGACATGCGCCGGCTGCGGGCCGACGCGGACCGGGCCCGCGCCGCCGCCCGTGCCGCGGCGGAGGCGGAGGAGGCCGAGCGTAGCCGCGCCGCCGAGGCCGTCGCGGCCGCGACGCGCGAGCTGGAGCGCGAGCGCGACCGGGCCCGGCAGGCGGCCGAGCGGGCCGAGCAGGCGCTGCGCGCCGGGCGGGAGGGGCGGTCGCTGGCGGACGCACGGGTCCGGCTGCTGCTCGACACCGTGGTCGAGGCCGCCGCGGGTCTGCGCCGGGAACTCGCCCTGGCGCCGCTCGACGTGCGCCCGGCGGACGTCGTCGGCGCCGCCGCCACGGACGCCGCCTCCGCGCCGGACGCCGTGCGCGGCCGGGCCCCCGACGACCCCGCCCGGCTCGCGGACCTGCTCGCGATGCCGCAGGCGCACCTGATCGTGGACGGCTACAACGTCACCAAGACCGGGTACGGCACGCTCCCGCTCGTCGAGCAGCGCCGCCGGCTGGTCGACGCGCTCGGGCCCGTCGCCGCCCGGACCGGGGCCGAGGTCACCGTGGTCTTCGACGGTGCGGACGTCGACGGGCGGGCCGCGCAGCGCCTGCGCGGTGTCCGGGTGCTGTTCTCCGAGCCCGGGACGACGGCGGACGAGCTCGTGCGCCGCCTGGTCCGGGCCGAGCCTCGGGGTCGCCCCGTCGTCGTCGTGTCCAGCGACAAGGAGGTGGCTTCCGGGGTGCGTGCGGCGGGGGCGCGACCGGTGCCCGCGACCGCGCTGCTGCGCCTGCTCGCCCGCTCCTGAGCGGGGACGGCCGAACGTCGTCCGCGGGTGTGTCGGTGGCGCCGGTTAGCGTCGAGGACGCCGGCGAGGTGCCGGTGGGTGGCGGTGCTCCGTCGCCGGCGACCCCTGGGAGGGGCCATGGTCATCGACTGCGACGCCTGTGCGGTGCGCGGTCCGGCATGCGGCGACTGCGTCGTGTCCGTGCTGCTCGGCGGTCCACCCGTCCAGGGCGACAGACCTCCGCCGGGCGAGGGGCCGGTTCCCGTCGAGCTCGACGGCGCCGAACGCGCTGCGCTCGCCGTCCTGGCCGGCTGCGGTCTGGTGCCGCCGCTGCGCCTGGTGCCGGTCGAGCGGCCGGAGGACCACCCGGAACACCGCGCGGGACGCCCCGGCGAGGCCGGCGAGCGAGAGGTGTCGTAAGAACGTCCTAAAGTGCAATCAAGATCGAGCGTCGCGCTTGGTCACCGTCGGAGCGCCCCGTTAGGGTCGGCAGCCGGGTAGGGCTGACTCGAGGGGACGGAGCGACGGCGCTGTGACGCATCACCGGCTTGCCGACGGCTTCGAGATGATCCGCACGCGCCGGAATCGGCCCTGGTTCTTCGGGGCTCTGGTGCTCGTCTGCGCCACCCTCGTCGGTCTGCCGCTGCTGGCGTCGGGCGGCGCCGAGGCGGCCCCCAAGCTCACGGTGGGTGAAGCCGCGAAGCGTGTCCAGGCGTTGCGGACCAAGGCCGAGCAGTCCACGGAGCAGTACAACGGCCTGAGCGAGCAGCTCAAGAGCCTCGGGGTCAGGTTGACCGCGGCCCGGGCCCGGACGGCCGCCCAGCAGAAGCGGGTGACGGCCGCCCGCGCCGCCTTGGGCGTGGTGCTCGCGGAGACCTACAAGCAGGGCGATCTCTCCGGCCTGGCGCTCTTCCTCAGCGACGACCCCGACGCCGCGCTCGAGCAGAGTGGCGTGGTCGCGACGCTCGGCGAGCGCAGGAACGCCGCCGTCGCCCAGTTGCGCGACGAGCAGGCCCGGCTGGCCACGGCCGCGACCGACCTGTCGAACCAGCAGAAGCGGATCGCCGCGGCCACCGCGGACCTGCGGAAGCTGCGCGCGTCGGTGACGCAGGAGCTGCAGGCGGCCCAGAAGCAGCTGACCCGGTTGCAGGCGAGCGAGCGCGCCGCGGTCGAGCGCTTGCTCAACGCCGGCGACACGAGCATCACCTGTTCGCAGGCGGGAGTGGACCTCTCCGGTCGTGTCGGCAAGGTGCTCGGCTACGCGTGCGCCCATCTCGGCGACCCCTACGTCTGGGCGGCGGCGGGGCCCTCGACCTTCGACTGCAGCGGCCTCACCCTCCGTGCGTGGCAGGCGGCCGGCGTCTCCCTACCGCACAACGCCGACGCGCAGTCGCACTACGGCACCCGGGTCGCCGCCAGCGAGGCGTCGCTGCAGCCGGGCGACCTCGTCTTCTTCCACAGCCCGATCAGCCACGTCGGCATCTACATCGGGCGCGGACTCATGATCCACGCGCCGCACACGGGAACGGTCGTGAAGATCGCGCAGGTGCCGTGGGCGTCCGCCGTCGCGGCAGCGCGGTACTGACCCCGTTGCTCCTGCGCACGTCGGCGGGCGGGTCGGTGCCGACGGGGCGGGGGAGCGGGGCGCCGGGCGCGGGAGTGAATCGCGACGGCCGGCCGGCCCTGCCTCCCGGTTCGCGCTCTACGCTGCGGGCATGACGGAGCCGGTCCAGCAGCGGGCACCCGGCTGGTACCGCCGCTCCGTCGCCCTCGCTGTCGTGCTCGCCCTCGGCATCCCGGCGGTCCAGGGCGCGCTCTGGGCGCAGCAGCGGTCGCCGGTGCGCGGGGACGCGGCGGTGGCTGCGGTCCCGGCACCGTCGTCGGCACCGTCGTCGGTGTCGGCGCCGGCACGGTCCACGGCGTCGACGCAGGTGCAGAGCGGCGCGACGACGACGCCGACGGCGCCCGCCGTCCTGGACCTGCTGCGGCGCCGGTCGCAGGCGGTGCTCTCGCGCGATGCCCAGGCGTGGCTCGCGACCGTCGACCCCGCCGACACCGCGCTCGTGCAGCGCCAGACCGACCTCTTCGCTCGGCTGGCCCAGCTGCGCGCGACCTCGTGGACGTACAGCCTGCAGTCCCCGGACGCCGTCCTGCCGTCCGGGCGCCGCGACGCCCTCGGGCCGTCCGCCTTCCTCGCCCACGTACGGCTGGCCTACCGGCTCGCGCCCGGCGTCGGCGCGGTGGAGCGCGATCAGCACGTCACCCTCGTGCAGCGCGAGGGGCGTTGGCTCGTCGGGGGCGACGAGGACGGGCCGCAGCAGCGCGACCTGTGGGACCTCGGGGCCATCGACGTCAGCAGGGGCAGGCGCAGCGTCGTCGTCGCCGCCGCGGACGCCACGCTGCCGGCGTCCCGGACGGCGGCCGAGGCGGACGCCGCCGCACGCCGGGTCGACGCCGTCTGGGGCGACGACTGGCCGCGCTGGGTCGTCGTGATGATCCCGGCGAGCCTGCAGGACATGGCCACGCTGCTGGACCGTTCGAGCGCCGACGGCCTCTCCCAGCTCGCGGCGGTCACGACCGGCGAGTTGCGCGCCTCGACCGGTGCCGCCCCTCGCGGTCGTACGACCGGCGACCGGGTCGTCGTCAACCCCGCCGCGTTCCCCGACCTCAGTGCGCTCGGGCGCGGTGTCGTGCTCACGCACGAGTTCACGCACGTCGCGACGCGCGCGAGCGACGTGAGTGCCCCGCCGGTATGGGTCGACGAGGGCTTCGCCGACTACGTCGCCTACCTCGACGCCCCCCTCGGCGTCCACGACATCGCGGGCGACCTGCTGGACAAGCCCAAGGCCCTGGCCGGGCTGACGGGCCTGCCGAGGGACGTGGCGTTCAACCCCGCGGCCGGCGAGGTGGGGCCCGCCTACGCCGCAGCCTGGCTGGCGATGCGCTTCGTCTCCCTGCAGGGCGGGACCCCGATGGTCGTCGACTTCTATCGCGTCGCGGCAGGGTTGCCCGCGCTGCACACCTGGCCGACGCGACCACCACCGCGCAGTTCGGTGGCGCCGAGGACGCCGCTGGAGCACGCCTGCTCCGACGTGGTCGGGTACACGGAGGCGTCCTTCGTCCGGCGCTGGCTCGTCTGGGTCAAGACCCGAGCCGCCTCGTCCTGACCGCGCCGCCGGTCCGGTCAGCGCTGCGCGAGCAGCGGGCTGTCCTGCGGCACGAGCAGCACGTAGCCGCGAGTCCAGCTGCGCCACCCGCCAGTGGTCCACATCGGTGAGATAGGTCCCGAGCGCTGTTCCCGAGGGCAGCACCGCGGCGTCCGGGCGGAACGTGGCGAAGGTCCCGCGCCAGTCGCCGGTCAGGCTCTCGGTCTGCGTCAACCGCTCGATGTACGGGCCGCCCCACAGGTCCGCGCGACCGTCGACGACGAGCTTCAGGTGGCCCGTGGCGCCGCCGCCGAAGGCGATGAGCACTCCGCTGGCGTTGTAGCCGTTCCAGACCCGCAGCGGGTGGTCGACGGCGGCGAGGCGGCGGGCGATCGCCAGCGCGGGCGCGCGTTCCAGCGGGTCCATACGCCACAGCGAGGTCGCCGTCACGGTCACGGCCGATCGCGGCGACGGCGGCGAGCATTCCCGCGAGAATCCGGTTCTCGCGCGGGGAGACGTCTCGGGTCAGCCGGTCGAGACGCGTTCCGCCGGCCCTTTCCAGGGCACGCAGCGCGACCGGGGCGATGAAGAGGATGGAAGGGCCGACGTTGCGCATCGCCTGGACGCCGAAAACCGTCCATACGAATACCCAGAGGAGTTCGGTGGCTGCGATCCGCGTCCGGCCGCGGACCCAGGCCCAGACGATCAGACAGAGGAGAAGTCCCCAGCAGAGCGAGAGCGACGAGGTGAACGTCGTCGAGGCCCACTCGTTGATCTGTCCACTGCCAGAATTCCGGAACGTGAACGGCAGCAGGAACGACGTCGGCCCGATCGGGTTCAGGACACCGGCCAGCGACGCGCCGGCGCACAGGAGTGCGTCGCGCAGTTGCGTGCTCGGCGCCCGGCGCCGGTCGATCAGGGCTCCGAGGGCGACGAGAGCGAACGCGCCCGGCGCCAGCACCCACAGGCCGTGCAGTTGCGCCCAGAGCAGGCTCAGTCCGGCGACCAGCAGCAACGAGGGGCGCCGCCCGACCGCCCAGAGGCGTTCGCAGGCGGCGGCGAGCAGTGCGATGAAGACGAGCGACACGGTCTGCGGCCGGTCCTGGAGCAGCACGGCGAGCCCGACGACGACGAGCAGCATCACGACGAACGCGGCGATCGGCTGCCGCCGCCGCACCAGGGTCAGCAGGAGGACGGCGACGAGTGCGCAGCCCGTCAGCAGCCGCAGCAGCGGCAGGGCCACCCAGCCGAGGTGATCCACCGCGAGATACATGCCGATCTCGGACAGCCACTGCGAGGTGTGCCACGTCCCCGCGCGGGACGCCGAGCCAGGCGCGGCCGAGCCCGCTGAGCGTGTGGCGCTCGAGGATCTCCCGCCCGATCTGGACGTGCCAGTAGCTGTCCAGGTCGTTGACGGGTGACGTGACCCAGACCAGCGTGCCCGCGAGGAGGATCGCGAGCGCGACGTGCGCGGGCCGGACCACCCGACGCGGAGGAGCCGGGGCTCGCGTCGCGAGCCCCGGCTCCGCACCGACCGGTTCGTCACCCGCCGGCCGGTCGGCGATCGGATTCCACGTGTGTCATGAGCAGGGCGGGTTCGGCGCGCGGGATGGCGTTCGCCGCAGCGCGGAGGGGGATGCTGCCGGACGCTACCCGTGCCCCCCGGCTCGGCCCTTCCGCTCTACTAGCGTGCAGTTCTCGGCGGCTGGCGGGCGAGGCCGAGGCGCTGATCGTGCTGCAGGTCTTCTGAACGCGCCCTAGACGACACCTCCCAGAGCGAAGACCACGCCCACGATGAGCGCGGCGATCGCGGCGACCATGAGACCGTACTCGACCGCGGAGGCGCCGCGGTCGCGTGCCCGGCGGGCCGTCCTTCGGATGTATGCGAGCATCGAGCTTTCCCCTTCAGTTCCTCGGGCGGAAGGTTCGTCGTGCAGGACGTGTGTAGTCGAAACCCACAGTCCGCCGCGCGCGAGATCCGTCGATATCGGCCGAACGGTGGAGGTGCCGGGTCGACCGAACGTTTCTCGGGCATCTGGCCATGCCCTGTCGACGCTATCAGCGCCCTCGTCCCCGGTCCGAGGAACGAGAGGTTCTCCGGACCGGGGAGGAGATCACCGCCGTTCCATCCCGGGTTCGCGCAGACTGCCTTCCCGAACCAGGCCGAGACGCACCGCGGCCATCACGGCCTGTGCACGATTGCCTGCACCGAGTTTCTCGTAGATGTTCGCGACGTGCGTCTTCGCCGTCGATTCACTGATGAACAATCGGCGTGCGATCTGGGAGATGACCAGACCGTCGACGAGCAGCTCGAGCACTTCACCCTCACGCGGTGAGAGCTTCGGCCCCGTCGGCGCGTGCATCCTGCGCTGCATGGCCTCGGCCAGGTCCCGAGCGGTGAAGTTGCGCGGGCTCGCTGCGGCATGCCGTGCGGCGGAGACGACCTCCTCCGCCGGTGCGTCCTTGCCGACGAACGCGGACGCGCCCGAGTCGAGCGCGGCGAACAGCTTGTCGTCGCCCGCGTACATGGTGAGGACGACGATGCCGAGCTCGGGATCGGACTGTCGCGCCCGCTGGGCCAGCGCGATGCCGTCCCCGTCGGGCAGTTTGACGTCGGTGACGAGCACGTCCGGTGAGAGGCGGTCGAGCGCGTCCATGGCGGACGCGACCGAGGCGGCCTCACCCACGACCTCGAGGTCGCCGGCACGGTCGAAGGCCCTGCGCAGGCCCTCGCGGATGAGCTGGTGGTCGTCGACCAGCAGCACGGTGATTCGAGGGTTGTCCCCCGGCACCTGTTACCTCCTGCTCCAGAACCGGCGGGGAGCGTCGTGCTCCCGTTCCGGCTCGTGCGACAGCGTCCCGACGGCCCCCGGTCCGGCGATCGGCTCTGACAGATCGGATCCGGCCCGCACTGCACCCACGGCCGCAGGAAGGGCGGTGTGGACGGTTCGGCTGTGTACAGCCTGTGGCGGGTCGATTACGACTTCCACGACGGTACCGCTTCCGTCGCCCCGATTGCGGACACTCAGCCGACCTCCGATCCGGCCCGCCCGCTCGTGCATCCCCTGGATGCCCATGCTGTCGAGTCGCTTCGGCTGCAGACCGCGTCCGTCGTCCGTCACGGTGATGTGCGCGCGCGGGGGGTCCACCGCCACCGTGAGCCACAGGTTCTTCGCGTGCGCGTGCTTGCGCACGTTGTTGACGGCCTCCTGCACGATGCGCAGCAGCTCGACCTCCGCCGCGACCGGCAGCCGGTGCGCGGACTCGTCGATGGAGACGTGCACCACGAGGCCGGCCTGCGGACCGACGCGCTGCACGTAGTCGCCGAGGGTGCGTGCCAGCCCGACGGACTCGTCGACCCCGGCCCGCAGGTCGAAGATGGAGAGGCGGAGGTCGCTGACCAGACCGCCGAGGTGCTCGCGCAGCGACGCGAGCCGGCCGGCGGTGGCGGGGTCGGCGTCCCGGGCGATGTCGTCGATGGCGTAGCCGACCGACGCCATGTCCTGCGCGATGCCGTCGTGGATCTCGCGGGCCAGGCGCATGCGCTCGTCGACCGTGGCGAGGTGCCGGACGTCGTCGAAGAGCAGGGCCGAGGCCAGCCGCGGGCCGGCCTGGTCGATGGCCTTGCGGCACCGGTCGAGCTCCTCGTCCGCCATGGCGCTCGGGCTGGTGAGGACGACGACGGCGACGACACGGGCGCCCATGAGGACCGGCAGGGCCGCCACCGTCAGCCCCTCGCGGCCGCGCCGGACGGTGTCGGCACTGACCCAGGCGTCGACCATGACGCCGTCCGCGAAGCTCGTGGGCACGTCCCCGACCAGCGGCACGAACCGCGCGCTGCCGGACTTGACGAGCACGGTGGCGCTGGCCCCGACGGCGAGCCCGCGCAGCTCCTCCACCAGCGCGGCCGCCAGCGTCGGCGGATCCAGGCCGAGACTCAGCTGACGCGCCACCACGTGCAGCTCCGACAGCAGCCGGTGCGCGTCGACGTAGGCCGGGTCGGGGGAGGAGCTCTGGCCGATCGACACGCGTTTCATCCAGGCCGCGACGACGGCGACGGCCATGAAGATGAGCACCCAGGTCCAGGGTTGGACGCCGGTGTGGTCGCCGCCGAGGACGAAGCTGACATGCCCCTCGCCGTCGACGGACAGCGAGGTGAGGACCAGCGTCAGAGAGGCGAGGCCGCCGGCGACCAGCGCGGCGCCCAGACCGGCCGTGATCCCCGCGGTGGCCAGCGGCAGCAGCACGTAGGGCAGGAAGAGGCACGCCGACTGTCGCGCAGGGCACCCACCACGAGCGAGGCGGCGAGCGTCTCCGTCAGAGGCTGCAACCACGCCGGCACCGTGCGCGGCACGGGCATCGTGCCGAGGGCGGCCACGAGCAGCAGCAGGAGCGCCGGCGCGATCGCCTGGCTCGGGCTGTACACGAAGGCGGTGATCAGCCCGCAGAGGGAGATGAGGCACGCGCGCGCGAGAAGCGGCCAGTAGACGCTCGTCAGTCGGGGACGGAGCCGGGCCACCTGCGTAATCTGCCACATCCTGGCGTCACCCAGGGCCACCTTGCCCGAGAAGGGACAAACCGGCGCGGCAGTAGGGGTCGCGGGTCGCGGATGGTTCCATGGGCCCCGTGAGTGAGGAACTGAGGTCCATCTCGCAGGTCATGCGGGACGCGGACAGCCTGCTGGCGGACGGACGCCGGGCGACGGCCTGGACGTGGCCCACCGGCTTCCCCTTGCTCGACACCTATCTCGGTGGCGGCATCCGGGCCGGCGAGCTGTGCCTGCTGGGCGGCCCGCAGGGGCTGGGCAAGACCACGTTCGCGCTGCAGATCGCGCGCAACGTGGCCAAGTCGGGGGGTGCCTGCGCGATGCTCTCGTACGAGCACGACGCGACGACGCTGCTCGAGCGACTGGTCGCGCTCGAGGCGGGCGAGCTGTTCGGCGTCGACGGCATCCCGCTGCGACGGGTGCGCGAGGCCCTCGAGGACGTGTCGGCGGCGTCGGGCTCGCTGGAGGACCGGCTGGCGTTCACGCTGGGCGGGGCGGAGGCGGTGGGCGAGGTGCGCAGCTACGCGGACCGTCTGCTGCTGCACCGCTCGCTGGGTTCGCTGACGGACCTCGACGCCATCCGTGAGGTCGTCCGGGAGACCGTCGAACGCACGGAGCGGCGTCCGCTGGTCATCGTCGACTACCTGCAGAAGGTCTTCGTGCCGCGGATGCCGGTGGAGGAGGAACGGGTCACCGTCGTCGTGGAGGGGCTCAAGGACCTCGCGCTCGACCTCGAGGTGCCCGTGCTCGCGATCGTCGCCGCCGACAAGGAGGGCCTGGCCCCGGGGCGGCGGGTGCGCGTGCACCACCTGCGGGGGTCCTCGGCGCTGGCCTACGAGGCGGACATCGTCCTCATGCTCAACGACAAGTACGACATCGTCGCGAAGCACCATCTCGTGTTCGACCCCGCGAACGCCGACCGGTTCCGCCAGTACGTGGTGCTGTCCGTGGAGAAGAACCGGGCCGGCCTCGACCGGATCGACCTGCAGCTGCGCAAGCGGTTCGAGCAGGCCCGCTACGAGACCGAGGCCCTCGCGGTCGACGAGCAGCTGCTGGACGATCGGGTCTTCAAGGAGTAGCGCGAGATGCGCGGGCGCGGCGGCCCCGCGATCGAGCGGTGCTCAGCGGTCGTGGTCCACGTCGCGCAGCGGGGCCAGGCTGCGCGCGAGCTCGCGCATCTGCAGGGCGGCCATGAGCAGCGGAGCGGCCTCGGCGACGACCGGCACGACGCCGGCCAGATCGCGCTCGGTGAACCGGGCCGCCTCCTGGCCCCGGGCCAGGACGACGGCGGCGCGGAGGCCGGGTACCGGGACCGCGAGCAGGTGCCGCCACGCCGCCAGCGGAGCACCCGCGAGCCGGGGGCGGACGATGTCCGTGTCCTCGATGAGCAGCGCCCGGCCACCTACGGCGATCTCCGAGATCAGCCAGTGCGAGGTGTCGAGCAGGAGCCGGCGCTCGAGCGGCCGCAGCCCGACCCCACCGCTGACCCGCCAGCGCGAGCCGTCGGGCATGAGGACGGCCGCGGCGTCGGACTCGCCCCGCTCGACGACCTCGTCGGCCAGTACCTGCGCCGTCTCGTTGACGCCGAACAGCTGTCCGCGGTGGTCGAGCAGGTTACGCACCCAGGTGTGCACGTCGTCCGGCCGCTGGGCGGGGGGTGCGGCATGGACGCCGGCGGCCGGGGTGAAGCCCGGATGCCGTTCCAGGCCCTTGCCCTTGCCTCGGTCCCGGCTGCGATGCAGCCCGATGCCACGCCCCGGCGAGTTGGGCGGCGCGCCGGGGAAGAGTGCCTCCGGCGTGCGCGTCCCGGCCGGCGGCGTCGGCGGTGCGGCAGGAGCCGGGGTGACAGGCGCGCGCGGCACGCGTGCGTCCGGGGGCGGTGACGACGCGGGCGGTGACGACGCGGGCGGTGACGCCGGCCGACCGCGCACGGGGACGGGCCGCGTCTGCAGCCGCTCCTTCACGTCGGGTGCGGGCGAAGGCGGCACGGGCGGCGCCGCAGGGGTGGGCGAGGCGGCGGGACCGGACCGGGCCGTGGGCGCCGGGCTGACCACGGTGCGGGGCCGGGCCGAGGGCGAGCGCACGGGGACCGCCGGCTCGACGACCGGGCGGAACAGGTCGGGCTCCGGCGTGGCCGCCACCGTCGGACTCGGACTCGGACCCGTCGCGGGAGCGAGGGGCGAGCCGGTGCGTGCTCGCGGTTCTGCGACCTCCGCCTCGCCGCGCGGCACGCCGTTCCGCCGGCGCGCGAGGCGTCCGCGTCCGCGGTCGGCGCCGTCGTGCTGGTCTCGCGCGGTGCCGCCGGGCGGCGTCATCACGTCGACGCCGGGCGTCGCCGCGACCGGCGTCCCTGGTGACCCCCCCGGTGCTGCAGGTGCTGCCGCTGCCGACGTGCTCCCTGCCGGACCGGCGGTGGGCGGGGGCCCGTCGGCCGCTGACGACGCGGACGGGCCGCCCGGCGCGGACGGGGCACGGCGGGTCGGGCGGGCGCCCGGCCGAGCAACCGGTCGACGCCGTCGAGCAGTGCGGCGCGGGTGATCGGGAGCGGGACGACGACGACGCGCTCGATGGAGACGTCGACGAGGTCCTTCCACGCCGGCTGGTAGCCGGAGACGATGAGCACCGGCGTCGTGCACCCGCGCTCCCGCAGCCGGTCCAGCGCCTGCATCGCCGCGGACGGCTCGCCGAGGTCGAGCACGACCACCTCGACCTCGGGACCGGGGGTCAGCTCCGCGAGCTGCTCCACCGGCACCTCGGCGACGTCGTGGTCGTCCGCGATGCGCATCGCCAGCGCCATCGAGCGCGAGACGACGACGAGCCGCGCCATCAGAACCGACCCGAGAAGTTGTCGATCACGCGGATGACGGCCGGGCCGAGGATGACGAGGAAGAGGCAGGGCAGGATGCAGAAGATCAGCGGAAAGAGGATCTTCACGGGCACCTTCTGCGCCAGCTCCTCGGCGCGCTGGCTGCGCTTGACCCGGAGCTCCTTGGCCTGCACGCGCAGGACGCCGGAGATCGGGATGCCGAACGCGTCGGCCTGGATCATGGCGCCGACGAACGACTTCAGCTCCGGGACGTCCGTCCGCTCCGCCAGGGCGCGCATCGCCTGGATCCGACCGGTGCCGATCTGCATCTCCTGGAGCACGCGGAAGAACTCCTGCGCGAGGGGCCCCGTCGTCCGGCGCGCCACCTGGGCGAGCCCGGCGTCGAACGCGAGGCCCGACTCGACCGAGATGGTGAGCAGGTCGAGCGCGTCCGGCAGTTCCCGGCGGACCCGCTGGGAGCGGTCGTACCCGACCTGGTAGATGTACAGGGAGGGCGCCACCCAGCCCAGGAAGCCTCCGCCCAGCACGCAGAGCACGGTGACGACCGGCCCGAAGCCGAGCACGGGCGGCAGCACGAGCCCGAGCAGGACGCCGACCAGCCCGGCCAGCGCCTTGAGGCCCAGGACCCGGTCCGAGTCCCAGCCGGTGGGGTTGCCGGCGAGGTCGAGCCGGCGCCGGATCCTCGCGATCCGCTCCTCGGGCGTGAAGCGCCGGCCGATCGCGGTGAACCACTGCGTGACCGGGTCGACGACGCGCTCGCCGAAGGGGCGCTCGAGCTCGCGGTCGCGCAGGTCGCGGCGGGGCCGCTGGAGCGCCTCGACCGCAGCGAGCGAGCGCGCGACGCCGCTCTTCGGAGCGCTCTCGAGCACGCCGCTCGCGGCGATCGCGAGCACGATCGCCAGGAAGATCAGGCCGAGCCCGGCGGCCAGCTGTGCGGTCACCTCACACCTCGACCTTGATGACCCGGGTCAGCCAGAACGCGCCGACGGCGAGCAGCACCACGGCCATGACGAGCATGACAGCGCCGAGCGCGCTGCTCCACAGGGGATGCACATACGTGGGGTTGGTGAGCGTGAGGTAGGCGAAGAACACGATCGGCAGGCCGCCGAGGATCCAGCCGGAGAGCCGCCCCTCCGCGGAGAGCACCTTGACCTGCCGGCGGAGCCGCTCGCGCTCGCGCAGCGTGTCGGCCACCGTCGTGAGCAGCTCGGCGAGGTTTCCGCCGACGTCCCGCTGGATGCGGACCGCCATGACCACCCAGGAGAAGTCCTGGCTGGAGAGCCTCCGGCCGATGCCCTCGAGCGCGTCCTCCACCGGCATCCCGAGCCGGCTCTCGACCAGAGCCCGGTTGAACTCCACCGACATCGGCGGCTGCCCCTCGCGCACCACGGTGTCGAGGGCCTGGGGGAGCGAGTAGCCGGCCTGCAGGCTGCCGGCCAGCATCTGCAGCGTGTCGGGGAGCTGGGCGAGGAAGGCGGTCTCGCGGCGGCCCTCGCGGACGATGAGGAACACCCACGGTCCGACGAGGCCCAGGACGAGCCCGCAGACGGCACCCAGCAGCGAGCCGCCGCTCACGCCGAGGAACAGCAGCCCGAGCCCGACCGCGCAGCCCAGGTGGACGAGCAGCCACTCCGGCGTCCGGATCGGCAGCGCGGCCGCCTCCAACCGGCCGTCGATGACCTCGCCGAAGCCCTGCCGGTCGCTGACCTTCTCCGCCAGGTCCATCGCGGACCGGGCGAGGAGGCTGTTGCCCAGCATCCGATGCTGCTCGACCTGCTGCTCGAGCCGTGCCTGCCGGCCGCTGATGGTGTAGAAGGACAGCCGCCGGCGGATCCGCTCCTCCGGCCGGGCCGCTCGGGTGATCACGCCCAGCACGGTCGCGATGAGCACGGACGTGCCGAGGAAGAACGCGAGCAGGGCGAGCGACGAGCACGGGCTTGGCCATCTCCTGCCCGTCCCCGAGGGCGCCGGCGAGGGCCGGCGCGACGGACATCGTCACGGCCGGCGCCCGAGCGGCTCGAAGGCGAAGCTGTACTGGTCGAGCCGGATGCCGGCGGCCTGGAGCTTCTCCAGGAACCGGGGCCGCAGCCCCGTCGACTTGAGCGTGCCGAGCGTGCGGTCGTGCTCGTCGAGGCCCATCTGGTGGTCGAAGAGGAAGAGGTCCTGCAGGGTGATGACGTCGCCCTCCATGCCGACGACCTCGGTCACGTGCGTGATCCGCCGGGTGCCGTCCTTGAACCGGGCCTGGTGCACGATGAGATCCACCGCGCTCGCGATCTGCTCGCGGATGGCGCGGATCGGCAGCTCGACGCCGGCCATGAGGACCATGGTCTCGACGCGCGAGAGCACGTCGCGCGGGCCGTTGGCGTGCACGGTGCCGACGGAGCCGTCGTGGCCGGTGTTCATGGCCTGCAGCATGTCGAGCGCGGCGGCGTCGCGGATCTCACCGACCACGATGCGGTCGGGCCGCATGCGCAGCGCGTTGCGGACGAGGTCGCGGATGCGCACCTCGCCCTTGCCCTCGATGTTCGGCGGACGCGCCTCCAGCCGCAGCACGTGCTCCTGGTGGAGCTGGAGCTCCGCGGCGTCCTCGATGGTGATGACCCGCTCGTTCTCGGGGATGAACCCGGAGAGCACGTTGAGCGTCGTCGTCTTGCCGGCGCCGGTGCCGCCGCTGACGAGGACGTTCAGCCGGCCACGCACGCACGCGGACAGGAAGTCGGACACGGCCCGGGTCATGGTCCCGAAGGAGACGAGGTCCTCGGCGGTCAGCGGGTCCGTCGCGAACTTGCGGATCGTGAGCAGCGAACCGTCGACCGCCAGCGGCGGGATGATGGCGTTGACCCGGCTGCCGTCGGGCAGGCGGGCGTCGACCATCGGGCTCGACTCGTCGACCCGCCGGCCCACCCGGCCGACGATCTTGTCGATGGTGCGGCGTAGGTGGGCCTCGTCGGTGAACCGACCGTCCACGGGGAAGAGCTGGCCGCTCCGCTCGACGAAGATCTGGTCGGCACTGTTGACCATGATCTCCGTGACGTCGACGTCGCGAAGGTAGGGCTCGATCGGCCCGTAACCGAGGATGTCGTCGGAGATCTCCTGGGCGATGCGCGCCCGGTCCGCCGAGGTCAGCGGCATCTCCTCGGTCGCCAGCACCTCCTGCAGGGTCTGGCGGACCTTCTGCTCCATCTCGCCCTGGGTGAGCCGGGCGTCGTAGAGCTTCGGGCCGAGGGTGTCCAGCAGGGACTGGTGGACCTGGCGCTTGAGCTCGGCGAACGGGTCGACGGTGCCCTGCCGGCGGCCGGGGCGTACCGGCAGACCGGGCGTGCCCGACCCGCTCGTGGACTCGTCGCGCTCCTGGGTGATCGGCATCCGGTCGCGGCGCGGCCTGGGCGAGGCGTTCGGCGAGGGTCATGCCCGGGTCCTCCGCCGCAGCAGGCCGCGCCGTTCCGGCTTGACGCCGACGCGGCCCGGCCCGTTCGGCTGCGCGTTCACGACGTGGTCCTCGGCGAAGTACTTGATCGCCGTGCTCACCGGGTGGCGGGGGTCGTCGAGCACGATGGGGACGCCGCGGTTGATGGCCGCCGGCACGTCGCGCGAGCTCGGGATCTGCGCCGCCGTCGGCGTCCGCAGGCTCTTCTCGACCTCGTGGATCGCCAGCCCCACCTTGGAGTCCGCCCGGTTGAGGACGACCCGCCAGCGTTCACGGGGGTAGTTGAGCAGGTCCATCGTCTCCAGGGTCAGCTTGAGGTTCTTCAGCGCCGGGATGTCGAGCGTGGCGATGAGCGCCACGACGTCCGAGAGGTCGAACGCCGACAGCACGTGGTCGTCGAACGCCGGCGGCGTGTCGACGATGACGTAGTCGTAGTGGTCGCGGAGCACCTCGAGGATCCGCGAGACCAGGCTCGCCGGGATCCCCTCGCTCGTGCCCGGCTCGACCGGCGCCACGAGCGTCGTCAGCCCGGGGGAGTGCGGCGTCAGCGAGCGTCTGCAGGGAGCCGAAGTCGAGGTTGTCCCCGAGCGGGACGGCGTCGGCGATCGTGTGCGCCGGGAACAGCTGGAGGGCGATGGCGACGTCGCCGAACGCGAGGTCGAGGTCGACGAGCACGACCTCGCGCCGGCCTCGGTCGGCGAGCGCGGCGGCCATGTTCGTCGCGAGCGTCGTCTTGCCGCAGCCGCCCTTGGCCGAGAAGACGGTGACGATCCGGCCTCGGTGCCGTCCGTGGCCGGCGTCGCCCAGCCTGTCGCGCATTTGTTCTGGCGAGGTCCTGACTGCGCCGGACCGCGTCGTGCAGCTTGGAGATGTCCCGCTCCCCGACGACCTCGCGCAGTCCCGACCGCAGGGCCTCGGCGAGCAGCCCGCTGTCGACGCGCTGCCGCACGAGGATGATCCCGAGGCTGGGACGGGTGATGCGGGTCTCCTCGGCGAGCCGGAACGCCGCCGTCTGGTCCACGGTCGGCCCCAGGACGACGGTGTCCTCGTCCGGGTTCTCCTCGAGGTTCGCGCGCAAGCGCGTCGAGGCTGGTGACGACCACGGCCTCCCCGACGGCACTGCCCAGCGCGTTGGCCACCACGCGGTCGAAATCGCAGATCGTTGTCATGTCATCCCGCCGATCGCAAGCCCTGCCGGTCGTCCGGCGTGTCCGCACCCAGGAGGCCGAACCACAGGTTGTTGCCCCCCGAGTTCGCCGTCTGTGTGGCGACGAGCAGCTTCATCTCTTCATTGCTCAGTTCGAGCGTGACGTTCGCCTGCGGGACGGTCTGGGTCGTGGTGCTCCCGCCGCTGGGCTGCGTCACAGGCCCGGAGGCCAGGACCTTGACCTTGTTGAGCAAGGTGAAGGCCCTGGGCAGGCTGTTGCTGTTGCTCGCCTTGTTGGCCGCGTAGATCCGGATCAGGGATCCCGGCTGGAGCAGGCCCGCGAGCCGTTGGGGGTCGGGGAGGCTCAGTTGCATCGCGACCTTCTTGGGGTCGAGCTGGACCGGCGGCGGGGGTGACACGGGAGCGTTCTGGAACTGGCCCCCGAACAGAGGCAGGCCGGCGACGACCTTGGTCGCCGTCCAGCCCGAGATCTGGGCGGGATTGGTCAACGGGCCCGAGGTCTCGCCCGTGCTCAACGCCTGGAGGACCGATTGGGGCACGGAGCGGAGCTGCGTGCGCACCTGCGAGGCCGGGGTGCCGGCGGCTACCGTGTTCTGCGCCACCAGCACCGGGACCTCGGTCTCCCCCGCGGCCGCGCGGGTGTCCGCGCCCTGCACGTAGAGCCAGATGAGCGCCGTGCCCAGAGCCGCCACCAGGATCGAGGCGATCAGCAGCAGGGTGCGTCGTCCCATGTCGTCCCATCACTCGAGTCGAGGCCGGTCTGGCTCCCCCGCGGGCGGTGTCGCCGGCCCGCCCGGCCCAAGACAGGGACGGTACCCCGCCGAGCCGCCCCAGCGGCCCGCCTCCTTGGGACCGGCCGGTCGGCTCCCCCGCGCATGACCGACGGTCACGCTAAACCCTTCCCCGCCCGTAAGGGAAGCTCGTGCCGCACGGTCGGTGCCGCCACCCGGCGCACCCGTTGCTCCGGACCGCACAACCCGTCGTCGCATCCGCACGCGCCTCCTGCCCACGGTGATCGTCGCAGGTCAGCACGGATCACGCCCTCGCACCGGCCACCACGGCCAGCACCCGGGTGCGGGTCGCGTCGTCCGCCCAGCTGCGCGCGACCTGGCTCAGCCGCCGCGCGGCGAGCAGGACGAAGGCGACCGTGAGCAGCAGCGTGCTGGGCATGCTCGCCGCCCCCTCACCCGCGAGGAAGGTGTAGAGCAGCCCGGTCGCCGTCGTCGTCGTCGCGAGCACGGCCGAGTAGCCGGCCATCGCGGCCGGCGGTGCGGGCTGGTCGCGGGCCTCGCGCAGCGCCGCGGCGTAGGGCCGCTCGACGGACCACCGTGCACATCGCGCGACCACCTGCGCGGTCGTCGCGGCGAACGCGCCGAGCACCGCGACCGCCTCGGCGGCCGTGGGGACCCCGGCCCGGAGGGCCGCGGCCACGAGCGCGACGAGGCCGCCCGCCGCGCACACCTCGGCGATGACGATCATCCGCGCGGTGAACATCCGGCGCGGCGGCCCGGGGAGCGTCTCGCGCCAGAGCGCACCCGGACCGTCGAGCGCGAACGCGTTGACCCCGAAGAGCAGCCCGGCGCCGGACGCGACGAGGCCCGGCAGCAGCGCCACCATCGCCCAGTCCAGCCCGGACGCCGCGGCTGCCGCGCCGGGGATGATCCCGAGGGCGGCGATGCCCCGGCGCAACGGTGGGGAGCGCCAGACCCCGGCGTGGTCGATGCGCAGGTTGGCGCGCAGCGCAGTCGACGCCTGGGCGCGCCGTCGCCTCGGCCGGCTCTCGCCGCGGACCTGCAGGAGCGCGGGCCGGCGTTGCAGCAGCGCCAGCAGCCGGACGCCGGCGAACCACGCGGCGATCACGGTCGCCGCGAGGACGGCCAGCGCCAGCGCCCAGCCCCCGTAGCCGCCGCCCTCCGCCGCGGCCGTCGCGGCGAGGACCAGCCCCCGAGTCGGAGCCGCGTCCAGAGTGGTCGTGACCCGTCCGGTCAGGGCGACGAACGCCACCGTCGCGGCGGCGCCGGCCGCGACGAGCCGGACCGCCCAGACACCGGCCGGTGTCGTGCGGAGGAGCTCGACCACCCAGCCCACCGCCTGCGCCACCACCGTGCAGGTCCCGATCCACACCAGCGTGAGCAGCAGCGCCGCCCAGAGGCCGGGCACCGGCCCCAGCGCCCACGCGGTCAGCGCGAGCAGCATCACCGCCTGCACCGACCACGCGATGTTGAGCGGCGCCGTGACGATCGCCCCGAGGTGGTCCGCCGCCGGCGAGACGAGGAACGCGACGGCCTGCTCGCGTGTGATCAGCTGACGCCCGCCGGCGCCGGTGGTGGCGGCGACCACCGAGCTCGCCGCGAAGAAGAGCCAGGCGGACGGCGCGAGCAGGAAGAACGAGAAACTCTGGCGACCCGACCCGTGCGCGAGCGTGGCGAGCGTGACCGCGAGGATCGCGACGACCGGCAGCAGCGTCGTCCCCAGGATCGCCCGGCGACGGGCGGGCCCGCGCAGGGCGGCGAGCCGGAGGGCGGTGAGGGCGCGGACCTGGCCCCAGGCCCCCGGTGGGCGGCCGGCGACCGGTCGGGGTGCCGGCGTGCGGTGCCGGCTCTCGGCGAGCGCGGTCACGCGAGCATCCGTCGGTAGCGCTGCTCGCCCTCCGGGCCGGTCAGCGCGCCAGCTCGCGCCGTGCCGACCGCCCGGCCCCCGCGCAGCACGACGGCGGTCTCGCAGGCGGCCGCGGCGAGCGAGACGAGGTGGGTGGAGACGAGGACGGCGGCGCCCGCCTCGCGCTCGGCGGCGACGAGGGCGAGGGTGGCGTCGACGCCGAGCGGATCCACACCGTCGAACGGCTCGTCGAGCAGGAGGACGCGCGGCGCGTGGAAGGCTGCGAGCACGACGGACAGCCGTCGCCCCATGCCGTGCGAGAAGCCGGCCGCGACGCGGTCCGCCACGTCCGCGAGGTCGAACTGCTCGAGCAGCTCCCGGGCGCGCTCCTCCCACCCGGTCAGGCCGCGCAGTCTCGCCGCCAGCTGCAGGTGCTCCCAGGGCGTCGCCCGTGGCACCAGTCCCCCGACGTCGGGGCAGTAGCCGACGAGCGCCTTGGCGGCCTGAGGCCGGCGGCGGACGTCGACGTCCCCGACGCGCACGGAGCCGTCGCTGGCGGGCACCACGCCGGCGAGCACCCGCAGGGTGGTCGACTTGCCGGCGCCGTTGCGCCCCACGAGGGCGACGGACCCGCCGGCGGGAACGGTGAGGTCGAGGTCGCGGACGGCGTCCACCTCGCCGAAGCGGACGGCGAGACCGTCGACCTGGACGGCCGGCGCGGGCTCGGGCGCCGGCGCGCCGTCGGCCGTTGCCGCGCTTCGGGACGCCTGGGTCGTCTGGGCCGCGGACGGCTCGACGGGGGACGGCACGGCCGACAGTCTGCCAGCGACCCCGCGGTTCGGGGGGTGGTACCCGTCAGGTGTAGAGGCCCTCGACCTGCTGTGCGAACTCCTTGAGCACGACCGCCCGCTTGAGGCTCAGCTTCGGCGTGAGGTGTCCGCCGGCCTCGGTGAAGTCGGTGTCGAGGACGACGAACTTGCGGATCGACTCGGCCTTGCTCACGGCCTCGTTCGCGTGGTCGACCGCCCGCTGCAGCTCCCTGAGGACGTCGGGGTCCGTGGCTGCCGCCGCGACGTCCATCGGGGGCTTGCCCTGGTTGGCGAGCCAGCCGGGCAGCATCTCGGCGTCCAGGGTGATGAGGGCGCCGATGAACGGCCGCTGGTCGCCGACGACCATGCACTGCGAGACGAGGACGTGGGCGCGCAGCCGGTCCTCGAGGACCATCGGCGCGACGTTCTTGCCTCCGGCGGTGACGATGATCTCCTTCTTGCGGCCGGTGATCCGCACGAACCCGTCGTCGTCGATCTCGCCCAGGTCGCCGGTGTGGAACCAGCCGTCCTCCAGCGCCTCGGCCGTCGCCTGCGGGTTCTCGAAGTAGCCGCGCATCACGTTGACACCCTTGACGAGCAGCTCGCCGTCGTCCGCGGTCCGCACCCCGACGCCCGGGAGCGGCCGGCCGACAGTACCGATCTTGATCTGTTCCGGGGTGTTGACGGTGGCGGGCGCTGTCGTCTCCGTCAGGCCCCAGCCCTCGAGGATGACGACGCCGATGCCGCGGAAGAAGTGGCCGAGCCGGGCGCCCAGCGGAGCACCGCCGGAGACGGCGTACTGCACCTGCCCGCCGAGGCGCTCGCGCAGCTTGCCGTAGACGAGGCGGTCGAACAGCGCGTGCCGCACCCGCAGCGCGACGCCCGGGCCGCCGTCCTCGTGCGCCCGGCTCCAGGCGATCGCCGTCTCGGTGGCGGCGGTGAAGATCCGGCCCTTGCCGCCCGCCTGGGCCGTGGCCTCCGCCGAGTTGTAGATCTTCTCGAAGACCCGGGGGACGGCCAGCACGAACGTCGGCCGGAACCCGCCGAGGTCGTCGATGAGGTTCTTGACGTCCGGGGTGTGCCCCATCCGGGCCCGGGCCGCGATGCACAGCACCTGGACGAACCGCGCGAAGACGTGCGCCAGCGGCAGGAAGAGCAGCGTGCTCGCGCCCGGCGCGCACACCACCTCGGCCAGGTAGGTCGTGGCGTTGAGGGCGAGGTCGCGGAAGTTGGCGTGCGTGAGCTCGCAGCCCTTGGGCCGGCCGGTGGTGCCCGAGGTGTAGATCAGAGTGGCCACGCTCTCGCCCGACAGGGTCGCCCGCCGGGTCTCGATCTCGGCGTCGTCCACGGCGTCGCCGGCGCGGGCGAGCTCGTCGAGGGCGCCGTCGTCGATCGTCCAGACCCAGCGCAGCGCGCTGAGGTCGGCGCGGACCGTGCCCACGGTCGCGGCGTGCGCCGTCGTCTCGACGACGACGCCGACGGCGCCGGAGTCGCCGAGGATCCACGCCACCTGCTCCGGGGACGAGGTCTCGTAGACGGGAACCGTCACGGCGCCCGCGAACCACACGGCGACGTCGGTGAGGGTCCACTCGTACCGCGTCTTGGAGATGAGCGCGACGCGGTCGCCGGGCCGGACGCCGGCCGCCACGAGACCCTTCGCCAGCCGGGTGACCTCGGCGAGGAAGGCGGTGGCGGAGACGTCCTCCCAGCCGCCGTCCGCCGGCCGGCTGAAGAGGACGGCGTCGGGCTGCTCGCGGGCGGCGTCCACGACGAGGTCGGTGAGGTCGGCCTGCGGATCCGGCGCGACGAGCGCCGGGACGGTGATCTCGAGCACGGAGGCCTCCTGACCGAGAACTGATCGCGGGCGACGCCCGGAACTCCGACCATAACCAGCGCGGACCGTCGCGGTCTGCACCCCTGGCGTGCCGCGCCGGGCGGCTGGAGGCCCGAAGGGCCGCGGCGCCACCCGCGCCCGCCCCCGGTACCCTGCCCCGACGGGCCGCGTCGTGCGGCCGCGCAACGCCCGACACGCCTCAGAAGTACCCTGCCCCGACGGGCCGCGTCGTGCGGCGCGCAACGCCCGACACGCGTCAGAAGGAGGCGAGGGCATGGCCGACCGGACCGAGTCGAGCATCGTCGTCGATGCCGCGCCGGGTGACGTCCTCGACGTCATCGCCGACTTCGACGCCTACCCCGAGTGGACCGGCGCGGTCCGGCAGGCGGAGGTGCTCGAGGAGTTCGAGGACGGCTGGGCGCGCACCGTCCGGTTCGTGCTCGACGCCGGCGCCCTCAAGGACACCTACACCCTGGCGTACACCTGGGACGTGATCGAGGACGGCACGGGCACGGTCTCGTGGACCCTCGTCGAGGCGGGCATCCTCAAGGCCATGGACGGCTCCTACCGCCTGCGTCCCACGACGGCGGGCACCGAGGTCACGTACACCCTCAGCGTCGAGGTGAAGATGCCGATGCTCGGCATGCTGCGCCGCAAGGCGGAGAAGACGATCATCGACACCGCGCTGAAGGAGCTGAAGAAGCGGGCCGAGGGGTAGGTCCGGTGCGGCTCCTGCTCCTGGCGGGCACCGGTGGTGCGGGGACGTCGACCGTCGCCGCCGCCACCGCCGTCCGCGCCGCTCGCCGCGGCGTCAAGACCCTGCTGCTGACCCCCGAGCCGGGGGGTTCGGCACCGTTCGGCCGCGCCGACGGCGAGGTCGAGCCCGGCCTCGTGCTGCGGACCCTCGACCCGTGGGCCCGCGCCGACCGGGCCTGGGCGGCGGTCGAGCGCCCCGCGACGGCGTTGCTCTCGGCGCTCGGCTCCGCCCCGCTCGAGGCGGCTGAGCTGACCGCGCTGCCCGGACTCGACGACGTGCTCACCCTGCTCGAGATCCGGGACGCCGCCGCGGCCGGCTGGGACCTCGTCGTCGTCGACGCCCCCGCCCTGACCAGGACCGTGCGGCTGCTCGGCCTGCCCGAGGCAGTCACGCGCGCCGTGGACCGCGTGATCCCGCTCGAGCGCCGGATGCTGTGGGCGATGGGTCACGGCGCCTCGCCGGCCGGTGCCGCCGCGCCACCGCGCGGGCTCGTCGCCGCCGCCGAGCGGGCGCAGCTCGAGTTCGCCGGCGTCCGCGAGGTGCTCACCGACCCCGGGACGGTGGTGCGCCTCGTGGTCGCGCCGCAGCCGGGGGCGGTCGCGGCGGCCACCGCCGCATGGACAGCGCTGACCCTGCACGGGCTGGCCGTCGACGGCGTCGTCGTGAACCGGCTGGTGCCTGCCGGCGACCACCCGTGGCTGCGGGAGCGTGCCAGGGCCGAGGCGGGGGTCGTCGCGGACGCCGAGGCCGCGTTCGTGCCGCTGCCGGTCGTCCGACTGGGCGAGCTGGCCGTGCCGCCGTCGGGCGCCGACGAGCTCGCCGCGCTCGACGTCGACGACCTCGGTGCCGCCGCGCCGGCCGTCGCGCCGTCGGTCGACCGGGAGGGCGACGCCTTCACCTTCGTCCTGCCGCTGCCGGGCGCGCAGCGGGACGAGATCGTCCTCGGCCGCCGGGGCGACGAGCTCCTGCTCGACGTCGGGGGGCAGCGGCGGGTGCTGACCCTGCCCAGCGGGCTCCGCCGGTGCGAGGTCTCCGGTGCCGCCCTGCGCGGCGGCGCGCTGCGCGTCACGTTCCGCCCCGACCCCGACCTCTGGCGCGCGCTGTGACCGCCGGGACCGCGCCCGGTGGGGGCGCCGAGCAGGGCCGGCGCGTGCTCGACGAGGCGCTCAAGCTGCTCGACGCCCTGCAGGCGCGGCCCGCCTCCGCGGAGTCGCCGCCGGACGGCGCGCACCGCGGCGGCGAGTGCCGGGTGTGCCCGGTGTGCCGGGGGCTCGCTGCGCTGCGCGAGATGAACCCGGACGCCGTGGCCCGGGCGGGTCGGGCCCTCAACGACCTCGTCGGTGCGATGGGAGAGTTCCTCGGCGACCTCGGCGGAGGCGAGTCCGCCGGTGACCCGACCGGGGCGCCGGCTCCGCCTCCCTCGCATCCGCCCGCGGGTTCGCCTCCGGTGCGGGTGCAGCGGATCGACATCAGCGACTGACCGATGAGAGACACGGAGCGGAGGGCCGCGTGGACCTGACGATCGGGGTCGACGTCGGCGGCACGAAGATCGCCGCCGGAGCCGTCGACGCCTTCGGACGCCTCGTGGAGAAGGTCCGCGTGTCGACCCCGGCGACCACGTCGCAGGACGTCGAGGAGGCGATCGTCGAGGCGGTCCGGCAACTGGTCGCCGGCAACGACGTGAGCGCGATCGGGCTCGCGGTGCCCGGGTTCGTCGACGAGAAGCGCGCGACGCTGCGCTTCACGCCGAACCTGCCGATGGTCGACCGGCCGCTGCGCGAGATCGTCGAGGGCGCGGTCGGGCGCCCCGTCGTCGTGGAGAACGACGCCAACGCGGCCGCCTGGGGCGAGCACCGGTTCGGCGGCGGCAGGCAGAACCCCGAGATGGTGCTCGTCACGGTCGGCACCGGGCTCGGCGGCGGCATCGTGCTGCGCGGGGAACTCGTCCGCGGCGCCTTCGGGACGGCCGCGGAGATCGGGCACATGCGGATGGTCCCGGGCGGCCTGCCCTGCGGCTGCGGCAACCACGGCTGCTGGGAGCAGTACTGCTCGGGCCGGGCCCTGGTCCGGCAGGCCCGATCGCTGTGCCGGGAGGACCCCGGCGCCGGTGCCGCCCTGCTGGAGCTCGCCGGAGGCGACCCCGACTCCGTCACCGGCACGATGATCGCCCACGCGGCGGTGGGCGGGGATCCGGCCGCGGTCGGCCTCTTCGCCGGGATCGGCCGCTGGCTCGGCGAGGGGATCGCCGACCTCGCCGTCGTGCTCGACCCGGCGGTGGTGGTCGTCGGCGGCGGCGTCGGCGAGGCCGGGGATCTGCTCCTCGAGCCCGCCCGCGTCGCCTACGCCGAGGCGCTGTCGGCGGGCTCGCACCGCCCGCACCTGGAGATCATGCCCGCCGTCCTGGGCAACGACGCCGGCCTCATCGGCGCGGCGGACCTCGCGCGGCGACCGTGACCGGCGCGCCCGGCCAGCTGGCCGTCGGGGTCGACATCGGCGGCACGAAGGTCGCGGCCGGACTGGTCGACGAACAGGGGCAGGTCCTCGCGCGCGCACGCCGCGACACCCCCTCCCGCGACGCGGCGCTCGTCGAGGCCACGATCGTCGAGGTCGTCGAGGAGCTGCGGGCCCTGCACGATGTCGTCGCCGTCGGCATCGGCGCCGCGGGGTTCGTGGACGCGAGCCGGTCGACGGTGCGGTTCGCGCCGCACCTGGCGTGGCGCGGCGAACCGCTGCGGGACGCCGTGACGGCCGCCGTCGGGCTACCGGTCGTCGTCGAGAACGACGCCAACGCGGCCGCCTGGGCGGAGTGGCGGTTCGGTGCGGCCCAGGAGGAGTCGCACCTTCTGATGGTCACGCTCGGGACGGGCATCGGCGGCGGCATCGTCGTCGACGGGCACGTGCAGCGCGGCCGGTACGGCATGGCGGGGGAGTTCGGGCACATGGTCGTCGTCCCGGACGGGCACCGCTGCGAGTGCGGCAACCGCGGCTGCCTCGAGCAGTACGCCTCGGGCAACGTGCTCGGGCGCGAGGCACGCGAGCTGGCCCGGGCCGGCTCGCCGGTCACGGTCGGGCTCCTCGAGCGTGTGTCCGGGGACGTCGACGCGCTCGTCGGCCCGGTCGTCACCGCGGCGGCGCGCGAGGGCGACGCGTGCGCGATCGAGCTGTTCGGGGACGTCGGGCGCTGGCTCGGCGTCGGCCTCGCGAACCTCGCCGCCGCGCTCGACCCGGGGCTGTTCGTCATCGGCGGCGGGGTGTCGGACGCGGGTGAACTGCTGCTCGGCCCGGCCCGCGAGTCGTTCCGGCGCACGCTGACCGGTCGCGGCTACCGCCCGGAGGCCCGCATCGTGCGCGCCTCCTTCGGCCCCGAGGCCGGCCTCGTCGGCGCCGCCGACCTCGCCCGCCTCACCCCCCGGCCCGTCCCCCGCTGACCATGCGAACCGGTCCGCCCGCCGGCTCGCTGCGGCTCGTCAGCTGGAACGTCCGGGACCTGCTCGGCGACCCCGACGCCGTCCGGCGCGTGATCGCGTCCCTCGCCCCCGACGTCCTCTGCCTGCAGGAGGCGCCGCGCCGGCTGCCGGGCGTCGTCCGCAACCGGCTGCTGGCGCGCGCCTGCGGGCTGCGCTTCGTCGCCGGCGGGCGGACGTCGGGCGGCACGGCCGTCCTCGTCGGCCCCGGGGTCGTCGTCCGGAGCGCGGTCGCCGCGCGGCTGCCGGTGCGGGGGCTGTTTCCGCGCAGCCGCGGCCTGGTCGTCGCCGAGCTCGTCGCGGCGCCCCGCGACCACCCAGCCGACACCCCGATCGAGCTCACCGTCGCGTGCGTGCACCTGCCGCTCGAGCCGGACCTCCGGCTGCGTCACGCCGAGCTCACGGTCGCCGCGCTGGCGCCCAGGCCGCGCCCGTACGTGATCTGCGGAGACCTCAACGAGGTGCCCGGCGCGCCGGCGTGGCAGCTCCTCGAGCGGGCGGCCGGGCGCGATCCGGCGCCGGACGCCGGCCCCACGTTCCCCGCCGGGCGCGCGGACAAGCGGATGGACGCCGTGTTCGTCGGCGCCGGGCTGGACGTCGTGGCGTACGGCGACGGCGGGACGGACCCGGCCGACGTCGTCCGCGCGACCGACCATCACCCGGTCGTCGCCGACGTCCGCCCTACTCGCGGAGGTCCGCGCTGACGGAGGTCAGACCACGGCACCGTCGTCGGAGCCGTCGCCGCGGTCGCGCGGCAGCCGGGCGACGAGGGTGACGAACCCGCCGATGAACGCCGCGAGCGCGCCGATCACGACGAGCGTGGGCAGCGTCCGCAGGACCAGCGCCGCCACGAGCAGGAACAGCGGACCACCGATGACGCCGAGCCACGCCAGCCGCGACGGCAGGTCGGTGGAGGTGATCGGCGGTGGCTCGGGCGGGACGAAGCGGTCCTGCGGGTCGGTGTCCTCCGGCTCGGGTTCGGGGTCGATGTCGTAGGCGTCGGCCAGTGCGCTGCCGTCCGGCAGGCGGTGCCGCGGGCCGCGCCGGGGGTGGCGCGCCCCGGCGTCCGGCACCTCGTCCAGCGGGACCTCGGCCGCGGGCGGCTCGTCCGGCCGGAGGTCCTCCGCCGCCGGCCACGGACCGGCGCCCTCCGGCGCGGGCGTGCCGAAGTCGGCGACGATCGCGGCGAAGACCGCGTCGACGTCCAGGCCCGGCTGGTCCTCCCGCTCGTCGGGGTGCACGTCGCCCGGCCCGTCGCGGTCCCCGTCGCCGGTCACGTCGCCTCCTCCGCCGATGCGGTCGCGGACCCCGGCGGCTCCGGCGTCCCGGAAAGCCGCGCGACGAAGGCGATCGACTCCTTCTCGATGCGCTCGGCGTCGTTGTCGAGCGTCGCGACGTGGTAGCTGTCCTCGAGGACGATCTCCGTGACGTCCCGGGAGGAGACCCCGGCGAGGATGGTCGCGCTGTTGCTCGGGGCCACGACGTGGTCGACCGCGGAGTGCAGCAGCAGCAGCGGCTGGTCGACCCGGGGCAGGTTCGCGGAGACGTCGCTGTAGAGCCGCAGCGACGAGGCCAGGGCGTGCAACGGCATCCGGTCGTAGGCGAGCTCGGTGACGCCGGGCTTCTTGATGTCGCTGCCGATCGGCGGGAACGAGGGCGCGACCCGGCGGAGCACCGGCAGCGCGAGCAGGCGCCGGTCACGGATGTGCACGGCAGGGTTGACGAGCACGAGACCGGCGACCTCCGGGCCGTGCTGCTCGGCCAGCCGCAACGCCAGCGCGCCGCCCATGGACAGTCCGGCCACGAACACCGACGAGCATCGCGAGCGCAGCTCGGCGAACGCACGATCCACCTCGTCGTACCACTGCCGCCAGGTGGTGCCGTTCATCTCCTGCCAGGCCGTCCCGTGACCGGGGAGCAGCGGGAGGCGTACCGAGTAACCGGCGCGCACCAGGGCCTCGGCCCAGGGCCGCAGGCTCTGCGGGCAGCCCGTGAACCCGTGGCACAGCAGGACGCCGACGGATCCGGCATCCGCGCTGAAGGGCTCTGCTCCCGGCAGGACGGGCAACGGCGCTCCTCGGAGATCTCGGGCGATCCGCCGGGCACGGGGCCGTGACCTCGACCGGTCGCAGGGGTGGACAGCGCCGCCGGTGAGGGCCGTGGTCGCACGCCGTGACGCCGGCCCTCCCCGCGCCCCGTCATCGTGACACGTACGGACCCGGCGGTCGAGGGGGACTCCGACAATGGCGTGACAATGCGGACGCAGTCCTTACAGTTCATGCACGAGCCGACGTGGCACGAGCGGGAGAGCGGGAGGTGAGCCGTGTTCTACTGGCTGCTCAAGCGGATCATCCTCGGCCCCGTGCTCCTCGCGATCTTCCGGCCCTGGGTGCGTGGCGACGAGAACGTCCCGGAGACCGGCGGCGCCATCCTGGCCAGCAACCACCTCTCGTTCTCGGACTCGATCTTCCTTCCGCTGGTCCTCAAGCGGCGGGTGACGTTCCTGGCCAAGTCCGACTACTTCACCGGTCGCGGCGTCAAGGGCCGGCTGACCGCCGGGTTCTTCAAGGGCGTCGGACAGCTGCCGATCGACCGCTCCGGCGGGCAGGCCAGCGAGTCGGCGTTGCGGACCGGGCTCAAGGTGCTCGGCCGCGGTGACCTGCTCGGCCTGTACCCCGAGGGCACCCGCTCGCCCGACGGCCGCCTCTACCGCGGCAAGACCGGGGTGGCCCGGATCGCCCTCGAGGCCGGCGTCCCCGTCCTGCCCGTCGCCATGATCGGTACGGACAAGGTGCAGCCGATCGGCCGCCGGCTGCCGAAGCTCGGTCGGGTCGGCATCGTCATCGGCGCCCCGCTCGACTTCTCGCGGTACGACGGCATGCAGGACGACCGCTTCGTCCTGCGGTCCATCACCGACGAGATCATGTACGAGCTCATGGAGCTGTCGGGGCAGGAGTACGTCGACATCTACGCGTCGACGATGAAGGAGCGCCTCGCCGCGGCCCGGCGCGCCGGCCGCCCGGCGCGCCCCGCGACCCGGCCCCCGGCGGACCCCGGCGAGGAGCCGGTCGCGGTCGAGGCCGCCGGTGACCCGCCACCCGGGTCCGGCTCCTGAGGGCGGTCCGCTCGTGGCCGCGCCGGTCGCCGGCACCTCGATCCCGGACGACGAACGCCTCTGGCGGGCCGTCGACCTCTTCCGGGTGCTCGCCCTCGTCTACGCCGCCGCGGTGTTCGGGCTCACCTCGGGTGACCACACGCGGACCTGGCTCGGCTGGCTGATCCTCGGGCTGCTCGCGGTCTGGACCGCGGTGATCCTGGTCTGGCGACGCCGGACACCGCCGGGGCCGGGCATGCTCACGCTCGATCTGGTGATCGCCTGCGCCGCCGTGATCGCCACGACGGCCGTGGACGACCGGGCCCGCATCGCCGCCGGTGCGGCGACGCTGCCCGGCATCTGGGCCGCGAGCCCCGTGCTCGGCTGGGCGATCCTGCGCGGACGCCGGGGCGGCGTCCTCGCCGCCGCCTGCGTCGCGGCCGCCGACCTGGTCGAGGTCCGCCGCACGTCGGCGTCCACGTTCGACGCCATCGTGCTGCTCTTCATCGCCGGCGCGCTGCTCGGCTGGGCGGTGGAGCTCCTCCGCGCCGGTCGCGCCGACCTGGCCCGCGCCGTGGCGCTGCAGGCCGCCACCCGCGAGCGGGAGCGGCTGGCCGCCGACATCCACGACTCCGTGCTCCAGGTGCTCGCTTACGTGAGGCGGCGCGGGCTGCAGCTGGGCGGGGAGGCCGCCGACATCGCGGCGCTGGCGGGGGAGCAGGAGATCAGGCTCCGCACGCTGGTCGCCTCGCAGGACGCCGCGGCCACCGAGAACGCCGCCGGGGCCGAGGAGGAGTTCACCGCGTCGCTGACCGCGCTCGCCGCCTCCGACATCGTCGTCACCGGCCCGGGGCATCCGGTGTTCGTCGCGCCCGCCGTGGCGCACGCGCTGCGCGGCGCCGTACGCGCGTGCCTGGACAACGTGCGGCGGCACGCCGGGCCGGACGCGAAGACGTGGATCCTCCTCGAGGACGAGCAGGAACGCATCCTGGTCACGGTGCGGGACGACGGGATCGGCATCCCCGAGGGTCGGCTCGAGGAGGCCGGCCGGGAGGGGCGGCTGGGGGTCACGGCCTCGATCCGGGGGCGGCTCGCGGACGTCGGCGGCACCGTGACCATCCACAGCGCGGCGGGTCAGGGCACCGAGGTCGAGCTCGTCGTGCCCCGCTCGCCCGTACAGTGACACCGACTTCGGCGGAAGGGGGCGCGACGATGCCGGAGGACGTGCCACCGCTGCGTGTGATGGTCGTCGACGACCACCCGATCTGGCGCGACGCCATCGAGCGCGACCTGCGCAACGCCGGTGTGGTCGTCGTCGGTGTGGCCGGCGACGGCGACCAGGCGCTGCGCCGCCTCCCCGCCGCCCGGCCCGACGTCGTCGTGCTCGACCTGCGGCTGCCCACCCTCGACGGGGTGGAGACGACGCGGCGGATCGCCGCCGAGCACCCCGGCGTCCGCGTGCTCGTGCTGAGCGCCAGCGGCGAGGAGCAGGACGTGCTCGCCGCGATCAAGGCCGGCGCGACCGGGTACCTGGTCAAGTCGGCGTCCCGCGAGGAGCTGCTCGAGGCCGTCCACCGCACCGCCGCCGGGGACGCGGTCTTCACACCGGGGCTGGCGGGCCTGGTGCTGGGCGAGTTCCGGCGGATGATGTCGGACGACCGCAAGGACGAGTCCGGGCCCCGGCTCACCGAGCGCGAGACCGAGATCCTGCGGCTGGTGGCGAAGGGGCTGTCGAGCCGGCAGATCGCCGAGCGGCTCGTGCTCTCGCACCGCACCGTGCAGAACCACACCCAGAACGTGCTGGCGAAGCTCCAGCTGCACAACCGGGTCGAGCTGACCCGGTACGCGATCGAGCAGGGCCTGGACGCCGACCCCAGTCCCTCCTGACCGCACTCCTCCCTAGTCACCCGCCCCGGTCGTGCACCCGTTGTGCGGCGATGCACGGGTTGTGGGGGCCATGAGCGCCGGCTGATGCCCCACAACGGGTGCAATGCCGCACAGCGGGTGCACGCCCGCGGTGACGTCCGGTGCGTGGACTCGTCGAGGTTCCGCGAGAGCCGGTCACCTACGCTGGGGGATCGTGACCTCGACCGCTCCGCCCGCCGCGCCCGACACCGTGCAGGACGCCCTGCTCGAGGGCCTCGACCGCTGGCGCGAGCTGCCCGCCGCGCAGCAGCCCGAGTGGCCGGACGCCGAGGCGCTCGCCGCGGTGACCGCCGAACTGGCGACGTACCCGCCGCTGGTCTTCGCGGGCGAGTGCGACGAGCTCAAGACCAAGATCGCGGCGGCGGCCCGCGGCGAGGCCTTCTTCCTCCAGGGCGGCGACTGCGCGGAGACGTTCGCGGACGCCACCGCCGACAACATCCGCAACAAGATGAAGACGCTGCTCCAGATGGCCGTCGTCCTCACCTACGGCGCGAGCATGCCGGTGGTGAAGGTCGGGCGGATGGCGGGCCAGTTCTCCAAGCCCCGCAGCAAGCCCACCGAGACTCGGGGTGGCGTCGAGCTCCCGGCCTACCGCGGGGACGCCATCAACGACTACGCGTTCGACCCGCAGGCACGCATCCCCGACCCCCGGCGTCTGCTGCGGGCGTACCACACGAGCAGCGCGACGCTGAACCTCATCCGGGCGTTCACCAAGGGAGGCTTCGCGGACCTGCGCCACGTCCACGAGTGGAACCGCGGGTTCGTCGCCACCGCCGCGAACGCCCGCTACGAGGCGATGGCCCGGGACATCGACCGGGCCATGCGGTTCATGGCGGCCGCCGGCGCCGACTTCGACGCGCTGAAGACCGTCGACCTCTACTCCAGCCACGAGGGCCTGATCCTCGACTACGAGCGGCCGCTCACGAGGATCGACTCGCGGACCGGCCTCCCGTACAACGTGTCGGCGCACTTCGTCTGGGTCGGCGAGCGCACCCGCCAGCTCGACGGCGCCCACGTCGACCTCATGAGCCGGGTCCGCAACCCCATCGGGGTCAAGCTCGGCCCGAACACCGCCCCGCAGGACGCGCTCGCCGTCATCGACAAGCTCAACCCGGACGACGAGCCCGGCCGCCTCACGCTCGTCAGCCGGATGGGCGCCGGGAAGGTCCGCGACGCCCTCCCGCCGCTCGTCGAGGCCGTCGCCAAGGCGGGCCGGAACGTGCTGTGGATCTGCGACCCGATGCACGGCAACACGTTCGAGGCGGTGTCCGGCTACAAGACCCGGCGGTTCGACGACGTGATCGACGAGGTCCAGGGGTTCTTCGAGGTGCACGAGGCGCTCGGCACCGTCCCGGGCGGTCTGCACCTGGAGCTCACCGGCGACGACGTCACCGAGTGCCTGGGCGGTGCCGAGGAGATCGACGAGGCCGACCTCGCGACCCGCTACGAGACTCTCTGCGACCCGCGGCTCAACCACCAGCAGGCGCTCGAGATCGCGTTCCTCGTCGCGGAGATGCTCGCCCGTCGCTGACCGCCCGTCGCCGACCGCGCCCCGCTGATCGCTCCGGGCCTCTGCGTAGGGTGACGGGATGACCGAGAGCGCGCCCGAGGAGGTCGTCGACCTCCGCTCCGACACCGTCACGAAGCCCACCCCCGGCATGCGCCGGGCCATCGCGGACGCCGTCGTCGGCGACGACGTCTACGGCGAGGACCCCACGGTCAACGAGCTCGAGGCGTACGTCGCCGAGCTCCTCGGGCACGAGGCCGGGCTGTTCTGCCCGACGGGCTCGATGACCAACATGCTCGGCGTCCGCGCGCTCGTCGCCCCCGGCCAGGAGCTGCTGTGTGACGCGCTCGCCCACGTCGTCCGCGCCGAGCTCGGCGGCCACGCCGTCCTCGGGCAGGTGAGCACCCGCACCTGGCACGCCGAGCGAGGCCGGCTGGACGCCGAGGCGGCGCTCGCGATGGCCGTGCCGGACGCCGGCCCCTACATGGTCTCGACCGCCGCGATCGCGGTGGAGAACACGCACAACTTCGGCGGCGGCACCGTGCAGCCGATCGAGCAGCTGCGCCGCCTCAAGCAGGGCGCCGAGGAGCTGGGCGTCGCCGTCCACCTCGACGGCGCCCGGCTGTGGAACGCCCACGTGGCCACCGGCGTCCCGCTCGCCACGTACGGGTCGCTCGCCGACACCGTGTCCGTGTGCCTGAGCAAGGGCCTGGGGGCGCCGATCGGCTCGGTGCTCGTCGCCAGCGCCGAGCGCATCGCGGCCGCGCGGGTCTGGCGCAAGCGGTACGGCGGCGGCATGCGGCAGGTCGGCGTGCTCGCGGCCGCCGGGCGGTACGCGCTCGACCACCACGTCGACCGGCTCGCCGAGGACCATGCCCGCGCCCGGCGGCTGGCGGACGCCGTCGCGGCCGTCCGGCCCGAGCTCGTGGACCCCGCTGCGGTCGAGACGAACATCGTCGTCCTCGATCTGGCCCCCGCCGGGCTGGCGGCGCCGGACGTCGCGGCGGCCGCGCGCGACCACGGCGTCCTGCTCTCGGTGCTGGGGCCGCGCCGGCTCCGGCTCGTCACGCACCTCGACATCGACGACGACGCGTGCGAGCGCGCGACGGACGTCCTCGGGAAGGTGCTCGCCTGACACCCCGCTGTGCCGTCGGCCCTTCCGCCGATGGGAGGATGAGCCGGTGACGGACGTGGGGCGGGACCTCGACCGCGTCCTCCCCCCGGGGCAGCGGCCGGCCGACGGTTTCCGGGTGCGCCACTACGGCCCCGTGCCGAGATTCCGGCCGGCGACCTGGCGGCTCGTCGTCAACGGCGCCACCGCCTCCGGCTGCGAACGCCAGCTGACCTTCGACCAGATCCTCCAGATGCCGCGCGCCCGCGTCCGCGCGGACCTGCACTGCGTCACGAAGTGGACCGTCGTCGACAACCTCTGGGAGGGCGTCCCGACCCGCGCGCTGCTCGACCTGGTGCCGCCGGCTCCGGAGGTCACGCACGTCATGGCGTGGGCGGAGTACGGGTACTCGGCGACGATGCGCTTGGAGGACTTCGCCTCGCCGCGGGCCCTGCTCGCGACGAACCACGGCGGGGAGCCGCTGACGCCGGAGCACGGCTTCCCGCTCCGGCTCGTCGTGCCGCACCTGTACGCGTGGAAGGGCCCGAAGTGGCTGCGCGGCATCGAGTACCTCCCCGAGCTCGTGCGCGGGTTCTGGGAGGAACGTGGCTACCACGCCGTCGGGGACCCCTGGCGTGAGGAGCGGTACTCCTACCTGGAGTGATGCCGGTATCACCGGTTGTGCCTGAGGCTCTTCCCCCGCGCGCGGCGGCGCGGGATAGTCGCGGTCGACGGATGGGGAGGTGCCGGCGATGGGGTACGTCGACAGGACCACGGGCGGAACGACCGAACTCCGCGTGCACGGAGTGTCGGGGACGCCGCCGGAGGCGATGCTGGACCACCCGCACACCGAACGGGTGGCCGGGGACGCCGACGCGGGGTTCTACCGGCGGGTCTGGGAGTCGGCGGCCGGCGCGCAGGACGCGCCTCCCGGGAGGGACGCCGAGGACGGCCGGCACGGCACGCACGTCGACCGGCTCGAGGCGTACTCCTGGGGCGGCCTCACCTCCGGCGGCTGGAGCCGCGCGCTCTATCTGCTGCTCCTGCCGTTCCTTCTGCTCAACGTGGGCTTCTTCGCGACCCCGGGTGCTCCGGCGAAGGAGGGCGAGAGCCCCGGGGCGCTCCGGCGCACCTCCGAGCTCCTGCAGCGGCTGCTGGCGCTCTCGCTGACCATGACGATGGTCCTCGCCATGATCGAGGTGTCCATCGACATCGTGGGCTGGCAGTGCGGACGCGCCACCGCCACATGCGGCACCGGCCCGCTCGGCGTGCCGGACTGGAGCTGGCTGCGCGAGCCGGGTCCACGGCTCGCTGCCAGCGCCCTCGTGCCGATCGGCGTCGTCCTCGTGCTCTGGTGGCTGGCCCGGCGCACCTGGGCGAGCGCCGAGGCCGTCGCTCCGCCCAAGGCTGCTGCCACCCCGGGCGTCCAGGTGTCGCCGCTGGAGGACCGTAGGTTCTGGAACGGCGGCGAGGCGGTCGCGAACCTGCGCGCGTTCCACATCTCCGCCGCGCTCGCCCTGGTCGGGGTCGCGGTCGCGGCCCCGGCGATCGTGGCGCCCGGCGGCGGGATCTCCGCGTTCTGGTCCTCCGGACCGGTGGTGCAGCGGGTCGTCGCGATGGTTCTCGTCGTCGTCCTCGTGGCATCCGTCGTCGGAGTGGCTGCGTGGAACCTCGCGGAGCGACGCGCGCCCGATGCGGATGCGGATGCGGACGCCACGCCGCCGCAGCCGGTCGGCGGCTGGCGGACCGCGCTGCCGACCGCGACCCTGGCGCTCGCCCTGGTCGCCGCCGTCGCGACGGCCGCAGTGGGTGCGCCGCCCGCGGTGCGACCGGCGTCGATCCTTCCCTGGTTGACGTGGGCGATCAACGCCGTCTTCTGGTCACAGGTGGCGCTCGTCGCCCTCTTCGCGGTCGTCACCGCGGTCCAGGCCCGTTCGCTGCCCAGGCCGGCGCCGGTTGCGCTGACGACCTCGGGCTCCGGAGGCGCGGTCGTCACCGCGCCCGCCTGGCGCGGGCTCGCCGCTCCGGTCTTCGCCCTGCTCGGCTGGATCGTCGGGAGCGGTTTCGCCGCCGCGCTGGCCCTGCGGATCGCGGACACGGTCGGCACGCCGATCGCCGCCGTGGACGCCGTCAGCGCCGCCACCCGCAAGGCGACGTCCGGCGAGACCGGTCCGTACGCCGGCAAGCAGATCCTGCTGCCCGTCGGGTACTTCTGGGCGTCCGCCGCGGCGGCCGTCTCGCTCGGCGTCGTCCTCGTGATCGGCGTCGTGATGGTCGTCCGTGTGATGAACAGCGTCGGGCGGATGCGTCCGGTGGTCGACGAGCAGTACGACGCCGGGGTCGGCGCCGACGACGAGCGCGTCGGCCAGATCGCCCGGGTCTGGGCGATCGCCCAGGCACCGAACCTGGCTCGCGTGCTCGCCGCGTTCATCGTGTCCGGAGTGGCTGTCGTGCTCGTCCTCGGCCTGGCCGGATACGCGTGGGACGAGCAGTGGATCGTCAACCACGGCTGGGCCGGGCTGCTCCTCGTCGGCAACCTCGTCATGACGCTGGCCGTCGCCGCACTCCTCTGGGCCGGCCGGCAGGCGTACTCCAACCAGCGGTTCCGGCGCACGATCGGCGTCCTGTGGGACATCGGCACCTTCTGGCCTCGGGCGACCCACCCGCTGGCGCCGCCGAGCTACGGCGAGCGCGCCGTTCCCGACCTGCTCTACCGGATCGAGGGGCTGACCCGGCTGGACGGACCCGACGCGGGGCGGGAGGACCTCGTCGTCCTGTCCTGCCACTAGCCAGGGCACCGTCATCGGGGCGGCAGTCGTGGCGGCGTCGCGGTACCAGGCCCTCGCGCGCACGGCCTTCTTCACCTACGGCAACCCGCTCCGGCGGATCTACGCGCGCTTCTTCCCCGCCTACTTCGGGATCGAGCAGCTCGACCGCCTGGGCCGGCTGCTCGTGACCGGCTCGGGGGACGACGACCGGGCGATGCAGCAGGCCGCCGGCCTGACACGGGCCCGGACGGGTGGCACGGATTCGGACGCCGGCGAGCGCGCGGCGTGGCCGTGGCGCAGCCTGCAGCGCCCGTCGGACCCGATCGGGGGCCCGGTGTTCGTGGACGCGGCACCCGCGACGGCGCCACCGCCCGATGGAACGGAGCCGCTCTCGCGGGACGTCGACGTGACGCTGCTCGACCCGACGTTCCACCGCAGCCGGGGTGATCGCACCTGGCCTGCCGCACTCGGCCACTCCGACTACGACCGCGACCCGCTGTACCCGGCCGCGCGTGCCGACGTCATCGTGCTGCGGCGCCGGCCGGGCGCGGCTGCGCCCGCTCCCGCCGGTCTGCCTCCCGCTCCCCGCCGGGACGAACCCGTCACACCGTGAACGAGCCGCCCGAGGCGACCGACCATGCCCAGGCGGCGAGCGCGGCGGCCCCGCCGACGACCACCACGAACGCCGCCACTCCGCGCTGACGGCGGCGGCGGCTCCACGCCGTGAGCTCGTCGATCTCCGGGGCCAGCGGGTCGACCCCGTCGTCCGCATCCGTCGTCCCCGTCGTTGCGGGGACGCGGACGCGGCGTCCCGGGTCCGACCGGCGCGGGGGCCGCCGGCTCCGCCGCGAAGGCCTGGGTCGGCGGCCCCGTCGTGAGCAACTGGGTGTGGGAGACGGCGGCGGTGGGGTAGGACTGCCCGCCGGACGGTCGTGGCAGCGAGGGTCGCGCGGCCAGTGCCGCCGCCGGGATGCGCGCGCGGGCGCCGCGCTCCAGCCCGAGCAGGGCCGCCGCGTCCGCCGGACGCCGGTCGGGGTCGCGCGCCGTCGCGGTCGTCACGAGCACGTCGAGCGGCTCGGGCAGCCGGGGGACGAGGGACGACGGCGGCGGCACGTCCTCGTGCACGTGCCGGTAGGCGACCCGCAGCGGCACGTCACCGGCGAACGGCTGCCTGCCGGTGAGCATCTCGAAGATCATGACGCCGACGGCGTAGACGTCGCCCCGGGCGTCGGCGACGCCGTCGGCGATGAGCTCGGGTGCCATGTACGCCGCGGTCCCCATGAGGACCCCGGAGGTCGAGGTCATCGCGGTCGCCGCGCGGGCGAGGCCGAAGTCGGCGACCTTGACCCGGCCGTCGTCGGTGAGGATGACGTTCTCCGGCTTCACGTCGCGGTGCACGATGCCCGCCGCGTGCGCGGCCGCCAGCGCCTCCAGCGTGGGCTCGACGACGTCGAGCGCCTCGCCGGGCGTGAGCACGCCGAGCTCGCCGAGCACCTCGCGCAGGCTGCGGCCCTGCAGGTACTCCATGGCGAGGTAGAGCAGCCCGTCGTCCTCGCCCTGGTCGAAGACGGCGACGACACCGGGGTGCGACAGCCGCGCCGCCGACCGTGCCTCCCGGATGAACCGCGCCGTGAACTGCGGGTCGTCGGCGAGGTGCCCGTGCATGACCTTGAGCGCGACGTCGCGGTCCAGGCGGCGGTCGAGGGCGAGGTAGACGGTGGCCATGCCGCCGCGCGCGATGCGCGCGGTCACGGCGTACCGGCCGTCGACGACGCGACCGACGAGGGGGTCGCGCCCGGCAGCCACGGCCCGCAGTCTAGGAGCGGTACCGCTCCCGCAGGGTGAGCACGTTCGCGACGTACCGGCGGGTGTCGTCGTAGAGGCCGTGCTCCCGCACCGAGGCCAGCCCCTGGTAGTAGGCGGCGACGGCGGTCTCCTCGGGGGCCGCGGCCCGCAGGGCGGCGAGGATCGCGACGCCGGCGACGACGTTGTCCCTGGCGTCGAGGAGGTCGAGCTTCCGGCCGACGAGCCCGGACGCCCATCGCCCGGACGACGGGACGACCTGCATGACGCCGATCGCGTTCGCCGAGGAGACCCGGCGCTGGTCGAAGCCCGACTCCTCGGCGGCGACCGCGAGCGCGAGGGCGGGGTCCAGCCCGTACCGGCGCGCACTGTCCCTGATCATCGTCACGATCTGCGCGGAGCTCGGCGCCGGACGGGTGGCCAGCGCCGCGCGGTTCGCGCCGGCGGCACTCCGGACGACGGTGGCGCGCGGAGGCCGGGACCTCGGCGGCGGCCGTCCGCACGGACGCCGCGGCCGTCGGCGCCGGCCCCGGGAGGAGCAGGCGCTGGCCGGGGAAGATGACGTCGGACGCGTTGAGGTGGTTGAGCGCGGTCACGGTCGTCAGCGGCACGTGGGCCGCGAGCGCGATGCCCGAGAGGGTGTCGCCTCGCTGCACGACGTACGCGTGCGTCACCGGCGGGCGAGGGGCCGTGGTCGGCTTGACGGTCACGCCCGGCAGGAGCAGCTTCTGCCCGGCGATGATCACCGCGTCCGGCCCCAGCTTGTTGGCGCGGACGATGGCCGCGACCGTGATGTGGAACCGCTCGGCGATCCCGCTGACCGTCTCCCCGGGCCGCACGACGTGCACGGCCGGCGGCACCTGGGGCTTCGGGCGCGGCGCGGACGGAACGCTGGGCAGGTGGGCACCGGCCGGCAGGGCGAGCACCTGGCCGGGGCGGATCCGGGCGTCGGCGTCGAGGTCGTTCGCGGCGAGCAGGGCCTCGACCGTGGTGCCGGTGCCGGCAGCGATCGCCCAGATCGTGTCGCCCGGCTTCACCGTGTACGTCACGGCGCGCGGCGTGGGGGCCGGGGCGCGGTAGACCGGCGTCGGCACGACGAGCACGGTCCCGGCCAGGACGAGGTCGGGGTCGGTGATCCGGTTGAGCCGGACGAGCGTCGCCACGTCGGTGCCGAATCGCAGGGCGATCCCGCTCAGGGTGTCGCCGCTCTGGACGACGTAGGTCGTCCGGCCCGCCGGCGTCGCGGCGTCCGCCACCGGAGCAACGACGACGGGCGCGGCCAACGGCAGGACGGCGACCGAGGCGAGCCGGAGGACCCTGCCCCGGCCGTTCCGGGTCCGCCTCGCGGGGAGCAGGGTCATCGCATCTCCTCTGTTACTGATGGTGTTCATGTGACTACTGAGGAGAAGGTAAACCAGAGGGACTCGGGATGGGGGGAGGTGGAGGGCCGTGCCGCGCCGCTCCGGACGAATGGCACCCTGGGATCGTGAACGACCTCGATGACCTCGTGAGCACGTGGCTGACCGTTCCGGACGTGGCCGAGCTCGTCGGCCTCGACGTCGGCAAGGTGCGCAGGCTGCTCCAGGAGCGCTATCTGGTCGGCGTCCGGCGGGGCGAGCGGAACGTCCTCAGCGTGCCCGCCGCGCTGATCGCCGACGGCGCGCCGCTGCCGGAGCTGCGGGGCACGCTCGTCGTGCTGGCCGACTCCGGCTACGACGACGAGGCCGCGATCCGCTGGCTCTTCACCCCGGACGACAGCCTGCCCGGCACGCCCGTCGACGCCCTGCGCGCCGGCCGCAAGACCGAGGTCCGGCGCCGCGCCCAGGCACTGGCCTTCTGACCCGAGGCGGGGTCAGGCGACGCGGACCCAGCGCTCCTGGTCGCGCCGCACCGTCCGGGCGTGCCGTCCGGCCGGCAGCGCCACGGCCAGGCGCCGGCTCAGCGGCACGCTCACCCGCTGCGTCAGCACCTGGTAGTGCGCCCTCTCGACCGCGTCGAGGATCTCGCCGTAGAGGGTGAAGGCGGTCCGCACGCAGTCGCGGCTGGTCGGGTGGAGCATGTCGATCCCGGGCTCGGCGAAGGCGTAGAGCTTGCGGGTCCGCTCGATCTCGAAGCGCAGCAGCTCGCGGACCGACGGCGTCACGACGCCGCGGGCGAGGATCTCGCGGGTGACGCCGAACAGGTCGAGGTCCTCCTGCGGCAGATAGACCCGGCCCCGCCGCAGATCCTCGCCGACGTCCCGGATGAAGTTCGACATCTGGAACGCCTCGCCGAGCGCCCGCGCCCGGGGCGCTGCCTCCGGCGCCACCGGCTCCAGGATGGGCAGCATCTGCAGGCCGATGACCGACGCGGACCCGTACATGTACTTCTCGAGGTCCGCGTAGCCGGCGTACCCCGTGACGTCGATGTCCATCCGCATGGACTCGAGGAACGCCTCGACGTGCGCCCGCGGGATGAGCCAGCGTCGCATCGTGTGCATCATCGCCAGGCTCGACCGGGTGCGTGGCGCCGACGGACGCGGGCTCGACGGTGAGCCCGTCGAGGAACGCCGTGCCCCACCTGATCAGCGCCTGCGGGTCGGGCGACTCCAGGGAGTCGACGAACTCGTCGGCGTAGCGCGCGAAGCCGTAGAGCGCCCACACGTACGGGCGCTTGGCCGGCGGCAGCAGCAGCGTCGCGAGGTAGTACGTCTTGCCGTGCGCCGCGTGCAGGCGGCGGCACTCCTCGAAGGCCGCGCGCAGCGCCGGATCGGTGATGCCGGCGGCGTCCAGGGCTCGTGCGCTCACGGCCGACCATCCTTGCGCATCCACGGCCGTCGACCTGCCGGCGCGCTCCGCCTGCTTCTCGTCCCGCTGCAGGAGGGTCAACGCCACGCCCGGGAGCGGTACGAGGGGTCCGGACCGACGACGCGCTCCGCGGCCAGGCGGCCGGAGACCAGCACCATGGGGACGCCGACGCCCGGCTGCGTCCCCGACCCGGTGAAGACGAGGTTCTCGCCGCGCAGGTTGCCCGGCCGGAACGGCCCGGTCTGGCGGAAGGAGTGCGCGGCTGCGAAGGGAGCGCCGCGCTCCATCCCGCGGTCCGCCCAGTCCGCCGGTGTCGTCACGTCCTCGACCTCGATCCCGTCGCCGAACCCCGCCCATCCGCGCCGCTCCAGCGTGGCCAGGACGTGCTCGCGGTACGTGGGCGCCAGCCGCGACCAGTCCAGTGGTGCGTCGAGGTTCGGCGTCGGGAAGAGCACGTAGTAGATCTCGCGGCCGCCCGGGGCCAGCGAGGGATCGGAGTGCGTCGGGTTCGTCACGAGCACCGACGGGTCGCTCATGAGCCGGCCGGAGAGCAGCTCGTCGAAGATCTCCCGCCAGGCGGTGCCGAACGAGATCGTGTGGTGGGCGCCGCCCTCGTACCGGGCGGTCGAGCCTGCCAGCAGCAGGTAGCACGAGGGGGAGTAGGAGAGTCGGCGCAGCCGCCGGGGCTCCTCGCCGAGCAGTTCGCGGTAGGCGACCGGCAGATCGGGGTTGAGGACGACGACGTCGGCGGGGATCCGCTCGCCGCCGGCGGTGTGGACGGCGACCGCGCGGTCGCCACGCATCTCGACCCGCGACACCGGCGTGGAGTAGCGGATCTCGACGCCGTGCTTCTCCGCCGCCGCCGCCATCGCCTCGGGCACGGCGGCCATCCCGCCGGCCGGGAAGAACACGCCGGCCACGGAGTCCATGTAGGCGATCACCGCGTAGAGCGCCAGCGCGTCGTACGGCGACAGGCCCGCGTACATCGCCTGGAACGAGTACAGCCGCTGCGTCCGGGGGTCGCGCAGGTACTGCTCGACCTTGGGCGCGAGCCGGCGGAACCCGCCGATCGCCGCGAGCCGGGCCAGGTTGAGCGAGAGCAGGTCGAGCGGGGAGTCGATGTTCCGGTCGATGAAGTCGCGCATCTCGTAGCGGTACAGCTTCGAGACGAAGTCGACGTAGCGCCGGAAGCCCGCTGCCTCCGCGGGGCCGACCACGCGCGCGATCTCCGCGGCCATCTCCTCGACGCCGGCATGGACGTCGAGGCTGCTCCCGTCCGCGTACTGCGCCCGGTACAGCGGCTCGACCGGCCGCAGGGTCAGCCAGTCCTCCATCGACTCCCCGAGGGCGTCGAAGCAGTCGGCGATGAGGTCGGGCATGGTCAGCACCGTCGGCCCCGGGTCGAAGCGGTACTCGCCCGACGGGCCCGACAGCACGCGGACGCCGGCCCGGCCGCCGGGCACGGCTTCGCGCTCGAGCAGCGTGACCCGCCGGCCGGCGCCGGCGAGCCGCATCGCGGCGGACAGCCCGGCGAGGCCGGCGCCGACGACGACCACGTGATCGGTCGGTCCGCTGACGGTGCGGGTCCGGCCGGGCAGCCAGCCGGCGAGCCGGGTGATCTGCTGGCGGCCCGTTCCCGAGGCCATCAGCAGGCCCGCGCCGTGGCGGCGCCGACGAGACCCTCGAGAACGCGCCGCCCGGGCTGCGCGACGTCGGTGCCGGCGAGCGCCGTGAGTGCCTCGTCGACGAGCTCGCCGATGAGCTCCTCGACGGCCGCGAGCGCGCCGGTCTCCACCAGCACCTCGCGCAGCGCGTCGACGCCGCCGGCGTCCAGCCCGGGATCGCCGAGCAGCCGGGTGACGAGCGCCGCCTGCGCCGGCGAGGCGGCCTCGAGGGCCTTGGCGACGAGCACCGTGCGCTTGCCCTCGCGCAGGTCGTCGCCGGCCGGCTTGCCGGTCTCCGACGGGTCGCCGAAGACGCCGAGCACGTCGTCGCGCAGCTGGAACGCCTCGCCGAGCGGCAGCCCGAAGGCGCTGTAGCCCCGCAGCAGGTCGTCGTCCGCGCCGGCGAGCCGACCGCCCAGCAGCAGGGGGTGCTCGATCGTGTACTTGGCGCTCTTGTAGCGGATCACCCGTCGGGCGCGCTCGAGCGAGCCCTCCGGCCGGCGGCTCGCCACCGCCTGCTCGAGCATGTCCAGGTACTGGCCGCCCATGAGCTCGGTGCGCATCCGGTCGAAGACCTGGCGGCCGCGCGCGAGCGCCTGCGGGTCCAGGCCGCTGGCGCTGTACACCTCGTCGCTCCAGACCAGGCACAGGTCTCCCGCGAGCACCGCGCCGGCGAGCCCGAAGCGTTCCCCGCCCCCCGTCCAGCCGCCGCCGCGGTGCAGCGTGGCGAACCGGCGGTGCACGGCGGGCGCACCGCGCCGCGTGTCCGAGTCGTCCATGACGTCGTCGTGGATCAGCGCGGCCGCCTGGAAGAACTCCAGCGCGGCGGACGCGCGGACGATCTCCTCGCCGTCCGCCGCTCCGGCGCCCCGCCAGCCCCAGTAGCAGAAGGCCGGGCGGAGCCGCTTGCCGCCGCGCATGAGGTCCGCGACGTACTCCACGAGCGGGGCGCAGTCGGTGCTGACGCCGTCGAGGACGTCGCCCTGCCGGGCGAGGAACTCCTCAACGATCTTGTGGACGCGGGTCCGGAGATCCTCGGCGTCGAGGGGGGAGGCGATCACGAGGTCGCTCGCTGGCACGGCGTCTCCCGGCGGGTCGTGGCGCTGATGGCAGAGATGGTCATGGCACGGTGGGCTCCAGCCCCACCTCCCCTTCCGTCCCCGGGCCGCCGTCGGATGCGCCGCGTGACTGGAAGCCTAGGTCGGGGCCGCTGCAACGGCACCTCGCAGGCCGGCCGATGATCTCGATTACGCTCGCACCATGGCGTCGACGCAGGTCCGGGCCCGGCTGGCGGGCGGCCGCTCGTTCTCCTTCGAGTTCTTCCCGCCCCGGGACGACGCCGGGGAGGCGGTGCTCTGGGAGGCGATCCGCCGGCTGGAGGCCTTCGGGCCCTCCTTCGTCTCCGTCACGTACGGCGCCGGGGGCTCGACCCGCGACCGCACCACCCGGATCACGGCCGCCATCGCGGCCTCCACCACCCTGACCCCGGTCGCGCACCTCACCTGTGTCGGCGCCTCGCGCGCCGAGCTCCGCCGCGTCGTCGGGGCCTACGCCGGCGCCGGGGTGGGGACGGTGCTCGCGCTACGCGGCGACCCTCCGGGCGGCCCCGGCGCCCCCTGGACGCCGCATCCCGAGGGCCTCGACCACGCGGTCGACCTCGTCCGGCTGGTGCGCGAGCTCGGGACGTTCGAGGTCGGCGTCGCCGCCTTCCCCGACGTCCACCCCGAGAGCCCCGGTGTCGACCACGACGCGCGGATCCTCGCGGCGAAGGCGGACGCCGGCGCCAGCTTCGCGATCACGCAGTTCTTCTTCGAGGCCGAGGGGTACTTCCGGCTCATGGACCGGCTGTCGGCGCTGGGCTGCGACCTTCCGGTCATCCCCGGGATCATGCCGGTGACGAACCTGAAGCAGATCGAGCGGTTCCCGCAGCTGTCGGGCAAGCCGCTGCCGGCGTCGGTGCTCGCGCGGCTCGAGGCGGCGTCGGGCACTCCGGCCACCCTGCGGCGGGCCGGCGTCGAGATCGCCACCGAGCTCTCCGCGCAGCTGCTCGAGGGCGGGGCGCCGGGGCTGCACTTCTACACGCTGAACCGCTCCACGGCGACACTCGAGGTGTTCGCCGACCTCGGCCTCGCCGCGCGACGCTGACCCCCGCCGCCCCGTCCGCCCGCGCACCCGTTCTCGGGCGTTGCACCCGTTGTCAGGGTCCGCTGGGCATGCCAGGCCCCCACAACCCGTGCAACGCCGGAGAACGGGTGCACGCGCCGAGGTCTGGACCGGCCTCCCGCGCCGCGCGCCGGTGATCTCTGCAGCGGGCAGAATGGGCGGATGCCGAAGCGGACGTCGATCAGCGTCGTCGGGCACGGCCGCGCCCAGGGCACTCCGGACATCTGCCGGGTGCACCTGACGGCGACGGCGCTGCGCCCGACGGTGGCCCTCGCGCTCGGCGACAGCGAGGCCACGGCGGCCCGGATCCGCGACGTGCTGGCGGCCGGCGGCGTCGCGCCGAAGGACGCCGCGACCGGCACGGTCTCGATCCGCCCCGAGGAGGACTACTCGGGGTCGCGCGGCCCGCGGCTGCTGGGCTACCGCGCCGAGCACGCCCTGGAGGTCGTCCTCCGCGACCTCGCCTCCGCGGGCCGGCTGCTGGGCGACGCCGTCGCGGCCGGCGAGGACGGCGTCCGGCTGCAGGGGGTGGAGTTCGCCCTCGAGGACGACGCGGATCTGCGCGCCGCCGCTCGAGCCGCGGCCTGGCAGGACGCGCATCGGGCCGCCGAGCAGCTCGCCGGGCTCGCCGGCCGCGCGCTCGCGGCAGTGCGGAGCATCGACGAGGGCGGTGCTCCGCGTCTGCCGCCGCGGCCGGGATCCCCCAGGGCGTTCGCCGCGGTCGCCGGCGGCCCGGAGGTGGGGCTCGAGCCGGGTGGGGTGGCCGTCGGCGTCACGCTCGCCGTCGTCTGGGAGCTCGCCTGAGCCCGCCGCCCGTCCCGGGCCCGGAGGAGTACCTCGAGCGGTGGTCGCGCCTGCACGGCGACGCGGCGGCCACCGGACTCGTGGGCTGGTGGCTGCGGTTCACCTACCGCCTCGCCGTGCCGCTGGTCCGGCTCCGCGTGGGTCCGGACGCCGTCACCGTCCTCGGGCTCCTCGTCGCGGTCGCCGTGCTGCTGCCGGCGTCCCGGGGCGGGCGGTGGCCGCTGCTCGGCGTCGTGCTCGTGGTGGTCTCCGGCGTCCTCGACAACCTCGACGGCGCGGTCGCGGTCCTCGCGGGGCGGACGACTCGGTGGGGCTTCGTGCTCGACTCGCTCTGCGACCGGATCTCGGACGCCGCCTACGCGGTCGCCCTCGCGCTGGCGGGCGGCTCGTGGCCGCTGGCCGTGACGGGTGCGGCCCTGGCCTGGCTGCACGAGTACGCCCGGGCACGCGCCGCCGTCGCGGGCATGCCCGAGATCGGCGTCGTCACGGTCTCGGAGCGTCCGACCCGCGTGATCGTGACCGCGATGTTCCTGCTGGGGGCCGGGCTCTATCCGGCGTCCGCGCACGGCGTGGGCGCTGGCCGGCACCGCCGCGTGGGTCACCCTCGGCGTCGTCGGGCTGGTCCAGCTGCTCGTCGTCGTCCGGCGGCGGCTTCGCGCTTGAGCTCCGGGTTCTCCCGTCAGGGCCGCCGGTCGCCGTCGCGGTCTTCGCCCCGCAGGAGCACGAGGAGCGTGACGCCGAGCACGGCGAGCAGGGCGGCCCCGGTGACCTCCGCCACGCGCAGGCCGTCGGCGAACGCCGACCGCGCCTGCAGGGCGAGGTCACCGGCCGCGGGGCCGGGGAGCCGGCCGGCGGCGGACAGCGCCCCCGCGAGGCTCTCCCGCGCCTGGGTCAGCTCGGCCGCCCCGGCACCAGGGGTGCCGAGGAGGCCGGCCCGGTAGACCGCCCCGCCCAGGCTGCCCAGCAGGGCGATCCCCAGGGCGCCGCCGAGCTCGGCCGAGGTCTCCAACAAACCGGACGTCGCCCCCGCGCGCTCCGGTGACGCGGCGGACGTGGCGAGCTCGGTGGAGAGCACGTACGCGGGCGCCAGCCCGACCGAGAACACCACGGAGCCGACGACGACGACCGCCAGCCGGGCGTCGGGCACCGGCAGCGCCAGCACGGTGACGCCCGCGGCCGCGACGAGCACGCTCCCGCCGAGGGCCGCCGCCGGGCCGAGCCGCGCGGCGAGGGCCGGCGCCAGAGCGGAGCCGAGCAACCAGGCCAGGGACGACGGGATCGTCCAGAGCCCGGCCTGCAGCGGGGGGAGCCCGAGCACGAGCTGCAGGTACTGGGTCAGCAGGTACGACGTCGCGTAGAGCACGAAGAAGCCGAGGGCGTTCGTCGCCAGCGGCAGCACCACGGACCGCCGGTGCAGGGTGGCCGCGTCGAGCCACGGCGCCGGGCATCGCCCCTGACGCCGGAGGAACGCGGCGCCCAGCACGATGCCGGCGCCCACCGCGGCGCAGGCCGTCGGGTCGACGCCCGACGTCGCGATCTGCTTGATCCCGTAGACCGCACTGAGCACGGCGGCCAGCGCCAGGCCGGCGCTCGTGGCGTCGGTGTCGGGCGGGCCGCGCGGCTCGGGACTCGGGCAGCAGGGTGGGTCCGAGCGCGAGCAGCAGGGCCATGGCGGGCAGCGCCAGCAGGAAGACCGACCCCCACCAGTACCGTTCGAGGAGCAGCCCGGCGACCACGGGCGCGACGAGCCCGCCGACGGCGAACGCGGCGGCCCAGACGCCGAGGGCGATGCGGCGCCGGCGACCGTCCGGGAACAGCACGCGGATCAGCGCGAGCGTCGACGGCATGAGGGTCGCTCCCGCGATGCCCTGGCAGGCACGCGCGGCCACGAGCGCCGGTGCGGTCGTGGCGAACGCCGCGGCCGTCGACGCGGCGGCGAAGGCGGCGGCTCCCCACAGGAGGAGGCGACGGCGGCCGAACCGATCCGCCAGTGCGCCCATCACGAGCAGCGATCCGGCCAGGAAGAAGCCGTAGCTGTCGACGACCCACAGCTGCTGCGTGGCGGTCGGGCGGATCTGTGCCGCGAGCTGCGGCAGGGCGAGGTTGAGCACGTGCCCGTCCATGGAGACCAGCAGACAGGGGAGGACGAGCACGGCGAGCCCGGTCCAGGCGCGGGTCTCCACCCCGGGCGTCGTCTCGGTGACGGCCATCGTGCCTCCGATCCCGGTCGCCTCCGACGCGACCTCGACGTAACGCAATCAGGTCAGTTCTGACGTTACCCAAGGAGGATCCGCGTGCAACGTGAGAAGTGCGGATAGCGCGTTACACTGGCGGTGTCATGGTGACCGTGGACGAGCTGTCGCTGCCGTTGCTCGTAGAGCTGCTCAACGGCTGGGGAGCCGTGCCGCGACGGCGGGCCGGCGACCGGGCGCGGGCCTCGCGCGGCGACCTGCTGCGTCGTTCCCCCGAGCTCTCGGCGCTGGGCGACGTGGTCACGGACGAGGAGCTCGAGCGTGTCGCCGACCTCGTCTACCCCGTGTTCGCCGATCCCGACCCGGACCGCCGGGCGTCGACGGTCTCGAGCCTGCTCGTCCGGTCACGGGTGCGGCCGGCGGTGGCCGTCGACGGCGAGGGCCGGCTCAGCGCGATCTGGGAGGTGCCCGACCCCGGCTCCGCGGTGCTGGCAGCCGTCGCCGTCACCCTGCGCGCGCAGCTCTCGGCGCGGGGGCCGGAACGGTTCGGCACCTGCACCTCGGTCAGCTGCGGGGACGTCTTCGTGGACACGTCACCCGCCGCGCGGCGCCGCTTCTGTTCGGTGACCTGCCAGAACCGCGAGCGGATCGCGGCGTTCCGGCGGCGGCACCGGGCGGAGACCTAGGCCGGGACCGTCGCCCAGCCGTTGCCGGTTCGGGTCAGGCTCGGCCGATGAGCTCCGCGACGATCGCGGCCGACAGACCGACGAGGGGGATGCCTCCGCCCGGGTGCGAGGAGCCGCCGACGAGGAACAGCCCCGGCACCGGCGAGCGGTTCGCCGGGCGCAGGAACGCCGCCCGGAGGCCGTTGCTGCTCGTCCCGTAGATCGAGCCGCCGACGCTGCCGGTGTCCCGCTCGAGATCGGCCGGGGTACGGATCTCCCGCCACAGCACCCGCTCGCGGACGTCGAGGCCGCGCTCGGCCATCGCGACGAGGATGCGGTCGGCGTAGCGGTCGCGCAGCCCGGGCGCGTCCCAGTCGACCCCGCGACCCCCGGCGTCCGCCTCCTGGCCCGGCGGCACGTGCCGCGGAGCGTTCACCAGCACGAACCAGGCCTCGTGATCGTCGTCCGGGCGCAGTGCGGGGTCGTCCGGTGCGCTGATGTAGACGGTGGGGTCGGGCACCGGCCGCGGTCCACTGCGGCGGTGCGGGCCGGTGCCGAAGACGGAGTCGAACTCGTCGTCGTAGTCGGCGGGGAAGAGCACGCTGTGGTGCGTCATCCCCGGCGTCCGGCCGCGCAGCGCGAGCAGCAGGACGAACCCCGAGAGCGACGGCTCGGCGCGGCGGAGCGCGCGCAGCGGACGGGCGCCCACGGACGGCGGCAGCAGGTCGCGGTACACCCGCGCGGCGTCGGTGTTCGCGACCACGACGTCCGCGCCGATCTCCTCGCCGTCGGCCAGGCGGACGCCGGCGGCGCGTCCGGAGCCGTCGAGGAGGATCGCCGCGACCGGCGCCCCGAGACGGATGCGGGCGCCGCGTTCGACGGCGCGGGCGTGCACGGCGTCGCCGAGCCGGCGCAGGCCCCCGGGCACGTACCAGGCGCCGAAGGTCTGCTCCACGTAGGGCACCGTGGCGAGCGCGGCGGGGGCGCGGCGCGGGTCCGAGCCGGTGTAGGTGGCGTAGCGGTCGAGGAAGGTCCGCTGGTGCGGGTGGTGCAGGTACTGCCGGCCGAGGTCGCGCAGCGAACGCCACGGGGCCACGGTGCGCAGGTCACGGACGCGGCGGGTCTGGGCGAGCAGGGTGCGGGAGCCGTCGAGCGGGGACTCGAGGAACGTCGCGCGGGTCGCATCCCAGATCGCCCCGGCCCTGGTCGTGAACGCGGCCCAGTCGGCGCCGGCGCCGGGCCCGAGCGCGTCGTCCCAGGCCCCCGCGATCGCGCTGCGCGGGCCGTTCGGCATCGCCAGCCTGGTGCCGTCGGCGAACCGGTAGGCGCAGACCGGGTCGACCGGCTGGAGCGTCACCTCGGCCTCGAGCGGACCGCCGGTGGCGAGGAAGAGGTCGCGGTAGACCGCGGGCAGGGTCAGCAGGCTGGGCCCGGTGTCGAAGACGAAACCGTCCTTGGCCAGCACGCCGAGCTTGCCGCCGACCTGCGGCGCCTGCTCGCAGACGACCACGTCGTGACCGAGCACCGCGAGGCGTGCGGCAGCCGCGAGTCCGCCGAGCCCGGCGCCCACGACGACGACCCGCGCCATTCAGCGACCGGCCCGGGGCAGAGGGCGGCCCTTCCATTGCAGGGTCCCGCGCCGCCGGCGCAGCCATGACGCGGCGGTCAGCCACCCGAGCAGGGCGACGGACGCGGGGTGGCCGAGGCTGTCCGGCACCGACCGCCCCCCGGTCCGCTCGGCGACGACGTAGCGACCGGTGACCGCGGCGCCGTAGCCCACGGCGCCGACCAGTGACCCGCGCACCGCGGCGAGCGGGGGGACGACGTAGAGCACACCGAGCGCGGCCAGCACGGCGGCTGCGCCGGCGGGCGGGCCGAATGCCGCCCACGCCGACTTCTCGTACCCCTCGCGCAGATCCGGCCAGCTCTCGTACATCCGGCAGGTCGCCAGGCTGGTGCCGTCGACGACGCCGCCGAGGCCCCCCGCAGCCTTGACCGCGCGCACGAGCGCCACGTCGTCGAGCACCTCGCCGCGCACGGCCTCGTGCCCGCCCGCCCTCCGATAGGCGGCGGTGTCGACGGCCAGGAGCTGACCGTTGCCCGCGGTCAGGGACGGCCGGGGCGACTGCTCCGCCAGGCGCAGCGGCAGCAGGGTCAGCCACGACCACTGCAGCAGCGGCTGGACGAGCCGCTCCGACCAGGTCTCGGCGAGCTGGCGTGGGTAGGGGGACACGACGTCGAGCGACGCCTCCCGAAGCAGCTGCACGGTGGCCGCGACCGCGTGCGGTGCCAGCACGACGTCGGCGTCGAGGAAGACGAGGACGCTGCCGGTCGCGGCGCGGGCGAGCTGATGGCAGGCGTGCGGCTTGCCGAGCCACCCGTCCGGGAGGGGGTTCCCCCGGAGCACGCGGACCCGCGGATCGCCCGCCGCGACCCGGCGCACGACGTCGGCCGTCCCGTCGGTCGATCCGTCGTCGAGGACGAGGATCTCCAGATCGGGCACGCTGACCTGGTCGAGCACCGTGGCGATGCAGGTCGCGATCCGGCGCGCCTCGTTGCGGGCCGGCACGAGCACGCTCACCCGCTCCGCGAGCGGCGCCGGGTCGACCGCCGGGGTCCGCAGCCTCGCGAGGTTGACGAAGGTGTGCGCCGTGGCGGCGACGGCTCCCGCGCTGCCGACCCAGGTCGCGGTGCGCCAGAGCCGGCTCATGAAGCTCTCCGGGCCGCCCGCAGCCGGAGCAGGTAGGGGACGACCACCAGCGCCATGCCGATCCCGCCGAGGAGGCCGACCGCGGGGCGGCCGAAGAAGGCGACGTTCGCGACGAACGAGCCGAGCCACGTCCAGGTCAGCAGCGCGGCCGGCAGCAGCTCGCCCGCCGGTGTGCTGAGGGCGGGGAGCAGCGCGTCGAGCAGCGCGGTCATCAGGGTGCCGACCAGCAACCACCCCGCGGTGTTCGTGAGCGGCACGTCCGGGACGCCGGGCAGGGACGGCGCCGGGAACGTCCACGACCAGTGCCCGGCGGCCACCATCTGCGGGTCGAGGTAGAGGTCCCAGGCGGCGAGCGTCGCGCCGCCCAGCAGTGCCACCGCCGGCCGTCGGGCAGGGCCGGCGGGTGCGAGCCGCCGGGCCGCGAGCAGGGCCGGGTAGGCCATCATCGTCCAGGCCAGGGGCACGAGCAGGGGGACGCCGAGCAGCTGCGGCCCGAGCGTGCCGGCGTACGCGTACTGCCCGAAGGGACGTCCGCTCGCGACGCCGACCGCCTCGGCCACCAGCCCGAGGCCGCCGGCGCCGAGCAGCAGCGTGACGCCGGCTCGGACGCCGAGCCGGGCGGTTGCCGAGGCCACCGACGCCGACGCGAAGGCGAGCACGGCGCCGATCGTCGCGGCCCGGAGCGCCGCACCCTCGAGCAGCGGATAGGCGATCTGGAGGAGTACCGCTGCGGCGGCAGCGACCAGGGCGAACGTCTCGACGCGGGGATGCCGGGGAGGATCCACGACGGCCCCGCGCCGGGCGGCGGGGGAGGCGGCCGGGGCCGGGCTGGGCGCGGCGCGGCCGGGGGCCGAGGTCACAGCCGCGGAGTCTAGGTGCGCGGTGGCGTGGCGGCTCGTCCTGGCACTCACGCGCGCGACCGCTTCCAGCAGCGGCCGCCGACCCTGGAAGGTGCCCCGCACGTCGAGCACGGCGAACCGGGCGAACAGCTCCTCGGCGTACCAGCCCTCGGTAGCGGTGCGGGTGACCACGTCCGCGTGGGCCGCGCGGCGGTGAGCGAACTCGATCAGGGACGCCGCGTTCTCCCAGAGGCTGAACGTCCCTTGGAGACCGATCGGCGCCTCGCCGATGCCGACGGCGAGGCGCAGGCCGGGCACCGCGTGCAGGTCCTGCGAGACCGGCGGCACCGAGCGCCAGAACGCGCGCGCCTTCCGGGGCCGGATGCGCGCCCGGGTGAGGGCGGCGACGGGCCCGTCGACCTTCTGGGGGGCGGGGTCGCCGAACGGCGCGCGGCCGGACCAGCGTCCCCGGCTCGCGACCGGCCGCAGCACCACGTCGAGGCGCTCGCGGGCGATCCGCTCCCAGGCGCGATGGGTCGGGCCCGAGCTGAACCGCTCCGCCGCCACCGGGTCGTCCCAGACCGCGAGCAGCCCCCAGTGGAGCGGGTCGGCGTCCCGGATCGTGAAGGTCCGCCCGTCCCCGGTGCCGAGGAGTTTGGCGAACCGCAGGCCCGGCGTCCGGCGCACGTGCCGGCGGTCGAACGCCATCCGCAGCGTCGCCGCCGGGACGGCCGCCGGCGGCACCCCCCAGAGGGTCAGGGTGACGAGGGGTGGCGCGCTCACGCCGCCTCCGCCTCGGCCACCTGCACCGTTTCCTGCACGAGCTCGACCGTGCGCGCGGGCGCGTCCCACATCGGCGCGTGACCGCAGCGCGGCAGCACGACCCATCGAGCGCCCGGCGGCGCCGCCTCGCGGCGTTGGTTGTCCGGCGCGGGCAGGATGCGGTCGTCGTCGCCGAAGACGATCGTGGCCGGGACGGTGACCTCCGTCCCGCGGTCGAAGGTGATCCGTCGGGTGGCGGCGATCATCGCCTCGTAGGCGGTGCTCGTGCGGAGCGCGTGTGCGATCCCGCGGGCGAGGCCCGGGTCGAGCGCCGCGGGGTCCGGCTGCCGGAGGCGAAGGTGATCCGCCGGACGGCCGCGTTCCCGGCGAGTCGCTCGCCCAGGGGACCGGCGGCGCGCGCGAGCGTACGGTTGATCCGGAGCAGCCGGGTCGGCTCGCCGGGCTCGAGCCGCAGGCCGGCCGGGGCGACTCCCGTGACGCTCGCGGCGCCCCCGGCGGCGGCCAGCTCGAGCGCCACCCACCCGCCGAGGGAGTTGCCGGCGACGTGCGGGCGCTCCACCCCCAGATCCGCCAGCACGCCGGCCAACCCCGCGGCGAGCGCGGGACATCCGGCGTCCGCCTGCGGCGGTAGGGGAGCCGACCGGCCGTGGCCCGGGAGGTCGACGGCGACGACGTCGAAGCGGGCGGCGAGCGGCGCGAGCACGGGGGCCCAGACGAGCCGTGCCGCACCCACCCCGTGGACGAGCACGAGCGTGGGAGCCTCCCCCGGGCGGCGCCCGGTGCGGGTCAGCGCCCAGCCCCCGACCACCGCCGTCGGCGGCCCGGTGAGCAGCGCGAGCTCGGCCTGCAGGCTCACGACCGGGTCACGCGACCTCGGCGGAGCGGCCGCCCGTGATGCGGAGGAGCTCGTCGAACGTCGTCGGGAAGACGGTGCGGGCGTGCCCCGCGGCCGCCCAGACCTGGTCGTGCCGGGCGAGGTCGACGTCGACGAGCGTCTCGATCGGGGTGAGGTGGCCGACCGGGGCGACCCCGCCGATGGCGAACCCGGTCGCCTCGCGGACGAAGTCGGGGTCGGCCCGGTCGAGCCGTGCGACGCCGAGCAGGGCGGCGACCTTGGCCGTGTCGACCCGGTGCGCCCCGGACGTCAGGACGAGCAGCGGCCGACGGCCGCCCGGCGCGGCGTCGTCGGGGACGGCGAAGACGAGCGAGTTGGCGATCTGCGCCACGGTGACGCCGAGCTGTTCGGCGGCGGCGGCCGCGGTGCGGGCGTGGTCGTCGAGCACGACGACGCCGTCGGCGTCCGCACCGGCGGCGGCGAGCGCGGCGCGGACCCGGGCGACCGAGGGGTGGTCCGAGACTCCGGCAGAGGTCGACGACATGGTCAGCAGGCTATGGCCGGCGACTGACAGACGCCCACCCCGTCACGGCCGGGTCGGCGAGGATCGTGGCGGGGGAGCAGCATCACCGGTGGTGCTCCGAGGGGGAACGCCCTGGATCTTTCGGTGGCGGGGTCGGGGCTCCGCGAGCACCATGGCGCGGTGCGGCTGGCGACGCTGAACACCTGGGGCATGCGCGGGGACTGGCCGGCGCGGCGGGCCGGCATGGCCCGCGAGTTCGCACGCCTCGCCCCGGACCTGGTCACGCTGCAGGAGACCATCCTCACGCCGTCGTACGACCAGGCCCGCGACGTCCTCGGCGGCGGGTACCACGTCGTCCACCAGTCCGACCGTGAGCCGGACGGTCAGGGGGTCACGACGGCATCGCGCTGGCCGGTCGGTGAAGTGATCGAGGTGGACCTGCACCTGACCGACCGGACCGCGGGATTCGCCAGCACCTGCCTCGTCACCGAGATCCTCGCGCCGGAGCCGTTCGGCGGGATCTGGCTGGCCAACCACCTGCCGGACTGGCAGCTGGACCACGAGGCCGAACGCTGCCTGCAGGCCGTGACCGCGGCACGCGCGCTCGACCAGCTCGTGCTCGAGCGCCCGGGCCACGTGGTCGTCGCCGGTGACCTCGACGCCGCACCGGACGCCGACAGCGTCCGGTTCTGGACCGGCCGCCACGTGATCGACGGCCACAGCGTCTGCTATCGCGACGCCTGGGCCTCGGCCCGTCCCACGGAGCCCGGCCACACCTTCATACCCGGCAACCCCCACGGCGCCGACTGGGACTGGCCGTTCCGCCGCATCGACTACGTCCTGGTCCGGTGCGGCGACCACGGAGGCCCCACCCTGCGGATCGAGGACTGTGCCCGCACCTTCGACCAGCCCGGCACCTGCGTCAGCGACCACTACGGACTGGTCGCCGACCTCGCCGTCGTGACCTGATCCTGATGTGACCGGATGTGCCCAACGCCGTCCGCGGGCGCCGTCGGGCCTGCTCGCTAGGCTTCCGGGCATGTCGTCGCCGACCGTCGCGCCGGACGAGACGTTCGAGGGCGTGACGTGGAGCGAGGGCGTGCTCGAGGGCGTCGACGCCGAGGACGCGACGTTCCTCGACTGCACGTTCGACGGTCTGACGATCAGCGCCGGCTCCTGGGAGCGGACGTCGTGGCGCGGCGGGGCTCTGACGGGCGTCCGGGTGCTCGGCGGCCGGTTCGCACGCTCGCGGTGGCGGGGCGTCCGGTTCGAGCGGACGGCGCTCGCCGGCTGCGAGCTGCTCAGCAGCCACCTGCGTGAGGTGCACGTCGAGGCGCGGCATGCTGGACGCCGTCAACCTCCGGGGCGCCGTGCTGGAGGACGTGACGTTCGAGGACTGCGTGCTGCGGGACGTCGACCTCGGCGGTGCCCGTCTGAGCCGGGTGCGGTTCGCCGGCTGCAGGATCGAGCGGCTCGACCTCTCCTCGGCGACGCTCTCGCGCGTCGACCTGCGCGGCGCGCAGTTCACCCTCGCGCGCGGCTACGACCGGCTCGGCGGCGCGATCCTCGACATCGGCCAGGTGCTCGAGCTGGCCCCCGCCCTGGCCGCCCAGCTCGGCATCGACGTCCGTCATCCGGAGGTCTGACCCCGCTCTCGCGCCCCGTGGTCCCGGCTCGATCCGCTCGCGCGACGGCTCCGGTCGGGTGGGCGCGGAGAGACCGGATCGGCCGTTCGGCGACGTCTCCTCGGGCGTCCCGGCGATCGTCCACAGGCTGGTGCGCGAGCCGTTGACACCACCTCCCCGGCGTGTAGAGTCGAAGTGTTCGAACACTTGTTCGATCGAATCTCCGGCTGGGATCGCGGCCTGGCCGGGGGGTGGTCCCGGAGCTGGGTGACCTCGACCCCGCCCGCTCCGGGCCATCTGCTCGGCGTGGCCGGGCGGGCGTGGGGAAGCGCCCGTCCGGTCACGTCGATGATGCCTGCCTTCCCCCTCCGGGCGTCACCGTCGTCGCGCTCACGACAGGAGGGGATTGCTCGCCATGCGTACATATGCAGATCCGGTCGAGGTCCGTACCGGGACCGGTGAGACCGCCGACGCCCCCACGACCTTCGTGTGGCGCGGTCGGCTCTACGTCGTCAGGGACGTGCTGGGTCACTGGCGGGAGCGGCGCTCCTGGTGGTCCTCGTCGGCCGCCCGCCGCGTGCACGGCGAGGGGGACGAGAGCGGCCCGGCGGGCGGGGGAGTGCGCGTCGCCGAGCTGGCGGAGGAGCGGGAGGTGTGGCGGGTCTGCGCGTCCCGGGGCCGCTCCTACACCGAAGGCGTCTTCGACCTCTGCCGCGAACCCGTGGAGCGGGACGGGCCCACCGAGCCGGGCGAGCCCGACGAGCCTTCGTCCGGTGCCTGGCGCCTGGTCCACGTCGCGGACTGAGCCGCCGCACCCCGCCGGTCGCCGCCCCGACGCCGTCCCATGACCGATCCACCCGCGCGTCCGGCGAGCGAACCCGACGAGCCCGACCCCGCACCCGAGCCGCGTACGGACATCTCCCACCGGGAGCCCGTATCCGACGGCCCGCCCGACGCCCTACTCGTCGACCCACTCGACGAGAACCCGCCCGACGAACCCCTGGAGGATGCCGTGACGGCAACCACCTTGACCCGCCCACCTCTGTCACCCGCCGCCCGCGTGCTGCTGGAACGGTCCCGCGCAGGGCTGTTCGCCGCGGCGGCCTCCCGGACCTGCAGCGAGCGGTACCAGGCGGCACACATGGCGGCGCTGCGCGCAGCCGCCGCGGTGCTCGCCGTCCGGGGCCGTCCGGGATCGCGCGGCGGTCCGCGCAGCGTGTGGGAGGTGCTCCCGCGCATCGCTCCCGAGATGGCGGAGTGGGCCGCCTTCTTCGCGGCGACCGCCACCCGCCGGGCCGCCGTCGAGGCCGGCCGGGGCGACGTCATCACCCCCCGGGAGGCGGACGACCTCCTGCGCGACGCCGAGGCCTTCCACCACGTCGTCGAGGCGTCCTTCGGCCTGCCCTACCAGCAGGTGCTCCCTGGCGCCTACCCCGCCTGCATCTGAGGGCGGGGGAGGTCTGTCGTGTCCTTCCCTCACCTGCACGTCTCCTCCGGCTACTCCCTGCGGTACGGCGCGTCCACACCGGCGGCCCTGGTGGAGGCGGCGGCGGCCCAGGGGATGGACACCCTCGCCCTCACCGACCGGGACGGGCTGTACGGCGCCGTGAAGTTCGTCCTCGCCTGCCGGGCCGCGGGGATCGCGCCGATCCTCGGTGTCGACCTCGCGGTCGAGCCCACCGGGCTCCTCACCGGGCTGCCCGCCTGGGCGGACCCGACGGCGGCCCCGGGGAGCACCGCACGGACGCCGGTGCGCGGCGGCGCGAGCGTCGACCCGAGGTTCCCGCGGGTGACCGTCCTCGCCCGTGGCACGGACCTCGCCGGGGGCCTCGATCCCGGCGCCGGGTGGGGGCGGCTCTGCCGGCTCGTCTCGGACACCCACCTGCGGGGTGAGCGTGGTCGGCCGGTGGCGACGCTCGCCTCGGTGGCGGCACACGCGCCCGTGGTCCCCGGAGGTCCGGGCGCCCTCGTCGTGCTCCTCGGGCCCGACTCGGAGGTGGGCCGTGCGGTGCTGGCCCGGCGCCCCGACGTCGCGCGCGCCGTGCTCGCTCGCTGGGCCGACGCCCTGCCTCCCGGCGCGCTCGCCGTCGAGGTCGTCTGCCACCACGGCCCGCAGGGAGCTCCCGCGAGCGTCGGTCACGCCGCCCGGATGCTCGAGCTCGCCCGGGATGCCGGCGTCCCCGCGGTGCTGACGAACGCCGTCCGGTACGTCGACCCGAGCGGCGCGGCCACGGCCGACGTCCTCGACGCCGCGCGGAGGCTCGTCCCGCTCGACGAGCGCCACCTCGACCGGGTGAGCGACGAGGGCCACCTCGCCGGTCCGGGCCGGATGGCCGCGGTCGCCCATGAGGTGGCCCGCGCCGCCGGCGATCCCGTGGCGGCCGCGGCACTCCTCGCGACCACCGAGGCCGTCGCCGCGCGGTGCCGGCTCGACCCCCAGGGCGACCTCGGACTCGACTCGGTGCACCTGCCGGAGAACCACGTGCTGGGCCTGGACGAGCTGGCGGAGGCGGACGTCCGGCTCCGCAAGGCCTGCGAGTCGGAGATCGACCACTTCTATCCGGGCGCGGCCCAGAGCCGGGAGGTCGTGCAGCGGCTCGACGACGAGCTGGAGACGATCCGCAAGCTCGGCTTCGCCTCCTACTTCCTCACCGTCCAGGAAGTCTGCAAGATCATCAAGGACCTCGGGGTCCGCGTGGCGGCCCGAGGCTCGGGGGCCGGCAGCCTGGTGAACTACCTGCTCGGGATCTCCGGCGTCGACCCGCTGCGCTACGGGCTGCTCATGGAGCGCTTCCTCACCCCGATGCGGATCGCGCTGCCGGACATCGACCTCGACGTCGAGTCCGCCCGCCGCACCGAGGTCTACGAGGCGATCCTCGAGCGGTTCGGCGCCGACCGCGTCGCCTGCGTGTCGATGATGGACACCTACCGGGTGCGGCACGCGATCCGCGACGTGGGTGCCGCCCTCGGGCTGCCGCCCGCCGAGATCGACGTCATCGCCAAGTCGTTCCCGCACATCCGGGCCCGCGACGTCCGCCACGCCCTCGCCGAGCTGCCCGAACTGCGGGCGTCGGGCATCGCCTCCGAACGGCTCGGCGTGCTCTTCGACCTCGTCGAGTCACTCGACGGCCTGCCCCGGCACGTCGCGCTGCATCCCTGCGGCGTCCTCATCTCCGACGCGAGCCTGCTCGACCGCACCCCCGTGGAGGCCAGCTGGCTCGGCTTCCCGATGAGCCAGTTCGACAAGGACGACGTCGAGCAGATGGGCCTGCTCAAGCTCGACGTCCTCGGCATCCGGATGCAGTCGGCGATGGCCTACGCGGTCCAGGAGGTGCAGCGGGTCGACGGTGCGGACGCCGTCCGTGCCGGTGAGCACGACCCGCAGGCGCCGTACATCGACCCCGCCAGCGGCGTGATCGACCTGGACACCGTCCCGCACGACGACGAGCCGACCTACAAGCTCATCCGGACCGCCCACACCCTCGGCTGCTTCCAGATCGAGTCGCCCGGTCAGCGTGAGCTCATCGGCAAGTTCGGCCCCGAGCGGTTCCTCGACCTCGTCATCGACATCTCACTGTTCCGGCCCGGCCCGGTGAAGTCGGACATGGTGACCCCGTTCCTGCGGGCGCGGCAGGGCTGGGACGAGCCCGACTACCTGCACGAGCGGCTCAAGGACGCGCTCGAGCCGACGGCCGGCGTGGTCGTCTTCCACGAACAGGTGCTCGAGATCATCGATGCGATGACGAACTGCGGTCTCAGCGCAGGCCGACGAGGTGCGGCGCACGCTCGGCAGCCGGGAGGGGCAGCTCGAGGTCGAAGAGTGGTTCCGGCCGGTCGCCCGCCGGCAGGGCTTCGACGAGGCGACCATCGACCGGGTCTGGGAGGTGCTCAAGGCCTTCGCCTCGTTCGGCTTCTGCAAGGCGCACGCCGCCGCGTTCGCGCTGCCGACCTACCAGTCCGCGTGGCTCAAGGCGCACCACCCCGCGGCGTTCCTCGCGGGCGTCCTCACCCACGACCCCGGCATGTACCCCAAGCGGCTGATCCTCGACGACGCCCGCAACCTCGGGATCGCGGTGCTCCCGCTGGACGTCAACCAGTCGGGGCCGACGTACCGGGTCGAGAAGGTGACCTGGTGGGACGAGCCACCGCCCCGGGTCCTCGGCCAGCTCGAGGATCCGCAGGCGTCCCCGGCCCGGGCACGGCCCCAACCCGGCCTGCCCGACGGCCGCGCGTACGGCATCCGGTTGTCGCTCGCCGACGTCAAGGGCATCACCGAGGCCGAGGTCGAGCGGATCGTCGCCGGCCAGCCGTTCCACTCGCTCGCCGATTTCTGGCACCGCGCCGGGGTGTCCCGCCCGGTCGTCGAGCGGCTGGTGATCGCCGGTGCCTTCGACACCCTCTACGGTCTCGGGTCGCCGGCCCCCGTGCGGCGCCGGGGCAAGGTCACGCGACGCGACCTGCTGCTGCAGGTCGCCGAGCTCGACCGGTGGACCCGGGCGGCGACCCGGATGGACCGGCGAGGCCGGACGGCGCGGCGGCCCTCGGCTCCGGTCGCGCCGGCTCCGGCCGTCGACGGGGTCCGGGAGGCGGCCGCCCGACAGTCGCAGGCGGCGCGTCCGGTGACGCCCGCGGAGCTCCAGCCCGTCCAGCTCGCCCTCGACCTGGGAGACGCGCCGGACGAGACGGTGCCGGCGGGCCTGGCGGAGATGACGGGGGCCGAGCGGGTCCGAGCCGAACTGGAGGTACTCGGGCTCGACGCGAGCCGGCACGTGCTCGACTTCTACACGCCGCTGCTCGACGCGCTCGGCGTCACCCGCTCGGAGGACCTGCTGCGGCGGCGCAGCCGCTCGGACCTGCTCGTGGCCGGCGTCAAGGTCGCGACGCAGACCCCACCGATCCGCTCCGGGCGCCGGGTCGTCTTCCTCACCCTCGACGACGCCACCGGCCCCGTCGACGCTACGTTCTTCGAGGACGTCCAGGGGCCCTACGCCGCGACGGTCTTCCACTCCTGGCTGCTCGTCGTCCGCGGCGTGCTGCGCCGGACCGGCCCGCGCGGCGTCAGCCTGCGGGCCACGGGTGCCTGGGAGTTGCCGGTGCTCTGGGACGCGTGGACCGCCGGTGGCGTCGAGGAGGTCCGCGCTCTGCTGGAGACCGCCCCGGGCTGGGCCGGCGCGACCGAGGGCGCGGTCAGCGGGGCGGCGGCGAGCCGCTCCTCCCGGCCGGTGCTCGCTCGCCCGCCGGTCGCCGATCTCGGCGGGGGCATCAACCCGCCGTACGACCGCGCGGCCGAGGAGGCAGCGAGCGGTCTGCCCGTCGGCGACCGCGAGCCGGAGGGGTCCGGGCGGGGACGTGCCGGCGGCATGGGCGGGGGAGCGGTGTACCGGCGGGTGTTCATCGACTACGCCACGGGTTATCGGCAGTCGCCGTACGCCGACGTCGGGACCCCAGGCGACCAGACCCGGGACACCCGGCGCATGGCGGCGGCCGAGACCTCGCAGGAGCGGTCGGACCAGCGGCAGCGTCGTGCTGAGCCGCCGCGCAAGCTGTGGCACGCGAGCCCGGGGAGCTCCGGCCGGTGACCCCACCTCGCCGATCATACAAATCCCACCGATCATGCGAACCCGTCCGATCCTGGGAACTTGTCCGATCATGCGAGGCGGCCTCGCGTGCGGGTGAGTGAGCACCGCGTCGACGCGGCGTCGGTGTCGGTGGCCGTCGCTAGGGTGGGCCCGTCCGTAGCCCCCCGTCCTCCCGCAGGAGATCCCTGGTGTCCGACGATCCCGCGCGCCGCTGGGCCACCCGTGCCGATCCGCGCCTGGCCGTCCGGACCGCGGTCGTGCGGGAGACGCTCGACACGCTGCTCGCGGAGCAGGCCGAAGCCCTCGGCCGGTCCACGCTCCAGGTCGTCGACGTCGGTGGTGGCACGGGCGGCCTCGCGGTGCCGCTGGCGGAGCTCGGCCATTCCGTCACCGTCGTCGATCCCAGCCCCGATGCCCTTGCCGCCCTACAGCGCCGGGCCGCGGACGCCGGGGTCGCCGGCCGCGTCCGTGCCGAGCAGGGGGACGCCGGTGCGCTCGCTCCGGTGGTCGGCGTCGCCTCCGCCGATCTGCTGCTCTGCCACGGCGTCCTGGAGTACGTCGACGATCCCAAGGCCGCCGTGCTCGACATGCTCGAGGTGCTCCGGCCCGGTGGCCTGGTCAGTGTGCTCGTCGCCCAGCGGCTCGGCGCCCTGCTGGCCCGGGCGCTGTCCGGACGGTTCGGCGCGGCCCGGCGCGTCCTGGAGGATCCGCTGGGTCGCACCGGTCCGGACGATCCGATGCCACGCCGTTTCGATCGCGCGTCGTTACTCGCGCTGTTCGAGGCCGAGCCCGTGCGCCTGCGGGCCGTCCACGGCGTCCGGCTCGTCACCGACCTGCTCCCCGGCGCGCTCGTCGACGGGGACGTCGCGGCCGGTCAGGCGCTGCTCGAGCTCGAACGTGCCGCGAGCCGTCACCCGGAGTTGGCGGCCGTCTCCGCCCAGCTCCACGTCGTCCTGCAGCGCGAGCGGGCGTCCTGAGCCGGGCGGCGAGGAGGTGAGCGCATGAGCAGGCGGCAGCTCGACCGCCTCAGGGGCAGCGACGACGCGCTCTCCGGCGACGACACCGGCTGCACGATCCTCCACGTCGACATGGACGCCTTCTACGCATCGGTCGAACTCATCGACCGCCCCGACCTGCGCGGGCGGCCCGTGATCGTCGGCGGGGGGAGCACCCGGGGGGTCGTCCTCTCCGCGACCTACGAGGCGCGGGCCTTCGGCGTCCACTCGGCCATGCCGATGGGGCGGGCCCGCCGGCTCTGCCCGCAGGCCGTCGTGATCGAGCCGGAGCACGCCCGCTACAGCGAGGTCTCCCGCGGAGTGATGGAGATCTTCAGGTCGATCACGCCCTACGTCGAACCGCTCAGCCTCGACGAGGCGTTCCTCGACGTCGCGGGTGCGGTCCGGCGGCTCGGCAGTCCCTCCGCCATCGCGACCCTCATCCGGAACCGGGTCGCCGACGAGCAGCAGATCACGTGCTCGGTGGGCGTCGCCGCGACCAAGTTCGTCGCCAAGCTGGCCTCCGCGCGCGCCAAACCCGACGGCCTGCTCGTCGTCCCCAGTCACGAGACCGTCGCGTTCCTGCACGGGCTCAGCGTCGGTGCCCTGTGGGGGGTGGGGGAGCGGACCGAGGAGGTGCTCGGCAGGCTCGGGCTGCGCACCGTGTCGGACATCGCCCACACCCCGGTCGACACCTTGAAGCGAGCTCTCGGCGAGGCCGTCGGGACGCACCTGCACCAGCTCGCGTGGGGGCGCGATCCGCGCAAGGTCGTCCCGGAGCAGGTGGAGAAGAGTATCGGCGCGGAGGAGACCTTCGCCCGGGACATCGACGATCAGGACGTCGTCCTGCGCGAGGTCCTGCGGCTCTCCGAGCGCGTCGCCGCCCGGCTGCGGGCGAGCGACGCGGTGGGGCGGACGGTCGTGATCAAGGTCCGCTTCGCCGACTTCACGACGATCACGCGGTCCCGCACCCTGCCGGAGCACACCGACGTCGGGCGTGTGGTCTACGCGACGGCCCGTGACCTCTTCCTCCGGCTCGGGCTGGATCGGGCCAGACTCCGCCTCGTCGGTGTCCGCGTGGAGGGGCTGGCGCCCGCCACGGTCGGGCATCGTCAGCTTGCTCTCGACGAGCGACCGCAGGGGTGGCGCGAGGCCGAACGTGCCGTGGACCGGGCCAGCGCACGTTTCGGGCCGGGCGTCGTACGGCCGGCGGCCCTCGTTCCGGACGAATCCGTACGATCCACCGACGCATCCGGACCCTCAGCGACGACCTTCGCACCCCTCGAACTCGGAGAGTCTCCCTAAGTCACGTCAAGTGACCCAGCCCGTGTGTCGAGGATGTGCTGACCGGGTTTCGCACCGGCGTGGCCCGACCTATCCTGTCTCCATCGCACCACGTACCCAGGAGGTCGACGTGCCGCTCTCGGAGAACGAGCAGCGCCTGCTCGAGCAGATGGAGCGCGCTCTCTACGCCGAGGACCCGAAGTGGGCCTCGGCCATGCGGGGCGCCGTTCGTCGATCGAGTTCCGCGCGTCGGCTGATCCTCGGCGTCGGGGGGATCGTCCTCGGGCTGGTCCTCCTCCTGGTGGGCGTCGCCCAGCAGGCTGTGATCGTCGGCATCATCGGCTTCGTCGTCATGCTCGCCGCTTTCGCCTACACCGTCTCCTCGCGCCGACGGCCCGGCGGCCCCACCGGCGTGGTGAACCGCGCCGGCGGCGTCCGCCCGGTCAACACCCGCCGGCGCAGCTCGTTCATGCAGCGTCTCGAGGAGCGCTGGGAGCGCCGCCGCAACGAGCGCTGACCTCCGACCGTCTCGACGGCCCCCGCCTCCGGGCGGGGGCCGCGGTCGTTTGTCGGCGACCACCGTCGAGCCGGGATCGGCGCTCCGCTCGTGAGTGCCACCCGCAGCGCCGTCGTCCTCAGCCGTTCGTCGCCGCGGTTTGCATGATCGCCGCGGTTTGCATGATCGGCGCCAGAAGGGGGAGCGGCGGAGTGGACCTCGACAGCGGCAGCGGCAGGGAGCGGGGCGGCAGGCGGCAGCGGCAGCGGGCGGGCGGGGCTGACGAGGCCGGCGGAGGCGCTGGCGGGGGTCAGCGGCGACGGCCGGAGCTGACCAGCTTGCGGACCTCGTCGCCCATCTGCTCGCTCACCCGGCGACTCGCGTTCCCGCCGGCGGTCTCGGCCGATCGCGCGGCCCCCGTCACCGCGGCGACCCCGGACGCCGGGAACAGCCGGGCGAGCCGACGTCGCCGGGCCGGCAGCTGGTCGGCGACGAGCTCCGCCACCTCCCGCACGTCCGCGCGCAGCCGGGCCGGGTCCCCGCCCTGACCGCCGGGCGGCGCGTAGCGGGCGGCCTCGACCTCCGCGACGAGCCGCTCGAGTGGCGCCGCCTCGGTCGTGGGGACGTACTCGGCTCCCACCAGCCACTGCCGCAGCCCGCGCGGCGTCAACGACGGCGACAGCGGTACCCCGAGGTCGCCCAGGCGTTCGCCGAGCTCCTCGAGCGCCGCCTCCGCGCGCGCCGTCCGGGTCTTCGCACGCAGCCAGCGCCGTCGTCGCACCAGGCGTGCGGCCGCTGCCGGGCTCGCGGCCGCCAGCAGGACCAGCGCGGCCACCAGGTACCAGGGCCAGGGGATCGCGGCCAGGACCCGTCGCCAGAGGGCCGGGTCCTCGACCGCACCGCCCTCACCCGGGTCCGCCTGCGTCGCCTTGTTGGAGAGCGTGGTCGGCGACGGGGACGCCGACGAGACGCTGGCGGACGCCGAGGCGCTCGGCTGCCCGCTCTGCCCGCCGGCGGAGCTGACCACGTCGGGGACGCCCGCCGTGCGCGCCGGGGGCGTGGGCTCGAACCGGACCCAGCCGATCCCGGTGAAGTACAGCTCCGGCCACGCGTGCGCGTCGCTGACCCGCACCGTCCACGAGCCGTTGCCGTTGTTGCTGCCGGGCAGGAAGCCGACGGCGACCCGCGCCGGGATGTTCAGCGTCCGCGCCATCACGGCCATCGCGGAGGCGAAGTGCACGCAGTAGCCGGACTTGCGCTGCAGGAAGGCGAGGATCGCGTCCTGGCCGCCGTCCGTCCGCCCGTCGCCGGGGGCCTGCGTCGAGTAGCTGAACTCCGGGCTCCGCAGCCAGTTCCGCAGGGCCACCGCCTTCTCGTACGGCGTCCCCGAGCCGGCGCGCTGCTCGGCGATCCGCTTGATCTCGGGGTCGATGCGGGGGAGGGCGAGGTCGCCCTTGACGCTGTCCGGCACCGCGGCGGTCTCGTCCAGCTGGGCCGCGGTGGGCTGGACCAGGTAGTGGTCGACGGTGTAGTTGAGGTCCTTCGCGGTCGACCCGTCCCCGACGATGTTCAGCGTCGAGGCGTCGAAGTACCAGTTCCCGGACACGTTCACGGAGCGCCACGGGTACGGGACCGGCAGGTAGCGCTGGGCCAGGGAGCCCACCTTGATCTTGGTCGTGACGCGCTGCACGGGGACGCCGGCGTCGAGCCCGGGTGCGAGAGACACGCCCTCCTGGGGCTTCTGGGTCCGCTGGATCTGCACCCGGCTGGGCTGCCACGTGTCGCCGGTGAAGTCGTCGTCGACGACGATGCGCAGCGGCTGCGGGGCCGTCTGCGTCGTCGTGAACGTGATGATCGGCTGATCGCTCTGGTCGGCGAGATCCTGGCGGAGCGCGAGGAACGGATTGATCACCGTGACGGCGCTGCTGCCCCTGCCCTTGCCGCCGCCGCCGGTGCCGCTGGTCAAGGCCCGCTCGCCCAGACCCGGCACGAGGATCGGCAGGAGGACGGCGGCCGCCAGGCTGGCCACCACGATGCTGCGCGCCCCGTCGAGCCCGATCGTCCACGTCGACCCGGCACCACCGCGCGTACCCACACCCAGGACGCGGCCCCAGGCCTGGACGCGGTCGATCGAGTCGACGGCGACGAGCACGAGGAAGCCGGCCGCGGCGAAGAGGAAGAGGGTCCAGTCGAGACCGTCGGGCAGCACCGCCGCCGGCACGCAGTACACGGCGAGCAGCGGCAGCCCGGCGACCGCAGGCCGGCGCAGGGTGACGGCGATGACGTCGACGGCGAGCGCCACCAGCGCGAGCCCGGTGGTCGTGACGAACCCGACGCCGACGTGCGGCGGCACCGGGGGAGCGGACCGGTGCATGGCCTGCACGCCCTGCGAGAACAGGTCGCTGCCGGCGGCCACCGTGTCCGGCACGGGCAGGATGCCCGAACCAGGCGGCGTCCGGCAGGAAGATCGCTGTCACGGCGAGCACCCACACCACGGCCTGCGCGGCCACGACGATCGCGGCGGAGCCGGTGAACCGGCGCGCGACCACGCCCGTCGCCGCGACCAGTGCCGCGAGGAAGGTCAGCGCCAGGAACCAGCTCTCGCCCTCGACGACGGGGAGGACCGTGAGGCTCGCCAGCATCGTCGCGATCCAGCTGGCGACGGCCATCCGGAGGGCCGAGGAGACGTTCACCTGCTACCACCTTGAGGGAGGACCACCATGCGTGGCCGGACGGTCTGGCCGGTGCCGGTCGCCCGGGCCCAGACCTCCGGCACCGTGTCCGCGGCACCCGCCTCGACGACCGACCAGCCGGCCGCCCGTAGCGCCTCCGCGTTGTGCTCGCGTGTCCGCTGCAGCGACTCGAGGCGTGCGCTCGGGCACGCCGGTCGACCACTCCGGCGTCCGCAGCAGGATGGCGACGCCGCGCGCGCCGTGCCGCCCGAGCGTGGCCAGCGCCTCGACCTCGTCCTGCGCCGCCTCGCCCAGCACGACCACGACCATGCCGTCGCCACCGGTCCGGGTCAGGGTCGTCACCGAGTCCGAGAGCCGGCGAGGGCCGCCGAGCCGGACGACGGCCAGCTCGTCGAGCACCGTGCCGGCGCCCTCGACCGCGCTCGCGGTGCTCCAGCCGGCAGTGGCTCTCGTCGGTGAGGAGCCGCAGACCGTAACGCTGGCCCGCCAGGTGCACCGCGACGGACGCGGCCGCGGAGACCGCCCACTCGAAGCTGGACGCCGGTCCGTCGCCGCGGTGGCCGGTCGTCCTGGTGTCGAGCAGGACCGTCGCCCGCATCTGCCGCGGCTGCTCGTCCCGGCGCACCATCAGCTCTCCCCGCCGGGCGGTCGAGCGCCAGTGCACGCGGCGCAGGTCGTCGCCGTAGCGGTACTCCCGGGTCGGCGACGTCGTCCTCGCCGGACGCCGCCGCGTTGCGGGTGAGCGACTCGCCCGTGCCCGACCACTGCCCGCTGCCGTCCGTGCCGGCGAGCGGGTACACCTTCGGGACGACGACCAGCCGGTCGACGCCGGTGAACGAGCGGCCGACCTCGCACATCCCGAACGCGTCGGTGATCCGCAGCCGCAGCGGGCCCGAGCGCGTACCGGCCCCGGACCTCCGACCGCAGCGTGTACGTCACGGCTGCCCGGCGCCGCCCGGGCAGCCGCGCGATGACGAACCGCGGCGACGGTCCGAGCGCGTACGGCACGCGGTCCTCGGCGAGCAGGACGCGGGTGGGGATGCGGGTGAGGTTCTCCAGTTCGAGCCCGACGCGAGCGGTCGTACCCGCCACCACCCGGGCGGGCGCGATCGTCCGCTTGAGCGCGAGCCGGTAGCGGTACCGGCTCGTCGTCAGCAGCGCGCCGAGCGGGACGGCGGCCAGCAGCACGCCGACACGCAGGAGGTCCCGCTGGTCCAGCACGAGGGCGCACGCCACGGCGGTCAGACCCGCGGCCAGGAACGACCGGCCGCGCATGGTGAGCGCGGAGAGGCCGGCCAACCCGGACCGGCTGCCGGCTCCGGACGGCGGCGCAGGAGTCGACGACACGGACGGCCTCAGGCGCTCGCGCGCGATCGCGGCACCGGGACGTGGCCGAGCAGGCCGGTGAGGACGTCCTCGGGCGTCCGGCGTGCGAGCACCGCCTCGGGGCTCGCGATGAGCCGGTGGGCGAGCACGGCGTGGACGAGGTCGCGGACGTCGTCCGGGAGCACGTGGTCCCGTCCGGCCATCGCGGCGCTCGCCTTCGCCGCCTGCAGCAGGTGCAGGGCGGCGCGCGGCGAGGCGCCCAGACGCAGGTCCGCCGCCGAGCGGGTGGCGCCGACCAGCGCGACGACGTACTCCTTCACGGCGGGGGCGGCGTACACCTCACGCGCCGTCTGGATCAGCCGGCGCACGCCTTCGGCGTCCGTCACCGGCTCGGAGCTCGGCCAGCGGGTCCTGCGCGGCGTGCCGGTCGAGCATCTCGACCTCCGCGGACGCCGCCGGGTAGCCCATCGAGAGCCGCGCCATGAACCGGTCGCGCTGCGCCTCCGGCAGCGGGTAGGTGCCCTCCATCTCCACCGGGTTCTGGGTGGCGACGACGATGAACGGCGGGGGCAGCATGTAGGTGACGCCGTCGACCGTGACCTGCCGCTCCTCCATGCACTCCAGCAGAGCGGACTGCGTCTTGGGGCTGGCGCGGTTGATCTCGTCGCCGACGACGACGTTGGCGAAGACGGCGCCCGGCTTGAACTCGAAGTCCTTGCGCTCCTGGTTGTAGACGCTGACGCCGGTGATGTCGCTCGGCAGCAGGTCCGGCGTGAACTGGATCCGGCGGACGCTCGACCCGATGGCTCGGGCCAGGGCCTTCGCCAGCATCGTCTTGCCGACGCCGGGGACGTCCTCGAGGAGGAGGTGGCCCTCGGCCACGAGGACGGTGACGGCGAGGTCGACGACCTCGGGCTTGCCTTCGACGACGGTCTCGATGGCAGCGCGGATCGCCGAGGTGGTCCGCAAGAAGCCGTCGAGCGGCATCGGTGTGATGGTCAACGCGGCTCCTTCGCCCGTGGGTCGACGCGGGCACGGCGCGCTCGTGGCACGCGTGCCGGTCCCAGTGTCCGTCGCGATTCTCTCAGGTGCAGGCAGGAATCGTCCGCCCACGTCGGTTCCCCGCCTCCACATCCCCCCACGCAGCCGCCCGGGGAACGGTTCGGAGGGGGTCGAACGCCCTCCCGGACGCTCCCTCGGCGGGGTCCGGAGCGTTCCGAGCGTGCCGCCCCGCCCGTCGGCGGCCCGGGCCGTTCCCCCGGCACGTGCCCCTGACCTGCAGCGTTCGGGGGGCGGGGAGCGGGGGTGGGGCGCGGAGCGTTGACGGTGGGGGAAAGTGGAGTACAGTGGGGGCCACTGGAGCAGGCGGGAGGTACGGGGGCCTGGATAGGAGGCGGGGACATGTTCCTCGGCACCTATCTGCCCCGCCTGGACGACAAGGGGAGGTTGATCCTCCCCGCGAAGTTCCGTGATCAGCTCGAGGCGGGAGTCGTGGTGACGCGAGGGCAGGAGCGCTGCCTCTACGTCTTCCCGATGGCCGAGTTCGAGCGACTCGCGGACCAGTTGCGCCAGGCACCGGTGACGAGCAAGCAGGCCCGCGACTACCTGCGTGTGTTCCTCTCCGGGGCCAGCGACGAGGTACCGGACAAGCAGGGCCGGATCACGCTTCCGCCGGTGCTGCGCACGTATGCGGGGCTGGATCGCGATTGCGCCGTCATCGGGGCGGGGCAACGCGTCGAGATCTGGGACGCCGCGGCATGGGAGGCGTACCTGGCCAGGCAGGAGGAGGTGTTCGCCGAACAGGCGGAAGAGGTGGTCCCCGGCTTGTTCTGACGCTTGTTCCGACCGTTCCGTCCCGACCGTTCCCCGGCGTCCCGCACCCCTCACCGGCGGTGAGGTCTCCAGCCGCTCGCTCCGTCCTGACGCACTTCCCCGGTGTCAGGCCGGACGGAGCGGAGGGAGACCTGACCGCCGGTCCGGTGTCGGGCCGCCCGCGGGCGGGTCCGGACGCCGGTCCACGAGGCGGCGGGTCAGCACGGAAGGAACGGCAGCACCGGCGACGAGCCACGGAGGGTCGAGATGGCGGGCACGGACGACGTGCGGAACCGGCACGTGCCGGTGCTGCGCGAACGCTCCGTCGCCCTGCTCGCGCCGGCGCTGGTCGAGCCGGGTGCCGTGGTCGTCGACGCCACGCTGGGCCTCGGCGGACACTCCGAGGCGCTGCTCGCGAGCAACCCGAACGCCCGCCTGGTCGGCATCGACCGTGATCCGCACGCCCTGGAGCTCGCGGGCCGCCGGCTCGCGCCGTTCGGCGAGCGGGTCCGGCTCGTCCACGCCGTCTACGACGCGATCCCGCAGGTCCTCGCCGACCTCGGCATCCCCGCCGTCCAGGGCGTGCTGTTCGACCTGGGCGTCTCCTCGCTGCAGCTCGACGAGGTCGACCGGGGCTTCGCCTACGCGGTCGACGCGCCGCTCGACATGCGCATGGACCCGGGCGCCCCCCTGACGGCCGCGGAGATCCTCAACACCTACGACGCCGACGAGCTGGCGCGCGTGCTGCGCGAGTACGGCGAGGAACGCTTCGCCGCGCGGATCGCCCGTGCGATCGTCCGCGAGCGCGATCGGGCGCCGTTCACGACCAGCGCCCGGCTGGTGGAGATCGTCCGCGCCAACGTGCCCGCGGCCACCCGGCGGGTGGGCGGCCACCCGGCCAAGCGGACGTTCCAGGCGCTGCGCATCGAGGTCAACGGCGAGCTCGAGGTGCTCGGCCACGCCGTGCCCGCGGCCGTCGACGCGCTCGCGATCGGCGGGCGCATCGTCGTGCTCGCCTACCACTCCCTCGAGGACCGCATCGTCAAGCGCGCGCTGGGTGCGGGCGCGACCAGCACGGCTCCGCCGGGGCTGCCGGTGGAGCCGCCCGAGTACGCCCCCAAGCTGCGGCTGCTCACCAGGGGCGCCGAGACGGCGTCGGAGGCGGAGGTCGCCGAGAACCCGCGGGCGGCGTCGGTGCGGCTCAGGGCGGCGGAACGGATCAGGGCCGGTGCGGTGAGCCCGGCGGCCGGCACGACCGGACGGACGGGACGCGCTCGGCGGGGGAGCGCCATGGGAGGGGATGCGGCATGAGCCAGTCAGCGGCGGTACGGACGGCGAGGGCGCCACGCCCGGTGCCGCGTCACCAGGGGCGTCAGCTGCGTCCGGTGCCGGGCACCGGACGCTCCACCCAGTCGCCGAGGCTGCGCGTCGTCAGCGCCGCGCGGCACACCCGCAGCCGCGCGGGTCTCGTCGTCGCCTGCCTGGCGCTGCTCGTGCTGGGTCTGGTCGGTCTGCTGCTGCTCGACGTGAGCCTCGAGCGGGGTGCCTACGACCTGCAGGCGCAGGGCCAGCGGGCCGAACAGCTGCGCGAGCAGGCCCAGAAGATCCGGTCGGAGATCGTGGAGCAGGAGGCGCCGCAGAACCTGGAGCAGAAGGCGCGGCAGGAGGGCATGGTCCCCGCCCCCGGGGCGCCCGTCTTCGTCTTGCCGGGGGGTCGCACGATCGGCGTGCCGCAACGTGCTGTTGCTCCTCCCTCACCTAGCGTGACTCCGTCGTCGGCGTCGGGCACGGCGAAGAGCGGGCCGAGCCCGACGGCGAGTTCCAAGCCGGGCGACGCGAAGGCCGGGACGACGAGCGGGACCAAGGCCGGGACGACGAGCGGGACCAAGGCCGGGACCGGCGACGACCGCGGCCGACCAGGAACGGCGGCACGACGACACGGCACCGCTGACACCGAGCACGACAGGGCCGAGGACGGGACGGAGGCGACGGGGCGCGAGGACGGCGGCGGCAGGCGGGAGGAGCCGCGACGGCAGGAGCAGGGACAGGGAGGGCGCGCCGATGGCGGGCGACGAGACGCCGGGACGGCGCGGGCAGCGGCCCGCGGCCGACCGTCGAGCCGTTCCCCCGGCCCGCTCTCACCCGCGCCCGACCCGACCGGCCCGACCCGGCGGGGGGAGAACAGCGATCGGCGCCGCGCGCCGCGGGCGCCCCCCGCGCCCGCACGCCACGCACCGACGCCGACCGCGGCGACGCCCCTCGCGGCCGAGCGCCGCGTACCGCGACCCCCCGCACGGACCCCCCGCGCAATGCGTCGAGCTCCGGGCGTGCGCCGTCCGCCGGTCGGACCCGCCGCGTCACCCCCGCGTCAGCCGAACGGAGCGAGGCCGCCCTTCCGCGCACCGCCTACGAGCCGCGGCGCACCGTGGCCCGTTCCGGCCCGGCCCGCAGCGCAGCCGGGCGACCCGCCCCCGGCCGCCGGGACGCCGCGGAGCCGCGGCAGCGCCGGGCGCGATCCGCGCCGCCGCCGCCACCTCGCCGTCCGGTCCGCCCCCGCCGCTGGCGGCCCCCGCCGGACCCGAGCCGTCGCGTGCGCGTGGCGCTCGTCCTCATGCTCTTCCTGCTCAGCCTGTTCGGCGGCCGGCTGGTGCAGGTCCAGGGCCTGGACGCGTCCGCGCTCGCCACCCAGGCGCTGCGCAGCCGCACCCAGACGCAGACGATCTTCGCCCACCGTGGCGACATCGTGGACTCCACCGGCGACCCGCTCGCCACCACCGTCGAGCTGCGTGACGTGCTCGTCGACCAGACCCTGGTCGGCCAGTACAAGCGCCGGGTCGGGGAGGACCGGGTCGCCGTGGGCCTGCCCGGCGCGGCGGAGGACCTCGCGCCGCTGCTCGACGTCCCGGTCGCCACCCTGGTCAAGCGGCTCACGGGCACCAACCGGGGGGCGACCGTCGCGAAGAACGTCGCCCCCGACGTGGCCCGGCAGGTCCTGCGCCTGGCCATCCCCGGCCTCGCCACCCGCCAGGCGAGCAAGCGCATCTATCCCGCGGGCGAGGTCGCCGGCGAACCTCATCGGCTTCGTGAACGGCGACGGGCAGGCCCAGGGCGGTCTCGAGGGCGCGTACGACAAGGACCTCGCCGGCACGCCCGGCAAGCTGACGTACGAGAGCAGCGAGGAGGGGCTGCAGATCCCCACCGGGGTGCTCGCGGAGGTCGACCCCCGGGACGGTTGCACCGTCCACACCACCATCGACCGCGACCTGCAGTACGAGGCGCAGCAGCTGCTCGAGGCCCAGGTCAGGACGACGAAGGCCAAGGGCGCCTACGCCGTCGTCCTCGACACGAACTTCGACGTCCGCGCCCTCGCCGTGGTCCCGACCTTCGACCCCAACCACTACGACCAGGCCACGCAGAACCAGCTCAACGACCGCAGCCTGCTCGACACCTTCGAGCCCGGTTCGACGGCCAAGGTGATCACGCTCGCGGCCGCACTCCAGGAGGGTGTGGCGACGCCGGCCTCGAAGATCACGGTGCCGCCGTTCCTGCGCAAGGGGGACACGACCTTCCACGACGCCGAGTTCCACGGCACCGAGCACCTGACCCTGGCCGGCGTGATCGCGCAGTCCAGCAACATCGGCACGATCCTCACCGGCTCCCGGATGTCCCCGCAGACGCTCTACGGCTACCAGCGCGCGTTCGGTCTCGGTGCCCCGACGGGGATCGGCCTGACCGAGTCCAGCGGCATCCTCGCGCCCTGGCAGCAGTGGAGCGGGTCTCAGCGCAGCACGGTCATGTTCGGCCAGGGCCTGTCGGTGACGGCGCTGCAGGCCGCGGACGTCTTCGCCACCTTCGCCGCCGACGGCGTCCGCCGGCAGCCCCGGCTGGTCACGGGCGAGACCTGCACGGACGGCGTGTTCCGGCCCGCGGCGGCGACGGCGTCGACGCGGGTGGTGAGTCCCTCGGTCGCCCAGCAGATGCGGCTGATGATGGAGCAGGTCGTCGGCACCGAGGGCACCGCGGCCAAGGCCGCGATCCCCGGGTACCGGGTCGCGGGCAAGACCGGGACGGCGCAGGTGCCGGGCAAGAACGGCTACCAGCCGGGGGCGTACGTGGCGAGCTTCATCGGCATGGCCCCCGCCGACGCCCCGAAGCTCGTCGTCGCCGTCGTGCTCGACCAGCCGAAGAACGGGCACTACGGCGGCGAGGTGGCGGCTCCGGTGTTCTCCCAGCTCATGGCCTACGCGCTCGCTCAGGCGAAGGTGCCGCCGACCGGTACGAAGACGCCTCGCATGCAGCTGCAGTGGCGCTGACGGGTAGCCTGACGCACCGTGCCGATCCCCGGCGGCCCCCGCCCCAGCTCCGTCGAGCCCCGACCGTTCGCCGGCGTCCTCGCCCGGCTCGGGCTGCCGTCGGCGGGTGCGGCCGGGCCCGACGTCACCGGGGTCACCCTCAGCTCGCGGGCGGTGCGTCCGGGCGATCTCTACGCCGCCCTGCCGGGTGCGCGCACCCACGGCGCCGCCTACACGGTGGACGCCGCCGCGGCGGGCGCCGTCGCGGTGCTGACCGACCCGGACGGCGCCGAGCGTGCCCGGGCGAGCGGTCTGCCCGTCGCGGTCGTCGACGACCCGCGCGCCCGGCTCGGCGCCCTCTCCGCGTGGATCTACGGCGACCCCGCGGCGAAGCTGCTGACCCTCGGCGTCACCGGGACGAACGGCAAGACCACGACGACGTCGCTGCTGGACGCCGCGCTGCGCGCCGCCGGCCGCCGCACCGGACTGGTGGGCACCGTGGAGCTGCGCCTCGGGGACGAGCGGATCCCCTCGACCGGGACGACGCCGGAGTCGCCGGACCTCTTCGCGCTGCTCGCCGCGATGGTCGAGCGCGGCGTGCAGGTCTGCTCCATGGAGATCTCCAGCCACGCCCTCGCGCTGCACCGCGTCGACGGCCTGGTCGTCGACGTCGCGGCCTTCACCAACCTCAGCCAGGACCACCTCGACTTCCACGGCTCGATGGAGGCCTACTTCGCGGCCAAGGCGGCGCTGTTCACGCCGGAGCGGTCCCGGTGCGGCGTGGTCTGCGTGGACGACGCGTGGGGCGCCCGGCTGGCCGAGACCGCCGGCGTCCCGGTCACCACCGTGACCACGCGACCGGGAGCGCGGGCCGACTGGCGGGTCCTGGAGGAGGGCGTCGACGCCGGCCTGCCGGTCGCGCGGGTCGCCGGCCCCGGCGGGCGTGAGCTCGGCCTGCGCAGCCCGCTGCCGGGCCGGTTCAACCTCGCGAACGCCCTGGTCGCCCTCGCCGTGCTGGTCCGGGCGGGGGTGGACGCCGAGGTCGGCGCCGGGGCGCTCGCCGTCGCCGGTCCCGTCCCCGGGCGGATGGAGCGCGTGGGCGAGCAGGCGGCCGCGCCCGGCCGGCCGCTCGCGATCGTCGACTTCGCCCACTCGCCCGACGCCGTCGAGCAGGCCCTCGCCGCCCTGGCCGGCAGCGGGCGTCCGCTCGTCGTCGTCCTCGGCGCCGGCGGCGACCGCGACCGAGAGAAGCGCCCGCTCATGGGCGAGGCCGCGGCCCGCGGCGCCGACGTCGTCGTCGTCACCGACGACAACCCACGCTCGGAGGACCCCGCGTCGATCCGCGCCGCTGTCCGGGCCGGCGCCGAGCGGGCCGCCGGCCGGACCGGTGCCGTCGTGCTGGAGGTGGCGGGGCGCCGCGAGGCGATCGTCGAGGGCGTGCGTCGGGCCTGGCCGGGCGGGGTGGTGCTCGTCGCCGGCAAGGGCCACGAACCGGGCCAGGAGATCGCCGGAGTCGTCCACCCGTTCGACGACCGGTCCGCGCTGCGGGCCGCGCTCGCCGAGGTCGCGGCCACCAGGACCGAGCAGCAGGAGGGCGTCCGATGATCGCGGTGTCGCTGGCGGAGGTCGCCTCGGCGACCGGCGGGCGACTGGCCGGGGGAGCCGACGGGCAGACGGTGGTCACCGGTCCGGTGGTCGCCGACAGCCGGCAGGCCGAGCCCGGCGCCCTCTTCGTCGCGCTGCCCGGCGAGCGGACCGACGGCCACGACCACGCCGCGTCCGCGGTCGCCGCCGGCGCCGTCGCGGTGCTCGCCGATCGGGAGCTCGACGTCCCCTGCGTCGTCGTCCCGGCCGAACCCGGCCGGCTCGCCGCGCTCGCCGCCCTCGCCCGGTTCGTGATCGACCGGCTCCCGGACCTCGTCGTCGTCGGCGTCACCGGCTCCTCGGGCAAGACCAGCACCAAGGACCTGCTCGCCGCGCTGCTCGGCGACCTGGGCCCGACGGTCGCGCCGCAGGGCTCGTTCAACAACGAGATCGGCCTGCCGCTCACCGCGCTGCGGTGCACGGCGTCGACGCGCTACCTCGTGGCCGAGATGGGCGCGCGGATGCCCGGGAACATCGCCTACCTGACCCGGATCACGCCGCCCGATGTCGCCGTCGTGCTCAACGTCGGCGCCGCCCACGTGGGCGTGTTCGGCTCCCGGGAGGAGACCGCCCGGACCAAGGGCGAGCTGCCCGAGGCCCTGACCGAGGACGGGGTCGCCGTCCTCAACGCCGACGACCCGCTCGTCGCCGCCATGGTGACGCGCACGAAGGGCCGCGTCGTCCGGTTCGGCCTCGGGCCGGAGGCCGACGTGCGCGCCGAGGACGTCCGCCTGGACGCCTGGTCGCGGCCCTCGTTCACGCTGCTGACGCCGCGCGGCGACGCCGACGTGACCCTCGCCCTGCACGGCGAGCACCACGTCGCCAACGCCCTGGCCGCCGCCGCCGTCGCGCTCGAGCAGGGCATGACGCCGGCACGCGCGGCCGAGGTGCTGGCCGCCGCCCGGCCGGCCAGCCGGTGGCGGATGGAGGTCACGACCCGTCGCGACGGCGTCACCGTCGTCAACGACGCCTACAACGCCAACCCCGACTCGGTGCGCGCGGCCCTGAAGGCGCTCGCCGCCATGGGCCGGCCCGAGGACGGCCCGCGCCGGCGCACCTGGGCGGTGCTCGGCGAGATGCTCGAACTGGGGGACACGGCGCTCACCGAGCACGACGCGGTCGGCCGGCTCGCCGTGCGGCTGGACGTCGCCCGGCTCGTCGCGGTCGGCGAGGGCGCCCGCGCGATCCACGCCGGGGCCAGCCACGAGGGGTCGTGGGGCGAGGAGTCCGCCTGGGTGCCGGACGCCGCGGCCGCGCTCGCGCTCCTGCGGTCCGAGCTCGAGCCGGGCGACGTCGTGCTCGTGAAGGCGTCCCGGTCGATCGGGCTGGACGCGGTGGCGACCGCCCTGCTCGAGGACGTCGCCGCCGCAGCGGGCGCCGGAGGATCCGCGTGAAGGCGGTGCTCCTCGCGGCCGCGGTCGCGCTCGTCTGCTCGCTGTTCGGCACCCGGTTCTACATCCAGTTCCTCGTCCGCCGCGGCTACGGCCAGTTCATCCGCGACGACGGCCCGACCGGGCACCACACGAAGCGCGGCACCCCGACGATGGGCGGGGCCGTCATCATCGGCGCCACCCTCGCCGGCTACCTGGTGGCGCACGCCGCGACCATGTGGACGCCGACGATGTCGGCGGTCCTCGTGCTGTTCCTCATGAGCGGCCTCGGGCTGGTCGGGTGGCTCGACGACTACCTCAAGATCTCCCGGCAGCGCAGCCTGGGTCTGCGGGCGGGCGCGAAGCTGGCCGGGCAGAGCGCCGTCGCCATCACGTTCGCGCTGCTCGCGCTGCAGTTCCAGAACGGGGAGTTCCGCACTCCGGCGTCGACCCGGGTGTCGTTCATCCGGGACACCGGCATCGACCTGGCCTTCGGCGGCGCGGCGCTCGGGCTCGTCCTGTTCGTCCTCTGGGCGCTGATCATGATCGCGGCCTGGAGCAACGGCGTGAACCTGACCGACGGCCTCGACGGTCTCGCCACCGGCACGAGTGTCATGGTCTTCGGCGCGTACGTCCTCATCGGCATCTGGCAGTCGAACAACTCCTGCCTGGAGCGGCCGGGGCCGCAGTGCTACGAGGTCCGCGACCCCCGCGACCTCGCCGTCGTGGCCGCCGCCGTGCTCGGGTCGTGCTTCGGGTTCCTCTGGTGGAACGCGTCCCCGGCGAAGATCTTCATGGGCGACACCGGCTCGCTGTCGCTCGGCGGCGCGCTCGCGGGCCTGGCCATCACGACCCGCACCGAGGTGCTGCTCGTGCTGCTCGGCGGGCTCTTCGTGCTCATCACGCTGTCCGTGGTGATCCAGGTGGGGTCGTTCAAGCTGACCGGCAGGCGCGTGTTCCGGATGGCGCCGCTGCAGCACCACTTCGAGCTCGCCGGCTGGGCCGAGGTGACGATCGTCATCCGGTTCTGGATCATCGCCGGGCTCTTCGTCGGCCTCGGGCTCGGCGTCTTCTACGCCGAGTGGGTGGTGGGTCAGTGACGCGGAACGCGGTCATCTCGACGACCACTCAGGCGTGGTGGGGCTGAGGTGAACGCCCGGCTCGACGGCCTGACGTCGTCCACCGCCGACTGGGCCGGTCTGCGGGTCGTCGTCGCAGGCATCGGGATCTCCGGCTTCGCCGCCGCCGACGCCCTGGTGGAGCGCGGCGCGCGCGTCGTCGTGCTGGACGCCGCCGACGGGCCCGACCAGCGCGAGCGTGCCGTCATCCTCGACACCCTCGGCGCGGACGTGCGGCTGGGTCCGGACGCCGTGGCCGCCCTGCCGGACGTGGAGGCCGCGTCGGGTCGAGCGGCACCGGACCTCGTCGTCACCTCGCCGGGCTGGCGGCCCGACCATCCCGTCCTGGCGGGCGCCGCGAGGACCGGCGTCCCGGTCTGGAGCGAGGTCGAGCTGGCCTGGCGGATGCGGCCGGTGACCGCCGCTGTGCCCTGGCTCACCGTCACCGGCACGAACGGCAAGACGACGACCGTGACGATGCTCGCCTCGATGCTCACCGCCGCCGGGTACCGCGCGGCCGCGGTCGGCAACGCCGGGACGCCGGTGCTCGAGGCCGTGCTCCACCCGCAGCCCTACGACGTGCTCGCGGTCGAGCTCTCCAGCTTCCAGCTGCACTCGACGTCGTCCGTGCGGCCGCGGGCGAGCGCCTGCCTCAACGTCGCACCGGACCACCTCGACTGGCACGGCAGCCTGGAGGCCTACGCCCGGGACAAGGGCCGGGTCTACGAGAACACCGAGATCGCCTGCGTCTACAACGTCGCCGACCCGGTCACGGAGCAGCTGGTCCGGGACGCGGACGTCGTCGAGGGCTGCCGCGCGATCGGCTTCACGCTGGGCGTCCCGGGCCTGTCGATGGTGGGGCTCGTCGACGAGGTGCTGGCCGACCGGGCGTTCGTCGAGGAGCGCCGCACCTCCGCCGCCGAGCTCGCCACCCTGGACGACGTCCGGCTCGGGAACGGCGGCGTGCTCGCGCCGCACGTCGTCGCCAACGCGCTCGCGGCCGCGGCGCTCGCCCGCGCCCACGGCGTTCCCCCGGTCGCGGTCCGGGACGGGCTGCGCGGCCTCACCCCGCCCGCGCACCGGCTCGCCCGGGTCGCCGAGGCGGGCGGCGTCACCTGGGTCGACGACTCGAAGGCGACGAACCCGCACGCCGCCGACGCGGCGCTGGGCGGGTTCGAGCACATCGTGTGGGTGGCGGGCGGCCTGGCCAAGGGCGCCGGCCCGGCGGAGTTCGACGACCTCGTCCGCCGGCACGCCGGGCGGTTGCGCGCGGCCGTGCTCATCGGCCGCGACCGCGCGGTGATCCACGGCGCGCTCGCCCGACACGCTCCGCAGATCCCCGTCGTCGAGGTGGACGTCGCGGACACTGAGGGGATGTCGGGTACGGGGAGGCTCATGGACCGGGTGGTCGCGACGGCCGCCGACCTCGCGCGGCCCGGTGACACCGTGTTGCTCGCGCCGGCGTGCGCCTCGATGGATCAGTTCTCCTCCTACGTGCAGCGCGGCGAGGCGTTCGCGGACGCCGTCCGCCGCCGGCTCGGCCCCCCGCTCGCCCCGCCTCCGGGGCCGGGATCGGAGGGCTGAGGCGTGCCCGCGCGGGTCGCCCCGCCGGCGCCGTCGCGTCCCGCCCCCGCGGCGCCGGCACCCCCGCCGAGGACGGCCTGGGCCGCGCGCCTGCAGTCGCCCCTGGCCGGCTACTACCTCGTGCTGGGCTCGACGATCGCGCTCGTCGGCCTCGGCCTCGTCATGGTGCTCTCGAGCTCCAGCGTGGAGTCGCTGCGGCAGCTCCACTCCTCGTACACGATCTTCGCCAAGCAGGCCATGTTCGCGGCCGTCGGGCTGCCGCTGGCCGTCGTCGCCGCCGCGCTGCCGGTCCGGGTCTGGAAGGCCCTCGCCTGGCCGCTGCTGTTCGTCGGGGTCTGCGCCCTGCTGCTCGTGATCGTCGCCGGGCACACGGTCAACGGGAACCAGAACTGGGTGAACATCGGCGGCTTCACGCTGCAGCCGTCGGAGGCGGTCAAGCTCGCCCTCGTCGTCTGGGTCGCCGCCGTCCTCGAGCGCAAACGCTCGCTGTTCCACGAGACCGTCCACGCCGTCGTGCCGGTGCTGCCGGTCACGGTGCTGCTGCTGGGGCTCGTCCTCGCCGGCCGTGACCTCGGGACCGCCCTGGTCCTCATGGGGCTCGTCGGTGCCCTCATGTTCACCGCGGGCGTGCCGCTGCGCGTCTTCGTCGTCAGCGGCGCCGTCTCCGGCGCGGCGGTGTTCGCCCTGGTCGCGAGCAGCGCGAACCGGATGGACCGGCTGGCGCACTGGAGCGGGCAGGCGAGCGACCCGCAGGGCACCGGCTGGCAGCCGCTGCACGCGCTCTGGGCGCTGGCCTCCGGCGGCTGGTGGGGCCTGGGCCTGGGGGAGAGCCGGCAGAAGTGGTCGTGGCTGCCCGAGGCCCACAACGACTTCATCTTCGCGATCATCGGGGAGGAGCTCGGACTCATCGGCACGCTCGCCGTGCTGGCGCTCTTCGCGCTGCTCGCCGTCGGGCTCTTCCGGGTGGTGCTCGCCGCCGACGACGTCTTCGTGAAGATCGCGACCGGCGGCGTCCTCGCCTGGGTGCTCGGGCAGGCGCTGGTCAACATCGGCGCGGTGGTGGGGCTGCTGCCGGTCATCGGCGTCCCGCTCCCGCTGGTCTCGAGCGGCGGCTCGGCGCTGATGACCACGCTCATCGCGCTCGGGATGGTCCTGGGTTTCGCCCGGCGCGTCCCCGGCGCCTCGGAGGCGCTAGCCTCACGCCCGTCAGTGGTCGCCAGGTCGCTCGCCGTGCTGCCCAGCCGAACCAGGGGGCGGAACAGCGGGCGTCGGAACAGGGGTAACGGGTGAGTCTGTCGGTGGTCCTCGCGGGTGGCGGGTCGACGGGGCACGTCGCGCCGCTGCTCGCGCTCGCGGACTGCCTGCGCCGGCGCGACCCCGGGGTCCGCATCACGGCGCTCGGCACCGCCGAGGGCCTGGAGGCGCGTCTCGTGCCCGAGGCCGGCTACCCGTTCGCCGTCGTTCCCCGCGTCCCGCTGCCCCGGCGGCCGTCGGCCGACCTCGGCCGCCTGCCCTTCCGGCTGCGTTCCGCCGTCGCGGCCGCGGCACACGCCATGGAGGAGGCGCAGGCCCAGGTCGTCGTCGGCTTCGGCGGCTACGTCTCGACGCCGGCGTACCTGGCGGCCCGCCGGCTCGGGCTGCCCATCGTCGTCCACGAGCAGAACGCCCGGCCCGGCCTGGCCAACCGGCTCGGCGCCCGGTTCACGCCGTACGTGGCCGTCACCTTCCCGGGGACGCCGCTGCGCGCGGCGCGCGTGCTCGGCATGCCGTTGCGCCGCCAGATCACCACGCTCGACCGAGGCGGCGCTGCGCGACGGCGGGCTGGCCGCCTTCGGCCTCGAGCCGGGCCGCACCACGCTGCTCGTGTTCGGCGGCTCGCTCGGCGCGCAGCGCCTCAACGTCACCTTCGGCGAGGCCCGGCCGGCGCTGCTCGCCGCCGGTGTCCAGGTGCTGCACGTCACCGGCCGCGGCAAGACCGTCGAGGGGCTGGAGGGCGCCACGACGCTCCCCGGCGAGCCCCGCTACGTGGCCGTCGAGTACCTCGACCGGATGGACCTCGCCTACGCCGCGGCCGACATGGTCGTCTGCCGGGCCGGCGCGAGCACCGTCTGCGAGGTGACCACGGTCGGCCTCCCCGCCGCCTACGTGCCCCTCCCGGTGGGCAACGGCGAGCAGCGGCTCAACGCCGAGCCCGTGGTGCGCGCGGGCGGCGGGCTGCTCGTCGACGACGCGCAGTGCACGCCGACCTGGGTGCGGGACCAGCTGCTGCCGCTGCTCGTGGACAGTGGGGAGCTCGCCGCGATGGCCAAGGCGGCCGCGGAGTTCGGCATCACGGACGGCGACGAGCGGCTGGCCGACCTCGTCGAGCAGGCCGTCGCCGAGGCAGGTTCCGCACGCCGGGCGTCGTCGTGAAGCCGGATCTCGCCCTCGACGTGCCGCCCGCCGACGCGCTCGGCCGGGTCCACTTCATCGGCATCGGCGGCGTCGGCATGGCCGGGCTCGCGCGGATCATGCTCGCCCGCGGCGTGCTGGTCAGCGGGAGCGACGCCAAGGCCTCGGCCACCACGGACACCTTGCGCGCGCTCGGCGCCACCGTGCACGTCGGGCACGACGCCGCGCACCTCGCCGGCGCCGACACCGTCGTCGTGACGACGGCGGCGCGCGACACCAATCCCGAGCTCGTGGAGGCGCGCCGGCGGGGCCTGCTCGTGCTCCACCGGGCCCAGGCGCTCGCGGCGCTGATGCGCGGGCGCCGGGCGCTGGCGGTCGCGGGCACGGCAGGCAAGACCACGACCACCTCGATGCTCACGGTCGCCCTCCAGCACTGCGGCGCCGACCCGTCGTTCGCGATCGGCGGCGAGCTGACCGAGACCGGCGAGACCGCGGCCGAGGGCGGCGGGGACCTGTTCGTCGCGGAGTCCGACGAGTCCGACGGGTCGTTCCTGCTCTACAGCCCAACCGTGGCGATCGTCACCAACGTCGAGGCCGACCACCTCGACCACTACGGCACCGCCGAGGCCGTGACCGATGCCTTCTCCGCGTTCGCGGACCGGATCGTGCCCGGCGGGCTCCTCGTCGCGTGCGCCGACGACCCCGGGTCGGCGTCGCTCGCGGCCCGGGTCCGCGGCCGGCGGTCCGACGTCGACGTCCTCACGTACGGGGCGTCCCCGGACGCCGACGTCCGCGTCGTCGACCTCGACGTCTCGGGGGCGGGTGCCCGCTTCGGGCTTGCCCGCGACGACTCCGTCGTCCCGCTCGCCCTGCGCGTGCCGGGTGCGCACAACGCTCTGGACGCGGCGGCCGCCTGGACGGCGGGCGTCTGGCTCGGCCTCGACGCCGAGTGCCTCGCCGAGGGCCTCGCCGGCTTCGGCGGCACCCGCCGGCGGTTCGAGACCAAGGGGGTCGCCTCCGGCGTGCGGGTCGTCGACGACTACGCCCACCACCCGACGAAGGTCGACGCCGTGCTGCGCGCCGTCCGCGGGGTCAGCGGCGACGGCCGCGTGCTGGTGATCTTCCAGCCGCACCTGTACAGCCGCACCCGGATCTTCGCCCGCGAGTTCGGCGCCGCCCTGGGCCTCGCCGACGAGGTCGTCGTGCTCGACGTCTACGGCGCCCGGGAGGATCCGGAACCGGGCGTGACGGGGGAGCTGGTGGCCCGGGCCGTCCCGCTGCCGCCCGAGCGCGTCGCGTTCGAACCCGACCGCGACGCCGCCGTCCGGCGGGTCGCCGATCGGGCGGCACCGGGCGACGTCGTCCTCACCGTCGGCGCCGGGGACGTGACCGCCCTGGGGCCGGTGCTGCTGAACCGCTTGCGCGAGCGAGCACCGGTGGGCGAGAGCCGGGGATGACGCGGGCGGCGCCGGGGGGCGCTCTCCGCGAGGGCCGGTCCCGGCTCCGATCCGCTCTGCCCGCCCCCGGCGGCCACGTCGAGCCGGATGCCGAAGGGCCCGACGACGAGGGGCTGGCATCGCCGGTCCCGCTGCCGGTACGTCGGGGGCGCCGGCTCGGGCGCGTGCTCGTCCTCGGGCTGGCCGCTGCCGGCGTCGCGGCGTGGCTGCTCATGGCGTCCCCGTTCACGCGGGTCACGGCCGTGGACGTCGAGGGCGCGTCCGCGCGCTGGGCGCCCGGGGTCCGCAGCGCGATCGAGCAGGAGATCGGCACGTCGCTGGTGCGCGTCGACAGGGCGGGCGTTGCGGCGCGGGTGCGTGCCGTTCCGGGCGTGCTGCGCGCGTCGGTGGACCTGCGCTGGCCGCACACGCTCGTCGTGCGGGTGCTCGAGCGCCGGCCCGTCGCGGGGGTCCGGGTGGACGGCGGCGTCCGCGAGTTCGACGCCGAGGGGGTGGACCTCGGCCTCGCGCCGTCCGCCCCCGGGCTGCCGCTCCTCAGCGTCCCTGCCAACGATGTCGGGGCGGGAACGGTGGCCGCGGCGGTGCGCGTCCGCGAGGCCCTGCCCGCCGCCGTCCGGGCCCAGGTCGTCGAGCTCGGAGCCTCGACCCCGGACGGCGTCTGGTTCGTCCTGCGCGACCGGACGCGGGTGTTGTGGGGCTCCGCGGACGCTCCGGCGGACAAGGCGGCCGCCCTCGCCGTGATGCGGTCGGTCGCTCCCCGCGGCCACGCGCGGACGGTCGACGTCAGCGCTCCCGACGCCCCCGCCGTCTCCTGACCCGCGCCCGTCCGCCGGGCATGCCGACACGCCGCCGCGGGTCGTTGAGTCGCCCTTGAGGCGCCCGTACGGTCACTGAACAGGAGCTGGTTGACATAACTATAACCCTCTACCTGAGGGTGAGAGTCTCCGCCCCCGACCGCGAGTGAGAGGCAACGGACGTGGCAGCACCGCAGAACTACCTTGCCGTCATCAAGGTCGTCGGTATCGGCGGCGGCGGCGTCAACGCCGTGAACCGCATGATCGAGGTGGGGCTCAAGGGCGTCGAGTTCATCGCCATCAACACGGACGCGCAGGCGCTGCTGATGAGCGACGCCGACGTCAAGCTCGACGTCGGCCGCGAGCTCACGCGCGGCCTCGGCGCCGGTGCTGATCCGGAGGTCGGCCGCAAGGCCGCCGAGGACCACACGGAGGAGATCGAGGAGGTGCTCAAGGGCGCCGACATGGTCTTCGTCACCGCAGGCGAGGGCGGCGGCACGGGCACCGGCGGCGCTCCCGTCGTCGCCCGGATCGCCCGGAGCCTCGGCGCGCTGACCATCGGCGTCGTCACCCGGCCCTTCACGTTCGAGGGACGCCGCCGGGCGAGCCAGGCCGACTCGGGCATCGCCGGCCTGCGCGAAGAGGTCGACACCCTCATCACCATCCCCAACGACCGGCTGCTCTCGATCAGCGACAAGCACGTGAGCGTGCTCGACGCGTTCCGGTCCGCGGACCAGGTGCTGCTCTCCGGTGTCCAGGGGATCACCGATCTCATCACCACGCCGGGTCTGATCAACCTCGACTTCGCCGACGTCAAGTCGGTCATGCAGGGCGCCGGCAGCGCCCTCATGGGCATCGGCTCCGCCCGCGGCGAGGACCGGGCCATCCAGGCGGCCGAGACGGCCATCTCGAGCCCGCTCCTCGAGGCCAGTGTCGACGGCGCCCACGGCGTCCTGCTCTCCATCCAGGGCGGCTCGGACCTCGGTCTCTTCGAGATCAACGAGGCGGCGCGGCTGGTCCAGGAGGCGGCGCACCCCGAGGCCAACATCATCTTCGGCGCCGTCATCGACGACGCCCTCGGCGACGAGGTGCGCGTCACGGTCATCGCCGCCGGCTTCGACGGCGGGCAGCCGACCCGGCGCCGGGACGAGCGCGCGCTCGGCCAGGTGTCCGGGCGTTCCACCGCCCCGGCGCCGGGGGCTCCTCGCGCGCCGCAGCCGGCCCCGGCCGTCGCCGCCCGGCCGCAGCCGCTGGACGCCGCCTACGCGGAGGCCCGCTCGTCCGGTCTCGGTTCCGGCGGTGGGTTCGGCGGCAGCTCCGCCACCGATGCCCCGCGCCGGTCGCTCGGGGAGTACCGGACGCCGGACGGCGGGGCGGCCGAGCCCGTCCGGCAGGACGGTCGCCAGCCGGCGGGCGGCCTGCCCCCGGCGGCCGCACCGGTGAACGGCGCTCCGCTGAGCGCCGCCTCCGGCCAGCCGAACGCGCAGCAGAACGGCCAGCCACGCGCCGGGATCGGCCGAGCGGGAGTCGGCCGTGGTGCACGAGCCGGTGTCCCGGTTCGTCGAGCTCCCGCCGGAGCCGCGCCCGACGCCCCGTCCCACGCCTCGCCCGATCATCGTCGACGACGACCTCGACGTGCCGGACTTCCTCAAGTAGAGCGGCCGGGTTACGGTCGCAGATCGTGACCGTCCTTCCGCACTCCACCGGCATCGCCGTCCTGGCAGCCGATCTCGGCCCCGGCGTCCGCGCCGGGTTCACCACGCGCGCGGGCGGGATCTCGGCGGGAGGCTGGGAGGGGCTCGACCTCGCTCTCCACGTCGGCGACGACCCGGAGGCGGTCGAGCGCAACCGCGCGCTGCTGTCGGCCTGGGCCGGTGCGCCGGTCCGCTTCGCCCGGCAGGTGCACGGCACGACCGCCCTCGTGGTCACGCGCCGGCGGACGCCGACGTCGACGCGTCCGAGGCCGACGCCCTGGTCACGGCCGAACGCGGCGTGCCGGTCGGCGTCCTCGTCGCCGACTGCGTCCCGGTGCTCCTGGCGGACGCCGAGGCCGGCGTCGTGGCCGCCGTCCATGCCGGTCGTCGCGGGCTGCTGGCCGGAGTGCTCGGCAGCGCGCTCGACGCGATGGCCTCCGCGGGCGCCGTGCCCGCCCGGACCCGTGCGGTCGTCGGCCCCGCCGCCGGCCCATGCTGCTACGAGGTGCCGGCCGACCTGGCGGACGCCGCCTGTGCCGGCCGCCCCGAACTGCGCGGCACCACCACCTGGGGGACGCCGTCGCTCGACCTGCGTGCCGGTGCCGTCGCGGACCTGCTGCGCAGGGGCGTCGCCGAGGCCGCGACCGTCGGCGGGTGCACGATCGAGGACCCGGCGCTCTACTCCTACCGCCGCGCGCAGGTCACCGGCCGGTTCGCAGGCGTCGTCACCCTGCTGCCGTGAGCTCGCCGGTGCCGGACTCGGCGAGACACGGGCGGGCGTCGTCACCCTGCCGTGACCGCGCCGGTGCCGGACTCGGGACACGGGCGGGCGTCGTCACCCTGGCGTGACTGCCGTGCCGGACGCCGGGAGCGCGCGGGCGGCCGAGATCGCGGCGGGCCTCGCCCGGGTGCGCGAGCGGATCGGCGCGGCCTGCGCCGCCGCGGGGCGCGACCCGCAGGCGATCACGCTCGTCGTCGTCACGAAGACCTACCCGGCCTCGGACGTCGAGATCCTCGCCTCGCTCGGTGTCCGCGACGTCGGCGAGAACCGCGACCAGGAGGCCGCGCCCAAGCACGCGGCGACCGCACAGCTGCCGCTGCGATGGCACTTCATCGGGCAGCTGCAGTCGAACAAGGCGCGCTCCGTGGCGGGTTACGCCGATCTGGTCCACTCCGTCGACCGGCCGTCCCTCGTCGCGGCGCTCGACCGGGCCGCCGCCCGGCACGAGCGGATCCTCGACTGCCTGGTGCAGGTCAGCCTCGACGGCGACCCGGACCGCGGCGGGGTTCCGGTCGCCGGCCTCGCACCGCTCGCCGAGCGCATCGCCGGCGCGGCGAACCTCCGGTTGCAGGGCGTCATGGCCGTCGCGCCGCTCGGAGCCGACCCGGCGCGCGCCTTCGCCGTGCTGCCCGAGCTCCTGGCCACCGTGCGCGAACACGCTCCGCAAGCATCCGTGATCTCGGCTGGGATGAGTGGGGATCTTGGAGGCTGCTGTGACTTCTGGGACGACACACCTGCGTGTCGGGAGCGCAATCCTGGGTTCGCGGCCACCACTTCGCTAGCGTCGGCGACGGTGGGTGACGACGAACCGAGGAGCACCGATGGGCGGCGCGCTAAGAAAGACCATGGTGTACCTGGGTCTGGCGGAGGAGGACGAGCGGTACGAGGCGTACGACCTCGAGGAGGACGTCCAGTACGAGGCCGATGAGGAGTTCGCCGACGAGGCGTACGACGAGCGTCGCCGTGCCGAACCCCGCCTCGACTCCCGGACGGAGCCCCGCATGGAGCCCCGCGACGCCGACCGCCGCGCCGCCGTCACGCCCATCGGGCGTGCCCACATGGCGCAGGGTGGTGCCCGTCAGCCGAGCAGCAGCCGGCGGAGCTGCACCGGATCACCACGATCCACCCGCGCTCGTACAACGACGCGAAGGCCATCGGCGAGGCGTTCCGCAACGGCATCCCGGTCATCATGAACCTCGGCGACATGGCCGACTCCGACGCCAAGCGCGTGGTCGACTTCGCCGCCGGACTGATCTTCGGTCTGCACGGGTCGATCGAGAAGGTGACCGGCAAGGTCTTCCTGCTCTCGCCGTCGCACGTCGAGGTCACGCCGGCGGACAAGCCGCACGTGCCCGAGCGGGCCTTCTTCAACCAGAGCTGAGCAGCGCTCCCGCCGGCCGCCCGGCGCGGGCCGGGAGCGGAACGGCGCGGCGGCGGCGGTCGTTGTGCGGAGGGCCCGGCTACGATCGGCCGGTCCGACCAGCGTGCCGCCGTCCGGGGCTGCCCGCCCTGATCTCATCGATGGGAATCTCGAGACCGTGTCCGCGCTCAACGCGGTGAAGACCGTGCTGTACCTGGTGGTGTTCCTCTTCTTCGTGGCGCTCATCGTGCGCTTCGTCTTCGACTGGATCCAGTACTTCTCCCGGGAGTGGCGGCCCCGCGGCCCGGTCCTCGTGTTCGCCGAGGGCGCCTACTCCGCCACCGATCCCGCCGTGAAGGCGCTGCGCCGCATCCTGCCGCCGCTGCCGCTGGGCGCCGTCCGGCTCGATCTGGCGTTCCCGGTCCTCTTGATCATCACCTTCGTCCTCATGGGGATTTTGCGTCCGTGAGGCCCGCGCGCCGCGCACCGTAGCGGCTTGCTCACCGGCCGCTCCCCTGTACTATCCGTGTTGTCGCAGTCACTCAGCGTCCACGCGAGGTCACCGGGCAGCACCTGTTCGTTATCCCGACCGGCATCCGATACGGTGACACGGCGACGCCGATCCGCCGACCTAAGTCTCTCCCGCGAGGTGACCAGCATGGCTCTGACGCCAGAGGACGTAGTCAACAAGCGCTTCCAGGCGACCAAGTTCCGCGAGGGCTACGACCAGGACGAAGTCGACGACTTCCTCGACGAGGTCGTGAACGAACTCCGCCGCCTCACCGAGGACAACGAGGACCTGCGCGCCAAGCTCGGTTCCTGCGAGCGTCGCGTCGGTGAGCTCTCCCGGGCGAACGTCGGGCGCGAGGGCGCGGACGAGCCGGCTCCGCAGCCGGTGATGGCCGCTCCGCCGCAGCCGGTCGCGGCCGAGCCGGTCCGCCCGATGGCGGCCATGGCCGCGATCGAGGGTGCCGCGGGTGGGCCGCAGGAGGCCGCCGGCATGCTCGCCCTGGCGCAGAAGCTGCACGACGAGTACGTCCGCAACGGTGAGCAGCAGCGCGACCGCATCGTCAGCGAGGCGCGCGAGCACGCCACGCGTCTCGTCCGCGAGGCGGAGGAGAAGCAGCGCCAGACGCTCGGCTCCCTGGAGCAGGAGCGGTCGCTGCTCGAGCGCAAGATCGACGAGCTGCGTGCCTTCGAGCGCGAGTACCGCAGCCGCCTCAAGTCCTACCTCGAGGGCCAGCTCCGCGAGCTGGAGTCCAAGGCCGCCGTCGTCCCCAACCGCACGCCTGCGCCGGCCCCGAGCCTGGCCGGAAGCGCGCCGATGGGGTACGGGAACGGTCCGCTGCCCACCCGCGGCGCGTACGCCGCGGACCAGGGCGCCGACCAGGCGAGCCAGAGCTACCCCTTCGGCGACCGAGGCTGACCCTCGGGCTCGCCGCGGCCGGCGGGAGCCTCGCGCCAGCGCGAGGTCGGCGAGATGCGAGCTTGGGACGGCGGTCCTGGTGATCCGCGCGGGAGCGGGTCACCGGGGCCGCCGTCCCGTGTTTGTCCGGACACGGTGCGCGCTGGGGTGTGACGACGCGTGGCGGATTGAGTGCGACCGGGGGACGACCTATCCTTCCGGGACCGTCGATGCCTGCTCTGAGCGGGTTGGGGAGGATCCATGGCAGAGCGCAAGCCGGCGGAGCAGGCGGCCGCCGCGGGGGCCGACCCGTCCCGTGTGGCGGTAGGGCCGGGGGAGGAACCGTGGACCGTCGAGGAGCTCGCCGAGCAGCGGGCCGTCCTGGGCGCCGAGCTCCGCCGCATGGAGGCCGAGGTCGCGTCGCTGCAGAGCGCGCTGTCGGACGTGCTGCGCGACGGCGGTGACGGCGCGGGCGACGACCAGGCGGACACCGGGGCCAAGGCGTTCGAGCGCGACCAGGAGATGACCTTGCTCGCGAACGCCCGCGACATGCTCTTCCAGACCCGGCACGCGCTCGACCGCATCGACGCCGGGACCTACGGCACCTGCGAGAACTGCGGCGGTCCCATCGGCAAGGCCCGTTTGCAGGCCTTCCCTCGCGCGACCTTCTGCGTCACGTGCAAGCAACGGCAGGAGCGGCGCTGAGGCCGTCCGCTGCGAGCGAGGACCGCCCGCCCGCTCCCGGGGTGCCGCCGGCGCGTGCGACCCTGGACCCGTCATGGATGCCACTCCTCCGCCGTCGACGGCTGCCGGCGCGCGGTCTGCGGTGCCGGGGCGACCCGCTCGATCGGTGCGACCCGTCCGCCCATGGCTCGTCGTCGCCCTGCTCGGCACCGCGGCCGTCGTGGTCGCCCTCGACCAGCTGGCGAAGGCGTGGGCGGTGCGGACGCTGGGCGACGGGAACGTCGTCGAGGTCGTGGGGTCCCTCCTCCAGCTGAGGCTGTTCCGCAATCCCGGCGCCGCCTTCTCGTTCGCGACGGGCACGACGTGGATCTTCACGATCATCGCGATCGTCGTGAGCGTGGTCATCGTCCGGTCCTCGCGCCGCCTCGGCAGCCGCTGGTGGGCGCTCGCGCTCGGGCTGCTGCTCGGCGGCGCCGTCGGCAACCTCCTCGACCGGCTGTTCCGGGAGCCGGGGTTCGGCCAGGGCCACGTCGTCGACTTCATCGACCTGCCGCGCCTGTTCGTGTTCAACCTGGCGGACGCCGCCATCACCTGCGCCGCGGTCCTCATCGCCGCTGCTCGGGCTGCGCGGGATCGGCCTCGAGGGCGACGCCGCCGCGGCGCGCCGGCGCGAGGAGGACTGAGCGCGTGCCCGTCGAGGTGCGTTCGCTGCCCGTGCCCGACGGGCTCGTGGGGGAGCGGCTCGACGCCGCGCTCGCGCGGCTGCTCGGTCTCTCGCGCACGGCGGCCGCCGATCTCGCCGACGCCGGCGGCGTCCGTGTCGACGGCCGGACGGTCGGCAAGGGCGACCGGCTGCGGGCCGGCAGCTGGCTCGAGGTGGAGCTGAACGCGCCGGAGCCGGCCGCGACCGTGGTGGCCGAACCCGTGCCGGGCCTGCGCGTCGTGTACGACGACGACGACCTCGTCGTCGTCGACAAGCCGGTCGGGGTCGCGGCGCACCCCAGCCCCGGCTGGACGGGTCCGACCGTCGTCGGTGGCCTCGCGGCCGCCGGCTACCGGATCGCGACGTCGGGGGCCGCGGAACGCCAGGGCGTCGTCCACCGCCTGGACGTCGGGACCAGCGGGCTCATGGTCGTCGCGAAGAGCGAGTACGCGTACAGCCGGCTCAAGCAGGCGTTCCGCGAGCGGACCGTCGACAAGACCTACCACGCCCTCGTGCAGGGCCACCCGGATCCGCTGGTCGGGACGATCGACGCCCCCATCGGGCGGCACCCGACGGCGGACTGGAAGTGGGCCGTGGTCGCGGGTGGCAAGCCGAGCATCACGCACTACGAGGTGCTCGAGGCCTTCCCGGCGGCGAGCCTGGTGGAGGTGCACCTCGAGACCGGGCGCACGCACCAGATCCGCGTGCACTTCTCCGCGCTGCGTCACCCGTGCGTCGGGGACCTGACCTACGGGGCCGACCCGCGACTGGCCGAGCAGCTGGGGCTGACCCGGCAGTGGCTGCACGCCGTCCGGCTCGGCTTCACCCACCCCGGCACGGAGGAGTGGGTGGAGTTCACGAGCCCGTACCCGCAGGACCTCGAGACGGCGCTGGAGCGGCTCGCCGCCGGCTAGTCAGCCGCCGTTCTTGCTCCGCACGTACAGGGTCGCGACGATCCCGATGACGATGAGCGCTGCCACGACGGCGGCCGCGATCTTCGGGATGCTGTACGGCCGCTCGCCGACGACCTCGCCGGTGTGGGCGTTGACGAACACCTGGTAGCTCTTGCCGGCATAGAGGTAGGCCGCGATCCAGATCGGCAGCAGCACGAGCTTGAACATCACCTGGGCGTAGTGGACGTCCATCGACGACACCCGCTGCTCGTCGCCGCCGATGTCGCCGCGGCAGTCGCCCTCGATGACGTTCTCCATGCGCTGCTTGGCGCCGGAGAGGCCCTGGTCGGGCTCGACGTCGTAGCGCAGCGTCCGGTAGCCGGAGAGGTAGTCCGGCTGGTACGGCTTGGCGTTCTCGAGCGGCCACGGTGCGAGGTCGTCGATCCGGTCCGGGGCCAGCCGGGTGGACCCCGGGACGAGCACGTCGTCGAAGAACCGCTCGACGTGACCCGCGGCGGGGTACCAGGCGGTCCGCATGACCTCGCGGGTCCTGGTCTCGCCGTTCTCGGTGTAGGTCTCGGTCTCCCAGTAGTGCTCGCCGCGCATGCCGCTGTAGTCGGTCGCGGTCTCGGCGTCGAACGTCCAGTGCGGCAGGTAGGTGCCGTGCAGCTGCTCCGTCGCGCCGACCTTCTTGAGCTTGTTCGGCGCGAACCAGCGCGATCTCACCCACGTCTTCACCGAGTCCTGCGCGGCGCGCTGGTCGATGCCGAACGGGACCACCGCCTCGGGCGCGATCTGGTCGTCGCCCGCGGTCTCCGCGACGATCGGCGCGCCGCAGAAGGGGCAGGTGTCCGAGAGGTTGTCGCTGTCGGTCTGCGCGCCGCAACGGTGGCAGACCATCCGGTAGCTGCCGACCGCCGCCCTCGGCTTGGGGGGCACCGCCGCCCAGGCGTCGTAGGAGTGCTCCTCGATGACGGTGTCGATCGCCGCCACCGCCTGCAGATGCCCGCAGTACGGGCACTTCAGCGACGTGGTGCCGGGCGCGTACTCGAGCCGGGCGCCGCACTGCGTGCAGTGGAACGTGAGCGTGCCGGGCGTCGTCACGGGCGGCGCGGGGGCCGCCGTGGCGGCGTCGTCGGCGGCGCCGGGCTGGTCGGTCATGGCCTCGGGGCTTCTCCGGTCAGGGGAACGGCGATCAGGACGGCGATCAGGACGGCCATCACGACGATGACGACGGCGATCAGGACGGCGGGAGCGGCGGCGGCACGGAGCCGAGCACGGCCGCGAGCTCGGGCACGTCGCCGGCGCGCGTCCACGCCGGCATGCCGTTCCTCCACACCAGGGTCGCCGGGGTGAGCCCGCCGGCTGCGTGCCTGCTCGGCGAGGGCGTCGGCGTCGAACGGCCCCTGCTGACGGCCGTCGACCCCGACGAACCACTGCGCCTGCGCGGGCAGCGGCGGCGGGCCGGCCGGAGCCTGCGGGGCGGCCTGCGGCGCCGGCGTGGACTGGGCACCTGCCGGCGCGTCCTGCTGACCGAACGAGCGGGCCATCTGCTGCCCCATCGCCATGCCGACGCCGAGCCCGACACCCTCGCCGGCGCCGCCGGGGTTGTTCGCCGCGGCCTCCATGGCGTTGGCGGCCTGCAGCTGGGTGTACTTGTTGAGGTCGCCGAGGATGCCCATCTGGGTCCGCTTGTCGAGCGCGGCCTCGACCTCCGGCGGCACCGAGATGTTCTCGATGATGAACGTCGGGATCGTCAGGCCCACGTTGGCGAGGTCCTCGGACAGGACCGCGCCGATCTTGCTGCCGATGCTCTGCTGCTGGGCCGCCAGGTCGAGCATGGGGATGCCGGCCGAGGCCAGCGCGCTCCCCAGCCGGCTGACGATCATCTGCCGCAGGTACTCCTGCACCTCCTCGGTGCGGAACTGCGGATCCGTGCCGACGAGCTCGCGCAGCAACTTGGTGGCGTCGATGACCCGCGCCGCGTAGGCGCCGAAGGCGCGCAGCCGGACCATGCCGAACTCCGGGTCGCGGACGATGACGGGGTTCTGCGTGCCCCACTTCATGTCCGTGAACAGCCGGGTGTTGACGAAGTAGACCTCCGCCTTCCACGGCGAGTTGAAGCCGTACTTCCAGCCCTTGAGCGTGGAGAGGATCGGCAGGTTCTGGGTCTCGAGCGTGTACGTGCCGGGCGTAAACGCGTCCGCCACCTGGCCCTCGTTGACGAAGACCGCCGTCTGCGACTCGCGGACGACGAGCTTCGCGCCCATCTTGATCTCGTTGTCGTAGCGAGGGAAGCGCCAGACGATGGTGTCGCGACTGTCGTCGAGCCATTCGATGATGTCGATGAACTCGCCGCGCAGCTTGTCCATCAGCCCCATGGCCGCCCTCCCGGTGCGCTCGTCGTCCGGCCGCCCGCTCCCGGCGTCCGGCCCTGGGTGGATGCTAGCGAGACGGACGGACGGCGGGGGTGCACGGTTCCCGGGTCAGCTCCGGTCAGCCCGGTCGATGCACCCGCGTACCGCCTGCCGGACCGCCTCGGGCTCGCGGTCGGCGTCCAGCCGGTGCGTGGCCGGCCGGTCGTCCAGGACGCTGATCAGCCGGTGCTCCATCTCGGCCAGCGCGGACGCTCCGCCCTCCCGCTCGAGCAGGGCGCCGGCGTCGACGTACTCCGGTCGCGCCGAAGCCGCGGACCGCTCCGCCACCCGATTCGCCACCCGCTCCGCCGCGCGCTCCGGCGGCAGGAGGAGGGCGATCTCGACGAACGGGACGCCGGCCTCCCGTGCCGCTTCCTCCAGGGCGACGACGAACTGGGGGCGACCGAGGAACTGTGGGACGAGCACGTCGTACCCCGCGCCGAGATGCGTCGCGCACATCGCCAGCGCGAGCTCGCGGGCCAGCAGCCCGGCCGTCGTCGGCATGTCGATCCAGCCCGAGAGCAGCCCCCGGACGACGTCGACGTCGAGCACGAGGCTGAGCGGGCGCTCGGCGGCGACGCTCCGCGCGACCGTGCTCTTCCCGCTGCCCGGCAGGCCGTTGATCAGGATCAGCTGGGCCACGGCCGCCACGATAGGCATCGCCGGCGTGTCCACGGTGACCGTGATGACGCGTGATGACCGACCGTCACCCCCGGACGCCGCGACTCCCCGAGGCCCGTCCGCTCCCCGCACGGATCGTGACCGGAGGGCGCTCTTCCCCGACACGCCGGACGGCCAGCGGTCCTCGTGCTCTGCCCGGGTCTGTCGGAGCCCGCGCCTAGACTGGCGCTGCGCGCAGCCGCCCTGCGGGGGGCCGGTTCCACCGGTGTCGCCTCGTCGGGCTTCCCCCGGCGGCGCGCGGACGATCCGTACCGCCCCGCGCCTGCGGGTGACACGGCGAGACCCGTCGTGCACTCCCGTGTGTGCTCGGCGCCCACGCCCAGGAGGCGCCCCGTGTCGACCGGCCCGTCCGCGAGCAGCGACTCCTTCGTGCACCTCCACGTGCACACCGAGTACTCGATGCTCGACGGTGCCGCCAAGATCGACGACCTCTTCGCCGAGGCCGCGCGGATGGGGATGCCCGCGGTCGCGACGACGGACCACGGCTACGTCTTCGGCGCGTACGAGTTCTGGAAGAAGTCGAAGAAGTACGGCGTCAAGCCGATCATCGGCGCCGAGGCGTACATCACTCCAGGAACAGCCCGGCAGGACCGGACCCGCGTGCGCTGGGGTGACGGCGGCGAGGACGACGTGTCGGGCACCGGCGCCTACACCCACATGACGTTGCTCGCCCGGACCACGGGCGGGATGCACAACCTGTTCCGGATGGCCTCGCGCGCCAGCCTCGAGGGTCACTTCTACAAGCCCCGCATGGACCGCGAGCTCCTGTCGACGTACGGCGAGGGGCTCATCGCGACGACCGGCTGTCCGTCCGGCGAGGTGCAGACCAAGCTCCGCCTCGGCCAGTACCAGGCCGCGCGGGAGGCGGCGGCGGACTTCCGCGACCTCTTCGGTGCGGAGAACTACTACTGCGAGCTCATGGACCACGGGCTCGGCATCGAGCGCCGCGTCCAGCAGGACCTGCTGCGCCTGGCCCGCGACCTCGGCCTCCCGCTGGTCGCGACCAACGACCTGCACTACACCCGCGCGGAGGACGCGCAGGCCCACGCCGTCCTGCTGTGCGTGCAGTCAGGCTCGACGCTCGCCGACCCGAAGCGGTTCAAGTTCGACTCCGAGGACTTCTACCTCAAGAGCCCCGCCGAGATGCGGCACGTGTGGCGCGAGCTGCCGGAGGCGTGCGACAACACGCTGCTCATCGCCGAGCGGTGCGACGTGAGCTTCACGGAGGGCGAGGGGCAGTACATGCCCCGCTTCCCCTGCCCGCCGGGGGAGAACGAGGAGTCCTGGTTCATCAAGGAGGTCGAGGCGGGCCTGCACCGCCGCTACCCGCAGGGCGTGCCGGACGAGGTCCGCAAGCAGGCGGCCTACGAGATCGAGGTCATCACCTCGAAGGGATACGCGGGGTACTTCCTCGTCGTCGCCGACTTCATCACCTGGGCCAAGGAGCACGGCATCCGGGTCGGGCCGGGTCGTGGCTCGGGCGCCGGCTCGATGTGCGCCTACGCGATGCGGATCACGGACCTCGACCCGCTCCAGCACGGCCTGATCTTCGAGCGGTTCCTCAACCCCGAGCGCATGTCGATGCCCGACTTCGACGTCGACTTCGACGAGCGCCGCCGGGGCGAGGTCATCCGCTACGTCACCGAGAGGTACGGGGACGACCGGGTCGCCCAGATCGTCACCTACGGAACGATCAAGGCCAAGCAGGCGCTCAAGGACGCCGGTCGCGTGCTCGGCTACCCGTTCTCCCTCGGGGAGCGGATGACCAAGGCGATGCCGCCGGCGGTCATGGGCAAGGACATCCCGCTGTCGGGGATCTTCGACCCGGAGCACCCCCGCTACAAGGAGGCCGAGGAGTTCCGCCAGCTCCACGCCTCCGACCCCGACGTGGCCAAGGTCGTCGAGACGGCCCGCGGGCTGGAGAACCTCAAGCGCCAGTGGGGGGTCCACGCGGCCGGCGTCATCATGTCGAGCGAGCCGCTGGTCGACCTCGTCCCGATCATGCGCCGCGAGCAGGACGGCCAGATCATCACGCAGTTCGACTACCCGACATGCGAGTCGCTCGGGCTGGTCAAGATGGACTTCCTCGGGCTGCGGAACCTGACGATCCTCGACGACGCGCTCGTCAACGTGAAGGCCAACCGCGGCATCGACGTCGACCTGGACGCCCTCTCCAAGGACCCGACCGACCAGGCGACGTACGACCTGCTCGCCCGCGGCGACACCCTCGGGGTGTTCCAGTTCGACGGCGGCCCGATGCGCTCGCTGCTGCGGCTCATGCGCCCGGACAACTTCGAGGACATCTCCGCCGTCGGCGCCCTCTACCGCCCCGGCCCGATGGGCGCGAACTCCCACACGAACTACGCGCTGCGGAAGAACAAGCAGCAGGACGTCACCTACGTGCACCCGCAGCTGGCGGAGGCGCTGGAGCCGATCCTCGGCACGACCTACGGCCTGATCGTGTACCAGGAGCAGGTCATGGCGATCGCGCAGCAGCTCGCCGGGTACACGCTCGGCAAGGCGGACCTGCTCCGTCGCGCCATGGGGAAGAAGAAGCGCGAGGTGCTCGACGCCGAGTACGTCGGCTTCGAGAAGGGGATGCTCGAGCGCGGCTTCGGCGCCCAGGCGATCAAGGCGCTCTGGGACGTCCTCGTCCCGTTCTCCGACTACGCGTTCAACAAGGCGCACTCGGCGGCCTACGGGCTCGTCTCGTACTGGACCGCCTACCTCAAGGCGAACTACCCCGCCGAGTACATGGCCGCGCTGCTCACGAGCGTGCGCGACGACAAGGACAAGTCGGCCCTGTACCTCAACGAGTGCCGCCGCCTCGGCATCAAGGTGCTCCCTCCCGACGTCAACTCCTCCGACGCGAACTTCACCCCGGTCGGCACCGACATCCGCTTCGGGCTGACCGCCATCCGCAACGTCGGCGCGAACGTCGTCGACGCGATCGTCGCGACCCGGCTGCAGAAGGGCCGCTACGCATCCTTCGAGGACTTCCTGCGGAAGGTCCCCGTCGTCGTCTGCAACAAGCGGACGATCGAGTCCCTGATCAAGGCGGGCGCGTTCGACGACCTCGGGCACACCCGGCGTGGGCTCGTCGTCGTGCACGAGGCAGCGGTCGACGCCGTGGTCTCCGACAAGCGCCAGGAGGCGATCGGGCAGGACTCCCTGTTCGGCGGGCTCGACGACGGCGGGCCGACGCTCTCCGTCGTCCCGCCCGTGCCCGAGGGCGAGTGGGACAAGCAGACCCTGCTCTCCTCCGAGCGCGAGATGCTCGGCCTCTACGTCTCCGACCATCCGCTCTTCGGGGTCGAGCACATCCTCTCCCGTGCCTCCGACACCTCGATCGCCGCGCTCACGGCGGACGACGGCAAGCCGGAGGGCGCGACGGTGACGATCGCCGGCCTCATCAGCTCCCTGCAGCGAAAGATGACCAAGAACGGCAACCCCTGGGCGATCGCCACCGTCGAGGACCTCGACGGCGCCATCGAGGTCCTCTTCTTCCCGCAGACGTACCAGACCGTGTCGCACGTCCTCGCCGAGGACCTCGTCGTCGTCGTCCGCGGCCGGGTCAACCGGCGGGACGACGTCCCGACGATCTACGCGCAGGAACTCACGCTGCCGGACCTCGAGGAGCCGGGCCGAGGTCCGGTGGTCGTCTCGTTACCCGTCACCCGCTGCACCCCGCCGGTGGTGGAGAGGCTCAAGGACGTGCTCGCCACCCATCCGGGCCCGACCGAGGTCCACCTCCGCCTCACGCAGAGCGGCCGGACGACGGTGATGCGGCTCGACGACGGCCTGCGCGTCGCGCCGTCACCGGCACTGTTCGGCGACCTCAAGGCCCTCCTCGGCCCGAGCTGCCTGGTCTGATCCTTCGCCCGATCCGATCCGCCGATCGGGTCGTCCACAGCCTTGCCGTCAGGCCCTCGGGCTGATCGTGCCGATCGCTACGATGACGGCTCCGCCCGGTGCGCGCCGGGCCTGACTCTGGGGGAACCTCGTGAGCACCATCCCGCCGCCGGGCGACAGCGCCGCGCCGGAGCCCACCCGGGTCGAGGGCGCGATCCTCGACCCCACCGTCGCCACGCCGGCGTCCGACCCGTGGTCGCTGTCGGCCGAGGTCCTCCCCGGCGGCCCGGTCCCGCCCGCCGACCGTCCTCGCGGTCGAGGCTTCACCGCGCTCGTGGCCGGGGGTGTCGCAGCCGTGCTCGTCGGCGGTGCCGCCGTCGCCTGGGCGGCCTTCAACGGCGACACCGGCGACCAGCCCGAGAAGCACCTGCCTGCCACCGCAGGCGCGATGCTCAAGGTCGACCTCGACCCGTCCGGCGCGCAGAAGATCGACGCAGTGCGCTTCTTCGCCAAGTTCCCCTTCGGCAACGGCCTGCGCGGCACCGACGACCCGCGCCAGGCCATCTACGAGCGCCTCACCGAGCACGATTCCTCCGCCCCCGCCTGGAGCCAGGTCGAGCCATGGCTCGGTCAGCGGATGGCGCTCGCCGCCCTCCCGGGCGACAAGGGCCACGAGCCCACCCCCGTCGGCCTGCTCCAGGTCACCGACGAGGCGAAGGCGAAGGCCACCCTGGCGAAGGCGGCGGACGCGGACACCGCGTTCTCGGTCGCGGACGGCTGGGCGACGATCTCCGACACGCCGGCGCACGTGGACGCCGTGACCAAGGGCGCGGCCGCGAAGAGCCTCGCGGACGACGCCACCTTCCGCCGGGACGTCGACGGGCTGGGGGACAGCGGTGTGTTCGGCGGCTGGGCGGATCCCGGTCGCTTCCCGGACCTGGCCGACGCCGCCGCACCCGGAGCACTGCTCGGTCTGTCCGGCGCCGGTCTCGGGCAGGGCGACCTGCTGCACCAGCGGTTCGCGATGGTGGCACGGTTCACCGGCGGTGATGCGGAGGTCGTGCTGCGGTCGTTCGGCAGCGTCGGAACCTCGACGCCGACGGGCGCGGGGCCTGCCGTCGCCGGTCTGCCCGCGGGCACCGTCGCGGCGGTCGGCGTCTCCGGCGCGGGCGACAGCGTCCGGAAGGCGCTGACTGCCGGTGGCTCCGGCACCGTCCTCGCACAGGCGCTGGCGAGCGGGGAGCAGGAGACCGGCCTGAAGCTGCCCGACGACCTCGAGGCGCTGCTCGGCCAGCGGTTCGCGCTGGCCCTCGGGCAGCCTGACGGCTCCGGCGAGCCCGTCGTCGGGCTGCGCGGGCAGAGCGACGCCGCGGGCCTGGGGAACGCGCTGGACCGGCTGCTGCGCTTCACCGACGCGTCGGGCCTCCCGCTCGAGCGCCGCGACGTCCGGGGCGGCTACGTCCTGGCGACCAACCGCGCCCAGGCGGAGGCCCTGACCCGGGACGGCGGGCTCGGCGGCACCGACGCCTTCCGCGACGCCGTTCCGGACGCCGACCGCGCCGCCGCCGTCGGATACCTGGACGTCGAGCGCCTGCTGGCGACGTACGGGCAGTCGATCGACGGCGACACCGCCGCCTCGCTCAAGCCGCTGCGCGCCGTGGGTCTGGCCGTCACGCCCCAGAGCGACGGCACGATCACGACGCTGCGGGTCACGACGCGGTGATCGAGTGGTGACGCCGGTGCTGTCGCGCCCCTCGCCGCCGTCGTCGCGCCGCCGGGCGGTCCTGGCGGAGGTGCGCGTCGTCCTCGTCCTGCTCGCCGCGGGGATCGTCATCGGCGCACTCTGGGCCATGGTCGCGCCGTCGCTGGCCAAGTCCGCCGACCTCGGCGAGAGCCGGGTCGCCGTCGACGGGCTGCTCGCGTTGCTCGGGATCGCAGCCGGTGTGATCACCGCCATCGTCCTCACCGTCGTCCCGGGCCCGCGACCGGCGCTCCGGCTCGGGGTCGTGCTGGGGGCGGCGACGGCGGGGAACGTCCTGGCCGCGGTCGTCGGCGTCCGGCTCGGGACGCAGAGTCTCGGGGCACGCGGCGTCGCGGTGCTGTGGCCGCTGACGACCGCCGTGCTCACGGCGCTGCGGACGCTGGCCTCGCTCGTCATCTCCCCGGACGAGGACGAGCCGAGGTCGCCCCGGCACGCGGGAGCAGGCCCTCAGACGGGGAACCCCGACCAGATCAGCGGGCCACCGGAGCGGTGACGGCCGCGGTGAGCCGCACGAGGTCGCCCGGCGCCAGCTCGACGTCGAGGCCCCGGCGGCCTGCGCTGACGAGGACCGTGGGCCACTCGAGCGCGGAGGCGTCCACGACCGTGGGCAGCCGTCGGCGCTGACCGAGCGGGCTGATCCCCCCGATGACGTAGCCGGTGGCGCGCTCGGCCGCCGCCGGCTCCGCCATCACCGCCCGCTTCCCCGCCACGGCAGCGGCCAGGGCTTTGAGGTCGAGGCTGCGGTCCACCGGGACGACGGCGACGACGAGCCGGCCGTCGACCTCCGCGAGCAGGGTCTTGAACACCTGCGCCGGGTCGAGCCCGAGCGCGACGGCGGCCTCCATCCCGAAGGAGAGGCCGCGCTCGCGCGCCGTCGGGTCGTGCTCGTAGGCGCGGACCGTGTGCGGCGCGCCGTCCTTGGCGAGCACCTGCGTGGCCGGGGTTCCGCCGGTCGTCCGCTGCTGACGGCTCAATTCACGCTCCCGCTCTCGCGGGCGAGGTCCACGGCGGGCAACGACCGGAACGCTCCGATGAGCGCCGACTCACGGCGCAGCAGCTCGATCTCCGCACGGAGCCGGTCGGAGGTCGTCGGCTGCTCGAGCAGGCCCTGCCGCTCCGGGATGTCGAGGACGACGGCGGCCGCGACCAGGTAGGAGACGACCTGGGGCTGGTCGGGCAGCTCGGTCACCTCCACGCCGAGCCGTTCCCGGTAGTCCGCGAACCGTTCGGTCACCCGCGCGGCGAGCGCCCCGACGTCGCCGTCACCGTCCTGTTCGGGCACGAAGTCGACGAAGCCCGTGTGGTACGGGGTGCCGGCCTCCTCGTCCAGCCCGTGCAGCCGGAACCGGGTCTCCCCGACGGTCACCAGGTCGTAGCGGCCGTCCTCGTACGGCGTCACCTCACGCAGCTCGGCCGTGCAGCCCATGGCGTACAGGGCGCGGACGCCGTCCGTGCCGACCTCACGCCCCGACCGGATCGCCACCACGCCGAACCGCCGCTCCGCGCCCTCGGGTAGCTCGAGCAGGGCCTGGACGAGGATCCGGTAGCGCGGTTCGAAGACGTGCAGCGGCAGCACCAGCCCCGGGACGAGGACCGTGCTCAGCGGGAACAGGGGTAGCCGCGTCGCCACGGGCAGAGACTAGACAGCCCGGTGGTGGCCGCGCGCGCCGGATCGCCGTGGCGGCGCGCGGGGAGGGCGGTGCCTAGACTCGACGGGGTGATCCGACGACTCGACCTGCGCGGCCGGCCCCTGCGCTCGCGCGCGCTGCGCGGCGTGGTCCCGCGCGCCGCCCTCGACGTCGAACACGCTGTCGAGCGCGTCCGCCCGATCTGTGAGGACGTCCGGACCCGCGGGGTCGAGGCGCTGCTCGACCTCACCGAGCGGTTCGACGGCGTCCGCCCCGCGGACATCCGGGTGCCGGTCGACGCCCTGCACCGCGCGCTCGCGGCGCTCGACCCCGACGTCCGCGCCGGCCTCGAGGAGTCGATCCGCCGCGCGCGCCTGGTGCACCGCGAGCAGGTGCCGACCGGCTTCACGACCAGGGTGGTGCCCGGCGGGACCGTGACCCAGCGCTGGGTCCCGGTCGGCCGGGTGGGTCTGTACGTGCCGGGCGGCCTCGCCGTGTACCCGAGCAGTGTCGTCATGAACGTCGTGCCCGCCCAGGAGGCCGGCGTCGGCTCGGTCGCCGTGACGAGCCCGGCGCAACGGGAGAACCCGCCGCGGTTCGTAGGCCTGCCCAACCCGACGATCCTCGCCGCGTGCGCGCTGCTCGGCGTCGACGAGGTGTACGCCGTGGGCGGCGCCCAGGCCGTGGCGATGTTCGCGTACGGAGCCCGGGACGCCGAGGGGGAGCTGATCTGCGAACCGGCGGACCTCGTCACCGGCCCCGGCAACATCTACGTGGCCGCGGCCAAGCGCCTGCTCAAGGGGGTGATCGGCATCGACTCCGAGGCCGGTCCCACCGAGATCGCCGTCCTCGCCGACGACACCGCCGACCCGGTGCACGTCGCCGCCGACCTCGTGAGCCAGGCCGAGCACGACCCGATGGCCGCGGCCGTCCTCGTCACCCCCAGCGAGCCGCTCGCGCAGGCCGTCGAGGCCGAGCTTGCCCGCCGCGTCCCCCGCACCAAGCACGCGGAGCGGATCGCGACCGCGCTCGCCGGTCCGCAGTCGGCGGTCATCCTCGTCGACGACCTCGACGCCGCGCTCGCCGTCGTCGACGCCTACGCCGCCGAGCACCTGGAGATCCAGACCCGGGACGCCGCAGCCATCGCCGCGCGCGTCACCAACGCCGGGGCCGTCTTCGTCGGGCCGTGGTCGCCGGTGAGCCTCGGCGACTACTGTGCCGGGTCCAACCACGTGCTGCCCACCGGCGGGTGCGCCTGCTTCTCCAGCGGTCTGGGCGTGCACACGTTCGTTCGGAGCGTGCAGGTGATCGAGTACGGCGAGGAGGCCCTGCGCGAGGTCGCGCCGCACGTCCTCGCGCTGGCCGCGGCGGAGGACCTGCCTGCGCACGGCGAGGCGGTCAGCGCCCGCACCGACCGGAGCTGACGCGTCCCTCACTCCGTGCCGGGCGCGGTGCCCGCCACCAACGGCGCCAGCGCCGCCTGCACCGCCCCGGACACTTCCCGGGCGAACGTCGCGGTGAGGTGGTGGTCGTCCCGGTAGAGGATCGACCCCTGTGGGCTCACGGTCTGGCAGGGGTCCCCGGGGCAGACCGCGGCGGTCAGGTCCACGACCGAGGCGCCGCGCGCCGCCAGCACGGACCGCTCGGCGTCGAACACGCTCCGGTCCGGCAGCACGTGCCGCGCCTGGGGGAAGGCGCACGCCCGCAGGTCCCTCCGGTGCTGCGGACACGCAGGCCGGGACGTCGAAGCCGGGTCGCGGCACGTCCCGCAGCACCACGACGTTCCGGGCGGACGCGTCCAGGTGGGCCAGGGTGCGGTCGGCACCCGCGGACCACACCGGGGCAGCCGCGGTCCGGTCGAGCAGCTCGCCCTTCGGGTCCAGGAGCTCGCCGAGGTAGGAGATGCTCCGGCCGACGACGACGAGGTCCACCCGGGGCAGCGCGTCGATGCGTGCGAGCGCGGAACGCCGCCAGTCGTCGCACTCGGTGTAGGCCCGGTGGTACGCGGTGAGGAACTCCGGCACGTCCGCGTACCCGCAGCCCGACTTCGCCCAGAACCAGAGCTGCCAGTGGTTCCGCCGGGCGACGGTGTCCAGGGCCGGGAACCAGGCGTCGGCGTGCGAGTCGCCGAACAGGACGACCACCTTCGTGCCGGCGGCGTCGCCGAAGCGGCAGCCGGCCGGGGCGGTGCGCGGCCCGAAGCCGGCGAAGCAGTCGCGGGTGGCTGCGACGTCCGCGCGGGCCTGCGCGGGTGTCATGGTCAGCGCGCCGGGCAGCGCGACGGCGGGGCGCGAGGAGCGGGAGGCCGGGGTCGACCGGGCCGGCACGGGGCCGGGGTGCCGCACTGGTCGTCGGCGCCCCGGCCGCCGTCGTGGGCGGGGCGACGGCGGGTTCGCGATCGGGGAGGGCGAGGACGGCCAGCGCGACCGTGGCGCGCCACGAGGACGGCCCCGGCGGGGAGCGAACGTCGCAGCGCGGGGCGGAGCCAGCGCACGTTCCGGGCCGGTTCCTCGACGAAGCGGAACGTCAGTGCGGCCAGCCCGAGGGAGACCAGCACCGCCGCCAGACGGATGCCCACCGGGAGGTCCGGCGCCGGCAGGTCGTCCTCCGCGGGTGCGCCCCAGATCTGGCGTGCCACCAGGAGACAGGGCCAGTGCCACAGGTACCAGCTGAACGAGAGCCGTCCGAGGGTGGCGAGCGGCCGGCGGCTGAGCAGCGCGGCCGCGCCCCGCTGCGTGCGCGCGCCGGCGGCGACGAGGGCTCCGGCGCCCGCGACCGGCACGAGCAGGACGATCCCCGGCACGAGCGTCCCCTCGCCGAGCAGCACGGCCGATCCCAGCACGGCGGCGAGCCCCAGCCAGCCCGCGACCGCGGCCTGTGTCTCGCTCAGGCGGTGCAGGTGCGGGCGGCCGAGCGCGACCGCGGCACCCAGCCCCAGTTCCCAGGCGCGGGTGTGCGTGCCGAAGTACGCCCACGGCCCGGCTGACGCCGTCGTCGCCGCGCGACAGCGCCAGCGACACGAGGGCGAGCGGCGCAAGAGTGGCCCACAGCCGCCGGTCGGTGTCCCGGGGAGCTGGACGCCGCGCCCGCCGGGCCGCCCGCCGCCGGCCGGCCACGAGCAGCACCAGCGCCGGCCACACGAGGTAGAACTGCTCCTCCACCGAGAGGGACCAGTAGTGCAGGACGTAGCTGCTGCCCGGCGCCGCGAAGTAGTCCGTCGACAGCTCGGCGAAATGCCAGTTGGAGACGAAGAGCGCCGCACTGCGGACGTCGACGGCGAGGGCCGGGCGGTCCAGCTCGGGCAGGACGACGGCGCCGGCGAGCGCGGTGACGACGAGGACGAGGCAGGCGGCGGGCAGGATCCGCCGGGCCCGGCGCGCGTAGAAGTCGGTCAGCGAGATGCTGCCCGTGCTCCGGACCTCGTCCACCAGCAGGCTGGTGATGAGGAACCCGGAGATGACGAAGAAGACGTCGACGCCGACGAACCCGCCGGGCAGCGGGCCGAGACGGGCGTGGAAGGCGACGACGAGCACGACGGCGACCGCGCGCAGGCCTTCGACGTCCGGCCGGAACGCCACGCGCGGCCGCGGCACCGCGCCGTGCTCACTCCGGCGACGCTCCCGGGGGACGGGGACGGGGACGGGGACGGGGACGGGGACGGGGACGGGGACGAGGGCGGGTGGCGGCGGCGGGGGAGCGGCGGTCGCCTGGCGCAGGGAGCGCCGCGACGGCAGCGGTGGCAGCGGTGGCAGGGGAGCGGCGGTCGCCTGGCGCAGGGAACGCCGCGACGGCAGCGGTGGCAGCGGTGGCGGGGGAGGGGCGGTCGCCTCGCGCAGGGAGCGGCGCGAGGGCAGCGCCGGCAGGCCGACCGCCGGCGACTCCGGAGCGGGTGCGGGTGCGGCCTCGGTCGCCTGGCGCAGGGAGCGGCGCGAGGGCAGCGCAGGCAGGCCGACCGCCGGCGACTCCGGAGCGGGTGCGGCCTCGGCCGCCTGGCGCGCCCGGGCTTCGCGGCGCGTCCGAGGTGCGTCACCGAGACCGGTGGTCTGCACCATGGTCCGGAACTCTGCCAGAGCCGGAGCCGCGGCGCTTGACCACCGCGACGACACCACTCTTCTACACTCGGCCGGTGACCGCTCCGACCGAAGGGCGCCTGCGCGCGCGCCTTCCGCTGCGCCCTGAGCTGCAGGGCGGCGTTCCGTACGGCGCGCCGCAGCTCGACGTCCCGGTCCGGCTCAACACGAACGAGAACACCCATCCGGTGCCGCCCGAGGTCGCGGACGCCGTCGTCGCCGCCGTGGCCGCCGTGGCCGGCCGGCTGAACCGGTACCCCGACCGCGAGTTCACAGGGCTGCGCACCGACCTCGCGGCCCACCTCGGTCACGGCCTGGCGCCGGAGCAGATCTGGGCCGGCAACGGCAGCAACGAGGTGCTGCAGCACGTCCTGCAGGCGTTCGGCGGTCCGGGCCGGACGGCGATGAGCTTCACGCCGACCTACGCCATGTACCCGCTCTACTGCCGGGGCACGAACACCGGCTGGGTCGACGGCCTGCGCGGCGCGCTCGCGGCCGGGGGCGATCCCTTCACCCTGACGCCGGAGGCCGCCGCCGAGCAGGTCCGCCGCGCCCGGCCGGACGTCGTCTTCCTGGCGAGCCCGAACAACCCGACCGGGACGGCGCTCGACCTCGCCGTCGTCGAGGCCGTGCACGACGCCACCGACGGCGTGGTCGTCGTCGACGAGGCCTACGCCGAGTTCGCGCGTCCCGGCACGCCCAGCGCGCTGACCCTTCTGCCCGGGCGCGAGCGCCTGGCCGTGAGCCGGACGATGAGCAAGGCCTTCGCCTTCGCCGGCGTGCGGCTCGGGTACCTCGCGGCGGACCCGGAGTTCTGCGACGCACTGCGGCTGGTCCGTCTGCCGTACCACCTGTCCGTGCTCACCCAGGCGGCGGCGCGGGCGGCGCTCGCGCACCGGTCAGTCCTGCTGGCGACGGTTCGCTCGATCATCGAGCAGCGCGACAGGATCGTCCGCGAGCTCGCGGCGCTCGGCGCCGTCCCCGTGCCGAGCGACGCGAACTTCGTGCTCTTCGGCGGCCTGCGGAACGCCCGCGCGGGGTGGGAGGCGCTGCTCGAGCGCGGCGTGCTCGTCCGCGACGTCGGGCTCGCCGGGCATCTGCGGGTGACGGCCGGGACGCCGGAGGAGACCAGCGCCTTCCTGGAGGCCGCCGCCGACGTCCTGCCGCCGCTGCTGGAGGGTGCACGATGAGCCGCTCCGCGCGCGTCGTCCGCACGACCTCCGAGTCCGACGTCACGGTCGAGCTGGACCTCGACGGCACCGGACGCTCGACCGTTGCCACCGGCGTCCGGTTCTTCGACCACATGCTCGGCAGCCTCGCCAAGCACGCCCTCCTCGACCTCGACGTGCAGGCGAAAGGGGACGTCGACGTCGACGCGCACCACACCGTGGAGGACGTCGCCATCGTGCTCGGCCAGGCGCTGCGGGAGGCCCTGGGCGACAAGGCCGGCATCCGGCGGTTCGGCGACGCGCTCGTGCCGCTCGACGAGTGCCTCGTGCAGGCCGCGGTCGACGTGTCCGGCCGGCCGTTCTGCGTACACACCGGTGAGCCGCCGGGTCAGGAGCACGTGGTCATCGGCGGCGCCTACGTGGGGTCGCTCACCCGGCACGTCTTCGAGACGCTGGCGCACACGGCCGGGATCGCCCTGCACGTCCGGGTGCTCTCCGGCCGGGACCCGCACCACGTCGTCGAGGCCCAGTTCAAGGCCGTGGCCCGGGCGCTGCGTGCCGCCGTCGAGCTCGACCCCCGCACCGGCGGCGCCATCCCCAGCACCAAGGGCGCGCTGTGACCCGCTTCAGCTGATCATGCAATCAGCGTCGACAAGAAGAGAGCCGGTGCACGCAGCGTGAGCAAGGAGCGGGCGCGGCGGCGGGCCGAGCGGGAGGCGGCTGCCGCGCTGCGGGCGGCCCGGCAGGCGCGCCGCGACCGCTGGCGTCAGCTCAGCGGCCTGGACCGGGTCCGGCGGCTCCGCGCCGGCCGGACTCCGGCCGCCGGCAGGCGCCCCGTCTCCTCCGCCCTGGGGCGGCAGCGAGCGCGGCAGAACGGGCTGCTCCTCGCGGTGCTGGTCCCGCTGAACGCCGTCTACTGGCTGCTCCAGCCGTCGTGGCCATGGCGGATCGGAGCGCTCGTCGCGAGCGCCCTCGCGTGGCCGCTGCTCGTCGTCCTGCTCTTCGACCGACGGGCGTCGCGCTGAGCGCGCTCGGTACCGTTCGGGGCGTGACCGACGCCCGCCTGCAGCTCCTGCCCGCCGTCGACGTCGCCGGCGGTGTCGCCGTCCGCCTCGTCCAGGGCGAGGCCGGGAGCGAGACGTCGTACGGCGATCCACTCGACGCCGCGCTCGCCTGGCAGCGCGCCGGCGCCGAGTGGATCCACCTGGTCGACCTCGACGCCGCCTTCGGGCGCGGCTCCAATCGGGAGCTCCTCGCGCGCGTGGTGCTCACCCTCGACGTCCGCGTCGAACTCTCCGGCGGCATCCGCGACGACGCGAGCCTGCGGACCGCCCTCGCCACCGGCTGCGCGCGGGTCAACCTCGGCACCGCCGCCCTCGAGAACCCGGACTGGACGCGCTCGGCCATCGCGGAGTTCGGCGACCGGATCGCCGTCGGCCTCGACGTCCGCGGCACCACGCTGGCCGCCCGCGGGTGGACCCAGGACGGCGGCGACCTCTGGGAGGCCCTCGCCCGCCTGGACGCCGACGGCTGCGCCCGCTACGTCGTCACCGACGTGGTCAAGGACGGCATGCTCCGCGGCCCCAACGTGGAGCTGCTCCGCGAGGTCTGCCGCCGGACCGACCGGCCGGTGGTCGCGAGCGGCGGCGTCTCCGGCCTCGCCGACCTCGAGGCCCTGCGGGAGCTGGTGCCGGACGGCGTCGAGGGCGCCATCGTCGGCAAGGCGCTCTACGCCGGTGCCTTCACGCTGGAGCAGGCGCTCGACGTCGCGGGCCGGCCCGTCGCGCCGTGAGCGGACCCGCCGACTCCGCCGGCGTCCCCTGGGCGGGGCGCACCCTGACCCCGCAGCCGTTCGCGGGGGACGACGGCTCCGCCGACCCCGCCCTGGCGGCGGCCCTGGACGCCGGCAGCGAGCCGGCGCTCGCCGCGGCCCTGCTCACCGCCCGCGTCCTGGTCGCGGTCGTGGCGGTGCTGGGGGAGGAGCCGGCGCGGGGTCCGAGCGGCCTGCCGGCCGACAAGGACGCGGACATGGCGGTCGCGACCCTCATCGGCCGTGACGGCCGCCGGGCCCTGCCGGTCTTCAGCTCCCTGGCCACCTTGACCGCCTGGGACGCCGACGCGCGCCCGGTCCCCGCCGAAGGGCCCCGGGCCGCGCTCTCCGCGGTCGCGGACGAGTGCGACGCGCTCGTCGTCGACGCCGCCGGGCCGCGGGTCGCCGTGGTCCGGCGCCCCGTCCTGTGGGCGCTGGCGCAGGGACGGCTCTGGCTGCCGCCCGCCGAGGATCCCGAGGTGCAGGCCGCCGTGGCGCAGGCGGTGCACCCGCTGGGCCTGGCCGCGTCGTGCGCACCCGGCGGCCGGGGAGACCTCGCCGTCCGGCTCGGCGTCCGCCCCGGCCTGGACGCCGAGCAGCTGTCCGCCCTGCTCGGCGAGGTGCAGACCCGGCTGGCGGCGTCCCCGGTCCTGGCCGAGCGGGTCGAGGGGCTCGAGCTCGAGGTGACCACGGAAAAGGCTTAGGAATTCATGGGATGACTCTGGCATTGTCGAGGTCATGTCCCTGGCCCCCTACCGTCGCGTCCTCGCGCGCCCCGGCGTCCTGCGGCTGCTGCTCTTCGCGGCCCTCGCCCGGGTGCCGGCGACGGCTGCCGGGGTGGTCCTCACGCTGCACGTCGTCACGACGCTCGGGATGGGGTACGCCGCCGCGGGCCTGGTGGCCACCGCCTCGACCGTCGGCATGGCGATCGGGTCGCCGTGGCGCGGCCGTGCCGTCGACCGGCTCGGCCTGCGGCGGGCGCTGATCCCCTCGATCGTCGCCGAGGCCCTGGTCTGGGGGTCGGCCCCGTTCGTGTCCTACCGGGTGCTGCTGGTCGTCGCGTTCGCCGGCGGCGTCCTCGGGTTGCCGATCTTCACCGTTGCCCGGCAGAGCCTGTCGGTGCTCGTGTCCGAGGAGCAGCGCCGCAGCGCCTACTCGCTGGACTCGATGGGCGTCGAACTGTCGTTCATGGCGGGCCCGGCGCTCGGCGTGGTCGTCGCGACCCAGGTGTCGACGACCGTCGCGCTGCTGGGCGTCGGCGTCTGCATGGTCGTCGCCGGCCTGGCCCTGCTCGTGTTCAACCCGCCGACGCGGTCGGCCGGCGAGCAGGTACCGGTGCCGGCGGGGTCGGGCGGCGTGCGCCGGTTCGTCTCACCGGGTCTGGTCGCCGCGCTCGGGGCGGCCGCCGCCGCCACCATCGTGCTCGCGGGCACCGACGTCGGCGTCGTCGCCGTGCTGCGCGGGCACGGCGCGGTCAACCTGACCGGTCTGGTCTTCCTGTTCTGGGGTGTCGGGTCGATGCTCGGCGCCAGCGTCTACGGCGCGCTCCGCCGGCCGGTCCCGCCCCTGCTGCTCCTGGCCGGGCTGGCCGTCCTGACGATCCCGGTGGGTCTGGCCGGCAGTCCGTGGGCGCTCGCCGCGCTCATCCTGCCCGCGGGGGCGCTCTGCGCACCGGTCATCACGGCGACGGCCGAGGAGGTGGCCCGGCGCGTGCCGGAGCGCGTCCGCGGCGAGGCGATGGGGTGGCACGGCTCGGCGCTCACCATCGGCAACGCCATCGGCGCCCCGCTGGCCGGCGCCTCCATCGACGCCGTCGCGCCGTGGGCCGGGTTCGCCGTGGTCGGCGCCACCGGGCTGCTGCTCGCGGTCCTCGGCCTGGTCGCGCTGCGGGTCTTCGGGGGCCGTCCGGTCCCGGCCGCGGACGCCGACCCCGCGGCCCCGGTCGCGGACGCCGCCCGCGGTCCGGTCGCGGACGTCGAGGTGCCCGCGCCGGTGGCGGGCGTCGGCGAGGTACTCGACGGCGAGACGGCCACCGCCGAAGCCCTCTCCCGCTGATCATGCAATCCGCGTTGATCTGTAGCCACCCGGCTACAGATCAACGCGGATTGCATGATCAGCGACAGGAGGGGGAGGGGGTCAGGTGACCGGGCCGGTGTGGCGCTCGCCCGGCCCCTGACCAGGAGCGTCGGGCACGACCGACGCCTCCTGGAACGCCAGCTGCAGGCTCCGTAGGCCGTCGCGCAGGGGGCGGGCGTGCTGGCTCCCGATCTCCGGCGCCGCCGCGGTGACCAGGGCGGCGAGCACGGTGATCAGCTTGCGCGCCTCGTCGAGGTCGGGTTCGACGTCCTCGGCGAGCCCGACCTTGACGGCCGCGGCACTCATGAGATGCACCGCGGTGGCGGTGATGACCTCGACCGCGGGCACGTCGGCGATGTCCCGTGCGGCCTGGTCGGAGGCGGAATGCGCCGAGGCGCCCGGATCGTTGAGACCCGTACCGGCAGGGCTGCGTCGATCGCTGGCCATGCTGGTAGCCTTACAGATCGACCGACCGTGCCCGCGAGGGCCCGGTACGCAAGTGGAGTCTCTCCCACCTGCCACCCCCGCTCCGGCGGCGAGGTGTCAGGTTCCGGTCAGGGGTCCGCCCTCGGGTGGGCCTGGGTCGTCGTCGCCTCGCGACGGCGGCTGCTGACCTGTGGGTGAGGCTCCCGGCGTCCGCGCATGGGAGCCTTTCTCGTGTGCGACGGTCGCCACGACGTCGCGAAGGAGCACCACATCAGCGAGCCCCGGATCAACGACCGCATCCGCGTCCCCGAGGTGCGGCTGGTCGGCCCCAACGGGGAACAGGTCGGCATCGTCCGCATCGAGCAGGCGCTGCAGCTGGCGCAGGAGTCCGACCTCGACCTCGTCGAGGTCGCCCCGACCGCGCGGCCGCCGGTCGCGAAGCTCATGGACTTCGGGAAGTTCAAGTACGAGTCGGACATGAAGGCTCGTGAGGCCCGGCGCAACCAGGCCCACACGGTCCTCAAGGAGATCCGGCTCCGCTTGAAGATCGACCCGCACGACTACGCCACCAAGAAGGGCCACGTCGAGCGGTTCCTCAAGCAGGGCGACAAGGTCAAGGTCATGATCATGTTCCGCGGTCGTGAGCAGTCCCGCCCGGAGATGGGCTACCGGTTGCTGCAGCGGATGGCCGCCGACGTGGCGGACCTCGGCTACATCGAGAGCAACCCGAAGCAGGACGGCCGAAACATGATCATGGTGATCGGCCCGCACAAGAAGAAGGCCGAGGCCAAGGCCGAGCAGCGCAAGCGCCGCCCGGAGGACGAGGCCACCGACGGGGTGCACGACACGGCGGACGCCGTCGTCGCGGCCCCGCAGGAGACCGCGCAGGCCTGACCGCCTGCGCACGAGTACGGCGGCCGCCCACCCGGGCGGCCGTTCGGTGAACTGCGCCGTTCACGGCGTGGACGACGAGGAGAGCACGGCAGCCATGCCGAAGAACAAGACGCACAGCGGTGCGAAGAAGCGACTCCGCCTCACCGGGACGGGCAAGGTCATGCGCCAGCAGGCGGGCCTGCGCCACCTCCTGCAGGGCAAGTCGGGCAAGAAGGTCCGCAGCCTGCAGGGCGACCTGGTGCTTGCCCCCGCCGACGCCAAGAGGGCGAAGCGCCTGCTCGGCAAGTGAGCTGACCGTCCTTCCCCGCCCGGCGCGGCACATCGCGCCGACCTGAACCAAGGAGACAGCACGTGGCACGCGTGAAGCGGGCGGTCAACGCCCAGAAGAAGCGCCGAGAGGTCCTCGAGCTCGCCAGCGGCTACCGCGGGCAGCGCTCGCGGCTGTACCGCAAGGCGAAGGAGCAGGTCACCCACTCCCTCGTCTACGCCTACCGCGACCGCCGGGCCCGCAAGGGCGACTTCCGCCGGCTGTGGATCCAGCGCATCAACGCCGCCGCCCGCGAGAACGGCATCACCTACAACCGCTTCATCCAGGGCCTCAAGCTGGCCGGCGTCGAGGTCGACCGCCGCATCCTCGCCGACCTCGCGGTCAACGACGCGGTGGCGTTCGCGGCCCTCGTCGCGACGGCGAAGTCCGCCGTCCGCGCCAACGGCGACCGGCACCGGCAACACGACGACCGCCGCCTGACCTCCTCTTCCGCCGATCGAGGAAGGCAGAGGGATCAAGGACGACCGTCCCGGGCGCCCGGACGCCCCGCTCCTGGCCAATCCCGGTTCCGACCGGGTGCGGGCGGTGCGGCGGCTGTCCGGGCGTTCGGCGCGTCGGCGTGAGGGCCGGTTCGTGGCCGAGGGCCCGCAGGCGGTGACGGAGGCCGTGGCCGCGCACGCGGACGCCGTCCGCACCGGGGCCGCCCCCGTCGTCCTCGCGCTCTACGCCACGCCGGACGCCGCGGAGCGGCACGCGCGCCGTCCTCGACCGGGCCGCGGACGCCGGGTGCGCCGTCCGGCTCGCCACGCCCGAGGTGCTCGCCGCCATGGGCGACACGGTGACCTCGCAGGGGCTCGTCGCCGTCTGCGCCTTCGTCGACGTGCCGCTCGAGCGGCTCGCCGCCGGCGCCCCGCGGCTCGTCGCGGTGCTCGCCCACGTGCGCGACCCGGGCAATGCCGGCACCGTGCTGCGCGCCGCGGACGCCGCGGGTGCCGGCGGCGTCGTCCTCACCGACGCCAGCGTCGACGTCTTCAACCCCAAGTGCGTGCGCGCGAGCGCCGGGAGCCTCTTCCACCTCCCCGTCGCCACCGGCGTCCCGCTCGACCCGACGGTGGAGGCGCTGCGCGCGGCCGGGCTGGTCGTGCTCGCCGCCGACGTCGCCGGCACCGTCGACCTCGACGACCTGCAGGATCTCGCCGCGCGCGGCGAGGGGCCGCTCGCCGGCCCGGTCGCCTGGGTGTTCGGCAACGAGGCCTGGGGCCTTCCGGACGACGCCCTCGGCGCCGCCGACGCCGTCGTGCGGGTGCCGGTCTACGGGCGCGCGGAGAGCCTCAACCTCGCCACCGCCGCCACCGTCTGCCTCTACGCCGCAGCCCGCGCCCACCGCCGACCCTCCTGACCAGGGAGCGGGGAAGCCGGGGAGGGAAACCCGGGGGAGGGGTGGCGGCGGGATCTGACAGACTCGACCATCGGCCCTCCCAGCGATGAGGGCTCAATTCCCAGTGCGAAGTGGACGCCTTCCTCATGTCCGGACCGAACACGCAGTACGACCCCGTCGAGGTCGCGGTGCTCAGCCAGGAGGCGGTCGACGAGGCCGTCGCGCAGGCGCTCGCGGCTCTGTCCGCCGCCGCCGACCTCGAGAGCCTCAAGCGGGTCCGGCTGGAGCACGCCGGGGACGCCAGCCCGCTGGCCCTCGCCAACCGTGAGATCGGCGCCCTGCCGCCGGCCGCCCGCAAGGAGGCGGGCCAGCGTGTCGGCAAGGCCCGCCAGGTCGTCGCGAAGGCGCTCGAGCAGCGCCGGGCCGAGCTCGAGGAGGAGCGCGACGCGCGGGTCATCGTCGAGGAGGCCGTCGACGTCACCCTGCCGGTCGACCGCATGCCGCCCGGCGCCCGCCATCCGCTCGAGGCCATCACCGAGCGGATCACCGACGTCTTCGTCGGCATGGGCTGGGAGGTCGCCGAGGGGCCCGAGGTCGAGGCCGAGTGGTTCAACTTCGACGCCCTGAACTTCGACCCCGACCACCCGGCCCGCCAGATGCAGGACACGTTCTTCGTCGAGCCGCCGGAGGACGGGCTGGTCCTGCGCACGCACACGAGCCCGGTCCAGGCCCGGGCGCTGCTCGGGCGCGGCGTGCCCGTGTACGTCATCTGCCCCGGCAAGGTGTTCCGGACCGACGAGCTCGACGCCACGCACACCCCCGTCTTCCACCAGGTCGAGGGCCTGGCCGTGGACCAGGGCCTGACGATGGCGCACCTCAAGGGCACGCTCGACCACTTCGCCCGCGGCATGTTCGGGCAGGGCGTGCGGACCCGCCTGCGGCCGTCGTTCTTCCCCTTCACCGAGCCCAGCGCGGAGCTCGACGTGCTGTGCTTCGTCTGCGCCGGCAAGGACCCGGGCTGCCGGACCTGCAAGGGCACCGGCTGGATCGAGTGGGGCGGCTGCGGCATGGTCCACCCGAACGTCCTGCGCGCGGCCGGCGTCGACCCCGAGGTCTACTCCGGCTTCGCCTTCGGGATGGGCATCGAGCGGACCCTCATGTTCCGGCACGGCGTCGAGGACATGCACGACATGGTCGAGGGCGACGTCCGGTTCAGCCTGCACTACGGCATGGAGGTCTGATGCGCGTCCCGCTGACGTGGCTGGGCGAGTACGCCGAGCTGCCCGAGGGCGCGACCGGCGAGCAGGTCGCCGCCGACCTCGTGCGCGTCGGGCTGGAGGAGGAGGCGCTGCACGGCGGGGACGTGCAGGGCCCGCTCGTCGTCGGCCGCGTCCTCGACTTCAGCGGACGAGCCGCAGAAGAACGGCAAGACGATCCGCTGGTGCCACGTCGACGTCGGCGAGGCGCGAGCCGCGCGGCATCGTCTGCGGAGCGCACAACTTCGTCGAGGGCGACCTCGTCGTCGTCAGCCTGCCCGGCGCGGTGCTGGCCGGAGGATTCGAGATCTCCGCCCGGAGGACGTACGGCCACGTCAGCGACGGCATGATCTGCTCGGCGAAGGAGCTCGGCCTCGGCGAGGAGCACGACGGGATCATCCGGCTCGCCGAGTGGGGCATCGACGCGCCGGTCGGCACCGACGCGATCGAGCTCCTCGGGCTGGGCGAGGAGACGGTCGAGGTCAACGTCACGCCCGACCGCGGTTACGCGTTCAGCGTCCGCGGCGTCGCACGCGAGTACGCCCTCTCCACCGGCGTCCGCTTCAGCGACCCGGCCGCGGTCGAGACGCCGGCCGCCACGGACGACGGCTTCCCGGTGGAGCTGCGCGACGACCACCCGATCCGCGGCCGGGTCGGCTGCGATCGCTACGTCGCGCGCGTCGTCCGCGGGGTCGACGCGTCCCGGCCCAGCCCGCGCTGGATGCAGCGCCGGCTGGAGCAGGCGGGCATGCGCCCGATCAGCCTCGCGGTGGACGTGACGAACTACGTGATGCTCGCCGTAGGCCAGCCGCTGCACGCGTTCGACCTCGCTCGGCTCGAGGGTCCCGTCGTCGTGCGCCGGGCCCGCCCGGCGAGCGTCTGACGACGCTGGACGACGTCGAGCGCGCCCTCGACCCCGAGGACCTCCTCATCACCGACTCCCCGGCCGGGGACGCCGGGGCGCGCGTCCTCGCACTCGCCGGCGTGATGGGCGGCGCGAGCAGCGAGGTGTCCGCGACGACCACCGACGTCCTCGTCGAGTCGGCGCACTTCGACCCGGTCACGGTCGCCCGCAGCGCCCGCCGGCACAAGCTCTCGACCGAGGCGAGCCGCCGGTTCGAGCGCGGCGTCGACACCGACGTCGCGGCCGCCGCCGCCGAGCTCGCCGTCCGGCTGCTCGTGGAGCACGGCGGCGGCGAACCCGGTCCGATCACGGACGTCGACCTGCGGACCCCGCGGGAGCCGCTCCGGATGAGCGCCGACCTGCCCGACCGGCTGGTCGGTCGCAGCTACGGTCGCGACCGGGTCGTGGAGCTCCTCACCGCCGTCGGCTGCCGGGTGGAGCAGGACGGCGAGGTCCTCGTCGTGACGCCTCCCTCGTGGCGGCCGGACCTGACGCTCGGCGTCGACCTCGTCGAGGAGGTCGCGCGGCTCGACGGGTACGCGGAGATCCCCTCCGTGCTGCCCGCGGCGCCCGCCGGCCGGGGCCTCACGACGAGCCAGAAGGGCCGGCGGTCCATCGCCCGGGCGCTCGCCGAGCACGGGCTCGTCGAGGTGCTGACCTATCCGTTCGTGGGCGCGGACGTCGGGGACGTCTACGGGCTGCCCGCGGACGACCCGCGGCGTCCGGCGGTGCGGCTGGCGAACCCGCTGTCGGAGGAGCAGCCGTACCTGCGGACGTGGATCCTGCCCACGCTCGTCGAGGCCGCCCGGCGCAACCTCGGCCGCGGCCAGTCGGACCTCGCGCTGTTCGAGATCGGCCTCGTCGTCCGGCCCCGACCCGGCGCCGACGCCGTCGCGCCGCGGCCGGCCGTCGACCATCGCCCCGCGCCGGAGGAGCTGGCCGCGCTCGACGCCGCGCTGCCGCGCCAGCCACGCCGGGTCGGGATCCTGCTCGCCGGGCACCGGGAGCAGCCGGGCTGGTACGGCGCCGGGCGGCCCGGCGGACTGGACGGACGCGGTGGACGCCGCGCTGCTCGTCGGTCGCACCCTCGGCCTGACGCTGACCGTCAGCCAGGACGACGCACGCGCCGTGGCACCCGGGCCGGTGCGCCCGGCTGGAGTTCGCGGGCGTGCTCGTGGGGCACGCCGGCGAGCTGCACCCGAAGGTGGTCGAGCGGCTCGGCCTCCCGCCGCGGACCTGCGCGGCGGAGGTCGAGCTCGACCTGCTGCTCGAGGCGTCCGGCGGCATCCGCGACCGCGGCGCCGGTGTCCACGTTCCCGGTGGCCAAGGAGGACGTGGCGCTCGTCGTCGACGCCGACGGTGCACGCGGCCACCGTCGAGGCCGCGCTGCGCGAGGGCGCGGGAGACCTGCTGGAGTCGGTGCGGCTCTTCGACGTCTACACCGGGCCGCAGGTGGGGGAGGGCCGCAAGTCCCTCGCCTTCGCGCTGCGGCTGCGGGCGCCGGACCGGACGCTGACCGCGGCGGAATCGGCCGCCGCCCGGGACGCTGCCGTCCGTGCGGCCGCCGAGCTCGTGGGTGCCGTTCAGCGCGGAGCGTGACGTAGCGCTAGCAATGCGTCGATACTCGGCGTGTTCGTTCCCCTCCGCTGTTCCCAGCAGTGACCGGAGCATGGGAACAATGCCCGGGTGAGCTCCGCCGCTGTCACCGTTCGTCGCCGTCGCGGCTCCCTCGCCGCACTGGCCGCCGTGCTCGCGCTCGCCGCGTGCGGGAGCGGCGGCGGCCGGAACGCCGCGGCCGACCTGCCGTCGCCCGCCGCGCGCTCGTCGGCCTCGGGCACGGCGCCGGCGACCGCCGGCACGACCGAGCCGGGCGAAGGCCACCGCGCCCGGCGACGACGGCCCGCTCGTCGGGCAGCGGTTCGGTCACGCTCGCCTTCGCCGGCGACGTGCACTTCGAGGGCACGGCCGCGGGGGCCTGCTGCGCGGGCGCGTCGGGTCGGCCTTCGGCATCCTCCGCCGGGCGGACCTCGCCGTCGTCAACCTCGAGACGGCCGTCACCGACCGCGGCACCGCCCAGCCGAAGGAGTTCACCTTCCGGGCGCCGGCCGCGGCTTTCGGGGTCCTCCGGCGCGCGGGCGTCGACGCCGTGACCGTCGCGAACAACCACGGCATGGACTACGGGCGGGTCGGCCTCGCGGACACCCTCGCGGCCGCGCAGCGCTACCGGATGCCCCTGCTCGGCGCCGGCGTCGACCAGACGGCGGCCTGGACCCCGCTGCGACGCACGATCCACGGCGTGAGGATCTCGGTGATCGCCGCGACCGACGTCCTCGACGACTTCGCGACCACCGCCTGGGTGGCGAAGCCCGGCGTCCCCGGCCTGGCGTCCGCGAAGGACACCGAGCCGGCTGCGTCGGCCGCCGTCCGGGCGGAGCGGAGCAAGGCGGACGTCGTGGTCGTGTTCCTGCACTGGGGCAAGGAGACCGTGTACTGCCCCACCGCCCGCCAGCAGGACCTCGCGCACCGGCTCTCCGACGCGGGCGCGGACATCGTCGTCGGCAGTCACGCCCACGTCGTCGAGCCGACGGCGCGCGTCGGACGGACCGTCGTCGACTACGGCCTCGGCAACTTCCAGTTCTACGCCCGCGGTGGTGCTCGGCTCCGAGACCGGCGTCCTGACCGTCACGGCGACCCGCAACGGCGCGGGCCCGTACGTGTGGCATCAGGGCACCGTCGTCAGCGGCGCGCCGATGGCTCTTTCCGGCTCCTCCGCGGCCGCCCAGCAGAGCCGCGCAGCAGCGCCGTTTCGCCTCCTGCTGAGCCGCCGGTTCGAGGTGTGAGACGGGGCCGGTCGGGGTCTGTACACGTGACCGGCCGTGCACTTACCGTGAGCCGCATCGGGGGCTGGTCGGCGACCTGAGCTGTCGTGGACTTTCGGGAGGAGTGGGCACATGCTCACAGCTCTGCTCGTGACGAGCTGCCTCGTCATGGGAGTTCTCTTCCTGGTCATCGCCTCGTTCCTGCAGGCGCAGGGGTTCCGGCGGGCGGCGGCGGCGAACCTGGCGGCGGCGCTCTGCTGCGTCGTCAGCGGGCTCGTCCTGCCCGCGGGGCAGCCGGCGGTGCCGTTCGCCGTGCTCGTGACCGCGACGGTGCTCGGGGCCACGAGCATGCATGCCGTGCGGATCGGCCGGGGCTGACTGCGAGTGCATGCTCATGCACTGAGGTGTATGCTCTTGCATCGTGAGGTCGATCGCCGTCGCCGGCGCCAGCGGCTACGCCGGGGGTGAGGTCCTGCGCCTCGCGCTGGCGCACCCCGAGCTGACCGTCGGCGCGATCACGGCCGCGACCAGTGCCGGCACCCCTCTGGGCGAGCACCACCCGCACCTCGTGCCGCTGGCGGACCGCGTGCTCGAGCGCACCACACCCGAGGTGCTCGCCGGCCACGACGTCGTGGTGCTCGCCCTGCCCCACGGCGCGAGCGCGCCGATCGCGGCCGCCCTGCCGCCCGAGGTGGTCGTCGTCGACTGCGGCGCCGACCACCGGCTGGCGGATCCGGCCGCGTGGGCGGAGTTCTACGGCGGCGAGCACGCCGGCGCCTGGCCGTACGGACTGCCGGAGCTGCCGCACGCCGACGGGTCGCGCCGGCGGGAGACGCTCACCGGAGCGCGCCGGATCGCCGTCCCCGGCTGCTACCCCACGGCCGTGTCGCTGGCTCTGGCGCCCGGGTTCGCCGCCGGTCTGCTCGAGCCGGACGACGTGGTCGTCGTCGCGGCGTCCGGCACGCTCGGGCGCGGGCCGTGCCGCCAAGCCGCATCTGCTGGCCACCGAGGTCGCCGGATCGATGACGGCCTACGGCGTCGGCGGAGTGCACCGCCACACCCCCGAGATCGAGCAGAACCTCACGGCCGCGGCCGGGGCCCCGGTCACCGTCGGCTTCACCCCGATGCTCGCGCCGATGCCGCGGGGGATCCTCGCGACCTGCACGGCGCGGGTCGTCGCCGGCACCACCGAGGAACAGCTGCGCAAGGTCTGGGTCGGAGACGTACGCCGACGAGCCGTTCGTGCACGTCCTGCCCGAGGGCCGGCTGCCGCGGACGGCGGACACGCTCGGCGCCAACACCGTCCACCTGCAGGTCGCGCTCGACCCGCGGACGCGCCGCGCCGTCGTCGTCGCCGCCGTCGACAACCTCACCAAGGGCACCGCCGGCGCCGCCGTCCAGTGCGCCAACCTGGCACTCGACCTGCCCGAGACCCTCGGGCTGCCCGTCGTGGGGGTGGCGCCGTGACCGTCACCGCGCCGCGGGGGTTCCGGGCTGCCGGCGTCGTGGCCGGTCTCAAGGCGAGCGGGAGGCCGGACCTCGCGCTCGTCGTCAACGACGGCCCCGAGCACACCGCGGCCGGCGTCTTCACGGGCAACCGGGTGCAGGCCGCGCCGGTCGTCTGGTCGCGCCAGGTCGTCGCGGACGGGCGGGTCGACGCCGTCGTCCTGAACTCCGGCGGGGCCAACGCGTGCACCGGTGCCGACGGGTTCCTCGACACGCACCGGACCGCCGAGCACGCGGCCGCGCGCCCTCGGCGTCGCCGCCGGCGACGTCGCGGTCTGCTCGACCGGCCTCATCGGCGAGCGCCTGCCCATGGAGCAGCTGCTCGTCCGGGCGTCGACGCGGCCGCGGCGACCCTGGCGCCGGAGGGCGGCCCGGCCGCCGCCGAGGCCATCATGACCACGGACACCGTGGCCAAGACCGTCGTCGTGTCCCGCGAGGGCTGGTCGGTCGGCGGCATGGCCAAGGGCGCGGGCATGCTCGCGCCGGGCCTGGCGACGATGCTCGTCGTCCTCACCACCGACGCGGTGGCGTCCGCCGAGGCGCTCGACCGGGCGCTGCGCGCCGCGACCCGGGTCACCTTCGACCGGGTCGACTCCGACGGCTGCATGTCCACGAACGACACCGTGCTCCTGCTCGCGAGCGGAGCCTCCGGCGTGCTCGCCCCGCAGGAGGAGCTGGCCGCCGCGGTCGCTCGAGGTCTGCGCCGGCCTCGCCCGCGCGCTGGTCGCGGACGCCGAGGGCGCCGAGCACGACATCGCGATCGAGGTGGTCCACGCCGCCAGCGAGGACGACGCCGTCGAGGTCGGCCGCGCCGTCGCCCGGAGCAACCTGTTCAAGGCCGCCGTCTTCGGCCGTGACCCGAACTGGGGCCGGGTGCTCGCCGCCGTCGGCACCACGAGCGCCGCCTTCGACCCGCTCGCGCTCGACGTGGCGATCAACGGCGTCCAGGTGTGCCGGGCCGGCGCCCCCGGCGACGACCGCGCGAAGGTGGACCTCGCGCCGCGCGAGGTCCACGTGCTGGTCGACCTCCACGCCGGGGACGCGACGGCGACGATCTGGACGAACGACCTCACCCACGCGTACGTCCACGAGAACAGCGCGTACTCGACATGACCGCGTCCACGGCCCAGCCCTCGAGGGCCCAGCTCACGGCGCAGCAGAAGGCTGCCGTCCTCGTGGAGGCCCTGCCCTGGCTCCGCCGGTTCGCCGGCGCGGTCGTCGTCCTCAAGTACGGCGGGCACGCCATGGTCGACGCCGAGCTCAAGCGCGCCTTCGCGCAGGACGTCGTCTTCCTCCGCTCCGCCGGCCTCAAGCCGGTCGTCGTCCACGGCGGCGGCCCGCAGATCTCCGCGATGCTCGAGCGGCTCGGCATCGGCAGCGAGTTCCGCGGCGGGCTGCGGGTGACCACGGAGGAGGCCGTCGACGTCGTCCGGATGGTGCTCGTCGGCCAGGTCGGCCGCGAGCTCGTCGGGCTCGTCAACAGCGCCGGCGGCCGGGCGGTCGGGCCTCTCGGGCGAGGACGCCGGGCTGTTCCGGGCGCGCCGCCGCGGCGCCGTCGTCGACGGCGTCGAGGTCGACGTCGGGCTCGTCGGCGACGTCGTCGAGGTCGACCCGGGCGCCGTGCTCGACCTCATCGACGCGGGCCGGGTGCCGGTGGTGTCCACCGTCGCGCCCGACGACGACGGGCAGGTGCTCAACGTCAACGCCGACACCGCCGCGGCCGCGCTCGCCGTCGCGCTCGGGGCGGCCAAGCTCGTCGTCCTCACCGACGTCGAGGGCCTCTACGCCGACTGGCCCGACCGCGGCTCCCTGCTCTCCACCGTGACGGCCGACCGAGCTCGAGAAGCTCCTGCCCGGGCTCGAGGCCGGCATGGTGCCGAAGATGGAGGCCTGCCTGCGCGCGGTCCGGGGCGGCGTCCCGCAGGCGACGGTCATCGACGGCCGGATGGAGCACAGCGTGCTGCTCGAGGTGTTCACCCCCGAGGGCGTCGGAACGATGGTGCTGCCCGACCCGGAGGACCTGGCATGACCGATCTCCAGCTCGCACCCGCCGAGGTCTCCGGCCTCGCCTGGCAGGAGCGCTACGCGCAACGCCCTGATGAACACGTTCGGGCCGCCGCAGCGGGTGCTCGTCCGCGGCGAGGGCTGCTACGTCTGGGACGCCGACGGCAACCGCTACCTCGACCTGCTCGCCGGCATCGCCGTGAACGCCCTCGGGCACGCCCACCCGTTCCTGGTCTCCGCGGTCACCGCGCAGCTCGCCACGCTCGGGCACGTCTCGAACTTCTTCGCGTCGGCGCCGCAGATCGCGCTCGCCGAGCGGCTGCTCGACCTGCTCGGCGCGCCCGCCGGCTCACGCGTCTTCTTCACCAACTCCGGCACGGAGGCGGTCGAGGCGGCGATCAAACTGAGCCGGCGTACCGGCCGCAGCGGCCTCGTCGCCGCCGAGGGGGCCTTCCACGGCCGCACCATGGGCGCGCTCGCCCTCACCCACAAGCCCGCGTACCGGACGCCGTTCGAGCCGCTGCCCGGGGACGTCGTCCACGTGCCCTTCGGCGACGCCGAGGCGCTCGCCGGCGCCGTGGACGACCGGGTCGCCGCCGTCGTCCTCGAGCCGATCCAGGGCGAGGCCGGCGTCCGCCCGGCCCCGCCCGGGTACCTGCCGGCGGCCCGTCGCGCCGCGGACGCCGCCGGTGCGCTGCTCGTGCTCGACGAGGTGCAGACCGGCGTCGGCCGCACCGGGGCCTGGTTCGCCCACCAGCACGACCACCTCGGCGGCGGCGTGCGGCCGGACGTCGTCACGCTCGCCAAGGGGCTCGGCGGCGGCATCCCGATCGGAGCCGTGGTCGCGTTCGGCGAGGGGCCGGCGACGCTGCTCGGGCCCGGCCAGCACGGCACGACCTTCGGCGGCAACCCGGTCGCCGCCGCCGCCGCGCTCGCCACCCTGCACGTGATCGAGCGCGACGGGCTCCTCGAGAACGCCGCCGCCGTCGGGCGCGTGCTCCGCGGAGGGTGTCGCCGGGCTGCGGCACCCGCTGGTGGCCGGCGTCCGCGGCGAGGGCCTGCTGCTCGCCGTCCAGCTGACCCGGCCGGTGGCCGCCCGGGCCCAGTCCGCGCTGCTGGACGCCGGGTTCGTGGTGAACGCCGTCACGCCCGACGCCCTCCGCCTCGCCCCGCCGCTGATCCTCACCGCCGAGCAGGCGGCGACCTTCGTCGCCGCGCTGCCGGCCGCGCTCGACGCCGCCGCGAACGCCGATCGGGAGGTGCCGGCATGAGCCCCGTCCGCCACCTGCTGCGGGACGACGACCTCACGCCCGCGGAGCTGCTCGACGTCCTCGACCTCGCCGACGCGGTGAAGAAGGACCGGTTCTCGCTGCGCCCGCTGGACGGGCCGCGCACCGTCGCGCTGATCTTCGACAAGCCCTCGACCCGGACCCGGGTGTCGTTCAGCGTCGGGGTCACGGAGCTCGGCGGGGCCCCGCTGGTCCTCGACGCGCAGACCAGCCAGCTCGGGCGCGGCGAGACGATCGAGGACACCACGCGGGTGCTGGAGCGCCAGTGCTCGGCCATCGTCTGGCGGACCTCGGGGCAGGAGCGGATCGAGGCGATGGCTGCCGTCAGCCGGGTGCCCGTGGTCAACGCGCTGACCGACGCCTTCCACCCCTGCCAGCTGCTGGCGGACCTGCAGACGATCCGCGAGCGGCACGGGCGCCTCGCCGGGCTCACGCTGGCCTACCTGGGCGACGGCTCGAACAACATGGCGCACTCCTACCTGCTCGCGGGCGCCAACGCCGGGCTGCACGTGCGCATCGGGACGCCGGCGGCGTACCTGCCCGCCCCCGCCGTCGTCGCGGACGCCGAACGGCTCGCCGCGACGACCGGCGGTTCGGTCACCGTGACGACGGACGCCGCGGCCGCCGCCGAGGGCGCCGACGTCCTCGCCACCGACACCTGGGTCTCGATGGGCCAGGAGGCCGAGGCGCAGGACCGGGGGCACCCGTTCGAGCCGTACGCCCTCGACGAGGCGGCGCTCGAGCGAGCCGCGCCCGACGCGATCGTCCTGCACTGCCTGCCGGCCTACCGCGGCAAGGAGATCAGCGCGGCAGTGATCGACGGACCGCGCTCGGCCGTCTGGGACGAGGCCGAGAACCGGCTGCACGCCCAGAAGGCGCTGCTCGCACGGCTGCTGGAGTGGTCGTGACGCGGCCCCGGGTCGACCAGGGGTTCCGCACCGCGCCCCCGACCAAGCCGGCCCGGCACCGGGCGATCGTGGAGATCCTCCGCCGGGTCGAGGTGCGTTCCCAGCCGGAGCTCGCGGAGCTGCTGGCCGGTGAGGGCTTCGCGGTCACCCAGGCCACGCTCTCCCGTGATCTCGTCGAGCTCGGCGCCGTCCGCGTCCGGCGGGGGCCCGGCACCCTCGTCTACGCGGTGCCGGGGGAGGGCGGGGACCGCTCGCCGCAGGCCGGCGTCGTGCAGGAGCACCTCGACGCCCGGCTGGCCCGGCTCTGCGAGGAGCTCCTCGTCACCGCCGAGGCGTCCGCCAACCTCGTCGTGCTGCGGACGCCGCCGGGCGCCGCGCAGTTCCTCGCCTCGGCCGTCGACACCGCCGTGCTCTCGGCCGTCATCGGCACCATCGCCGGCGACGACACCGTGCTCGTCGTCACCCGCGATCCGGACGGTGGGCGTGCGGTGGCCGACCAGTTCCTCGCCCTCGCCGCTCGCACCGACGACTGACCCACACCACTGCTGAAGGAGAACCCCGTGACCGATCGCGTCGTGCTCGCCTACTCCGGCGGGCTGGACACCTCCGTCGCCATCGGCTGGATCGGCGAACAGACCGGGGCCGAGGTGGTCGCCGTCGCCGTCGACGTCGGCCAGGGCGGGGAGGACCTCGAGGTCATCCGGCAGCGCGCCCTCGCCTGCGGCGCCGTCGAGGCGTACGTCGCCGACGCCCGCGACGAGTTCGCCGACGAGTACTGCCTGCCGGCGCTCCAGGCGAACGCCCTCTACATGGACCGCTACCCGCTGGTCTCGGCGCTCTCCCGGCCGGTGATCGTCAAGCACCTCGTCAAGGCCGCCCACGAGTTCGGCGGCTCCGTCGTCGCGCACGGCTGCACCGGGAAGGGCAACGACCAGGTCCGCTTCGAGGTCGGCATCGCCACCCTCGACGCGGGCCTGCGCTGCATCGCCCCCGTGCGCGACCTCGCGCTCACGCGCGACAAGGCGATCGAGTACGCCGAGCGGCACCAGCTCCCCATCGAGACGACCAAGAAGTCGCCGTACTCGATCGACCAGAACGTCTGGGGGCGCGCCGTCGAGACGGGCTTCCTCGAGGACGTGTGGAACGGCCCCGTCGAGGACGTCTACGCCTACACCCAGAACCCGGCGACGCCGCGGGACGCCGACGAGGTGGTCGTCACCTTCGAGCAGGGCGTGCCGGTGGCGCTCGACGGCGACAAGGTCACCGTGCTCGAGGCCATCCAGAAGCTCAACGCCCGCGCCGGCGCCCAGGGCGTCGGCCGGCTCGACATGGTCGAGGACCGGCTCGTCGGCATCAAGAGCCGCGAGGTCTACGAGGCGCCGGGCGCCATCGCGCTCATCACGGCGCACCAGGAACTCGAGGCGATCACGGTCGAGCGCGAGCTCGCGCGGTTCAAGCGCGGCGTCGAGCAGCGCTGGGGCGAGCTCGTGTACGACGGCCTGTGGTTCTCGCCGCTGAAGAAGGCGCTCGACATCTTCGTCGCGGAGAGCCAGAAGCACGTCACCGGCGAGATCCGCATGACGCTCCACGGCGGCCGCGCGGTCCCGACGGGCCGGCGCAGCGAGCACAGCCTCTACGACTTCAACCTCGCCACGTACGACACCGGCGACACCTTCGACCAGTCCCTGGCCAAGGGCTTCATCGAGCTCTGGGGTCTGCCGAGCAAGCTCGCGGCGGCCCGGGACGCGCGGGCGGCCGGGCGGTGACGTCCCCGGCTCAGGCCGCCCCGCCGGCGATGAGCCTGTGGGGCGGCCGGTTCGCGTCCGGTCCCGCCGCCGCTCTCGCCGCCCTCTCGGCCTCGGTGCAGTTCGACTGGGTGCTCGCGCCCTACGACATCGCGGGGTCACGCGCCCATGCCCGGGCGCTGCACCGCGCCGGCCTGCTCACCGACGACCAGCTCGCCGGGCTGCTCGACGGCCTCGACCGGCTCGCCGCCGACGTCGCGTCCGGCGCCTTCACGCCCACGCTCGCCGACGAGGACGTGCACACGGCGCTGGAGCGCGGGCTGATCGAGCGCGTCGGCGCCGATCTCGGTGGCCGCATCCGCGCCGGACGGTCGCGCAACGACCAGGTCGCGACGCTGTACCGGATGTACCTGCGCGACCGGGCCCGGGAGGTGGCCGGCGGCGTCCTCGACCTCGCGGAGGCCCTCGTCGGACGCGCCGCCGAGCATCCCGAGGCGCCGATGCCGGGCCGCACCCATCTCCAGCACGCGCAGCCGGTGCTCCTCGCGCACCACCTCCAGGCGCACGTCCACGCGCTGCTGCGCGACGTCGACCGGCTCCTCGACTGGGACCGGCGCGCCGACGAGTCCCCGTACGGCTCGGGCGCGCTGGCCGGCTCCTCGCTCGGGCTCGACCCGCAGGCCGTCGCCCGCGAGCTCGGCTTCACCGCGTCCTCGGACAACTCGATCGACGGCACGGCGAGCCGGGACGTGGTCGCGGAGATCGCGTTCGTGCTCGCGATGACGGCGGTCGACGTGTCCCGGCTCGCCGAGGAGGTCGTGCTGTGGACGACGGCCGAGTTCGGCTTCGCCGTGCTCGACGACGCCTACGCCACCGGGTCGTCGATCATGCCGCAGAAGAAGAACCCCGACGTCGCGGAGCTCGCCCGCGGCAAGGCCGGGCGGCTCATCGGCGATCTCGCCGGGCTGCTGACCACGCTCAAGGGCCTGCCGCTGGCGTACAACCGCGACCTGCAGGAGGACAAGGAGCCGGTGATCGACGCCGTCACGCAGCTCGGGCTGGTGCTGCCGGCGTTCGCCGGGCTCGTCGCGACGATGCGCTTCGACACCGACCGGATGGCCGCGCTCGCGCCGGCGGGTTTCTCGCTCGCGACCGACGTCGCCGAGTGGCTGGTCCGGCAGGGCGTCCCGTTCCGCGTGGCGCACGAGCTCGCCGGAGCCTGCGTCCGGGCCGCGGAAGCCCGGGGCGTCGACCTCGGCGACCTCAGCGACGAGGAGCTGGCGGACATCTCGCCGGCCCTGACGCCGCAGGTCCGCGAGGTGCTCGACGTCGCCGGCTCGCTCGCCGCCCGGAACGGCCGCGGCGGCACCGCGCCGGTCCGTGTGGGTGAGCAGCGCGCGCCGCCTCACCCAGCGGATCGCCGACCTCCGCGCCTGGGCCACCACCCCGGTCACCCCCGTCACCCGCGGTCACCCCCGTCACCCCCGTCGGCCCCCCCGCCCTCCCCTCCCGCTGATCATGCAATCCGCGTCGATCATGCGACCTGCCGTCACAGACCGTCAGCTCGCGGCCGGGACCACCCGCACGCGCAGCCGCCGGAAGCCCTTCCCCTTGTTCTCGATCTTGACGATCTCGAGCCCGCCGATCTGCCGCGTCGACGCCACGTGCGTCCCGGCGTCCGCCTGCGTGTCGAGTCCCGGCGATGTCGACGATCCGCACCACCTCGAGCTCGGGCGGCAGCAGGTTGGTCGCGGTCCGGATGAGGTCCGGGTAGGTCGAGAAGGCCGTGTCGCGCGGCAGGGTCGTCGTCGTGATCGCCCGGTCGGCCGCGATCTCGGTGGCGCAGGCCTCGGCTACGGCGTCCCGGAAGCCCTCCGGCACCGACGGGAGGTTGAAGTCCATCCGGGCCTCGAGCGGCTCCATGTTGCCGCCGGTCACGAGCGCCCCGAAGTCCCGGAACACCACGCCCGACAGCAGGTGCAGTCCCGAGTGCGTACGCATGAGCGCGCTGCGCCGCTCGTCCTCGAGCGCTCCGCGGACGGCGGTGCCGACGGGCGGCAGCGGGTCCCCCTCGGCCGGCACCAGCCACAGGTCGTCGCCCTTGCGCGCGCCGACGACGCGGGTCTGCACGCCGCCCCAGAGCAGGACGCCGTGGTCCGGGGGCTGCCCTCCTCCGCCCGGGTAGAACGCCGACCGGTCGAGCACGATCCCCTGCTCGGGGTCGACGGCGAGCACGACGGCGTCCCAGCTGCGCAGCGTCTGATCCGTCAGTTCGAGCCGGGTGGTCCGGCCGTGCTGGTCGGCGCGCGGAGGAGTCACCGCAGGAGGGTACGCCGGTGACGGCCGCGGTCCGCTCCTAGGATCGGCGGGTGCCGCCCCAGCCTCCCGAGGACTCCGAGCGCCTCCTCCGGACGGCGCTCGAGGGCTGGTCCACGCAGGTCGCGCCCGCGCTGCTCGGCGTCCGGCTCGTCTCGGAGCTGGGCGGCGAGCACGTCGTCGTCCGGCTCACGGAGGTCGAGGCATACATGGGCCAGGACGACCCGGGGTCGCACGCCTTCCGCGGGCCCACCCCCCGGACGCAGATCATGTTCGGGCCCGCCGGCTTCCTCTACGTGTACTTCACCTACGGGATGCATTGGTGCGCCAACGTCGTCTGCGGTCCCGTCGGCTCGGCGTCGGCGGTGCTGCTCCGGGCCGGTGAGGTGGTGGAGGGCCTGGACGCCGCGCGCGGCCGGCGGCGCACCGCGCGCAGGGACGCCGAGCTCGCGCGGGGCCCGGCCCGCCTGACGACCGCGCTCGGCATCGACGGCGGCCACGACGGGGTGGACCTCGTCACGGACGCGCGGCTGTGGCTGGAGCCACCCGAGACGCCGGGCACCGGTCCGGTGCGCACGGGGCCACGCGTCGGCATCCGCGGGGACGGCGGGGACGGCGTCCGCTTCCCCTGGCGGTTCTGGCTGGACGGTGACCCCACGGTCTCCACCTACCGGCCCGGGCAACTGCGTCGCCGCCCGGGCCGTGAGGGTGACATCGTTCCAGGAGCGGGCGCGGCCGGCGCCCTGACCGGAGAGGACCTGACGTGACGGTGCCGGACACGAGGATCGGCGCGCTCGAGGAGCTGCGCTGGCGGGGCCTCATCGCCCTGTCGACGGACGAGGAGGCGCTCGGCGCCGCCTTGGCCGCGGGTCCGGTCACGTACTACTGCGGCTTCGACCCCACGGCACCGAGCCTGCACATCGGCAACCTGCTGCAGCTGCTCACCATGCGCCGGCTCCAGGACGCCGGTCACCGGCCGATCGCCCTCGTCGGCGGGGCCACCGGACTCATCGGTGACCCGCGGATGTCGGGGGAGCGCGTGCTCAACGACCGCGAGACCGTCGCCGGCTGGGTGGAGCGGATCCGGGGGCAGGTGCAGCGCTACCTCGACTTCGACGGGCCGGGCGCCGCCCGGGTGGTCGACAACCTCGACTGGACGGCGCCGCTCTCGGCGATCGACTTCCTGCGGGACATCGGCAAGCACTTCCGGGTGAACCGGATGCTCGCGAAGGAGGCGGTGAGCGCCCGCCTGCAGAGCGACGCGGGCATCAGCTTCACCGAGTTCAGCTACCAGATCCTGCAGGGTATGGACTTCCTCGAGCTCTACCGGCGGCACGGCTGCACGCTGCAGACCGGCGGCAGCGACCAGTGGGGCAACCTGACCGCGGGCACGGACCTCATCCATCGCGTCGAGGGCGTCGCCGCGCACGCGCTGGCGACGCCGCTGGTCACCAAGGCGGACGGGACGAAGTTCGGCAAGACGGAGAGCGGAACCGTCTGGCTGGACGGCGACATGACCTCGCCGTACGCCTTCTACCAGTTCTGGCTCAACGCCGAGGACGCCAAGGTCGCCGAGTACCTGCGGTTCTTCACCTTCCGTACGGAGGAGGAGATCGACGACCTCGACCGCGCGACCCAGGAGCGCCCACAGGCGCGGGAGGCGCAGCGCGCGCTGGCGGCGGACGTCACAGATCTCGTGCACGGTTCCGAGGCACGCCTGCGCGTGGAGGATGCGAGCAAGGCACTGTTCGGCCGGGGCGATCTCGGGGTGCTCGACGAGCGGTCGCTCGCCGACGCGTTCGCCGAGCTCCCGCTGGCGCGGGTGCCGCGCCGCGACCATCCGGTGGCGGAACTGTTCGCGGCGTCGGGTCTGGTGCCGAGCAAGTCCGCCGCGCGCCGGGCGATCGCCGAGGGCGGGGCCTACGTCAACAACCGGCGGATCGACGACGAGGACGCCATGGTGGGGCCGGCGGACCTGCTGCACGGTCGGTGGCTGCTGCTGCGGCGCGGACGCCGATCGCTGGCCGCGGTGGAGCTCGCCGATCCGGTCTGACCGGTCGCTCTTGGTGGCCGTGTCGGCACGTACCGGCGTCTCTGCAGGTCAGTCGCTGATCCTCTTCCGATTTGACGCCGCCGGGCAGGGTTCTTACAGTTCTGGACGTCGCCTGGGCAGGGAGGAACGGACACCGCGAGGTGGCCGGTCCCACCAGAGCGACCGCCAGGAACATGTCGGGAGTCTTCGCCGTTGAGGCGAGGTGCGACGGCACGATCCTCGTCGTAGGATCGTCTGGCGCCCCGCGGGAACGCATCCGGAACCGAGCTGCCACTGGCGGCCGGCGCCGGGTGCCGAGCGCGGGGATGGGCCGAACGGCCCCGGTCGAGTCCGTTGAACGGAATTTGACCGGGGAAGCGGGTCGGCCTAACATGGACGGGTTGCCCCCGATGAGTCCGCTGCGGAAGTGGCGGGGTTGTGGGTGTGCGTCGGTTCCTTGAGAACTCAACAGCGTGCCAAAAGTCGATGCCAAGTTTTACCTCGTCTAGAGGTTCCTTTGGTTGAGATGGATGGTCTCTTTACGAGACGATTCGTAGATGCCGAGATCTGATCCTGCTTTCGGGTGGGGTCGTTCTTCTTGATGTCCGGTTGTTTGCCCTTGTGGGTGGGTGGCCGGGTTTGATCATCAACGGAGAGTTTGATCCTGGCTCAGGACGAACGCTGGCGGCGTGCTTAACACATGCAAGTCGAACGGTGAACCCCTTCGGGGGGGATCAGTGGCGAACGGGTGAGTAACACGTGAGCAACCTGCCCCTGACTCTGGGATAACCCCGGGAAACCGGAGCTAATACCGGATATGACACCTTCGGGCATCCGATGGGTGTGGAAAGATTTATCGGTTGGGGATGGGCTCGCGGCCTATCAGCTTGTTGGTGGGGTGATGGCCTACCAAGGCGACGACGGGTAGCCGGCCTGAGAGGGCGACCGGCCACACTGGGACTGAGACACGGCCCAGACTCCTACGGGAGGCAGCAGTGGGGAATATTGCGCAATGGGCGAAAGCCTGACGCAGCGACGCCGCGTGAGGGATGAAGGCCTTCGGGTTGTAAACCTCTTTCAGCGCCGAAGAAGCGAAAGTGACGGTAGGCGCAGAAGAAGCACCGGCTAACTACGTGCCAGCAGCCGCGGTAATACGTAGGGTGCAAGCGTTGTCCGGAATTATTGGGCGTAAAGAGCTCGTAGGCGGTTTGTCGCGTCTGCTGTGAAAACTCGGGGCTTAACTCCGGGCCTGCAGTGGGTACGGGCAGACTAGAGTGCGGTAGGGGAGACTGGAATTCCTGGTGTAGCGGTGAAATGCGCAGATATCAGGAGGAACACCGGTGGCGAAGGCGGGTCTCTGGGCCGTAACTGACGCTGAGGAGCGAAAGCGTGGGGAGCGAACAGGATTAGATACCCTGGTAGTCCACGCCGTAAACGTTGGGCGCTAGGTGTGGGGCTCTTTCCACGAGTTCCGTGCCGCAGCAAACGCATTAAGCGCCCCGCCTGGGGAGTACGGCCGCAAGGCTAAAACTCAAAGGAATTGACGGGGGCCCGCACAAGCGGCGGAGCATGCGGATTAATTCGATGCAACGCGAAGAACCTTACCAAGGCTTGACATGGGCAGAAATCCGGCAGAGATGTCGGGTCCGCAAGGGCTGCTCACAGGTGGTGCATGGTTGTCGTCAGCTCGTGTCGTGAGATGTTGGGTTAAGTCCCGCAACGAGCGCAACCCTCGTTCTATGTTGCCAGCACGTCATGGTGGGGACTCATAGAAGACTGCCGGGGTCAACTCGGAGGAAGGTGGGGATGACGTCAAATCATCATGCCCCTTATGTCTTGGGCTTCACGCATGCTACAATGGCCAGTACAAAGGGCTGCGAGACCGTAAGGTGGAGCGAATCCCAAAAAGCTGGTCTCAGTTCGGATCGGGGTCTGCAACTCGACCCCGTGAAGTCGGAGTCGCTAGTAATCGCAGATCAGCAACGCTGCGGTGAATACGTTCCCGGGCCTTGTACACACCGCCCGTCACGTCACGAAAGTCGGTAACACCCGAAGCCGATGGCCCAACCCCTTGTGGGAGGGAGTCGTCGAAGGTGGGACTGGCGATTGGGACGAAGTCGTAACAAGGTAGCCGTACCGGAAGGTGCGGCTGGATCACCTCCTTTCTAAGGAGCGTCTGGCTCGGTTCCGTGTGGCCTGTGTGGTCGCGGGGGGTCGGGTCCAGGGCCACTGCCCGGACGAGTGTTCCGGGGTGGTTGCTCATGGGTGGAACGTCGACTAGTTGGCTGCTTCGATCCGCTGGTGGGTAGTACTCCTGGTTTCGGCCGGGGTGGAATCCTTTCGCTGGTGGGTGGGGTGGCTTGGCACGCTGTTGGGTCCTGAGGGAACGGGCGCCGGCCGTTGGGTCGGTGGGTTTCGTGCTCTCGTGGGCCGCTGCCGCGGTGAACCGCTTCTCGTGTCGTCCGGATGGTGTCCGGGCGTGGAGGGGTAGGCGCCGGTTTCCGGTGGCGGGTTCCGTTCGTAGCTTGAGAACTGCATAGTGGACGCGAGCATCTTAGTTTTCTGTGGCAAGTTTTTAAGGGCACACGGTGGATGCCTTGGCACCAGGAGCCGATGAAGGACGTAGGAGCCTGCGATAAGCCTCGAGGAGCTGGCAACCGAGCTGTGATTCGAGGATTTCCGAATGGGGAAACCCAGCCGAGGAGAACTCGGCTACCCACGCCTGAACACATAGGGCGTGTGGAGGGAACGCGGGGAAGTGAAACATCTCAGTACCCGCAGGAGGAGAAAGCAACCGCGATTCCGTGAGTAGTGGCGAGCGAAAGCGGAACAGGCTAAACCGAGCGCGTGTGATAGCCGGCAGGCGTTGCGCGTTCGGGGTCGTGGGATCGTCCGGTCCGAGCTGCCGCTCGGGCAGGGAGTCAAAAATTCGCGTCATAGTCGAGAGGCCTGGAAAGGCCTGGCACAGAGGGTGACACCCCCGTAGACGAAATGGCGTGAACTCCCGGGCGAGATCCCAAGTAGCACGGGGCCCGAGAAATCCCGTGCGAATCTGGGGGGACCACCCCCTAAGCCTAAATACTCCCTGGTGACCGATAGCGGACAAGTACCGTGAGGGAAAGGTGAAAAGTACCCCGGGAGGGGAGTGAAATAGTACCTGAAACCGCGTGCCTACAAACCGTCGGAGCCGGCCTAGCACCGGTGACGGCGTGCCTTTTGAAGAATGAGCCTGCGAGTTAGTGGTATGTGGCGAGGTTAACCCGTGTGGGGAAGCCGTAGCGAAAGCGAGTCCGAATAGGGCGCTGTAGTCGCATGCTCTAGACCCGAAGCGGAGTGATCTACCCATGGCCAGGTTGAAGCGCGGGTAAGACCGCGTGGAGGACCGAACCCACCAGGGTTGAAAACCTGGGGGATGAGCTGTGGGTAGGGGTGAAAGGCCAATCAAACTCCGTGATAGCTGGTTCTCCCCGAAATGCATTTAGGTGCAGCGTCGCGTGTTTCTTGCCGGAGGTAGAGCTACTGGATGGCTAATGGGCCCTACAAGGTTACTGACGTCAGCCAAACTCCGAATGCCGGTAAGTGAGAGCGCGGCAGTGAGACTGCGGGGGATAAGCTCCGTAGTCGAGAGGGAAACAGCCCAGAACACCAGCTAAGGCCCCTAAGCGTGTGCTAAGTGGGAAAGGATGTGGAGTTGCACAGACAACCAGGAGGTTGGCTTAGAAGCAGCCACCCTTTAAAGAGTGCGTAATAGCTCACTGGTCAAGTGATTCCGCGCCGACAATGTAGCGGGGCTCAAGCACACCGCCGAAGCTGTGTCATTCACACAGGTGCCAGGTTCTCCTTCGGGAGGGTCCAGGCGTGTGGATGGGTAGGGGAGCGTCGTGTGGCGAGTGAAGCGGCGGGGGAACCCAGCCGTGGACGCCACACGAGTGAGAATGCAGGCATGAGTAGCGAAAGACGGGTGAGAAACCCGTCCGCCGAATGACCAAGGGTTCCAGGGCCAGGCTAATCCGCCCTGGGTAAGTCGGGACCTAAGGCGAGGCCGACAGGCGTAGTCGATGGACAACGGGTTGATATTCCCGTACCGGCATGAATCCGCCCAAGCTGAACCCGGGGATGCTAAGCGCCCGAAGCCTGGGACGTCTTCGGATGTCCTGGGTGGAGCGCGTGAACCGATCCGGTAGTAGGTTAGCGATGGGGTGACGCAGGAAGGTAGCCTCCGCGTGGCGATGGTTGTCCACGTCCAAGCGTGTAGGGCGAGAGGAGTTAAAAGGCCTCTCATGTGCCTGAGACACGATAGTGACCGCATCAGCGGGAAGCAGGGTGATCCTATGCTGCCAAGAAAAGCCTCTAGCGAGGATTCGGCCGCCCGTACCCCAAACCGACTCAGGTGGTCAGGTAGAGAATACCAAGGCGATCGAGAGAATCGTGGTTAAGGAACTCGGCAAAATGCCCCCGTAACTTCGGGAGAAGGGGGGCCTGAGGAGTGAAGCCGCTTGCCGGCTAGCTCTTGAGGGCCGCAGAGACCAGGGAGAAGCGACTGTTTACTAAAAACACAGGTCCGTGCCAAGTCGCAAGACGATGTATACGGACTGACGCCTGCCCGGTGCTGGAACGTTAAGGGGACGGGTTAGCCGCAAGGCGAAGCTCAGAACTTAAGCGCCAGTAAACGGCGGTGGTAACTATAACCATCCTAAGGTAGCGAAATTCCTTGTCGGGTAAGTTCCGACCTGCACGAATGGCGTAACGACTTCTCCGCTGTCTCAACCGCGAACTCGGCGAAATTGCACTACGAGTAAAGATGCTCGTTACGCGCAGCAGGACGGAAAGACCCCGGGACCTTTACTACAGCTTGGTATTGGTGTTCGGAACGGCTTGTGTAGGATAGGTGGGAGACTGTGAAGCCGCCACGCCAGTGGTGGTGGAGTCAACGTTGAAATACCACTCTGGTCGTTCTGGATGTCTAACCTCGGTCCGTTATCCGGATCAGGGACAGTGCCTGGTGGGTAGTTTAACTGGGGCGGTTGCCTCCCAAAATGTAACGGAGGCGCCCAAAGGTTCCCTCAGCCTGGTTGGCAATCAGGTGTCGAGTGTAAGTGCACAAGGGAGCTTGACTGTGAGACAGACATGTCGAGCAGGGACGAAAGTCGGGACTAGTGATCCGGCCGTGGTTTGTGGAAACGCGGTCGCTCAACGGATAAAAGGTACCCCGGGGATAACAGGCTGATCTTGCCCAAGAGTCCATATCGACGGCATGGTTTGGCACCTCGATGTCGGCTCGTCGCATCCTGGGGCTGGAGTAGGTCCCAAGGGTTGGGCTGTTCGCCCATTAAAGCGGTACGCGAGCTGGGTTTAGAACGTCGTGAGACAGTTCGGTCCCTATCCGCTGCGCGCGCAGGAGACTTGAGAAGGGCTGTCCCTAGTACGAGAGGACCGGGACGGACGAACCTCTGGTGTGCCAGTTGTTCCGCCAGGAGCACCGCTGGTTAGCTACGTTCGGAAGGGATAACCGCTGAAGGCATCTAAGCGGGAAGCTCGCTTCAAGATGAGGTCTCCACGCCCTAGGGTGAGAGGCTCCCAGCTAGACGACTGGGTTGATAGGCTGGATGTGGAAGTGCGGACGAAAGACGCATGAAGCTGACCAGTACTAATAAGCCGACAACTTGCCACAACACTCCACCACCCCTCCGAGGGGCGGTGACGTAATCACTTACTGCACGCGTCCACTATGCGGTTCCCGAGAGACGAACCGAACACACCCCAACCCCCAACGCCACCACCACGTGGCCGGAGGGGGGCGGGGTGACCCGGTCCGACAACTCGACAGTGTTTCGGCGGCCATAGCGACGGGGAAACGCCCGGCTCCATTCCGAACCCGGAAGCTAAGCCCGTCAGCGCCGATGGTACTGCCCGGGCGACCGGGTGGGAGAGTAGGTCGCCGCCGAACGTACTTCCAGCCACGACGGTGGCCCCCGGACCTCATCGAGGTTCGTGCGGGGCCACCGTCGTGTTTTGTCCCGCGCGGTACATGCGGTGGGGGCGAGACCTTCGCCGCATCGCCTTCCCCGGGGTGCCACATCTGGTCGGCATGGTCCGCTCCGCCCCGTCAGGGGCTGGGGTTCGGCTCGTCGGGGCGCTCAGCGTGGAGAGCCCTCCGCTGCCGGCGTCCGGGCCGTGCCAGAGGTTCTGTCCTCTCGGCGGGCAATCGCGCTTGGACGCGGACGGGGCGTCGGGCGCGGCCGGGGAGTTCGGGATAGGTTCCGTGCTCGTGAGCGACATGCAGTATCGCCGGCTCGGTTCTTCCGGGCTCGTGGTCTCCGTGGTCGGGCTGGGGTGCAACAACTTCGGGCGGCGGATCGACGTCGAGGCCACGCGTGCCGTCGTCGACGCGGCCCTCGAGGCCGGCGTCACGTTCTTCGACACCGCCGACGTCTACGGCGAGTCGGAGGCGTTCCTCGGTGAGGTTCTCCAGGGGCGCCGCGACCAGGTCGTGCTGGCGACCAAGTTCGGGAACTCTCTGCGCGGTGCTCTGGGCGACGACCATGGCGCGCGTGGCTCGCGCTGGTACATCCGGCGGGCCGTCGAGCGATCCCTCCGCCGGCTGCGCACGGATCACATCGACCTGTACCAGATGCACCGCCCGGACCCGTCGACGCCGATCGAGGAGACCCTGGCGGCCTTGACCGAGCTCGTGCGCGAGGGGAAGGTCCGCTACGTCGGGCACTCCAACTTCACCGCATGGCAGGCGTCCGACGCCGAGTGGACGGCCAGGACTCGCGGGTTCGAGCGGTTCGTCAGCGCGCAGAACGAGTACAGCTGGCTCGAGCGCGGCGTGGAGAGCGAGCTCGTCCCCGCGCTGCAGCACTACGGGATCGGGCTGCTGCCGTACTTCCCGCTCGCGAACGGCCTGCTCACGGGGAAGTACCAGCGGGGCACCCGACCGCCGGAGGGGACCCGACTGAACGCCCCGGACTACGACAGCTACCTCACGCCCGAGCGCTTCGACCTCGTGGAAGCGCTCGAGCAGTATGCGGACGAGCGCGGAATCACGCTGCTCGACGTGGCCATCGGCGGCCTCGCAGCACGGCCGACGGTCGCGTCGGTGATCGCGGGCGCGACCCGGCCGGACAGGTGCGCGCCAACGCGACGGCCGGGACGTGGACCGCCACATCGGAGGACCTGAGGGAGCTCGACGCGGTGGTGACGAACACAACCGGCGGGCGCGGCTAGCACCACGCTCACGGGTCCACGGCGCCGCATGGTGTCCGACCTCCCGGAGCTCCGGCGCCGCCGCTCGACAGCGAAGGGCCGATGGCAGCCGGGGGGCGAGGAAGCCCAGACGTGGGCGGAGGCAATCTCGCTGCCCGGCCCCCGATGTCCAGAACTGCCGCGCCCCTGATGCCCACGAGCTGCCGCGCACCTGATGCCCACGAGAGCCGGCCCCGGTCTCGGGGCCACACCCCCCTGCCCTCACCTGCCGTGCACCTCGGCGCCCCCGACCCGCCTCCCGTGGGTCAGGGGGCGCCCGGCAAACTCACCGGGAGAGTGGCCACCCATGGGCGCCGCGGGTAGTCCGCAGCAAGGAGGTGCTGGCTCCGGCTCGCTGGGCACGACACGCCGGAGCCCCGCGGCCACGCCGCGAGGCGTGATCAAAGCCCGATTTGACTCTGCGACGCCGGATTCCTAGAGTCTTCCAGGCCGCACGGCAGGGAGGAACGGACACCGCGAGGTGGCCGGTTCCGGCCGGGTCGGTCGCTCGGGAAGAACCCCACCGTCGGCACCGTCGTCATCGCGCAGCGGTGGTCCTCCTTGTGAGGGTCTGGCCGATGGAACGGATCATTCTCCCTGATCACCGAAAGGCCGGTGATCGCGGGGAGTTGTGATCCGTCGGGAAATTCCCGAGGCCCGCGGGAACAACGCGGAGGCATCGTCTGTTCAGACGAGTACCGGCCTCCGGAACGATCCAGCGGGACATCCGCCGGGAATGACTCGGAGGCATCGTCCGTCGTGGCGAGCACTGCCTCCGAGTACGCCCGGCGGGAACGCCCGGAGAACGATCGTCAGAGTTCGTCGAGAACTTGACGGGAAGGGCTCCAGGACGTAAGCTCGGAGAGTTGCCCCCGATGAGTCCGCTGCGGAAGTGGCGGGGTTGTGGGTGTGCGTCGGTTCCTTGAGAACTCAACAGCGTGCCAAAAGTCGATGCCAAGTTTTACCTCGTCTAGAGGTTCCTTTTGGTTGAGATGGATGGTCTCTTTACGAGACGATTCGTAGATGCCGAGATCTGATCCTGCTTTCGGGTGGGGTCGTTCTTCTTGATGTCCGGTTGTTTGCCCTTGTGGGTGGGTGGCCGGGTTTGATCATCAACGGAGAGTTTGATCCTGGCTCAGGACGAACGCTGGCGGCGTGCTTAACACATGCAAGTCGAACGGTGAACCCCTTCGGGGGGGATCAGTGGCGAACGGGTGAGTAACACGTGAGCAACCTGCCCCTGACTCTGGGATAACCCCGGGAAACCGGAGCTAATACCGGATATGACACCTTCGGGCATCCGATGGGTGTGGAAAGATTTATCGGTTGGGGATGGGCTCGCGGCCTATCAGCTTGTTGGTGGGGTGATGGCCTACCAAGGCGACGACGGGTAGCCGGCCTGAGAGGGCGACCGGCCACACTGGGACTGAGACACGGCCCAGACTCCTACGGGAGGCAGCAGTGGGGAATATTGCGCAATGGGCGAAAGCCTGACGCAGCGACGCCGCGTGAGGGATGAAGGCCTTCGGGTTGTAAACCTCTTTCAGCGCCGAAGAAGCGAAAGTGACGGTAGGCGCAGAAGAAGCACCGGCTAACTACGTGCCAGCAGCCGCGGTAATACGTAGGGTGCAAGCGTTGTCCGGAATTATTGGGCGTAAAGAGCTCGTAGGCGGTTTGTCGCGTCTGCTGTGAAAACTCGGGGCTTAACTCCGGGCCTGCAGTGGGTACGGGCAGACTAGAGTGCGGTAGGGGAGACTGGAATTCCTGGTGTAGCGGTGAAATGCGCAGATATCAGGAGGAACACCGGTGGCGAAGGCGGGTCTCTGGGCCGTAACTGACGCTGAGGAGCGAAAGCGTGGGGAGCGAACAGGATTAGATACCCTGGTAGTCCACGCCGTAAACGTTGGGCGCTAGGTGTGGGGCTCTTTCCACGAGTTCCGTGCCGCAGCAAACGCATTAAGCGCCCCGCCTGGGGAGTACGGCCGCAAGGCTAAAACTCAAAGGAATTGACGGGGGCCCGCACAAGCGGCGGAGCATGCGGATTAATTCGATGCAACGCGAAGAACCTTACCAAGGCTTGACATGGGCAGAAATCCGGCAGAGATGTCGGGTCCGCAAGGGCTGCTCACAGGTGGTGCATGGTTGTCGTCAGCTCGTGTCGTGAGATGTTGGGTTAAGTCCCGCAACGAGCGCAACCCTCGTTCTATGTTGCCAGCACGTGATGGTGGGGACTCATAGAAGACTGCCGGGGTCAACTCGGAGGAAGGTGGGGATGACGTCAAATCATCATGCCCCTTATGTCTTGGGCTTCACGCATGCTACAATGGCCAGTACAAAGGGCTGCGAGACCGTAAGGTGGAGCGAATCCCAAAAAGCTGGTCTCAGTTCGGATCGGGGTCTGCAACTCGACCCCGTGAAGTCGGAGTCGCTAGTAATCGCAGATCAGCAACGCTGCGGTGAATACGTTCCCGGGCCTTGTACACACCGCCCGTCACGTCACGAAAGTCGGTAACACCCGAAGCCGATGGCCCAACCCCTTGTGGGAGGGAGTCGTCGAAGGTGGGACTGGCGATTGGGACGAAGTCGTAACAAGGTAGCCGTACCGGAAGGTGCGGCTGGATCACCTCCTTTCTAAGGAGCGTCTGGCTCGGTTCCGTGTGGCCTGTGTGGTCGCGGGGGTCGGGTCCAGGGCCACTGCCCGGACGAGTGTTCCGGGGTGGTTGCTCATGGGTGGAACGTCGACTAGTTGGCTGCTTGATCCGCTGGTGGGTAGTACTCCTGGTTTCGGCCGGGGTGGAATCCTTTCGCTGGTGGGTGGGGTGGCTTGGCACGCTGTTGGGTCCTGAGGGAACGGGCGCCGGTCGTTGGGTCGGTGGGTTTCGTGCTCTCGTGGGCCGCTGCCGCGGTGAACCGCTTCTCGTGTCGTCCGGATGGTGTCCGGGTGGGTGAGGGGTAGGCGCCGGGTTCCGGTGGCGGGTTCCGTTCGTAGCTTGAGAACTGCATAGTGGACGCGAGCATCTTAGTTTTCTGTGGCAAGTTTTTAAGGGCACACGGTGGATGCCTTGGCACCAGGAGCCGATGAAGGACGTAGGAGCCTGCGATAAGCCTCGAGGAGCTGGCAACCGAGCTGTGATTCGAGGATTTCCGAATGGGGAAACCCAGCCGAGGAGAACTCGGCTACCCACGCCTGAACACATAGGGCGTGTGGAGGGAACGCGGGGAAGTGAAACATCTCAGTACCCGCAGGAGGAGAAAGCAACCGCGATTCCGTGAGTAGTGGCGAGCGAAAGCGGAACAGGCTAAACCGAGCGCGTGTGATAGCCGGCAGGCGTTGCGCGTTCGGGGTCGTGGGATCGTCCGGTCCGAGCTGCCGCTCGGGCAGGGAGTCAAAAATTCGCGTCATAGTCGAGAGGCCTGGAAAGGCCTGGCACAGAGGGTGACACCCCCGTAGACGAAATGGCGTGAACTCCCGGGCGAGATCCCAAGTAGCACGGGGCCCGAGAAATCCCGTGCGAATCTGGGGGGACCACCCCCTAAGCCTAAATACTCCCTGGTGACCGATAGCGGACCAGTACCGTGAGGGAAAGGTGAAAAGTACCCCGGGAGGGGAGTGAAATAGTACCTGAAACCGCGTGCCTACAAACCGTCGGAGCCGGCCTAGCACCGGTGACGGCGTGCCTTTTGAAGAATGAGCCTGCGAGTTAGTGGTATGTGGCGAGGTTAACCCGTGTGGGGAAGCCGTAGCGAAAGCGAGTCCGAATAGGGCGCTGTAGTCGCATGCTCTAGACCCGAAGCGGAGTGATCTACCCATGGCCAGGTTGAAGCGCGGGTAAGACCGCGTGGAGGACCGAACCCACCAGGGTTGAAAACCTGGGGGATGAGCTGTGGGTAGGGGTGAAAGGCCAATCAAACTCCGTGATAGCTGGTTCTCCCCGAAATGCATTTAGGTGCAGCGTCGCGTGTTTCTTGCCGGAGGTAGAGCTACTGGATGGCTAATGGGCCCTACAAGGTTACTGACGTCAGCCAAACTCCGAATGCCGGTAAGTGAGAGCGCGGCAGTGAGACTGCGGGGGATAAGCTCCGTAGTCGAGAGGGAAACAGCCCAGAACACCAGCTAAGGCCCCTAAGCGTGTGCTAAGTGGGAAAGGATGTGGAGTTGCACAGACAACCAGGAGGTTGGCTTAGAAGCAGCCACCCTTTAAAGAGTGCGTAATAGCTCACTGGTCAAGTGATTCCGCGCCGACAATGTAGCGGGGCTCAAGCACACCGCCGAAGCTGTGTCATTCACACAGGTGCCAGGTTCTCCTTCGGGAGGGTCCAGGCGTGTGGATGGGTAGGGGAGCGTCGTGTGGCGAGTGAAGCGGCGGGGGAACCCAGCCGTGGACGCCACACGAGTGAGAATGCAGGCATGAGTAGCGAAAGACGGGTGAGAAACCCGTCCGCCGAATGACCAAGGGTTCCAGGGCCAGGCTAATCCGCCCTGGGTAAGTCGGGACCTAAGGCGAGGCCGACAGGCGTAGTCGATGGACAACGGGTTGATATTCCCGTACCGGCATGAATCCGCCCAAGCTGAACCCGGGGATGCTAAGCGCCCGAAGCCTGGGACGTCTTCGGATGTCCTGGGTGGAGCGCGTGAACCGATCCGGTAGTAGGTTAGCGATGGGGTGACGCAGGAAGGTAGCCTCCGCGTGGCGATGGTTGTCCACGTCCAAGTGTGTAGGGCGAGAGGAGTTAAAAGGCCTCTCATGTGCCTGAGACACGATGGTGACCGCATCAGCGGGAAGCAGGGTGATCCTATGCTGCCAAGAAAAGCCTCTAGCGAGGATTCGGCCGCCCGTACCCCAAACCGACTCAGGTGGTCAGGTAGAGAATACCAAGGCGATCGAGAGAATCGTGGTTAAGGAACTCGGCAAAATGCCCCCGTAACTTCGGGAGAAGGGGGGCCTGAGGAGTGAAGCCGCTTGCCGGCTAGCTCTTGAGGGCCGCAGAGACCAGGGAGAAGCGACTGTTTACTAAAAACACAGGTCCGTGCCAAGTCGCAAGACGATGTATACGGACTGACGCCTGCCCGGTGCTGGAACGTTAAGGGGACGGGTTAGCCGCAAGGCGAAGCTCAGAACTTAAGCGCCAGTAAACGGCGGTGGTAACTATAACCATCCTAAGGTAGCGAAATTCCTTGTCGGGTAAGTTCCGACCTGCACGAATGGCGTAACGACTTCTCCGCTGTCTCAACCGCGAACTCGGCGAAATTGCACTACGAGTAAAGATGCTCGTTACGCGCAGCAGGACGGAAAGACCCCGGGACCTTTACTACAGCTTGGTATTGGTGTTCGGAACGGCTTGTGTAGGATAGGTGGGAGACTGTGAAGCCGCCACGCCAGTGGTGGTGGAGTCAACGTTGAAATACCACTCTGGTCGTTCTGGATGTCTAACCTCGGTCCGTTATCCGGATCAGGGACAGTGCCTGGTGGGTAGTTTAACTGGGGCGGTTGCCTCCCAAAATGTAACGGAGGCGCCCAAAGGTTCCCTCAGCCTGGTTGGCAATCAGGTGTCGAGTGTAAGTGCACAAGGGAGCTTGACTGTGAGACAGACATGTCGAGCAGGGACGAAAGTCGGGACTAGTGATCCGGCCGTGGTTTGTGGAAACGCGGTCGCTCAACGGATAAAAGGTACCCCGGGGATAACAGGCTGATCTTGCCCAAGAGTCCATATCGACGGCATGGTTTGGCACCTCGATGTCGGCTCGTCGCATCCTGGGGCTGGAGTAGGTCCCAAGGGTTGGGCTGTTCGCCCATTAAAGCGGTACGCGAGCTGGGTTTAGAACGTCGTGAGACAGTTCGGTCCCTATCCGCTGCGCGCGCAGGAGACTTGAGAAGGGCTGTCCCTAGTACGAGAGGACCGGGACGGACGAACCTCTGGTGTGCCAGTTGTTCCGCCAGGAGCACCGCTGGTTAGCTACGTTCGGAAGGGATAACCGCTGAAGGCATCTAAGCGGGAAGCTCGCTTCAAGATGAGGTCTCCACGCCCTAGGGTGAGAGGCTCCCAGCTAGACGACTGGGTTGATAGGCTGGATGTGGAAGTGCGGACGAAAGACGCATGAAGCTGACCAGTACTAATAAGCCGACAACTTGCCACAACACTCCACCACCCCTTCCGGGGGCGGTGACGTAATCACTTACTGCACGCGTCCACTATGCGGTTCCCGAGAGACGAACCGAACACACCCCAACCCCCACGCCACCACCACGTGGCCGGAGGGCGGGGGGTGACCCGGTCCGACAACTCGACAGTGTTTCGGCGGCCATAGCGACGGGGAAACGCCCGGCTCCATTCCGAACCCGGAAGCTAAGCCCGTCAGCGCCGATGGTACTGCCCGGGCGACCGGGTGGGAGAGTAGGTCGCCGCCGAACATCTTTGCTGGGTGGCGGTCATCCCCCGCTTCACGCTTCGCGTGAAGGTCTGGGTGCGGATGACCGCCACCGGCTCTTTGCGCGTCCGCGACCAGGCGGATGTGCTTTCCGCACCACCCTGCTCGTAGACGCCTGGCCGCCGGTCGGGCCGGTTGTCGTTCGCTCGTTCCCGGCACACGATCCCGGTCCCGGGAGGCTGGGCCGCCCACGCGGTTACGATCGAACGTCACGGCATGGCGCCGCTGGTCCGGGGCACGGGCCGCGAGGATGCCGGCCGATCAATCGAGGGAGTCGTTGGTGGAGCCTGGAACGTCGAGCGATGGATCGTACGACGAGGGCACCCGCGCCTCCCGTGGCAGTGGCCGCGGTGCCGGCCCCCGGAACACCGGCGATCGCAGCGCTCGAGCCGCCGGTGGGTCCCCAAGGGCCGGTGGGTCCCCAAGGGCAGGCTGGGTCTCAGCGCGCGGGTGGGGCGAGCGGGGGTGGCGCAGGCGGGTATCGAGCGCCGGGCGGAGCGGGAGGCGCGGGAACTCCGCGCCGTCCGGGCAGCGATCGTGGTGACGGACGCGGCGCGGCAGACGCAGGAGCCACTCGCGGCGGCGGCTGGAAGTCGCCGGGGCGTGGAACCTCGGGCGCCGGGGGTACGCGCGGGGGAGGGCGGAACTCGCCCGCACGCGACGCGACCGGCGCCAAGGCGGCAGACGGGAGCACTTGGAACTCATCCGGTCGTGGCGGGAGCAGCCCGGCGCGGAGGTCCGGCCCCCCACCCTCTCGTGATTCGGGCCCCAGAGGGGGCGGCCGAACCTCGGGCGGATCGCCGGGCACGGGCGCGCCCTGGACCGGAAGCAGGGGTGGCACGGACGACGCCCGAAGCCAGGGCCGACCGGCTGCGCGAGGGACGGGTACGCGCGGGGCGGCTCCGCGCGGAACGGGTGCCCCCGGAACGGCGGCACGTGGTGCCACGGGCGGGCAGGGCCGGTCCGGTACGTGGTCCGGTGGCGCAGCAGGGGCGTCGCGGCGCGGGCCCGCGGGCGCGGGCTCCGGTCAGCCCCGGAGCGCGGAGCGCGGCACGACATCGCGCGGTGGAACGGGTGGGCAGGGCAGGTCGAGCACGTGGTCCGGCGGCGGTGCCGGCGCACCACGTCGCGGGCCCGATGAGCGCGGGAGCGGCGTTCCCGGGACGGCCGCGCGTGGTGCCACTGGCGGGCAGGGCCGGTCCGGTTCGTGGTCCGGTGGCGCAGCAGGGGCGCCGCGGCGCGGGCGCCGCGGGCGCGGGCTCCGGTCAGCCCGGGAGCGCGGAGCGCGGCACGACATCGCGCGGTGGAACGGGTGGGCGGGGTAGGTCCGGTACGTGGTCCGGCGGTGCTGCCGGCTCCGGAGGCGCGGCGGCCGACCGCCCAGGCGGCGGCGTCGGGGCCGGTTCGCGGGACAGCGGGACCGGGTTCCGCAGGACGGATCCGGCCAGTGGGCGCCCTCGGCGTCCGGACGAGCGCGGTGGCCGGTCCGGTTCGCGCTATTCGGGAGCACCGTCGCGTGCGCAGGAGGACCGGGCGCCGGGCCGGGCGGTTCCGCAGCGTCCGCTCGTCCCGGAGGAGGTCACCGGGGCGGAGCTCGATCGTGACGTGCGGACGAGGCTGTCCGGGCTGAGCTCCTACGCCGCGAAAGAGGTGGCCCGGCACCTCGTCATGGTCGGCCGGCTCATCGACGAGGACCCCGAGGCGGCGTGGCAGCAGGCCCTCGCGGCGCGGGGACTTGCCGCCCGGATCGGCGTCGTCCGTGAGGCCGCCGGCCTCGCCGCTTATCGCGCCGGCCACTATCCGGAGGCGCTCGCCGAGCTGCGCACCGCTCGGCGGCTCACCGGGTCGGACGAGCACCTGCCGATCATCGCCGACTGCGAGCGAGCCGTCGGGCGGCCGGAGCGCGCGCTCGCCATCGCGGCGCTGCCGGAGATCGGGAGACTCGACGTCGAGCACCGGGTCGAGATGCTCATCGTCGAAGCGGGCGCCCGCAGCGACCTCGGTCAGAAGGACGCTGCCGTCATCACGCTGCAGGTCGGGCTCCTCGACAGCCACGTCCGGGCGCCGTGGGTGGCTCGGCTCCGGATGGCCTATGCCGACGCGCTCGCCGCGGTCGGCCGCGACGCGGAGGCACGGCACTGGCTGGAGCGGGCCGCGGACGCCGACCCCGACGACGCCACCGGTGCACAGGAACGCCTCGACGAGCTGGACGGCGTCCTGCTCGAGGACCTCGAGGACGACGACGACGAGGACGACGGCGACGAGAGGACGGCGACGAGGACGGCAACGAGGTGGGCGTCAGCAGCGACCGCGACGATCTGAGCCGCAGCGTGAGCGAGGGCGGCGACCCGACCGCGGGCGAGGGCGACGCGAAGAGAGACGAGGCTGAAGGCGGCACTGCGAGCGAGGGCGACGGCGACGCGGAAGGCGACAACGAGGGTGCCGTAGGCGCGGAGAAGCGCTCGTGACCGTCGCCCGGGTCGTGCTCGCGGCGTCCCCGCCGCCGGCAACGGTCCACGACGTCGCGCTGCTCGATCTGGACGGCGTCGTCTACGTCGGTCCCGACGCCGTGCCGGGCGCCGCCGAGGCCATCGAGGCCGCCGCCGCGCGCGGGCTCCGTTCCGTCTACGTGACGAACAACGCCTCGCGGCCGCCGCGGGCGGTCGCGGAGCAGCTCCGCTCGCTCGGCGTGCCGGCGGACGAGGCGGATGTCGTCACCTCCGCCCAGCTCGCCGCGGGCATCCTGGCCCAGCGGCTGCCGGCAGGAGCGAAGGTCCTCGTCGTCGGCGGGGCCGGGCTCCAGGAGGCGCTCACGGCCGAGGGGCTCGTGCCGGTGGCCGGCATGGACGACGACCCGCAAGCGGTCGTGCAGGGCTTCGCCCCGCAGCTCGGCTGGCGCGACCTCGCGGAGGGCGCCCGCGCCGTCCGGGCCGGGCTGCCGTGGATCGCGACGAACCTCGACCTCACGGTGCCGACGCCGCACGGGCCCGCGCCCGGCAACGGCACGCTGGTGGCCGCCGTCGCCGCGGCCGGCGGACGGCAGCCGGACGAGGTCGCCGGCAAGCCGCAGCCGCGTGCCTTCCGCGACGCCGCAGCGCGCGCCGGCAGCCGGCGTCCCCTGGTCGTGGGCGACCGGCTGGACACCGACCTCGAGGGGGCGCGCGCGGCGCAGATCCCCGGGCTGCTGGTCCTCACCGGCGTGACCGGCGTCTCCGAACTCCTCGCCGCCGCTCCCGGCGTCCGGCCCGACCTGGTCGGGCGCGACCTCGGCGCGCTCCTCGTGGAGCACCCGGAGGCGGCCGTGGACGAGGAGGGCACCGGCCGGTGCCGCGACGCGGCAGTGACCGTCGCCGACGGCAAGATCGTCGTCGACCGGCCGGGGGACGACGCCCTCGACCTGCTCCGCGCCGCGTGCGCCGCGGTGTGGAGCGCCGACCTGGACGCGCCGCCGGATGCGTCGCCGGTCGTGGACGCCGTCCGCGCCCTCGACCCGAACGCGGCGTGGGCGCGATAGCGTGCCGGGCGTGACCCAGCCCGACACCGTGGAGGAGCCGCCGGCCACGGGGGACGAAGCGGTCGACGCCGCGCTCGCCACGCTCGAGGGCGTGGTCGACGAACCGCTCGAGACCCGGCTCGCCGTGCTGGAACGCGTGCACCGGACCCTGCAGGACCGGCTCGCCGACGTCGAGGACTGACCCGTGGCGCGCTTGCGCCGTCTCGACGCCGAGCTCGTCCGCCGCGGACTGGCCCGCTCCCGTGGGCAGGCCGCCGAACTCGTCGCCGCCGGCCGGGTCGACGTCGGCGGCACGACGGCGGCGAAGCCGGCCACCCAGGTGGACCCCGCCGCCGCCATCGTCGTCCGCGCCGATCCGGGTGACACGCCGGACTACGTCAGCCGGGGCGCGCACAAGCTCGCCGGCGCGCTCGACGCGTTCAGCCCGCAGGGGCTCGCCGTGCAGGGCCGGCGCTGCCTGGACGCCGGTGCGAGCACGGGGGGCTTCACCGACGTCCTGCTCCGTCGCGGAGCGGCCGAGGTCGTCGCCGTCGACGTCGGGTACGGGCAGCTCGCCTGGTCGCTGCGGCAGGACCCGCGGGTGCGCGTGGTCGACCGGACCAACGTCCGCGACCTCACCCTGCCGATCGTCGGCGAGCCCGTCGATCTCGTCGTCGGCGACCTCTCCTTCATCTCGTTGCGGCTGGTCCTTCGGCCCCTGCACGACGTCACGGCTCCCGGAGGGGACCTCCTGCTCATGGTGAAGCCGCAGTTCGAGGTGGGGCGGGAACGGCTCGGGTCGGGCGGGGTGGTCCGCGACCCGGCGGCCCGGGCGGACGCGGTGCGCGACGTCGCGCGGGCGGCCGCCGGGATCGGCCTCGGGGTGCGCGGCGTCACTGCGAGCCCGCTGCCTGGGCCGAGCGGCAACGTCGAGTACTTCCTGTGGCTGACCGACGGCGCGCCGGCGCTGGCGGACGCCGATCTGGCGCGGGCGATCGCGGAGGGCCCGCAGTAGCGCCTGTGGACGACGCGGAGCGCGGTGTCGGACGCTCCGCCTAGTGTGGGCGCCGTGCTGCTCGAGATGCGCCTGCGCGGCCTCGGGGTGATCGCCGACGCCGTCCTCGATCTCGGGCCGGGGCTGACCGTCGTCACCGGCGAGACCGGCGCGGGCAAGACCATGGTCGTGACCGGGCTCGGCCTGCTGATGGGCGGCCGGTCGGACGCCGGGACCGTCCGCGAGGGCGAACGCGCCGCGCACGTCGAGGGCCGGATCGTCGTCGACCCCGCCGGTCCGGTCGCCGCCCGCGCGCTCGACGCCGGCGCGGAGCTCGACGACGGCGACGTCCTCATCGTCTCCCGCAGTGTGGCCGCCGAGGGCCGGGGCCGGGCCTTCGTCGGCGGCCGCTCCGTACCCGCGAGCGTGCTCGCGGAGCTCGCCGAGAACCTCGTCACCGTGCACGGGCAGACCGATCAGCTGCGCCTGCGCTCCGCGGTGCGGCAGCGGGAGGCGCTCGACCGTTTCGCGGGTGCCGGCGTGGCCGACGTCCTCGCCGCCTACCGCGCCACCTGGCAGCGGCTGCGGCACGTCGAGGGCCGGCTCGCCGAGATCGTGGCCCGCGGCCGGGAGCGCGCGCAGGAGGCGGAGCTGCTCCGCATCGGCCTCGCCGAGATCGAGCGGGTGGAGCCGCAGCCGGGCGAGGACGTCGCCCTGCGGGCCGAGGCCGAGCGCCTGGGCCACGCGGAGGAGCTGCGGCTGGCGGCCGAGCAGGCGCATCTCGCGCTCACGGGTGACCCGGACGGCGTCGGCGGCGGGGACGTCGCCGCGCTGGTCGGGCAGGCTCGTCGAGCCCTCGATCTGGTCGTCGACCACGATCCGGCCCTCGCGGCGCTGGCCGAGCGGCTCGGCGAGATCGGCTACCTCGTGGCCGACGTCGCCGCCGAGTGCGCCTCGTACGCGGACGGAGTCGAGGCCGACCCGGTGCGGCTCGCCGCGGTGGAGGAGCGCCGCGCCGGTGCTCTCGGCGCTCGCCCGCGCTCACGGCGGGGACGTCGACAGCGTGCTGGCCTGGGCGGCCGAGGCGTCGCCGCGGCTGCTCGAGCTCGACGGCGACGAGGACCGGACGGTGGAGCTCCGGGCGCAGCGCGAGCAGCTGCGCGCGGAGCTCGGCTGCCACCGCCGCGCGAGCTGTCCGCACACCGGAGCGCCGCCGCGGCCGAGTTGGCGGAGGCCGTCTCCGCCGAGCTCGCCGACCTGTCCATGCCGGACGCGCGGCTCGTCGTCGACGTGCGGCAGCGGGAGGACGCCGAGGGGCTCGAGGTCGATCTCGGCGCCGGCCCGGTGCGCCTGGCTGCCGGGCCCGGACGGCGTCGACGACGTCGAGTTCCTCCTGGTGCCGCACCCGGGTGCGCCGGCCCGGCCGATCGCGAAGGGCGCCTCCGGCGGCGAGCTCTCCCGGCTCATGCTGGGGCTCGAGGTCGTGCTCGGAGCCGCCGATCCGGTGCCGACGTTCGTCTTCGACGAGGTGGACGCCGGCGTCGGCGGCCGGGCGGCGCTCGGCATCGGCCGGCGGCTGGCCCGGCTCGCGCGGACCTCGCAGGTTCTCGTCGTCACGCACCTCCCGCAGGTCGCCGCCTACGCCGACCGTCACCTCACGGTGGTGAAGTCGCGCGACGGCGAGGTGACCGTGAGTGGCGTCACCACCCTCGACGAGGAGGGCCGGATCCGGGAGCTGGCCCGGATGCTCGGCGGCATGGAGAACTCGGACAGCGCGCAGGCCCACGCCCGCGAGCTGCTCGCGGCCGCGGAGGCCGAGCGGCTGGCCGGCGTGCGCTCCGAGGGCAAGCCGAGGCGATCGCGCGGTGGATCGCCCTCCCGTCGCTCCGTGCGACCATCGACAGGTGAGGATGTTGCGGATCCGGCGCCGAGCCGTCCCTGAGGGCGGGCCCGGCGTCGTCGGTCTGGTACGCATCGACCGGCGCACGAAGAACCTCACCAAGCGGCTCGAGCCGGGCGACATCGCCGTCATCGACCACACGGACATCGACGTCGTCGCCGCCGAGTCGCTCGTCGCCAAGCGACCGGGGGCCGTCGTCAACGCCGCGCACAGCATCTCCGGTCGCTACCCCAACCTCGGCCCCGAGATCATCGTCGCGGCCGGCATCCCGCTGATCGACGACGTCGGCCCGGACGTCATGACCGCGCTGCAGGAGGGGACGCCGGCGCGCGTCCACGAGGGCGCGGTCTGGGTCGGGGACCGGGTCGTGGCCAAGGGCGTGGAGCTGGACGCCGAGCAGGTCGACGCCGCCGTCGAGAGCGCCCGGGCAGGCCTCGCCGTCCAGATCGAGTCGTTCGCCGCGAACACCCTCGACTTCCTGCGCCGGGAACGCGCGCTGCTGCTCGATCGCGTCGGCGTCCCCGACATCGCGACGCAGGTCGACGGCCGGCAGGTGCTCATCGTCGTCCGCGGGCACCAGTACAAGGAGGACCTGGCGATCCTCCGCCCCTACATCCGGGAGTACCGGCCGGTGCTCATCGGTGTCGACGGCGGCGCCGACGCGATCCTCGACGCCGGCTACCACCCGGACATGATCCTCGGCGACATGGACTCCGTGAGCGACCGCGCCCTCACGTGTGGCGCCGAGATCGTCGTCCACGCCTATCGCGACGGGCGGGCGCCCGGGCTGGCCCGGGTCCGGGCGCTCGGCCTCGAGCCGGTGGTGTTCCCCGCCGCCGGCACCAGCGAGGACGTCGCGCTGCTCCTCGCCGACGACAAGGGCGCCGAGCTCATCGTCGTCGTCGGCATCCACAACGGCCTCGTCGACTTCCTCGACAAGGGCCGCGCCGGCATGGCCAGCAGCTTCCTCACCCAGCTGCGGGTCAGCGACAAGGTCGTCAACGCCAAGGGCGTCTCGCGGCTGTACCGGCAGCGCATCGGCACCCTGCAGGTCGTGCTGCTCGCGGTCGCCGGCCTGGTCGCCCTCGCGGTGGCCATGGCGGTGACGACGGGCGGCCAGACGGTCTACGCCCTGCTCGGCGCCCGCATCGACGAGATCGTGTCCTGGATCACCGGGTTCTTCACCGACCCCCGGCCCGAAGCCCTCGCGTCCCCCGTCCGATGGCTCCTCTGATGATCGATTTCCGCTATCACCTCGTCTCCCTCATCTCGGTGTTCATCGCGTTGGCCGTCGGCATCGTGCTCGGGGCCGGTCCGCTCAACGAGCCGATCGCCCGAGGGCTGTCGCAGAGCGTGCAGCAGCTGCGGCAGGACCGCGACGCGCTGAGCGACCAGCTCAAGACCGCGCAGGCGGGCATCGCCAACCGCGACACCTTCCTCACCCAGATCCAGCCGGGCCTCGTGGCCGACCAGCTCGGCGGCCGCAGCGTCGTCCTGGTCACGCTGCCCGGCTTCGACGCCGACACCGTCAAGCCGCTGACGACCGCCCTCACGCAGGCCGGCGCCACGGTGACCGGACGGGTCGACGTCCAGAACGCCTGGGTGGACCCGTCCGACGCCGCCGCCCGGGAGAAGGCCGTCCAGTCGCTCGCCGCCGGGGCCGGGGCGCTCGTCGGCGCGACGACGCCGCCGGCCTCCGGAAGCTCTCCGTCGCCCAGCGCGTCCACGGGCAGGTCGGCGCAGACGGTGGCCGCCCAGCTCCTCGCCCGGGCGCTGGTCACGAACGAGCTGTCCGCGAGCCAGAAGACGGACGCCACGGCGCAGACCCTCCTCGACGGCCTCGCCCGCGCGGGTCTCGTCGACGTCAGCGGCGACGCCCCGACGAGGGCCACCCAGGCGATCGTGCTGGCGCCAGGCGTCGCGGAGGCGGTGCAGGGTGCGGCGCCCTCGCCGACCCCGAGCAGTGCCGCCGACCCGAACCAGGCCTGGCTGACCCTGGCCCGCGCCCTCGACACGGGCAGCACCGGGTCGGCCGTCGTCGGCCCCGCGTCGTCCGCGACGGCCGGTGGTCTGGTCGCCGCGCTCCGGGGCGACCAGCAGCTCACCGGGCTCGTGTCGAGCGTGGACACCGGCGGCACGCCGATGGGTGACATCACCTCCGTCTTCGCGCTGCGCGAGCAGCAGCTCGGCAAGTCCGGGCAGTACGGCTTCGGGGAGGGCGCCACCGCGCCGCTGCCGGCCTCGGCGACGCAGGGCGGCGCGGGCTGAGGCCGGCGCTCGGAGTCCGACGCCGTCGGCGGAGGGTCGGCCGGCAATCTGGCACGCGGGTCGGCGGAACGTGCGACCGGCCGATCTGGCACGCGGGTCGGCGGAACGGCGACCGGCAATCTGGCAGAGTGCGCGCGTGGGACTGCGGCTCGCACACCTCGCCACCGCGGCGGCCGGCGCCGCCGGCGCCCGGCTCGCCTGGACCGGCTTGCAGCGGCGTCCGCCGGGAGGCCGGGACCGCTGGCAGCGGACCAACCACCGCGGCGAGCCGATCACGTTGCTCGAGGGGCCCGCGCTGGCCGCCGGCGCCGTCGCCGCGCTCGCGGTCGCGCCGCGTCCCGGGGCGACTCCGGACGGCGGGCGCGCTCGCCGTCGCCGGAGCCGCAGCCTTCGGCGTCCTCGACGACCTCGCCGAACGCGGTACCAGCAAGGGGCTTCGCGGGCACCTCGCCGCGCTCCGGCGGGGCGAGGTGACGACCGGCGGGGTCAAGGTCGCGGGGATCGGCGTGACCGGTCTCGCGGCGGCCCTGGTGGCGCTCGGCCCGCGCGGGCGCGCCCGCGACGTGCTGCCCGCGGCCGCCCTCGTGGCGGGCTGCGCCAACCTCGCCAACCTCTTCGACCTGCGGCCCGGGCGCGCCCTCAAGGTCGCGCTGCTCCCGGCCCCGGCGGTGCTCGCCGCGGTCCCCGCCGGCGGCCTCGTCGCGGCGGTCGCCGGGCCGGCCGTCGCGCTGCTGCCCGAGGACCTCGGGGAGCGGGCCATGCTCGGCGACGGCGGGGCCAACGCCGCCGGGGCGCTGCTCGGGGTCGCCGTCGTCGCCGGCGCCGGGCCGCGGGTGCGGCTGGCGGCGCTCGCCGGGGTCGTCGCCCTCACGCTGGTGAGCGAGAAGGTCAGCTTCACCAAGGTCATCGAGGCGACGCCCGGGCTGCGGGAGCTCGACATGGCCGGGCGCCGGCCGCGTTGACGGTCCCCGCCCCGACCCGGAGCGTCGCCGCCGGCATCGCAGGGTCGGCCGCCCTCGTCGCGGCACTCACGCTGGCCGCCCGCGCCGTGGGCTTCGGTCGCGTCTTCGTCTTCTCCGGAACGGTCGGCGCAGGGTGCACCGGGACGGCGTACGCGGCCGCCAACCAGATACCCAACGTGCTCTTCGAGGTGGTCGCCGGCGGCGCTCTCGCCGGCGCCGTCGTCCCCGCCATCGCCGCGGCCCTGACCCGGGGTGGCCGGGCGGACGCCGACCGCGCGGCGTCCGCGCTGCTCACCTGGACCGTGCTCGGGCTGCTGCCGGTGGCGCTGCTGCTCGGCGCCTTCGCGCGGCCGGTCACGGGGCTCTTCCTGCACGGGTCGGACTGCGCCGGTGCGGTGACGCTCGCGACGCGGATGCTCGTGGTGTTCGCCCCGCAGGTCGTGCTGTACGGCGTGGGCATCGTGCTCACCGGCGTCCTCCAGGCGCATCACCGCTTCGCCGGGCCGGCGCTGGCGCCGCTGCTCTCCTCCGTCGTCGTCATCGCCGCGTACGCGTGGTACGCCGTGCTCGCCGGGCCGGCGCACGGGCAGCCCGCGTTCCTCCCGTCGCCGGCGGCAGAGGCCGTGCTCAGCGGGGGGACCACGCTCGGGGTCGTCGCCCTCAGCCTGCCCCTGCTGGTGCCGGCGTGGCGGGCCGGCGTCCGGCTCCGGCCCACCCTGCGGTTCCCGGCCGGCACGGCGCCCGCTCGTCCGCTCGCTCGCCGGCGCCGGCGTCGTCGCGCTCCTCGCGCAGCAGGCGGCGGTCGTGGTCGTCCTCGCCCTCGCCACCCGAACCGGTGGGGAGGGCGCGCTCAACGTCTACCAGTACGCGCAGGCGGTGTACCTGCTGCCGTACGCGGTGCTGGCCGTGCCGCTGGCGACTGCCGCGTTCCCTCGGCTCTCCCGGCAGGCGGCGGACGGCGACGCCGGCGGGTTCGCCGCCACCAGCGCGGCCACGACCCGTGCGGTGATCGTGGCCTCCGTGGTCGGTGCGGCGGCGCTCGCCGGGGTCGCGCCGGCCGTGCAGGCGCTGTTCGCCCATCTCGACGCCGTCGGCGGGGCCGTCTTCGACGCGCTCGGCCCCGCAGTCACCCTCTTCGCGCTCGGCCTGCCCGGGTGGGCGCTCGTCGCGCACCTCAGCCGCTCGCTCTACGCGCTGGGGCGGGGGCGGGCGGCGGCGGCGGCGACGGCCGTGGGCTGGCTGGTCGTGGTCGGCGCGTCGCTGGTCGCCGTGTCCGCGCTCGTCCCGGTGCGGGGGTCCGCCTGGGCGGCCGTCGTCGGACTCGCCGCAGGGAACAGCGTCGGCATGCTCGTCGCCGGCGTGCTGCTGGTGCTGGCCGTCCGTCGGGCGGCCGGGCCGTCCGCCGTCGCCGGGCTGGCACGGACGACGGTGCGCGTCGCGGCGATCGGCGTCGTCGCGGCCCTCGCTGCGCGCGTCGTCTCCGGCGTGACGCTCGGGAGTGGGCGGGCGGGTACGAGCCGGGCCGTCGTCGCCGCGCTGCTCGCCGGTCTCCTCGTCCTCGTCGTCGCCGGGCCGGTGCTCGCCGCGCTGGAGCGCGAGACGCTCGCTCCGTTGCTCCGCCGCCTGCGACGGGGTGGCGGGCACGCGGCACCGGCGAGCGGCGACCGCGCTCGGCCGGTCGAGCTGACCGGCCCGACCGGTCAGCTCGACCCCGGCGTGGAGTCGGTGCTGTTCGTGCTGGCCACGAGCGGAGGCGGGACGGGGCGGCACGTCGCCGACCTCGCCGCCGGCCTCGCCTCCGCGGGATCGACGGTCACGGTCGCGGGGCCCGCCGGGACCCTGGCGTCCCTCGGGCTGCCGTCGTCCGTGGGAGTGGCGCCGGTCGCGATCGCGGAGCGGCCCCGCCCCGTCGCGGATCTGCGGGCGGTGCTCCGGTTGCGCCGGCTCGCGCGCGACGTCGACGTCGTCCACGCGCACGGGGCCCGCGCCGGCGCCCTCGCCGTCCTCGCCGCGCGGACCCTGCGCCGCCGGCCTGCCGTCGTCGTCACGGTGCACAACGCCGCGGTCGGCGGTCGCGGCGTCCGGGCCGTGCACGCGGTGCTCACCACGGTCGTCGCGCGCGGCGCGGACGCCGTCCTCGGCGTCTCCGGGGACCTCGTGGCGCAGCTGCGCGCCCGTGGTGCCCGGGACGCCGAGACGCGCCCTGGTTCCCGCGCCGCCCGGCCGGCCCGCGGCCCGGACCCCGGCTGAGGTGCGCGCCGAGCTCGGCGTCCCGGACGCCGCGGCCCTGCTCGTCACCGTGGCGAGGCTCGCCCCGCAGAAGGGGCTGGACACGCTCGCGGACGCACTGCGATTGCTGCGCGACCGCCGACCGGACCTCAGGATCGTCGGGGCCGTCGCGGGCGACGGGCCGCTCGGAGCCGGAACTGCGCCGGGCCGCGGCGGAGGGCGTGCCGCTACTGCTGCTCGGTCGGCGCGACGACGTGCCCGACCTGCTCGCGGCCGCGGACGTCGTCGTCTCGGCCAGCCGCTGGGAGGGGCAGCCGCTCGGCCTCCAGGAGGCGCTGCGGGCGGGGGCGGCGATCGTGGCGACGGACGCCGGCGGCACCCGGGAGGTGGTCGGGGACGCCGCAGTGCTCGTCGCGGCCGGCGACGCCGCGGCGATGGCCGGGGCGATCGAGCGGCTCGTCGACGACCTGCGGCGGACCGGTGGCCGGGGGCCGGGAGGCGTGGTCGAGCTGAGGGCGGCGGCGCTGGCCCGCGCCGCGCGGCTGCCGACCGCGCAGGACGCCCTCGCGCAGGTGATCGACCTGTACCGGCGCGCGCGCGCCGGAGCCGGCAACCCGGCGCCCGGCGACGGCGACCGGCGGACAGCGCTCCGGAAGCTTCCTTGATCCCTGGGCCCGCGCAGCGACTCGCCGGGCACCTGGAGCGGCTGTGCGCCGCGGGCCTGTTAGGCTCGAAGCCCGTGGTACAGACGCCTTCTCCGGCCAAGCACATCTTCGTCACCGGAGGCGTCGCCTCCTCTCTCGGCAAGGGATTGACGGCCTCGAGTCTCGGCCATCTCCTGCGCGGCCGAGGCCTCCGTGTGGCCATGCAGAAACTCGACCCGTACATCAACGTCGACCCCGGCACGATGAACCCGTTCCAGCACGGCGAGGTCTTCGTCACGCAGGACGGCGCCGAGACCGACCTCGACATCGGCCACTACGAGCGCTTCCTCGACGTCGAGTTCGACCGGTCCGCGAACGTGACGACCGGCCAGGTGTACTCGGCCGTCATCGCCAAGGAGCGGCGCGGGGAGTACCTCGGCGACACCGTCCAGGTGATCCCGCACGTCACCAACGAGATCAAGGCCCGGATGCGGGCCCAGGCCACCGAGAGCTCCCGGATCGACGTGATCATCACCGAGATCGGCGGGACCGTCGGCGACATCGAGTCGCTGCCGTTCCTCGAGGCCGCCCGCCAGGTCCGTCAGGACGTCGGCCGCGACAACGTCTTCTTCGTCCACGTCTCGCTCGTGCCCTACCTCGCGCCCAGCGGCGAGCTCAAGACCAAGCCCACCCAGCACTCGGTCGCGGCGCTGCGCAGCATCGGCATCCAGCCCGACGCCATCGTCTGCCGCGCCGACCGCGACATCCCGGCCGGCGTGAAGCGCAAGATCGCCCTCATGTGCGACGTCGACGACGAGGCCGTGGTCGCCGCCGTCGACGCTCCCCTCGATCTACGACATCCCGAAGGTCCTGCACACGCGAGGGCCTCGACGCCTACGTCGTCCGGCGGCTCGGGCTCGCCTTCCGGGACGTCCAGTGGGAGAGCTGGGACGAGCTGCTCCGCCGCGTGCACCGGCCCAGCCACCGGGTCGAGATCGCGCTCGTGGGCAAGTACGTCGACCTCCCGGACGCCTACCTCTCGGTGACCGAGGCCCTGCGCGCCGGCGGGTTCGACAAGGACGCGCGGGTGGACCTGCGGTGGGTCGCCTCGCGACACGTGCGAGACGCCGGAGGGCGCCCGGCGGATGCTCTCCGGCGTCGACGCCGTCTGCATCCCGGGCGGCTTCGGCGTCCGGGGCATCGAGGGCAAGGTGGGCGCGCTGCGCTGGGCGCGGGAGAACCAGGTGCCCGCGCTGGGCCTGTGCCTCGGCCTGCAGTGCATGGTCATCGAGTTCGCCCGCAACGTCGCGGGCATGCCCGAGGCCAGCAGCACCGAGTTCGACCCGCAGACGCCGTTCCCCGTCATCGCGACGATGGAGGAGCAGAAGCACATCGTCTCCGGCGAGGGCGACCTCGGCGGCACGATGCGGCTCGGCTCGTACCCGGCCGTGCTGGCCGAGGGGTCGATCGTCCGCGAGGTGTACGGCGCCGAGCGCGTCGAGGAGCGGCACCGGCACCGCTACGAGGTCAACAACGGCTACCTGGGCAAGCTCGAGGAGGCCGGGCTCGTCGTCTCGGGGATCTCGCCCGACCGGTCGCTGGTCGAGTTCGTCGAACTGCCCCGCGAGGTGCACCCGTACTACGTGGCGACGCAGGCGCACCCGGAGTTCAAGTCGCGCCCCGACCGGGCGCACCCGCTCTTCGCCGGGCTCGTCGGCGCCGCGCTGGACCGGCAGTCGAGCGAGCGGCTGCTCGACGTCCTCCCGACCGCCCGAGGCCGCGGTGACCGCGTGACCGACCCGGCCTTCCACGACTCCTTCGCCCCGCGGGACGTGCGCCGGCACGAGATCGTCTACAAGGGCATGGTCTGGGACCTCGCCCGCGACACCGTCGACCTCGGCGAGGGCGGCGTCGTGCAGCGGGAGTACGTGCAGCACACCGGCGCGGTCGGCGTCCTGGCCCTGGACGACGAGGGCCGTGTGCTGTTCGTCGAGCAGTACCGGCACCCGGTGGGCATGACCCTGTGGGAGCTGCCGGCCGGCCTGCTCGACGTCGAGGGCGAGACGCCCCTGCACGCGGCCCAGCGCGAACTGGCGGAGGAGGCCGACCTGCGCGCGGACCGCTGGGACGTGCTCGCCGACTGGTTCAACTCCCCGGGCGGGTCGACCGAGGCGCTGCGGCTGTACCTCGCCCGCGGCGTGTCGCCCGTGCCCGAGGCCGAGCGGCATCAGCGCGAGGCGGAGGAGCTGGGCATGACGGCGCGCTGGGTGCCGCTGGAGGAGGCCCGGGACGCCGTGCTCGCCGGCGCGCTGCACAACCCCGGCGCCGTGGTCGGCGTCCTGGCCGCCTGCGAGGCCCGCGCCCAGGACTGGACGCACCCTGCGGCCCGCGGACGCGCCGTGGCCCGAGCACCCCGCGTTCCGGAACTGACGCCGGATCGTCAGGGGCCCGCGTCGGTCGCCGGAGCCCCGCCCGCACCACCCGTCGTCGCGGGTCCCCGGACGCCGACGGCGACGAGCTCCAGCCGGGCCAGGGCGCTGACCGTCACCGGATCGCCGGAGCGGAACGCCGCCAAGGGGTCCGGTGCGACCTGCCGCAACTCGTGCAGCGGACGGTTCACGAGGGCGCGCAGGGCGAGCAGTTCCTCGCCCGCGGGGGTCTGCGCGAGCTCCGCCGTGGTGCCGGCGCGCCGGGCGAACCGCCAGCGGGCGGGCAGCCAGAACGCCAGCGCGAGGAGGATCGGGGCGAGCGCCACGAGCCAGCCGGCCGGAGTCGCGAAACCCGTCAGGCGATCGCCGAGGTCCTGGCCACTGCCCGCGACGCCGGAGATCTGCTGAGCGGCGGTCGCGCAGCGGCGCGCTCAGGGCGTCGCCGACCAGCGGCGTGTTGCCGACGTTCCGCGCCGCCTGGTCGAAGCTGCCCGCGACCCCGCCGGCGCTGTCCTGGATCCGGTAGCCGACGGACGCGGCCGAGGTGATCGAGTCGTGCACGACGACGCCGATCCGGACCCACAGATAGATCCACGCCAGGACGAGGACGTCGACGACGACCTGCAGCGCGAGCCTCGGCGGGTTCTGGGAGTACGGCCGGAGCGTCATGATCGGAGCCTAGGGGCGTGCCCTGTCGTCCGCTCTCGCTCGTGACCCGCTGCCGTGACCGTTCCCACGGCCGTCAGCTCCAGCGGGCCACCTCGCGTGCGGCGACGACGTCCGCCTGATCGCGGAGCGCGGCGACGACCGCGGCGACCGCGCCGCCGTCGCGGGTGCGCCGCGTCACGGCGTGCAGCGTCCGGATCACCGGGGACACGCCCACCGCCACGCGAGCTCCCAGCAGGTCGCGGGGCATGCCCAGCCGCGGGAGCAGGGAGACCCCGGCCCCGGAGGCGACCAGCGCGACGATGCTGGCCAGCTCGTACGCCTCCGCCGCGATGGTCGGTGTGATGCCGGCGCGGCGCCACGCCTCCTCGGTCGCGCCGCGGCACGGGGATCCGGCGCCGCTGACGACCCAGGGCAGGTCGCCGGCGGCGGCGAGCGGACGCGGGCGCCGGCCAGCCGGGCGGCAGCAGCAGGTCCAGCGGGTCCCGGAGCAGCCGGTGGTGCTTCAGGCGCGGGTCCCGCCGGTACGGCTGGTGGCTGTGCTCCTGGACGATCGCGACGTCGACGTGGCCGAGGGTCAGTTCGCGCAGGGCGTCGTCGTCCTCGGCCTCCATCACCCGGCCCAGCGGCACGGTGCGGGCGCCCGTCAGCGGGGCGACGAGGTTCACCAGCGCGGAGGGGAACGCCGCGACGCCCACGCGTCCCGTTCGGCGCTCGCCGCGGTGCGGGCCGACTGCCGGCCGGCCTCCATAGCGTCCAGGACGGCGTAGACGTGCGGCACGAGCGCCGTCCCGGCCGGGGTGGGCCGGAGCCGGCCGGAGACGCGGTCGAACAGCGGGACGCCGAGGGACCGCTCGAGCTTGCCGATCTGCTGCGACACGGCCGGCGCGGTGTACCCGAGCGACTGCGCGGCCGCGGCGACGGTGCCGCGCTCGACCACCTCGAGGAAGCAACGGGCCCGGACCGGATTGAGCTCCATCCCGGCAGTATCCCCCTGTTGGAAAGCTCTGCTTACGGGCGGCGATAGGAACAGGTGCTTTTCCTTCCGGCCCTGGTCGCGCCAGGCTGGGCCCCGTGCCTCCCCGTTCCGTTGCCGCAGCCGTAGGGATCACCCTGATCTGGGGCGTGAACTTCGTCGTCATCCACGTCGGGCTTATCACCACGCCGTCGCTGCTGCTCGCCGCGCTGCGGTTCGCCCTCGTCGCCGGCACCTGCGCGTGGTTCGTGCCGCGGCCGGCGCTCGCCTGGCCGCGGCTCGTGGCCCTCGGGCTCACGCTCTACGCCGGCCAGTTCGGCTTCCTCTTCACGGCGATGGACGCCGGACTGTCGCCGGGGCTGGCCGCCGTGGTCCTGCAGTCCCAGGCGGTGTTCACCGTCGTCGCCGCCGCGATCGTGCTGGGGGAGCGGCCGGGTCGCGCCCAGGCCCTCGGGATGGTCCTGGCCACGGGCGGGCTCGCCCTGCTCGGCCTGGACCGCGGCGGCTCCACACCGATCGGCTTCGTGCTCGGCCTCCTCGCCGGCCTGTCCTGGGCGGCCGGGAACCTGGTCGCCCGGACCTCCGGCGTCAGCCAGGGGCTGGGGCTGGTCGTCTGGGGGAGCGTGGTCGCTGCGCCGGTCCTCGGCGTCCTGGCCCTCGTGCAGGTCGGCCCTGCCCACCTGGGAACGGCGCTCGCCGGGATCGACGCCGCCGGTCTGCTCGCGCTCGCCTACCTCACGCTGCTCGCGACCATCGTCGGCTTCGGCACCTGGTCGAACCTCATGAGCCGCTACCCGGCGTCCGTCGTGGCGCCGTTCACGATGCTCGTGCCGCCGATCGGCCTCGCCACCGCGTGGGTGGCGCTCGGGGCGCGGCCCTCCGCCGTGGCGGTGGCCGGCAGCGTGCTCGTCATCGGCGGGCTGCTCCTGCCTTCCGCCTGGCGCCGGGTGAGGCGGGCCCACGCCGCCGACCTGACCCCGCCCTCGTCTCTCGCTGATCATGCAATCCGCGTCGATCAGTAGGCGTCCGGGTACAGATCATCGCGGATTGCATGATCAGCGATGAAGGGGGCTCAGACGGGGAGGGCGGTCGTCGACTTCACCGTCTTCATGCTGATCAGGGTGCGCAGCGATGCGACGCCGGGCAGCTCGCCCAGGCGCTTGGTGAAGAAGCGCTGGTAGGCGTCCAGGTTCTCGGCGGCGACGGTCACCAGGTAGTCGGACTCGCCGGCGACGAGGTGGCACTCGAGCACGTCGTCCAGATCCCGCACCGCCGCCTCGAACGCCTCGAGAGTCTCCTGCCGCTGGGAGGTGAGGCTGACCATGACGACGACGTGCAGGGCGCGCCGCACCTTTCCGCGGTCGAGCAGCGCGGTGTAGCCCCGGATGTAGCCCCGGTCCTCGAGGGACTTGACCCGGCGGAGGCACGGCGACGGCGAGAGCCGCACCCGTTTGGCCAGCTCCGCGTTCGTGAGCCGGCCGTCGGCCTGGAGGTTGCCGCAGGATGTCCCGGTCCACGGCGTCGAGCTCGCCGATATCGATACCAGGCATGTCGTGCCCCGTCCTCTGCTTGTCGGGGGCAGGTCGTGCCCCTCTCTTCGGTGATTCGGCTACATCTTGGCACCATCTGCTCGGCCGTTGAGGTCTAGCCTGCCTGGAGTAGACGGGTCGAGAAGGAGGCGTACCAGCGTGAAGGTCGGGATCCCCCGCGAGGTCAAGAACCACGAGTACCGGGTGGCGATCACGCCCGCCGGCGTGCACGAGCTCGTCCGGAACGGTCACGAGGTCTACGTCGAGAAGGACGCCGGTGCCGGCTCCTCGATCGACGACGACGACTTCGCCGGCGCCGGCGCGACGCATCCTCGGCGCCGCGGACGACGTCTGGGCCACCGCCGACCTGATCCTCAAGGTCAAGGAGCCCATCGCGGAGGAGTACCCGCGGATGCGCGAGGGCCAGACCCTCTTCACCTACCTGCACCTCGCCGCCGACAAGCCCCTCACGGAGGAGCTCGTCCGGCGCAAGGTCACGGGCATCGCCTACGAGACCGTCGAGCTGCCCGACCACTCGCTGCCGCTGCTCGCCCCGATGAGCGAGGTCGCCGGCCGGCTCGCGCCCCAGGTCGGTGCGCACACGCTCATGCGCGCGCAGGGCGGCCGGGGCCTGCTCATGGGCGGCGTGCCCGGCGTGTACGCCGCCAAGGTCGTCGTCATCGGCGCCGGTGTCGCCGGTCAGAACGCCGCCGCGATCGCGCTGGGCATGCAGGCCGAGGTCCTGCTGCTCGACCGCAACGTCGCCCGGCTGCGCCTCATGGACGCCATCTACCAGGGGCACTGCCAGACCGTCGCGTCGAACACCTACGAGATCGAGAAGGCCGTCATCGACGCCGACCTCGTCATCGGCGCCGTCCTCGTGCCCGGCGCCAAGGCGCCGAAGCTCATCAGCAACGAGCTCGTCTCGCGGATGAAGCCCGGCAGCGTCCTCGTCGACATCTCCATCGACCAGGGCGGCTGCTTCGAGGACTCGCGGCCGACGACGCACGACGACCCGACCTACAAGGTCCACAACTCGGTCTTCTACTGCGTCGCGAACATGCCCGGCGCCGTGCCGCACACCAGCACCTACGCGCTGACCAACGTCACCATGCCGTACGCGGTCGAGCTGGCCAACCAGGGCTGGCGCGGCGGCGCTGCGGTCGGACCCGAGCCTCGCCAAGGGCCTGAACACCCACGGCGGGGCGGTGACCAACGCGCCGGTCGCCGAGGCGCACGGCATGGCGCACACCGAGCTCGCCGAGGTGCTTTCCTGAGCGGGTGACCACCCAGGTCGACCCGTCGTCGAGGCCGGTCCCGGACGCCGCCGCGCCGTTGCGCGCCGCCGTCCGGGGCTACCTCGCCCACCTGCAGGTCGAGCGGGGGCTCGCCGCGAACACGCTGGCGGCCTACCGGCGCGACCTCGACCGCTACGCGGCCCACCTCGCCGCGCTCGGCGTCCAGCGCGTGGAGGACGTGCGCGAGGAGCACGTCACCGCCTTCCTCGCGGCGATCCGGACGGGGGAGGACGGCGGGCGCGCCCTGGTGGCGACGTCCGCCGCGCGGGCGGTGGTCGCCGTCCGGGGGTTCCACCGGTTCCTGCACCTGGAGGGGGCGGCGCCGACGGATCCCGCCGGCGAGGTGCGGCCCCCGGCGACGCCGCAGCGGCTCCCCAAGGCCCTCGCGGTCGCGGACGTCGAGAAGCTCCTCGGCGCCGCAGGTCTCGAGGGGTCGCCCACCGGCCTGCGCGACCGCGCCCTGCTCGAGCTGCTCTACGGCAGCGGAGCGCGGATCAGCGAGGCCGTCGGGCTCGATCTGGACGACCTCGACCGCGAGTCCGGGCTCGTCCGGCTGCACGGCAAGGGCGGCAAGGACCGGATCGTCCCGCTGGGCAGCTACGCGGAGCGGGCGCTGGATGCGTACCTGGTGCGGCTGCGGCCGGCGCTCGTGGCGCGGACGCCGGCGGCCGGGGCCGCGACCCGCGCCGTCTTCCTCAACACGCGCGGCGGCCGGCTCTCCCGGCAGAGCGCCTGGGCCGTGCTGCAGACGGCGGCGGCGCGGGCCCGGCTCGGGCCTCGGGTCTCGCCGCACACCCTGCGGCACTCCTTCGCGACGCACCTGCTCGAGGGCGGAGCCGACGTGCGCGTGGTGCAGGAGCTGCTCGGCCACGCGTCCGTGACCACGACGCAGATCTACACCCGGGTCAGCGCCGACCACCTGCGCGAGGTCTACGCCGCCGCGCATCCGCGCGCCCTCGGCGTCCCCGCGGCCCTGCCCGGTCCCCGCCCTCCCGCCCGGCCCTTTCCTTGATCGGCGGCGCACGGAGAGGGGAGGGCGAGTTGAGTGGTTCGCGACGCGCCGACTAGCCTCGCGTGGTCGGGGGCGATGGCAGGCGATGATCGGGGGAGGACCCACATCATGCCGTCGAACCCGGAAGAGGCGGAGAATGGAGCGATCGTGACCGACCAGACGCTCCATGCGCACGAGTTCATCGAGACCGGCGACGGCTTGGACGCCGTCGTCGTCGGCGGCCTCGGCCCCACCGGCCGCCCGATGCCGAACTTCCCGATCCCGCAGGCGCTGCCCTCGCACGGCCCCGCGCGGATCATCGCCATGTGCAACCAGAAGGGCGGCGTCGGCAAGACGACGTCCACCATCAACCTGGGCGCCGCGCTCGCCGAGTACGGCCGCAAGGTGCTGCTGCTCGACTTCGACCCGCAGGGCGCCCTCTCCGTCGGCCTCGGCATCAACCCGCACGAGCTCGACAAGACGATCTACAACCTGCTGCTCGAGCGGAACATCCCGATCGACACGGTGATCCGGCCGACCGGCGTCCCGAACCTCGACCTGCTGCCCGCGAACATCGACCTGTCGGCCGCCGAGGTGCAGCTGGTCAGCGAGGTCGCGCGCGAGCAGGTGCTCGGCCGGGTGCTGCGGCCGGTGCTGGACACCTACGACGTCGTCCTCATCGACTGCCAGCCGTCGCTCGGCCTGCTCACGGTGAACGCCCTCACGGCGGCGCACGGCGTGATCATTCCGCTCGAGTGCGAGTTCTTCGCGCTGCGCGGCGTCGCGCTGCTCGTCGAGACGATCGAGAAGGTCCGCGACCGGCTCAACCCGGCGCTCGAGATCGACGGCATCCTGGCCACCATGTACGACCCGCGGACCCTGCACTCCCGCGAGGTCGTCGCCCGCGTCGTCGAGGCGTTCGGCGACCAGGTCTTCCACACCGTCATCGGCCGGACCGTCAAGTTCCCCGACGCCTCGGTCGCCGCCGAGCCGATCACGACGTACGCCAGCAGCCACGCGGGCGCCTACGCGTACCGCCTCCTCGCCCGCGAGCTCATCGCGCGCGGGGACGCCGCCTGATCCGTGACGGTCGAGCACGCCGAGGGAGACCTCGCCGTCGAGGTCGCCGCGCCCGACCTCGCCCTCGAGCCGGCGCCGGACGTCGAGGGCCCGGTCGCCTCGGTCGCCGCGGTTTCTCCGGAGACCCGGGCGGCCGCTGCCCGGCCGCCCGCCCGGCTTCGAGGTCCGGCTCGATCAGTTCGAGGGACCGTTCGACCTGCTCCTCGGCCTCATCTCCAAGCACAAGCTCGACGTCACCGAGATCGCGCTCGCGAAGGTCACCGACGACTTCGTCGCCTGGATCCGGGCCCGCGGGCCGGAGTGGGACCTCGACGAGACCAGCGAGTTCCTGCTCGTCGCGTCTACCCTGCTCGACCTCAAGGCCGCGCGCCTGCTGCCCGCCGCGGACGTCGAGGACGACGAGGACCTGGCCCTGCTGGAGGCCCGCGACCTGCTCTTCGCGCGGCTGCTCCAGTACCGGGCGTTCAAGGACGTCGCCGCGACGCTCGCGGGGCGGATGGGCGAGGAGCAGCGGCGGGTGCCGCGCGCCGTCTCCGTCGAGCCGCGGTTCGCTCGCCTGCTGCCGGAGCTCGTGCTCGGCGATCACGCCCGAGCAGCTCGCCGCGATCGCCACCCGGGCGCTGCAGCCGAAGCCGCCGCCGACGATCGGCCTGGACCACCTGCACGCGCCCGCGGTGAGCGTCCGGGAGCAGGCGGCGCTGATCGTCGACCGGCTCCGCCGCACCCGGTCCGCCAGCTTCCGGGTGCTCATCGCGGACGCCGACAGCACGATCCTCATCGTCGCGCGCTTCCTCGCCCTGCTCGAGCTCTTCCGGGAGGGTGCGGTCGCGTTCGACCAGGCGGCTCCGCTGGCCGACCTCACCATCCGGTGGACGGGCGCGGACGACGGCAGCGTGGAGGTCGACGACGAGTTCGACGCCGGCGCAGGGCAGGATGGAAGCCGTGAGCGAGAGCCCGGCGACCCCGACGACGCCTGACGACGAACCGCCTGCGGTCGACGTCGACGCCCTGCCCCGGGGCGCCCGCGGCGCGATCGAGGCCGTGCTCATGGTCGTCGAGGACCCCGTCAGCGAGATCGCGCTCGCCGCGGCGCTGGGGGTACCGCAGGCCCGGGTCGAGATCCTCCTGGAGGAGATCAGGCGCGAGTACGACCGCGACGGCCGCGGCTTCGAGCTGCGGCAGGTCGCCGGCGGCTGGCGGATCTACAGCCGCGCCGAGTACGCGCCCGTCGTCGAGCGGTTCCTGCTCGAGGGCCAGACCGCCAAGCTCACCCAGGCCGCGCTCGAGACGCTCGCGATCGTGGCCTACCGCCAGCCGGTCAGCCGGGCGCGCGTCGGCGCCGTCCGCGGCGTCAACGTCGACGCCGTCATGCGCACGCTGGTCAGCCGCGGGCCTGGTCGAGGAGGCCGGCAACGACCCCGAGACCGGCGCCGTGCTCTACCGGACCACGAACTACTTCCTGCACCGGATCGGCCTCCGCAGCCTCGACGACCTGCCCGCGCTGGCGCCGTTCCTGCCCGAGGTCGAGGCGCTCGACGAGATCGGCGTCGGGGGTGCGCTGTGAGCGAGCGGAGCGAGCGAACCATCCGTGCTGCGCGACGCGAGGCGCCGACCGAGCGAACCATCCGTGCTGCCCGACGCGAGGCGCCGACCGAGCGAAGCGAGGGAGCGCGGTGAGCGGTACGCCTCCACGCAAGGGCCGTCCCTCGAAGGACGCCGGCAAGAACCGGGGCAGCGGCTCGCGGGGGACGACCCGGGGCGGCGCGTTCGGCCGGCCCCGGCAGCCCCCGCAGCCCTCGGGTCCGGCGAAGGACGTCCACGTGCCGGACGGCGTCCGGCTCCAGAAGGTGCTCGCGCAGGCGGGGGTGGGCTCGCGGCGCGCCTGCGAGGAGCTCATCTCCGCCGGCCGGGTCGACGTGGACGGTCAGCGGGTCACCGAGCTCGGCGTCCGGATCGACCCCACCCGCCAGGTGGTGCACGTCGACGGCGTCCGGATCCAGCTCGACGAGTCCCTCGTCTACCTCGCCTTCAACAAGCCGCTCGGGGTGCTCTCGGCGATGAGCGACCCCCAGGGCCGGCCGAACCTCGGCGACTTCGTCGCGAACCGGGAGGAGCGGCTCTTCCACGTCGGCCGGCTGGACGCCGACTCCGAGGGCCTCATCCTGCTGACCAACGACGGCGAGCTGGCGAACCGGCTGAGCCACCCCCGCTACGAGGTGCCGAAGACCTACCTCGTGGAGGTCGCCGGCCCGGTGCCCGCGGGACCTGGGCAAGCGGCTGCGCGCCGGCATCGAGCTCGACGACGGCATCGCCTCGGTCGACAGCTTCAAGGTCGTCGACGCCCGACCCGGGCAAGGCGCTGCTCGAGCTCGTCCTGCACGACGGCCGCAACCGCGTCGTCCGGCGCATGCTCGCCGCCGCCGGGCACCCCGTCGAGCAGCTCGTGCGCACCCGGGTCGGGCCCGTCCGCCTCGGCGACCTGCGCCAGGGCCGCAGCCGAGTGCTGGGGCAGGCCGAGGTCGGCGCCCTGATGGCCGCCGCTGGGATGTAGGGCGGCGGCGTGGGCGTCGGCAAGATGCGCCGGCTCGTCGGCCGGGGTGAGCAGACGGGCCGCGTCACGTCGATCGAGCTGTTCTTCGACCTCGTCTTCGTCTTCACGATCACGCAGCTGACGCATCTCGTCGGCGATCATGTCGGGCTCGCGGCGCTCCTCCAGACGCTGCTCGTGCTCTGCGTCACCGGCTGGATGTACGGCGGGTACGCCTGGCTGACGAACCGCCTGCCCCCGGGAGGCGCGCTGCACCGCGTGCTGCTCGTCGTCGGGATGTGCGGGTTCCTCACGATGGCGCTCGCCATCCCGCACGCGTTCGGGCGGGACGGGCTCGCCTTCGGGCTCGCCTACCTCGTCGTGGTGCTCCTGCACACCGGCGTCTTCGCGCTCGCCTCGGACGCGACGACCGTGCGAGCCGTCGCGGGCATCGCGCCGACGAACATCGCGAGCGCGCTCGTCGTGGTCGCCGCGGGGTTCGTCGAGGGGGCCCTGGACTGGGTGCTGTGGCCGCTCGCGATCGCCGTCGCCGCTGTTCCGGCCGTCCGGCGCCGCGCGCGCGGCTTCGCCATCCAGCCCGCCCACTTCGTGGAGCGGCACGGGCTCATCGTCATCGTCGCCCTGGGCGAGACGGTCGTCGCTCTCGGCGCCACGGTGCAGGGCCGTCCGCTCACTCCCGAGATCGTCGGAGCCTGCGCGCTCGGGCTGCTCTTCTGCGTCACGCTCTGGTGGGTCTACTTCGACGCCGACGAGGACCAGGCCGAGCACGCACTCGCCGCCGTCCCTCCGGAGCGGCGCGGCATGGTGGCGCTGCAGTCGTTCGGTGGTGCCTTCGTCCCGCTGCTGCTCGGGATCGTCCTGGTCGCGGCCGGGCTGCACCTCGCGATCGCGGCTCCGTGGCGTGCCGCCGGTACGGATGCCACCTGGCTGCTGGCCGGCGGCGTGGGCCTGTACCTCGCCGGCGAGGCGATCTTCCGAGTGTCGCTCGGCATCAGGCCCGTCGCCTGCCGCTTCGCCGGAGCCGGCGTCTGCGCGGCCTGCGGGTTCCTCGGGGGCCTCGTGCCCGCCGCGGCGTTCGTCGCGCTGCTCGGCGCGTTGGTCATCGGCGTCCTCGCCGTCGAGGCACGCACCCGCGACGCCCGCGCGTCCGCCCCCGTGCCCGGGTGACCGGCTCTGCCACCGGTCGGGGCCGCCGCACGCGCGGAGGTCCGTGATGCGGACGTCGGCGTCCGAGCGCGTGCGGCCGCCCTAGGGTGAGCCCGACGGCGGGGAGAGGAGAAGCGGAGGTCCGGGTGGCGGTGCGTGCGGTGCGGGGTGCGACGCGGGTCGACGTCGACGACCGCGAGCACATCCTCACGGCGACCCGCGAGCTCGTCGCCCAGCTCCTCGAGAGCAACGAGCTCGAGCCGCAGGACGTCGTCAGCGTCGTCTTCACGGCCACCCGCGATCTCACCGCCGTCGCGCCGGCGCTCGCCGCGCGCCAGCTCGGCCTGCACGACGTCGCCCTCATCTGCGCGCAGGAGATGTGGGTGGAGGGCTCGATGGAGCGCGTCGTCCGGCTCCTCGCCCACATCGAGACCGAGCGTCCGCGCGAGGCCGTCGCCAACGTGTACCTGCGCGGCACCGAGGTGCTGCGCGGGGACGTCCCGCCGATCGCGCCTGGGGAGACCCGATGAGCCTCGACCCGGCCGCCGCCCTCGAGCTCGGCACGGTCCGCGTCGTAGGGACCGGCCTGCTGGGCGCGAGCGTCGGGCTCGGGCTGTCGGCGTCCGGCGCGCGCGTGCTGCTCGCCGACGTGTCTCCCACCGCCCTCGCGCTCGCCCGGGACGTCGGCGCCGGCGTCCCGGACCCGGGCACGGAGCGGGTCGACCTCGTCGTCGTCGCCGCGCCGCCCGACGTCACCGCCGCCGTCGTCGCGGACGAGCTCAAGGCCCACCCGGACGCCGTCGTCACCGACGTCGCGAGCGTCAAGGCCGGGGTTCTCGCGGCGCTCACGGCGTCCGGTGCCGATCTGCGCGCCTACGTCGGCAGCCACCCGATGGCGGGCCGGGAGCGGTCGGGGGCGGTCGCCGCCCGCGGCGACCTCTTCCTCGGGCGGCCGTGGGTGCTGAGCCCCGCGCCGGGAGGTGACGCCGCCGCGCTGGCGGTCGTCCGCAGGCTGGCGCTGGCGCTCGGGGCGGTGCCCCTGGCCATGCCGGCGTCCGAGCACGACGAGGCGGTCGCCCTGGTCTCGCACCTCCCGCAGGTCGCCGCGAGCCTGGTCGCGGCCCGGCTCCGGCACGCCCCGGACGCCGCGGTCGCGCTCGCCGGGCAGGGCCTGCGCGACGTCACCCGGATCGCGGCCAGCGACCCGGCGCTGTGGGCGCAGATCCTCGCCGCGAACGCCGGGCCGGTCACCGCCGTGCTCGAGCAGGTGCGGGACGACCTGGACCGGGTGCTCGGCCGCGCTGCGGGCCATCGCCGCCGAGACCCCGGACGCCGACGCGGTCGGGGCGCGCGGCGACGTCGCCCACGCCATCGCCGACGGGAACCTCGGGCGGGAGCGGATCCCGGGCAAGCACGGCGGCGTCCCGGCCCGGTACGCCGTCGTCACCGTCGTGATCCCGGACGAACCGGGCGCTCTGGGCAAGGTGTTCGCCGACATCGCCGCCGCCGGCACGAACGTCGAGGAGCTTGCCCTCGAGCACGCCCCGGGCCGGGCGGTGGGGCTGCTCGAGGTGTCCGTGCTCCCGGCGGCCCGGGAGCACCTCGAGGCCGCGCTGACGGCGTCCGGGTGGCACGTCGTCGCCTGAACGGCCGTGGACAGCGAGGGCCGCAGGAGTGTCGACCCGCGTTCCGTGAACGCACGGTGGCCGCTGCGCGACTAGTCTGGAGCGGGTTCCCCGAGACGACCCCTGGAGGTCTGCCGTGCCCGGCTCGCAGCGCCCCGCGTCGCGCCGCCCGCTCGTCGTCGCCGTGGACGGTCCGTCCGGATCGGGCAAGTCGACCGTGTCCCGGCTCGTCGCCGCCCGGCTCGGCCTGGAGTACCTGGACACCGGCGCCATGTACCGCGCCGTGTGCTGGGCCTGCCTGGAACGAGGCGTCGACCTCTCCGACGAGGCCGCGGTGGCAGACGTCGCCCGCGGCCTCGACCTCGAGATGGGCACCGACCCCGACTCCCCCGACGTCCGGGTGGACGGCCGGGACGTGGGCACCGACATCCGGGAGACGCGGGTGTCCTCGGTGGTGAGCAAGGTCGCCGCGAACCAGGCCGTGCGGGCCGAGCTGCGCCGTCGCCAGCGCGAGGTCATCGCCGCGGCCCGGCGGGGCCGAGCGGCACGGGGTCGTGGCCGAGGGCCGGGACATCACGACGGTCGTCGCGCCCGACGCCGACGTCCGGATCCTCCTCACTGCCAGCGAGCAGGCGCGCCTGGCTCGGCGCGCCCGCGAGGTGCACGGCTCGGACGACGCCTCCGCGCTCGACGCCACCCGGGACCAGGTCGTGCGCCGGGACGCCGACGACTCGCGGGTCGCCCAGTTCCTCGAGGCCACGGACGGCGTCCTCACGCTCGACTCCTCCGGCCTCACGCTCGAGGAGACCGTGGACACCGTGGTCGCCGTCGTCGCCGAGCACGCGCAGCTCGACGAGGTGGAGCTGGTGGGAAAAGACCTGCTGGTCGAGCTCGCTGAGTCCGTCGGGGTGGGGCAGGGAGCCTGACGTGACGGATCGCCCGGGGGACGCTCCACCCGCCCCCGACGCCGGCCTCGCGCTGCGTGCCGGCCTGCAGGACTACGAGCTCAGCCCCGAGGACCTCGCGCTCCTCGACGCCTCCGACGAGGGGGCGGACGACGGGCGGCGCGCCCGGGCCCCTGCCCGTCGTCGCCGTCGTCGGCCGGCCGAACGTGGGCAAGTCGACCCTGGTCAACCGCATCCTCGGTCGTCGGGAGGCGGTCGTGCAGGACGTGCCCGGCGTCACCCGGGACCGGGTGACGTACGAGGCGGACTGGTCCGGCCGATCCTTCGTGCTCGTCGACACCGGCGGCTGGGAGCGCGACCTGCACGGCCTGGCGTCGCGGGTCGCGGAGCAGGCCGAAGTCGCCGTCGAGCTGGCCGACGTCGTGCTGTTCGTCGTCGACGCCACGGTCGGCGCCACCGCCACCGACGAGTCCGTCGTCCGGCTGCTGCGCCGCTCGGGCAAGCCCGTCGTGCTGGCCGCCAACAAGGTCGACGACGCCCGGGGCGAGGCCGACGCGGCGGGGCTGTGGAACCTGGGGCTCGGCGAGCCGCACCCGGTGTCGGCAGTGCACGGCCGGGGGAGCGGCGACCTGCTGGACGCCGTCCTCGAGGTGCTGCCGCCGGTGTCGGCGGTCGGTGATCCGCTGGCCGGCGGGTTGCGGCGGGTCGCGCTCGTCGGCCGGCCGAACGTGGGCAAGTCGTCCCTGCTCAACAGCCTCGTCGGCTCCGAGCGCGTGCTCGTGGACGCGGTCGCCGGCACCACGCGTGACCCCGTCGACGAGGTCGTGACGATCGGGGACCGGGCCTGGCGGTTCGTCGACACGGCGGGCATCCGGCGCCGGGTGCACCAGACCGACGGGGCGGACTTCTACGCCTCCCTGCGCACTCAGGCGGCGCTGGAGAAGGCCGAGGTCGCCGTCGTCCTGCTGGACGCCGGTGAGCCGCTGACGGAGCAGGACACCCGCGTCGTCCAGATGGTCGTGGACGCCGGCCGCGCCGTCGTGCTCGCCTACAACAAGTGGGACCTGGTCGACGACGAGCGCCGCCGCTACCTCGAGCGCGAGTTCGAGCAGGACCTCGTGCAGGTGCAGTGGGCGCCCCGGGTCAACATCAGCGCCCGGACGCGGCGTCATGTCGACCGGCTCGTGCCCGCGCTCGACACCGCACTCGCCTCGTGGGAGACCCGGGTGCCGACCGCGCGGCTCAACGCCCTGCTCGCCGAGGTCGTCTCGGCCCACCCGCACCCGGTGCGCGGCGGCAAGCAGCCGCGGATCCTCTACGGCACGCAGGCCTCGACCCGTCCCCCACGCTTCGTGCTCTTCACGACCGGCTTCCTCGAGGCCGGGTACCGCCGCTTCATCGAGCGACGGCTCCGGGAGACCTTCGGGTTCGTCGGGAGCCCGATCGAGGTGTCGGTGCGGCCGCGGGAGAAGCGCCGCCGGTAGCACGGACAGGAGAAGCGGCGCCGTCCTCGGACCGGCGCCGCTTCTCTCCCCTCCAACTCGTTCAGCCGTCGGCGCCGCCTCTGCGCGTAGCACTGCCGTCAGCTCGACGCGCCCAGGTCGCGCAGCTGTGCGGCCTGACCACGTCCACGGGGCGTGCCCGCGTCGTTCGTAACGCACCGTAGGTGTGCATCAAGTCGTTATCAAGTCAGTTAAAGGAATTGGCGGACGATTGATCGCCCAACGGTCGATCGCCGGTACTTTGCGTGACGATCCTTCCGGAGTGTCCTACGTTCGCCGCTACCGGTCACTTGTCAGGCTTGTGCGACGGTCGTCCCCTCGTGACGGCTGACCTGCGGGAACGAGCGAGGGCGGCCCGGCGCCGGCTCGTCGGCCGCCTCGTCGGTGGCCGTTGCTCGCGTGAGGCGGCCGCTGCGGATGCGATAGCATCGGCGGGCCGGCGGGAGAGTGCCGGCGGCACCGGGACGTGGCGCAGTTTGGTAGCGCACTTGACTGGGGGTCAAGGGGTCGTGGGTTCAAATCCCGCCGTCCCGACGTGGTGAAGCGGCTCTTGATCGGCGGTGTTCCCGCTGGCCAAGGGCCGCTTCGTCGTCTCGTGGGCCGATGGCTGAGCGACGGCATCGCCGAGACGAGAACTTAACAAGCTGATAGCAGCGCGACGATGCAGGAATCGGCCAGGGGGCCCACTATCGAGCACGCGGCAGACTCGTGCGCATGGAAACGCCGGGTGCTGGGGCCGTGCACAGCTCCGACAAGCCTGGCGGGATGAGTTCGACGCAGCCGAGAGGCGTTCCATCTGTCCGCTCAGAGGCCGGCAGGAGGTAGCGAGGGTTTGGGCTTGATGCGAGGGGGGTTGAGCGTTCTGGCTGCCTGCGTGGTGGCCGTCGGAGCCGCCCTCGGCGCCCCGGCAACCGCGTCGGCTGATGTTGTGATCACTCCAACCCGCGCACGCCAGGGCGACGAAGCAGATGTCACGTTCCGAGTCACCGAGGATCGACCCGGTGTCCACACAACCCAGGTGGAAGTCCAGTTCCCGGCTGCCACGCCCATCCCGGAGATCTACCCACTGTCCGATCCCTACTGGGCACCAAAGATCACCTACCGGGAGTTGAGTCATCCGGTGCAGGGGCATCACGGATCGGGAAGCACGACGGTGGCGTCAGGCATCACCTGGTTCCGGGCGGCCCATGCAGCCCCTTCGGGCATGCCGGCAAAGCTCCGCGTGGCGATGGGCCCGATGCCCGAGGTTGAGCGGCTGCCCCTCACCGTGCTGCAGACCTACTCCGACGGGCAGGTCCGCCGCTGGCCGTCAGCCTCCGGTGCCCAGGACGACGCCGGCCTCGTCCTCCTACTCACCCCGGCCGCGGCTCAGCCGAACGCCGCCGCCCAACCCCCGGGTCCGTCTGCCCGCTCGACCAGCGAGGACTGGAGCGGACTCCAAGAGAATGCCCCCCTCGGCCTCGCCCTCATCGCCGTCCTCGGCCTCGCCATCGGCCTACTGACCGGACTGGTGGGGCGCCTGACTCGAAAGCGTCTCAAGCGGCCAAGGCCCGAGGAGGAGGGCCCGCTGGAGCCGCCGGACGAGGACACGCCGGCCGACCTCGAGGCGACACGACGCAGCATGTGACGACGAGCCGCCTTCGTGCTCGACGCAAGCTGGAGCACACCGGGGCACAGGGCTAGGGACTCCGGCTGCAAGAGCGCCCCCGGACCTGCTGCGGCGGTGCCCTGGCGTGGATCACGCTCGTCAAGCGACCACCGAAGCGCCCTTGTACGAGGGCCCTGCCTGCGGCACCTCTCGCGCCAGGCAACGCCGCGGGCCGGCTGCCGAGGATCCCACGTCGTCTCGCCGTCCGGACCCTCGGTCACCGGCGGCGTGTCACTGCTGAAGTCGAATGCCACTGCCTGTACCGGCTCGTCCAGCCCGTGGCGGGCCTGGGGGACATCTGGACTTCTATCGGACTCATCTTTGTCCTTTAATGGATGGTTGATGGTTCCTCCGTATCGAGTCCTGGAGTTGATCTCGATGAAGCGATCACTGAGCCGGTCTCGCCGGGTCCTCCCTGCCCTGGTGGTGGCCTCGCTGGTCCCCGTCCTGTCGGCCGTCCCCGCACTCGCCGTGAGCGGGACCTGGGCGCCCCACGTCGCCCTCAGCCCGCCCGGGCCGTACCCCGTCAACCTGATCTCCGAGCCGGCGGTGGGCATGGATGCCTCCGGCGGTGCGGTGAGCGTGTTCGTCCCCGCGAACGCGGGCACCACGATCGCGGCGGCGTTCCGGGCCGCCGGTGGGGCCTGGTCTCCCCCGGCGAGGATCTCCCCGGCGGGGGAGACCGGGACCGAGCCTGACGTCGCGGTCGCGCCCGACGGGACGGCGTTGGCGGCGTGGAGCGCGTACCGCAGCGGGATCCCGGCGGTCGAGGTCGCGTTCCGGGCACCGGGCGGCGGCTTCGGCGCGCCCGTGGCGGTGTCGTCCGGCCAGCGTTCGCTCGGCGTCCAGGTCGGCATCGACTCCGCCGACCGGGCCGTCGTCCTGTTCACGCTCATCGACGGCTCGAACCGGCGGCACGCCTACGCGGTCACCGGCACCCGTGCCGGGCTGGGCAGCCCGACCGTCCTGTCGCCGTCAACGCAGGACGCCGCGCTCGCCGACCTGGGGGTCGGATCCGGCGGTCGCGCCGTCGTGGCCTGGCAGGTGACGTCGTCCGACCCGAACGCCGGGGGTGCGGGCGTCGCGATCGACGCGGTCCGGTTCACGCCCGGCGGCGGGTGGTCGGCCCCGCAGGTGCTCGACACGGGCACGGCGCTGTGGAACGCGTCCACCGGGGTCGACGCCGCCGGTGACGCCGTCGTGGCCTGGACCAGTGGCACGTCGACCGCACAGACACGAGTCCGGCTCGCCACAGCGGGTCCGTCCGGGGCGTGGACCGCCGCGCGGACGGTGTCGGGCGCTACCGGGACGTTCCGCACGCCGGACGTCGCCTTGGACGGGGCCGGTGACGCGGTCGTCGCCTGGCAGACCGAACTCGCCTCGCGGAGCACCCGCATCGACGCGGTGACCAGGGTCGGGGCCTCCGGCGGGTTCTCCGCGCCGATCACCATCTCGGCCGGGGACGCCAACGCCGGGCTGCCCCGCGGCGCCGCCGCACCCGACGGCTCGATCGAGGTGGTGTCGTGGGTCGACGCCGCCGCCCAGGCCGCCCGGGTGACGACGACCGCCCCCGGACAAGCCTTCGCTGCCCCGGTGACCCTGGATCGCGCGCAGGCCGGCGCTGCCGTCGGTGTGGCCGCGGGGTCGGGAGGCCGGGCGGCGGCCGCCTGGAACGAGGCGCTGAACTCGGCCTTCCAGTTCGTCATCGCCGCCTCGACCTTCGGCTGAGCGGCGGCTAAGCCACCTCGCTCACGGTGGCGCAGCACCGGCCCGGCGCCGGATCGAGCGGGGTCTGGAGGGTGTTGCCGTCCACCTCGTCGAGGGCCTCGACGAGGCCCTCGACGAGGTGGACGTTCAGGCCGCACACCCTGTGGGGGTGGCTCGTCGTAAGACTCTGGCTCGCAGAGGACGTCCCCACCGAGTTCGCCGCAGCAGGGCACGGACGCCGACGCATCAGGTCGCCGTGCACGGGCAACGTGCCTGACAGGAGTCGGCACCGAGTCCGTACCGATTCGGAACGGTTCATTCGAAGCGACAAGGGGATCACGATGAAGAAGCGCACGCTCGGCCAGGGCCTGCAGGTCTCGGCGCTCGGGTTCGGCTGCATGGGCATGAGCCAGAGCTTCGGGCCCAACCCGGGCGACCGCAGCCAGATGATCGACCTGTTGCGCGCCGCGGTCGACCGCGGCGTCACCTTCTTCGACACTGCCGAGGTCTACGGGCCGTTCGACAACGAGGAGCTCGTGGGCGAGGCCCTGCGGCCGCTGCGCGAGCAGGTGGTGATCGCGACGAAGTTCGGGTTCGTGTTCGACGACCAAGGCAAGCAGACCGGGGTGTCGAGCCGGCCGGACTCGATCGGCCGGGCGGTGGACGGCTCGTTGCGCCGGCTGGGCATCGAGACGATCGACCTCCTCTACCAGCACCGCGTCGATCCGCAGACACCGATCGAGGAGGTCGCCGGCGCCGTGAAGCAGCTCATCGACGACGGCAAGGTCAGGCACTTCGGGCTGTCCGAGGCGGGGGTCGGCACCATCCGCCGCGCGCACGCCGTGCAGCCGGTCACCGCCCTGCAGTCGGAGTTCTCCCTGTGGTGGCGCGAGCCGGAGGCCGAGATCGTCCCGGTGTTCGAGGAGTTGGGCATCGGGCTGGTGCCGTTCAGCCCCCTGGGCAAGGGGTTCCTTACCGGCACGGTCGACGCGAACACGGACTTCGCCAGCGGCGACGTCCGCAACGTCATCCCGCGGTTCACCCAGGAGGCGCGGCAGGCCAACCAGGTCGGTCGTCGATCTGGTCCGGCGGATCGCGCAGGCCAAGAACGCGACCCCCGCCCAGGTCGCGCTGGCGTGGCTGCTCGCCAAGAAGCCCTGGATCGTTCCCATCCCCGGCACGCGCCGCCTGGAGCGACTGGAGGAGAACCTCGGCGCCGCCGACCTGGACCTGACCCCCCAGGACGTCGCCGAGCTCGACGACGCCTCGGCCCGCCTGGACGTCACGGGGGAGCGCTACCCGGAGCAGATGCAGCGCTTGATCGACCGCTGACCCGAGCCGGACGTCGAAACCTGCCGCCGCGCCGGACGTCCGCCCTGCCCGTCAGGCGGACGTCCGGCGCTGGGCGAAGGTCGTTGAGAGCTGAGCGGTGGAGTCTCCGCCGACCCAGACGTCGAACACGGTGTCGTCGAGGATCCAGTCCCGCGCCGTCGTGCTCCAGTAGCGGCGGTGGGCGGGGGACAGGGGGAAGTGCACGTCCTGCGAGGCGCCGGCGGGAAGGGTGACCCGGTGGAAGCCCTTGAGCTCGCGGACGGGTCGCGAGGCTGAGCCGTGGCGCTGGTGCAGGTACAGCTGGACGGTCTCCGTGCCTTCGCGGTCGCCGACGTTGGTCACGCGGACCGAGACGGTGAGGGTTGCGTCGGGAGCGACCGAGGGCTGGTCGACCGTGAGGTCGGAGTAGGTGAACCGTCCGTAGCTGAGGCCGTGGCCGAAGGGGAACAGTGGCGTCGACGGCTCGTCCCAGTAGCGGCGGCCCTGGTTCTCCGGTTCGTGCGAGCGTGTGTGCGAGTAGGTCATCGGGATCTGCCCGACCGTGCGGGGCCATGTGAACGGGAGCTTCCCGGACGGGGAGACGTCGCCGAAGAGCAGGTTGGCGACGGCAGCGCCGCCCTGGGTTCCCGGATACCAGATGTCGAGGATCGCGGGAACGTTCTCGGCGGCCCAACGCAGGTCGAGCGGTCGCCCGTTCATCACCAGCAGCACGGTCGGTGTCCCGGTCGCGACGACGGCCTGTAGCAGTTCGAGCTGCCGACCGGGCAGCTCCAACGAGGACCGCGAGGCGGCTTCGCCGATCATGTTCTGCCATTCCCCGACCACGACGATCGCGACGTCGGCCGCGGCGGCGACCTCGACGGCCCGGCGGAACTCGGCGCCCTCGTCGAATCCATCGGGGTCAGACGGGCGGTTGCCTCCGAACATGTCGAACATCGACGCGAACACGCGCTGCGCCACCGGGATGCCGCGCGTGTACTCCACGCGGACCCGGTCGCCGGCCTTCCGTCGGATGCCGTCCAGCACCGTCACGGTCTCGTCCAGGTCGTAGTCGAAGACCCACGGGCCGAGGATGTCGCGGCGGGAGTCGGCGAGCGGCCCGATCACCGCGACCGAGTCGAGACCATCGGCGTCCAGCGGCAGCAGGCCGCCGTCGTTGCGCAGCAGGACCGCTGACCGCTCGGCGGCGACCCGGGCGACCTCCCGATGGCCGGGGTCGTCGAGCACCTGGCGGGCGCGCTCCTCGTCGACGTACGGGGTGTCGAACAGCCCGAGCCGCAGCTTCGCCTCGAGGATGCGCCGCGCGCTCGCGTCGAGCGCCTCCTCGTCGACGACGCCGGACTGCAGTGCGTCCGGCAGATGGGCGTACGCGGGGTCCTGGATGGCCATCTCCAGGTCGACGCCGGCGTTCAGCCCGCGGGCCGCGGCGTCGGTGAGGTCCGCGGCCAGGCCGTGAGTGACCAGGTTCCGGACGGCGTTGGCGTCGCTCACCACGAACCCGTCGAACCCCCAGGTGTCGCGCAGGACGTCGGTGAACAGCCATCTGCTCGCGGACGCCGGCACCCCGTTGAGATCCATGTATGCCGTCATGACGTTGCCTGCGCCGGCGTCGACCGCGGCCTGGAACGGCGGGAAGTAGGTGTTCCACAGCTCCTGGTCGGACAGGTTCACCTCGTCGTAGTCCCGGCCCCCCAGGGCGGCGCCGTATCCGGCGAAATGCTTGGGACCGGCGATGATGCGGTCCGTACGGCCGTAGTCGTCGCCCTGGAAGCCGCGAACCTGGGCGGCGGCGACCGCTGCGCCGAGGACGGGATCCTCACCGGCGCCTTCCACGATGCGTCCCCAGCGGGGGTCGCGGGCGATGTCGACCATGGGGGCGAAGGCCCAGTGGATGCCGACGGCGCGCGCTTCGCGGGCGGCCACCGCCTGGCCGCGCTCGATCGTCTCGACGTCCCAGGAGGCGGCCATCGCGATGGGCACGGGGAGGATGGTGCGCAGGCCATGGATGACGTCGAAGCCGAACAGCGCCGGGATGCCGAGGCGGTTGCCCTCGATGGCGAGCCGCTGGAGCCGGTTGATCTCGGCGGGGTCGGTGACGAACAGCAGCGAACCGACCTGCCCCTGGGTCAGCGCCTGTTCCACGGCCCGCGGCTGCGCGTCGGGGTCCATCCCCAGTGCCGGGTCGGGGGCGGCTCCGGCGGGCAGCCGGAAGTAGAAGTACTGGGTCAGCTGCCCGGCCTTCTCCGCCGGAGTCATCTGCGTCAGCAGCTCCTCCGCGCGCGCTCGGACGCGATCGAGGTCGGCGCCGTCCGGCGCCGCTTGGCGGAGCTGCGTGGGCTGCTGGTTCACGAGTCGCACTCCCTGATCGGGGTGATGGATCCGGCCTTCCGGATGCGGGCGAGTGAGGCTCAGTCTCGACGCATCCGGTCTGAGGGCGACTCGGCGGGGAGCGGCCGGAGGTGGCCGGTGAGCAGCGTGGCCAGGGCGAGGACGACGGCGACGGCGAGCAGCGCGTGATGGACCGTGATCTGCTGGCCGAGGTACCCGATCAGGGGCGGGCCGCCGAGGAAGGCGCAGTAGCCGATGGTCGCGACGACGCTGACCCGCGCGGCGGCCGCGGCGGGCTCATCGGCCGCGGCGCTCATGCCGACGGGGAAGCCGAGCGACGCGCCGACGCCCCACAGCACGACCGCGACGAGCGCCAGGGCCGGGACAGGACTGAGGACGAACAGCAGGATCCCGGCGATCGCCAGCAGCCCTTGGGTGCGGACGACCCCGACCCGGCCGAACCGGGCCAGGACGCCGTCGGAGAACCAGCGGCCCAGCGTCATCGAGGCGAGGAAGGCCGCGAACCCGAGCGTGCCGATCACGGCGGGCAGGGCGTAGCTGTCGATGAGGGACAGGTTGATCCAGTCGATCCCGGCCCCCTCGGCGAAGGCGAACGCGAGCACGACGACGCCGACGAGAAGGGTGCGAGGTTCACGCCAGCGGCGCAGGGCAGCGGCGGTGTGTCCCTCATGGGCAACGAGTCCGTCCGCCGTAGCGGCTTCGCGCTGGTCCTGTGCCTCGGTGTCCGGCAGGAAGCCGCGCACGGCGACCGGGATCGTCGCGGCGACGACGGCTGCGGTGGCGATGAGGTGGGCGGTGACCGGGACGTGCAGCGCGACCATGCCGGCACCGATCAGGGCGCCGGCAACGGTTCCCACGCTGTAGCCGGCGTGGAACCGGGGCATGATCGGCCGCGCGAGACGTCGCTCGACGGCCGCGCCCTGCACGTTCATGGCCACGTCCCACGCGCCGCTGGAGAAGCCGAACACGAACAGGCCCGCGACCAGCGGCGCGACGCCGACGAGGTAGCCGAGTCCGACGGCCGTCAGGGCGACCGCCATGAGTACGGCCATGGCGGCCACGGTGCGGCGGGACTGGAACCGGCTGACGATGACCCCCGCCAGGACCAGGGCGGTGATCGAACCGGCGGCGAGCGTCAGCAGGACGAGCCCCAGCGCCGCCGGCGTCAGGTGCAGACCGTCGCGGACCTGAGGGATCCTGGAGGCCCAGCTGGCGAAGGCGAAACCGCACCCGATGAACGCGGCGTAGGTGGCGCGAGCGGCAGCACTCGCGTCGGGGTGGGCCGAGGGCGTGATCGTGTCGGGGGGAGTCATGCTTCCTTCGTCGCGGGTCGGGATCGATCAGTGGGGTGGGACGGGTTCAGGGGTTCGGCGTGATGGCGTCGGGGCCGCGGCGAGGGTCTCGCTGAAAGCCGGGGGCGAGGAGTCGTCGGCGGCGCGGGCGACCATGCGGCGGATCTGCTCTGCGGGGTACGGCGTCGTGGAGAGGATCTTGTGCATGGTCAGGCCTTCGATGAGCGCGTCGACCCCCCGCGCGGTCACCGGGTCGACGAACCGCTCGAGCACGGCCCGGCTGGTGCGCATCCACGTCTCGGTGACCTCGCGCAGGGCGGGATCGCGCAGGGCGGCGAGATAGAGCTCGTACGCGATCGCCCAGTCGTTCGTGTCCGCGCCGGCGTCGCCCTGGATGAGGTCGGTCACCGCGTCGACGAACTGCTCGTGGGTCTGCACGCCGTCGAAGTGCTCGGCGTAGACCACCGACATCCGCTCCGCGTGCCGTCGGAAAGCCTGCGCCCGCAGGTCCTCCAGCGACGTGAAGTGGTACGTCAGCGACCCCAGAGGCACGTCCGCGGCGGCCGCGATCAGTCGGTGTGTCGTGCCGGCGACCCCGTGCTCGGCCATCACGTCGATCGCCGCGTCGAGGATCCTCGTCTTGCGGTCGGGATCGTGCCGTCGTGGCCGTCTCACAGCGCCCTCACGACGCGTGCGGGAGAGCCGACCGCGAGCACACCCGGTGGGCAGGTCCCGGACGACGACGGAACCGGCCCCGACGACGGTGTCGGCACCGATCGTGACACCGGGACAGACGATCACCCCGCCGCCGAGCCAGGCGTTGTCCCCGATCACGATCGGCTCGGCCGCCTCCCACTTGTCCCGCCGCGGGCCCGGGTCCACGGGGTGGGTCGCCGTCAGCAGTTGCACGTTGGGCCCGATCTGTACGTCGTCGCCGATCGTCACGGTGGCCACGTCCAGGCTGACCAGCCCCCAGTTCGCGAAGCTCCGAGCCCCGATGAACGTCTGGTACCCGTAGTCGCAGCGGAACGGCGGGCGGATCTCACTGCCCTCGCCGAATCCGCCGAGCAGTTCGGTCAGCAGCTCCCGGCGACGGTCGTGGGCGTTCGGGTCCATCGAGTTGATCTCGTGCGTGAGTCGCTGAGCGCGCGCGGAGTCTCGCGCCAGCTCCGGGTCGTCCGCGATGTACAGCTGACCCGAGAGCATCCGCTCCCGCATGCTGCTGCTCCCCGACATCATGCGTACAACTGTACATACGATAGGAACGGACGTACATACGGCGGCTGCGCGTCGAGACGGCCGAGCGCAGCCCGGCTCAAGCCTGTATCGGTGCAGTGCTGGGACTGCCGGTGCCGACGGTCAGGAGTGTCTTGCCGATCGTCCCGCGCGCCTCGATCGCCGCGTGCGCATCGGCTGCCCGGTCGAGCGGGAAGCGTTGGCCGATGATCGGGTGCAGGGCGCCGGTGGCAGCGAGGTCGAGGGCCCGGCGCGTGAGCCGGCCGCTCTCTTCGGGTGGAACCGCGCCGAGGGCCAGCCGGGTCACGTCCTGGCGCTCTGTCGCTGGAACATCGGCGAAGCCGCCGCTGGACATGCCGAATCCTGCGTACCGACCCGACGGGCCGAGCAACGCGAACGCGTCGCGGCCGATCTGCCCACCCACGCCGTCGAACACGACGTCGACCGCCCCCACCTCCCGTCTGACCGCCGCCGTCCAGCCCGGCTGGAGGTAGTCCACGGCATGGTCGGCGCCGAGTTCTCGCGCGACCGCGAGCTTGCGGAAGCCTCCGGCCACGGCGACCACCCGGGCGCCAGCGCTCACCGCGAGCTGGACCAGCAGACTGCCCACGCCGCCCGCCGCGGCCTCGACCAGTACCGTCTCGCCCCGCCCCGGGGCGGCTGCGTCCATCAGCGCGACAGCCGTGCGCCCGTCGGCCAGGAGCGCGACTGCCTCGTCGATCGCGAGCCGGCTGGGAACGGTGATGAGACCGCCGGCGGGAACCGCGCAGCGCTGCGCGTAGCCGCCACGTCCGCCGGTGGTGGTGACCACGCGGGCACCGATCAGCGTGGGGTCGACGTCCGGGCCGACCGTGCCCACGATGCCGCCGACCCCGTTGCCCAACACGGCCGGTAGCTGTGGTGTCATCACCGGGTTCGGGGGGCCGGCCGGCCCTGATCTGGGTCTCGACGAAGGTGACGTTCGCGAACGCCACGTCCACGACCGCCTGCCCCGGACCGGGCACCGGGTCCGGCATGTCGACCGGTGTGAGCACGGAGGGCGGGCCGAACGTGGCCGCCACGACGCATCACCGAGGCCTCGCCGGCGGTCGGGAGCAGATCGCTCCGTCAGAGGAGTAGATCATTGCGTCAGACGTCCGGATCGTCGAGTGGCCTCCAGGCCGTTCAGCCGCAGCATGCTGCCAGTCGTGCAGGACCATGCCCGCCTCCAGCCGTCAGGGCCACGAGCGGTCGCCGCAACCCGGTTACGATCCGAGAAGCGTCAGGCCAGCGGGTCTCATCCCGCCGTCCCATACGGACTTCGACGTCAGCTACTGACCCGGGACGTCGCAGGTGAGCATCGACCCGTCGCTCTCTCGTGGCGGAGGGGTTCACGTCCGCGGACGGGCGTCGGCATGGCCCCGGGGCGTGACCGAGCCGGCCGTCGCGCGGTCGTGTCGGTGTGCGAGCGGCCGCGCCTACGCTGGCCGGATGCCTGTGCTGGGCACCAAGCTTCACCTTCCCTCGCCGCGTCGCCGCCTGGTGCAGCGCACCCGCCTCACCGACCGGCTGCCCGGGGACGGAGGCGAGCAGCCACGGCTGGTCCTCCTGGCGGCACCGGCCGGCTTCGGCAAGACCACGCTGCTGGTGCAGTGGCTGGCGGCGTCCGAGGCGTTGCAGGGGCGGGTGGCGTGGTTGGCCCTCGACTCGGGCGACGGCGACCTCCGACTGTTCCTGACCCACCTCGTGGCGGCGATCCAGACCGTCGAACCCGAGGCCGGGGTCGACGCGCTCGCTCTGCTGGAGGCGGGCGCCACCACACCGACCGAGGACGTCCTGGTCAGCCTGATCAACGATCTCGACGTCCTCGCCGGTCCCACGGTCGTGGCGTTCGACGACTATCACGTCATCGAGGGGGCAGCCGTCAGTGAGGCGGTGACCTTCCTCCTGGACAACCTGCCTCCCCAGGTCACGCTTGCGATGACCAGTCGGGCCGATCCGCCGCTGCCGCTCTCCCGTCTGCGCGCGCGCGGCGAACTCGTCGAGCTGCGGGCCGCGGACCTCAGGTTCACCACGGACGAGGCGGAGGTGTTCCTCAACGAGCTGATGGGGCTGCAGCTCGAGCCCGCGCTCGTGGCCGCGCTCGAGGCGCGCACCGAGGGGTGGGCGGCCGGGCTGCAGCTGGCCGCACTGTCGGCCCGGGACCGTGCCGGCGCCGCGGACGGGTCGGGAGACGTCGCGGGCTTCGTCGAGGCCTTCTCCGGAAGCCATCGGTTCGTCCTCGACTACCTCGTCGAGGAGGTTCTGGAGCGGCAACCCGACGAGGTACGTGCGTTTCTCCTGGACACCTCGGTGCTCGACGAGCTGACCGGCGGCCTCTGCGACGCCCTGACCGGTCGGTCGGACGGTCAGGCGATGCTGGAGACCCTCGAGCGCGAGAACCTGTTCGTGATCCCGCTCGACGACGAGCGCCGGTGGTACCGCTACCACCACCTCTTCGCGGAGGCGCTGCGTGTCCGTCTGGCCGCCCGGCATTCCGACCGGGTCGACGAGTTGCATGCCGCGGCCAGCCGATGGCTCGCCGAGAACGGCCTGCTGGCCGATGCCGTACGGCACGCGATCGCCGGCGGCGACCACGAGCGCACCGCCGACCTCGTCGAGCTCGCCCTGGCCGGCGTCGCGCCGACGACGCGAGAACCGCACCCTTCTCGGCTGGCTGGCGGCACTGCCCCACGACGTCGTCCGTCGCCGGCCGCTGCTCGCCAGCGCGGTGGCGTGGAGCCGGCTCGCGGCGGGCGACGCCGACGGCGCGGAGGCCTGGCTCGACGCCGCCGAGGCCGGTCTCGACGGCGCGCTGCCGTCGGCCGTTCCCGCCGCGGGCTCGCTGACCGGGGCGGCCGACGACCGGGAGAGCGAGGTCCGCTCCCTGCCGGCGATGATCGAGGTGTACCGCGCCTCGGTGGCCCAGGCCCGGGGCGACGTCGACGCAACGCTCGCGCACGCCCGCCGGGCGCTCGCGCTGGCAGCGCCGGACGACCACGCGGCCCGCAGCGGCGCCGCCGGCTTCCTCGGCCTGGCGGCGTGGGCCGCCGGCGACCTGCGCACCGCGGTGGACACGTTCACGCCGGCGGTCACCAGCATGCACGCGGCCGGAATGGTCGCCGACGAGCTGGGCGGGACCATCGTGCTGGCGACCATGTGGCTGGCGCGCGGGCGTCCGGTCGAGGCACGACGGCTGTACGAACGGGCGCTGGCCGCGGCCGACAGCCACCCCGGCCCAGTGCTCGCCACCACCGGCGACCTGCACGTGGGCCTCGCGGACGTCCTGCGCGAGCAGGGCGACCTCGACGCGGCCGCGGAGCACCTGGAGGTCGCCCGCGAACTCGGTGACCGGGCGTCACTGCTGGAGAACCGGTTTCGCTGGTACACCGCGAGGGCCGGACTGCTGCAGGCGCACGGCGATCTCGACGGCGCGGTGGCGATGCTCGACCAGGCCGAGCCGCTCTTCCTGCCCGGCTTCTTCCCGGAGGTGCGGCCGATCGCCGCGACCAGGGCACGGGTGCGGATCGGTCAGGGCCGCCTGGACGATGCGCGGGCGTGGGCCCGCGAGCGCGGGGTGGCCGCGACGGATCCGCCCAGGTACCTGGCCGAGTACGACCAGCTCACCCTTGCCCGGCTGCTCGTCGCGGAGGGGAACGCGCGCGAGGCGCTCGACCTGCTCGATCGCGTGCTGGAGCGCGGCGCAGGCGGCGGGCCGTGACGGCAGCCTGATCGAGGCGCGCCTGGTGCGCGCGCTCGCCTGCCACGCGAGCGGCGACGAGGGCTCGGCGACGGCGGACCTCTCTGCCGCCCTCACCGACGGAGTGCCGGCCGGCTACTGCCGGCTCTTCCTGGACGAGGGACAGCCGATGGCGGAGCTGCTCGGGCAGGTCGCCCGCGCCGCGGACGCCCGACGTACGGACGCACGCCGAGCACCTGCTGGCCGCTGCACGCAGACCGTCGGCTCCCCCGGCGGCCGGACCCGCCCCCGAGGAGGGACTCAGCGAGCGCGAGCTCGAGGTGCTACGCCTGCTCGCGACCGAGCTCAGCGGGCCGGAGATCGCACGACGGCTCTTCGTCTCGGTGAACACGCTGCGCACGCACACCAGGCACATCTTCACCAAGCTCGACGTCAACACCCGTCGCGCGGCGGTACGTCGAGCCACGAGTCTCGGTCTGCTCTGAGCCTCGCGCTGGAGCGTCACGGCGAATCACCATGCCGGTCACATCGCATGGTGATGTGGGCTCACCACGCCGATTCCTAGCGTCCTGGACATCGCCGGACACCCCACCGGCTCACCGCCGAGGACCAGGAGCCCGCCATGACCGTCACGACCACCGGCCTGACCAAGGCCGCCGGCGCCGCCGCAGCAGCCGCCGGCGCGATCTTCATCGGTATCCAGATCCACCATCCCCACCTGGACGCCACCTCGATCCAGACCACCGAGATGGCCGTCCGCGACAGTGCCAAGGTGCTGATGGCCGCGCTGGCGCTGGTCGGCTTCGCTGGCATGTACCTGAGCCAGATCCGTCGCAACGGCGTCCTCGGGCTCGTCGGCTATCTCGTGATCAGCGCCGGTTACCTCTCGATCCTGGGCACGGCATTCGCCGCCGCCTTCGTGATGCCGAGCGTCGCCGCCTTCAACCCCGGCTACGCCAACGACGTGATCGCCGCGACCGAGGGCCACTCGCCCACGGGTGACATCGGGACACTGCTGACCGTGTCCCGCCTCCAGGGCGGGCTCTTCCTGGTGGGCGGCCTGCTCTTCGGCATCGCGCTCTTCCGTGCAGGCGTCCTCGCCCGCTGGGCGACCGTGCTCCTCGCGGCCGGCGGCCTGGTCAGCATCGCGCTCTCGCTCATGCCGGACGCCTTCTACCGATTCCTGGCCTACCCGAACGCCATCGCGATGATCGGGCTCGGCGTCTCCCTGTGGCGGAGCCAGCGGATGGAGCCCGCCGTGGAGACCGGCCCCGTCGAGCCCAGCGCGTCGGCGGCCGTCGTCCCGTCCCCCGCAGTCTGATGACTACTCGTTCGCCGAAGCCGGCCGGCTCCCAGCGGAGCTGGCCGGTACCGGCCGCCCTGATCGCACTCGTCACCATCCCGGTGATCGCCGGCTCGCTCCGGCTCGTGCAACTGTCCGGCGGAGCGGCGACGATGCCGCCGAACGCGCGGTTCACCGCGTCGCCCGTCCCGGTCGTGGTCCACATCGTCAGCGCCACGGTGTTCGCGATGCTGGGTGCCCTCCAGTTCTCGGCTCGCTTCCGGCGGGCGCGGCCCGGCTGGCACCGGCGAGCCGGGCGGATCGTGGGGGCCGCCGGGCTGGCCGTGGCGTTGTCGGCGCTGTGGCTGAACCAGTTCTTCCCACGGGCACACGCCACCCGCGAGATCGTGTATCCGCTCCGGATGATCTTCGGCGTGGCGATGGTGGCCACCATCGTCCTCGGGATCCGCGCGGCTCGGCGCCGGGACTTCGCCCACCATCGGGCGTGGATGATCCGCAGCTACGCCATCGGCCTGGTCGCCGGCACCCAGGTCTTCACCCTGGGCTTCGGCGGCGCGATCTTCGGCAAGGGAGACCTGGCCTCGGCACTGCTGCTGGCCTCGGCGTGGGGGGTCAACCTCGCGGTCGCCGAGTGGGCCATCCGGCGCCGCGCTCGTCGCCGCCCCGCCCTCGCGGCGCGTCCTCTGCAGGCTGGGGCGCTGACATGAACACCACCCCCAGAACGTACGCGATCCTCGTCGAGGGCCACCTCGACGACCACTGGTCGGCCCGGCTCGGTGCGCTCCACCTGACCCGCCATGACGACGGCAGGACCACCGTCACCGTCGCGGTCGCCGATCAGGCACAGCTCCACGGCGTCCTCGCCGGCCTGCGAGACATCGGGGCAACCCTGACCGAGGTCCGCAGCACGGGTCCGCCGGCGCTCGTCACCCCGTCGGTGCTCGACCGCTGATGTGAGCAGGGATTCGGTGCAGCCGTGGGCCCGACCAGGGACACTGCAACAACCGTTGTGGCGCATCGCGGCCCCCGCCAGGCTGGTCGCATGAACGAGTACGACGTGGTGATCATCGGCGGCGGGGCCGCCGGGCTGTCCGCCGCTCTGGTCCTGACCCGGGCCCGGCGCCGCGTCGCCGTGGTCGACTCCGGCGAACCCCGGAACGCTCCTGCGGCTCACATGCAGGGCTTCCTGGGCTCCGACGGCCTGCCGCCGACCGAGCTGCTGGCCGCCGGCCGGAAGGAGGTCTCGGGCTACGACGGCCGGCTCATCAGCGGCACGGTGACCCGCATCGAGTCGCTCCCTTCCGGGGACGGCCTTCCGCGGTTCGACGTCTCCGTCGACGACGGCCCACCGCTGCGGGCCCGGCGTCTGGTGTTCGCCACCGGTCTGCGCGACGAGCTGCCGGACATTCCCGGCGTCCGTGAGCGCTGGGGCCGTGACCTGCTGCACTGCCCGTACTGCCACGGGCACGAGGTCCGCGATCAACCGCTCGGCGTCCTGGGCGGAAGCGCCGAGGCCGTGACCCACGCGCACCTCGTGCGTCAGTGGTCGGACGACGTCGTGTTCTTCAGCCGCGGCGTCGCACTGACCGGCGAGCAGCGCGAACAGCTCGCCGCGCGGAACATCCGCGTCGTCGACGCGGCCGTCACGCGCCTGGTCGTCGAGGCCGACCGCCTGACCGGCGTGGAGCTGGAGACGGGGGAGGTCGTCCCCCGGACGGCGGTCTTCGTGCGCCCCCGGTTCGTCCCGCACGACATCCTCCTGACCGGGCTCGGCTGCACCACCGACGACAACGGGTGGGTCCGCGTCGATGCCACGGGGCGCACCAGCGTCCGGGGTGTCTGGGCGGCCGGGAACGCCGTCAACCCGCGCGCGCAAGTGATCACCGCCGCCGGCGAGGGCTCCACGGCCGCGATCGCCGTCAACAACGACCTCGTCGAGGAGGAGGTCCGCGCCGCGGTCGTCGGATCCCGCATGCCTTCCTGATCCCGGTTGCTCCGGAGGATCGCCCTGATCCGCAGCACTCTCGTACTAGGTGGCGCGGCGTGCGGCCCAGAGGTCCTCGACCGGCCATTGCGTCGCCCACTCGGCCGTCGCGATGTCGTAGTAGTCGTGCGTCGCCGACGTCGCCGGCGCGTACAACTCGTGCAGGGCCTCCACCAGGAAGCCGTTCGCGGAGAGGATGCGGATCCACTCGCCGTGGCCCGGGTGGAACTCCGTCCCGCCCCCCGGCCAGCGCACCCGGCCGATCCCTCGTTGCGGTCGCAGAAGCCGCTCGGTGGCGAACCCTTCCTCCTCGGGTACGCAGAGCGTGACCAGGACGCTGTTCGTGAGGAACACGAGCCGACCGCCCGGGCGGAGCAGCCGCGCAGCCTCCGCCACCCAGCGCTCGGGGTCGCACCACACACTGGCCCCGTACTCGCTGAGCACCAGGTCGAACGAGGCGTCGCGCAGTGGCACGTCCTCGGCGTCGGCTTCGACCAGGGGAAAGCTCAGGCCGAACCGTTGCTGACACCGGAGCGCCGTCTCCAGTTGTGCGTGCGTGACGTCGAGGCCCACCGGTCGAGCTCCCAGCCGTGGCCAACCAGGCCGAGAAGTAGGCGGTGCCGCACCCCAGCTCGATCACGTCGAGCCCGCGCACGTCGCCCAGGACGCCGACGTCGCGCTCCGGCGACACGGAACAGTCCCCAGGTCACCTCGGAGGCACTCCAGGCGCGCACCGCGTCCTCGTCGGTGAAGGCCGCGTTCAGCGTCGTCCAGAGCGCGCGGTTGGTCGCGAGCTCGGCGCCGGCATCCGACAACGAGGCCACCTCCTGGACGACGGGCAGGAACGCCCGCCCGGGAAACACGGACCGAGCGACGTGGAGAAGTAGAAGCCAGGCAGCGGCCTGCCACCTCCCTCGCCCGGAATGACGCGACGGCGCGCGCATCGCCGCAGTCATCCGGGGCGGGCGATGCGCGCGGGCCGGGCTACGCGCACGCTCCTGACGACGGCGGGGGACCGGCGGTGAGGAGGAACGGGAATGCTGTTGGCTCCACGACAGCTGCAGCGCCACGGCATGACCGGCGCTGTGCCGTACTACGGGGGCCGCCTCACGCCGGCCCACATCTACGGGATCCAGCACCCGGCGCGACCAGGACCTCCACCCCCCGCGGCACCGGCGCCCCCTCCGCCTCCGCTCCGGAACCAGCGGACGCCGCAGGCCGTGCTCGAGGCCCTGACCTACCTCCGCGACACGGGTGTGATCACGCCCCGCGAGTTCGCCGATCTGCGCACGAGGGCAGGCGTCTGATGGGTCCCGTCCAGGTCCTGGTCGTCGGTTTCGATCACCCCAGGTTCTCCGGCGAGGTGCTCGCGGAGTTCGACCGGTTGCGGGGGGCCGGCGTCGTCCGGCTCGTCGACCTCCTTCTCGTGTCGCGCGCCGAGGACGGTTCCCTGGAGTCCGTCGCCCTGCCTGCGGGTTCGCCGCCCGATCTCGGCGCCGTGGCCGCCGCCTTGCTCGGCGGGGGCGCGGACGCCGACGGTCGGGCGGACGAGGGCGAGGAGGACGCGCTCTGGTCCCTCGCCACCGTGCCCCCGGGCTCGATGGCGGCGGTCGCCCTGATCGAGCACCTCTGGGCGGAGCCGCTGACGGCAGCGCTCGAGCGGGCAGGAGGCCGCGCGCTGGAGGAGACGTGGCTCGGCCCCGACGATCGCGAGGCACTCGAGGCGCTGCTGCGGCGTCCGGCGGCCGGACAGGGTGAACCGGCAAGCTCCGGCCGGTAGCTGCGGTCAGATCGGTGCCGGCCCCGATCGGATCGGCCACCGCACCGCGACGAGCCACGTCAGAGCCGCCGCCAGCAGTCCGACGGCGACGCCGCCCACGACGTCCAGGGGCCAGTGGGCGCCGATGTAGATCCGGTTGAGCGGGACGAGGACGGCGATCGCGAGGCCCGCCGCACGCTGCGTCCGGCTCATCCAGGGCCAGAGCGCGGCCACCGCCGCGACGGTCATGGCGGTGTGCGCCGACGGGTAGGCACGCCCCCAGGGGTCCTGGGGATAACCGTGGACGTCGAGCCCGGGAATCACGGCGGTGGGCCGGGGCTGGTCCACGACCCGCTTGAGCGTCTGCGCGAGGAGTTCCGCGACGATCAGGGAAACGGCCAGCGCCCGCAGGCACTCCCATCGACGGGCCGGGCCGCCGGAGAGGAGCACCCAGCCCGCGAGTACCACCACCAGCACGGTCAGCGGTATCGGCCGGAACAGGGGGTTCACGAGGGCGAACAGCGCGCCGAGCGGCTGCGGCGGGTGGTTGAGCCAGACGACGAGCGCCGTCTGGGCCTGATGTGCGCCGGGGCGGCCGGCCAACCCGCCGGAGACCACGACCGTGACCAGGCACAGCACCACCACGACCCAGGACGTGCGTCGAGCCGGCAGGCGGGTCGCTCGGGCGGGGAGCGGAGCCGGCTGCCCCTCCGCGGAGGCTCTCGGAGCCGCCATCTCTCAGGTATATCCACCGGTGCGCGGGGACGTACCGCTCGCCAGGGATGATGACCGGGCTCGACAGCACCGGAACGCTCGGCGTCTCGAGGAGGTGCACGATGACGACACGAGACGCTTTCACGCCCGAGGAGTGGACGACGGTGCTCGAGGGCCCGCCGACCGCCGGCATGATCGTGGTCACGGCGGCCAGCGGCGGGATGTTCCGCGAGACGTTCGCGATGTCCAAGGCGTACGCGGAAGCACGTGCAGAGCACGGGCAGAGCGAACTGCTGGACGAGATCGTGACGTCCAAGCCGAAGGTGGATCGCAGCAGGTACCACTCGCCCGAGGAACTTCGCGGCGAGGGCCTGAAGCAGCTGCGCGCCGCGGTGACGCTGGTCCAGAGCAAGTCGACGCCGGACGAGGCGGACGGGTACCGCCGCTTCATCCTGAGCGTCGCCGACCGGGTGGCCAACGCCCACCGGGAGGACGGCCAGACCGTGAGCCCGGGGGAGGCGGAGGCGATCGGCCAGATCACGGAGGCCCTCGGCCCGACGACCGTCTGATCGTCACCGGCCGGACGCGAAAGGTGCATACCACCGCGCTCTGGACCTTGGTCGGCAAAAGGCTGTATACCGACTGTGCGACGCCGTCAGAGGTCGTTCCGGGCCGAGGTGGAGGAGGCGCGACGTGGCACAGGCGCGAGGACGCACCAGGGGAACGTGGAGGCGGTCGCTGACCGCCCTGCTCTCCGCGGCGGTGGTCGGGGGTGTCGCCCTCCCGGCGACGCCTGCGGCCGCCCGCGGCGCCGCAGCCCAGACCCCCGCCACCGGAGCCGCCCCCGGCGCGCCTGGTGCGGACGAGCAGTACCTGCCCGCCGACAAGTCCGGGTTCGGCACCGCCAGGAGCACGGCCAGCAAGGTCTGGTTCACGGTGCAGAAGGAGGGCGGGCTGGGGGAGATCTACTACCCGACGATCGACGCGCCCGCCGCCCGGACGCTGCAGTTCGTCGTCGCGGACGGGCACGGCCACGCGGTGCGGGCCTCGGCCGCGGCGCAGGTGCGGACCACCCTCACGGATCCGCACAGCCTGAGCTACCGGCAGACGTTCACCGAGCGGCAGGGCGCCTGGCGGCTCACCGCGACGTACGTGAGCGACCCCGCGCGTGCCACCGTCCTGGTCGACGTCACCTTCAGGGCCCTCCGTGGAGGGCACCACAGCGTCTACGCCGTCTACGACCCGTCCCTCTCCAACACCCGGGGGCACGACTCGGGTCGCACGACCGGCCGTGCGCTCGTCGCGACCGACACGGGATCCGCGAGCGCGTTCGTCGGCTCCCCGGCCTTCACCGCGACCTCCAGCGGGTTCCGCGGCACCAGCGACGGCTGGACCGATCTGCTCGCCGACGGCCGCATGGACTGGCGGTACACCTCCGCCTCCGCCGGGAACGTCGTCCAGACCGCGGCGACCGGACTCACCGGGGCGCGCGGGCACCGGCACGCGACGCTCGCACTCGCCTTCGGCGCCGACGCCGGGAGCGCGCTCGCCGGCGCCCGCGCGTCGCTGCGGCCCGGGTTCGGTCACGTGGCTCGCGCCTACGCCCGCGGGTGGCACGGCTACCTGCGCGGTGCTGAAGCACCCGCCGTCCTCGCTGCGCGGGGGCTACCAGCGGCAGCTCTACGAGGTGTCGGCGATGGTCCTGGCGGCCAGCGAGGACAAGACGCATCGCGGCGCCTTCGTGGCGGCGCCGAACATGCCGTGGATCTGGGGCAACGAGGATCCGTCCGGGCCCTACCACCTCGTGTGGTCGCGCGACCTCTACCAGATCGCCACCGCGCTGATCGCGGCCGGCGACACGGCCGGCGCCAACCGGGCGCTCCAGTACCTCTTCACCGTGCAGCAGAAGCCCGACGGTTCGTTCCCGCAGAACTCGCGCGTCGACGGCACCCCGGTCTGGACCGGTCTGCAGCTCGACGAGGTCGCCTTCCCGATCGTCCTGGCGTACCAGCTGCGGCGCACCGACCCCGCGACCTGGAGCCACGTCGAGCGCGCCGCCGACTTCCTCATCGGCTTCTCGCAGGACGGCAACCGGGCGCCGTGGTCGCCGCAGGACCGCTGGGAGAACCAGTCCGGCTACTCGCCCGCCACCATCGCCAGCGAGATCGCGGGCCTGGTCTGCGCCGCGTACATCGCGCGCGTCAACGGTGACGCTGCCTCAGCGCGGCGGTACCTGGCCACGGCCGACGACTGGCAGGCCCGGGTGAAGGGCTGGACGGTCACCACCACCGGTCCGTACTCCGCGGGCCCGTACTTCCTGCGGGTCACCAAGGACGGCAAGCCGAACGCCGGGACCACCTACGACATCGGTGACAGCGGACCGTCGAACGTCGACCAGCGCCGGGTCGTGGACCCGAGCTACCTCGACCTCGTGCGGCTCGGCGTCCTGCCGGCCGACGACCCGGCCGTCGTGAACACGCTGCGCGTGGTCGACGCGCAGCTCGGCGTCCGGACCGATCGTGGCTTCTTCTGGCACCGCGCCTCCTTCGACGGCTACGGCGAGAAGACCGACGGCGGCCAGTGGGAGTTCGGCCTGCCGAACGACTCGTTCATCACCCGCGGGCGCGCGTGGCCGCTGCTCAACGGCGAGCGCGGGGAGTACCAGATCGCCGCCGGCGACCTGACCGCCGCCCGGGGCCAGCTGACGACCATGGCGCGCGCCGCGGGCCCGGGCTACATGCTCCCCGAGCAGGTGTGGGACCAGCAGCCTGCCTGCCGGCACGGACGGGTTCGTGCCCGGGACGCCGACGTTCTCGGCGACCCCGCTGGCCTGGACGCACGCGCAGTTCATCAGGCTGGCGTGGGACGCCAGGGCCGGGAAGGTGCTCGAGCAGCCGAGGATCGTGGCGCAGCGCTACGGAGGCAGCTCCGGCCCCGGGCACTGAACCTGGCGCCGCTCACCGCCGGCGTCTGGACGGCTCGCCCGTCCGGACGCCGGCGGTGCGTTCGGCGCCATGCCGTCGCCGGTGACCTTGCTGCAGCTGGAGTACTTCGTCGCCGCCGTCGAGCACGGGTCGTTCTCCGCCGCGGCGACGGAGATGCACGTGGCCCAGCCGAGCCTCTCGGAGCAGATCCGCCGTCTGGAGGGTCGCTCGGCGTCGTCCTGTTCGTCCGCACCAACCGCCGACTCGTCCTCACGGACGCCGGGCGGTTGCTCCTCCCGCGAGCCCGCGCTGCGCTGGTCGCGGCCGAGGAGGCCGTCGACGTCGTGCGGCCGGTCCGGTCCCTGACCGGCGGCACGGTCTCGTTCGGCACCTTCAGCAGTGCCCACCATTTCCTCCTGGTCGACCTCGTCACGCTCTTCCGGGAGAGGTATCCGGCCGTGCGGGTCCGGGTGCTCGGGCGCAACTCCGCGGAGGTGGCCGACGCGGTGCGGGAGGGCACACTGGAGGCCGGCCTCGTGGCGTTGCCCGTCGATACCCAGGGGCTCGACGTGACCCCGCCGGTGTGGACGGCCGAAGTCGTCTGCGCCAGCGCGGATCCTTGCCACACAGGAGATGATCACGATGACGGCCCATCTGCTGCGACGGGCGGCCGGCTGATCACCTGGCATAGTCCGGTCATGGCAGAGAGGTCGCTCGCGATCGAGCTCGCGGCGGACGGGATCGCCGTCAGCGCGATCGCGCCCGGGTGGGTCGCCACGGCCGGCATCCTCGCGGGCGGCCGGATCCAGGAGGCGGCCAAGGCCGTGCCGTTGGGACGTGCGGCGGAACCGGAGGAGATCGCCGACTGGGTCTGGAAGCTCGGCAGCGTCCCCGGCTCCTACCTCACGGGGGAGACGGTCGTCGTCAGCGGCGGGCTCCTCCTGCGCTGACCGGCCGTCGCGTCAGCGCGCCAGGTACCCCCCGTCGACGACGATCTCGGCTCCGGTGACGAAGGTCGAGTCGTCGCCGGCCAGGAACAGCACGGTCCCGCTGATCTCTCGGACGTCCGCCCGCCGGCCCATGGGTGTCAGCGGGACGACACCGCTGCCCTCCTCCTCGTTCATGGCCGTCCGCACGCCGCCGGGACAGATCGCGTTCACCCGGATCCGGTCGTGGGCATGTTCGAGCGCGGCCGTCCTGGTCATCCCGACCACGGCTGCCTTGCTGGCGCAGTACGCCACGTAGCCGCTCGCCCCCGCGAGGCCGAAGACCGACGAGATGTTGATGATCGAGCCTCCGCCGCGTGCGCGCAGCGCCGGGATCGCGGCCTGCATGCCCAGCAGGACGCCGGTGACGTTGACGGCGAGCAGCGCGTTCCAGTCCTCCAGCGTCTCCTCCAGGAGCGGGTTGACATGGATGATCCCCGCGTTGTTGACCAGGACGTCGAGCCCCGCGTGCCGCTCGACGGCATAAGCGACCGCGCGGATCCAATCGGACGGAGACGTGACGTCGAGGTGCAGGTGGTCGACGTCGAGACCGTCCGCGCGCAGCGCGGCGGCGTTCTTCTCCCCCTCGGCGTCCAGGACGTCGCCGGTGACGACGTGCGCCCCTTCCGCGGCGAGACGCTGCGCGTGCGAGGCCCCCTGGCCGCGCGCCCCGCCGGTGACGAGGGCGACCTTGCCGTCGAGACGACCTGTCATGTCAGCTCCGCTTCTCGAGGGCCTCGACGATGCGCGTGGAATCGCGCATCTGCTCGTTCCAGATCGGCCGCACGATGTCGATGCGGCTGTCCGGCGTCTGCCGCACGAACGCGCGGCCCGGTGCAACGCCGGATTCGGTGAGCCGGAGCAGCCGGGAGACGAGACGTGCCTGCTGCGAGTAGACCGGCAGCTGGGGTCCGCGCGGTGCGGCGAGTCCGATGAAGAACAGGCGTTGCAGTCCGACGGGCATCGTCAGGCCGGCCACGCGCAGCGGCACGCCGTCCCGCCAGCGGAGGAGCCCGGGGTCGAGGAACGGCAGCGTGGTGCGGAAACCGGTCGCCCACAGGATGGTGTCGAACTCGCGCGTGCTGCCGTCCGTGAAGTGCACGGCCTGGCCGTCGATGCGCCGGATCCCCGGGACGACATCGATCCGCCCGTGCTGGATCCAGTAGAGCAGCAGGTTGTTGACGACGGGCGGCTGCTCGTTCAGGTTCCGCGTCACGGGCCGGGGGAGGCCCCGGTAGACCTCGGGCGGGCCGACGACGACGCGCACGAGGGCTCGCGTGACCCGCTCCTGCAGGCGCGGGGGCAGCCGCGTGAGCCAGGTCAGCTCCGCGCGCGGGCGGCCGAAGATGGCCTTCGGCTGGAAGACCTGGCCACGACGCACGGAGATCGCGGTCGTCAGCCGGGCGTGGGCCGCATCCACGGCGAGGTCGCATCCGGAGTTTCCCGCCCCGACGACCAGCACCCGGTCGCCCTTGACGTCGTCGACGGTGCGGTACTGCGACGAGTGCAGGGACAGCCCGGCGAAGTCCGCGGCGGTCTCGGGGACGTTCGGGTCCCACAGGTGCCCGTTCGCCACCAGGACGCCGTCGTACCGGCTGCGCCGCCCGTCCGACGTCTCCACCCACCAGCCGGCCGTGCCCGCCGGACCTTCTGGCTCGAGCCGGGTGACCTCCGTGCGGAAGGTGATGTGACGACGCAGGTCGAATACCTCCGCGAACGACTCGATGTAAGCGCGCATCTGGTCCCGGCTCGGGTAGACCGGGAACTCGGCCGGCATCGGGAAGCCCTTGAAACCCGACACGTCCCGCGACGTGATGAGGTGCAGCGACTCGTAGTCGGTGTGCCAGTGCCCGCCCACGCGACCTGAGCGCTCGAAGCAGTCGACGTCGAGGCCGTTCGCGGTGAGCATCTGGAGGGCGGCCAAGCCGGCCGCGCCGGCGCCGATCACGCAGTACCGCGGTCTCGTCATGTCTCCACGGTGGGATCCCGGCCCGGCACCGTCCAGGGCCAAGCAGTCAGAGGTGCCATAGGGAAGGCCTTGAGCCGGCAGCGCGCCGACGGCGTGCGGGTCAGAGCGAGGCGGGCTCGCCGGCGAGCTGCACGCGCCCGCCGCCGGATCGCTTGGCGTCGTACATCGCGCCGTCCGCGGCCTGAAGCGCGTCGTCGGCCCGGCCTTCGGGGCGGAGCAACACCGCGCCGATGCTGGGCCGGACGACGAGGCCGCCGTCGTCGGCCGGGCGCGGCGCGTCCGTGGCGCGCAGCACCCGCTCGGCGAGGGCGACGAGCTCGGCCGCGGTCAGGACGTGCGGCGCCAGCACGGTGAACTCGTCCCCGCCGAGCCGGGCGAGCGTGTCGTCCCGGCCGAGGCAGGCGTCGACCCGGTGGGCGACGTCGACGAGCAGCGCGTCCCCCGCGGCGTGTCCGAGCGTGTCGTTGACCTGCTTGAAGCCGTCCAGGTCCAGGAACAGCAGGCCGGCGGCCGTGCCCTCGCGGGTGACCCTGGCCTGCTCCTCCTCGAGCACCTCGAGGAAACGGCGGCGGTTCGTCAGCCCGGTGAGGGGATCGGTCCGCGCCTGCAGCTGCACCTGCTGCAGCAGCTCGGTCTTGTCGAGCCCGATGGTCGCCTGGATGCCGGCTCCGGTCAGCCGTTGGACGGCGCGCTCGGTGGCGCCGGCGGACGTGATCGGCGTGCGCCAGCCGACGAGGCCGATGCCGTGCACGTGGTCCTCGCAGCGCAGCCCGACGATGCCCGCCTGCCGGACGCCGACGGTGCGGAGCAGGCCGTCGAGCCACGGGCCGTCCGAGGTGTCGTCGACGAGTGCGGCCGCGTGCGGCGCTGACAGGAGCCGGGCGAGCTCGGGCAGTGCCTGCGGGTCGAGCCGCACCCGCGCGAGGGCGGCCGGCCTCGGGTCCGGTGAACCCGACGTCTCCTGCGGGTGCCAGCCGGCCGTCCGGCCCGGCCAGCAGCACGCACGCCGTGTCGGCGAGCGAGAGGGTCCGGAGCGCCTCCGTGGCGGCGCGCACGACGTCCGTGCTCCGGCGCGCGGCACCGATGTCGCCCGCGAAGGCCAGCAGGATCTCCGCCGTCCGCCGCCGGTCCTCGCTCTCGTGGCGGGCGACGACGGCGTCGAGCGCGGCCGCCGCCAGTGCCGCGTAGGCCTGCAGGAGCTCCTGCTCGCCGGGGATGAACGGAGCGCTCCCCAGCGCGGCGAGCATGCCGTAGTCGCGGGCCGCGGAGCGGACCGGCGCGGCGATGACGTGGTCGGCGGCGCGGGGCGGGCGGCCCGCGAGCAGCGCGTCGGCGACCTCGCGCGCCCGCTCGGGGGGCAGTCCCTGCGCGTGCACGGACGGCGCCGCCCCCGGGTCCAGCTGGGCGGCGAGGACGAAGGCGCGGGCGTGGACGGCGAACGCCGCGCGCTCGACGACGTGCGCGAGGACGGCGTCCACGTCCCGGTCGTCGCGGCCGACGAGGTCGGTGATCGCGTGCTGGAGCTCCTGCAGTCGATCGTGGACCACACGCGCGTCGACGACCCGCTCCCCTTCGGCCCGGCGGAGCCAGCGCCGGCGTCGGCCGGTCCAGCTGAGCAGGTAGACGCACGCGGGGGCGCCGTCGACCTGGCACCGCTCGTGCTCCACGACGGCCGGCGGGAGGCCGAACATCGGCGGGATCTGCGCGAGCATCCCGCGGGTGTAGTCGCAGTCGAAGTGGCTGGGGACGTAGCCGTCGTGCAGCCGGTAGGTGGCCGTCCCGGAGGTCGGGGAGAGGATCTGCGCGCTGAGGTCGGCGCACTGCGTGAACTTCCCGTTGGCATGCGCGACGTGCCGGAGCAGGCCGGCGGGTGAGCCGAACATGCTGAGCATGAGCCGCACGGACGGCCCGACGGCGGACTCGAAGACGTGCGAGCCCACCCGCAGCCCCACGTCGGGCTGCCCGGTCACCTCGCTCGCCGCCCGGAAGAGCGCGATCTTGGCGTCGTAGGAGCACCACTCGCGCTCGTTCTCGAGCACCTCCAGCGGCCGGGTCTCGCCGGCCCGGCGCAGCAGCTCCCGGACTCCCTCGTCGCCGGCGACCTTGCGGACGTAGCTCACGACGAGCCGGACGGTCAGACCCGAGGTCTCCCGTCGCTCTTCGCCCTCGACGTGCGCCATCCTCCGCCCATCGGCAGCCCGGACGGGTTCATGAGCCCTCCGGCGGAGCGGGTCAGGACGCCGGGAACCGCAGAGCCAGCTGCCGCAGCGGGGGCAGGTCGAGGGTCGCGGTGAGGTTGCCCGTGGCGGGGTCGAGCACCCGGACCCGGCCGTTCGTGTCGAGGCAGAACAGCCGGCTGCCGTCCGGGGACCACAGCACGGTGCCGTCACCCGAGACCCCGGTAATGTCGACGTCCAGCGGCTGGACCTCGCCGGTGGCGAGCCGGACGACGCTGAGGGTGGTGCGGCGGCGGTCGTCGACGACGTAGAGGACGACGGAGGCCGCATCCGGGGCGAGCACGCCGTGCGGCAGCTGGGGACCGATGGGTACCCGGAATTCCTGGCTCGTCCCGTCGCGACGGTGCACGATCGTCCGCCACACCTTCCCGGTGCCCGGGCCGAGGACGAGCACGCCGCCGCGACCCACGGCCAGCACGATCCCGTCGCTGAGCGTCAGGTTTCCGGTGGGACTGATCCGGTAGATCCCGCCCACGCCCTCGAAGATCAGGCCGCCGGCGCCGTCCGGGATCGGCCCGGTCGTGGCGAAATGGGGGACCGGCACCTCGACGGGCAGCGACCCCCAGCCGTCGGCGTCCAGGAGCACCATCGAGAGCGAGGAATCCGCGCGGCTCTGGATCCACAGGTGGTCGAGGTCGGGACCCGGCAGGACGGCGCCGATACCCGTGACGGACGCGGGCAGGGTCGTCGGGGCCTCGTCGTCGGGGACCCCCCACCCCGGTGCGCCCGTGACCGGGTGCACGACGACGCGGCGGCGCCCCACGACGAGGAAGACCTGGCTCTCGCCGATCGCCGGGATCCGGGTCTGTGTGACCGCCGACGTCGCGGGATCCACGCGGACGACGACCTCGCTGCCGAGCCCGAAGAGCTGCCAGCCGAGGGGCACTCCCTCGATGGGTCGCCTCAACCGGCCATGGGTGACCAGCGGCGGCGGTGGCGGCGGAGCGGGGCGCTGCGACCGGGCCGCGACGACGCCCCCACCCGCGAGCGCGGCTCCCCCGAGGGTGAGCAGGACCGCACGGCGCGACACCGCCCGCGGCGGTGGTTCCGGTCCGTCCTCGCCGACGACGCCGAGGTCGAGCACCTCGCCCGCCGACGTCCGCTCGTCCACGCCTCTCATCGTCGCCGGGCGCGGGGGCCGCGGCCACCGGTAGTCCTCACGGACGCGCCGGTCAAGGGACGACGGTCACCGGCCACCGGCGGAAGCGGACCAGCCGGACGGCGAGCGAGCCGGCGAGCCGATGACCGACCCCCTCCGAGGAGCCGACGATCACGGCGTCCGCCCGGACCTGCTCGGCGATCTCGCTGAGCACCGCCAGCGGGTCGCCGCTGCGGACCTCGAACCGGATGTCCACGTGCAGCGCCTCCGCGATCCGGGCGACCCGCGCCCGCAGGTCCGCCTCGGTCTCGTCCTGCCCGGCGATCAGGGATCCGGTCGCCGCACCGGTCCGGTCGGCCAGGCTCAGCACGCCGTGGGGCGGCGTTCGGACGAACACCGCGACGAGCCGGCTCCGCTCGCGCCGGGCCAGCCCGACGGCGTACGCGAGTGCGTTCAGCGAGGTGGTCGAGCCGTCGACCCCGACGAGGATCGCCGTCGGCCCGTCCGTGCCGAGCTCGAAGGCCCGGCTGCTGTCGGCCGAGTCCCAGCTCATCGGTCCTCCCGCGATGCCGTCCGACGTCCGGTGCGAGCAGATCACGAGGACGTGCTGCCCGCCGCCACATCGTGCCCCGCGACGGGGACCGGACGGCAGTAGGCTGCGACCGTGCCGCACCGGTGGCGGCGTCCCTCTGGATCGACCTGCAGTTCGCCCCGAGGAGGTCACCGGTGCCCGCCGTCGAGATCCGTCCGTTCCGCCGCGCCGACCGCGATCAGGTCGCGGCGCTCGTCAACGCCCACGCCGCCGCCGTCGTCCCCGGCGTCGCGGCGTCCGTCAACGCCGTCCTCAGCCAGTTCGAACGCGAGCCCGGCGAGCCGCTGGTCGACCCCTGGGTGGCCGAACGACGCGCCCTCGTCGGCGAGCAGGACGGCGGCGTCGTGGCCGCCGCCCTCGTCGTCCGGTACCGGGACGACGCCGACGTCGGCCCCGGCTATCGCGGCACCGCTGAGATCCGCTGGCTGCTGTTCCGTCCGGAGGCGCCGGCGGGGAACCCGTTCTGGCACGACGGGTGGGAGGCTGCCCGCCGGCTGCTGTCGACCTGCCTGGAGGTGGCCGCGGCGTGGGGGGTTCCGCGGGTCGGCGCGGACGGCGCGCTGCCGGTCCCCGGCGTCTACGGCGTCCCGGACTCCTGGCCGCACGTGGAGCGGCTCTACCGGGAGGCGGGGTTCACCGCACCGGCGGACGCCGTCGAGGCCGTGCACCTCGCCGACCTCGAGCGGCTGCCCGTGCTCGCGCCCGTCGCGGGGCTGCAGGTCCGCCGGAACGTGGGGATCAACGGCGTCCGGTTCACCGCCGCCCTGGACGGTGCGGACGTCGGGTACATCGAGGTGGACGTGCTCGACGGTGCGGAGCGACACCCGCGCGTCGGCGGGATCGCCGACGTGGGCAATCTCGAGGTCGTTGCCGGCGCACCGGCGCTCCGGTGTCGGCACCCGGCTCGTGGCGGAGGCCGCGGCGTGGCTGCGGCTCGGTCACGTCGACCGCCTGCTGGCCTACACCTCGCCCGACGAGACCGCCCTCGTCGCCTTCCTGCGCGCACAGGGTTTCGTCGAGCTCACCCGGACCCGCCGGGGTTGGGAGCGGACGATTCCGTAGTCTCCGCCGAGCGGTCGAACTCGACGTCGACGCGCTGCTCCGGGCGCCGGGCCTGCGCCTGGGCCGAGGCCCGCAGGTAGTCCTCGTCCGCGTCGGTGAGCGGCGGCTGGGCCAGCGCCCGGGGCCACAGGTGCCGGCTCCGGACCACGTCGAGCTCGACGACGTACACCGTCACCGTGGCCTGCAGGGCGAACCAGCCCAGCAGGCCCAGGACGATCGCGAAGACGCCCGTGACCTCGCGGCTGCGGTAGAGGTGCTCGGCGGCCAGGGTCCCGCCGACGGTGAGCAGCACCTGCCAGGCGACGCCGGAGAGGACGGCGCCCAGGTACAGCTGCCGCATGCTCACCTCCGGCGACACCGCGAGCCGGAAGCCGAGCAGGAAGAGCCCGCAGTAGACGAGCGTGGTCAGAAGGATCGAGAGCAGATGGACGCCGGTCCCGGAGAGCCCGAACAGCGCGCCGACGCCGGCGAACGCGGCCATCGCCGTGGTGAGCACGACGCCGAGGCCGAGCAGCAGCAGGAGCGCGATGCTGCGCACGTAGTTCCACGGGAAGCCGGGCCAGTGCCGCTTCGGGACGAGCCACAGTCCGTTGAGCACGGTCTGCACGGCGCCCGCCAACCTGCTGCCGCCCCACAGCGCGGCGGCGATCCCGACGACGAGCGCCAGCCCGGTGCCGGCCGGCGTCCGCACGGACTGCTGCAGGGTCGGCCCCACGACGGGGAACTCCGAGAGGGCCGAGTCGACGAGCTGCTTCTGGACCTCGGGGTGGTCGCGGAGCACGATCTCGCTGACCGTCACGAGCACGAGGAGCAACGGGAACGTCGAGACGAAGGCGTAATAGGTCAGCAGCGCGACGGAGTTGCCCGCCCCGTCGTCCCCGTACTTCTTGACCACCGCCACGAGGATCGCCGGCAGGGTGTGTCGCTGCTGCCAGTCGTCGAAGGCCCGCAGCGGTCGGTCGATCGGGTTCTGCACCTGGCGCCTCCTCGTACCGTCCCCCGCCGGACTCCTTCCTCATACCCAGCCGGTCAGCTGCGCCAACCGTTCGGGCAAGCTGTGCGTCTCCTGTGGACGGGGGCCGACGAAGGAGTGGGCCATGAGCGGGAGACGCAGGATCATCGGCTGGGGGGCGGCCGCGGTGGTGCTCGCGGCGACGTTCACGACAGCGGTTCGGGCCGAGGCGGTTCCGGCGGACGCCGGCCGCGCCGCGCAGCCGGTGACGTCGAGCCGTTGTTCCACCGCCTGGGGGACCGGGGCGAAGACCACCGGTTCCCGGATGTCGCAGGCGGAGCTGTACCAGGTGCGAGCGGGCCGGCACCCCTGCTTCGACCGGCTGGTCCTCGATGTCGACGGCACGGCACCGGTCGGCGCGACGGTGCGGTACGTGCGCACGGTGCTCTCCGACCCCGCCGGCCGGGCGGTCCGGGTCTCGGGCCGTGCCGCGCTGCAGATCACCGTCCGGGCGCCCTGGCTGGGGGCCGGATCGAGCGGCCACCAGCCCTACCGGCGCATTCCAGCCGTCGGCACGCGACTGGTGCCGGCCGGCACGCTGGGCGGGCTCGCGGTCGTGCGCGACGTGCGCTTCGCCGGCACGTTCGAGGGCGTCAGCACCGTCGCGGTCGGCGTGGCCTCGCGGCTGCCCGTGCGCGTGTTCGTGCTGGCCGGCGACGGCCGGCGGCGCGTGGTCGTGGACGTCGCCCGCGGCTGACGGCGTCCGGTGCAGCGCGGGTGACGGCCGGGCGGCAGCCGGTCCCGCGGGCGACGGGGGTCCATGCTGCCCGGCGGCCGCTGTTCCGACGGGTTAGCGTCTCGTCAGGGAGCGGCGCGGCGCGGGAGTGAACATGTCCGAGGACCGGAACCAGAAACTCGACGACGTCCAGATCATCCCCCTGGAGCAGGCCCTCGAGGCCGGTGACATCGCCGAGGACCTCGCCGAGCTGAGCATCGGCCCGGTCCACATCCGCGACCTCGTGGTGGAGGACACGGACGACGACGACCCGGTGCTGCGCTTCCGGGACGGGCGGCAGGTCGACACGTGGCGGGAGGGCTACCCGTACGAGGAGCGGCTCTCGAGGGAGGCGTACGAACGGGAGAAGCGGCTCCTGCAGATCGAGCTGCTCAAGCTGCAGAACTGGGTGAAGGACAGCGGCGAGAAGATCGTCATCCTGTTCGAGGGCCGCGACGCGGCCGGCAAAGGCGGCACGATCAACCGCTTCACCGAGCACCTCAACCCGCGCGGCGCCCGGGTCGTCGCCCTCGAGAAGCCCAGTGAGCGCGAGCGCACCCAGTGGTACTTCCAGCGGTACGTCGCGCATCTGCCGTCCGCCGGCGAGATCGTGCTCTTCGACCGGTCCTGGTACAACCGGGCCGGCGTCGAGCGCGTGATGGGGTTCGTCGGCTCGCACGACTACCTGGAGTTCATGCGGCAGGCGCCCGACCTCGAACGCATGCTCGTCCGCTCCGGCATCCGGCTGATCAAGCTGTGGTTCTCGGTGTCGCGCGGCGAGCAGCGGACCCGGTTCGTCATCCGGCAGGTCGACCCCGTGCGGCAGTGGAAGCTCTCGCCGATGGACCTCGCCAGCCTCGACAAGTGGGACGACTACACCGAGGCGAAGGAGGCGATGTTCTTCTACACCGATACCGCCGACGCGCCGTGGACGGTCGTCAAGAGCAACGACAAGAAGCGGGCCCGGCTCGAGGCCATGCGGCACGTGCTCACCAGGTTCGCGTACGAGGGCAAGGACGCCGAGGTCGTCGGCGTCCCCGACCCCATGATCGTGGGCCCCGCGGCGACCCTGCTGGAGCAGGGAGAGGGCACGGCGCAGCGGTTCCCGCGGCTGTAGGCGCGGGGGGCGCCGCTGCGCGCACCCCGCCGAGGCACGGCCTGTCACGGGAGCGGCTGCGACGGCAGGCCCCGCTGGGCCGTCGTCATGAGGTCCTTCCAGATCGGTGCCGCGATGCTCGCGCCGTAGACGACCGGGTAGTACTGGCCGCCGATCGAGATGTTCCGCAACGCCCGCCGTCCGTCGGACGACCCCGGGTCCCCGACCCACACCGCCGTCGAGCGCTGCGCGGTGTACCCGACGAACCAGGTGTCGTACGGGCCGTCGGTCGTGCCCGTCTTGCCGGCGGACGGCCAGTGCGCGAGCGGCCCGACGGACGCCGCGGTGCCGTCGGTCAGCACGTGGCTCAGCGCTTCGTTGACGCCGGAGGCCACCTGCGGGTCCAGCGCCTCGTGGCACTCCGCCGCCTTCACCGGCACCGTGGTCGTGCCCGGTGAACCGTCCGAGGAGCGCCGACCGATCGACGTGACCAGAACCGGCGGGCAGTAGGTGCCACCGGAGGCGAAGCCGCCGTAGGCCGCCGCCATCGTCAACGGCGAGATCGTCGCCACGCCGAGGGTCAGCGACGGCAGGCAGGTCGGCAGCTTCGTCGTCGTCGCCTGGCTGGAGGAGCATTCCTGCTGCGGCGACGCGAGGTGGACGCCGAGCCGCTCCGCCGTGCTCGCGATGTCGCACAGGTCGAGCTGCGACTCCATCGAGACGTAGGCGGTGTTGACCGAGTCCGCGGTCGCCCGGAGCACGCTCATCGGCCCCGTCTCGGTGCCCTCGGAGTTCGCCGGGCTGTAGTCGGCGCCCTGGAGGGAGTCGCCGCACGCGGTGAAGTCGGAGAAGGGGTAGGCCCGCGGCGTGGCGTCGACGACGTCGTCGAGGCTGTGCCCCTGGGCCAGCCAGGTCGCGAGCGTGAACGGCTTGAAGGACGACCCGGTCTGGAAGCCGCTGGCCCCGCCGAGCGCGGTGTCCGTCGCGTAGTTCACCGAGGTCCGGCCGCGTCCGCCGGTGACCGCGTAGGTGCGGTTCTGCGCCATCGCGACGACCTTGCCGGTGCCGGGCTCGACGGTGACGGCGGCAGCGGCGATCCCGCTCCGGTCCCGCCGCGGCACCTTCGCGTCCACCGCGCGGACGGCGCCGGCCTGGGTCGTGGGGTCGAGGGTGGTCCGGAGAACGAGGCCGCCCCGGGAGATGGCCGTGAGGCGCGCGGCCGGCGTGCTACCCAGCGCAGCGAACGAGGGATCGGTCTGGATCGAGCGGACGACGGCCTCGCAGAAGAACCCGTTCCGGCCGGCGCCGGTGCAGCCGTTGGCGAGCGGCTTCCCGGTCGCCTTCACCGCCGTCCGTACCGCGCTGCGGTACTGCGCGCTTGTGATCATCTTCTCGTCGAGCATGGCCTTGAGCACGACGTTCCGGCGCGCCTTCGCCGCCGACGGGTGCTGGGTCGGGTCGTCGTTGACGGGCTCCTGCACGAGGCCGGCGAGCAGCGCCGCCTGGGGCAGCGTCAGCCGGGAGGCGTGGACCCGGAAGTAGCGCTGCGCGGCGGCCTCGATCCCGTAGGAGTTCTGGCCGAAGTAGACGATGTTGAGGTAGCCGGCCAGGATCTGGTCCTTGGTCAGCTGCTTCTCCAGGCCGAGCGCCAGTCGCACCTCGCGGATCTTGCGGCCGAGGGTCGGCGCCGTCGCCGCCTGGACCGCCGCGGTGTCCCCGGACGTCAGCGCCTGTTCGAGCAGCAGGTTCTTGACGTACTGCTGGGTCAGCGTCGAGGCGCCCTGGGTGTCGCCCCCGGTCAGGTTGTTCACGGCGGCCCGGACGACGCCCCGCGGGTCCACCGCGCCGTGCGCGTAGAACCGGGCGTCCTCGATGGCGACGATGCGCCTTGCGCGCCCACGGGGACATCTGCGCGAGCGGCACGACGGTGCGGTTCTCGGAGTAGAACGAGGCGATCCGGGTGCCGTCGGCGGTCACCATCGTCGAGGTCTGGGAGAGCGCCGGGGCGGCGAGCGTCGACGGCAGGTTCGCGAAGGCTCCGGTCGTGGCGTCGACGAAGGTCGCCGCGACGACGACCGGGGACGCCAGCACGACGACGCTGAGCGCGCCGGCCAGCACCGACACCAGGAGGAAGACAACCAGGCGTGAGAACGTCCGCCGCGTCGGCGTCCGGTCGAACACAGTGACCCCCCAGGTCAGTCAGCCTGCCCGAATGGGCACGAACCGACCCACTGTGCCTTGCCCTCCTTGGAGGAAGCTGGGAGCCCCGCCGCGGCGAAGGTGGCGGATCGACGGCTCAACGGCTCCGCGCGGCCTCGGCGAGGGCCTCGTCGAGCACGGTCACGGCTCGGTCCACGTCCGCCTCGTCCAGCGCCATCGGCGGCTTGATCTTGATCACGTCGTGGTCCGGACCGTCCGTGGAGATCAGCACGCCGCGGGCCTTCGCCGCCTCGGCGACAGCGGATGCCGCGGCGCCGTCGGGGGTGCGGGAGGCCCGGTCGGCGACGAGCTCGATCCCGACGAAGAGTCCGGTGCCGCGGACGTCGCCGACGAGCTCGTGCCGGCTCGCCAGCTCGCGCAGCCCGGCGATCAGCCGGTCGCCGAGCACGGCCGCGCGGTGCTGCAGCCGCTCGTCGGCGACGACGTCGAGCACGGCCAGCCCGACCCGGGCCGAGACCGGGTTGCCGCCGAAGGTGTTGAAGTACTCCATGCCGGTGAGGAACGAGGCGGCCACCTCGGGCGTGGTCACGACGGCGGCCACCGGGTGCCCGTTGCCGATCGGCTTGCCCAGGGTGACGACGTCCGGCACCACGCCGTGCAGCTCGAATCCCCACATCGCGGCGCCCGGGCCGTCCGAAGCCGATCTGCACCTCGTCCGCGATGCACACGCCACCCGCCGCCCGCACCCGTGCGTAGGCGCCGGCGAGGAATCCGTCGGCGAGCACGACCTGGCCGGCGGTGCCGGGCATCGGTTCGGAGAGGAAGGCGGCCGGCCGGCGGCCGGCCGCCACCAGGTCGTCGAGGACCTGGTCGAGCTCGGCGAGGTAGGCGGGCGTCACCGCGGACGACGGTTCGCCGGCGCCGACCCGGTACCGGCCGCGGTACGGGTCCGGCAGGGGCACGACGTGCGTCGTGGCGGGCCGGCCCAGGCCTCCCGGCCCGTCGAACTTGTAGGGGCTGACGTCGATCAGCGAGGTCAGGTGCCCGTGGTACGCGTGGTCGAGGACGACGACGTCGCGTGCCCGGGTGTGCGCGTACGCCAGGCGCAGTGCGAGGTCGTTGGCCTCGGACCCGGAGTTCACGAAGAAGCACACCGACAGCGGGTCCGGCAGGGTCTCGGCCAGGCGCCGCGCGTACTCGACGACCGCTTCGTGCAGGTACCGGGTGTTCGTGTTCAGCAGCGCGTTCTGGGCCGCCGCCGCCGCGACGACGCGCGGATGGGCGTGCCCGACGTGGGCCACGTTGTTGACCAGGTCGAGCCAGCGCCGGCCCCGCGTGTCGATCAGATGCGCGCCCTCGCCGCGTACGACGTGCAGCGGCTCGCCGTACGACAGGCTCATCGCCGGCGACAGCAGGGTGCGCCGGCGGCGCACGATCTCGGCGTCCGGCACTCCCGGATCGGCCCGGGTGCCCCCGGGCAGGCGCAGGAGCAGGTTCGGGTCCGGCGCGATGCTCTGCCAGACGGCGAGATCGCCGCGAGCGGCGACGCCGGGCACAGGCATCGGTGTGGTGATCGACGGCAGCCCGGCGAGCGCCGTCAGCAGCTGGAGGTGCACGTGCGGAGGCCACCCGCCGTTCTCGCCGCGATCGCCCACCCGCCCGACGACCTGGCCGGCCTCCACCTTCTCGCCCGCCCGCACGAGGGCGAGGCCCTCCCGGGAGAGGTGCCCGAGCAGGGTGAAGAACGGGACGCCGTCCGGGGTCGCGTGCTCGAGGACGACGACCGGGCCGAAGTCGAGGAGATCGGCGTTGTCGACCGCCGCGCGGACGACGCCGGGCAGCGGCGCGTGCACCGCCGTGCCGGGTGGCACGAAGAGGTCGACACCGAGGTGCACCGTCCTGCGCTCGTCGCCGTCGGCGAAGGCCGCCGTCGTGTACACCGCGCGGTCCTCCGCGTACCGGCCGACGCCGACGACGCCCGGCGCCGGCTGCTCCGGCGTCCTCGCCGCGGACCAGTCCAGGGTGGCGTGCGGGAGGTCGGCGAGCGGACGGCCGAGGACGGGCGCCGCGTCCGCCAGGGCGAGGTACTGCCGGACCGCGCGGGCATGCGGAACCGGCTCCAGCGCGCAGGTCGCGCGCAGCCGGTAGAGCTCCAGCTCGTCGTCCACGGCGAGCAGCGCGCACAGCCCCGCCCACACCCCGCCCTGGCTGACCAGGAGGTAGTCGTTGCCCGGATCGCGCGAGGACTGCCAGCCGGCCATCACCACGCTGAGCGCGAGACGGGCGCGGACGAGATCGAGGAGCAGATCGAGCTCGGGCGCGGCGAGCGGCGCGACCCCGTGGTAGCCCTCGACGACGTCGCGCAGGGCGCGCGGACCGTCGGCGGCGACGGCGTAGGCGGCGGCGACGGCGAGGCCGCAGACCCGTGGCGCGAGGCAGAGGTCGCCGAAGTCGAGCAGACCGGTCACGCGGTCTCCGGCGACGAGGACGTTGCGGTCGTTCGCGTCGTTGTGGATGGCCTGGGCCGGCAACGCGCCGAGCGCCGGGGCGACGCGGTCGGCGACGGCGTCGAGCACGGCCCCGGCGACCGCGCGCCGTTCGGGGTCGGCGACGGAGGGGAGCAGCTCCCGCTGATCGGCGGCGGTGACGAGGTTCCACCGCAGCGCGCGCGCCAGGTGCGGATGCCGGAACCCGGCCAGGGACCGGTCGACACGGGCGACGGCGGCGCCGAGGGCCCGACGCCGTGCCGGCGACGGCGGCCCGGCGTCGGCCCAGACCTGGCCGGGCAGCCAGGCGAGCACGCGAGCCAGGCGGTCGCCGACCGGAACCGCGGCCCGGCCGCCCGGCGCGCGCCGCGGCTCCGGGACCAGCGACGCGGCCGGGGTGCCCGCGAGGTGGTCCAGCGCGGCGACCTCGAGGTCGACGTCGTCGGCCTCGTGCTGCGGGTGCAGCTTGACCACGTACACCGCGCCGTCCCCGCCGACCACGCGTGCGTTGAGGGTCCGCTCGCCGGGCAGCGCGATCCACGTCGCGCACCTCGAGGCCGAAGGCAGCGGCGGCGTCCTCGAAGACGGTCACGGGCGCAGTCTGCCCGACGGCTCAGGCGAACACGTCGGCCACGACCTCGTGCGGCAGGCCCGGTACCCGGTGACCGTCGCGGCCGGTCATCGCGACGCCGGCGACCAGCGCGTTGAGCACGGCCTCCTCGACGGCCTCGACCGACGGCGCCGAAGAACGGATCCAGCCGGCCCCACGGCACGAAGGTCAGCCGGTCGTAGTCGGCGTCCGTGGGCGCGGAGACCGGGGTCTCGCTGCGCAGCGCGCCCGCGTTCGCCGTCGAGAACGCGAGGAAGATGTCGCCGGAGAAGTGGCTGCCCGTCGTCCCGGTGCGTGCCAGCCCGAGCGGCACCCGGCGGGCCAGCGCCGAGCACTGACCGGGCAGCAGCGGGGCGTCCGTCGCGACGACGGCGATGACCGAGCCGTGCCCCGCCGCGCCGCGGCCGTATCCGTCGGCCTGCAGCCACCGCACGTCCGAGACCGGGTCGTCCGCCGCGAGCCGTTCGCCGAGCCGGACGCCGGCGATCGTCAGCTCGGGCCGGTCGCCGAAGTTGGCCTGGACGAACGCGCCGACGGTGTACGTGGACGCCGGCGTACGGCACGAGCCGCGACGCGGTGCCGGAGCCGCCCTTGAAGCCGTAGCAGACCATCCCGGTGCCGCCGCCGACGGAGCCCTCGACGACCGGGCCTCCCGCCGCCGCGTCGAGGGCTGCGACCGCGTGCTCCGGCCGCACGTGGCCGCCGTTGACGTCGTTGAGGTAGCCGTCCCACGTCTCGGCCACGACCGGCAGCAGCCACTCCGCGGCGAGCGCGGGCCGGTTCCGCACCACCCATTCGACGACGCCGGCATGCACCGGGCCGACGGCGTGCGTGTTCGTGACCATCACGCGGGACGGCGAGGGCGCCGACCTCGCTGATCCACGTCGTCCCGGTCATCTCGCCGTTGCCGTTCAGCGACCACCAGCCCGCCGCGCACGGGACGCCGACGCCGCCCGCCCCGCGCGGGAGGATCGCGGTGACGCCGGTGCGGACCGGCCCCCGGCCGACGACGAGCGGGCCGTCGCCCTCGAGCAGGGTCACGTATCCGACCGTCGAGACCGGGGACGTCGGTGATCGCGTCGAGCGGTCCCGGCGTGCCCGGCAGCGGGACGCCGAGCCCGCGGGCGCGCGGGCGGCCGTCGGGGGCATGCGCTGGCGGCGGTGCTGCGACATCGCGCTCCTCGGCGTCCGATCGTCGAGATTGTCCGGTTCGGGTCTTTCCGTGCGCTCCAGGCGGAGGTAGCGTCGAAAGCGATCCCGCTCGTGTCCGGTCGGGCCGCCCATGGACGTGCGGTGTGATCGGCGCTCGCCCCGACGACCCGCGCGGAGGAGTCCCATGAGTATCCCGTCGCAGGACCGACCCTGGGTCCACAACCCGTCCGTCGACGAGGCCTTCGCGCTGCGCGGCGCGTGCGGCCAGACGCACCTGCCCACGGGGCGCACGTGCGTGCTGCCGCGCGGTCACCGCGCCTCGTGCGCGTTCCTGCCGCGCGACCGGGCGGAATCGTGCTCGAGGAGCGCCTGCGCACTCGCGCGTGACCGACCGGGGCGAGACCAGTGTGCCCCGGTCGTCCGGAACGTCGGTCAGAGTGCGAAGTTCGCGGTTCCCTTGGGTGCCGCGTTCCGAATCCCGTCGACGTTGAACGTCTGCTCGAGGATGAGCTGCCGCTGCTCCTCGAAGTCGGACGAGTGGACGCCGTGCTTCTCCAGGAGTTCGTTGAGCGACAGCAGGATCTGCTGCGTCATCACCCGGAAGTACATGACCTCGTCGGCGGCGCCGTAGTAGCCCTGATCCGCCGGGAGCATCGCGTCCTGCCGCAGGCTCGAGCTCACGCCGTAGTTCACCGGCTGATTGCGGACGATGCGCTGACCTTCGCGCCGCAGGGTGCGCTCGTCCTGACGGTCGCCGAGCCACAGGCGGAACAGCCGCAGCGGGCTCTCCAGCCAGAGCCCGGTGGCCGCCGGGATCGCGCTGCGGAGCACGGGCAGCACCCGCTGGTCCGCGTTGCGGCTGACCCAGTAGACGTCCTTGAATCCCGGCTGGACCGGCAGCAGCACCTGCGAGCGGCCCTCGACGAAGAGCGTGCCGCCCTGCTGCTCCGCGCGGATCAGCACGGTGACGACGACGTCCCCGTTGCCGCTGTTCTCGACGAACGCGAGGTAGGTCCGCGCCGTCCGGGTCGGGTGGACCTCGTAGTGCCGCAGCAGGTCCTCGTCCACGATCGCGGTCGGCTTGAGCGCGACCCCCGGGCCCTGCCCCGCGGGGATCAGCCCCGGGACCGTGGTCGCCGTGCCGCCGTCCACGTAGAGGCGGCGCTGCACCCTGACGTTCGGGAAGTGCCTGCGGGATGGTCTCGGCCAGGTGGGCGTGGACCTCCTCGGGCGTGATGGCGACGTCGAGCTCGTGGTCCGTGCGGGTCTGCAGGGTGAGCTTCCAGGTGTCGAGCGTGTGGCCGGTGCCGACGAACGGCATGAAGCTGTTGAAGATCGTGACGTTCGAGCGGTGGACGTCCTCCAGCCGATCCTCGACATCCGCGGCCAGCGGCGGCGCCGCGTCCCGGGTGCGCGGGTAGACCTGGTGGAAGACCTCGACGGCCGACTCCCGCACCTGCGAGTAGTGGGTGTAGACGATCCACACCGCGACGAGCCATCCGACGAACGGGAGCAGCAGCACGAGCACGGCCACGCGGCCGATGGAGATGTCGTTCTGGGCGCCCGCGATGAAGAGGAAGCCGGTGGCCACGATGACGGCGAGCAGCAGCCACGCGAGACGGCGGTCACGGCGCCTGCGCCGGCTCAGCGAGAGCCTGGCGTGGCGGGCGACGGCGACCGGGTCGATCTCCTGCTCGGGCGCCTGCGCCTGCCGCGTCTGGTAGAGCAGAGTCACCCAGGCGTGGTTCGCGAACGAGCCGTCGAGGTGCACCGTCGCGCTGAGGAACCGCGTGATGCGCTCGTCCATCAGCTGTTTCTGCCTCCCCACCGTCGACGGATGGCGATGATCCCACGCAGGGGAGTCGGCTGTCGCCCGACCGGCCGTGTCGCCGATCGTGGTTCTACGGTGCGTGACGACGACGGCACGGTCAAGCGCCTCGAACCGAGGCTCGTCCACGGCGTGCATCTGCGGCGAAACGTGGCACATTGACCGCCATGGGCGTGCGGACGTGGATCGAGGGCTGGCCCGTCTACCGGCAGGTCGCGGGGAGCGATCCCCTCGGCCGTGGACGGGCAGCGCAATCGCCCCGGTCGCGGGGGCTGGAACCGCGGACGGAGACGGCCGACCGGGTGGCGCACTCGGTCTGCCCGTACTGCGCGGTGGGGTGCGCGCAGAAGGTCTACGTCAAGGACGAGAAGGTCATCCAGATCGAGGGCAACCCCGACTCGCCGGTCAACCGCGGCCGGCTGTGCCCGAAGGGCAGCGCGAGCAAGCAGCTCGTCACCGGGCCGCAGCGGGAGCAGAAGGTGCTCTACCGCGCGCCCTACGCGACGGAATGGACCGAGCTCGACCTCGGCCGCGCCATGGAGATGGTCACCGACCGGTTCCTCGAGGCCCGTCGCAAGGGCTGGCAGGACGCCGACCCGCAGGGCAACCAGGTGCGCCGGACGATGGGGATCGCCAGCCTCGGCGGCGCGACGCTGGACAACGAGGAGAACTACCTCATCAAGAAGTTGTTCACCGCGGCGGGCGCGATCCAGATCGAGAACCAGGCCCGTATTTGACACTCCGCCACCGTCCCCGGTCTGGGGACCAGCTTCGGGCGCGGCGGCGCCACCAACTACCAGCAGGACCTGGCCAACGCGGACTGCATCATCATCCAGGGCTCGAACATGGCGGAGGCCCACCCGGTCGGCTTCCAGTGGGTGATGGAGGCGAAGGCGCGGGGGGCGAAGGTCATCCACGTCGACCCGCGCTTCACCCGGACGAGCGCCGTCGCCGACGCGTACGTGCCGATCCGGGCCGGCAGTGACATCGCCTTCCTCGGCGGCGTGATCAACTACATCCTGGAGAACGAGAAGGACTTCCGGGAGTACGTCGTCGCGTACACCAACGCGTCGTACCTGCTGAGCGAGGACTTCCAGGACACCGAGGACCTCTCCGGCCTGTTCTCCGGCTACGACAACGACACCGCGACCTACGACAGCCGTACCTGGCAGTACGAGGGCATGGAGCCCACGAACCCGCCCGGGTCGGAGGACAACCAGCAGGCGAAGGACACCGCGTCCGGCCTCCAGCACGAGTCCGGCGGGCCGCAGCTCGAGGGCGGGACGCCGAGGTCCGACCCGACGCTGCAGCATCCGCGGTGCGTCTACCAGGTGCTGAAGCGCCACTACGCCCGCTACACCCCGGAGATGGTCGCCGAGACCTGCGGCGTCCCCGTCGAGCAGTTCCTGCAGGTGTGCCAGGACTGGACGGCGAACTCCGGGCGCGAGCGGACGACGGCGGTCGTCTACGCCGTCGGGTGGACGCAGCACAGCGTCGGCGTCCAGTACATCCGGACGTCGGCGATCATCCAGCTGCTGCTCGGCAACATGGGCCGGCCCGGCGGCGGGATCATGGCGATGCGCGGGCACGCGAGCATCCAGGGCTCCACCGACATCCCGACGCTGTTCAACATCCTGCCCGGCTACATGCCGATGCCCTCCGCGGGCACGCACACGAGCCTGGAGACGTACCTCGACAGCTTCATCGGGGACAAGCAGAAGGGCTTCTGGCGCAACGCCGACGCGTACTTCATCTCGCTGATGAAGGAGTACTGGGGCGACGCGGCGACGAAGGACAACGACTACTGCTACGACTACCTGCCGAGGCTGACGGGCGACCACGGCACGTACCGAACCGTCATGGACATGATCGACGGAAAGGTCAGCGGATACTTCCTGCTCGGCCAGAACCCTGCCGTCGGCTCGAGCAACGGCAAGCTCCAGCGGCTCGGGATGGCCAACCTCGACTGGCTCGTCGTCCGTGACCTGGTGCTCATCGAGAGCGCCACGTTCTGGAAGGACGCGCCTGAGATCGAGACCGGCGAGATCGTCCCGGAGGAGTGCCGGACGGAGGTCTTCTTCTTCCCGGCCGCGGCGCACACCGAGAAGGAAGGCACCTTCACGCAGACGCAGCGCATGCTGCAGTGGCGGGAGAAGGCCGTCGAGCCGAAGGGCGACCAGCGTTCCGAGCTGTGGTTCTTCTACCACCTGGGGCGGATGCTCAAGGAACGCGTCAAGGACTCGACCGATCCGCGCGACAAGCCGCTGCAGGACGTCAACTGGAACTACGAGGTGCACGGCGACGAGCCCAGCGCCGAGTCGGTGCTCAAGGCCATCAACGGCTACGACCTCGCGACCGGCAAGCTCGTGAACGGATACATGGAGCTGAAGAACGACGGCTCCACCTCGTGCGGGTGCTGGATCTACTCCGGGGTGTTCGCGGACGGCGTCAACCAGGCCGCGCGCCGCGCGCCCCGCGACCCGGACGACCCGACGTCCGCGGCGCTCGAGTGGGGCTGGGCCTGGCCGTACAACCGGCGCATCCTCTACAACCGCGCCTCCGCGGACCCGCAGGGCCGGCCGTGGAGCGAGCGCAAGAAGTACGTCTGGTGGGACGAGGCGAAGCAGGAGTGGACCGGCCGCGACGTGCCGGACTTCGAGAAGACCGAAACCGCCGTCGTACGTGCCGCCGGAGGGCGCGGTGGGGCCGGCCGCGCTGCGCGGCGACGACCCGTTCGTCATGCAGGCCGACGGCAAGGGGTGGCTCTACGCCCCCACCGGTCTGCAGGACGGGCCGATGCCGACCCACTACGAGCCGCACGAGTCGGTGTTCCGCAATCCGCTCTACGAGCAGCAGGCGAACCCGACCCGCAAGGTGTACGGCCGGGAGGACAACCCGTCGAACCCGTCCCCGCGCGAGTCCGGCGATCCCGAGGTCTACCCGTACGTCATGACCACGTCGCGGCTCACCGAGCACCACACCGCGGGCGGCATGAGCCGCATGCTGCCCTACCTGTCGGAGCTGCAGCCGGAGATGTTCATCGAGGTGTCGCCCGAGCTCGCCGCCGAGCGGGGCCTGCAGCACCTCGGCTGGGCGACCGTCGTGACGAGCAGGGCCGCCATCGAGGCCCGGGTGCTGGTCACCGACCGGCTGGCCCCGCTCCGGGTGGGCGGCCGGGTGCTGCACCAGGTCTGGCTGCCCTACCACTGGGGCTCCGCGGGCGTGGTGACCGGCGACTCCGCGAACGACCTGTTCGGCGTGGCGGTGGACCCCAACGTGCTCATCCAGGAGTCCAAGGCCGCCACCTGCGACGTCCGGGCCGGACGCCGGCCGCGCGGGCCCGATCTCGTCGACCTCGTCGACGGCTACCGGAACCGCGCCGGCGTCACCGTCGAGACCGGGACGCACCTCGCCACGGTCGGCGACCTGCGCCACCAGGCCCATCTCGAGCACGACGCGACGGGGCCGGAGCCCGGGCACCACGCCGGCACCGAATCCGGCCCCGGGGGCGGCCGGGCCAGCGAGGACAGCGGGATCCACCTCGGCGCCGGCGACGGCGCCGGCGACGGCGACCCAGGGCGCAGCGAGGGAGACGACCGATGACCGAGCCGCGTACCGAGCAGGACGCCGTCCAGCAGATGCCCACGCATCCGGTGCCGCCCGGCGCGGGGCCGGCGGAGCACATGCCGCCCGAGCACAGCCTGTTCGGGCCGCTCGCGGACGTCGCGGGCGCGTCCGGTTACGAGGAGCACCCGCCGCGCGTCGGGTTCTTCACCGACACCTCGGTCTGCATCGGGTGCAAGGCGTGCGAGGTGGCGTGCAAGGAGTGGAACCTCGTCCCGGACGACGGGTTCAACCTCCTCGGGATGTCCTACGACAACACCGGGATGCTCGGCGCGAACTCGTGGCGGCACGTCGCGTTCATCGAGCAGCCGGTGCGGCCCGGACGGCAGAAGCCCGCGTTCGAGGGGCTGCCGACGGGCGCTTCGGGCAGCGAGGCGGCGGCGTCCACGGTGGCCGAGGGGCTGAGCCGGCTGCCCGAGCGGGGCGCCGAGCTCGGTGACCGCACCGTGGACCTCGGGATGCCGAGCTTCGAGCTGCCCGGGCGCGAGCTGCCGGCGGAGAGCCGGCAGGACTTCCGCTGGCTCATGGCCTCCGACGTGTGCAAGCACTGCACGCACGCCGGCTGCCTGGACGTCTGCCCGACCGGGGCGCTGTTCCGGACGGAGTTCGGCACCGTCGTCGTCCAGCAGGACGTGTGCAACGGCTGCGGGTACTGCGTCAGCGGCTGCCCCTACGGCGTCATCGAGCGCCGCGAGGGCGACGGCCGCGCCTGGAAGTGCACGCTCTGCTACGACCGGCTGCACGGCGGGCTGGAGCCGGCCTGCGCGAAGGCGTGCCCGACGGACTCGATCCAGTTCGGCGAGCTCGACGAGCTGCGCGAGCGCGCGCACCAGCGGGTCGAGCAGCTCCACGAGAAGGGCGTGACCGAGGCCCGGCTCTACGGCGAGAGCCCCGACGACGGCGTCGGCGGGCAGGGCTCGATCTTCCTGCTGCTCGACGAGCCCGAGGTGTACGGCCTGCCGCCGGATCCCGTCGTCCCGACCCGCGACCTGGCGAGGATGTACAAGATCGCAGCGCTCGCGGGTGCGGCGATGCTGGGCGCGATCGTCACGGTCTTCTCAGGAAGGCCGACGCCGGTGAGCTCCGACGGGTCGGGCAACGGGCACCGGACGCGCCGGTGGTCCCTGCGCGAGCTCGCCAGCGACGAGGGCGCGCGCGACCGCCTCGCCCAGATGTGGGACCGGGGCCTCGGACGCCGGTCCTCGGCGGCGGCGTCGCCGGGGCCTGACGACCCGGATGCCGGGTTCGACCCGCCGCTCCGGACGCCGGAGGCGGGGCGGCGGGGACGACGGCTCGCGCGAGCAGCCGATGGTGCCGAAGGCCTCGTTCTCCTCCTACTACGGCCGGCCGGTCCTCAAGCCGCCGGCGTGGGAGGACGACATCGCCTACTACTTCTTCCTCGGCGGGCTCGCCGCGTGCAGCAGCGGACTGGCCGCGGGAGCGGACCTCACGAACCGGCCCGTCGCTGCGGCGCGGCACCCGGGTCGGTGCCCTCGCCGCTCTGGGTGCCGGCACGTTCTTCCTCATCCGCGACCTCGGCCGGCCCGAGCGGTTCCACCACATGCTGCGCGTCGCCAAGCCGACCTCGCCGATGAGCATGGGCACCTGGATCCTGGCGGGGTACGGCGCCCCGATGGGGCTCGCGGCGGTCTCCGAGGTCCTGCCGGGGGTCCTCCGGCGGAGCCTGCCCGGCAGGCTCGTCGGCGCCCTGGCCCGGCCGGCCGGTCTCGCCGCGGCGGTGATCGCGCCGGCGGTGGCGAGCTACACCGCCGTGCTCTGCTCGCAGACGGCCGTGCCGTCGTGGCACGAGGCGCACGAGGAGCTGCCCTTCATCTTCACGGCGTCCGCCGCCGCGAGCGCGGCAGGCCTCGGCATGATCGTCGCGCCGGTCTCGGAGGCGGCGCCCGCCCGGCGGCTCGCCACCTACGGCGCGATCGTGGAGCTCTTCGCCTCCCGGCGGCTCGAGACCCGGATGGGCCTGCTCGCCGAGCCGTACCTGACCGGCGAGCCGCACCGGTTGCTCCAGCGCGCCTCCACGCTGACCGCGGCCGGGACCTTGGGCGGGCTCCTGCTCGGACGCCGCAGCCGGCTCGCAGCCGTCGCCTCCGGGGTGGCCCTGCTCGCCGGCGGCTACTACGAGCGGCTCGGGCATCCTGCACGCCGGTGTCGCCTCGACGAAGGACCCGAAGTACGTCGTGCAGCCACAGCGCGAGCGCCTCGAGGAGCGGCCGCCGCGCCGAAGTCGGCGTGCCGACTGGATCCCGGAGTGGCTCCGGGCGGAGGAATCCGCCAGCTCGGGCAAGGGTGACCGGTTCGTCACGCTGATCCGTCGACGGAGCCCGCTACCAGGTGTGACGCGGCCCACGTCGGGTAATGGCTCGGAGATCCGGGCCGAAACCGGACCGACGCGTGGAGGTGCCGACATGGCGACATCGGTAGAGGGGGCGCAGGCCGCGCCCGGCGGCAGGGCGCCGACCGCGGGGCGCTGGTGGATCGCGATCGCCGCGGTCCTGGTGCAGCTCGCGCTCGGCGCCGTCTACGCCTGGAGCGTCTTCAACAAGCCGCTGCAGGCCGAGTTCGGCTGGAGCAAGAGCCAGGTCGTGCTGCCGTTCGAGGTCGCCATCGGGACCATCTTCATCGGCACCTTCGTCGGCGGACGCATCCAGGACCGGCGAGGTCCGCGGCCGGTGGCGCTGGCGGGGGTCGTGCTCTACTCCGTCGGCATCATGCTGGCCTCGCTCGTCTCGTCCAAGGACCAGCTCTGGCTGCTCGTGCTCACCTACGGCGTCATGGGCGGCATCGGGCTCGGCCTGGCCTACATCACGCCGATCGCCATGCTCGCCAAGTGGTTCCCGGACAAGCGCGGTCTGATCACCGGCATCGCCGTCGGCGGCTTCGGCTTCGGGGCGGTCATCACCGGTCCCGTCGCCAAGAACCTGCTCGCCGGGACGACGCACAAGCCCGGCGTCTTCCTGCCGCTCGGCATCGCCTACCTCGTCGCGGGCCTGCTCGGCGCGTCCATGTTCCGCAACCCGCCGGCCGGCTACACCGTGCCCGGGCTGGGAGCCGTCGACGTCCACGAGCGAACGTGGCGACGACCGAGGTGTACGACCTCGGCGGTGCGCTCCGGACGCCGCAGTGGTGGCTGCTGACCGCGATCCTCACGCTCAACACCCTGACCGGCATCGCCTTCATCTCGCAGGCCTCGGACGCCGCCCAGGGCCTCACCGGGATCACCGCCGGCGCGGCGGCGACGTTCGTCGGGCTCATGGGCCTGTTCAACGGCGCCGGCCGGATCGGCTGGGCGGCGCTCTCGGACGGCATCGGCCGGATGCGCGCCTTCCTCGGCATGCTCCTCGTCCAGGGCGTCGCGTTCCTGATCCTGCCGCACGTCGCCTTCGGGATCTTCGCGATCCTGGCGGCGCTGATCTACCTCTCGTACGGCGGAGGCTTCGGCACGATGCCGGCCACGGCGGCGGACTTCTTCGGCACCCCCAACGCCGGCGCGATCTACGGCGCGATGATCGTCGCCTGGTCCATCGGCGGCGTCGTCGGCCCGCTCGTCGCGGCGAAGCTCTACGAGTCCAGCGGGGGCTACACGCTGCCGTTCACGGTGCTCGGCATCGTCGCGCTGGTGTCCGCGGTGCTGCCGCTCATCACCCGCCCGCCGGCCGCCCGGCGTCCGGCGTCGATCGACCTCCGGGACCGCGCCGGCGTCGAGGCTCCCCGCGCCTGATCACCGAGAAGCGACGGCGTCACCGTCGAGTCCTCCGCGGCCGAAGCGGTCAGCGGACGACGACGGTGACGCCGTCGGCGCGGCGCGGGAGGAGCCGGCCGACGACGGGGTACCCGGGCAGCTCGGCGGCGACGAGCAGCCCGCCCGACGTCTGGGCGTCCGCCAGCAGCAGCGCCTCGTCCTCGCTCACCGCGGTCAGGTCCGCGTGCGGCCGGACCCAGTCGAGGTTCCGGCGCGTCCCGCCGCTGACGTAGCCCGCCGCCAGCGACTCCCGGGCGCCGTCCAGGTACGGCACCGCGGCGGCGTCGATCTCCGCGGTCACACCGCTGGCGCGCGCGAGCTTGTGGAGGTGGCCGAGCAGTCCGAAGCCGGTGACGTCGGTCGCGCAGCGCGCGCCCGCGGCGAGGGCGGCGTCCCGGGCCGCGTCGTTCAGCGCGGTCATCGAGGCGATCGCCTGCTCGAAGCGCTCGCCGGTCGCCTTGTGCCGGTTGTTGAGGACGCCGACGCCGAGCGGCTTGGTCAGCGTCAGGGGCAGGCCGGGGAACCCGGCGTCGTTGCGGAGCAGGCGGTCGGCGTCCGCGGTGCCCGTGACGGACATGCCGTACATGGGCTCCGGCGCGTCGACGCTGTGGCCGCCGGCGACGTGGCAGCCGGCGAGCGCCGCGACGTCGAGGCCGCCGCGGAGCACCTCGCGGGCGAGGTCGAACGGCAGCACGTCCCGGGGCCACGCGAGCAGGTTGACGGCGACGACGGGCGCCCCGCCCATCGCGTAGACGTCGGAGAGGGCGTTGGCGGCGGCGATGCGCCCCCAGTCGTAGGGGTCGTCGACGACGGGCGGAAAGAAGTCCGCGGTCGCGACCAGGGTGCCGGACGGGGTCCGGACGACGGCGGCGTCGTCCCCGGCGTCCAGCCCCACGAGGAGCTCGCCGGCGGCCCCGGGTACGGAGGCCGCGCGCAGGCCGGCGACGACGTCCTCGAGCTCACCCGGGGGGATCTTGCAGGCGCAGCCGCCGCCGTGCGCGTACTGGGTGAGCCGCAGCGGGGTGGTCGTCGTCATGTCCGCACTGTACGAACGGGGCACCGCCGACGTGCTCGGCCACGTCGACGCGAACGACGCGGGGTCAGGCCGGTGCGGCGTACACGACGAGGTTGTCCTCGTAGGTCCGCTTCTCGGGGATCGAACCGCCCCGTGCACGTGACGAGCACGAGTCGCAGGCCGACCCGCTGGTCGAACAGCGCCGCGGGCAGCCCGTTCGACTTCGGGTAGCTTCGGCGCCCGGTGACGACGAAGGTCCGCGCCGCGCCGGACGCCGCGGCGACGCCGACGCGCGTCCCGGGCGTCAGGTCGCGCAGGTGCGAGAAGACGCCCAGCCCCTGCCGGGCGGAGTCGACGTGGCCGGCGATGACGATCGTCCCCGACGCCGAGGTCACACCGGCGCCGCCGGTCCACCAGCCCACCTGGTGGACGTTCTCCGGGATGTCGAGCGCGCCACGGGTGACCCCCGCGCGGACCACGCGGGCGGACACACCGGGGAGGGTCACGACCTTCGGCGCCACCGCTGCAGGCTGCCGGGACGGTGCGTCCGTCCGGGCCTGCGCCGGGGCGCCGACGGCGGGCACGGTGCCGGCGTCCGCGGGAACGGCGGGCGCCTGGAGGGTCTGGATCACCGCGCCGGTCACCACGAGGGCGACGCCGGAACCCAGCATGCCCAGCGCCGTCCACCGGCCGCGGCCCGGACGGCGCCCGCCGTACCCGGTCAGAGGCGCGCCCCCGTCCGGCGACGCGAGACGAGGGTGCCGCCCGCGGCGAGCGCGCAGACCCCGGCGATGCCCAGTGCGGCGGCTCCCGCGCCCACGCCCCCGAGCGCGGCCTGACCGCCGGTGCCCGAGTTGATGGTGGCGGGCGCCCCGACGGTGCGCGAGGTCGTCGTCGTGACGTGCCTCGTGGCCGTGACGTGACTGGTGCTGGTGACGGTGACCGTCACCGGCTTCACGACCGTCACCGTCGGGGAGACGGTCACCGTCGGCGGCACGCTCACGGTCGACGAGACGGTCACGGTCGGAGAGACCTTCACCGTCGACGAGACCGTCACGGTCGGAGAGGGAGTCGGGTCGTTGAAGAGCGCGCCGTTGCGTGCCGGCGGAGCGCTCTCCGCCTGCGACCGTGTCGATCCGGCCACGGCTGCGACGGCGATGCCGGCGGCGACGACGGCGGCAACGGTGCCCCCGACGGCGATGCGCTGTTGCCTGGTGAGTCGTGCCACGGTGCTCCTCCCGATCGGACGGCCTGCGAGAGGCGATCCTCGCCGTGCTCAAGATGTTCTTCCCCACCCGCGGCGATCTCAACCGGACGAGGACGTCGGATGCGATCGGTCACCGCGGCTCGGCCCTCCGCACGGGAGCGTTCGGCGCGGCGACCGTAGGATCGGGGCGCCGGGCCGGTGCGCCGGCCCGGGGAGGCGTTCGGGCAGCTGGTGCTCCCCGCGGTCTTCAAAACCGACGTGACCGAGGACCTCGGTCAGGCGGGTTCGATTCCCGTCCGCCTCCGCCGGCAGTACCAGGGCCCGACCTGGACGACGTCTCGCTCCGCGATCGCGAGCCGGATGATCCACCTCGATGGGATCACCCAGTGTGTCCCCTTCACCCGCGGACCGTTTTGACGCACAATCGAGCCGCGACAGTCCGGTGCGCGGTCGGGCCGCACAAGGGGGCCGGGCGTCGCCGTGTGCCGCCCGGGCGCGGCGTAGGGGAGATGGCCGATGTCTGTCTCGATGGAACAGCAGCCCACCCGCCGTCCGGTCTCGCTGAAGCGGGAGATCGGCCTGATCGGCCTGCTCTGGGCCTCGGTGGGGTCGATCATCGGTTCCGGCTGGCTCTTCGGGGCGCAGAAGGCGCTGATCACCGCCGGCCCCGCCGCGATCATCTCGTGGGTCATCGGTGGCGTGGCGATCCTCGTGCTCGCGCTGGTGCACGCCGAGCTGGGCGGGATGTACCCCGTGTCGGGCGGGTCCGCGCGGTTCCCGCACTACGCCTTCGGCGGTGCGGCGGGCGCGTCGTTCGGCTGGTTCTCCTGGCTGCAGGCGGCGACCGTGGCGCCCATCGAGGTGTCCGCGGTCATCAACTACGCGACGCACTACTCGTTCGCGGAGGGTTGGCTGAACACGAACTCGACCGAGCCGACGCTCACCACGAGCGGTCTGATCGTGGCCATCGTGCTGATGGCGATCATCTCGTCGATCAACTTCCTGGGCGTCCGCAAGCTGGCGCAGACGAACAGCGCGGCCACCTGGTGGAAGGTGGGCGTCCCCCTGCTCGCCATCTTCGCGGTCGCGATCGCGGGGGGTCTGCACCCGAGCAACTTCACGGCGGCCGACGGGTTCGCCCCCGACGGCGCGAAGGGCATCCTCGCCGCCGTCGCGACCAGCGGGATCATCTTCGCCTACCTCGGCTTCGAGCAGGCCGACCAACTGGCCGGTGAGAGCAACAACCCCAAGCGGGACATCCCGTTCGCCGTCATCGGTTCGGTCGTGATCGGGCTCATCATCTACATCGCGCTGCAACTGGTCTTCCTGCTCGCCCTTCCGTCCAGCGCGATCGGGAAGACGTGGGCGACCGTGGGCAACGGGCTCTACACCGCCTTCACCGGGCCGTGGGCCCAGCTGGCGTCGCTCGTGGGGCTCGGCTGGCTCGCCACGATCCTGTACATCGACGCCGTCATCTCGCCCGCGGGCACCGGCCTGATCTACACGGCCTCCACCTCCCGGGTCTCCTACGGACTCAGCCGGAACGGCTACTTCCCCGAGTGGTACGAGTGGCTCAACAAGGCCCGGGTCCCCTGGGTCGGCGTGATCACCGCCTTCGTCGTCGGCTGCATCTGCTTCCTGCCCTTCCCGAGCTGGCAGTCGCTGGTCGGGCTGATCACCAGCGCGAGCGTGCTGATGTACGCCGGCGCGCCGCTGGCCCTCGGTGTGTTCCGGAAGCGTCTGCCGAACGCCGACCGGCCGTACCGCGCCCCCGCCGCCGGGATCCTCGCGCCGCTGGCGTTCGTCGTCTCCGGCCTGATCATCCTGTGGTCGGGGTGGGACACGGACTGGAAGCTCGGCGTCGCGATCCTGCTCGGCTACCTCATCCTCGCGGCGACGCGGGTGTTCCACCTGAACACCCACAACCCGGTCATGCAGTGGCGGTCCGCCCAGTGGCTGCCGGTCTACCTGATCGGCCTGGGAGTGATCACCTACCTCAGCCCGTACGGGCCCCTGAAGAACCCGGTCATCCCGCTGTGGTGGGACATCGCCACCATCCTCGTCTTCAGCGTGATCATCTACTACTGGGCGCTGGCGGTGGCGCTGCCGGCCGCGACGATCGAGCACATGGTCGAGGACGTCGTCGCGCCGGAGGAGGAGGGACTGGACGAGCTGACAATCGGCTGAGGCGCTGGTCGACACTGGACGGGTGAACTCAGGAGATCCCGGTCCCGAGCCGCCCGTCCGCCAGTTGCGGCTCGTCGTCGAGGCCGAGGACTTCGAGGACGCCGTCCGCTTCTACCGCGACGTGCTGGGGCTGGCCGAGGAGGCGGCGTTCGAGGGCGACGGCGACGCCCGCGTCGTCATCCTCGACGCCGGCCGCGCGACCCTCGAGATCGCCAATCCCGCGCAGAAGCGGATGATCGACGAGGTCGAGGTGGGGCGGCAGGTCGCCCCCCGGCTCAGGGTGGCCTTCGAGGTCGACGACGCGGCCGCCGTCACCGACCGGCTGGGTTCGGGCGGCGCCTCGGTGGTCGCGCCTCCGGTCCGGACGCCGTGGGGCTCCCTCAACGCCCGTCTCGACGCGCCGGCCGGTCTGCAGATCACCGTGTTCGAGGAGCTCGAGCCGGTGGAGGAGCGCACGGAGCGGCCGGGATTCGGTTCGGGGCGCACGCCGTCCGGAGCACGGACGACTGACGCCGTCGGCGTCCGGTCAGGGACTACCGGTCATCACGGGCAGGCGGGGTCAGCCGGCGACCGGCCGGGAGCTGACGTGCCGGTCCGGGTGGGCCAGGCTGTGCGGATGCCGACGGCGATCGAACTGCGACGGGCGACCCCGGACGACGTGCCGGCCGTCGCCGCACTCGTGCACGCGGCGTACGCGCACTACGTCCCGCGCATCGGCCGCGAGCCCGGCCCGATGATGATGGACTACGCCCAGGTCGTGGCGACCCGGCAGGTCTGGCTCGCCACCGCCGGCGGCACCGTCGTCGGCCTGCTCGTGCTCGACCCCGCGCCGGACCACCTGCTGCTGGAGAACATCGCCGTCGCTCCGCAGGCGCAGCGCGCGGGTCTCGGGGACCGGCTGATGCGGTTCGCCGAGGAGCAGGCGCGGGCCCTCGGGCTCGGCGAGATCCGGCTCTACACGAACGCCGCGATGGTCGAGAACCTCGCGTACTACGACCGGCGGGGCTACCGGGAGACGCACCGCGCCTGGGAGCACGGCCTGCACCGCGTCTGGCTCACCAAGTCGCTGGAGCCACCGGGCGACGCGCCCTGAGTCGCGCTGGATGCGGCGGTCTCAGGCGTTCCCGGCGCGCAGCACCAGCCCGAGCCGCTCGCGCCGCCGCACGGAGGTCTCGACGGCGGCCACGCCGAGCAGCGAGGCCACGACGAGCAGCGCGGGTACGACGATCCACCACGGCACGACGAGCGGCGGGTCCGACGAACCGCCGGTGACCAGCCGCAGCGCCAGTGGCGCCGTCGCCAGTCCCGCCACCACCGCGCCGACCACGAGCCCGCCCAGCGCCGCCGTCAGGGTCGCCGGGAGCAGTTCGCCGAGGACCAGCCAGCGGGCGGCCGCGCGGCGCAGCCCGAGCGTCCGCAACCGGGCGAGCGTCTCGCCGCGGGCGGGCGCGCTGGTGGCCGCCCCGAGCGCCACACCGAGCACCCCGAGGGCGACGAGCACCACGGTCGAGACCGCGACGAGGCGGCGCAGGGCCGCCGGGATCGGCTCGCCCACCCGCTCCGCCCGCACCGCTGCCCGCGTCGTCACCGTGGCACCGGACGAGGCGAGCGCCGCGGTCGCGCCGGGCCCGACCGCCCACACGGTGTTCGGCGTGACGTCGAGACCGGCGGCGGCCGCGCGGGCGGCGTCCACGAGCAGCACGTCGTCGCCGGCGCCGCCCACCGCCGGCGCCTCGCCCACGATCCGCAACGGCGCCTCCCGCCCGCCGACGTCGAGGCGCAGCGTGCTGCTCTCGACCAGCCCCGGCTGGCTGCTCCGCAGCAGGGCCGGCAGCGGCGCGGCAGGCCCGGCGAGCAGCCGCAACTGCGCCGGCGCGGTCAGCGGTGTCGCGGCCAGCAGGCGCGCGTACGCCCCGGTGTCGACGACGACCAGGCGCACCACCCCGCCGCCGGCATTGCCCGAGACCGAGGCGCCGTCGACGACCCTCGCCGCGACGGCGGCGACCACCCCGGGGGCCCGTGCCGCACGGGAGGCGAGCGCGGCGACCGACGGCGACGCCGACGCCTCCGCCCGCGCGTCCCCGCCCACGGCCTGCCAGGACCCGAGATCCAGGCCCCGGTCCTCCGTGGCGGCGGTCGAGGCGGCCAGGGCGAGCAGCGCCGTCGAGACGGCGACGACGAGGAAGGGGAGCACGGCCGCGGCCCGCTCGGCGGCCCGCGCGGCGACGACCAGCGGGAGCGCGCGCCGGGAGCGGCCCGCGCGACGCAGGGCGAGCCGGGCGCCCACCGGCACGACCCGGCGCAGCAGCATCGCACCGCAGACGGCGCCCAGGGCGGGGGCGGCCGCGGCCAGCAGGTCCGGTGACCCGGCCCCCAATACGCCGCGCTGGCGCAGCGCGACGAACGCGCCGACGGTGAGGGCGACCACCGCGACCTCGACGGCGCCGGTCCTCAGCCGCCGGACCCGGTCGAGCGCCCGGCGGGCGGCGCGGTTGGCGGGCGCGCGGCGGGCCGAGCCGGCGGCAGCGGCGATCCGCACCCCGGCGAGCGGAGGGGCCAGCAACGCGACGACGAGGATCGGCACCAGCCAGGGCCATGCGACGTCCCCGCCGAGGGCGACCGCTACGACGCCGCCCGCGACGGCGCCGACGAGCGCCAGCACGGCCGACTCGACACCGAGCTCCAGCGCCAGCCCCGGCAGCGTCGCGCCTCGGACGCGGGCCAGCGCGAGCGGACCCGCCCGGCGCCGCGCCAGCAGGTCGGCGGCCAGCACGAGCACGAGCGAGGCGACGGTGACGAGGCCGGCGAGCAGCGCCGAGGCCTGCGCCCGGGCGGCCGTGACCTGCTGCTGGCCGAGCCGGACGACGGCGTCGAGGTTCGTGGCCCACCGGATGTCGTCCGCCAGCCCCTCCGGCGTCGTCGCCGTCTGCAGGTGCACGACGCCCGCGACGACGGCGTCCGCGTCGGCCACGCCGACCCGGGCAGGCTCCGGGGCGTAGACGACCTGACGGGTGACGAGGTCCTCGTCCATCGCGACCCGCATGTCGGGCAGCGAGTCGCGGGAGAGCAGCCCGGTGACGGTCAGGTAGGAGTTTCCGCCGTCGTCCGACGATCCGGCGGGGCGCAGCAGGTGCGGCACGCTGCTCCAGACCCCTGCCCGCTCGTCCGTGGGCCGGTAGAGGCCGGTCACGCGCACCTCGACGGTCTCGCGCAGCCGGTCGACCGCCTGGATCCGGCTGCCGGCGTGGACGCCCAGGGCCGCGGCGTCCGGTTCCGAGAGCCCGACCTCGACGGGCGAGGCGGCGGAGGTGCGGTCCCGGACGACGTCGCGCTCCGCGGGCGGGACGGAGGCGCCCGGAGCGTGCCCCGACGTCCACACGACGGCGGGATCGCCGGTCTGGGACGTCACGTAGGCGAGCACGATCGATCGCCCGGTGCCGTGCCCGAACACGCCGAGCGGTTCGGTCGTCACGCGGGCGACCGCCGGCCGCAGCACCGCGGCGAGCGCCGGCGGCAGGGTCAGCCGCGTGTTCCGGAAGGTCGCGTCGGTGAGCGCCGCGGACTCGGGCGCCCGCTGCGCCGATCCGTTGTCCTGTGAGGGAGGGAACGGCGCGGTCGCCACCAGCTCAGCGTCGCTGCCCGCGCGCGCGACGGTGGCGTGGAGGGCGTCGTCCGCGGCGCGCTCAGCGGCCGCCGGGACGGCGCAGGCCAGGGCCGCGGCGAGGGCCACGACGAGCGCCGCGAGCAGCAGCGCGCCGCGGTCGGCCCGGGCGCGGCCGCGCAGGCTCGGCAGGTGCACCCGGGGGATCACGACGCGCCCGCCCGCAGGTAACCGGCGTCCGCCCGGCGCACGCCGCGGACGACGAGCACGGCGGCGATCCCGGCGACGCCGAGGGCGAGGGCCGCGATCACGCCGGCCTCGATCGGCCACGGCCAGAGCGGCCGGACGGCGGGCACGGGGTCGCCACCCGTGTCCGACCGGACGAGCAGCGGCCCGAGCACGCGGGCCGCGACCGCGGCGACGGCCACCCCGGCCAGGAGGAGCAGGCCGAGCACCGCGACGTGCTGCGCCACCAGCCCTCGCCGCAGGTCGCGCCGGCGGACGCCGAGGGCACGCAGCCGGGCGATCTCGACGATGCGGGCCTCCAGGTCGGCCGTGACGGCCAGCCCGGCGCCGGCCAGGACGAGGACGACGGCGAGCGGTGCCAGCCCGGTCAGCGCCACGGGCAGGGCGACGCTCAGCGGGCCGGCGGTGAGCAGCCGGGTCGTCTCCGCCCGGGAGGCGACGTCGCCGATGCCGAGGGCGCGGACCCGGTCGGCGGCGTCCGGGTCGGTCACGTCCCCGACCCACCAGCCGTTCGCGAGGGCGGAGGTGTCACCGGCCGCGAGCAGCGCGCGCGAGACGAGGTCGACGTCCGCGAGCACGGCCGCGGCGCCGGGGACGGACGGCACGTCCGGCACGACCTCGACGACCCGGGCCTGAACAGGTGTCGAGCCGACGGTCAGCGTCGCGCGGCTGCCGGCGTGCAGCCCGGCCGCGGAGGCCAGACCCGTCGAGACGGCCACCGGAAACGGCGCCGGGGCGGGGAAGGCGGTCGCGACGAGGTCGACGGGGACGTCCCCCAGCTCGGCGAGCACGCCGAGGCCGTGCAGTTCCAGATCCGGGCCTCCGGCACCGGCGACGAGCCGCGCGTCGGGCGAGACCAGCCGGGTCGGGTCCACGCCGGCGGAGCGGGCGCTCCACGCCGGCGCCCCGCCCCCCGGCCGCGACGCACCGGGCAGGTGCAGCCGGACGTCGACCGGCGCGGAGACGCGCTCGCTGCTCGGTGGTCCGGTCGCGGTCCCGGTGATCCGCAGGTCGACGGCGACGAGGGCGGCGCCGTCGGGCATCGGCGCGGTCAGCTCCAGCCGGTGCTCGCGCCCGTCGAGCGGGACCGGCACGGCCTCGAGGGTCGACCGCAGTCCGGAGCGGTCCTGCACGACGAGGCGCGGCACCGCGGTGAGGTCGATCCCCGCCGGCCGCGCGCCGCGCAGGGACGGCGCTGTGGCCGTGCTCAGCGCGACGCCCTCGACGCGGTCGGTGGGCGCCAGCGCCGCCCCGACATCCGACCAGCTGCGGCCCTCCGGGGGCCGGCCACGGAGCAGGGGACCGGCCCGGCGGGTGTCGATCGCGACGAGTTGCGGCGCCGCGCCGGGGTCGCCGAGCCAGCCGCCGACGACGACGTTCCGCCGCGCGGCGGGCGACACCGTCCCGCCGGTCGACGCGGCCAGGGCGGCCGCCTGACCGGGGAGGGGGGACGACAGCGACGTCACCGCGAGGTCGGTGCCGACGCGCAGGTCGGCCTGGTCGCGCCGGCGGCGTCCCAGGTCGTCACCAGCGCGGGGGCGAAGCATGCCGACGGTGGCGCCCAGCGTCACGAGCACGGCGACGGCCGCGGCCCGGGAGCGCCGGTTCGCCTCGACGGCGGCCAGCGGCAGGACGAGTGCGCGCGACGACCGGGCCCACCGGTCTCCGAGCGCGAGCAGCGGCGGCGCGACCCGCAGCGCCAGCAGGGCACCCGCCAGCAGGCAGACCGCGGGGGCGGCGATGCGGACGGCGTCCGCGCCGGCGAGACGGCCGGCTGGCCGCGGAGCTGCCACAGCCCGACCGCGGCGAAGTGCCACCGCGAGCACGTCCGCGCCGGAGCGCAGCAGCGGGCCCCGCCGGTCGGGCCGACCCTGGTGATCGGCGCGCAGGTCGAGCACGGCCGGGAGGACGAGGACCGAGGCGAGGAGCAGCGCGCCGAGGGCGACGGCGAGCACCGAGGCGGCCGTCACCGCGGCGGACGACGCGAGGCCGGCACGCCGCACCGCCGGCAGGTGGGTGAGCGCGGCGTGCGGCGGCGCCGGCGAGCGGGACCGCCAGCGCCGTCGCCGCGACGGCGACGACGCCCGCCTCGACGCGCCGCGAGGGCGGCGAGCTGGCCGCGGACCCGCGCCGAGGGCGGAGAGCAGCTCGGCCTCGTCCTGGCGCAGGCGACGACGAGCCGGCCGGCCAGCGCGAGGGCCGTCGCCGCGAGCGCCGTCGCGAGCAGGACCACGACGAGGACGCCGCTGCCGGTCACCGACTCCTGCGTGCGGGCGGTGGCGAGCGTGGCGGGGAGCGCGGAGTCGATCCGCTCCGACCTGGCCCGGTTGCCGACCGCCGCGGTCAGGCGGGCGTCGGCCGTGCCGAAGCGCGCGCCGACCGTCTCCAGGGCGGCCCGTGAGGGCCGGGAGAGGTCGGGGTGCGCGGTGACGTCGAGCCGGTCGAGGGTGGAGCCGGTCCGGACCAGGTCGTCGAGGGTCAGGAGGAACGGCCCGTACGCGGTCACCGCGGGGAGCCGGGGTGAGGCGAAGAAGCCGCCCGCGACGCCGGCACCGCCCAGCGGGTCGCGGGACCAGCCGGCGGCGGGCAGCGGTGCCACGGTCCCGACGACCCGGACGGTCAGGGGCCGGACGTGCCGGTCGCTGGACACCTCGTCGCCGAGCCGCACGACCTCGCCGAGGCGCAGACGCAACGCGGCGGCGACCGGCCGGGGGACGTCCGCCTCCGGCACGGACGCGCCGGGCGACGGCGCCCGGCCGGTCAGCACCCGGACCCGCCGCGCGGGGTCGTCGACGGCACCGAGGTAGCCCACCCCGGCTCCCAGCTCACGGATCGCCGACGACGCGCGGACGTCGGTCGTGACCGGCAGGGGGTCGAGGACGCCGGTCAGCTCCGAGCGGCCGTCTGCGACGACGCCGGCCGCGTCGCGGCCCGCGACGCCGGTGACGATCGCGGTCACGTCCACGGCGTCCGCGGGCTCCCGGGCCATGGCGACGTCGAACGCCCGCTGCGCCGAGGGGCCGAGCAGCAGCGCGGCGACGCCGAGCGGCGTGATCCCCAGCGTGACGAGGGCGAGGAGCCCGACGAGGAGCCGCGCCTGCGCGCCGGCCCGCCGGATGAGCAGCGTGCGCACGTCAGAGGGCGGGCACGGCGTCGGTCACGGACCCGTCGGTGATGCGGAGCACCCGGTCGGCGAGCGCGACCATCACCGGGTCGTGCGTCGCGACGAGCACGGTCAGGCCCTCCGCGGCGACGATCCCGCGGAGCAGGCCCATGACGGCGAGCCCGGTCTCGGCGTCCAGCTGCCCGGTCGGCTCGTCCGCGACGAGCAGCCGGGGCGAGGCCGCGAGCGCCCGCGCGATCGCCACCCGCTGCTGCTGCCCGCCGGAGAGCTCGTCCGGGCGCTGCTGCGCATGGTCGGCCAGCCCCACGAGCTCGAGCAGGGTGGCGACCCGCCGCTCGCGCTCGGCCACCGGCGTCCGGGTCAGGCGCAGCGGGACGCCGACGTTCTCCGCCGCCGTGAGCACCGGGATCAGCCCGAAGGTCTGGAAGACGTAGGAGACGGTGGTCCGGCGCAGGTCGGCCAGGCCGTCGTCGTCCAGGCGCATGACGTCGACGCCGGCGACGTGGACCGATCCGCGGTCGGGCCGGTCGAGACCGCCGACGACGTTGAGCAGGGTCGTCTTGCCCGAGCCCGAGCGCCCGACGAGCGCGACGAGGGTGCCGGCCTCGACGTCCAGGGACACGTCGCGCAGGGCGTGCACGGCCGCCGGGCCGGAGCCGAAGGTCCGGTCCACGCCCCGGACGCACACCATCGGATCTCCGGCCGGGTCGGTCACGACTCGTCCCGGCGGACGGTGACGTGATCGGGCTCCAGCGCGAGCCGCACGCGGTGGTTCAGCGCCAGCGCCTCCCGGTACTCGCGCGGGATCTGCACCCGGCCGGCGCGGTCCAGAACGGCGTACTCCTCGGCGACGACGCCGGCGTCCTCGTCGTGCCGTCGCAGCACCTCGCTGCTGGTCCGGCCGTCGCGGATGGCGACGGTGCGTGCCACGTGGCCGCTGACGTCGGGGTCGTGGGTGACGACGACGACGGTGGCGCCGAGCTCCCGGTTCGCGGTCTGCAGCGCGTCGAGCACCTCGGCCGAGGTGTCGGCGTCGAGCTCGCCGGTCGGTTCGTCGGCGAGCAGGACCCGCGGCCGGTTGGCGAGGGCGACGCAGATGGCCACCCGCTGCTGCTCGCCCCCGGACATCTCCCGCGGGCGGCGGCCGGCGCAGTGCGCGACGCCCACGGCGTCGAGGAGCTCCGCGACCCGCGCGCGGCGCTCGGCGCGGCCGACGCCGGCGAGGTCCAGCGGCAGGTCGACGCACTCTGCGGCGGTGAGGTAGGGGACGAGGTTCCGGCTGGTCTGCTGCCGGACCAGGCCGACCACGTGCCGGCGGTAGGAGACGCGCTCGCGGCGGGACAGGGCCAGGAGGTCGTGGCCGGCGACGCGGGCGCGTCCGGCGGTCGGCGCGTCGACACCGGCGAGGATCGAGAGCAGCGTCGACTTGCCCGACCCGGAGGCGCCGACGATCGCGACCATCTCGCCGTCCGCCACGAGGAGGTCGAGCCCCTGCAGCGCCTGGACCTCGATCGAGCCGGTCTGGTAGATCCGGACGAGGTTGTCGCAGACGACGAGCGCGTCCCGGCCGAACTCCGACGGCGGCGCCGCCGGGCGCGGCGCGGGAAGCTCGGGTCCGGTCAGCGGGCACCTCCGTTCCGGGCGCGTCCGGTGGGTCGGGGCGGCGACTCTAACACCGCGACCTCGGAGGGCAGGCGCCTGTCGTCAGCCCGCCGGGTCCCTGTCCTGGACGGACGCGCGCCAGCACCGGTAGGCGTCGGGCAGGCACACGGCGCAGGGGCGGAAGCCGGCCGCACGCGCCGCCACCTCGTCGGCGAAGAAGACGCGGTGCGGCACGTAGTGCCCCCGGGCGATCCAGCGGAGCGCGCCCGGGCAGTCCAGGCGTCCGTAGATCCTGCTCCTGCGGTGGCCGCCGAGCGTGCCCGGCGTCTGGCTCTGATAGGGACGGCCGTCGGCGCCGATCAACGTCCAGGTCCGGGTCATGCCCGGTCAACGCCGGGGCCCGCGATGCTGTGAGGTGCCCTCAACGGAGGACCACCCTCACTGCGTCTGAGGATGTAACCGACGAGACGAGGGCGAGATGGAGTTCGAGGAGTACGTGGCGGCCCGCGGGCCGGCGCTCGAGCGCTACGCCTTCGTGCTCACCGGCGACGCGCAGCGCTCCCAGGACCTGGTGCAGACCGCGCTCGTGAAGGCCTACCGCCGGTGGCCGTGGGTCGTGCGGGCCGGGCACCCGGATGCCTACGTCCGCCGCATCGTCACCACCTCCTACCTGGACTGGCGGCGCCGGCGGAGCAGCGAGGAGCAGCCCGTCGAGAGCGTGCCGGACGCCGCGGCGATCGGCGCCGGCGGCTCCGACCCCGCCGACCGGGTGGCCGAGCGCGACGAGATGCGCCGCGCGCTCGCGACCCTCTCGCCGCAGCAGCGGGCCGTGCTCGTGCTGCGCCACTACGAGGGCTACGACGACGCCGCGATCGCCGCGGTGCTGGGCTGCGGCGAGGGCACCGTCCGCGCCCATGCCAGCCGCGGCGGCCAGCGGCTGCGCGACGTCCTCCAGCAGTCCCGCCTGACCGAGGAGCCCCGATGACCCACCTGGACGAGCTGCTCACCGACACGTTCGAGGACCTCGCCGCGCAGGCACCGCACGACCCGGACCTCGCCGCCCGGGTGCGTGCCCGGGCCCGCCGCGGCCGGCTGGCCCAGGGCGCGGCGCTGGCCGGACTCGCGGCGGCGACCGCCGCCGTCGTCGCCGTCGTGGGGTTCCGGGTGGACCCCGCGGGGACGCCTCCCGCCGCACCGGCTCCGGCGGCGTGCCGGAGCACCGTCGTCACCGGCGTCCTGCCGGTCTGGGCCCGCGGCGGCTTCAGCGACGCCCAGCCCGTCATGCCCTACGTCACGAGCGCGAGCGGCGGTGTGGTGGCGATCATCTGGGAGCCCATCACCGGACCGCCGAAGGACAGCAGCGGCGACAAGGTCCTGTGGTCCTGGCGGACGCCGGTGACCGGCGTGCACGCGGTGGCGCGCCTCGACGGGACCGGGCCGGCGGTCTCCTCGTTCGTGGACCCCGGCGTCACCGGTCCCTCGTCGCTCTCGCTGCCGTCGCCGGGCTGCTGGCGGATCACCATGACCTGGTCCGGCGGCTCCGACACCATCGACCTGCAGGCCGCCCGGCCCTGAGCCGGGGCGCCGGGGGCGTCAGGCGGCGGGGACGGCGAGGCCGTCCACGACCTCGGCGCCCGGGAGCTCCGCGAGCAGCGCGCCGGGCAGGAGGAGCTTGCTGCGCCGCACGCCGCTGCCGATCACGGTCAGAGGCACCGCCGCGACGCGAGCGTCGACGAGGATGCGCCATCCGGCCGGGAGCCCGACCGGCGTGATGCCGCCGTACTCCATGCCCGTCTCCTCGACCGCGCGGTCCGTCGCGAGGAACGAGGCCTTGCGGACGTCGAGCAGCCGTCGCACCGCGCCGTTGACGTCGGCGCGGGTCGTGGCGAGGACGACGCAGGCGGCGATCCGCTCGGCTCCCTCGCGGCGGCCCCCGACGACGACGCAGTTGGCCGACACGTCGGCCGGCACCTGGTGGGCCTCGACGAGCGCGGCGGTGTCGGCCAGCGCGGGGTCGATCTCGGCCACGGACACCTGCGCCGTGTGCGGCCACGTGCGCAGCAGGGCCGCGACCGGCGGGGCGAGCAGGTCGGGAGCCTCGAGGGCGGGGCGCGGGACGAGCGTCCCGACGGTCGGCTGCACGGTCACCGCGCCAGGATGTCATCCGGCCTTGTCGATGCCGGCAGGACGGGGAGGATGACCACGTGCGCCTCGTCGTCGCGGCCCTCGCCACCGTGCTCGCCCTCGCGGGCTGCTCCGGCGACGGCCCCGGCGACACCGCGGCGAGCGTCACCGGACCGCGCGACGGCGTGACCGCGAGCACCTTCTCCCTCGTCGACGGGGCCGACGCCGTCGTCGTCCGCACCGCAGACGTCGGCGACGACCTCTACCGGATCTCCACCCCGCGGGACTCCCGGGTCCGGCCGCAGGTGACCGTGGACGGCGGGGTCGTCCACCTGCACCTCACCCACCGCGACGGTCCCGGGCCGGCGGACGTCGACGTCCTGCTCAGCCGGGCGGTGCGCTGGCGGGTCGAGGCCCGCGCCGGCACCGGGTCCTTCACGGCCGACCTGCGCGGCGGAGCCGTGGCCGGCGTCGACGTGCTCGCCGGGTCCGGGCGGGTCGACCTCGCGCTGCCTCCGCCGCACGGCACGGTGCCGGTGCGGATGGTCGGCGGCACCTCGTCGTGGACGGTGACCCGCCCCGCGGACGTGCCGGTCCGGGCCACGGCCTCGGCCGGTGCGGGCTCGATCGCCGTGGACGACGTCAGCCGGGTGGGCGTCGCCGCGGGCACCGTGCTCGCGAGCCCGGGATGGCAGGCGGCGGCCGACCGGTACGACCTGGACGCCGTCGGGGGCGTGGCCGCCCTCGTCGTCACGGCAGCCGGAGGCGGACGCCGACGCCGACGGCGTCCGCGACGGCGTCCGCCTGACGCTGGTCCGACGCCTGCCCCCGGCCGAAGGATCACGGCCGCCGGGCTCAGGGCGCGGCGGCGCTGAGCTCGGTGGGCCGGGCGATGACGTCCACCAGCGCGCCCCGCCGCCAGACGGTGATCGGCAGGTCCTTGCCGATCGCCTCGGCGAACATGAGCCGCTGCACGGACTGGGCCGTCGACACCGGCTGACCGCCCACGGTCAGGAGGACGTCGCCGGCGAAGAGGCCGGCCCGGGCGGCCGGGCTGCCCGGCACGACCTCGACGATGCGCAGCCCCTCCTTGCGCCCCAGCCGTTCGGCGAGTGCCGGCGGCAGCGGGGCCGGCGAGCTGACCAGCCCGAGGAAGGCGCGGCGCACCCGGCCCTCGCCGACGAGCGTCCCGATGATCCGGCGCGTCGTGTCGTTCACCGGGACGGCGAGGCCGAGCCCGGCGCCGGCGACGGCCGTGTTGATGCCGACGACGCGCGCATGCGAGTCCGCCAGCGCGCCGCCGCTGTTGCCCGGATTGAGCGCGGCGTCGGTCTGGATGACGTCCTCGACGATCCGCAGGGTGTCGCCGGAGCGGGCCGGCAGCGACCGGCCGACCGCGCTCACCACACCGGCGGTGACCGTGCCGGCGAGGCCGAGCGGCGTGCCGACGGCGACGACGAGCTGGCCGACCTTGAGCGTCGAGGCCTCGCCGAGGACGGCGGGAGGTGGCGTCGGCCCGTCGACCCGCACCACCGCGAGGTCGGAGAGCGGGTCGGCGCCGACGAGCCGGAAGGGTGCCGACGTCCCGTCGGCGAAGGCCGCGGTGCCGGTGCGGGAGCGGCCGACGACGTGCGCGTTGGTGAGGACGTATCCGTCCGCGGTGAAGACGACTCCGCTGCCGGTGCCGCCGCCGCGTCCGTTCGCGCCGATGCGCAGGGCGGCGACCCGCGGCGTCAGTTCGGCCGCGACGGCGGTGACGACCGCGGAGTAGGCGTCCAGGGCGTCGTCGTCCCGGTGCTCGCTCATGACGACCTCCCACTGCTGTGATTACCGGATTACATCGTCACCCGGCGAGCGAGGAGCCGTCACCCCTGATCGCGGAGGGCGAACGCCGCCGATCCCGACGCGGAGCAGCCGCCTCGTGGAGCGCGAACCAGCCCGACGGGCGCAGCGTGCGCAGAATGGACGGCATGACGACGACGTCCCGGACCCCCGACGAGCTCGCCGCCCTCGACGGCCTCCTCACCGACGACGAGCGCGACACGGCGGCGACCGTCCGGGCGGTGCTGGACGAGCACGTGCGGCCGCACGTCGCCCAGTGGTACCTCGACGGGCAGCTGCCGGCGCGCGACCTCGCCAAGCTCTTCGGCGACCTCGGCCTGCTCGGCATGCACCTGGAGGGCTACGGCTGCGCGGGCACGACCGCGACCATGTACGGCGTCGCCTGCCGGGAGCTCGAGGCGGCGGACGGCGGCGTCCGGTCCCTGGTCTCCGTGCAGGGGTCGCTCGCCATGTACGCGATCCACCGGTTCGGCTCCGAGGAGCAGAAGCAGGAGTGGCTGCCGCGGATGGCGGCGGGGGAGGCGATCGGCTGCTTCGGCCTCACCGAGCCGGACGCCGGCTCCGACCCCTCGTCGATGCGCACCCGCGCTCGGCGGGACGGCGACGACTGGGTGCTCGACGGCGCCAAGATGTGGATCACCAATGCGCCGGTGGCCGACGTCGCCGTCGTCTGGGCCAGGACCGAGGACGGCGTCCGGGGCTTCGTCGTCCCGACCGGGACGCCGGGGTTCTCGGCGCCCGAGATCACCGGCAAGCTCTCGCTGCGGGCGTCCGTCACCGGGCAGATCGTGCTCGAGGGGGTCCGGCTGCCGGCCGACGCCGTCCTGCCCGAGGTCACCGGCCTGCGCGGGCCGCTGTCGTGTCTGACCGAGGCGCGGTTCGGGATCATCTGGGGCGCGACCGGCGCGATCCGGGACAGCCTCACGGTGGCCCTGGACTACGCCGCGACGCGGGTCCAGTTCGGCCGGCCCATCGCCGGCTTCCAGCTCACGCAGGCCAAGTTCGCGGACGCCGAGGCCGCCTACGCCAAGGCCGTGCTGCTCGCGCTGCACCTCGGCCGGGTCAAGGACGGTGCGGTCGCGGGCGCCCGCATGACGCCCGAGCTGATCAGCCTGGGCAAGCTCGACAACGTGCGGGCGGCGCTCGAGGTCACGCGCAGCATGCGGACGATCCTCGGCGGGTCCGGGATCACCGCCGACTACTCACCGCTGCGGCACGCGGCCAACCTCGAGACGGTCCTCACCTACGAGGGCACGCAGGAGGTCCACCAGCTCGTCGTGGGCAAGGCGCTGACCGGTCTCGACGCCTTCGGCAGCTGACCCGCGCGCTCGGGAGTGGCCGCGAGGTCTCAGTGCGACTCGCGCGCCACCGCGTCGCCGCTGCTCCCGACGAGGAAGTCGAGGTCCGCTCCGCTGTCCGCGCCGAGCACGGTCTCCACGTAGAGCTTCTCCCAGCCGCGGCCCGGCCGGGCCAGTGCGGCGAGCATCGCCTCGGACGCGGGGCGGGCGTCGAACTCGGCGTCCGGAACGTCGACGTCGATGCGCCGCGCCTCGACGTCCAGCACGATCCAGTCGCCGGTGCGGACCTTGCCCAGCGGCCCGCCGGCGGCGCCCTCCGGTGACACGTGCAGGACGACGGTGCCGTACGCCGTCCCGCTCATCCGGCCGTCGCAGATCCGGACCATGTCCCGCACGCCCTGCTCCAGCAGCTTCGTGGGCAAGGGCAGGTTCGCCACCTCCGGCATGCCCGGGTAGCCCTTCGGCCCGCACCCGCGCAGCACGAGCACCGTCGACGCGTCGACGTCCAGCGACGGGTCGTCGAGGCGCGCGCGCATGTCCTCGACCGAGTCGAACACCAGCGCCCGGCCGCGGTGCTTGAGCAGGTGCGGCGACGCCGCCGCGGGCTTGATCACGGCACCGCTCGGCGCGAGGTTGCCGCGGAGCACGGCGATGCCGGCGTTCTCCTTCAGCGGGCTCTCCAGCGGGCGCAGCACCTCGGCGTCCCAGATGTGCGCGTCGTCGAGGTGGTCGACGAGCGGGCGGCCGTCCACGGCGACCGCCGAGGGGTCGAGCAGCGAGCGGATCTCCCGCAGCACGGCGAGCAGGCCGCCGGCCCGGTGGAAGTCCTCCATGAGGAACCGCCCCGCCGGCTGCAGGTCGACGAGCAGCGGCACCTGGTGCCCGATCCGGTCGAAGTCCTCCAGCGTCAGGTCGACGCCGAGCCGGCCGGCGATCGCCAGCAGGTGCACCACGGCGTTCGTCGACCCGCCGAGCGCCGCGAGCGCCACGATCGCGTTGGCGAACGCGGCCCGGGTCATCACCTCGCTGGGACGCCGCCCCGCGGCGACCAGCTCGACGGCGAGCCGGCCGCTCGCGTGCGACTGGCTGAGCAGCCGGCTGTCCGGCGCAGGGAGCCCGGCCGTGCCCGTCAGGGTCATGCCCAGCACCTCGGCGAGCAGCCCCATGGTGGACGCCGTCCCCATGGTGTTGCAGTGGCCGCGCGAGCGGATCATCGACGACTCCGACTCCAGGAACGCCTCGCGCGACAGCGTGCCCGCCCGGACCTCCTCCGACAGCCGCCAGACGTCCGTGCCGCAGCCGAGCGGGACGCCCCGGAACGTCCCGTTGAGCATCGGGCCGCCAGGCACGACGACGGCCGGCAGGTCGACCGACGCCGCGGCCATGAGCAGGGCCGGGATCGTCTTGTCGCAGCCGCCGAGCAGCACGACGGCGTCGATCGGGTTGGCGCGGAGCATCTCCTCGATCTGCATCGCCGCGAGGTTGCGCCACAGCATCGCCGTCGGCCGCACGTTCGTCTCGCCCAGCGACATCACCGGCAGCTCCTGCGGCACGCCGCCGGCCTCCCACACGCCGGCGGCCACGCTGCGGGCGATCTCGTCGAGATGGCGGTTGCACGGCGTGAGGTCCGAGGCGGTGTTCGCGATGGCGATCTGGGGCCGCCCCTCGAACGCCGACGGCGGCAGGCCGCGCCGCATCCACGCGCGGTGGATGTAGCCGTTGCGGTCCTCCCCGGCGTACCACTGGTCGCTGCGCAGGCTCATAGCGGCCAGACTCTCACGCGCGCGCCTGCGCGCCCGAGGAGCCTGCGGGGCCAGGATGAGGCGTGGCCCTTCGCGTGATCCCCGTCCCGAGTCCCGGTGCCGAGGACGTCGTCGTCGCCGACGACGGCGCGGTGTACACGGGCACCGAGGACGGTGCCGTCTACCGGATCGACCCCGACGGCGAGGGTCGACCGAGGGTGACGAGGGTCGCGCAGACCGGCGGCCGGCCGCTCGGCATCGAGCTGCTCCCGGACGGCCGCCTGCTCGTCTGCGACGCCCGCCGCGGCCTGCTCGCCGTGGACCCGGCGTCAGGCGGGATCGAGCGGCTCACCGACGTCCCCATGCTCTTCTGCAACAACGCCGCGGTCGGGGCGGACGGCACGGTGTACGTCTCCGACTCCTCGACCGTGCATCCGATCGAGCGGTGGAAGGCCGAGGTCGTCGAGCTCACCCGCACCGGGCGGCTGCTGCGGCGCGACCCGGGCGGGCGCGTCGAGGTCGTCCTCGACGGGCTCGCGTTCGCCAACGGGGTGGCGCTGGCGGCCGACGAGTCCTACGTGGCCGTCGCCGAGACCGCGGCGCGCACCGTCGTCCGGCTCTGGCTGACGGGCCCCCGAGCCGGGCAGCGGGACCTGCTCGCGGGCGACCTGCCCGGCTACCCGGACAACATCGCGCGCGGGAGCGACGGCCTGGTGTGGGTGTCGATCGCGAGCCCGGTCGACCGGCTCGTCGAACTGCTCCAGCGCAGCCCCCTGCCGGTGCGCCGGGGCGTGACGCGGATCCCGGCACGGCTCCAGCCGGCACCTCGGCGCACGGTGCGGGCGCAGGCCTACGACGACGCCGGCCGGCTCGTGCGCGACGTGACGGAGGACGCCGGTATCTACCACATGGTCACCGGTGTCCGGGAGCACGGCGGCCGGCTCTGGTTGGGGAGCCTGCACGAACCCGCGGTCGCGGTCGTCGACCTCTCCTGAGGTCCGTACTCCGCACCGATGACCACGGCGCCACGACGGATCTACCGTCGGGTGCACCGACGAGACGGAGGCCGGCGTGATCCGACCGGACTGGAAGGCGCCGCTGGGCGAGGCGTTCGAGCAGGCACTCGCCTACCTCGACGGCCTGCCGACCCGGCCGCTCGGACCGCCCCGGACCTCGACGCCCTGCGCGCGGCGCTGGGCGGGCCGCTGCCCGAGGTCCCCGGTGACCCGCGAGAGGTCGTCGCCGCCCTGGCGCGGGCGGCCGATCCCGGGATCATGCCGTCGGGCAGCGGCAGGTACTTCGGCTTCGTCGTCGGCGGCGCGACGCCGGCCGCCCTCGCCGCGGACTGGCTGACCGCGGCCTGGGACCAGAACGCGGGGCTGGCGGCGATGGGCCCCTCGGCCGCCGTCGTCGAGGAGGTCGCCGCCGGCTGGGTCCTCGACGTCCTCGGGCTGCCGGCGCAGGCCTCGGTCGGCTTCGTCACCGGAGCGCAGACGGCGACGCTCACCGGGCTCGCCGTCGGGATCGCCGAGATGCTGCGCGGCCGCCGGCTGGGACGCCGCCGCCCAGGGGCTCTGGGGCGCGCCAATGGTGCGCGTGCTGGCGGGGGAGAGCCGGCACGGGACGATCGACCGGGCGCTGCGCTTCCTCGGGGTCGGCACCGACGCCGTGGTCCCCGTGGTGTGCGACGGCCAGGGCCGGCATGCGGGCCGAGGCGCTGTCGGCGGCCCTGGCCGGGGTCGACGGGCCCCGTCGTCGTCTGCGCGCAGCTGGGCAACGTCAACAGCGGCGCCCTCGACCCGATCGGCGACATCTGCGACCTTGCCCACGAGCCGGCGCCTGGGTGCACGTCGACGGGGCCTTCGGGTTGTGGGCGGCGGCGACGCCCCGGCTGCGGCCCCTCGTCGCCGGCGTCGAGCGCGCCGACTCCTGGGCGACGGACGGGCACAAGTGGCTCAACGTCCCCTACGACTCGGGGATCGTCGTGTGCGCGCATCCGGAGGCGCACCGGGCGGTGATGGGCTCCCGCGCCGGCTATCTGGTCACCGCCGACGGGCAGGCCCGGGACGGCCTCGACTACGGCCCCGACCACTCCCGCCGCGCCCGCGGGTTCGCGGTCTACGCCGGGCTGCGCGCGCTCGGGCGGCAGGGCGTGGCCGACCTCGTCGAGCGCGGCTGCGCGGCGGCCCGGCGCTTCGCCGACCAGCTCGCCGCGGCCGACGGTGTCGAGGTGCTCAACGAGGTCGTCCTCAACCAGGTGCTCGTGCGCTTCGCCGACGACGACGAGCGCACGCGACGGGTCGTCGCGCGGGTCCAGGACGACGGCACGGCCTGGCTCAGCGGCACCGTCTGGCAGGGGCGGGCGGCGATGCGGATCTCGGTCTCCAACTGGTCGACGGACGACGCCGACGTCGACGCGACGGTGGCCGCGATCCTGAGGTGCGCCCGGGACTGATCCGCGGTGCGGGCGACGCGCCCCGCCGCTCCCGCGACCTAGACTCCGCCGGTGGCCGACACCCGCGCCGACGCCGTCGACGACCCCCGTCGCCGCGTCCCGCGCACGGACGCCGTGCTCGCCGACACGCGACTCGCCGCCGCGGAGGAGCGACTCGGCCGGCCGGCGGTCAAGGCCGCGGTCACCGCGGCCCTGGGCAAGGTCCGTACCGGGGAGATCGGGGCGTCGGACGCCGTGGACGCCGCGCTCGCCGCGCTGCCCCGGCGGGCCACCTCGCTGCGGCCCGTCCTGAACGCCACCGGCGTCGTCCTGCACACCAACCTCGGCCGGGCGCCGCTCGGCCCCGCGGCCGTCGAGGCGATCCGGGCCGTCGCCGGCACGACCGACGTCGAGCTCGACCTCGCCACCGGGCGCCGGGCCCGGCGCGGCCGGGGCATGCTCGAGGCCCTCGCCGCCGCCGTCCCCGCCGCCGAGGCGGTGCACGTGGTCAACAACGGAGCCGCGGCCGCCGTGCTCGCCGCGACCGCGCTGGCCCAGGGCAAGGAGATCGTGGTCAGCCGCGGCGAGCTCGTCGAGATCGGTGACGGGTTCCGGCTGCCCGACCTGCTCACGTCGACCGGCGCCCGCCTGCGCGAGGTGGGCACGACGAACCGCACCAACCTGGGCGACTACGCGGCGGCGGTCGGACCCGAGACCGGCTTCGTGCTCAAGGTCCACCCGTCGAACTTCGTCGTCACCGGGTTCACGGCCTCGGTGGGGGTCCGCGAGCTGGCCGGGCTCGGCGCTCCCGTCGTCGTGGACATCGGCTCCGGGCTGCTCGCGCCCGAACCGCTGCTGCCGGACGAGCCGGACGCCGCGAGCACTCTCGCCGCCGGTGCGGCGCTGGTCACCGCCAGCGGCGACAAGCTGCTCGGTGGTCCGCAGGCCGGTCTGCTGCTCGGCCGGGCGGACGTCGTCGAGCGCCTCCGGCGGCATCCCCTCGCCCGGGCGCTGCGGGTGGACAAGCTCACCCTCGCCGCGCTCGAGGCGACGCTCACCGGACCGGCGTCGCCGACGGCGTCCGCGCTGCACGCCGGCGTCGAGGAGCTCGCCGCCCGGGCGCGTGCGCTGGCCGAGCCGGCTGGCCGCGTCCGGCGTCCGGGCGCGGGCGGTGGAGAGCGAGTCGGTCGTCGGCGGCGGAGGAGCTCCGGGTGTCGGGCTGCCCTCGGCCGCGGTCGAGCTGGCGGCGGAGCTCGCGGCTCCGCTGCGCGCCGGTGATCCCGCCGTGCTCGGGCGGGTGGAGCGCGGCGTCCTCCTGCTCGACCTGCGCGCCGTCGCTCCCGCCGACGACGACGCGCTCGGGGCGGCCGTCCTCGCGGTCGCCGATCGTGGTGCTCCGAGGCCCTGATGCACGTCGTCGCGACCGCCGGGCACGTCGATCACGGCAAGTCGACCCTGGTCCGCGCGCTGACCGGGATGGAGCCCGACCGCTTCGAGGAGGAGCGGCGCCGGGGCATGACCATCGACCTCGGCTTCGTCTGGACGACCTTGCCCAGCGGCGAGGTCGTGGCGTTCGTCGACGTCCCCGGCCACGAGCGGTTCGTGCCGACCATGCTCGCGGGCGTCGGGCCCGTGCCCGCCGTGCTGCTCGTCGTCGCGGCGGACGAGGGGTGGATGCCGCAGACGGCCGAGCACGTCGCCGCGCTCGACGCTCTCGGCGTCCGGCACGGGCTCGTGGCCGTCACCCGCAGCGACCTCGCCGACCCCGCGCCGGTCGTCGCCGACGTCCGGGCGCGCCTGGCCGCGACGTCGCTCGCCGGGCTGCCCGCCGTCACCGTCAGCGCCCGCACCGGCGCCGGGCTGGATGCGCTGGTGGCCGCCCTCGACGAGCTGGTCGCGGGTCTGCCCGCGCCGGACGCCGACGGCCCGGTCCGGCTCTGGATCGACCGCGCGTTCACGATCCGGGGCAGCGGCACCGTGGTCACCGGCACCCTCGACGCCGGCACCCTCGCGACCGGCGACGAGCTCGCCCTGATCACGCCGACGGCGGAGCGCCGGGTGCGGGTGCGCGGGCTGCAGTCGCTGGGGTCGGCGGCGTCGAGGCTGCCGGCCGTGGCGCGGGTCGCCGTCAACCTGCGCGGCGTGGAGCGTGAGGAGGTGGCGCGGGGCGACGTCCTCGCGACGCCCGGCACCGTGGCCCCGACGTCCACCGTGGACGTCCGGCTCGAGCTCGGGGACGGCGCAGACCGGCTCCCGCCGCAGGCCGTGCTCCACCTCGGGTCCGCCGCGGTCGGCGTCCGGCTCCGGCTGCTGGACGTCGACGGCGCCGGAGCCGTGCGCTCCGCGCGGCTCGCGCTCGAGCGGCCGCTGCCGCTGCGCGCAGGCGACGTCGCCCTGCTCCGCGACCCGGGCGCCCACCGGATCGTGGGCCGGGCCCGGGTGCTCGACGCCGCGCCGCCGCCGCTGACCCGCCGAGGCGCGGCGCGGGCCCGAGCCGCGGAGCTGGCGGAGATCGGTGCCGCTCGCCCGGACGGCGCGGCGCTGCTGGCGCGTGCCGGCGTGCTGCGCGCGTCGGCGCTCCGCGGGATCGGTGCGGAGGTCCCGGCGGACGCCGTCGCCGTCGGCCCGTACGTCGTCGACGCCGGTGCGGCGGCCCGGTGGCGATCGCGCGCTGGCGGCGCTGGTCGCCGGCGTCCCCGCGGCCGGCGGCGAGCCCGGCGTCCCCGTCGTGCAGGCGCAGGCGGTGCTGGGGCTGCCGGACGAGGTGATCGTCGCGGGGCTCGTCTCCGCGCCGCTCGCCGTCCGGAACGGCCGCGTCGATCGACACCACCCGGACGCCGGACCTGCCGCCGGCCGTCGCCGCCGCCGTCGACGACCTGCGCGCCGACCTCGCGGACGCGCCGTTCGCCGCGCCCACCGCCGACCGCCTCGCCGACCTCGGGCTCGGACGCCGCGGAGCTCGCCGCCGCCGAGCGCGCCGGCGCCGTGATCCGCGTCGCCGACGGCGTCGTCCTGCTCGCCGACGCGCCGCAGCGCGCGGCGGAGGTGCTCGCGGCGCTGCCGCAGCCGTTCACGACGAGCGAGGCCCGGCAGGCGCTGAGCACCTCGCGGCGGGTGATCGTCCCGCTGCTCGAACTGCTGGACCGCCGCCGCCTGACCCGCCGCCTCCCCGACGATCGCCGCCTCGTCACCTCCCCGTGACCGGACGGGTGGCGCGAACGAGTCTGGGTAGGGTCATGGGATGACCGCAGTCGAGGAGGGCACGGCCGCCGCCGTCGGGTTCCGGTCGGAGCGGGGAGCCGTCCTCGTCGCCGTGATGTCCGCGACGGCACTGGTCGCGCTCGACTCCACGGTGCTCGCCACCGCCGTCCCGACGATCGTCGAGGAGATCGGCGGCTTCTCGCAGTTCCCCTGGCTGTTCTCGATCTATCTGCTGACCTCGGCCGTCGCCACGCCCCTGTTCGGCCGGCTCGCGGACACCCACGGCCGCCGTCCGGTGCTCTTCGGCGGCATCGCCGTCTTCCTCGCCGGATCCGTGATCTGCGCCGCCGCCCCGGGCATGGGCGTACTCATCGCCGGCCGGGCCGTGCAGGGGATCGGCGCCGGCGCGGTCCAGCCCGTCAGCCTGACGATCGTGGGCGATCTCTACACCGTCGCCGAGCGCGCCCGCGTGCAGGGCTACCTGGCCAGCGTCTGGGGGATGTCCGCGGTGGTCGGTCCCGCCATCGGCGGCCTCTTCTCCCAGTACGCGAGCTGGCGGTGGATCTTCGTCGTCAACCTCCCGGTCGGGATCGCGGCCGTCTGGCTGCTCGCCCGCAACTACCACGAGGCGGTCGCCCGGACGCGACGGAGCATCGACGTCGCCGGTGCGGCGACGCTCGTCCTGGGCTGGTCGCTCGTGCTGCTCGCCCTGCTCGAGGGCGGCGTCGCGTGGGCGTGGGACTCGCCGATCGGCGTCGGCGTCCTGGTCGTCGGTGCCGCGACGCTGGCGGTCTTCGTGCTCGTCGAGCGCCGGGCCGCCGAGCCGGTGGTGCCGCTGTGGGTGTTCCGCCGGCCGGTGCTCGTGGGCGCCGCCCTCGCCCAGCTCGGCGTCGGCGCCCTGCTCATCGGCCTCGACTCCTACGTCCCCGTGTACGCGCAGGGCGGTGCTCGGCGCGGGGGCCGTCGCCGCCGGCTTCGCACTCGCCACCATGACGATCGGGTGGCCGCTGGCCGCGACCTTCGCCGGCCGGCTCTACCTGCGGATCGGCTTCCGCGACACCTCGCTGATCGGCGGTGCGGTGATGGTCCTCGCCTTCGTCGCCGGCCTCGCCCTCTCCCAGACGTCGAGCCTCTGGACGGTCGCCGGGGTCTGCTTCCTCGCCGGGGTCGGGCTCGGCCTCGTCGCGAGCCCGACCATGGTCGCCGTGCAGTCCTCCGTCGGCCGGGAGGAGCGCGGCATGGTCACCGGGACGGCCATGTTCAGCCGATCCCTCGGCAGCGCCGTCGGTGTCGGCGTCCTCGGCGCGATCGTCACCGCGGTCACCGCCGGGCGCCTCGAGCACGCACCCGCCGCGCTCCGCGACCGCCTGCCCGCGGGCGCGGACGCCCGCCTCACCTTGCGTCCGGACGTCGCGCCGGACGTCGTCGCGTACGTCCGCGCGGCCCTCGCCGCCGCCACGCACGACCTGTTCGTCGTTCTCGCCGTCGTCGCGCTCGCCACCGTCGCCGCCCTGCTGCTGATGCCGCGGCGCAGCGGGGAGGCCACGGGCGACGACGTCGGCGCGGCCGGGTAGGTTGCCCGCCGGGCGGACCACACGAGCACCCGGAGGAGAGCGACATGACCGAAGCGAGCACGAGCAGCCAGCGCGTCGCCGTCGTCACCGGGGCGGCGCGGGGCATCGGCGCCGCCATCGCCGCCCGACTCGCCCGCGACGGGTTCGCGGTCGCGGTGCTCGACCTCGACGAGTCGGCCTGCGCCGGCACCGTCGACACGATCACGCAGGCGGGCGGTCGCGCCCGGGGCTTCGGCGTCGACGTGGCGGACGCCCAGGCGGTGGCCGGCTGCCGTCGAGCGCGTCGTGAGCGAGCTCGGCGCCCCCAGCGTGCTCGTCAACAACGCCGGGATCATCCGCGACAACCTCGTCTTCAAGATGAGCGACGACGACTGGGACGCCGTCATCGGCGTCCACCTGCGCGGCTCGTTCCTCATGACTCGCGCCTGCCAGGGCTACATGACCAAGGCGGGCTGGGGCCGCATCGTCAACCTCTCCAGCACGTCGGCCCTCGGCAACCGCGGCCAGGTCAACTACTCGGCGGCGAAGGCGGGGCTGCAGGGCTTCACCAAGACGCTCGCGATCGAGCTCGGCCGGTTCGGCGTCACCGCGAACGCCGTCGCCCCGGGCTTCATCGTCACCGACATGACCGCCGCGACCGCCGCGCGCATCGGCATGGACTTCGAGCAGTTCCAGAAGGCCGCCGCCGCCGAGATCCCCGTGCAGCGCGTCGGCCGGCCCGAGGACATCGCCGCCACGGTCGCCTTTCTCGTCAGCGAGGAGGCCGGCTTCGTCTCCGGCCAGGTGATCTACGTGGCCGGCGGCCCGAAGGACTGAGCGTGTCCGGGCGGCCGCGGCGGAAGGAGCCGGGTCGAGGGGCTGCGTAGGCTGAGGTCCGTGCCCGAGCCGAGCCAGGCCGACGCCGTGGCCACCGGTGACGTCGACCCGGACGGCCCGGTGCCCTCCGAGTCCCGCAGCGACCAGGTCGTCAACATCCCCAACGCGCTGAGCCTGCTGCGGCTGCTGCTCGTCCCGCTGTTCTTCTGGCTCGTCCTCGCCCGGCACGACGGGTGGGCCCTGGCGGTGCTCCTGGTCAGCGGCTTCACCGACTACCTGGACGGCAACCTCGCCCGCCGCTGGCACCAGGTCTCCCGGGTCGGTCAGCTGCTCGACCCCGTCGCGGACCGCCTCTACATCCTCGCGACGCTGGTCGGCCTGGCCTGGCGCGACGTCGTCCCCTGGTGGCTCGTCGTGCTCGTCGTCGGGCGCGACGTCCTGCTCCTGTTCACCGTCCCCGTGCTCGCCCAGCACGGCTACGGACCGCTGCCCGTGCACTTCCTGGGCAAGGCCGCCACCTTCTGCCTGCTGTACGCGTTCCCGCTGCTGCTCCTCGCCCAGATCGACAGCCCTCTCGCCACCGCGGCCCTCGTGCTCGGCTGGGCGTTCGCCTGGTGGGGGGCCGGGCTGTACTGGTGGGCCGGGTGGCTCTACGTGCGCCAGGTCCGGGACGTCGTCCGAGCGGGCTGACAGCCGGCCACTCCGGCGCATGACAGCATGACGCTGTGGCGGAGACGACGACGGGGGGCGCATCGGCACGCCCACCGCGCCCGCCGGACGCCTCCATGACCCTCCTGCGCGAGGTCATGGAACGCCCGCTCGACCCCGGCTACGCCCTGGCCGCCGAGCGACGCACCGCCGGCGCGACGCCCAGCCGGCGCGGCATCGTCCTCACGCTGATCCTCGCGCTCGTCTGCGGCGCCGTGACCGCACGTTCGATCGCGGAGCTGCGCCGTCCGCAGCCCGGTGCCGCTCAGGCGCAGGCAGCGCTGCAGCAGGAGATCCGGCGCCGCAGCGCCGCGGTGGACGCCGACCAGCGCCAGCTCGACCAGCTCCGCGCGCAGGTGACCCAGCTGCAGCGGCAGGCGCTGGCCGGTCGTGGCGACACCGACCTCGCCCAGCAGGTGCAGCTCCTCGGGCTCGTCTCGGCCGAGGCGCCGGTCGCCGGCCCCGGCCTCAAGATCACCATGAACGACGCGCCGTCGGCGGCCGGAACGGGCGGCAGCGCCGACCCGCGCGCGACCGCCGGCGCGGGCGAGAACCGCGTCCTCGACCGGGACCTGCAGGTCGTCGTGAACGGGCTGTGGGCGGCCGGCGCCGAGGCCATCGGCGTGAACGGCCAGCGCCTCACCGCGCGCAGCGCGATCCGGTACGCGGGGCAGGCGATCCTCGTGGACTTCCGGCCGCTCGTCCCGCCGTACGTCGTCAGCGCGATCGGCGACCCGGCCGGGCTGCAGACCCGGTTCGCCGCCGGCAGCGCGGGGGAGTACCTGCAGGCCCTGCGGGACAACTACGGAGTGAGGGCCGCTATCGTCTCCTCCGCGAACCTCGAGCTCCCGGGGGCCGGAGGCTTCTCCACGTCGTTCGTGCACGCCCGCACCGGGTCGTCGGCCTCGTCGTCCTCGTCGTCATCGACGTCGTCCTCGCCGACCGGCTCCGCGGGATCCCGCACGTCGCCGGGCCGCACGCCGGAGGCCACGCCCCCGGCCACCGCGGCCTCGTCCACTCCGGAGGTCTCCCCGTGATCGCCGCGATCGGCCTGCTCGTCGGCATCGTCGCCGGGCTCGTGCTCGAGCCGACGGTGCCGATCTGGCTGCAGCCGTATCTGCCGATCGCGGTCGTCGCCGCGCTGGACGCCGTCTTCGGCGGGCTCCGGGCCGTGCTCGACGGGATCTTCGACGACCGCGTCTTCACGGTCTCGTTCCTGGCCAACATCGTCGTCGCCGCGCTGATCGTCTACCTCGGCGACCAGCTGGGCGTCGGCTCGCAGCTGTCGACCGGGGTGGTCGTCGTGCTGGGCATCCGCATCTTCTCCAACGCCGCCTCGATCAGGCGGCACCTGTTCAAGGCGTGACATGACGCAGGACGACGCAGCCGAGACCCCCGACCGGCCCGACGCCGCGCCCATCGACGGCGCGGAACCGGGCCAGGTCGCGACGGGCCGATCCCCGGACGCCGCCGCCCCTCGTCCGCCCGCCGCACGCAGGCCGGACGACGAGGCGGAGGTCGCCGACACCGGCGTCGAGCCGATGCACCCCGTCCCCACCGACTCCGCCGACCCCGCCGACCCCGCCGACGCGGCCGATGCGGCCGATGCGCCGATGCGGCCGACGCGGCCGATCCCGCCGAGCCCTCCGAAGCGCACCGGCACGTCGCCGAGTCTCCCGACGACGGCGACGAGGTCGCGGCGGCCCACCCGGTCTCCGACGTCCCCCACGCGCACCGCCACGGCGAGACCGACGACGAACCCGGCCGGGCCGGGAGCGGCGAGCACCCGGACACCGACGGGTCCACGTCGGAGCCGGCGGGCGCGACCCCGGCGGCGCAGCGCATGCCCGGCGATCCCGCGCCCCAGCCGCTGCCTGCCCGCACCGTCGCGCGCGGGCGGTTCTTCGCGTGGGGCCGCGGGATCGGGCGCAGCCAGCTGCTCGCCGGCCTGCTCTGCGCGCTGCTCGGCTTCGCGCTCGTCGTCCAGGCCCGTCAGACGCAGACCCAGGGCCTGGACTCGCTCCGCCAGGCCGACCTCGTGCGGTTGCTCGACAACGTCACCAACGCCGAGGCCCGGGCGCAGCAGGACGTCCGCGACGAGCAGGCGATCCGCGACCGGCTGCTCTCCGGCAGCGACAGCTCCGCCGCGGCGCAGGAGGCCGCGCAGCGCCGGCTCGACACGCTCGGCATCCTCGCGGGCACGGTCCCGGCGTCCGGACCGGGCATCGTGCTCGAGATCACCGACCCGCACCGGCAGGTCGACGCGTCGGTCCTGCTCGACACGCTCGAGGAGCTGCGCGACGGCGGCGCCGAGGTGATCCAGATCGGGTCCGTCCGGGTGGTCGCGGCGACGGCGTTCACCGACGAGGCCGACGGCGTCCGGGTCGACAACACCGTGCTGACCCCGCCGTACACCTACAAGGTCATCGGTGACCCGCAGACCCTGTCCCGGCTGCTGCAGATCCCCGGCGGCGTGCTCGACGTCTTGCACGGCAAGGGGGCGCAGGGCAAGGTGTCGCAGCCCCCGACGGTGACCGTGGACGCGTTGCGGCCCGCGTCGCGACCTCAGTACGCTCGCCCGGCCCCCGGGCCCACCCCCTGACGCAGCTCGAGAGGACGCACGGCATGGCCGACTTCGAGTACCCCGACGACCTGCGGTACACCTCCGACCACGAGTGGGTGCGCGCGGAGGGCGGCCGGGTCCGGGTGGGCATCACCGCGTACGCGCAGGACGCGCTCGGCGACATCGTCTTCGTCCAGCTCCCGGACGCCGGCAGCGCGGTCGACGCCGGTGCCGCGGTCGGCGAGGTCGAGTCGACCAAGAGCGTCAGCGACCTGTTCGCGCCGATCAGCGGGACGGTCGTCGAGCGCAACGAGGCGCTCGATGCGACCCCTGAACTGGTCAACTCCGACCCCTACGGGCAGGGCTGGATGTTCGAGGTGGAGCCGGCGGACCCGGGGGCGGTCGACGCCCTCCTCACCGCGGACCAGTACCGCGACCAGCTGTCCTGACGGACGGGGGCCGCGGCGACGGCTCGACCAGGTGTCGAGGGTTAGGCTTGCGGATCCGGACGGCGGCGCCCACGGGTTCACCGGGACGCCGCGGCCGGGCGACGACGGGAACGAGGAGAGGCGATGACCGAGCCGGACGCAGGGGCCGGGCAGGCGCAGGGCGAAGCCCCGGCGGGTGGCGGAGCCCCCACGGGCCACGGCCCCGACACGACCATGTCCCTGCACCCGGTCGGCACGGAGCCGGCCGAGGCCGCCGAGTCGGGGCTGTCCGCGGCCGACCGCACCGCGATCGAGGCGCTGCCCCCGGGGTCGGCGCTGCTCGTCGTCCAGCGCGGCCCCAACTCCGGGGCGCGATTCCTGCTGGACGCCGAGAAGACCACGGCGGGCCGCCGCCCGGACAGCGACATCTTCCTCGACGACGTCACCGTCTCCCGCAAGCACGCGGAGTTCGTCCGCAAGCCCGGCGGGGTGTTCGTGGTCCGTGACGTCGGCAGCCTCAACGGCACCTACGTGCAGCGCGACCGCATCGACGAGGTCGTCCTCCGGGACGGCGACGAGGTGCAGATCGGCAAGTACCGGATGGTCTTCCACCCGAGCCCGGCCAGGGGCGGGGCCGACACCGGGAGGTGACCGCCGGTGGCCGATGCCGCCCGCCGCCAGTCCGGTCGCACCTCGCCGATGAGCATCGGGGAGGTGCTGGCCGCGCTGCGTCCGGAGTTCCCCGACGTCCGGATCTCCAAGATCCGCTTCCTCGAGGAGCAGGGTCTGGTCGACCCTGACCGCACGCCCTCGGGCTACCGCAAGTTCGGCCACGCCGACGTGGAGCGGCTGCGTTTCATCCTCTCCCTGCAGCGTGACCACTACCTGCCGCTGCGGGTCATCCGCGACTACCTCGCCGCCGTCGACGCCGGTCAGGACCCGCCGCCGCTGCCCGGCGCCCCGCGCGTGCCCCGGCTCGTGCAGGCCGCCGAGCCGGAGGCGCGGCCCGAGCGGGTCTACACCCGCGCGCAGCTCGCGGACGTCGCGGACGCCGACGCCGGGCTGCTGGAGGAGCTCGAGTCCTACGGGCTGGTGACCGCGCGGCCCGACGGGCACTACGACACCGACGCCGTCGCCGTGCTGCGCGCGGCGGCCGGCCTCGCGCGCTTCGGCATCGAGCCCCGCCATCTACGGCCCTTCCGGACCTCCGCCGACCGTGAGGCGGACCTCGCCGAGCAGGTCGCCGCCCCGCTGCGTCGCCAGCGCGGACCGGAGGCCGCGGGCCGCGCCGAGGAGACGGCCCGCGAGGTGGCGGCGCTCTGCGTGCGCCTGCACGCCGCGCTCGTCTCCGCCGCCCTCAACCGCTGAGCCACCGGCGTCCGGCGGGGGCGCCGAGGGGGAGGAAGGGCCCGTCGCGCCCCCCAGGGGTGCGAGGTACGGTGACGGGGTGCGCGAGCTCGACGTCGTCGGAGTCCGGGTCGAGATGCCCTCGAACCAGCCCATCGTCCTGCTCCGCGAGCGTGGCGGTGACCGCTACCTGCCCATCTGGATCGGTGCCCCGGAGGCGACCGCGATCGAGCACGCCCGCCAGGGCGTCGTCCCGCCCCGGCCGCTGACGCACGACCTGCTCCGCAACGTCATCGAGGCCCTGGGCCGCCGGCTCGTCGAGGTCCGGATCGTCGCCATCCGGGACAACGTCTTCCACGCCGAGCTCGTCTTCGACGGTGGCCTGACCGTCAGCTCCCGCTCCTCCGACGCCATCGCGCTCGCCCTCCGGACGGGATCACGCATCATGGGCGCCGACGAGGTGCTGGACGCCGGCGGCGTCGCCGTCCCGGACGAGGACGAGGACGAGGTCGAGCGCTTCCGCAAGTTCCTGGAGCAGATCTCGCCGGAGGACTTCGGCGAGGAGACCCCCGGAACGCAGCCCGGAACCTGAGCCGAGTGTGACGCTACGTCATCAATAGCGCATCGATGACCACGCGCTGTACAGAACCGGCGGCGTGTCGACGGTGGGTCAATTCGTTATACGACACGCGGGGTGCCCGTCGATCGCCTTCGTTGACGGTCGGCTGCGGGCCCCTTACGGTTCGAAGGGTAAAGCCCTCGGTGTAGTTCGATCGGTGCGGCGTCGCCGCGTCACTGACTTCTCCCCGCGAGGGCGCTGGGACAGGAGGACGGCGTGAGCGGAACCGGCGAGGCACCGGGAGGCGTGGCTCGCCCGGCCGTCCCGGCGTCGGCCCAGGGACTGCTCTTCACCGAGGACCTGCCCGAGCTCGACGAGCAGGTGGGCTACCGCGGCCCGATCGCGTGCCGCGCCGCCGGCATCACCTACCGCCAGCTCGACTACTGGGCCCGCACCGGGCTCGTCGAGCCGAGCGTGCGACCCGCGACCGGGTCGGGCACGCAACGGCTGTACAGCTTCCGCGACATCCTCGTGCTCAAGGTCGTCAAGCGACTGCTCGACACCGGCGTCTCGCTGCAGCAGATCCGGGTCGCCGTGAGCCACCTGCGTGAGCGCGGCGTCGAGGACCTTGCCCAGATCACCCTCATGAGCGACGGCGCGAGCGTCTACGAGTGCACGTCCGCGGACGAGGTGATCGACCTCGTCCAGGGTGGGCAGGGCGTCTTCGGCATCGCCGTCGGGCGGGTCTGGCGCGAGGTCGAGGGCAGCCTGGCCGAACTGCCGGGCGAGCGGCCCGGCGAGGAGCCGGGCGAGCACCCCGACGACGAGCTGGCGAACCGCCGCCGCACCCGCGCCACCGGCTGAGGGTTCTCGCCCGCAGGGGTGGTGGGCGGCGAGGTAGCGAGGACGGGGGACAATCGTCCGCGTGAGCAGCGCGGAGATTCTCGAGATCATCGGTGGCCTGGTCGTCGTCCTCGCGGGCGGCGGGGCCGCCGTCCTCGTGGGCCGGCGACGTCGCGAGCTGCCCCCGGAGCAGCGGCGTCCGGAGCCGGGCGTCGACTACGCGCCCGGGGTCGGTGACGACGCCGAGGTCCCGCGGGACTCCGCGACCCGCACCCTCGAACACGTCGAACTGCCCGGCGATCCCGTCCTCGTCGAGGAACCGCCGAGCGCGGCGAGCGCTCCCACCCTCGAGCGGCCCGAACCGGTCGCCGGCCGGCTCACCCGGCTGCGGGCCCGGCTCGCCCGGTCCAACACCTCGCTCGGCCAGGGGCTGCTCGCGCTGCTCACCCGCGACCACATCGACGAGAGCACGTGGGACGAGATCGAGGAGATCCTGCTCGTCGCCGACGTCGGCGTCGAGCCCACGACGGAGATCGTCGAGCGGCTCCGCAAGGACGTGGCGGTGCACGGCGTCCGGACGCCGGACGAGGTCCGCGGCATGCTCCGGCGCGAGCTGCTCGACGCACTGGACCCCTCGATGGACCGCGAGCTCAACGTCAGCCGCCACGACGGCCGGCCCGCGATCGTGCTCGTCGTCGGCGTCAACGGCACCGGCAAGACGACGACCGTGGGCAAGCTCGCCCGCGTGCTCGTCGCCGAGGACAAGGATGTTCTCCTCGGCGCGGCCGACACCTTCCGCGCCGCCGCCGCCGACCAGTTGCAGACCTGGGGCGAGCGGGTCGGCGTCCCGACCGTGCGCAGCGACCGGGACGGCGCCGATCCGGCCGCGGTCGCGTTCCAGGCCGTCAAGGAGGGCATCGAGGGCGAGGTGGACGTCGTCCTCGTCGACACCGCCGGCCGGCTGCAGAACAAGGTCGGACTCATGGACGAGCTGGGCAAGGTCAAGCGGGTGATCGAGAAGCAGGCTCCCGTCGACGAGGTGCTGCTCGTGCTCGACGCGACCACCGGCCAGAACGGGCTGCAGCAGGCCCGCGTGTTCTCCGAGGTCGTCGACGTCACCGGCATCGTGCTCACCAAGCTCGACGGCACCGCCAAGGGCGGCATCGTCGTCGCGGTCCAGAAGGCCCTCGGCGTCCCGGTCAAGCTCGTGGGCCTCGGCGAGGGGCCGGACGACCTCGCGCCGTTCGAGCCCGCCGCGTTCGTCGACGCCCTGCTCAACTGACCGGCGGAGGGATCGGACATGGCTGAGGCCTATCTCGTCGGCGGGGTCCGGACGCCGGTCGGCCGCTACGGCGGCGCACTCGCCGGCGGTCCGCCCCGACGACCTCGCCGCCCTCGTCGTCCGGGAGGCGCTCGACCGCTCGGGAGCGCCGGCCGAGGCCGTCGACGAGGTGATCCTCGGAGCCGCCAACCAGGCCGGCGAGGACAACCGGAACGTCGCCCGCATGGCCGTGCTGCTCGCCGGCCTGCCGATGGCCGTCCCCGGCTTCACGGTCAACCGGCTCTGCGCCTCCGGGCTGCAGGCGGTGATGTCCGCCGCGCAGGAGGTGCAGACGGGCACGGCGGAGCTGGTCGTCGCCGGCGGGGTCGAGTCGATGACCCGGGCGCCGTGGGTGATGAGCAAGCCCGGGACGCCGTGGGCGCGGCCGGGCGAGGTCGTCGACACCGCCCTCGGCTGGCGGCTGGTGAACCCGCGCATGCGCGAGGTCGACGGCGGCCAGGCGACGATCACCCTCGGCGACACCGCCGAGGAGGTGGCCCGGCTCGACGGGATCAGCCGCGAGGAGTGCGACGCCTACGCCCTCCGCTCCCAGGAGCGCGCGGGGCGCGCTGTGGACAAGGGTTTCTTCGACGCCGAGCTGGTCGCCGTCCCCGTGCCGAAGGGCGACCCGGTGACCCGCGACGAGACGCCGCGGCCGGAGTCGACCATGGCGGGTCTGGCCAAGCTCAAGGCCTCCTTCCGGCCGGACGGCGTGGTCACGGCGGGCAACGCCTCCCCGCTCTCCGACGGGGCCTCGGCCGTGGTCGTCGCCTCCGGGGAGGCCGTCGAGAGGTACGGCCTCACGCCGCGCGCCCGCGTCGTCGGCGGCGCGAGCTCCGGCGTCCCGCCGCACCTCATGGGTCTGGGGCCGGTCCCGGCCACGCAGAAGCTGCTCGACCGGGTCGGCGTCGGGGTCGACGACCTGGACGCCGTCGAGCTCAACGAGGCGTTCGCCGCGCAGGTCATCGCCTGCGTCCGCCGGCTCGGGCTGGACGAGGAGCGGCTCAACGCCGACGGGGGAGCGATCGCGCTCGGCCATCCGCTGGGCTCGAGCGGCTGCCGGCTGCTCGTCACGCTGCTCGGCCGGCTCGAGCGCGAGGGCGGACGCCGAGGCCTGGTCACGCTGTGCGTCGGCGTCGGCCAGGGCTCGTCCCTGCTCGTCGAACGCGTCTGACCCCACGCCTCCCCGCCGCGGTCCCCCGCCCGGCGATCCAGCACCCGACCCTCCCGCACCCGAAGCGCAGAGTGCGTGGAGGGGGGCCGGAAACGAAGGTTTCACCGGAGGCCGACCTCCGTCACCTCCGCGTAACACGACGCGATCACCTCTGAAACACCCCGACGGAAGCGTGTCTCGTCGACGGGGGCCCCGCGGACGTGGCGCCCAGACCAGACCGGACAGCCCCCGCCGATCCCCGGCGGTGCTCGGCCGTCCCCCTCCGGCCCGGACAGCAAGGGGTGCGAATGAACAGCGGAGACACCGCCTGGGTGCTCGCGAGCGCAGCGCTCGTGTTGCTCATGACCCCAGGCCTTGCCTTCTTCTACGGCGGCATGGTGCGCGCCAAGAGCGTGCTCAACATGCTCATGATGTCGTTCGTCACGATCGGCATCGTCAGCGTGCTGTGGACCCTCTACGGCTTCTCGGTCGCCTTCGGGCCGACCGGCAACGGATTCTGGGGTGGGCTGCACTGGTTCGGGATGGGCGAGGCGATCAAGACGCTCGCCGCGAACGGCGCCCAGCTCACGATCCCGAACGCGGCGTTCTCGATGTTCCAGCTCATGTTCGCGATCATCACGCCGGCGCTCATCTCCGGCGCGATCGCCGACCGCGCGCGGTTCCTCGGCTGGTCGGTGTTCGTGACCTTCTGGGCGACCCTGGTCTACTTCCCGGTCGCGCACTGGGTCTTCAGCTTCGGCGACGCGAACGGGAACGGCGCGGGCTGGCTGGCGCACCTGGGCGTCGAGGACTTCGCCGGCGGGACCGCCGTCCACATCAACGCCGGAGCCGCGGGCCTTGCCCTGGCGATCGTCCTCGGCAAGCGCAACGGCTGGCCCAAGGCTCAGTTCAAGCCGCACAACCTGCCGTTCGTCATGCTCGGCGCCGGCCTGCTCTGGTTCGGGTGGTTCGGCTTCAACGCGGGCTCCGCGCTCGCGGCGAACGGCCTCGCGGCGCTGGCCTTCACCAACACCCAGGTGGCGACCGCCACCGCCGCGCTCGGCTGGATCCTCGTCGAGCGGCTGCGCGACGGGCACGCCACGACGCTCGGCTTCGCCTCCGGTGCGGTCGCCGGCCTGGTCGCCATCACCCCGGCGTGCGCGTTCCTCGTGCCGTGGTCGGCGATCCTGCTCGGCCTGGTCGCCGGGGTCATCTGCGCCTTCGCGGTCGGCATGAAGTACCGGCTCGGGTTCGACGACTCCCTCGACGTCGTCGGCGTCCACCTGGTCGGCGGCATCGTCGGCTGTCTCTTCCTCGGGTTCTTCAGCACCGCGAAGGCGAACGTCAACGGCACCGGTGGCACCGCCGTGGACGGGCTCTTCTACGGCGGCGGGTTCCACCTGCTGGGGATCCAGGCGCTGGCGGCCGGCTCGGTGCTCCTCTACTCGTTCGTCATCGCGTTCGTCATCGGCTACGTCATCAACAAGACGATGGGCTTCCGGATCGACCCCGAGGCCGAGGAGAGTGGCATCGACCTCGACCAGCACCTCGAGTCGGCGTACGAGACCATCACCAGTGGCGGCTTCCGCCCGACGGGCTCCCTCGTCGGTGCCGCCAAGACCGAAGAGGTGCCGGCATGAAGCTCATCACGGCGGTGATCAAGCCGCACAAGCTCGACGAGGTCAAGTCGGCGCTGGAGTCCTTCGGCGTCCAGGGCCTCACGGTCTCGGAGGCCAGCGGCTACGGCCGGCAGAAGGGCCACACCGAGGTCTACCGGGGCGCCGAGTACACCGTCGACCTCGTGCCGAAGGTGCGGGTCGAGGTGCTCGTCGACGACGCGGACGCGGCCGACGTCACCGAGGTCGTGGTCAAGGCCGCGCAGACGGGCCGGATCGGCGACGGCAAGGTCTGGGTCGTCCCGGTCGACGAGGTCGTGCGCGTGCGCACCGGCGAGCGCGGCGCAGACGCCCTGTAATCCACGTTCCACGGCGGCGGGTCGGAACCCGCCGGGCTCCCGGGCCCGGCGGGTCCGGCCCGTCGCCGGTCTGGGGGGAGGACTTCCACGTGATCGACGACACCGCCCCGGCGTCGCCGCCGCGGGACCTGCGCCGGGAGCGCCTCGCGCTCGCCGTCCGGTCCTCGGGCCCGAACCGCCGCGCCGCCCTCGCCGATCTCGTCGAGCGGGCCCTCGCCTCCGCCTGGGAGCGGGCGCTGACGGGCAGCGGCCTGGAGCGGCAGGAGGGGGTCGCGCTCGCCGTCGTCGGCAGCGTCGCCCGCCGGGACGCCGGCCCCGCCAGCGACCTCGACCTCGTCCTGCTCCACGACGGCCGCCGTGGCGACGCCGTCAAGGGCCTGGCCGACCGGCTCTGGTACCCGCTCTGGGACACCGGCCTGCGCCTCGACCACAGCGTCCGGACGTCGTCCCAGTGCCGGGAGGTCGCGGCCGCCGACCTCTCCGCCGCGATCGGGCTGCTCGACCTGCGCCCGCTGGCCGGCGACGCCTCGCTCGCCGTCCGCACCCGCGCGACGCTGCTCACCGACTGGCGCGGCGGCATCCGGCGGCGGCTGCCGCAGCTGCTCGACCTGCTGGCCGAGCGGGCGGCCCGGTTCGGCGAGGCCGCCTACCTGCTCGAACCCGACCTCAAGGAGAGCCGCGGCGGCCTGCGGGACGTGACGACGCTCCGCGCGCTGGCCACGAGCTGGGTCACCGACCGGCCGCACGGCGAGGTCGACGAGGCGCACGAGGTGCTCCTCGACGTCCGCGACGCCCTGCACGCCGTGACCGGCCGCCCGATGGAGCGGCTGCTGCTCGCCGAGCAGGACGCCGTCGCCGTCGCGTCCGGGGTCGGGGACGCCGACGAGCTGCTCGCCCGGGTCTCCGCCGCGGCCCGCACCGTCGCGCACGCCGTCGACACCACCGTCCGCCGCGCCCGGCAGGCGGTGCCCTCCCGGCGCGCCCGCGGCCCGCGGCGTCCACGGCTGCGCCCGCTCGGGCACGGACTCGTCGAGCACGACGGCGAGGTGGTCCTCGGTGCCGGCGTCCGCCCCGGCGACGACCCGGCGCTGCCGCTGCGCGCCGCGTCCATCGCCGTGCGCGCCGGGCTGCCGCTCTCGCCGGTCACGGTGGAGCACCTCGCCGAGCGGTGCCCGCCGCTGCCCGAGCCGTGGCCGACCGCCGCCCGGGAGGCGCTCGTCGACCTGCTCGGCGGCGGCCCGTCGCTGACCGGGGTCTGGGAGGCGCTCGACCTGGCCGGGCTCGTCGTCCGGCTGGGTGCCGGAATGGCAGGGCGTGCGCAACCGGCCGCAGCGCAACGCCATCCACCGGCACACCGTGGACCGGCACCTCGTCGAGACCGCCGTGGTCGCCCAGCGCTTCCTCCGCGACGTCGCCCGGCCGGACCTGCTGCTCCTCGCCGCCGTGCTGCACGACATCGGCAAGCTGCCGGGCGCGAGCGACCACTCCCGGGTGGGCGCGCCGCTGGCCTTCCGGGCGGTCTCCCGGACGGGTCTGCCGGGGCCGGACGCCGAGGTCGTCGAGCGCCTCGTCCGCGAGCACCTCACGCTCGTCGAGCTCGCCACCCGTCGCGACCCCGACGACCCGCGCACGGTCGAGGCCCTGGTCGCCGCGGTCGCCGGGCGCTCCGACGTCCTCGACCTGCTGCGCGCCCTCACCGAGGCGGACGCCGTCGCCGCCGGGCCCGCCGCCTGGTCGCCGTGGCGGGCCCGGCTCGTCGACGACCTCGTCACCCGGGCCCGCACCGCCCTGCGCGGCGAGCCGCCCCCGGGCCCGGCTCCGGTGACGAGCGCGGAGGAGGCGCTGGTCGCCTCGGTGCTGGCCGACGGGCGGCCGCGCGTGGCGCTCTCCCTGCTGAGCGGAGCGCTCGGCGAGATGCACGCGGTCACCGTCGTCGCCGTCGACCGGCCCGGCCTGCTGGCCGACATCGCCGGCACCCTGGCCTCCTTCCGGCTCAGCGTGAAGTCCGCGCTGGTCCGGACCGTGCCCGCAGGCGATCCCTCCGGGAACGAACGGCAGATCGCCGTCGACACCTGGTGGGTGGACGCCGGCAGCGGCGAGGTGCCGTCGCCGCAGACGCTGGAGACCGGCCTGCGCCGCCTCGCGGAGGGCGACCGGTCGGTGCTCGAGCGGCTCGCCCGCCGGGACGCCTCGTACCGGCCGCCGGCGGGAGCGCCGTCCCGCCCCCGGGTCGTGCTCGTGCCGGGCGCCTCCGCGGACGCCACCGTGCTCGAGGTCCGCGCCGCCGACCGGCCCGGCCTGCTGCACGCCATCGGCACCGCGCTCGCCGGGGTGGGCGTCGACCTGCGCTCGGCGCACGTCGCGACGCACGCCGGGCAGGCCGTCGACGTGCTCTACGTGGCCGAGTCCGGCGGGGGAGTGCTCTCGCCGGCGCGGGTCGCGGGCGCCGTCGCCGCCCTCGTCGACGCCGGAACGCCTCCGCAGCCCTGACCCCGCTGGTTACCCTCGGCGGGTGGTGAGCCTGGCCGCGGGGCCCGAGGCGCCGGTCGCGGCGCGACGGCGTCCCTTCACGCCCGCGCTGGTGTTCCTCGCCGGGCAGGCACTCGTGCTGGGCGTCGTCTGGGCCGCCGCCGCCCCCGCCGGCTGGTCGGTCTGGGCGCTGCTGCAGCAGTGGGACGCCCGGCACTTCGAGGACGTCGCGCGCTCGGGGTACACCGGCGACCTCTACGCCTTCTTCCCCGGGTTCCCGCTGCTGGTGCGGCTCGTGACCGCCGGAACGGCCCTGCCCGTGGACGTCGCCGGCGTCCTCGTCTCCGTCGCGGCCGGCGTCGTGCTCGCGTACGGCGTCGACCGGCTCACCCGGGAGATCGCGGGTGCCGGCGGATCGGTCGCGGTCGCACTGGTCGCCGTCCTCCCGCTCTCGGTCGTGTTCCTCATGCCGTACTCCGAGGCGACCTTCTGCGCCCTGGCCGTCTGGACGCTGGTGGCCCTCGGGCGCGGCCGGGTCCTGCTCGGATCGGTGCTCTGCGCGGGCGCCGGACTCGTCCGGCCGACCGGGGTCGCGCTCGTCGTGGCCGTCGTCGTCGCGGCGCTCGCGTCGGAGGACCGCCGGCGCGGGGCGCTCGCGGTGGCCGTCGCGCCCCTGGGCGTCGTCGGCTATCTCGGCTGGGTCGCGCTGCGGACCGGCAGCCTGACCGGCTGGGCCGACCGGCAGCACGCCGGCTGGGGCACCGGCTTCGACGGCGGCGCCGCCACCTGGGCCTGGCTGCGGACGATCCCCACCGGGGCCGCCCTCGCGATCGACCTCGCGATCCTCGCCGCGGCGATCGCCTGCGCCGTGACCGTCGGCGTCCTGCTCCGGCGCCGGCGGACCGCGGATGCCGCCTTCGTCGGCGCCGTCCTCGTGCTCGCGCTGGGCACATCCGGGGTCTGGAACAGCCGGTACCGGCTGCTACTGCCGGCGCTGGTCGTCGGGTGCGCGCTCGCCGGCCCCGCGCTGCTGCGGCTGCGGACGCCGGTGCGGGTGGTCGCCCTGGCGGCGATCGCCGCCGTCGGCTGCTGCGTCAGCGCCTACCTGCTCACGAGCTTCCCGTACGCGCTGTAACCCTCCGGCGCACCCGGAAGGGGTGGCCGCGCCCGGCCGTTAGGCTTGGCACGGGTGCACCCCGATCTGCGGGGCCGCGCCCTTCGCCCCCGATCTTGCGAGGATCCGCCCGTGTTCTCGACGCTGTCCGACCGCCTCACCGCCACCTTCAAGTCGCTACGTGGCAAGGGCCGGCTCTCGCCCTCGGACGTCGACGCCACCGTGCGGGAGATCCGCCGCGCCCTGCTCGACGCCGACGTGGCGCTGCCCGTCGTCCGCGAGTTCACCGCGACGATCCGCGAGCGGGCACTCTCGGCGGAGGTCTCCCAGGCGCTGAACCCGGCGCAGCAGGTCGTCCAGATCGTCCACGACGAGCTCGTCCAGGTGCTCGGCGGCGAGACGCGCCGGCTCGCCTTCGCCAAGACCCCGCCGACCGTGATCCTCCTCGCGGGTCTGCAGGGGGCGGGCAAGACGACCCTCGCCGGCAAGCTCGGCCGGTGGCTCAAGGAGCAGGGCCACACCCCGCTCCTGGTCGCGAGCGACCTGCAGCGGCCCAACGCGGTCGACCAGCTCCAGGTCGTCGGCGAGCGCGCCGGGGTCGCCGTCTTCGCCCCGCACCCCGGGACGTCGTCCACCGGCGCCGTCGCCGCCGGGCCCGGCGACCCCGTCGCGGTCGCGCGCGACGGCGTCCGGTTCGCCCGCGAGAAGCAGTACGACGTCGTGGTCGTCGACACCGCCGGCCGGCTCGGCGTGGACGCCGACATGATGCAGCAGGCCGCGGACATCCGGGACGCGGTCCAGCCGGACGAGATCCTCTTCGTGCTCGACGCGATGATCGGCCAGGACGCCGTCACGACGGCCCGCGCCTTCGAGGACGGCGTCGGCTTCAGCGGCGTCGTGCTCTCCAAGCTCGACGGCGACGCCCGCGGCGGTGCCGCGCTGTCGGTGGCCGGCGTCACCGGCCGCCCGATCATGTTCGCCTCGACGGGGGAGAAGCTCGAGGAGTTCGAGCTCTTCCACCCCGACCGGATGGCCTCGCGGATCCTCGACATGGGTGACGTGCTCACCCTCATCGAGCAGGCGCAGCGCGCGTTCGACGCCGAGCAGGCCGAGGCGATGGCGGCCAAGTTCGCCGCCGACGAGGACTTCACGTTCGACGACTTCCTCCAGCAGATGGCGGCCCTGAAGAACATGGGCTCGCTGAAGAAGATGCTCGGCATGCTCCCCGGCATGGGGGAGCTGCGCGACCAGCTGGAGAACTTCGACGAGCGCGAGATGGACCGGGTCGAGGCGATCATCAAGTCGATGACGCCGATGGAGCGCCGCCGGCCGAGCATCCTCAACGGCTCCCGCAAGCTCCGCATCGCGAACGGCTCGGGCGTGCGGGTGAGCGACGTCAACCAGCTCATCGAGCGGTTCGGCGAGGCCCAGAAGATGATGCGCCAGCTGCGCCGCGGCGGCGGGATGCCGGGCATGCCGGGGCTGCCCGGGATGGGCGGCGGCAAGAAGTCCAAGGGCCGCACGGCGCCGCCGCCGCGCAAGGGCAAGGCGAAGTCGGGCAACCCGGCCAAGCGTGCCCAGCAGGAGCGCGAGGCCGCGCAGCGGGCGACCGCGGGCCCGGCGTCCGGAGTGCCCGGCGGCGCCTTCGGCCTCGGGGACGCGGGCAACGGCAGCGGCGCGCCCGACCCGGCGAGCCTGGAGCTGCCCCCCGGTTTCGAGAAGTTCCTCGGCCGCTGATCACCCCCGGAGAGGAGGTGAGCGGCGTGAGCGGCGGCGACGTGGTGCTGCACCTGCGGGGGAGGGTGCTGCTCGGGCCGGACGAGGAGCGGCCGGAGGCCTGGGTCGTCGGCGGCCGCCTGACGTACGAGGCTCCTCTCGCGCGCGTGGACGAGGCGCAGGACGTCGAGGGCTGGGTGCTGCCCGGTCTCGTCGACGCGCACTGCCACATCGGGCTCGACGCGCACGGCCCCGTCGACGAGCAGACCCAGGAGCGGCAGGCGGTCGCCGACCGCGACGCGGGCACGCTCCTCATCAGGGACGCCGGCTCCGCGGCGGACACCCGCTGGATCGACGACCGCGACGACCTGCCGAGGATCGTCCGCGCCGGCCGTCACATCGCCCGCCCGAAGCGGTACATCCGCAACTTCGGTCACGAGATCGAGCCCGGCGAGCTCGCGGACGTCGTCCGCGCCGAGGCCCGCCGCGGCGACGGCTGGGTGAAGCTCGTCGGCGACTGGATCGACCGCGAGATCGGCGACCTGGCGCCCTGCTGGCCGCTCGACGCGCTGCGCGCAGGCCATGGCGGCCGCGCACGAAGAGGGCGCCCGGGTCACCGCGCACTGCTTCGGCGAGGACTGCCTGCCCGACCTGCTCGAGGCCGGCATCGACTGCATCGAGCACGGCACGGGCCTGACCGACGAGACGCGCGCGGACGCCGCCGCCCGCGGCGTCCCGATCGTGCCGACCCTGGTCAACACGGACAACTTCCCGAGGTACGCCAAGGCCGGCGAGGAGCGGTTCCCCGTGTACGCCGCGCACATGCGGCGGTTGCACGAGCAGCGCTACGAGACCGTCGCGACCGCCTACGAGGCCGGGGTGCCGATCTTCGTCGGGACGGACGCCGGCGGCTCCCTCCCGCACGGGCTCGTCGCGCAGGAGGTCGCCGAGCTCGTGCGTGCGGGACTGCCCGCCACCTCCGCCCTGGACGCCGCCTGCTGGGGCGCCCGGACCTGGCTGCGCCGTCCCGGTCTGGAGGAGGGGGCGCCGGCCGACCTCGTCGTCTACCCCGCGTGACCCGCGCGCCGACGTCGGCGTGCTGGCCCACCCGCGGCTCGTCGTGCTGCGCGGGCGCCCCGTGCCGTGACCTCGACGATCAGCCCCGAGCGGGCGGACGAGCTCGAGCCGCCCCCCGACGTCGCCGAGCGGAGCGGCCGCCCGGCCGTACTGCTGGAGGCCCTGCTCGTCCTCGTCGCCTCGATCGTCGTCGTCGTCCGCAACGACCCGGACCAGCTCTCCGACCTGCGCTCCACGGTCGCCGGCAACCTCGGTGACCCGCTCTACTTCGCCTGGCAGATGGCCTGGGTCGGGCACGCCGTCGCCGACCACGTCGCGGACTTCTGGACCACGAACGCGTTCCTGCGGGCGCCGGACAACCTCGCGTTCACCGACACGATCCTCGGGTACCTCCCGCTGAACCTGCTCACCGGCGGGGGGCAGGGCGGGGCGCTCGCCGCGCTCAACATCGCCGGGTTCCTCGCGAACGTGCTCGCCCTCTGCGGCGGGTACGCGCTGGCCCGCGCCCTCGGTGCCGGCGTCCTCGGCTCGGTCGTCGCCGGCGTCGGCGTCGGGCTCGCGCCGTGGCGCGTCGAGCAGGCGATCCACCTCAACGTCGTCTCCACCGGCGGCATCGCGTTCACGCTCGCGCTGCTGACCTACGGTCACGGGTGGTCGCTACGCCACGGCTGGCGGCCCGACCGCATGCACCCCTGGGCCGTCGCCGCCGGCTGGGCGGTCGCCTGCTGGCAGATCACGATCGGCTTCGCGATAGGGATCCCCTTCGCGTACGCCCTCGCGCTCGTCCTCGTGCTGTGGGGGATCGGCTGGCTCACCACCGGACGGCGCCCGCTGCCGCGCCGGCTGCTCGTGGCCGAGGGCGTCGGGCTGGCCGCGTTCCTGCTCGTCGCCGGCCTGCTCGTGCAGCCGTACCTGCGGGTGCTGGCCGCGAACCCGGCGTCCGAACGCAGCGAGGCGATGCTCCCGCTCTTCTCGCCGCCGTGGCACGGGCTGCTGCTCTCCTCGGACACGTCCTGGTTCTGGGGGGACCGGCAGGCGGGCGACCGGGCCGCGCTCTTCTGGCCGCCCGAGATGATCGTCGCGCCCGGCATCGTGCTGGCCGTGCTGGCCGTGCTCGGGCTCTTCGTCTCGGCGTGGCCGCTGCGCCGGCGGCTGGGGCTCGCGCTGGCCACCGCGCTCGCGACCGCGCTCACCCTCGGCACGCAGTTCTGGGGCGGCGGTTCCTGGACCTATGTCCTGCTCTTCCGCCACCTGCCGGGCTGGGACGCGCTCCGGACGCCCGGTCGGCTGATCATCTGGGTGACGTTCGGCCTCGCCCTGCTCGCGGCCGGCTTCGTCGCGCGGCTCGCCGACCCGCTGCTCGCCGCGGTGCGCGGGCCGGACGGGCCGCGGCGCGCGGCCGCGGCGGTCGGGCTGGTCGCGTTGCTCGCCGCGCCGGCCCTCGTGGCCGCCGACGACTGGGGCGGTCCCCGGCACTGGCCGGTCGCGACGGCTCCGGTCAGGGTGAGCTCCCTGCCGGCGCCGATCATGTTCCTGCCGAGCGACCAGATCGGCGACTACCACCTCATGCTCTGGACGACGGACGGCTTCCCGACGCTGGCCAACGGCAACAGCGGCTTCAACCCGCCCCAGCAGGAGCAGCTGCGCGAGGCGACGAAGAGCTTCCCGGACGCCGAGAGCGTGGCCGCGCTCCGGGCGAAGGGGGTCCGCACGGTCGTCGTCGTCCGCTCCCGCGCGAACGGCACCGACTGGGAGCACGCCGCCGACAAGCCGGTGACGGGGCTGGGCATCACCCGCCGCGACCTCGGCGACGCCGTCGTCTACGCCCTCGACCCGCCCCCCACCTCCTCCCTGCACTGATCATGCACTTCGCGGCGATCATGCACCTCCCGGACGTGCATGATCGCCGCGAAGTGCATGATCAGCGCGAAGAGGAGCGGGTGGTCTCCGGGCGGGCCGCGGTCTGGCAGAATGGGTCGCCGTATGCGGCTGTCGCGGCCCCTCTCTCCGCGCCCGTCGTGTCCCCGAGTCGCCCGGCGCCCGGTCCCCACCCGGCGTAGCGGTGCCTCACCTCCCACGAAGCAGGAGACCGCACACCCGTGTCCGTCAAGATCCGCCTCAAGCGCATGGGCAAGATCCGCGCCCCGTACTACCGCATCGTCGTCGCCGACTCGCGCACGAAGCGCGACGGCCGCGCCATCGAGGAGATCGGCCAGTACCACCCCACCCAGGAGCCCTCGTTCATCGAGGTGAACTCCGAGCGCGCCCAGTACTGGCTCGGCGTCGGCGCACAGCCGACCGAGCAGGTGCTCGTGATCCTGAAGATCACCGGCGACTGGCAGCGATTCAAGGGTGAGCCGGGCGCCGAGGGCACGCTGCGCGCGCCCCAGCAGAAGGCCGACAAGAAGGCCGTCTTCGAAGCCGCGGCCAAGGAGTCGCTCGGCGACACCGCGGCCGAGGGCGCGACCACGCCGAGGACGCGCAAGAAGGCGCAGCCCGCGGCGGCCGCCAAGCCGGACGCCGACCGGCCGGCGCCCGCCAAGCCGGACGCCGATCAGCCGGCGCCCGTCACGGCCGACGCCGATCAGCCGGCGCCCGCCACAGCCCGACGCCGATCAGCCGGCCCCGCCACGCCCGAGACCGACCAGCCGGCGCTCCGCCACGGCGGAGACCGACCAGCCCGCGCCCGCCGCGGCCGACACCGACCAGCCCGCGCCCGCCGCGGCCGACACCGACCAGCCGGCGGACGCCGCCGACGAGGGCGCGCCCGGCGGCAGCGAGACCTCCGCCCAGGTCGAGAGCGCCGACGAGACGGCGCAGGCCGAGGGCTGACGGTGCTCGTCGACGCCCTGGAGCACCTCGTCCGCGGCATCGTCGCCCATCCGGACGACGTCCACGTGCGCAGCAAGCCGCTGCGCCGCGGGACCCTGCTCGAGGTGCGCGTGCACCCCGACGACCTCGGCCGGGTGATCGGCCGTTCCGGTCGCACGGCCGGCGCCCTGCGCACCGTCGTCAAGGCACTGGCCGACGGCAAGCCGGTGCGCGTCGACGTCGTCGACGTCGACCGGGGCCGCTGACCACGACGCCCCCGGCCTCGTCCTGGGCCGGGGGCGTCCTCCGTCCCCGGAACGTTCCCTGGAGGTGCCGTGAGGCTCGTCGTCGCCCGGATCGGCCGCGCCCACGGGATCCGCGGCGAGGTCACCGTGGAGCTCCGGACCGACGCCCCCGACGAGCGGTTCGTGCCCGGCGTCCGGCTGCACGTCACGGGCCGGCACGGCCTCGCCGGCGTGGACGCCCTGACCCTGGCCTCCGTCCGGAACCACAACGGGACCCTGCTGCTGGCCTTCGAGGAGGTCGGTGACCGGACCGCCGCCGAGGCGCTGCGCGGGGCGCTGCTGGAGGCGGACGTGCCGGACGACGCCGAGGAGCCCGACGCCTGGTACGACCACCAGCTCGTAGGCATGCGGGTCGTCGACCCGGAGGGCGGCGCGCTGGGTGAGGTCGTCGCCGTCGAGCACCCGCCCGCCCAGGACCTGCTCGTCGTCCGCCGCCCGGACGGCGCCGACCGGCTCGTGCCGTTCGTCGCCGCGCTCGTCCCGGCCGTGGACGTCGCCGCCGGCGTCGTGGTCGTCGACGCGCCGCCGGGCCTGCTCGACGACCCGGAGTGAGATGCGCCTCGACGTCGTCACGATCTTCCCCGAGTACCTCGCGCCGCTGGACCTCTCCCTGCTGGGCAAGGCGCGGCGGGCAGGGATCCTCCAGGTGAACGTGCACGACCTGCGCGACTTCACCCGCGACCGGCACCGCACCGTCGACGACGCGCCGCTGGGCGGCGGCGCCGGCATGGTCATGCGCCCCGAGCCGTGGGGGGAGGCGCTCGACCACGTGCTCGCCGGGGGCCGCGACGCCTTCGGCGACCCGTCCGCCGCGCCGACCCTGGTCGTGCCGTCGCCGGCAGGGGAGCCCTTCACGCAGGCGACCGCCCGCCGGCTGGCGGACCAGCGGTGGCTGGCCTTCGCCTGCGGGCGGTACGAGGGCATCGACGAGCGGGTGCTCGACGAGGCGCGGACGGCGATGCCGGTGCTGCCGCTCAGCCTCGGCGACTACGTGCTGAACGGCGGCGAGGTCGCCGTGCTCGCGATCGTCGAGGCGGTCGCGCGACTGCTGCCCGGCGTCCTGGGCAACGCCGAGAGCCTGACCGAGGAGAGCCACGAGAACGGGCTCCTGGAGTACCCGGTGTACACGCGGCCGGCCTCGTGGCGCGGCCGGGAGGTCCCCGGGGTGCTGCTCAGCGGGCACCACGGCCAGGTGCGCCGGTGGCGGCGCGACGAGCAGTTGCGGCGTACCGCGGCCCGGCGTCCGGACCTCGTCGCGCGCCTGGACCCGGCCGAGCTGGACGCCGCCGATCTCGCCGTCCTCGCGACCTGCGGGTGGGTGCCGTCCGGGCAGGGCCGTTTGGTCTTCGAGCCGCCGGTTGTGGCAGACTGAACGACCGTGCCGCCGGTCGGCCACGCCCTGCCACAGGGGGGTGAGGTGCCGGGAACCGGACGCCGCCCGACGCGGGCGGCCGGCACACCTTCGACCGAGCTTCCCCCGAGCTGTGCGAGTGACCTGTGGCACCCGCCGGAGAGCGATTCCCCCATGCACGCACTGGACAACCTCGACGCGGCCTCGCTGCGCACCGACATCCCCGCCTTCCGCGCCGGTGACACCGTCAAGGTGCACGTGCGGGTGGTCGAGGGCAACCGGTCCCGGATCCAGGTGTTCCAGGGGATCGTCATCCGGCGCTCCGGCGGCGGCATCCGCGAGACGTTCACCGTCCGCAAGGTCAGCTTCGGTGTCGGCGTCGAGCGCACGTTCCCGGTGCACACCCCGATCGTCGACAAGATCGAGGTCGTGACCCGCGGCGACGTCCGCCGCGCGAAGCTGTACTACCTGCGCTCGCTGCGCGGCAAGGCCGCCAAGATCAAGGAGAAGCGGGACGCGATCCCGGCGCGCTGAGCGCGACCGCCGGACCGCCCTGGCGGTCACGGCGGTGTCCCGTACGCTCGTGCAGGTGTCGGCGCAGAGCGTGCAGGGGGAGGCGGGCAGCCCGGACGCCGGGCCGGGCGAGGCGGGCGGTTCCGCCGGTCCTCGCACCCGGGGCTTCTCCGCGCGGCGCCTCGTCGTCACGCTCGTGCTCGCCGGCGTGATCGTCGGGCTCGTCCGGGTCTTCCTCATCCAGACCTTCGTCATCCCGTCCGGTTCCATGGAGCCCGGCCTGCAGGTGGGCGACCGGGTGGTCGTCTCCCGGCTCGACTACCGGTTCGGGTCGGTGCAGCGCGGCGACGTCGTGGTCTTCGACGGTGACGGCGTGTTCGCCGACGCCGAACCGCCGGGGTCGCTGCTCGCCCGGGTCGGCCGCGGGGTCGCCCGCGCCTTCGGGAACCCGGTCGGGGAGACGGACTTCGTCAAGCGCGTCATCGGCGTCGCGGGCGACCACGTCGTGTGCTGCGACAGCCGCGGCCGGATCACCGTGAACGGCCGTGCGCTGGACGAGCCGTACGTCTACCCCGGCGACGCCCCCAGCGAGACGCCGTTCGACGTCACGGTGCCCGCGGGCAAGCTCTGGATGATGGGCGACCACCGCAGCAGTTCGGCTGATTCCCGGGATCACCTGGGTGACCCAGGCGGCGGCATGGTGCCCGTCGACAGCGTCGTCGGGCGCGTCGTCGCCGTATGGTGGCCGTGGGATCGGGCCACGGGGGTCGGCCGTCCTGCGACGCCGGCGTCCGCCTCCGCACCCCCTGCGGGCACCGGCGTCCTGACCGAGATCGGACCACGGGCCGCGCGCCCCGGACGGGAGGGCACCCCGTGAGCGAAGCATGGGACGGCGCTTCCGGCGGCCGACGCTGGGACGCTCCGCCCACCTCCGCCGAGGGGTGGGACGGCGGCGGCTGGGAGGGCCGCGCTCCGTCGGCAGCCACGGAACCCCCGCTGCGCCGTCACAGCCAGCCCCGCCACGTCAGCCCCGAGGCCCCGGAGCCGCCGGCCTACCGGGTGCCCGCCGGCAGGCGGCCCGACCCCTCGAGCTTCGACCCGGAGCTGACCACCCTCGGCGACGCCGTCGACGAGGGCGCCCGCCCGCAGCGCGACCCCGCCTTCGACCTCGGCCCGGCCGCCTACCCCGCCGGCAACCTGCAGCCCGGCGTGCGCATGCGGGTCGGCCCGCGCCACGGCGCCGGCGTCCGGCGCACTCCCGAGCGCAGCCCGAAGACCCCGCTGCGCGCCGCGCTCGGCGCCGGCGGCGAGGTCGTCGTCGTCCTCGGCATGGCGCTGCTGCTCTCCCTGCTCATCAAGACCTTTCTCGTGCAGGCGTTCTTCATCCCCTCGACCTCGATGGAGAACACCCTGCTCGTCGGCGACCGCGTGCTCGTGAGCAAGCTGACGCCGGGCGTCTTCGAGCTCCACCGCGGCGACGTCGTCGTCTTCAAGGACCCCGGCGGGTGGCTCACCGCCGAGGAGTCCACGCCGCCCGAGGAGGCCGGGGGCGTGAGCGGCACCCTGCGCAACGCGCTGTCGTTCGTCGGGCTGCTGCCGCAGGACGCCGGGGAGCACCTCATCAAGCGCGTCATCGGCGTCGGCGGCGACCACGTGCAGTGCTGCGACGCCAAGGGCCGGGTCGATGTCAACGGCGTCGCGGTCGACGAGACGCCCTACCTCGTCCCCGGCGCCGCCCCGTCGGACAAGCCGTTCGACGTGACCGTGCCGTACGGCTACCTGTGGGTCATGGGCGACAACCGGCCGGTCTCCGCCGACTCGCGCCTGCACCGCACCCTGAACAACGGGATGGTGCCGGTCCACGACGTGGTGGGAAAGGCGTTCGTCATCGTCTGGCCCTTCGATCGCGCCGGCGGCCTCGGCATCCCCGATAGCGTGTTCGCACACATCCCGAACCCGACGACGCGCTGATCGGCGTCCGGGGCGCGGGGGAGTGCCGGCCGACGGGGAGGAATGTGCGCGTGGGTGAGCAGCGGCGGACGCCGGGGACGTCGAAGCCGAAGGCGCCGGCCCGGTCGGCGGTCCCGACCCTGCGCGAGGAGCGCCGACTGCTCCGCACCGGGCACACCCTGCTCGCAGGCATGGACGAGGTCGGCCGCGGCGCCCTCGCCGGCCCGGTGAGCGTCGGGGTCGTCGTCGTCGACCTCGAGATCGGTACGGCGCCCGCCGGAGTCCGCGACTCCAAGCTGCTGGCCCCCGCCGCCCGGGAGGCGCTCGTGCCCCGGCTCCGCCGGTGGGCCCGGGCCTGGGCCGTCGGCCACGCCGAACCCGAGGAGATCGACGCCTACGGGATCATGGCGGGGCTCCGGCTCGCCGGGCGGCGCGCGCTGGCCCAGCTGCCCCAGGTGCCGGACTGCGTGCTCCTGGACGGCAACCACGACTGGCTCACCGGTCGCCGCCGCGCGCCGGTCGATCCCGAGGGGCTGTTCCCGCTGGAGGACCTCATCCCGTTCCGCCCCGCGCCCCCGCCGGTCGAGCTTCCCGCCGAGCCCGCCGTGACCACGATGATCAAGGCGGACATGCGGTGCGCCGCGGTCGCGGCGGCGAGCGTGCTCGCCAAGGTGGAGCGCGACGGGATCATGGTGGAGCGGTCCGAGCGGTTCCCCGGGTACGGCTGGGAGGAGAACAAGGGGTACTCCGCCCCCGAGCACGCCGCCGCGATCCGCCGCCTGGGTCCGTGCGGGCAGCACCGGCAGAGCTGGAGCCTCCCGATCACGCCGGGGGCGCCGGACGCCGTCGACCCCGAGCTGGCCTACCTCGAGGAGTCCGCTCTCGAGGGGTTCGACGACGAGCTGACCGTCGAGGACTTCTCCGTACCGTCCGTGTGACGGCACGGCCGGCGGCTGCCGCCGGGCCCGGACCGCCTGCGCGGGGGAGAACGAGGCGCGGGCTGGCCCCCTGCCAGGAGTGCGGGTGGCACCCCTGCCCCGGCCGGTCCGCACGGACGAGGCTCGAGGTCAAGGGCCGTGGGCCCGAGAGCCGTCCGTGCAGGAGTTGCCATGGTCGTCGCGACCGGTCCCACACCCCCGTCCTCGGTCTCGCTCGCCGCCCAGGGCGTCGCCGTCGCGCGGCGCATCCCCTTCACTCTCGCCGTGGTGGCCGTGATGCTGGCCGCGGGCGTCGCGACCGGCGCCCTCTGGTCGTCCCTGCATGCGACGGGTCTCATGGACCGGCTGGCCTACGGCCTGCCCGCCCTCGAGGCGCACCGCTGGTGGACGCCCGTAACAGGCTCCTTCCTCGCCGAGGTCCCGCTGCAGTACCTGCCGGTGGCGGGTGGCTTCCTGGTGCTGGTCGGGTTCGCGGAGCTCCGGCTCGGGACGCGCCGGACGGCCGTCGTGACGGTGGTCCTCCAGCTCGCCGGCGTCCTCGGAGCCTCGCTGCTGCTCGCCCTGACGAAGGAGCACGGGTGGCCCTGGGCCGACCGCACCTCGCACGTCCTGGACGTCGGGTTCTCGGCCGGCGCGCTCGGCGTGGCGGCCGCCGCGACCGCGACACTGCGGGCTCCCTGGCGGGGGCGGCTGCGCGCGGCGCTCCTGGCCTACGGAGCGGTGTCCTTCGTCTACATCGGCGTGCTCTGGGACCTCGAACACCTGCTCGCCATCGCCCTGGGCCTGGCGCTCGGTCCGCGCCTGGTCGGCCGGCGCATCGACCTGAGAGCCAGGTCGCTGAGCCGGCACGAGTACCGGCTGCTGGCCAGCGGCGCGTTCCTCGCGTCCGCCGCGGCCGCCTTCGCCAGCTCCCTCTCCGGCGCCGGCGGACCCTTGACCGTGGGGCTCGAGGACACCGAGACCTCGCTCACGAGCGGTTCTGTATTCGTGATCATCTGGCTGCTGGTCGCCAACGGGCTGCGGTCCGGACGCCGCCGCGCCTGGCGGTTCGCCGTCGGGCTGACGGTCGTCAGCCTCCTGGTGCTCGTCGGCGTCGGCATCGCCCTCGCGGTGGACCGGCACCCCGGCTGGCCGCTGGTGGCCTACACCGGCGTCCTCACCGCCGCACAGCTCGCGATCCTGCTCGTCGGTCGCCGGGCGTTCCGCAACCCGTCGCGCCGGCGGGCTCGACGCACGGCCGGGTCGTTCCACTTCTCCCCCGGCGAGGACGAGCGGACGCGGGCCGCCGACCTGCTGCGTACGAACGGCACCGTCAACCACCTCGCCTGGATGACGACCTGGCCGGAGAACCGCTGGTTCTTCACGGACAAGGAGTCCGGAGGATACGTCGCCTACCAGGCCCACGCGGGGGTCGCGCTCGGCCTGTGCGACCCGGTCGCCGCGACGGCCGGCGAACGCTCGGAGCTGCTGCGGGCCTTCGCCTATCGCGTCCAGTCGGCGGGTCTGCTGCCGTGCCTCTTCTCGGTCACCCAGGAGACGGCGGATCACGCGGCGGCCCGTCGCTGGAAGACCGTGCAGGTCGCCGAGGAAGCGGTGATCGGCCTGCCCGACCTGAAGTTCACGGGCAAGGCGTGGCAGGACGTCCGGACCGCGCTGAACCAGGCGGGCAAGCAGGGGCTCACGCACCGGCTCGTCTCGCTGGCCGCGCAACCCCGCGGCGTCCAGGTCCAGGTGCGGGCCATCTCCGAGCAGTGGGTGGGCGACAAGGGTCTGCCCGAGATGGGCTTCACCCTGGGCGGGCTCGAGGAGGCGATGGACCCCGACGTCCGGGTCGGTCTCGCCGTGGACGCGGAGGGCACCGTGCACGGGGTGACCTCCTGGATGCCCGCCTACGGGCCGGGCGGCGGGCCGCCGCAGGGCTGGACGCTCGACGTCATGCGACGGCTGCCCGACGGCTTCCGCTACACGATGGAGTTCCTCATCGCGTCGGCGTGCCTGACGTTCAAGGAGGAGGGCGCCACCTACGTCTCGCTCTCCGGGGTGCCGCTCGCGCGGGCCGGGGATCCGCTCGACGACAGCGACCGCGGGGTCCTCGACGCCTTCCTGGACACCCTGGGCACCCGGCTCGAGCCCTACTACGGCTTCCGGTCCCTGCAGGCGTTCAAGTCGAAGTTTCAGCCGTCGCACGAGCCGCTCTACCTGGTGTTCCCGGACGAGGCGGCCCTGCCGCGGATCGGGCTCGCGCTCACCCGGGCCTACCTGCCCGAAGCCGGTGTCCGTGATCTGTTCTCGCTCGCCCGCCCGCCGCGCCGGCTGGTCAGGACGTGAGACCTGCCGGTGCGCACCCACCACCGCCTAGAGTCGACGGATGGCCCTGCGGCTGGTGTTCGCCGAGGACAACTACCTCGTGCGGGAGGGGACGGCGGCCCTGCTCGCGCAGTCGCCGGAGCTCGACGTCGTCGCGCTCGCCCAGGACCTCGAGGAGCTCCTCGCGGCGGTCGAGGAGCATCGCCCGGACGTCGTGCTCACCGACATCCGGATGCCCCCCACGTGGACCGCCGAGGGCATCGAGGCCGCCCGCCGGATCCGGGCCGAGCACCCGCGGATCGGCGTCGTCGTCCTCTCCCAGTACGCCGAGGACGCCTACGCGGTCGACCTGCTGAAGGAGGGCGCCGGGGGGCTGGGATACCTCCTGAAGGAACGGGTCTCGCAACTGGAGCAGGTCGTGAGCGCACTGCGCGCCGTGGCCGAGGGCGAATCCGTCATCGACGCGAAGGTCGTGGAGGCGCTCGTCGCGCGCCGTCCGGCCGATACCGGCCCGCTGGGGGAGCTGGCCCCGCGTGAGCTGGACGTGCTGCGGGAGATGGCCAGCGGCAAGAGCAACCAGGCCATCGCCCGGACGCTGTTCCTCAGCGAGCGGGCGGTGGAGAAGAACATCAACGCCGTGTTCACCAAGCTCGCGCTCGGTCACGAGCCGGACGTCAACCGCCGCGTCCGGGCGGTCCTCACCTTCCTGGACGCGACGGCCGCGGGCTGAACCGGCCCGCCTGGGGGTCTGGTGCCGGGTGCTCCCCGCAGCCCAGACTCGCCACATGGGCGCCGGGGGCGGGCAGGACCGCGGGGCGTGGACCTCCCGCGTCCTCGTGCCGGTGCTGCTCGCCGGCTATGTCGCCGTCCTGTACGCCGCGACGGTGCTCGTCGGGCGCGCCCTCGTCGGCGGTTCGCCCGCCGCCGGGTTCGCGCTGACCGTCCTCGCCGCCGCCGTCGCGGCCCTCACGCTCGACCCCCTGGCCGGCCGGCTCCGCCGGCGACTGCCGGTGCTGCCCCAGGACCGGCTGGCCCGCCTCGCCCGCGGCGCGCTGGCCGCGGCCGACCTCAGCGACGTGCTCCGCAGCACCGGGCAGCTCCTGCAGGAAGGCCTCGGGGCCACGTCCGTCGAGATCATCGTCGGCGCGCCGACGGCCGGCGACCCGGGCACGGACGTCGTCGTGTCGGTGCTGGAGCGGGCGGGGACGACCTTCGGCGCTCTGCGGGTCACCCTGCCGCCGGGCACCCGGCTGTCGCCTCGCGACGAGGCGCTCCTGGCCAAGGTGGCCGAGCACCTCACGACGATCCTGCAGGAGGCCGCCCTGCGGGATGCCCTGCGGACCACGGTGGCGCAGGCGGAGCTCCGGGTCGCCGACCTCCGGCTGTCCCGGCAGCGGATCGTGCTCGCCTGGTACGAGGGGCGCCGGCAGGTGGAGCGCGACATCCACGACGGCGCGCAGCAGCACCTCGTGGCGCTGGCGGTGCATCTGGGGCTGCTGCGCTCGCTCGTCGCGGACCGGCCCTCGGCGTCCACCGCCGCCGCGGCCGTGCGGGCGGCGTCGTCGGCCCGGTCGGCGCTGGCCGCCCTCGAGGAGCTGTCCCACGGGCTCTACCCCGCCCGCCTGGCCGAGCACGGGCTCGGTGTCGCGCTGGAGCAGGCGGGCCGCACCAGCCCGGTGCGTGTCGCCGTCGACGCGCGCGACCTGCCGCGGACCGATCCGGACGTGGAGGCCGCGGTCTACTTCTGCTGTCTGGAGGCGATGCAGAACGCGGCCAAGCATGCCCGAGCGACCCGGGTGGACCTCCGCCTCGTCGTCCGGGACGGCGCCCTGACGTTCGCCGTGACGGACGACGGACGGGGATTCCTCGCCTCCTCCGCCCTGCCCGGAGCGGGAACGCACAACATGCGCGATCGGCTCGAGGCGCTCGGCGGCGCCCTCTCGGTGACGTCCGCCCCCGGCGCGGGCACGACCGTGTCCGGCGAGGTCCCGGCCCTCCCGCGGCAGGCCGCACCCCGGGTTCCGCTGCCGCGATCCGGACCCTCGCGACGTCCGGCGGGTGGCTGACATGCGGCTCGCCCGTCACGCCTGGATCTTCGTCGTCCTCACCGCTGCCCTCGCCGCGGCTCAGGCGGCCCTGCTCCGGGCCGGGGGCGTACCGCTCCTGTCGGCCACGGCGGTGGGCAACGGCTTTCCCGGCATCACCGTGGCGACCGTGGTTGGTGCGCTGGTGGGAGCGGTCATCCTCTCCCGCCGCCCGCGGCACCCGATCGGATGGCTCTTCTGCCTCGGCCAGCTCGGTGTGGCCGCCGGCCTGGCCGCGCGGGCGGCCGGGGACGCCGCTCTCGCCGGCGAGCTCGGCTTCCCGGAGGCGGGCCGGACCTGGGAGTGGATCGGGGACCTCCTCGGCAGCGTGTTCGCCCTCATGCTGCTCGCCGTCCTCCTGCTCCTGGCTCCCGACGGGCGGCTGCCGTCGCCGCGATGGTGGCCCGCGCTGCTGCTGCCGCCGGCGTCCTACGCGCTGCTCGCGGTGACCCTGGTGGCCCTCGCCCGGCCGTCCGAGGTGGGTCTGTCGGGGCGGGTCCCGCACGCGTCGCTGGTCGATCCGCTCGTGGCCGCGTCGAGCACGGGGGTGTTCGCCGGGCTGGTGGCCGGGGCCGCGGCGGTCGTCGTCCGGCTGGTGCGGGCCCGGGGCGAGGCGCGACAGCAGATGCGATGGATCGCCGTGGCGTCGATCGGTCTCGCCGTGGTGCCGGTCCTGGCGGTCGCGGTCAACCTCACCGGCCGGCCCACACCCCTGGTGCTCGTGCTCGCCCTGCACCTGGCGTACCTGGCGGTCCCCGTCGCCACCGGCTTCGCCGTTCTGCGCTACCGGCTCTACGACGTCGACCGGGTCATCGGCGGAGCCGTCGTCCTCACCGTGCTCGTCGTGGTCGCCTCGGCCGGCTATCTCCTCGCCGTGGCCGCCGTCGGCCGCGCCGCCGAGGACCGTGGCCGTCCCTCGTGGCTGGCCCTCGTCGCCTTCGTCGTGGTGGTGCTGGCCCTCCAGCCGGTGCGGCGCGTCGCGGGCCGGGGCGCCGACCGGCTCGTCTATGGACCCCGGGCCGCCCGTTACGCGGTGCTCGTCGCGCACTCGGAACACCTGGCGGACGCCGTCGGGGGCCGTGCCTTCCTCACCGGTGTCGCCCAGACGACGGCGAGGCTCCTGGCGTCGACCTCCTGCCGCGCGGCCGTCCGGCTGGACGACGGCCGCGAGGTGAGCGGGGTCTGGCCGCCGGGGGCGTCCGAGCCCGGCCCGGGTGCGCTGGAGGTCCCCGTCCGGCACGACGGCGTCGTCGTCGGTCGGCTGGTGCTCGACCTCCCGCCGCAGGCCGCGCCGTCGCCCTCCCGTCGTCGGGTGCTGCGGGAGTTCTGCGAGCAGGCCGGCCCGGCGTTCCGGACCACCGGACTCGAGGAGTCGCTGCGGGCCGGCGCGATCCGGCTCGCGGGGGTGGACGCGCAGCTGGCGGCGTCCCGGCAGCGCCTGCTCGCGGCCGAGGACTCCGGCCGGCGACAGGTGGCCTCCGCCATCCGGGTCGGCGTGGTGAGTGGCCTGCGTGAGGTGCCGGACCGGCTGTCGGCCGTGGTCGCCGTGTCCCGGCGCGATCCGGCGGCCGCCGCGCGCCTCGTCGACGGATGCGTCGCCGCCACCACCGACGCCCTCGAGCAGCTGCGCGACATCACCCGGACGATCAGCCCTCCGATGCTCGACCAACGCGGCCTGTATGCCGCCCTCGTGGCCCGCCGCTCACCGCCCGGAGCCACCGTCGACGTCGGCTCGGTGCCGGCTCCCGGCGTGCGCTGGCCGGCGGACGTCGAGGCCTGCGCCTACTTCTGCTGCGCCGAGCTCCTGCGCGGCGCGAGCGGCGGCGTCCGCGTGCTGCTCGCCGCGGACCCCGCGGGGCTGGTGGTGAGCCTCACCTTCGAGCAGGGCGAGGGGCCGGCCGCGCCCGCAGCTCGAGGCCGCCGCGGACCGCGCCGGCGCACTGGACGGAGGCCTCGTCCGGACCGGGCGCGAGGTCCGGCTCACGATCCCCGTCCCCCGGTCCCCTGCGCCTCGGCCCACGCCCGGCTGAGGCTCCCGGGGTCGAAGGCGGCCTTCGCCAGGTAGCAGAGCGCCCCGCTGGCGAGCACCTGCTCCTGGACGTCGACGACGGAACCGCCCGAGAGGACGACGACCGCGGGCGGGCTCGGCGACGCCGTCAGCAGACGCGTGGCGGCCCAGCCGTCGATGCCGGGCAGCTGGAGGTCCATGAGGACCAGATCCGGGTGCAGCCGCGCGGCGAGGAGGACGGCCTCCTCGCCGGACCCGGCGACGCCGACGACGCCGAACCCGGCGGTGGCCTCGACGACCGCCGCCGCGGCCAGGCGGAAGGGCGCCTGGTCGTCGACGATCAGCACTGCGATCTGCGCCACCTGCCACCTCACCTCGCAGCGCACGCTAGTCCGCGCACCCGCCCGTCGGCAGCGGGGCCAACCGACCGGGAGCGGTGCGGGCTTCCTCCCGGCGACGTGCGGGTGGCACCCCCGCGATCCCAGTGCCGCACGGAGCACGCTTCCGGCGTCCGCCCGACTCGGAGCGACGCATCCGCGAGGAGCCCCAGTGACCATCTCCTTCACCCGCCTGACGAAGCGGTACGGAACGGTGACGGCGGTCGACGACCTCTCCGTCGACGTCCAGCCCGGCCGGATCACCGCGTTCCTGGGCCCGAACGGGTCCGGGAAGACGACCAGCATGCGAGCGCTGCTCGGCCTCACCGTCGCGACCTCGGGCAGCGCCACCATCGACGGCCGGCGTTACCGGGACGTGCCGCATCCCATGCGGGTCGTCGGGGCCGTGCTCGACCAGGGCCTGCACCCCAACCGGACGGCGCGCCGGCACTTGCGCATCCTCGCGCTCCAGGCCGGGGTCCCGCGCGCCCGGGTCGAGGAGATGCTCGAGCTCGTCGGTCTGACGGCAGCCGCCGACCGCCGCGTCGGCGGCTACTCCCTGGGCATGCGGCAGCGCCTCGCCCTCGGCGGCGCTCTCATCGGCGACCCGGCCGCCCTCGTGCTCGACGAGCCGTTCAACGGCCTGGACCCCGACGGCATCTGGATGATGCGGGCCTTCCTGCGGACCTTCGCGGATCGCGGCGGCACCGTCTTCCTGTCCAGCCATCTGCTGGCCGAGGTGGCGACCACCGCCGACGACGCCGTGATCATCAGCCGGGGCCGGCTCGTCCGCGCGGGAACCGTTCGCGACCTCGTGCGGCCCGGAGGCGTCTCCGTCGTCACGCAGGACGCACCGGCCCTCGCCGCGGCCCTGTCCGAGGCCGGCGCCAGGGTGGAGCAGACCGGGCCGGACGTGCTGCTGGTCCACGGCGCGGACGCGGCGACGATCGCGGCCGCCGCCGTTCGCGCGGGCGCGCTCGTGACGGGCCTCCAGGAGCAGTCCGCCGACCTCGAGTCCGTCTTCCAGGAACTCGTGCACGCGTCGACGCCCCCGGCGTCCGCGCCGTCCACGCCTCCCGTCGTCCGGCAGGCCGGACCCACCGACCACCAGGAGTTGTCGTCGTGACCACCACCACGCTGTCCACCCTGAGGACGAACACCCGGCTGCCGTACCGGCAGACCTACGTCGAGTACCGCAAGCTGACGTCCACGCCGGCCGTCTACGTGGCATCAGGCGTCATGGTCGGGCTCGCCGTGGTCGGCCTCCTGACCAACGTCTTCCTGGCCGGAACGAACGGGCAGCCCGCGCTCGGGACCACGGCCAACGTGAGCAAGTCGCTCTCGGTGTCGGCCCTCACGGGCACGACGATGCTCATCCTGGGGATCCTCGTGATGGCCGGGGAGTTCCGGCACCGGACGATCCTCGCGACCTACCTGGGCGAGCCGCACAAGGGTCGGGTGCTCGTCGCCAAGCTCGTGCTCATGGGCGTCCTGGGCCTGGTCGTCGGCGCCGTCGTCTTCGGCCTGACCCTCGGGATCGCGATCCCGCTGTACGCCGCCAAGGGCGTCCACACGCTGCCGATCGACATCGGCCGCTACTGGCTCGGCGCGACCTTGGCCACCGGGTGCTACGCCCTGCTGGGTGTGGCCGTCGGCGCTCTCGTCCGGAACACCGTCGGCGCGGTCATCGGGGCCCTGGTCTGGGTGCAGGTGGTGGAGCAGCTGATCCTGGCGAACATCTTCCCGGAGCTGGCCAAGTGGCTGCCCACCGGTGCTGCCGTCGGGCTCACCGTGCCCGCGAACCCCGGGCAGGACGTGCTCTCCCCGGGGATCGCACTGCTCGTCCTGCTCGGCTGGACGGTGCTCATCTCCGTCGTCGCCACCGCGGTGAACGCCCGCCGCGAGCTGCGCTGACGCCCGCACCGTTCCAGGCGCCCCTCTTCGTTCCCTCCACCCCTCGACTTCCAGGAGCCCGTCATGGACCAGCCAACTGCGCGCCCGCCGGCGTCCCGGCCCCGATTCGCCCGAGCCGCGGCGATCCTCGCGGCCGCCACGGCCGTGGCCGGGACGTCGGCCTTCGTCACCACCGCGCTGACGCCGGCAGCGGCCGCCTCGGCCGGCGCGTCGGCCGTCGCCGGCGGGCACCACCAGGTCTCGGTGTTGCACTTCACGGTCAAGTTCAGCCCGTTCCACCCTGTCGACGTCGGGAAGGACGGCGAATACGGCGTCGGCGACTACGTCGTCTTCGGTGACGACCTGCTGGACGCGAAGGGGCACGTCGTCGGGACCGAGGACGGCGGTGGACTGATCACCCGGGTCTCGCCGACCGGCTTCCAGGTCGCCTTCGACTTCACGATCCAGCTCCGGCAGGGGCAGATCGCGGTCCAGGGGGTCGCCAGCAACGCGCCGACCAAGCGGCTGGGGATCGTGGGCGGCACCGGGCGCTACGTCGGCGCCAGCGGACACATCGACCTGACGGAGAACGGCGACAGCGCCAACACCGGAAAGCTCGTCGTCACTCTCGGCGCCTGAACTCCAGGCGCGTCGCCGTCGTGACCTAGGTCGAAGGAGGGGGAGCCCGCGTATCGCGGGCCCCTTCTCCTCGGCGCGGCGGCGACTGCGCCATGATGGAGGGGCGGTCCCCGCGGGCCGCCCGGACGCCGTGCCCGCCGCACGGCCCCTGCCGAGCCGGAGCACCCGCCGACGATGAGCGCCGAGGACCTCGAGAACTACGAGACCGAGATGGAGCTGCAGCTCTATCGCGAGTACCGCGACGTCGTGGGTTTGTTCTCGTACGTCGTCGAGACCGAGCGCCGCTTCTATCTCGCCAATCAGGTGGATCTGCAGGTCCGCTCCGCCGACGGCGAGGTGTACTTCGAGGTGCTCATGAACGACGCGTGGGTGTGGGACGTCTACCGCCCCGCGCGGTTCGTCAAGTCGGTCCGGGTCGTGACGTTCAAGGACGTCAACGTCGAGGAGCTCGCCAAGAGCGACCTCGAGCTGCCGAAGAACGGCACCTTCCCGCCCGCCTGACGCCCCGTTCGTCCACAGCCGCGCCGGCGTCGTCCCGCCGTCCACAGGCTCGTGCGGCGTCCCTGCTGCCGGTCCCCGCGCTGCGCCAGGGTGGTCCGCGGAGGTGATCCGCGATGAGGGCCACGGCCGCGGTGGGGGACTACGGGGAGCGCATCGCCCAGCGCTTCCTGGTCGAGCAGGGCATGAGGGTGCTCAGCCGGGGGTGGCGCTGCCGCGAGGGGGAGATCGACATCGTCGCCGTCGACGGCGACTGTCTCGTGGTGTGCGAGGTGAAGACCCGGCGTTCGGTGCTCGCCGGCACGCCGCTCGACGCCGTGACGCCGGAGAAGCTCGCCCGGCTGCGTCGCCTGGCCGCGGCCTGGCTCGCCGACCACGGCGGGGGATATGCCGAGGTCCGGATCGACGCCGTCGGCGTCCTCGTGCCCCGGCGCGGTGGCCCGCGTGTCGAGCACGTCCGGGGGCTGGTCTGAGTGGGCCTCGGCAAGGCGCTCGCCGTGGGACTGGTCGGTCTCGCGGGCCACATCGTCGAGGTGCAGGCCGACGTGGCACCCGGACTGCCCGCGTTCACCCTCGTCGGCCTGCCGGACACCGCGCTCGCCGAGGCCCGCGAACGGGTCCGCGTGGCGCTCGGCAACGCCGGTCACCAGCTCCCGTCCCGGCGGATCACGGTCAATCTGTCGCCGGCCGCTTTGCCCAAGCACGGCGCGAGCTTCGACCTCGCCGTCGCGGTCGCGCTGCTGGCGGCCCTCGGCGTCGTCGACCCCGAGCCGGCGGCGCGAGCGGTGCACGTGGGAGAGCTGGCGCTGGACGGACGGGTGCAGGCGGTCACCGGTGTGCTGCCCGCGGTCCTCGCCGCCGTGCGGGCCGGCCGTCCCCGCGTCGTCGTGGCCGAGGCCAACGCCCTCGAGGCGAGGCTGGTACCCGGCGCCGACGTCGTCCCGGTCCGCTGGCTGCGCGACGCGGTCGCCCTGCACCAGGGCGTCCCGGTCGAGCAGTGGCCCGGCGCCTGGGCGCCGACCTCGGACGCCGACGGGCCGGGGGCGCCCGCCCGGGCGGCCGATGCCGCCGATCTGGCCGACGTCGTCGGTCAGCCGCACGCCCGCCGCGCCCTCGAGGTCGCCGCGGCGGGCGGGCACCACCTGCTCCTGCTCGGGCCGCCCGGCGCGGGCAAGACGATGCTCGCCAGCCGGCTGCCGGGCCTGCTGCCGGACCTCGACGAGGACCAGGCCCTGGAGGTGACGGCGGTGCACTCCGTCGCGGGCACGCTCGCCGCCGGTGGCGGGCTGGTCCGGCGGCCGCCGTTCGAGGACCCGCACCACACCGCGACCGTCACCGCGCTCGTGGGCGGAGGGACCGGGCTGGCGCGGCCGGGGGCCGCCTCGCGGGCACACCGCGGCGTGCTCTTCCTCGACGAGGCGCCCGAGTTCGCGGCCTCGGCCCTCGACGCGCTGCGCCAGCCGCTGGAGCACGGGGAGCTGGTCATCCACCGCGCCCTCGGCGCGGCGCGGTTCCCCGCGAGGTTCCAGCTCGTGCTGGCCGCCAACCCCTGCCCGTGCGGCTGGGCGACGGGCACCGGGGAGGACTGCGCGTGCACCCCGCTCGCCCGTCGTCGCTACCTGCGCCGGCTCTCGGGGCCCCTCCTCGACCGGGTCGACATCCAGGTCGAGGTCCCGCAGGTCTCTCGCGCCCAGATGGCGGCCGACCTCCGGCCGGAGACGACGGCGGTCGTCGCGCTCGCGGGTGGCCGAGGCGCGGGCGGCGCAGCGGGAGCGGCTGGCACCGCTCGGGCGGTCCGTCAACGGTGAGGTCTCCGGCCCCGACCTGCGCGGTCCGCTCGCGCTCGCTCCCGACCGCACGCCAGGACCTCGACCGCGCCCTCGACCGCGGCCAGCTGACGGTCCGCGGCTACGACCGTGTGCTGCGGCTGGCCTGGACGGAGGCGGACCTCGACGGCCGCACCGTGCCGACCCGCGACCACGTCGGGCGCGCACTCCTGCTGAGGACCCGCGGGCGGGTGGCGGCATGACCCTGGACATCCCCGGGCTGCCCCGGTCCGCCGGGCTGCCCGCCTGGTTCGACCCCGACGACGACCGGACCGCGCGGGCGGCCTGGAGCCGGCTCACCGAACCGGGCGACCTGACGGCGGCGGCGTTCGTCCGCCGGCACGGCGCCGCGGCCGCCCTCGCCCGGGTGCTCACCGTCGCCGAGGCCGAGGGGGGCGTCGAGAGCCGCTGGCTGGCGCGTCTGCCCGGGGCCGATCCCCGTCGCGACCTCGGCGTGCTCGGCCGGCTCGGCGGGCGGCTCGTCGTCCCCGGCGACGACGAGTGGCCCGAGGCCCTGGACCGGCTCGGCGACCGTCGCCCGTTCTGCCTCTGGGTCCGGGGGCCTCATCACCTCGGCCTCGGCCTCGGCCCGGGCGGCGGCCGTCGTCGGCGCCCGCGCCAGCACGGAGTACGGCGAGCTCTTCGCCCGCGAGGTCGGGTTCGGGTGCGCGGAGCAGCGGGTGACGGTCGTCTCGGGCGCCGCCTTCGGCATCGACGCCGCGGCACACCGCGGTGCGCTGGCTGCCGGAGGGCTGACGGTGGCGGTGCTGGCGTGCGGAGTCGACCGGGTCTACCCCCGCGGCAACGCCGACCTCATCGACCGGATCGCGGCCGAGGGCCTGGTCGTCAGCGAGGTCCCGCCGGGGTCGTCCCCGACGCGCAACCGGTTCGTCCACCGCAACCGGCTCATCGCCGGGCTCGCCGGCGCCACCGTCGTGGTCGAGGCGGGATGGAGGTCGGGGGCGTCGATCACGGCGCGGGAGGCCATGGACCTGGGGCGCCCCGTCGGGGCCGTCCCGGGACCGGTCACGTCGGCCGCCTCCGCCGGCTGCCACCGCCTCCTCCGGGAGGGGGCCGTGTGCATCACCGGGGTCGCCGACGTCCTGGAACTCGTCGAGCCGATCGGAGCCGCGCCCGCGGCACCGCGGCCGCAGGTGGCGACCGCCGTGCACGACGACCTCCCCGAGGAGGACGTCCGCGTTCTCGACGCCCTGCCGCTGCGGCGCGGCGTGCCGGAGGCGCGGCTCCTCGACCCGGCGGGGCTCGACCCCGTGACACTCGCCGCGAGCCTGGGGCGACTCGAACTCCGCGGACTCGCGCTGCGCGTGCCCGAAGGTTGGCGTCGCGCACCAGTTCCCGCGGACCGCGCCGGCTGACCCTGGCGCGTGTGCGTCCCGGCGGCGCGCCCGCTTGAGCCCCGACGTCACCGGGACGACCGTGGGCGCGTGACGGACCACGACCCAGGCGACGCGCCGGCGGCGCTGCCCGAGGCGTTCGACGACGCTCTGGTCGCGTACGAGCGGTACCTGCGGGCAGAGCGTGGGCACGGTCCGCACACCCGGCGTGCCTACCTCGGCGACGCGCGGTCGCTGCTCGGCTTCGCCGCCGCCCGTGGCGTCACGGCGCTCGACGCCGTGGACCTCGGGCTGCTGCGCGCCTGGCTCGCCGGCGAGCTCGAGGCCGGCCGCGCCCGGGCGACCATGGCGCGACGGGCCGCCGGTGCCCGTGCGTTCACGGCCTGGGCCCACCGCAGCGGACGACTCTCCGCGGACCCCGGTCGCCGGCTGGCGGCTCCGCGCGCCACCCGTCCCTTGCCCTCGGTGCTCACCCAGCGCGACGCCGCCGAGCTGCTCGACGTGGCCGCCGAACGGGTGAACCTCGCGGGCGGGGGCGATCCGGACGACACGCCCATGGACCGCGCCGTCGCCGTCCGCGACCTCGCTCTGGTCGAGGTTCTCTACGCGACGGGGATCCGCGTCGGCGAACTGGTCGGCCTGGATCTCACATCGATCGACGAGGGCCGCCGCCTCCTGCGGGTGCGGGGCAAGGGCGATCGGGAGCGCGTCGTCCCCTACGGCGTTCCTGCAGCTCAGCGCCTCGACATCTACCTTCGCGAGGCCCGGCCGGTGCTCGCGCGCGACGCGGGTGAGCCGGCTCTCTTCCTCGGGCGCCGCGGCCGCCGGATCGACCAGCGCCAGGTTCGTGGCGTGGTCACGGACCTGGTCGGGCGGGTGGAGGGTGCTCCCGCCATCGGGCCGCACGGCCTCCGCCACTCGGCCGCAACCCATCTCCTGGACGGGGGAGCCGACCTTCGTAGCGTACAGGAGTTACTCGGTCACGCTACGCTGTCGACCACTCAGCTCTACACCCACGTCTCAGTGGAGAGGCTCCGTGCAAGCTACCGACAGGCGCACCCCCGCGCATGAGGCCAAGCCGGCCGACGCGACGCTGACGACGACGCTCTCGCACCGGACGTCGACCCCGTCGCAGCCAACGAGGCAGCTCTGCGCGGGCTGTGGGAGCACTTCAAGGAGACGGCGGACGCGGCCACGCGGGAGCGCTTGATCCTGCACTACGCCCCGCTCGTCAAGTACGTCGCCGGCCGCGTCGGCGTCGGCCTGCCGCCGAACATCGAGCAGGCCGACCTCGTGTCCTACGGGATCTTCGGTCTCATCGACGCGATCGAGAAGTTCGACATCAACCGCGCGATCAAGTTCGAGACGTACGCGATCTCGCGGATCCGCGGGGCGATCATCGACGAGCTGCGCGCCATCGACTGGATCCCGCGGTCCGTCCGGTACAAGGCCCGCGAGGTCGAGCGCGCCTACGCGACGCTCGAGGGAGAGCTGCACCGGACTCCGACCGAACCCGAGGTCGCCGCCCGCCTGGGCATCGCGCTCGAGGACCTGCACCAGATCTTCTCCCAGGTCTCCTACGTCAACGTCGTGGCGCTCGACGAGCTCCTCACGGTCGGCGGGGAGAAGGGGGACAAGCTCAGCCTGGTCGACACCCTCGAGGACACCAAGGCGGAGGACCCCGTCACGGCGTTCGAGGCGGAGGAGACGAAGTTCCTCCTCGCCCGGGCGATCGATCAGCTGCCGGAGCGCGAGAAGATCGTCGTCACGCTCTACTACTACGAGGGCCTCACGCTGGCCGAGATCGGCCGCGTGCTCGGGGTGACCGAGTCGCGCATCTGCCAGATGCACACCAAGGCCGTGCTCCAGCTGCGCGCCAAGCTGGCCGAGGTGAGCTGACACCTCGCACGGGGCCAGCAGCTCGCTACAGCGAGCGCGGCAGTCCAGGCCTTCACCGGCCGATCGGGAGCAGCACGGGCGGGACGAGTCCCGAGCAGCTGCAACGGGTCGACGTACGTCTCGCCGCGGATCGCACCCCAGTGGAGACAGGCGTCGCAGTGGGTCGGCCACCTGCTGACCGTCCCGAGCCGATCGCCCGCGTCGACGCGGTCGCCCAGGTGCACGTCGGCGTCCACCGGTTCGTAGGTGGTTCGCAGTCCCTGGCCGTGCCCGACCGCGACTGCCCCGACTCCGGCGATCCTTCCGGCGAAGGTGACGACTCCGGGGCCGGCGGCGAGCACGGGCTGCCCGGCCGAGGCGGCGAGGTCGACCCCGCGGTGGCCCGGGGACCATGGCTGCGGCCCCACGGCGAAGCGGCGAAGCACGTGAGGCGGAGGGTCGAGCGGCCAGCGGAAGCGCGACCGCGGCGCCGACGTCGTCCTCGGAGCCGCGACGGTCCGCCCGGCGACGAGCGGTGCTGTTCCGGCGGGGCCGGGGCTCGCGGCACGCGTCGACGCCGCGGGCCTGACGGCGGACGACGGGGTCGTCAACGGCGAGACCCCTGGTGCCGGGACGGCGAGGGCGATGGCGCTCACGGATGCGACAGCGGCGAGAGCGGCGAGAACACCGGGCATGCCCCGACCTTGGTCGCCGGCGACCACTCCACTCCAGCGCCGGCGGCCGCGCTGTGGACGACGAGGCGATCGTCAGGTCGCTGTGGATGAGATCCGACCGACGCTTGCGTGCCCACCCCTGCTTTCTGCGCTCGGCCGTCGGCCGCTCCACGTCCTCGACCGGGCTTTGCCCGGAGGATCGTCGATTCTCGGCCCCGAAAGCGGCGCCTGAGCGCGGGAAGCCCGCGCCGGCGCGCAAAGGCGGCCGATCAGCCGCGGCGCAGTCGGCCCAGCCTGCGGGCGGCCTCCTCGAGCACCTCCGGTCGCTTGCACACGGCGAACCGCACGAGCGAGGCGGCCGCCGCCACGTCGTCGTGGAAGACCCGCACGGGCACCGCCACCACGCCGGCCAGCCGGGGCAGGTCCAGGCAGAGCGCCATCCCGTCGTCGTAGCCGAGCGGAGCGGCGTCCGCGACGACGAAGTAGGTGCCGCCCGGCCGGCTGACCGTGAAGCCCGCCTCGAGCAGGCCCTCGGTGAGCAGGTCACGGCCGGCCTGCAGGCGGGCGGCGGCGTCCGCGAAGACCTCGTCCGGCAGTGCCAGGGCGCGCGCCACCGCCGGCTGGAAGGGCGCGCCGTTCACGTAGGTGAGGAACTGCTTGACCGTCGTCACCGCCTCGACGAGCTGCGCCGGCCCGCAGATCCAGCCGATCTTCCAGCCGGTCACCGAGAACGTCTTGCCGGCGCTGGAGATGGTGAGCGTGCGCTCGGCCATGCCGGGCAGGGTGGCGAGCGGGACGTGCCGGCGTCCGTCGAACAGCAGGTGCTCGTAGACCTCGTCGGTGATCACCAGCAGGTCGTGCTCGATCGCCACCTCCGCGACCTCGGCCAGCTCCTGCGGGGAGAGCACGTGCCCGGTGGGGTTGTGCGGCGTGTTGAGCAGGATGGCCCGGGTCCGCGGCCCGACGGCGGCGGCGAGCGCGCCGGGTTCCAGCGTGTAGTCCGGGAACCGCAGCGGCACCGTCCGGCGCCGGGCCCCCGCGAGCTCGATGCAGGCGGCGTACGCGTCGTAGTAGGGCTCGAGCACGACGACCTCGTCGTCCGGGCCGACCAGCGCGAGGAGCGCGGCGGCGATCGCCTCCGTGGCTCCGGCCGTCACCAGGACCTCGGTGTCGGGGTCGAGGTCAAGGCCGTAGAACCGGCGCTGGTGCTCCGCCACCGCCTGCCGCAGTTCGGGGACGCCGCGCCCGGGCGGGTACTGGTTGACGCCGCCGAGCACGGCGTCCGCCGCGTCGCGGAGCAGGGACGCCGGCCCGTCCGTGTCGGGGAAGCCCTGGCCGAGGTTGATCGCCCCGGTGGCGGTCGCCAGGGCGCTCATCTGCGCGAAGACGGTGGGCGCGACCTGCCCCTCGGCGTCCAGCAGGTTCGAGGCCCGCGCGACGTCGCGCCAACGTCCGCGCAGCAGCGTCGGGGAATCAACCGCGGCGTCCATGTCTTGAGGGTAGGCGCGCGGTGAGGCTTCGCGGTTCGGCCGCACCACCGCGCAGCGCGTAGGATGCAGTACGGCCAGGGCGACCTGGCCGACTTCGCGTGCCCGCAGACCGTCGCCGTCGGCGGGGCGCTCCGCTCGGTCCGGCCCCACGGGAACGTCTCCGTAGAGGCCGGTGCGGACGCCGCGGGCACCAGGCGCACCGGCCGACCGGCCGGCGCGGACGAACCGAGAGCACCGCGGCCGCCCTCGCGAGGGGCCGACGCGGTCACCAGGAGGAACACGGCATGGCCGTCGTCACGATGCGCCAGCTCCTCGAGAGCGGCGTCCACTTCGGGCACCAGACCCGGCGCTGGAACCCCAAGATGAAGCGCTTCATCTTCACGGAGCGCAACGGCATCTACATCATCGACCTGCAGCAGTCGCTGTCGTTCATCGACCGCGCCTACGACTTCATCAAGGAGACCGTCGCCCACGGCGGCACGATCCTCTTCGTCGGCACCAAGAAGCAGGCCCAGGAGCCCGTCGCCGAGCAGGCGACCCGGGTGGGCATGCCCTACGTCAACCAGCGCTGGCTGGGCGGCATGCTGACCAACTTCTCCACGGTCTCCAAGCGGCTGCAGCGGCTCAAGGAGCTCGACGAGATCGACTTCGACGACGTCGCCAAGAGCGGCATGACGAAGAAGGAGCTGCTCGTCCTGCGCCGCGAGCGGGACAAGCTCGAGCGCACGCTCGGCGGGATCCGCGACATGAGCCGCGTCCCGAGCGCCGTCTGGATCGTGGACACGAAGAAGGAGCACCTCGCGGTCGACGAGGCGCGCAAGCTCGGCATCCCGGTCGTCGCGATCCTCGACACGAACTGCGACCCGGACGAGGTCGACTACAAGATCCCGGGCAACGACGACGCGATCCGGTCGGTCACGCTGCTGACGCGCGTGGTCGCGGACGCCGTGGCCGACGGCCTCATGTCCCGCTCGCGCGGCGGCGACGTGAAGCCGGAGAGCGGCACCGTCGCGGGTGACGAGCCGCTGCCCGAGTGGGAGCGCGAGTTGCTCGCCGGCCAGGCCGAGGCTCCTGCGAGCCGAGGCCGTCGAGGCCCGCGCCCGGCCGAGACTGCCGAGCCCGCCGAGACTGCCGAGCCCGCCGAGCCCACCGAGCCCACGCCGGCCGAGAACGCCTCCCTGGACGACGCCGCCCTCGCGGGCGTCGGGGTGGAGACCACGGCGGACGAGGAGATCGGCGCGCTGATCGAGCCGATCGCGACCGACGCCATCACGCCGGACGGCGTGCCGGCCGGCGACGCGGTCGAGGCCGTCGACACGGTGGAAGCCGAAGCCGGGTCCCAGGCCTGAGCGGCCGCGCCCGACGGCGCCTAACCGCACCACAGACACGACACGGAGAAGAGAGACAGCACGATGGCGAACTTCAGCGCCGCCGACGTCAAGCGGCTGCGTGACCAGACCGGCGCCGGGATGATGGACTGCAAGAACGCCCTGGCCGAGGCCGAGGGCGACTTCGACAAGGCCACCGAGCTCCTGCGCATCAAGGGTGCCGCGAAGGCCGCGAAGCGGGACGCCGGCCGCACCACGAGTGCGGGCCTCGTCGGCGCGAGCGTCGACGGCGGCGTGGGCACGCTGGTCGAGATCAACAGCGAGACGGACTTCGTCGCCAAGAGCGAGCCGTTCATCCAGCTCGCCGACCGGGTCCTGGACCAGGCGGTCAAGATCGGGGCGACGGACGTCGAGACGCTGCTGGGCAGCGAGATCGAGCCGGGCAAGACGGTCCGCGATCTGCTCACCGAGGCGAACGCCACCATCGGCGAGAAGATCGAGATCCGCCGGGTGGCGCGCCTCGAGGCCCCGCAGGTCGTGAGCTACCTGCACCGGACGAGCCCGGACCTGCCGCCGCAGATCGGCGTCCTGCTCGCCACGGACGCGGACAGCGCCGTCGCCAAGGACGTCGCGATGCACATCGCCGCGATGCAGCCGGCCTACCTCACCCGGGACGAGGTCCCCGCGGACGTCGTGGCCAGCGAGCGGCGCATCGCGGAGGAGACGGCCCGCGAGGAGGGCAAGCCCGAGCAGGCCATGCCGCGGATCGTCGAGGGCCGGGTCAACGGCTTCTTCAAGGACAACGTGCTGCTCGAGCAGCCGTTCGCCAAGGAGAACAAGAAGACCGTCCAGCAGGTCCTCAAGGAGGCCGGCATCAACGCGACCGGCTTCGCGCGGTTCAAGGTCGGCGCTTGACCTACCGCCACGGCGCCCGGACCCCTCAGGGTCCGGGCGCCGTGGCACATCCGGACGGGTGTTGCGCCGGGCGGGTCTCCCGCGCCGACGGGGCGCCCCCGGGACCCCCTGATTGGGGCACACTGATCGGTGGCCGGATCCGGAACCGCAGGCGACTGCAGGGCGACGAGCCGACAAGCGGCCGGCGACGAGGGGAGACGCCAGGGTGGACGTAACGACGGGGGCCGAGTTGGTGATCGACGTCGACGAAGCGGTAGGAGTCGAGCCGGACATGACGAGCAGCCCCGAGCCCGAGCCGGGGGAGCCACGCCCGCGGTACGGCCGGGTGCTCCTCAAGCTCTCCGGCGAGGTGTTCGGCAACGGCAACCTGGGCGTCGACCCGGACGTCGTGGCGCGGCTCGCCGGGCAGATCGCGCAGGTCGTGCGTGAGGGCATCCAGGTGGCCGTCGTGGTCGGAGGAGGCAACTTCTTCCGCGGTGCGGAGCTCTCCCAGCGCGGCTTCGACCGGGCCCGGGCCGACTACATGGGCATGCTCGGGACCGTTATGAACTGCCTGGCACTCCAGGACTTCCTCGAGCAGCGAGGGGTCGACACCCGGGTGCAGACCGCCATCACGATGGGGCAGGTCGCCGAGCCGTACATCCCGCGCCGCGCGATCCGACACCTCGAGAAGGGCCGCGTCGTGATCTTCGGAGCGGGGCTCGGGGCCCCGTACTTCTCCACGGACACCACTGCCGTCCAGCGCGCGCTGGAGATCAAGGCGGAGGTCGTCCTCATGAGCAAGAACGGCGTCGACGGTGTCTACACCGCCGACCCGCGAGTGGACCCGACCGCCCGCAAGCTCGAGCACATCGCGTACGCCGACGCGCTCCGGCAGCGACTCAAGGTCCTGGACTCGACCGCCTTCAGCTTGTGCATGGACAACAAGCTCTCCATGATCGTGTTCGGCGTGGAGGGCGAGGGGAACGTGGCGCGGGCCATCAGGGGTGAGAGGATCGGCACGCTCGTCACGGCCGGTTAACGGCCGCCCGACGGGGCACGAGGCGAGGTGCAGGCCAGCCGAACGCGAGTGGGCGACGAAGGAGCGACGGTGATCGACGAGACCCTCCTCGAGGCCGAGGAGAAGATGGAGAAGGCGGTGGACGTCGCGAAGGACGACTTCGCGGCCATCCGTACCGGCCGCGCCACCCCGGCGCTGTTCAGCAAGATCCTTGTCGACTACTACGGGTCTCCGACCCCGCTGCAGCAGCTGGCCTCCTTCCAGACGCCGGAGGCCCGGACGGTGATCATCGCGCCGTACGACCGCAGCTCGATGGTCAACATCGAGAAGGCGATCCGGGACAGCGACCTCGGCGTGAACCCCACCGACGACGGGAACATCATCCGCGTCGTGCTCCCGCAGCTCACCGAGGAGCGCCGCAAGGACTACATCAAGCTGGCACGGCACAAGGCGGAGGACGCCCGGGTGTCCGTGCGCAACATCCGCCGCCGCGCCAAGGAGGAGCTCGACCGCATCGCCCGCGACGGCGAGGCCGGCGAGGACGAGGTCAACCGCGCGGAGAAGGAGCTCGAGCAGGTCACCAAGCGCCACGTCGACGTCATCGACGACCTGCTCAAGCACAAGGAAACCGAACTCCTCGAGGTATGACCCGTGAGTGACGCGTCCCCCGCATCTCCCGAGCCGCTGCGCCGCCGGCGGTCCCGGGACCGTGCCGCCGGGACGGGCGAGGACGACTCCTGGGCCCACCTCGTGGGCCTGGGCCGCCCCTGGGACACCGGCACGTATCAGCCCGAGGTCCCGATGCCACTTCCTCCGGCCGACGCCGAGAGCGGCCGGACGGCGCCCCCGTCACGCCGTGACCGGGCGCGGGACCAGGCGACCGACGAGCCGCTGAGCCGGCGTGCCGCCCGCCGCCGCGAGGCGGAGTCCGAGCTTCCGGCCGACGATGTCGCACCCGCCACCCCCGATCCCGGGCTCCACGGCGACTCCGGCACGCCGACCGGCGGGATGCCGCTGCGCCCCTGGTGGGCCGCGTCGCGGGGTCCCGCCACGGACGGGTTCCCGGCGCCCACCCCGCTGGTCCCGCCCGCGACACCGCCCGTGGCCGCCGAGCGCGCCGAGCCCGCCGCCGACGTGCCCGCCGCCTTCCTGCGGCAGGAGCCTGCCGGCGCCTCCCGTCGCGCCGGAACCGTCGCCGCCGCCCGAGGCCCTCCTCACCGAGCCGCAGGTCAACCCGTGGCCGGGCCAGGTACGCCCCGCGCTGCCGTCGACCGGCGCCGGCGTGCGGCAGGGCCCGGCCCAGCGCACCTCGGACGTCACCGGTTCGTGGACGCGCTCGGACCCCACGTCCGAGCCGGCGCCGCTCGAGGTCGCGCTGCCCGCCGACGTCGCGTTCCCCGCCGAGGTCGTGCTCCCGGTCGCCCCTGTTCCCGCCGCCGGTCCGCCGACCGGCCCGCTGGCGGGGACATCGCCCGGGGCATGGACGGGTCCACTGAGTCTGTCGCACGGGCATGCGGGGGAGGACCGTCCGGTCTTCGCCGGGCCGGTCCTGCCCGCTCCCGAGCTGCCCGGTCCGGTGCTCCCGGGTGTCGAGGCCGTTCCCGCCGCGCCGTCGCAACCGGCCTCGGCAGGCGAGGTGACAGCCGAGTCCGCCCCCGCGGCCGCCGCCGATGACGCGCCGCCGCGCCCGCGCCGCCGCCGCGCCGGCTCCCGCCGCACCGGCTCCCGCCGGACCGGCTTCCGACGCAACGGCGTCCCCCGCCACAGCAGACTCCGGAGCGGCCGGGACAGTGGAGTCCGCCACCGGGACGCTCTACGTCCCGACCACCGGCGCTGCCGGCGCCGCCCCGAAGACGGACGTGCGGATCGTGCCCGTCGCGGCGGTCGCCCCGGGCGGTTCTGCGCCCACGCTGCAGCGGCGCAGGCTCGCCGCCGCACCCACCCGCTTCCCCTCGCTCGGCCCGAGCGGGGATGTCGTCGAAGCCGACCCCGTCGACTCCGGTTCACGCAGGGAGGCGACCGGACGCCGTCCGGCGCCGTTGTTCCCCGAACCGTCCCAGCAGGAGCTCCCCGAAACGTCGACGATCACGACGTCCCGGCGTGGGCGCCGTCCCGCTCCGGCCGGCGCGACCCCGGCAACCGGCGTCCCCGCGCTGCCCGTCGTCTCCGGCCCTGCCACGGGTGAGTTCGGCAGCGGCGGCCTCGCCCTTCCCGGTCTCGCGCCCGGCCTCCCGGCTGCGGCCGCCGGTACCGCTGGTGCGCTCGGAGCCGCGGCCGGCGGGTTGCTCGGCGGCCATGCCACCGCTCCGGCGGCCGGTGCCGCGGCGGCCGGCGCCGCGGGCGCCGGAACCCTCGACGTCATCGCCGGGCCTCGGCCGTGCCGGCCGAGCGGCCCGGCGGCCGGACCCCGCACGCTCCCGGGGCCGCTCCATGCCCCGGACGCCGCTGCGGGCGGTGGACGACGCCGACGACGACCGGCCCACCTGGACCATCGCTGCCGTACCGGTGCGTGAGCCGGCCGCAGCGGGGCGGGAGGAGACGCCGTCGCCGCGGCGCTCCGCACGGACCGCTGACAGCTCCCTCGGCCCGACGGTGCCGGACGACCCGGCGACGGGTGCCGACGGCCCGGCCGATGAGACCGCAGTGACCCGCCCGGTCCGGCCCACGGCGGAGCCGACCGGGGGAGCATCCGGCGACGGCCCGGATGCCACACCGCGCTTCTCCCCGCGCCGCGCCGCACGCACCGGACAGACGGGGGAGACCCCGCCGGTGGCGCTCGCCGCCGTCCCCGCGGCGAGCCCCGGCCGGGCCGGCCGGAACCTGCCCGCGGCCGTCGGTGTCGGCGTCGCTCTCGCCGGGCTGGTGCTGGCCTCGCTGCTCGTCCGCAAGGAGGCGTTCGTCCTCGTCATCACGGCGGCGATCCTCGTGGCGCTGTGGGAGCTCACCGGCGCGCTGCGGACGAAGCGGATCGAGGTCCCGGTCGTCCCGCTCGGCGTCGGCGCGCTCGGCATGCTCGTCTCGGCGTTCGTCGCCGGCGAGGACGGCCTGCTGGTGTCGTTCGCGTTGACCGCCTTCGGCGTCCTGCTCTGGCGGATCATCGACGGGCACGACGGGGCGACCCGGGACGTCGCCGCCGCGGTGTTCGTCGCCGCGTACGTCCCGTTCCTCGCCGGGTTCGCTCTGCTCATGCTGGCCATGCCGGACGGCGCGCTGCGGGTGCTCACCTTCATCGCGGTGACCGTGAGCAACGACATCGGCGGCTACGCCACCGGCGTCCTCGCCGGCCGGCACCCGATGGCGCCCACGATCAGCCCGAAGAAGTCGTGGGAGGGCATGGCCGGTTCGATGGTCCTGTGCATGGTGGTGGGTGCCGCGACCGTGCATTACCTGCTGGACGGCTCGATCCTCGCCGGGCTCGCCGTCGGCGCGGCCGCCGCGATCACCGCCACCATCGGGGACCTCTCCGAGTCGCTCATCAAGCGCGACCTCGGGATCAAGGACATGGGCAACCTGCTGCCCGGCCACGGCGGGATCATGGACCGGCTCGACTCGCTCCTGCCGACCGCTCCCGCGGCCTACCTGCTGCTGCTCCTGCTCGTTCCGGTCGTCCGCTAGCACCCGTCCGGCACGGCGAAGGCCCGGTCCCGGCCGGGACCGGGCCTTCGCCCTGCACGCTCAGACCGTGCGCGGGGGCCACGCCCAGGCGCGGACCTCGGGAAGGTCCTGGCCGTTCTCGCGGACGTAGATCTTGTGCTTGACCAGCTGGTCCTGGAGCTGCTGGCGGTAGTGCGCCGCGCGGTCGCCCAGCTCCGGCATCCGGTCGATCGCATCGATCGCCAGGTGGTACCGGTCGATCTCGTTGATCACGGCCATGTCGAACGGGGTCGTCGTCGTCCCCTCCTCCTTGTAGCCGCGCACGTGCATGTTGCCGTGGTTCTTGCGGCGGTACGTCAGCCGGTGGATCAGCCACGGGTACCCGTGATAGGCGAAGATGACGGGCCGGTCCTCGGTGAAGAGCGCGTCGAACTCGACGTCCGAGAGGCCGTGCGGGTGCTCCCGCTCGTCCTGCAGCCGCATGAGGTCGACGACGTTCACGAAACGGATCTTCAGGTCCGGGAAGAACCCGAGCAGGATGTCGACCGCCGCCAGCGCCTCCATCGTCGGGACGTCGCCGGCGCAGCCGAACACGACGTCCGGGCGTCTGCCCGCGGTCGGTGCTGGCCCACTCCCAGATCCCGATGCCCTTGGTGCAGTGGACGATCGCCTCGTCCATCGTCAGGTACTGCAGCTCGGGCTGCTTGCCCGCGACGATGACGTTGACGTAGTCCCGGCTGCGCAGGCAGTGGTCCGCGACCGAGAGCAGGGTGTTCGCGTCCGGCGGCAGGTAGACCCGGATGACCTCGGCCTTCTTGTTCACGACGTGATCGATGAACCCCGGGTCCTGATGGCTGAAGCCGTTGTGGTCCTGCCGCCACACGTGCGAGGTCAGCAGGTAGTTCAGCGAGGCGATCGGCTGCCGCCAGGGCAGCCGCCGCGTCGTCCGGAGCCACTTCGCGTGCTGGTTGAACATCGAGTCGACGATGTGGATGAAGGCCTCGTAGCAACTGAAGAAGCCGTGCCTGCCGGTGACCAGGTAACCCTCGAGCCAGCCCTCCAGGGTGTGCTCGGAGAGGATCTCCATGACCCGGCCGTCGACGCCGAGGTTGTCGTCACCCTCGACCATCCCCGCCTCCCAGGTCCGGGGAGTGGCCTGGAGCACGGCCTGCAGCCGGTTGGAGTTGTTCTCGTCCGGCGCGAAGACCCGGAAGTTCTTGTGCTTCAGGTTCTCCGTCATGACGTCGCGCAGGAACGTCCCGAGCACCTTCGTGGACTCCACGGCGCCGTTGCCGGGGTTCTCGACCTCGACCGCGTACGCGCGGAAGTCGGGCATCCGCAGGTCGCGGAGCAGCTCGCCGCCGTTGGCGTGCGGGTTGGCGCTCATCCGGCGGCGGCCCTTCGGCGTCAGCGCGCGGATCGCCTCGACCGGCTCGCCGTCGTCGGTGAAGAGCTCCTCCGGCCGGTAGGAGCGCATCCACTCCTCGAGTTGCTGCCGGTGCTCGGCGGAGGTCCGGGTGTCCGACAGCGGCACCTGGTGGGAGCGCCAGCTGCCTTCGGCCGGCTTCCCGTCGACCACCTTGGGGCCGGTCCAGCCCTTCGGCGAGCGAAGGATGATCATGGGCCAGCGGGGCCGCTCGACGACGCCCTCCTCGCGGGCCGCCCGCTGGATGTCGCGGATCGCGTCGAGGCTCTGGTCGAGCGCCCGCGCGAAGGCGTGCTGCATCTTCTCGTGGTCGCTGCCGCTGACGATGATCGGCTGGTAGCCGTACCCGACGAAGAGGTCGACGAGCTCGGCCTCGGGGATGCGGGCCAGCACCGTCGGATTGGCGATCTTGTACCCGTTGAGGTGCAGGATCGGCAGGACGGCGCCGTCCTCCTTCGGGTCCAGGAACTTGTTCGAGTGCCAGCTCGTGGCGAGCGGGCCCGTCTCGGCCTCGCCGTCCCCGACGACGCAGGCGACGACCAGGTCGGGGTTGTCGAACGCAGCGCCGTAGGCGTGGCTGACGGCGTAGCCGAGCTCGCCGCCCTCGTGGATCGAGCCCGGCGTCTCCGGAGCCACGTGCGAGGGCACGCCGCCGGGGAAGCTGAACTGCTTGAACAGCCGCTTCATCCCGGGCTCGTCCTGGGTCACGTCGCCGTAGATCTCGCTGTACGTGCCGTCGAGCCAGGCGCCGGCGACCGCCGCCGGCCCGCCGTGCCCGGGCCCGAAGACGTAGATCGCGTCGAGGTCGCGTTCGAGGATCGCGCGGTTCATGTGGGCGTAGATGAAGTTGAGGCCCGGCGTCGTGCCCCAGTGGCCGAGCAGCCGCGGCTTGACGTCCTCGGCCTGCAGCGGACGCCGCAGCATCGGGTTGTCGAGCAGGTAGATCTGCCCGACGGAGAGGTAGTTGGCCGCGCGCCACCACGTGGTGACCCGTTCGAGGTCCTCGGCGGAGAGGTAGGGCTCGACGTCCGTGTCCGTGTACCGGACGGCGACGCGCTGCGGGTCCGCCCCGTCGGTGGGTTGCTCGGGCGCCTGCTCCGGGGGCCGTGACGGCGAGCCGGCGGGGGTCTCGGCCGCGTCCTCCGCGTTGTCGTCGCCCGTGTCCGTGCCGGTCAGGCCTGCCGGGGCGGTGGTCACGCCGTCGGCGGGGTCGTCGCTGCGCGTCTCGTCGGTGGTGGTGGAGCCGTCGGCCATCGCTGTCCTCTCCCCGGGGCGGGTCTGCGGCGTGCCCGCCGTCCGTGGCTACGCTGCCACCCCCCGCGGGGTCAGCCAACGGCAGAAAGTCCCGACTCCGGGGGTCGCGCGGCGAACAGCGGGTGAACGCCGGGCCTCCTGCACACCCTGATCAGGCAGATCGGCGGGGCAGAGGGAATGCCTTCTCGCCGTGGGAGACTTGTCTCTTGTCATGAGCACCGCCCTGCCCACCCCGACGTCCCGGCCGGCCCCCGGCGTCCTCACGCTGACCGCGCCGCGCCGCGGCAAGCCGCCGCGCCACCTGGCGGACCTGACGCCGGCGGAGCGCGCCGAGGCGGTCGCGGCGCTGGGGGAGAAGCCGTTCCGTGCGCGGCAGCTGTCGGTGCACTACTTCGAGCGGTTCGTCGACGACCCCGCCGCCATGACCGACCTGCCGGCGGCGACCCGGGACAAGCTCGTCGCCGACCTCCTGCCCCGCCTGGCGACGCCGGTCCGCGACCCTCGACTGCGACGGCGGGACGACGGTCAAGACGGTCTGGCGGCTGCTCGACGGCGCGCTCGTCGAGAGCGTCCTCATGCGCTACCCCGACCGGGTGACGGTCTGCGTGTCCTCCCAGGCGGGCTGCGGCATGAACTGTCCGTTCTGCGCCACCGGCCAGGCGGGTCTGACCCGCAACCTCTCGACCGCCGAGATCGTCGAGCAGGTCGTCGCCGCGTCCCGGGCACTGGTCCACGGGGACGTGCCGGGCGGCCGACCGGGTGCGCCGGACCGCGTCTCGAACGTCGTGTTCATGGGGATGGGGGAGCCGCTGGCCAACTACAAGGCGGTCGTCGGCGCCGTCCGCCGGCTCACCGAGCCGGCACCCTCGGGCCTGGGGATATCCGCCCGCGGCGTCACCGTCTCCACGGTCGGGCTCGTGCCCGCGATCGAGCGGCTCGCGGGTGAGGGCCTGCCGGTCACCCTCGCGCTGTCCCTGCACGCACCGGACGACGAGCTCCGGGACGAGCTCGTCCCGATCAACACCCGGTTCACCGTCGCCCAGGCGCTGGACGCCGCGCGCGGGTACTCGATCACGACCGGGCGCCGGGTGAGCATCGAGTACGCCCTGATCCGGGACGTCAACGACCAGGAGGAGCGTGCCGACCTCCTCGGCCGTGAGCTGGCCCGCCGCGGCAAGGGCTGGGTGCACGTCAACCCCATCCCGCTCAACCCCACTCCCGGGTCGAAGTGGACGGCGAGCGACCCGGGCGTCCAGGACGCGTTCGTGGCCCGGCTCCGCTCCCACGGCGTCCCTGTGACCGTGCGGGACACCCGAGGTCGCGAGATCGACGGCGCCTGCGGCCAGCTGGCCGCCACCACCGCCTGACCACCTCGCCTCGTCCTCGCCGGCATGCCGGCGGAGGAGCGGGAGGAGGGATCGATGGGGTGGTGGTCGGCAGGTCCCCCCGTCAGGCAGAATCGGCAGCGTGAGTGACACGTTCCCCCGCGCCGGCCGTCTCGTGAAGGGCTACGACGTCGAGCAGGTCGAGGCCTTCCTCAGCCGCGCGCGCGCCGCCTATGAGGACTCCGGCCGCGGACCGGCCATGACGTCCTGGCACGTCCGCACGGTGGGCTTCGACCTCGTGCGCGGCGGCTACGACGTCGAGGCCGTGGACGCGGCGCTCGACCGCATCGAGGACGCGTTCGCCCGTCGCGAGAAGCAGCGCGGCGAGGAGCGCGCCGGCACCGGCGGCTGGCAGACGCAGCTGCGCACCCAGGAGCAGTCGCTGCGCGCCCAGCTCGCCCGCCCCGACGGCGAGCGCTTCCCGCGCGGCACCGGGATGGAGCTCACCTACGACACCAAGCAGGTCGACGACCTGTGCCGTCGCATCGAGGACGCCTTCGTCAGCGGCCGGGCGCTGCCGCCGGACGCCGTCCGGCTGGCCGTGTTCAAGAGCCGGCGGGGCAGCCGGGGTTACCGCGAGGCGTCGGTCGACGCGTTCCTCGACCGGGTCGTCGAGCTCCTCGTGGTCGCCACCGTCTAACCGATCGAGCCCATCGCCCGGTCGACGTCGATCGCGAGGACGACGCGGCGCGGGTTCGGCCGCGGCTGCCGATAGCGGACGCCGTAGCGCTGCTCGGCGTCCGTGACCGCGTCGGCGTCGGTGAGGACCCGGGCCGTGCCCTCCAGGGTGAGCCACCGCCGCCCGTCGACCTGGCAGACGGCGGCACGCGCGCCGCGCGCGGCGTTGCGCGCCTTGACCGAGTCCCCGCTCGTGATCACGCGCGCGACCTCGGTGTCGGCGTCCCAGGTGAAGCCGACGGCGACGACGTGCGGAGACCCGTCCGCGCGCAGGGTCGTCAGCGTCGCGAGATGACGTTCGGCGAGGAACGCGCGCACGGCGTCCGAGGAGAGATCGAGCGGCACCCGCACAGACTGCACGACGGCCCGGCGCTCCGCCCGCCGCAGCGGGTTCGCTCTCCGCCGGCGCCGGACTTCCGCCCGCCGGTGCTCGCGACGAGGATGCCGTCATGACGACGCGTGCCGACGGGACCACGACCGGGGCCTACCGCGAGGCCTACCGCCGCAGCCTGGAGGATCCGAGCGGCTTCTGGGCCGACGCCGCGGCGGGCATCGACTGGATCAGCCCGCCCGACCGCGTGCTCGACGACGACACCCCGCCCTTCTACCGGTGGTTCGCCGGCGGCGTGCTCAACACCTGCTACAACGCCCTCGACCGGCACGTGATCGCCGGCCGCGCGGACCAGCCCGCCCTGATCTACGACTCGCCCGTCACGGACACCGTGCGGGTCTACTCGTACTCCCAGCTGCTCGAGCTGGTCGCCCGGTTCGCCGGCGTCCTGCGTGCGCTCGGGGTGGCGCAGGGCGACCGCGTCGTCATCTACATGCCGATGGTCCCCGAGGCCGTCATCGCCATGCTCGCGTGCGCCCGCATCGGCGCCGTCCACTCCGTCGTCTTCGGCGGCTTCGCGCCCGCCGAGCTCGCCGTCCGCATCGACGACGCGCAGCCGACCGTCGTCGTCACGGCCTCGTGCGGGGTCGAGCCGACCCGGGTGATTCCCTACAAGCCGATGGTCGACGCGGCGCTCGACCTGGCGACGCACAAGCCCGACCGCGTCGTCGTCCTGCAGCGGCCGCAGGTGCGCGCCGAGCTCGGCGCACGGGACGTCGACTGGGCGACGATCATGCGTCCGGACGCCGTCGACCCCGCGCCGGCAGTGCCCGTCGCGGCGACCGATCCGCTCTACATCCTCTACACCTCCGGGACCACCGGGCGGCCGAAGGGCATCGTCCGCGACAACGGCGGGCACGCGGTCGCGCTGCGCTGGTCGATGGGCAACGTGTTCGGGATCGAGCCGGGCGAGGTGTTCTGGGCGGCCTCGGACGTCGGGTGGGTCGTCGGCCACTCGTACATCGTCTACGCGCCGCTGCTGACGGGGGCGACGACGGTGCTGTACGAAGGCAAGCCGGTCGGGACGCCGGACGCCGGCGCCTTCTGGCGCGTCGTCGCGCAGCACCGCGTCGACGCGCTGTTCACGGCGCCCACCGCGTTCCGCGCGATCAAGAAGCAGGACCCGAAGGCCGAGCTCCTCGCGAACCACGACGTATCCTCGCTGCGGACCCTGTTCCTCGCCGGTGAGCGGCTCGACCCGGACACCTACCACTGGGCGAGCGACGTCCTCGGCATCCCCGTCGTCGACAACTGGTGGCAGACCGAGACCGGCTGGCCGATCTGCGCGAACCTCCGCGGGCTCGAGCCGATGCCGATCAAGCCGGGGTCGCCGTCGGTGCCGGTGCCCGGGTACGACGTCCGGATCCTCGGGCCCGACGGCGAGCCGGTGGCGCCCGGCGTGGAGGGCGCGATCTGCATCAGGCTCCCGCTCCCGCCTGGCGCCCTGCCCACGCTGTGGCACGACGACGAGCGCTACGTCGCCAGCTACCTCTCCGCCTTCCCCGGCTGGTACCTCACGGGTGACGGCGGCTACACGGACGAGGACGGCTACGTCTACGTCATGGGGCGCACCGACGACGTCATCAACGTCGCGGGTCACCGGCTCTCGACCGGGTCGATGGAGGCGGTGCTGGCCGCCCACCCCGCCGTCGCCGAGTGCGCCGTCGTCGGCGTGCACGACGAGCTCAAGGGCCAGGTGCCGCGGGGGTTCGTCGTGCTCAAGGCGGGCGTGGAGACGGATCCGGAGCAGCTGCAGGAGGAGCTGGTGGCCGCGGTCCGGGACCAGATCGGGGCCGTCGCGGCCCTGCGCCGGGTGGACGTCGTGCCGGCGCTGCCGAAGACGCGCTCGGGCAAGATCCTGCGCCGGACCATGCGCGAGATCGCGGACGGGGGATCCCCGAACGTTCCCAGCACGATCGAGGACCCGGCGGTCCTCGACGCCCTGACGCCTGTCCTGCGCGGCGTGAACGGGCGCCGGGACGGCAGCCGCGGCGCCGGTTCCGCCCGATCGTATGTACTTGCACATGGATTGAGGCTTGAGACCGCCCTCGGCGGGGAATGGTCTCTGCATGGCGGACACAACTTCCAGCAGCACGCAGGCGACCCGGTCGGGCGGCCGCACCGGCGTCGCGGTCGTCACGGGCGGGTCGGCGGGCCTCGGGCGCGCCGTCGTCCGTGAGCTGGCCGGCCTCGGCTACGACGTCGCGGTCCTGGCCCGGGAGAGTCAGGGGCTGCACGGCGCGGCGCGCGAGGTCGACCTGGCCGGCGGCCGGGGCCTCGCGGTCCCGGTGGACGTCGCGGACGCCGGCGCCGTGGATGCGGCGGCCGAGCGCGTCGAGACGGAGCTGGGCCCGATCGACGTCTGGGTCAACGACGCGATGACGAGCGTCTTCGCGCGGTTCCTCGAGGTCGAGCCGGACGAGTTCGAGCGCGCCACCCAGGTCACCTACCTCGGCTTCGTCAACGGCACGCGAGCGGCGCTGCGCCGGATGGTGCCGCGGGGCCGCGGCCACGTCGTCCAGGTCGGTTCGTCGCTGGCGTTCCGCGGCATCCCGCTGCAGAGCGCGTACTGCGGCGCGAAGCACGCGATGGTCGGCTTCACCGAGTCCGTGCAGGCCGAGCTCGACCACGACGGGGTCGGCGTCGACATCTCCATGGTCCACATGCCGGCGCTCAACACGCCCCAGTTCGGGTGGGTCCGTTCCCGGCTCCCGAAGCACCCGCAGCCGGTGCCGCCGATCTTCCAGCCCGAGGTCGGCGCCCGCGCCGTCGCCTACGTCGTCCAGCACCCCCGGCGCAGGACCGCGGTGACCTGGCGGACCAGCGCGATCGCGGTCGGCAACGCGGTGTGGCCGCGGTTGCTCGACTGGTTCGTGGCGAAGACGGCCGTGCAGGGCCAGCAGACCGACGAGGACCTGCCCGTCTACGGCGACAACCTCGACAAGCCCGTGCAGGACGACATCGGCGCGCACGGCAGCTTCGACCACCGTGCCAAGACCTTCAGCCCGGAGACGTGGGCGAACCTGCGGATCGGCCGCGTTCTCGGTGCGGCCGTGAGCACGGTCGGCGCGGCCGGTGGGCGGACCCGCGAGCTCCTGGGCAACCGGTGAGCGCGCCCTCGGACGCCCAGCGCCTGGTCGAGTCGGCGCCGCCGGCGCCTCCACCGCCGGACGCCGTCCGCGCCCAGCTCCGGCTCGCCGTCGGGGTGGGCCAGGTCGCCTACGGTGTCCTCCGGCTGCGCCGGTCGAAGGTGGGCTGGTACCACCTGGTGCTCGGCGGGCGTCAGGTGGTGCAGTCGCGGCTCGACGCGGCCGGCACGTTCTGCCCGGCCGCCGACACCGCCGTCGACGGGATCCACGTGGCGACGATGCTCGGGGTGGCGCTGCTCCGCCCCGGCCACCGCCGCACGTCGTTGCTCGGCGCCGCCCACGCGGCAGCGTGGGCGGCGCTCGACCTGGCGTTCATGCGCGGGGTCCCGTCCCTGCCGCCGGAGGTGCTCAGGCGGATTCGCGTCTGAAGGTCCGCGCGCCGACGAGGACGCCGACGGCGACGAGCCCGAGCGCCCACACCAGGCCCCACCCGGCAACCGAGGTGGCGAGGTCCCCGCGGAACAACGCGCGGATGCCGTCGACGACGTGCTTGAGCGGGTTGACGTCCGACAGCGTCCGCAACCACGCCGGGGCGAGCGACATCGGCAGCAGGATCCCGGAGAGCAGCAACAAGGGGATGGCGATGCCGTTGAGCAGGGGCGCCAGTGCGTCCTCGCTCTTGAGGACCAGCGCGGCCGCGTAGGAGAGCGACGAGAAGGCGGCGGCCAGGAAGGCGACGACCAGCAGCGCCAGCAGGGCTCCGCCGACCGGCACCCGGAGCCCGAACGGAACGGCGACGAGCATGAGCAGCGCCCCCTGAACGCCCAGGACGAGGACGTCGCGGGCGACGCGGCCCGCCAGCAGCGCCGTCCGGTGTGCCGGCGTGACGCGCATGCGCTCGATGACGCCGGCGCGCCACTCGGCGATGAGGCCGAACCCGACGAACGCCGCGCCGAAGATGCCCAGCTGAACGAGCAGCCCGGGCACGAAGATCTGCCAGGCGTCGCCGGGCGGCAGGCCGGGCGTGCTCTGCACGACGGTCTTGAGCAGCGGCCCGAACAGGGCCAGGTAGAGCACGGGCTGGGTGAGGCCGATCACGACCCACACCGGGTTGCGCAGGCTGAGCCGGAGCGCCCGGCTGAAGACGATCCAGGTCTCGCGGACGAAGGTCACTGGTACTCCCGGGGTTCTAGGCGGCGTCGCGGAGCGAGCGGCCGGTGAGGTCGAGGAAGACGTCGTCGAGGGTGGGGCGGCGGACCTCCACGGCCTCGGGACTGACGCCGCGCGCGTCCAGCGTGCGCAGCAGGCCGGGGAGCGCGGCGCCACCGTTGGGGACGCGGAGCAGTGCCTGGACGCCGGCCTCGCCGTCGTCGCGGACCTGCGCGCCCTGCGCGCCCGGCAGGTCCTTGAGGACGACGAGCGCGGTCTCGGCGTCCGCCCGGTCCTTGAGCGTCAGTGTCACGGCGTCGCCGGAGACGGCTCGCTTGAGCTCCTCGGGCGTGCCGGACGCGACGATCGAGCCGTGGTCGATGACGAGGAGCCGGTCGCAGAGCGCGTCGGCCTCGTCCAGGTAGTGCGTGGTGAGGAAGACGGTCGTCCCCTGCTCGTCGCGCAGCCCCCGGATGTGGCCCCAGAGGTTGGCCCGGGACTGCGGGTCCAGCCCGGTCGTGGGCTCGTCGAGGAAGACCAGCCCGGGGGAGTGCACGAGCCCCATGACGATGTCCAGGCGCCGGCGCTGGCCGCCGCTGAGCGAGCCGCAGGTCCGGCCCCAGACGCCCTCGAGGTCCAGCTGCCCGAGCAGCTCGCGGCCGCGGCGCGCGCCCTCGCCGCGGTCGACTCCGTACAGCCGCGCCTGGTCGACGATCTCCTCGCCGACGCGTGCCTCCGGTTGTGTGACGCCGCCCTGGGCGACGTAGCCGATCCGCCGGCGGACTCCGACGGGATCGCGGAGCAGGTCGCAGCCGGCGACCTGGGCGGTCGCCGGACGTCGGGGTCAGCAGCGTGGTCAGCATGCGCAGGGTGGTCGTCTTTCCGGCGCCGTTCGGACCGAGGAAGCCGACGATCTCGCCGGCCTCCACCTCGAGGTCGACGCCCCGGACGGCCTCCACAGGGCCGGTCCGCGTTCGGAAGGTGCGCGCCAGCGCGCGGGCGGTGATCGCAGGAGAGGTCATGGAAGAACCATGGCCCCGTCGGTTCTAGCTAGTCAAGTTTGAATAGTTCTTGGACTACTCACGCTTGGCCTGCCGCAGCCATGCCGACCCCTCACCCACGAAGCCGTACGCACCGTCGTGCAGGCGCTTCAGGGCGTCCTCGACCCACTGGCGCTCGCCGCGCAGTCGCGCCTCCTGCACGAGGTAGTGCTCGACGACGTGCTCCGGCGTCGCCGGCGCGTGCCGGACGTCCTCGGCCTGGTAGCTGATCCCGGTGATGTGGGCGTCCAACTGCGTGCGCCGCGCCTCGAGCGCCGCGACGACCTCCTCCCGGGTCAGGAGCCACCAGAACGAGAGCCCAGCCATGAGCGACGCGGGCTCGAACGGGTGCAGCTGCCACAGCGCGTCGCGGACGAGCCGGAGCAACTCCGCCTCGCCGTCGTGGGTCAGGGTGTACGTCGCGCGCGCGGCGGGGCCCGTTCCACCCGCCGCGCTGTCCGCTTCGTGCTCCTCCAGCAGGCCGTCCCGCGTCAGCGTCCGCAGGGCGTTGTAGATGGAGCCCGGCGCGACGTTCGCCCAGTGCTCGATCTGCCACGTCGCCAGTTCGCGGCGCACGAGGTACCCGTGCGCGGGCTGCAGGATGCGCACCCCGCCGAGCACGAGCAACCGGGTCACGGACACGTCGAGAGTCTAAGCACGCCCCTTCCCTGATCCCGCCGCCTTGATCAGCCGGGAGGGACCCGAGGAGCGGGACGCGGGGTCAGCCCCACCAGAACGAGGTGGCGATGAGGACGTAGAGCACGACGAGGGTGGCTCCCTCCAGCCAGGTCGACTCCCCGTCGTTGACCACGAGCACCGTGACGATCGCCGCCATGATCAGCGACGCCACCAGGAGCGGGGAGAGCACCAGGGTGAACGTCGCCCCGACGAGCGGAGCCACGAGCACGAGCACGGGCGCCAGCACGAGCGCGATCTGCAGCGGCGACTGCAGGATCACCGACAGCGCGTAGTCGGTGTGGTTCCGGGCCGCGAGCTGGATGCCGACGACGTTCTCGACCGCGTTGCCGGCGATCGCGACGACGACGAGCCCGGCGAAGGCCTCGGAGATGTGCAGGGCGTTCATCGCCGGCTGCAGGCCCGCGACGAACCAGTCGGAGACGAAGGCGGCGGCGATCGCGGCGACGAAGAGCACGACGAGGGTGAGCGCCAGCGGCCAGCGGGCGGGGGCACCTTCCGCGGCTTCCGCCCCCTCCGCGCCTTCCTCACCTTCAGCCGCGGCCGCGGCGTCCCCCCGGGAGAGGGACGCCGGGATGGACAGCGCGAAGAGCCCGAGCAGGAGGATCGCCGTGACGATCGACAGCCCGCGCTCGTGCCCGGCGGCGGGCGTGTGCAGGGCCGAGGTGAGCGACGGGATGAGCCACGCCGCCACGGACAGCACCAGGAGCAGCGACAGCGTCCGGGCCCGGCTGGCCGGGAAGCGCTGCGTCCCGTGCCGCAGGCCGCCGACGACGAAGGCGAGCCCGAGCACGAGCAGCACGTTCGCCAGCACCGACCCGACCAGCGCGGCGTCCACGACGTCGTAGAGCCCGTCCCGCAGGGCGAAGACGCAGACGAACAGCTCCGGCAGGTTCCCCAGGGCGGACTGGACGACCCCGGTCGCCCCGGCGCCCAGCCGGTCGCCGAGGGCGTCGACGGCGCGGCCGACGAGGCTCGCCAGCAGGGCGAGCGCGATCGCCGCCACGAGGAACGGCACGACGGACGGCAGGGACACGAGCCGGGCGCCGCCCGCCGCGAGGGTGGCGACCGCGCAGCCGCCGATCAGCTGCAGATCACCCCGGCTCAGCCCAGCGGGCCCCGTCGCGGGGGCCGTGGCCTGCGCGTCCTGCCGCACCGCGTTCATGCCGCGCAGAGTAGTGGCCGCTCGCGCGGTCGCTACCTCACCACGAGCCCCCCGCGGCCAGCCGGGCGAGGGCCGCCCACGTGAGCGGTCCGACGTTGCCGGTGGTCGAGATGTGGTGCGCGGCCTGGAAGTGCCGGACGGCGGCCGTCGTGACCGGGCCGTACCACCCGCTGGTCGGCGTCACCTTGAGCAGGTGCTGGACGACCTTGACGGCGGGCCCGGTGGAGCCGTAGGTCAGCACGAGCGAGACGTACGGCGCCAGCGGGCCGGCCTTGCCCGGGGAGACCGGCGAGGGTGCCGGCGAGGGCGACGGGGAGGGCGACGGGGAGGGCGACGGTGACGGTGACGGCGGAACCCAGGTGCCGTGCGAGAAGGTCGTGAGCAGTGCCCGCCAGGTGGCGTCGTCCACCGTCTGGCCCGCGCGGAGCCCGTGCGCCGTCCGGAACGCCGAAACCGCCGCGCCCGTCAGCGGGCCGAAGCTGCCGTCCGCGGAGACGCCGAGAGCCCGCTGCAGGCTGCCCACGAGGGGGCCGGTGTATCCCGGCGCGAGGCGTGCCCCCGACGCCGCGAACAGGCCGGCGGCGACCGCGGGCGCCCCACGAGGAGCCGTGACGGTGGTGTGGGCGGGGCAGGGTGCCGACCGCGGCCCCGCGTAGGGCGCCGCCCAGTTGAAGCCGGCCGGACGGCAGGGGCCGTAGTCGACCGGCGCCACGGAGCCGGTCCAGAACGAGGTGCGGCCCGCAGCTCCGGCCCAGCTCAGCGAGATGTGGATGTGGTCGCGGTGGCAGGTCGTGTCGTACGCCTTCTCCGGGTGCGCCGCGCAGGTCGAGTAGGGGCGCCACCCCTCCGCCGCCCGGTAGGTGCCCCAGATCCGGTTGTTCCAGATGAGGTACATGACGCCGAGCCGGCGGGCGTTGGCGTAGGGGTGCCCGCCGCCGTCGGTGGCGAGCAGCCAGTTCAGCACGGTGGTCGCCCGGGCCGCGCCCAGCGGGTCGCGCACGGAGGTGAACCAGTCGATGGCCCGGCCCTCGTAGTGCTCGCTGGCGATGCCGTCGCTGCCGCAGGCCCGGGCGATGCCGTAGCTCGTGCCCGGGTAGGTCGCCCGGAGCAGGTCGCCGAGCTTCACGGCACCCGGCATGGCGACCGGGTTGCACGAGTCCTGCTCCAGGTAGGGCGAGAGGGCCTCGATCCCCGCCGGCAGGCTCACGGGGGCGTGTGGGACGCCGAGAGCTGCGGCGGTGCGCACCGTACTCGTGCTGCTCAGGGCACCCTGCGCGGCGCCCGAACCCACGAGGAGCACGAGCACCGCCAGCAGCAGCCCCAGCGGCCCGGGGGAGACCCGGACGACAGGGCGGGCGTCCTGCCCGCTCTGCACGACGACGAGCGCGTGCCGCGCGGGCCCGCGACGCCGTCGCGAGGCGGCACGGGACGGCGGCCAGAGGCCGAGGTCCGCGCGGCCGGCGCGGCGCCGGGCCGGGCGCGAGAGGGCAGGACGCGGACGATCGGTGGAACGGCGCGGCACGAGTGGACTCCTCCGGGTCGGTCACCCGACCCGTCGGCAGCCCTGCGGCGCGCTCGCACCGTCCGCAGGGGTGGTCCGAAGGCCGCCCGAGCGGCCGACGCCCCGTCACGCAGCGCGAGCGGAACGCCGGCCCTCCCGGCCTCGAGCTCCCTTCAGAGCCGGTTCCAGGCCTCCGTGAGCACGCTGCGCAGCACCGACTCGATCTCGTCGAACTCGGTCTGACCGATGATCAGCGGCGGGGCGAGCTGGACGACGGGGTCGCCACGGTCGTCCGCCCGGCAGTACAGGCCGGCGTCGAAGAGCGCCTTGGAGAGGAAGCCGCGCAGCAGCCGCTCGCTCTCGTCGTCGTCGAAGGTCTCCCGGGTCGCCTTGTCCTTGACCAGCTCGATCCCGTAGAAGAACCCCTCCCCGCGGACGTCGCCGACGATGGGCAGGTCGAGGAGCTTCTCCAGCGTCGCCCGGAACGCCGGGGCCTGCTCGCGGACGTGCTGGTTGAGGCCCTCGCGCTCGAAGATGTCCAGGTTGGCCATGGCCACGGCTGCCGAGACCGGGTGGCCGCCGAAGGTGTACCCGTGCGGGAAGTAGGTCGTGCCCTGCCGGAACGGCTCGAAGAGCCGCTCGCTGGCGATCATGGCGCCGATGGGGGAGTACCCGCTGGTCATCCCCTTGGCGCAGGTGATCATGTCCGGCTGGTACTTCAGGTCCTCGCAGGCGAACATCCCGCCGATCCGGCCGAAGGCGCAGATCGTCTCGTCGCTGACGAGCAGGACGTCGTACTCGTCGCAGATCTCCCGAACCCGGTCGAAGTACCCGGGCGGCGGCGGGAAGCAGCCGCCGGAGTTCTGCACGGGCTCGAGGAACACCGCCGCGACCGTGTCCGGGCCCTCGAACTCGATCGCCTCGGCGATCCGGTTGGCGGCCCACAGCCCGAACGCCTTGGGGTCGTCGCGCAGGTGCTCGGGCGCCCGGTAGAGGTTGGTGTTGGGCACCTTGAAGCCGCCGGGCACGAGCGGCTCGAACATCTCCTTGGCGGCCGGGATGCCGGTGATCGACAGAGCGCCCTGCGGGGTCCCGTGGTAGGCGACCGACCGCGAGATGACCTTGTGCTTCATCGGCTTGCCGACGAGCTTCCAGTACTGCTTGGCGAGCTTCCAGGCGGTCTCGACGGCCTCGCCGCCGCCGGTGGTGAAGAAGACGCGGTTCAGGTCGCCCGGGGCGCCGGCGGCGAGCCGCTCGGCGAGCTCGATGGCCCGCGGGTGGGCGTACGACCAGAGCGGGAAGAAGGCGAGCTCCCGGGCCTGCGCCGCGGCGGCGTCCGCCAGCTCCTCGCGGCCGTGGCCGACCTGCACGGTGAACAGCCCGGCGAGCCCGTCGAGGTAGCGCCTGCCCTGGTCGTCCCAGACGTAGGCGCCCTCGCCGCGCACGATCACGGGTACGTGCCCGCCGTTCTCGTAGGTCGAGTGGCGGGTGAAGTGCATCCAGAGGTGGTCGCGGGCGCGCTCGGCGAGGGTGTCCTGCCCGGATTCGGAGAAGGTCTGCGGCGTGGTGGTCATCGGGTTCCCCAGTCGTAACGCTGCTTCCGCAGCTTCAAGTAGACGAACGTTTCGGTGGTCCGGACCCCGGGCAGCGCCCGGAGCCGGCGGGCGACCAGGTCGAGCAGGTGGTCGTCGTCCTCGCAGACGACCTCGACCAGCAGGTCGAAGGACCCCGCGGAGACGACGACGTAGTCGACCTCGCGGAACTGCGCCACCTGGTCGGCCACCTGTGTCACGTCGCCGTCGACCCGCAGGCCGACCATGGCCTGCCGGCTGAAGCCGACCTGGACGGGGTCGGTGACGGCGACGATCTGCATCACCCCGGCGTCGAGCAGCCGCTGCACGCGCTGCCGGACCGCGGCCTCCGAGAGGCCCACCGCCTTGCCGATGGCCGCGTAGGGCCGTCGGCCGTCGGCCTGCAGCTGCTCGATGATCTTCTTCGACGTCTCGTCGAGGACCGCGTGGTTGTTCCGCGGCGCCGCGGCGGGGCTGGACACCTCGCCAGCCTGACGGCTCGACGCGACGCTGGCAAGTCCCCGCACCACCGAATCCGTTGCTCGACACCCGTCGCAGCTTGCGGAAAGCGTCGTCCAGCCATAGCGCACCTGTTGATTACGGGGGTCTGCGGGGTAGAGTCCGACCGTTCAGGGGACGCCGCCGCAGGCCGCGCGTCCGCACGTCGTCGACAGGGAGCCTTCGTGACCGAGACCTCGCCCCGCGTGCTGCGCAACTTCGTCGACGGGGAGTACCGGGAGGCGTCGTCCGACACCCGCAGCGACATCGTCAACCCGGCGACGGGCGAGGTCGTGGCGAGCGCGCCGGTCTCGAACGAGGCGGACGTCGACGCGGCCTACGCGGCCGCGGCGCGCGCCTTCGAGACCTGGCGCGACGCGACCCCGGGCGAGCGGCAGCGGGCGCTGCTGAGGTTCGCGGACGCCGTCGAGGCCCGAGCCGACGAGTTCGTGCGGCTCGAGGGCGAGAACACGGGCAAGCCGTACGCCGTGACGGCGGCGGAGGAGATCCCGCCCGATGGTCGACCAGATCCGGTTCTTCGCGGGCGCCGCGCGGGTGCTCGAGGGCCGGTCGGCGGGGGAGTACATGGCGGGCCACACCTCGTGGATCCGGCGCGAGCCGATCGGCGTGATCGGGCAGGTCACGCCCTGGAACTACCCGATGATGATGGCGGTCTGGAAGATCGCGCCCGCGATCGCCGCCGGCAACGCCGTCGTGATCAAGCCGAGCGACACGACGCCGGAGACGACGCTGCTGCTCGCCGAGGTCGCCTCCGAGTTCCTGCCGCCGGGCGTGCTCAACGTCGTCACCGGCGACCGCGACACCGGCCGCGCCCTGGTCCAGCACCCGACCCCGCAGATGGTGGCGATCACCGGCTCCGTCCGGGCCGGCATGCAGGTCGCGGAGGCGGCCTCGCGCGACGTCAAGCGGGTCCACCTCGAGCTGGGCGGCAAGGCGCCGGTGATCGTCTTCGACGACGCGGACGTCGAGGCCGCCGCCGAGGCCATCGCCGATCGCCGGCTACTTCAACGCCGGCCAGGACTGCACCGCCGCCACCCGGGTGCTCGCGGGGCCGCGGGTGCACGACGACTTCGCCGCCGCCCTCGCTGAGCAGGCCAAGAGCGACCAAGGTCGGCCTGCCGGACGACGAGGACGCCTTCGTCGGCCCGGTCAACAACGCCAACCAGCTCGAGCGCGTCTCCGGGTTCCTCTCGCGACTGCCCGACCACGCCAAGGTGCTCGCGGGCGGTGAGCGGGTCTCCGCTCTCGCCAACGGCTTCTTCCTGCGAGCCGACCGTCGTGGACGGCCTCCAGCAGGACGACGAGGCGATCCAGAACGAGATCTTCGGCCCGGTCATCACCGTGCAGCGGTTCGACGACGAGGAGGAGGCGCTGCGCTGGGCCAACGGCGTCCAGTACGGCCTGGCGTCGTCGGTGTGGACCAAGGACTTCGGCCGGGCCATGCGGATGTCCCGCCGCCTCGACTTCGGCTGCGTGTGGATCAACACGCACATCCCGATCGTGGCCGAGATGCCGCACGGCGGCTTCAAGCACTCCGGCTACGGCAAGGACCTCTCCATGTACGGCTTCGACGACTACACCCGCATCAAGCACGTGATGGCCAACATCGGCTGAGGCGCGCTCCGCGTCGCCTCACCCTGATGTTCGGGGTAGCTGATCATGCACTTCCGCGTTGATCATGACGCTCGTCATGATCAACGCGGAAGTGCATGATCAGCTACTTGTGTGTCCAGCCCAGCGATTCCTAATGCCCCAGCAACGGGGCCAGGACTCGGGCCGCCAGGCTCGGGCGGCCGGTGAGCCGCTCCTCGGCGTCCGCCGTGGTCATGGCCCGCAGCCCGGCGTTCACGCCCAGCCAGCGCAGCGGCTCCGGCTCCCACCGCGGTGACCGGTGGCCCACCCACGGCAGCCGGGTGAGCTCCGTGTCGCGGCCGAGGACGAGGTCGGCGAGCGTGCGGCCGGCGAGGTTCGACGTCCCGACACCGTCGCCGACGTAGCCACCCGCCCAGGCCAGCCCGGTCTTCCGGTCGAGGCCGACGCCGGCGTGCCAGTCCCGGGCGATGCCGAGCGGCCCACCCCAGGCGTGCGTGAACGCATGCCCCCGCAGGCCCGGGGAAGAGGTCCAGCAGCGTGGCGCGCAGACCGGCGAAGACCCCCGGGTCCCGGTCGAAGCGGGGCTCGATGCGGGAGCCCGCGTGGTACGGAGCACCGCGTCCGCCGAAGGCGATCCGGTCGTCGGCCGTCCGCTGGCCGTAGATGATCAGGTGCCTGTGGTCGGAGAAGGTCTCGCCCGCGGCGAGCCCCGCGGTCGCCCAGAACGACGGCGGCAGCGGCTCCGTGGCCACCATGAGCGAGTAGACGGGGACGACCTCCCGGCCGCTGTCCGTCAGCCCGGCGGTCCAGGCCTCGGTGGCGCGGACCACGACGTCGGCCCGAACCGTGCCGCCCGCGGTCTCCACCCGGGGCTTCGGCCCCGGCACGATCCGCACCGCCGGGGTGCGCTCGTGGATCCTGCCGCCGCGCCGCTCGACGGCTCGGGCCAGACCGCGGACGAGCCGTGCGGGGTGCACCCGCGCGCAGTGCGGGGTGAACGTCGCGCCGAGCACGCGGGAGGCCCCCGCGTGCCGCGCCGCCTCCTCCGCGCCGAGCAGGGCGAGGCCGTCGACGCCGTCGAACGCGGCGTCCGCGGCGACCGCCGCGCGGGCCCGCTCGAGCTGCACCGGCGTCCGCGCCAGCACCACCGTTCCGCCCTGGCGCCAGTGCGCCTCGATGCCCTCGGCGGCCACGACGCGGCCCACCTCGGAGACGGTCGCGTTCATGGCGCGTCGCATCGCGAGCGCCGCCTCGCGACCGTGCCGCCGGGCGAGCGCTGCCGCGGACGCCGGGAAGAGCGCCGAGCACCAGCCACCGTTGCGTCCGCTGGCCCCGAACCCGGCGATCTCGGCCTCGAGCACGGCGACCCGCACGGACGGGTCCTCGACGAGCAGCGTGTACGCCGTCCAGAGCCCGGTGAACCCTGCACCGACGATGCAGACGTCGACGTCGAGGTCCCCTTCCAGCTCGGGCCGGGGAGACAGGTCGTCGTCGCCGGAGGCGACCAGGGTGTCGTGCCAGAGCGAGAGGCTCCGGTACGTCCGTCGTGCGTCGGTCGTCGGCACGGGCGCCTCCTGTCCAGGTCCGTCGGCGCCCGGTGGCCGCCTCGCCGCGGCGCGCCTGCGCGCGCCCCGCGACATACTGCGGTCCGTCACTCGCGCCGCGGCGATCAGCGTAGACGGCGGGTGCGGATCCCGGATCGGCGGCCGCGATCGGGGCGCGAAATCCGTTGCGTTGCAGGCTTGTTACCGAGCAGATCCGGTGCGAACCGTTGAGATAGGCGCTGTTGCCGTGCGACCATCCACACGGCCGGGGGGAGACGCGATGTGACGAGGAGTTCGTGGTTGGTGCAGACCAGGGTTACTGCGCGTGAGGTGCGTGCTGTGCTCCCGCCCCCCGAGGGACGCCAGGCGTGACCTTGTCGAGGCCCTGCCGCATGCCACGGACGAGGACGTCGTGACCGTCGCCGGGATGCCGCAGGTGGGCTCGTGCACGAGCGGCGTCGCCGCGCACGCGAGCCCGCACGCGAACTGCGGGGGGTTCTCACCCGTTACGTCGTTGCCGTCCCTGCTGTCCGGTGCACCGCCCGCGCATCGTCGCCGGGGCGGCCCGCCCGGACCGGTCCTCTGACCGGACCCCCAGCCCACGTTCCACCTCAGGAAGGATCAACCCCCATGGCTCGTCGCCGCCCGCCCCTCTCGCCCGAAGCCGCCGCCGTCGTGCGCGCGCTCGCCGATTCCGCGAGAACGGCCGGCCCCTCCCGGCGTGCCGTCCTCGGCGGCGCCGGAGCCCTCGGGCTGGGCGCCCTCCTCGCAGCGTGCGGCACGAGCGGGACCCCCGCGTCCGGCGGTGGCGGCGGCGCCGCGCCGTCCGGCAGCGCCGGCCCGTCGCCCGCCCAGGACCGGTCCGACACGGACAAGGTCGTCAACTGGGCGAACTGGACGTTGTACCTGGACTACGACGACAAGACCAAGAAGTACCCCACGCTCGAGGCCTTCCAGAAGAAGACGGGCATCAAGGCGACGTACGCCGAGGACATCGACGACAACGACACCTACTACGGCAAGATCCAGGCTCAGTTGAAGGCGGGCCAGGACATCGGCAAGGACGTCATCGTCCTCACCGACTGGATGGCCGGCCGGCTGGTCCGCCAGGGCTACGTCCAGAAGTTCGACGACGCGGCGATCCCGAACAAGAAGAACATCCTGCCCGCGCTGGCCAACGTGAGCTTCGACCCGGGTCGTCAGAGCTCGCTGACCTGGCAGTCGGGGTATGCGGGACTGGGCTACAACAAGCAGCAGGTGAAGACGCCGATCCGGACCGTCGACGACCTCTGGCGGCCGGAGCTCAAGGGCCGCATCGAGGTGCTGTCGGAGTGGCGGGACACGATGGGGCTGATCATGATGAGCCAGGGCGTGCGGATCGACAAGCCGTTCACCCAGGCCCAGTTCGACAAGGCCCTGGACGTGCTCAAGACCCAGCTCGACAGCGGCCAGATCCGGCAGGTGAAGGGCAACTCCTACAAGGAGGACCTGATCAGCGGTGATGCGCTGGCCGTGATCGGCTGGTCCGGCGACATCTTCCAGCTGAACTCCGAGAACGGGAACAAGTGGGACTTCGTGCTGCCGGACTCGGGCGGCACGCTGTGGAGCGACAACCTCATGATCCCGATCGGGTCGCCGCACAAGAAGAACGCGGAGACGCTGATCAACTACTACTACGACCCGAAGGTGGCCGCCGAGGTGGCCGCCTACGTCAACTACATCTGCCCCGTGCAGGGCGCCCAGCAGGAGATGGAGAAGATCGACAAGGATCTCGCCAAGAGCCCGCTGATCTTCCCCACGGACGCGGACCTGCAGAAGGTGCAGGTGTTCACCAAGCTCGAGCCGGCGGACGAGACCCGTTACACGCAGGCGTTCCAGTCGGCGCTGGGCGCATGACGACCGCGGGGGAGGACCTGCGCCTGGCGAACGTCACCAAGCGCTTCGGGTCGTTCACCGCGGTGGACGACCTCACGCTCGTCGTCCCGGAGGGGTCGTTCTTCGCCCTGCTCGGCCCGTCGGGCTGCGGCAAGACGACGACGCTGCGCATGGTGGCGGGCCTGGAGGAGCCGACGTCCGGTTCCATCCACCTGGGCGAGCAGGACATCTCCTGGGAGAAGGCGTACCGGCGGCCGGTCAACACCGTGTTCCAGAACTACGCCCTCTTCCCGCACCTCGACGTGTTCGAGAACGTCGCGTTCGGGCTACGCCGGCGGGGGTCCAAGGACGTGCGCCAGGAGGTCGAGCGCGCGCTCGAGCTCGTCGAGCTGCCGCACCTGGCCCGGCGCAAGCCCGCCCAGCTCTCCGGCGGCCAGCAGCAGCGCATCGCGCTCGCCCGCGCCATCGTCAACCGGCCGAAGGTGCTGCTCCTCGACGAGCCGCTGGGCGCGCTGGACCTCAAGCTGCGCCGCCAGATGCAGATCGAGCTCAAAAGGATCCAGACCGAGGTCGGCATCACGTTCATCCACGTCACCCACGACCAGGAGGAGGCCATGACCATGGCCGACACCGTCGCGGTGATGAACGGCGGGCGGATCGAGCAGCTCGGCGCGCCGATGTCGCTCTACGAGCGGCCGGACACGGTCTTCGTCGCGAACTTCCTCGGCCAGTCCAACCTCCTGCCCGGGCGGCGCACGGACCGGGACGGCGGGCGGCCCGTGGTCGACTGCGACGGCCAGCGGCTGGCCGTGTCCACGGATCGCATGCCCGCCGGCGCCGGCACCGACCTGCTCGTCGGCGTCCGCCCCGAGAAGATCCAGCTGCGGGCGCCCGACGACCAGGGCGACCCGGGCGAGAACCGGCTCACCGGAGGCGTCGTCGTCGACGCCAGCTTCACCGGCGTCTCGACCCAGTACCTCGTCCGCCTGCCCTCCGGCCAGACCGCCGTCGTCTTCGCCCAGAACCTCGGCCTCGGCGAGCGGTTCCCGGCCGGGACCACGGTCGACGTCGCCTGGGACGTCGACCACACCTTCGCGCTGCCTGCCGGCGCGTCGGTCACCGAAGGCATCGACGTCGAGGACCGGCCCCCGGCCGACGACGGCTCCGCGCGGGTGCGCGCGGTGAGCGGCTGAGAGGGACGCCATGGCCATCGCATCCGTCGCCCGCACCGAGGTCGGAGGCGACCCGGGCGCGGGTACCGGTGACGCCCCGCGCCGCGGCCGCCGCGTCACCCCGTACCTGCTGCTCCTGCCCGGGCTCGCCTGGCTCGCGATCTTCTTCGTGGTACCGATCGCCACGCTGTTCGGCACCTCGCTGCAGACCCCGGCGCCGAGCGGCGAGATCGGGGCGTTCGAGCAGACCTTCCGGGTCGCCAACTACGCGGACGCCGTCAGCGAGTACCTGACCCAGCTGGGGCGGTCCTTCCTGTACGCCGGGATCGCGACCGTGCTCTGCCTGCTCATCGGCTACCCGCTGGCCTACATGATCGCGTTCAAGGCCGGCCGCTGGCGCAACCTGCTGCTCGTCCTCGTCGTCGCGCCGTTCTTCTGCAGCTTCATCCTCCGGACCCTCGCGTGGCGGCAGATCCTCGGCGAGGAGGGCTTCATCGTCCGGACCCTCAAGGGCATCCACGTGATCCCCGAGAGCATGGCGCTGACGGCGAGCACCACGGCCGTGATCGCCGGGCTCACCTACAACTTCCTGCCGTTCATGACGCTGCCGCTCTACGCCAGCATCGAGCGGCTCGATCCACGCCTGCTCGAGGCGGGCGCCGACCTCTACGGGCATCCGATCACGGTGCTGCGCAAGGTCACGCTGCCGCTGACGATGCCGGGCATCGTCGCGGGCACCCTGCTGACGTTCATCCCCGCGGCCGGCGACTACGTGAACGCGGCCCTGCTCGGCGGGATCCAGAACCGCATGATCGGCAACGTGATCGAGAGCCGGTTCTTCCAAGTCGTCGACTACCCGACCGCCGCGGCGCTCTCGTTCGTGCTCATGGCCACGATCCTCGTGCTGGTGTTCCTCTACATCCGCCGGGCGGGCACGGAGGAACTGGTATGAGCACCGGGGTCAGGGTGCGGCGCTGGCTGGGCCACAACGCGCTGCGCATCTACGGCGTGCTGGCGTTCGCCTACATCTTCACGCCCATCGCCTACATCGCCGTGTTCTCGTTCAACCAGGGCGGCAAGGACAACCTCACCTGGCGCGGGTTCACGACCGCGAACTGGACGAACCCCTGCGGCGCGCCGGACGTCTGCAACGCGCTCGGGAACAGTCTCAAGATCGGCGTCCTGGCGACGGTCGTCGCGACGATCCTCGGGACGATGGTCGCGTTCGCCCTGACCCGGCACCGCTTCCGCGGCCGCACCGGCACCAATCTGCTGATCTTCCTGCCGATGGCCACGCCCGAGGTCGTGCTGGCGGCGTCCCTGCTGACGCTCTTCCTCAACCTCGGGCTCAACCTCGGCTTCGGCACGATCGTCCTCGCGCACGTGATGTTCTGCATCAGCTTCGTCGTGGTCGCCGTCAAGGCGCGCATCGCGAGCCTCGACCCGCGTCTCGAGCAGGCCGCGATGGACCTCTACGCGAACGAGGTGGAGACGTTCCGGCGGGTCACGCTGCCCCTGGTCGCGCCGGGCATCGCCGGCGCCGCCCTGCTCGCCTTCAGCCTCTCCTTCGACGACTACATCATCACCAACTTCACCTCGGGCGCCGTGAACACCTTCCCGAAGTTCGTCTACGTCTCCGCCCAGCGCGGCATCCCGGCGCAGGCGTACGTCATCGGGACGTTCATGTTCCTGCTGGCGTTCGTCATCGTCGTGGGCAGCGAGATCGTGCGGTCGCGGCGTGCCCGGGTCCAGGCGTGAGGCTGACGGTCGTCCTCGACACCGTCGACCCCTCGGCGATCGTCGGTTTCTGGGAGGAGGCTCTCGGCTACCGCCTGGCCGCCGACCTCGGCGCCTACCTCGTCCTGGTCTCCCGCGACGACCCCAAGGATCCGGTCGTCGCCCTGCAGCGGGTGCCGGAGGAGCCGGCAGGCAAGAACCGCGTGCACGTCGACGTCCACCCGCCGGACGCCGAGGCCCACATCGCGCGGCTCGAGGCTCTCGGTGCCCGGCGGATCGGCCCCAGGATGACCGAACTGCTCGACGCCGAGGGCATCTGGTGGCAGCAGATGGCCGACCCGCAGGGGAACGTCTTCTGCGTCGTCGCCGACCCGCCGCCGTCGTGACACGTCCAGCCGAACGAGCGAAGGAGAGTCCGTGCGCGTCCTCATGATCGGTTCCGGCGGGGTGGGGTCGGCCGTGGTCCGGACCGCCGCTCGACGCTCGTTCTTCGAGCGTTTCGTGGTGGCGGACGCCGACGAGTCCCGCGCCCGGGCCGCCGTCGCGTCCGTGGACGACGGCCGGTTCCACGCCGTGCGGGTCGACGCCTCGGACGCCGACGCCGTGGCCGCGCTGGCCCGCGCCGAGGGCGCGACGCACGTGCTCAACGCGGTCGACCCGCGGTTCGTGATGCCGATCTTCGACGGGGCGTTCGCCGCCGGCGCCGACTACCTCGACATGGCCATGAGCCTGTCCAAGCCGCACCCGCAGCGGCCCTACGAGGAGGTCGGCGTCAAGCTCGGCGACGAGCAGTTCGCCGCGGCCGAGAGGTGGGAGCAGGCGGGGCGGCTCGCGCTCGTCGGCATCGGCGTCGAGCCCGGCCTCTCGGACGTCTTCGCCCGGTACGCCGCCGATCAGCTCTTCTCCGAGATCCAGGAGCTGGGCACCCGGGACGGCGCGAACCTCGTCGTCGACGGCTACGACTTCGCCCCGTCGTTCTCGATCTGGACCACGATCGAGGAGTGCCTCAACCCGCCGGTGATCTACGAGACCGGTCGCGGCTGGTACACGACGCCGCCCTTCAGCGAGCCCGAGGTCTTCGACTTCCCGGCCGGCATCGGGCCCGTGGAGTGCGTCAACGTCGAGCACGAGGAGGTCCTCCTCATGCCGCGCTGGGTCCCGGCCCGGCGGGTGACCTTCAAGTACGGGCTCGGCGCCGAGTTCATCGACGTCCTGCGCACCCTGCACAAGCTCGGGCTGGACCGCACCGACCCCGTGACGGTGCGCTCGGCGGCCGGGCCGGTCGGGGTCTCGCCGCGGGACGTCGTCGCCGCGAGCCTGCCCGACCCGGCGACGCTGGGCGACCGGATGCGCGGGACGACCTGCGCCGGGCTGTGGGTGACCGGTCGCGGCGTCGACGGCAACCCGCGCGAGGTGTACCTCTACCACGCGGTCGACAACGCCTGGTCGATGGCGGAGTACGGCAGCCAGTGCGTGGTCTGGCAGACCGCCGTCAATCCCGTCGTCGCGCTCGAACTCCTCGCGCAGGGGATCTGGCAGGGCGCCGGCGTGCTCGGCCCGGAGGCCTTCGACCCGGTCCCGTTCCTCGACCGGCTGGGGCAGCTCGGCCCCTCCTGGGAGCTGCAGGAGCGGACGCCGGCCGAACAGGCAGGATGAGGGTGTCGGCAGGCGAGCAGGGAGGCGGCAGATGACGACGACGTCGAGCAACGCGGAGACCGCGAGCGGGTCGACCACACCGACGGGGACGGCGCCGACCCCGCCGCCGTCAGCCTCTCCCGAGCGGGAGAGGGCGGTGCTGGACGCCGTCCGGACCGACCTGTTCATCGGCGGGCAGTGGCGGCCGGCCGCGGACGGCAAGACGCTGCCGGTCGACGACCCGGCGACCGGCGAGACGCTGACCGAGGTCGCCAACGCGTCGGTGGAGGACGGCCGGTCGGCGCTGGACGCGGCGGTGGCCGCGCAGGCGTCGTGGGCGGCCACCCCGCCGCGGGACCGCGGGGAGATCCTGCGGCGCGCCTTCGAGCTGATCACCGCTCGCGCCGACGACCTGGCCCTGCTGATGACGCTCGAGATGGGCAAGCCGGTCAAGGAGTCCAAGGCGGAGATCGCCTACGCCGCGGAGTTCTTCCGCTGGTTCTCCGAGGAGGCGGTGCGCATCTCGGGGCGCTGGTCGGTGGCGCCGAACGGGGCGTCGCGGCTGCTGACGATGAAGCAGCCCGTCGGCCCCTGCCTGTTCATCACGCCGTGGAACTTCCCGATGGCGATGGGTACCCGCAAGATCGGCCCGGCGATCGCGGCCGGTTGCACCATGGTCGTCAAGCCGGCCTCGCAGACGCCGCTGTCGATGTACGCGCTGGCGCAGATCCTGGTCGAGGCCGGGCTGCCCGACGGCGTCCTCAACGTCGTCACCACGCGCAGCACGGGCGCGGTGATGGAGCCCCTGATCCGCGACCCGCGGCTGCGGAAGCTGTCGTTCACCGGTTCGACGGAGGTCGGCAAGCGCCTGGTGGAGCAGTCGGCGGAGCAGCTGCTGCGGGTGTCGATGGAGCTGGGCGGCAACGCCCCGTTCCTGGTGTTCGAGGACGCCGACCTCGACGCCGCGGTCGACGGCGCGATGCTGGCGAAGATGCGGAACATGGGCGAGGCATGCACGGCGGCGAACCGGTTCATCGTGCACGAGTCCGTCGCGGGGGACTTCGCCCGCCGGCTCGCCGAGCGGATGGGCGCGCTGCGCGTCGGCCGCGGCACCGAGGACGGCGTCGACGTCGGGCCCCTGGTCGACGCGCCCTCCCAGCAGAAGGTCACCGAGCTCGTCCAGGACGCCGTCGACACCGGCGCCCGGGTGCTGATCGGCGGGAACACCGTGGGGGAGCGCGGCTACTTCTACGCGCCGACCGTGCTGGCCGAGGTGCACCCGGAGGCGCGGGTGCTGCGTGAGGAGGTCTTCGGCCCGGTCGCGCCGGTCGTGACGTTCTCCTCGGACGAGGACGCCCTGCGGCTGGCCAACGACACCGAGTACGGCCTCGTCGCCTACGCGTACACGCAGGACCTGAAGCGCGCCCTGCGGGTGATCGAGGGCCTGGAGTCCGGGATGGTCGGCCTCAACGCCGGCATCGTGTCCAACCCCGCGGCGCCGTTCGGCGGAGTCAAGCAGTCCGGCTTCGGCCGCGAGGGCGGCGCCGAGGGCATCGAGGAGTACCTCGAGACCAAGTACGTCGGCATCTCCCTCTGACGCCGTCCTCCCACCGCTGATCATGCAATCCGCGTTGATCTGTAGCCACCTCGTCACAGATCAACGCGGATTGCATGATCAGCGCAAGGGGAGCCGAGGGGGTCAGGCGGTGGTGGTGGAGGCGACGGCGTCGTAGAGCGCCTGGGCCTCCGCCCCCAGGTACGGGCCCCAGAGCACGCCCGGCTGGTCGGTGTAGGAGAAGCTCGTCACGGACGTCAGCGTGCCGGTGCCCGTGCGCGGGTCGAAGCCGGTGAACCACGGCCCGCCGCTCGAGCCCGGCGTCATCGTGCACGCCATCCCCTGGTCCGTCGACGGCGCCGGCGTCGTGTCCTGCGCCAGCCGCCCCGAGCACGCCACGAGCCTGGCCCCGGTCCACGGGGCCACGGCGGGGTAGCCGAACGCGTAGGTGGCCTGCGCCCGCGCCGACCCGAAGGCGATCGCCTGCCCGCCGACCGCGTCCCCGAGCCGGACGCCGGCGGCGTTCGGCGCCACGTTCGCGAAGGCGACGTCGACGTCGAAGTCCTCGGCGTCCGCCCAGCCGCTGGTCGTGGCGAGGGAGCTGGCGGGGAAGAGGCCGTAGGGGGCGATCCCGTCCCGGTAGCCGGGGACGAAGGCCCAGTTCGTCGCCGTCGCGCCGGACTCGGGGTCGACGACGCAGTGCCCGGCGGTGAGCACCGTGGAACGGTCGGGGCTGGAGACCGCGCTGCCGCTGCACACGTAGTCGTCGGAGCCGAGCGTGAAGAAGACCTTGCCCGTCGTCCGGGCGACGAGTCCGCCGCCGGTCCACAGCGCGCCCGTGCCCGGCGCGGACGACGCGGCCCGGCCGGGCGCCAGCCGGCGGAGGTAGGCGTCCAGCCCCGAGGGCCGGGCGAACCGGACGCCGTCGCCGAGCGCGAGGTCCGCGGGTCGCGCCGCGGCCATCCGGCGCGGGCTCCAGTAGGCGCGGACGGCGTCCGGCGTCCGGTGCGCGCTGGTCACGGAGCCGCTCGGACGGACGCCGGCGGACGCCGGCACCGCCGACGGCGCGCAGGGCAGGGCGGCGAGGACGACGGCGAGCAGAGCAGTGGCGGCACGCACTCCGGATCCGTCGTCCGGGCCCGCCGGAACCGGAGCCGGGCGGCCGGAGGGACACCCGGTCGGCCCACGAGCGGCCGGGACCGCGAGAATCGGTGCGTGCCCGGATCACGCAGCCTCGTCCTGCTCGGTTCCACCGGCTCGATCGGGACGCAGGCCGTCGACGTCGTCGTCCGCAACCCCGACCGGTTCCGGGTGGTGGCCCTGGCCGCGACCGGCCGCCGTCCGGAGCTGCTCGCCGAGCAGGCCGCCCGGCTCGGGGTCGAGTTGGTCGCCGTCGCCCGGCCGGACGCCGAGGACGCGGTCCGTGCCGCCCTCGCGGCGGCGGACGCCGGCGCCGTCCGGGTCGTCTCCGGCGAGAAGGCGACGATCGAGGTGGCCGGCTGCGGGGCGGACGTCGTCCTGAACGGTGTCGAGGGCGCCGCGGGGTTGGAGCCGACGCTCGCGGCGCTCGCCGCGGGCAGCCGGCTGGCGCTGGCCAACAAGGAGTCGCTGATCGTCGGCGGCCCCCTCGTCACCCGCGCGGCGCAGCCGGGGCAGATCGTCCCGGTGGACTCCGAGCACTCGGCGATCGCGCAGTGTCTGCGCTCGGGGGCGCCGGGCGAGGTCGACCGTCTCGTGCTCACCGCGAGCGGCGGGCCTTTCCGCGGGCGGCCGCGCGCCGAGCTCACCGACGTCACGCCCGACCAGGCGCTCGCCCACCCCACCTGGAGCATGGGCCCGCTCGTCACGATCAACTCCGCGACCCTGGTCAACAAGGGGCTCGAGGTCGTGGAGGCGCACCTGCTGTTCGGCGTGCCGCTCGACCGGGTGGACGTGTGGGTGCACCCGCAGTCGATCGTCCACTCGATGGTCCAGTTCGCGGACGGATCGACCGTCGCGCAGTGCTCGCCGCCCGACATGCGGCTGCCGATCGCCCTCGGCCTCGGCTGGCCCGACCGGGTGCCGGGCGCCGCCCCGCCGCTGCGCCTCGACCGGCCGGCGAGCTGGACCTTCGAGCCGCTGGACGACCAGGCGTTCCCCGCCGTCCGGCTGGCGCGCCGGGTCGGTGAGCTGGGCGCGACGTATCCTGCGGTGTACAACGCGTCGAACGAGGAGTGCGTCGCCGCCTTCCTCGCCGGCCGGATCGGATTCCTCGACATCGTCGACACCGTCGAGCGCGTCGTCGGCGAGCACGCGGGGGCCGCGGATCCCGATCTCGCCGGAGTGCTCGCCGCGGACGCCTGGGCACGACGGCGCGCCCGGGAACTGGTGTCGGCGCCGGCTCGTCTTGACTCCGTGCAGTCCGCCGGGAAGGGAACCGCTTGATGTACCTCGTGGGCGTGCTCGTCGTCGTGCTCGGAGTGGTCTTCTCGATCGCGCTGCACGAGATCGGGCACCTCGTGCCGGCCAAACGCTTCGGCGTGAAGTGCACCCAGTACATGGTCGGGTTCGGCCCCACGGTGTGGTCGAAGCGGGTGGGCGAGACCGAGTACGGCGTCAAGGCGATCCCCCTGGGCGGGTACGTCCGGATGATCGGGATGTTCCCGCCGAGGGCCGACGGCAGCCGCCGCCCGGACCGGATGGGGCGCTGGGCGACGCTGGCGGAGCAGGCCCGGCAGGACGCGGCCCGCGAGGTGCGCCCCGAGGACGCCGGCCGGCTGTTCTACCAGCGCTCGGTGCCGAAGCGCGTGGTCATCATGCTCGGCGGCCCGGTGATGAACCTGGTGCTGGCCGTCGTCCTGCTCGCGATCATCGTCTGCGGTTTCGGTCTCCCGCAGACCACCCCGGTGGTGTCCGAGGTCAGCACGTGCATCCCGTCGGTGACCCAGCCGGCCCGGGCCTGCGCTCCCGGTGACCCGGCGGCGCCCGCCGCCGCCAGCGGCCTGAAGGCCGGGGACGAGATCGTGCGGTTCAACGGCCGGCCCGTGACCGACTGGACGCAGGTGCAGCGCGAGATCCGGGCGAACACCGGGACGCCGGTGCAGATCGTCGTCCGCCGCGACGGGCAGCTGCAGACCTTCACGGTGAAGCCCGTCGTCACCCAGCGCCAGGTCCTGGACGCCGACGGGAACGGCGTGACCAACCCCAACGGCACGCCGAAGATGACCTCGGTGGGCTTCCTCGGGCTCTCCCCGACGCAGGAGCTGCAGCGGCAGTCCCCGCTCGTGCTGCCCGGGCTGGTCTGGGACGCCGTGCGCCAGACGGCGGCCGTCGTCGTCGCCATCCCCGCGAAGATGGTCAACATCGTCCAGTCCGCGGTCGGCGACGGTGCCCGTGACCCCAACGGGCCGATCAGCCTCGTCGGCATCGGCCGGGTGGCCGGTCAGGCGGCGAGCGCCGAGCCCGGCGGCGGCGGGCAGCCGGTGACCCTGGTCGATCGGTTCGTGACCCTGCTCTCGCTCATCGCGAGCCTGAACATCGCGCTGTTCGTGTTCAACCTCATCCCGCTGCTCCCGCTCGACGGCGGGCACGTCGCGGGCGCGCTCTGGGAGGGGCTGCGCCGGCAGATCGCGCGGTGGCGGCACCGGCCCGACCCGGGCCCGGTGGACATCGCCAAGGCGCTGCCGGTGGCCTACGGCGTCGCGAGCCTGCTCATCGGGATGTCGGTGCTGCTGATCTACGCGGACATCGTCAACCCGGTGACCTTCGGCTGACGCCTCGGGTCCCGGCGCGTGGAGATCGTTGCCGAGCGGGATACTGATGGTGTGACCGTCAACCTCGGACTCCCCGCGCTGCCGCCCCCCGTTCTCGCACCCCGACGCAGGACCCGGCAGATCCGGGTCGGCAAGGTGCTCGTCGGCGGGGACGCCCCGGTCAGCGTGCAGTCCATGACGACGACGCTCACCGCCGACATCAACGCGACGCTGCAGCAGATCGCGGAGCTCACGGCGGCCGGTTGCGACATCGTCCGGGTGGCGTGCCCCAGCCAGGACGACGCGGAGGCGCTGCCCGCCATCGCGCGCAAGTCGCAGATCCCCGTCATCGCCGACATCCACTTCCAGCCCAAGTACGTCTTCGCCGCGATCGACGCCGGGTGCGCCGCCGTCCGGGTGAACCCGGGCAACATCCGGCAGTTCGACGACAAGGTCAAGGAGATCGCCCAGGCGGCCAAGGACGCCGGGGTGTCGCTGCGGATCGGCGTCAACGCCGGCTCGCTGGACCCGCGGCTGCTCGCGAAGTACGGCAAGGCGACGCCGGAGGCGCTCGTCGAGTCGGCGGTCTGGGAGGCGTCGCTGTTCGAGGAGCACGACTTCCACGACTTCAAGATCTCCGTGAAGCACAACGACCCGGTGGTGATGGTCCGGGCCTACGAGATGCTGGCGGAGCGCGGCGACTGGCCGCTGCACCTCGGCGTCACCGAGGCCGGTCCGGCGTTCCAGGGCACGATCAAGTCCTCCGTCGCCTTCGGCGCCCTGCTGGGCAAGGGGATCGGCGACACCATCCGGGTGTCGCTCTCGGCCCCGCCGGTCGAGGAGGTCAAGGTCGGCATCCAGATCCTCCAGTCGCTGAACCTGCGGCCGCGCAAGCTGGAGATCGTCTCCTGCCCGTCGTGCGGGCGAGCGCAGGTCGACGTCTACAAGCTCGCCGAGGAGGTCACCGCCGGGCTCGACGGCCTCGAGGTGCCGCTGCGGGTCGCCGTCATGGGCTGCGTCGTCAACGGACCGGGCGAGGCGCGGGAGGCTGACCTCGGCGTCGCGTCCGGCAACGGCAAGGGGCAGATCTTCGTCCGCGGCCAGGTGGTCAAGACCGTGCCGGAGTCGCAGATCGTCGAGACCCTCATCGAGGAGGCCATGCGCCTCGCGGAGGACGTGAGCGACGAGGGCTCGCCGGTGGTCTCCGTCAGCTGAGCGATCATGCGCGTGTGTGGTCGCGGGGAGGCGCCACCCTGGGTGAGGATGCGTGCGTGCTGCGATCCTCCGTGCGCGTCCTCGGGCGCCACGACGTCGACGAGGCGCTCGCCCTGTGCGCCCGCGACTCCGTCGCGAACCTGTTCGTCGCGTCGCGCCTGCACGCATCCCGGCAGCGCGGCGCGGGCGGCGAGTTCTGGGGCTGGTACGACGGGGGCGAGCTGCGCAGCCTGTGCTGGTCGGGTGCGAACCTGGTGCCCGTCGAGGCGACCGCGGAGGCCCTCGACGTCTTCGCGGACCGGGCCCGGCGGCAGGGCCGGCAGTGCTCCTCGATCGTCGGTCCGGCGGTCGCCGTCCTGAGCCTGTGGGATCAGCTCGAGCCGTTCTGGGGCCCGGCGCGCGACGTCCGGCCGGAGCAGCCGCTGATGGCGATCGACGGCCCGCCGCTCGTGCCGGCCGACCCGCTGGTGCGGACGACGACGCCCGAGGACCTGCCCGTCGTCACCCCCGCCTGTGTCGCGATGTTCACCGAGGAGGTCGGCTACTCGCCGGTCGCGGCCGACGGCGGCGCGCTGTACCACGCGCAGGTGGCGGGCCTGGTCTCCGCGGGTCGCTCGCTCGCCCGGATCGAGGAGGGCCTGCGCGGGCGGGAGGTCGTCTTCAAGGCCGAGCTCGGATCGGTGATCCCCGAGGGCGCCCAGGTGCAGGGCGTCTGGGTCAACCCGCAGTACCGCGGGCGCGGCCTCGCGGCACCCGGCATGGCGGCGGTGGTCCGGATCGTGCGCGCCCGGTTCGCGCCGTCCGTGTCGCTGTACGTGAACAGCTACAACGTGCGCGCCGTGCGGACCTACGAACGCGTCGGCTTCCGCCGCGTCGGCACCTTCGCCACGATCCTCTTCTGATCACCCCGCCCGCCGTTCCCACGTCTCCCGCACCACCTCGCCCACCCACCCGGGCTCGAGGCCGCGGTCCATGCCGCCCTTGTGATCGCCGAGCGGACCGCAATCGGCCTACTCGCGCTCGGGCCGCCGGTATCCGCCCTGGTCCGGGTCGTCCTCCCGGTCCTCCTCTGCTGGTTGCGGTATGGCCGGCGATCATCCCACCGCTTGATCGCCAGGAGCGAGAGCTGTCGGCCTTCAGGGCGATCCGCGCTGCGGCTCGCCGAGGTCGTCGTGAACGACCCCGATCGCCAGCGGCACCCGCTGCTGCGGACGGAAACCGTTGACTCCCGCGTCCAGCGCCACCGCCCGCAGCCCCGACTCGAACGGGTTCGCCGCCTCGCCGTCGGCCTCCATCGCGACGCGCAGGGCTGCGCGAGGCCAGGTCCTCGGCGCGAGCGCGCTCCCTCGACCAGGTCCTCCGACCGCAGGAGGCCTTCGCCGACGGCGGAATCCGCCTCGGCGAGACCTTCGGCGAACGGGAGCGTCGCGGCGCTGTCCAGCACGGTGCGCAGGACCGTCGTCCTGTAGCCGCGGACGTCGCCAGGGAGCAGCCTCGCGTAGTGGAGTGCGACGGCGGCCTCCGGCGGCAGGTGCGAGGACGGCGGGATCGTCACGTGAACGCTGCTGGGGCGGACCAGGACCGCGAGCGCGTGCTCGACGGCCGCCGACAGGTGGGAGACGACGCCGCCGAGCCGCACCGCGACGGACTGCGTGGGCGGGAGGTCGGGGAGTGCGTAGACCCCGCGGCGGGCTCGGACGATCACGCCGGCGTCCAGGGCGCGGCGAAGGGCGTGCTGGGTGCACCGCCCTTGCAACTGATGCCACGTGGCTCGTCCGCCCAGTGCGCGCACGACCGCCGCGGGCGGGCGTGGAGCGGGGCCGGACGGACGACGAGGCGATCGTGCCGAGGCTGGACGTCGGTGGCCCAAGTGCTCGGTCCACAGCGGTCCCGTCGTCCACATCCCGCGGACCGACGCTTGACTCAGATACCGCAACCGGGGCGCGCCGGGAGGGCCGCATGCGGTGCCAGGGCAGCGGTAACCCCGGACGCGGTATGGCCGGCGATCACCGGGGAGTCGGCGCCGGGAAGCCGCGGACGAGTCGCGCTGACCGGGCGGAGCGGCGGGGAGTGCAGCGAGGGCGGGCGCGCCGGGGCAGCGACCAGGGGGTGGGGCGTAAGTCGGGGGCGGGGGCGTGCGGGGCGCCGGTAGCCTGGATCCTCGACCACGGGAGGTACACGTGCTGCTGCGGATGTCGTCGTTGTTCCTGCGTACCCTGCGCGAGGACCCGGCGGACGCGGAGGTCCCGAGCCACCGGCTGCTGGTGCGTGCGGGCTACATCCGCAGGGCGGCGCCCGGCATCTACTCCTGGCTCCCGCTGGGCTACCTCGTGTACCGGAACGTCGAGCGCATCGTGCGCGAGGAGATGGACCGGATGGGCGCGCAGGAGGTGCACTTCCCCGCGCTGCTGCCGCGCGAGCCCTACGAGGCCACCGGCCGCTGGGACGAGTACGGCGACAGCATCTTCCGGATCAAGGATCGCAAGGGCAACGACTACCTCCTCGGCCCGACCCACGAGGAGATGTTCACCCTGCTGGTCAAGGACCTGTACTCCTCGTACAAGGACCTGCCGCTGTCGATCTATCAGATCCAGCTCAAGTACCGGGACGAGGCCCGCCCACGCGGCGGCCTGCTCCGCGGCCGCGAGTTCGTCATGAAGGACTCCTACTCCTTCGACATCGACGACGCCGGCCTCGAACGGTCCTACCGGAAGCACCGCGAGGCCTACATCCGCACCTTCGACCGGCTCGGGCTCGACTACGTGATCGTCTCCGCCATGTCCGGGGCGATGGGCGGCAGCAAGAGCGAGGAGTTCCTGCAGCCGACCGAGGTCGGCGAGGACACGTTCGTCCGCTGTGAGAACGGCGACTACGCCGCCAACGTCGAGGCCGTCGTCACCCCCGTCCCGGCCGCCCGCGACTGGGAGGGTCTGCCCGACAAGCACGTCGAGGACACCCCGGACACGCCGACCATCGACACCCTCGTCGCGGTCGCCAACGAGCGCTTCCCCCGCAGCGACGGGAGGGCATGGACGGCGGCGGACACCCTCAAGAACGTCGTCGTCACGGTCGTCCACCCCGACGGCAGCCGCGAGCCCCTCGTCGTCGGCGTCCCCGGTGACCGCGACGTCGACACCAAGCGTCTCGAGGCGACGCTCGCGCCCGCCGAGGTCGAGCCGTTCACGGAGTTCGAGAAGTACCCCCAGCTCGTGAAGGGCTACCTCGGCCCCGAGGTGCTCGGTGAGAAGAGCGCCTCGGGGATCCGGTACCTCCTCGACCCCCGGATCGTCCCCGGTACCACGTGGATCACCGGCGCCAACGAGCCCGGGCGGCACGTCTTCGACCTCGTCGCCGGGCGCGACTTCGAGGGCGACGGCACCGTCGAGGCCGCCGAGGTCCGCGACGGCGACCTCTGCCCGATCGACGGCGGCCGGCTCGAGACCGCCCGGGGCATCGAGATCGGCCACATCTTCCAGCTCGGCCGCAAGTACGCCGAGGCGCTCGGCCTGCAGGTGCTCGACGAGAACGGGAAGCTCGTCACCGTCACGATGGGCAGCTACGGCATCGGCGTCAGCCGCGCCGTCGCCGCCGTCGTCGAGGCCACGTACGACGACCTCGGCCTCTGCTGGCCGCGGGAGGTCGCGCCCGCCGACGTCCACGTGGTGGCGACGGGCAAGGACGACGAGATCTTCCGGGCGGCCGACCGGATCTGCGCCGAGCTCGAGGCCGCCGGCGTCCGGGTGCTCTACGACGACCGGCCGAAGGTCTCGCCCGGGGTCAAGTTCAAGGACGCCGAGCTGCTCGGCGTCCCGACCATCCTCGTCGTGGGGCGCAACCTCGCCGAGGGCACGCTCGAGATCCGGGACCGGCGCACGGGCGAGCGCGAGGAGGTCCCGGCCGAGGAGGCCGTCGCCCGGGTGACGGCCATCGTGCGCGCATGAGGGTGCGAGCGGTCCTCTTCGACTGGGGCGGCACGCTCACCCCCTGGCACACCATCGACTTCACCTCCCAGTGGCGCAGCTACGCGCTGGCCTACACCGGGGACGCCGAGGAGGCGGAGCGGCTCGCCAAGGAGATCACGGCGGCCGAGGAGCGGGCCTGGCGCCGGCTGCGCGGGGACGGCGGCAGCGCCCGGATCGCGGACATCCTCGCCGAGGCCGGCGTCGACACCGACCACCCCGGCCACCCGGCCGCGCAGAGCGCGTACGAGGAGTTCTGGGAGCCGCACACCTTGACGGACCCGGACGTGCCGGTGGTGTTCCGGGGGCTGAAGGAGCGCGGCGTCAAGGTCGGGGTGCTCTCGAACACCATCTGGTCGCGCGACTTCCACGAGCGGGTGTTCGCCCGCGACGGCGTCCTCGAGCTGCTCGACGGCGCCGTGTACACGAGCGAGATCGACCACGCCAAGCCCCACCCGGAGGCGTTCCGGGCGGCCATGCGTGCCGTCGGCGTCGACGACCCGCAGGTCTGCGTCTACGTCGGCGACCGCGCGTACGAGGACGTCCACGGTGCGCAGCGGGTGGGCATGCGGGCCGTCCTCGTGCCCCACTCGGACATCCCCGCCGGTCAGCAGGTGCCCGTCGACGTCCGGCCGGACGCCGTGGTGCAGCGCCTCGCCGAGGTCCTCGACGTCGTCGACGGCTGGAACGCCACGGCGTGACCTGGCTCGACCTGCCGGGGCACGTCTCCGGGCCGACCGTCGGGCTGCTCGTGTTCGCCGCGCTGGTCGCCGGCTGGGTGGACGCCGTCGTCGGCGGCGGCGGGCTGATCCAGCTGCCGGCGCTGCTCATCGGGCTGCCGGCGGCCGCCCCGGCGCAGATCCTGGCCACGAACAAGCTCTCCGGCGTGGCCGGCACCGCGACGGCGGCGCGGACGTACACGCGCCGCGTGCGCCCCGACTGGGCGACCGCGGTGCCGATGGCCCTGACCGCGCTGGCGGGCGCGGCCGTCGGCGCGGCCTGCGCGACCCTCCTCCCGCAGCGGGTGTTCCGGCCCCTCGTGCTGGTCCTGATCGTCGGCGTCGGGATCTACACGTGGCGGCGCCCGGGCCTGGGCCGCGTCCACGCGCCCCACCCCGACCCCCGGCGGCACCGCGTGGTGGCGCTGGGCGCCGGCGCCGGGATCGGCTTCTACGACGGCATCTTCGGCCCGGGCACCGGCTCGTTCCTCGTCTTCGTCCTCGTCGGCGTCCTCACCTACGGCTTCCTCGAGGCCAGCGCCCTGGGCAAGATCACCAACTTCGCGACGAACGTGGGCGCGCTGCTCGTCTTCATCCCGCACGGCGCGCCGCTCTGGCGCCTCGGCCTGCTCATGGCCACCGCGAACGTCGCCGGCGGCTGGACCGGCGCGCGGATCGCCACCAAGCAGGGCAGCGGGTTCGTCCGGACCGTCTTCCTGGTCGTCGTCGCGCTGCTCGTCGTCCGGCTCGGCTGGGACGTCGCGCACGGGCGATGACGTCAGTCGAACGGGACGACGACGAGCTCCAGGCGGCCGCCGCCGCCGCGCTTGATCTCGACGACCCGCTCGCGGGCCTCCGCCAGCAGCGCCCCGACGTCGTGCCCGCCGTCCGAGACGACGACCGCGACGCTGCCTGCGACCTCGACGACCCTGCCGCCGCCCACGTCCACCGGACTCCCCACGGCGCGCCGCACGCGTCGGCCGAGCACCTCGAGGGACCCCTCGCCGGGGAGGTCGACGAGCACGGCGAAGGCATCGCCGCCCACCCGGGCCACCGTGTCGGCCGTCCGCACGCAGCCGCGCAGGCGCTCGGCGACGGTGCGGAGCACGGCGTCCCCCGCGTCGTGCCCGTGCTCGGCGTTCAGGGCGGCGAAGCCGTCGAGGTCGACGAGCAGCACCGCGAGCGGGGCGGGCGCGCGCAGCCGGCGGTCGAGGGCGTTCCGCAGCCGGTCCTCGAAGACCGGGGCGGTGGCGAGCCCGGTCAACGGGTCCCGTTCGCCCCGGTCGCCCGTCGGGGCACGGGGCGTGGCGCCAGGCCCACGCGGCGCCGAGCACGAAGCCCGCCCCGAGTCCGAGGGGCACGGCCAGGGCACGTGCGCGGGCGGCGAACCGCAAAGGATCTCCTCGGGCCGGGGACGGGTCGAGAACCCGGTCGGTCGCGGCGCCGCCGTCCTGATCCGCCGGACGAGCGAGCCGGGCCCGGATCAGCCGGGCAGGCTCTCCCCGCGGCCGCGCCAGGCGGCCGCCCGCCGCGCGCCCGCGACCAGTCCCTCGGCCGCGTCGGACCGGTCCCCGCCGGTCGTGGCCGCCACCGCGCGCGCCGCGAGGACGGCGAGCCGGTCCTCGACCGTTCCGGCCAGCGCGACGGCCGACGCGGAGCCGAGGCCGGAGCCGAGGTCGTACGCGGGAGCCGCCGTCGGCGGCTGCACGCCGGCCGCGAGCAGCCGCTCCTCGAGCACGTCCCGCCGCGCCAGGTGCCAGGCCCAGGCGTTCCGCGCCCGGTCCCGCTGCCGCGCCTTCACCCGGGCGACGATCGCCCCGTAGGCGTAGACCGCCGCGTGCTCGCCGGAGGTCAGCGCGGCGAGCGCGCCGCGCGCGGCGTCCGGCAGTGCGGTCGCCTCGCCGGTGCCGGGCGTGAGGGAGGGGGTGGGCGTTCCGGCGGGCGCCGCTCCCGGCAGCGGCGCGGGGCTCGGCGGCGGTCGCGGCCGGCCCGGTGCCGGCGGTGGCGGGGGAGGTGGTCAGGACGCCGGGCACGCGCAGCCGGGCCGTGGACGCGAGGAGATCGGCGTGCGTGGCGCGCGCGGCGGCGATCCGCGCGAGCAGGGCCGCCAGCCCCGGGGTCACCAGCCGGACATCGTCCAGAGCGGTCTGCGCGGCGGCGGTCTCGGCGTCCACCAGGGCCTGGACGCCGGCCGCGTTCGGCGCGGCCCTTCGACGGCGAGGGGCTGGGCGCGGAGGCCGCGGACGCGGCACCGAGCGCCACGAGGTGGGCCCGGTGATCGGCCACCACGTCCTGCAGGAGGCCGTCGAGGTCCGGGCGCGCGGCGGCGAGCGCCTGGGCCTGCCCCGCCAGCTCGAGGGCCGCGCCCCGGGCCCGGGCGAGGGCGAGGTCGTCCGCACTGCGGGTCGGGGTGGACGACGGCGTGGACGCCGAGGCGGGGGCGTCCGTGCTGCAGCCGGCCAGCCCGCCGGCGAGCAGGACACCGGCCACGCCGGCCGCTCCCGCCAGGACGGTGCGGCGCGGAACGGGCAGCCGCGCCGACGACGTCGCCTCCAGGACCTGCCCCTCGTGCCGACCCCCGTGCTCACTCACCACGCCCCGGATGATTGCACGCTGTGCCCCCGGCCACCGGAAGGCCGAAGCCGTGGCGGTGCCGCAGTAGGCTGACAGGTCGTGGCGCCGCGGGCGCCGGCAGGCACGCATGCGGACGAAGGAGGCGGGATGGCGGCGGTGGACGCCGTGCGCGGCCTCGCCGACGAGGTCGCGTCCGGAGCCGGGCTCGTGGTCGAGGACGTGGCCGTGCAGGCGGCGGGGCGGCGCAGAGTGGTGCGCGTGGTCGTGGACCTGCCCGAGGACGTCGCCGGGGGTGTCCCGATGGACGCCGTGGCCGCCGTGTCGCAGGCCCTGTCGCAGCGGCTCGACGAGTCCGACGCCATGGGCGGTGCCGCGTACACCCTCGAGGTGAGCTCGCCGGGGGTGGACCGGCCGCTGACGCAGCGCCGGCACTGGGCCCGGGCCCGCGGGCGGCTCGTGCGCGTCGCGCTGCGCGACGGGGGTACCCGCGCCGGCCGCCTCGAGGAGGTCGGCGACCCCGGCGTCGTCGTGGACGGCGCGACGCTGGCGTGGGGGAACGTCGCCCGGGGCAAGGTCGAGGTGGAGTTCTCCCGCCCCGACGCCGCCGACCCGGTGGACGACGGCGGGGACGACGTGGACGAGGACGGAGAGGAGGCCTGATGGACATCGACATCGCGACGCTGCGGGCGCTGGAGCGCGAGAAGGAGGTGCCCTTCGACGTCCTCGTGCGCGCCATCGAGCAGGCGCTCCTGCTCGCCTACCACCGCACCGAGGGCGCGCGCCCGCACGCCCGCGTCGAGCTCGACCGCAAGAGCGGTCACGTCGTCGTCTGGGCCCAGGAGACCACTCCCGACGGGGGCGTCCGCGAGGTCGACGACACGCCGGTGGGCTTCGGCCGGATCGCCGCGACCACCGCCCGGCAGGCCATCCTGCAGCGCCTGCGGGACGTCGAGGACGAGAACGTGCTCGGCGAGTTCCGGGGCCGCGAGGGCGACATCGTCGCGGGGATCGTGCAGCAGAGCAGCGACCCGCGCATGGTCCACGTCGACCTCGGCACCGTCGAGGGCGTGCTGCCGCCGCAGGAGCAGGTGCCGGGGGAGAGCTACCCGCACGGCACCCGGCTGCGCTGCTACGTGCTGGCCGTCCGCAAGGGGCTCAAGGGCCCCTCGATCACGCTCTCCCGGACGCACCCGGGCCTGGTCCGCAAGCTCTTCGCGCTGGAGGCCCCGGAGGTCGCCGACGGCAGCGTCGAGATCGTCGCGCTCGCGCGCGAGGCGGGGCACCGGACGAAGATCGCCGTCCGCGCGACCAAGCCCGGCCTCAACGCCAAGGGCGCCTGCATCGGGCCGATGGGTCAGCGGGTGCGGGCCGTCGTCTCCGAGCTGCACGGCGAGAAGATCGACATCATCGACCACAGCGACGACCCGGCCGCCTTCGTGGCGGCGGCGCTCTCGCCGGCCAAGGTCGAGTCCGTCGAGATCGTCGACCCGCTCGCCAAGGCCGCGCGCGTCGTCGTCCCCGACTACCAGCTCTCGCTCGCCATCGGCAAGGAGGGCCAGAACGCCCGCCTCGCCGCGAAGCTCACCGGCTGGCGGATCGACATCCGGCCGGACACGCCCCCCGCGTCGGAGGTGGGGACCACCGGAGGCGCCGCGGTTCCCCGTCCGGCCGGCGGCGCCGGAGGGTGACCCCCGGACGCGGGAAGATTCGGCCCGGTCGAGGCGCTAGACTCCTTGTGTCCGGTGAGTCGGCCGGGCGATCGGTGTCCGTGTCCGGTCCTACGGGGCCGGTACGCACGTGCGTCGGTTGCCGGGTCCGTTCGAGCCGGTCCGTCCTGCTGCGAGTGGTCGCGGTCGAGGTCGGTGGCTCGTGGGCCGCCGTACCGGACCCGCGCCACAGGCTCGCCGGCCGGGGTGCCTGGGTGCACCCCGATCCGGAGTGTCTCGATCTCGCCGAGCGCCGCCGAGCGTTCCCCCGGGCCCTGCGCCGGGTGGGTCCGCCCGATCTCACGGAGCTCCGCGCGTTCCTCGCCGCGAGGCGTACGCCTCCAAGATCTGAAAAGTCGACCGTCCCCGATGGAAGCGGGTCAGAAGCTGATGAGCACCCGATGAGCACACAGCGATGAGCCCCCAGCTGTAACGACGGTCCGCGCCTGTCCGGCTCGGGCCGAGACAGGAGAGATGTGGCCAAGGTCCGGGTCTACGAGCTCGCCAAGGAGCTCGGTGTCGAGAGCAAGGTCGTCATGACCAAGCTCCAGGAACTCGGCGAGTTCGTCCGGTCGGCGTCGTCGACCGTCGAGCCGCCCGTCGTGCGCAAGCTGCGCGAGCAGCTCGCCACGAGCAACGGGGGCGGCAACGGAGCGGCAGCGGCTGCCAAGTCCGCCGCACGACCAGCCCCCAGCCCCCAGCCTCCGGCCGCCCGGCCGGCGCCCGCGCAGCAGTCGCCGGTGCAGGACGCTCCCGAGCGTGCCCTTCCGCGTCCGGCTGCCGCGCAGGCGGACGCTCCCGCTGCTCCGGCCGCCCCGGAGCGTCCGGCGGCCTCCGCTCCCGAGAGCCGTCCCGCCCCGGGTGTGCGCCCGGGTCCTCGTCCCGGCCAGCGCTCGGAGACACCGGCCGTGCCCGTGATCGAGCCCGCGCCGATCACTCCCGTTGCTCCCGAGCCGGCGCCCGAGAGCTCCCGCCCGGCCGGTCCCCGGCCCGGTCCGGCCGCGACCCCGCGGCCGCAGGCCCCGGCCGCCCGTGGCGGCGACGGCGAGGGCGGTTCCGGTCAGGGCCAGCGTTCCGGCCCGCGTCCGGGTGCTCCCCGCCCGGGCAACAACCCCTTCGCGCCCAGCCAGGGCATGCCGCGTCCCGGCGGCGGTCCGAGGCCGGGCAACAACCCCTTCGCGCCCAGCCAGGGCATGCCGCGCTCCGGCGGTCCGACCGCTCCGGGCGGCGCTCCAGGCGCTCCAGGCGCCCCCGCGCCGCGGCCCCCGGCGAGCGGCGACCGGGCCGGCGGCCCGCGTCCCGGCGGTCCCCGCCCCAACCCGGGCTCGATGCCGCCCCGGCCGAACCCGGGCATGATGCCCGGCCGGTCCACGGTGGGACGGCCCGGTCCCGGCGGCGGTGCCGGTGCCGGTCGTCCCGGTGCCCCCTCGCGTGGCGGTGCCGGTGGCGGTCGTGCCGGTGGTGGCGGCGGCGGTTTCGGCGGTCGTCCCGGCGGTCCCGGCGGCGCTCCCGGCGGTGCTCCGGCCGGTCGCGGGTTCGGCAAGGGCGGCGCCGGTCGCGGCGGCACCCAGGGCGCCTTCGGGCGCGGCGGCGGCCGCCCGGTCCGTGGCCGCAAGTCGAAGAAGCAGCGGCGTCAAGAGTTCGACAACATGCAGGCGCCGATGGCGGGAGGCGTCCAGGTCCCTCACGGCGACGGCAGCACGATCGTCCGGCTGCGGCGTGGCGCCTCGCTGACCGACTTCGCCGAGAAGATCAACGCGAACCCCGCCAGCCTCGTCACGGTGCTCTTCCACCTCGGCGAGATGGCCACGGCCACGCAGTCGCTCGACGAGGACACGTTCGGCCTGCTCGGCGCCGAGCTCGGCTACGACATCCAGGTCGTGTCCCCGGAGGACGAGGACCGCGAGCTGCTCGGCACCTTCGACATCGACATCGAGGGGGAGGCCGAGGGCGACGAGGAGTTCCTCGAGCCGCGTCCGCCGGTCGTCACGGTCATGGGTCACGTCGACCACGGCAAGACCAAGCTGCTGGACGCGATCCGGTCGGCGAACGTGGTGGCGGGCGAGGCCGGTGGCATCACCCAGCACATCGGTGCCTACCAGGTGCACTTCACCCACGAGGACATCGACCGCGCGATCACCTTCATCGACACCCCGGGTCACGAGGCCTTCACGGCCATGCGTGCCCGCGGTGCGAAGGTGACCGACATCGCCGTCCTGGTGGTGGCGGCCGACGACGGCGTGATGCCCCAGACGATCGAGGCGCTCAACCACGCCCAGGCGGCCGGCGTCCCGATCGTGGTCGCGGTGAACAAGGTGGACAAGGAGGGGGCGAACCCCGCCAAGATCCGCCAGCAGCTCACCGAGTACAACCTCGTGGCCGAGGAGTACGGCGGCGAGACGATGTTCGTCGACGTGTCCGCCAAGCAGCGGATGGGCATCGACAGCCTGCTCGAGGCCGTCCTGCTCACCGCCGACGCCGCACTCGACCTGCGGGCCAACCCCGACAAGGCGGCGCGCGGCGTGGCCATCGAGGCGAGCCTCGACAAGGGCCGCGGTCCGCTCGCGACGGTGCTCGTGCAGTCCGGCACCCTCGCGGTCGGCGACTCGATCGTCTGCGGCACGGCCTACGGCCGGGTCCGGGCGATGCTGGACGAGAACGGCGACGTGCTCGACGTGGCGCTGCCGTCGCGGCCGGTCCAGGTGCTCGGTCTGACGTCGGTCCCGCGGGCCGGTGACACGTTCATCGTGGCGCCGGACGACCGCACGGCCCGGCAGATCGCCGAGAAGCGGGAGGCCGTCGAGCGTTCCGCGATGCTGGCGAAGCGCCGCAAGCGCATCAGCCTCGAGGACTTCACCAAGGCCCTGGAGCAGGGCAAGGTGCAGACCCTCAACCTCATCCTCAAGGGCGACGTCTCCGGTTCGGTCGAGGCCCTCGAGGACGCGCTGATGAAGATCGACATCGGCGAAGAGGTGCAGCTGCGGGTCCTCGACCGGGGTGTCGGCGCGATCACGCAGAACGACGTCAACCTGGCGACCGTCGACAACGCCGTCATCATCGGCTTCAACGTCCGGCCCACGGGCCGCGTCGGTGAGCTGGCCGAGCGCGAGGGCGTCGACATCCGCTACTACTCGATCATCTATCAGGCGATCGACGACGTCGAAGCGGCGCTCAAGGGCATGCTCAAGCCCGAGTACGAAGAGGTCCAGCTCGGCACCGCCGAGGTGCGCGAGGTGTTCCGCAGCAGCAAGTTCGGCAACATCGCGGGCTGCATCGTCCGCTCCGGCGAGATCCGCCGGAACGCGAAGGCGCGGCTGCTGCGCGGGGGGGTCGTGGTCAACGACAACCTCCTCATCGACTCGCTGCGCCGGTTCAAGGACGACGTGACCGAGGTCCGCGAGGGCTTCGAGTGCGGTATCGGCCTGGGGTCGTACAACGACATCCAGAACGAGGACGTCATCGAGACGTTCGAGCTGCGCGAGAAGCCCCGCGTCTGAGGCGCTCACGTGGCGCCGGGTCCCCAGGGCCCGGCGCCACGTCCGTCCAGGAGGAGGAGTCGAGGTGTTCGTCGGGTCCCTGAGCCTGGACCTGCTGCTGGGCGACGTGCACTCGCTCAAGGAGAAGCGCTCGCTCGTCCGGCCGATCGTCGCCGAGCTCCGGCGCTCCTATGCGGTGAGCGCCGCGGAGACCGGCCACCTCGACCTGCACCGGCGCGCCGAGGTCGGGGTGGGTGTGGTCGCACCCGACCCGGGGCACTGCCGGGACGTGCTCGACGCCTGCGAACGGCTCGTCGCCGGCCGCCCCGAGGTCGACCTCCTGTCGGCCCGGCAGCGGATCTGGGACGACGCCGACGAGTGATCTTCCAGCGAGCCGACGAGTGAGAGGAGTGCGCACGCTCCGCACCCGGCATCATCTGCCGGGTTCCCACGATCGGAGCCGGCCGGACCGGCTCCCCTGACACCGATGAGGACGTCATGGCCGACACCGCACGCGCCCGGAAGCTCGCCGACCGCATCCGCGAGATCGTGGCGGAGACCCTGGAGCGGCGCGTCAAGGACCCCCGGCTCGGATTCGTCACCATCACGGACGCCCGCGTGACGGGCGACCTGCAGCACGCGACCGTCTTCTACACCGTGCTCGGCGACGCCGAGGAGCAGACGGCCAGCCGCGCGGCACTCGAGAGCGCCAAGGGCGTCCTGCGTTCCGAGGTGGGCCGGCGCACCGGGGTCCGCCTCACCCCGACGCTGGAGTTCATCGCGGACGCCGTCCCCGAGAACGCCGCCCACATCGACGAGCTGCTCCAGGCCGCCGCGGCCCGGGACGCCGACGTCGCCGCGCTGGCAGCGAAGGCCGAGTACGCCGGCGACGCCGACCCCTACCGGCACGACGACGAGGAGGCCGACGAGCTCGCGGAGGAGGACGTCGAGGTGGGCGACCGGCGCTGATGGCCGTCAGCGGACTGGTCGTCGTCGACAAGCCGGCGGGCCTCACCAGCCACGACGTGGTGGGCCGGGTCCGCCGGCTGGCCGGGACGCGGCGGGTCGGCCACGCCGGCACCCTCGACCCGATGGCGACGGGCGTGCTCGTCGTCGGGGTGGAACGGGCCACCCGGCTGCTGACCTACCTCGTCGGCGCCGACAAGGAGTACCTGGCCACCATGCGGCTCGGCGTCACGACCGTCACGGACGACGCCGAGGGGGAGGTGCTGGAGCGCCGGGACGCCGGCGCGCTCTCCGACGCCGCCGTCGACGGCGCGGTCGCCGGACTGACCGGTGACATCGACCAGGTGCCCAGCGCCGTCAGCGCGGTGAAGGTCGAGGGCCGGCGCGCCTACGCGCGGGTGCGGGCGGGGGAGCAGGTGGAGCTGGCCGCGCGCCGCGTGACCGTCGCGGAGTTCGAGGTGCTCGCGCGGCGGGACGGCGCGGACGAGGGCGTCCCCGTCGTCGACCTCGACGTCCGCGTCGTCTGCTCGTCCGGGACGTACGTCCGGGCCCTCGCCCGCGACCTCGGCGCAGAGCTCGGCGTCGGGGGCTCGCTGACCGCGCTGCGGCGCACCCGGGTCGGGCCCTACGGCCTCGAGCAGGCGCGGACGCTGGACCAGCTCGCCGAGGAGTTCGAGGTGCTCCCGATCGCGCGGGCGGCGCGGCTCGCCTTCCCGGCCCGGGAGCTCACCGACGACGAGGCCCGCCGGCTCGCGCACGGCATCCGGCTGCCGGCGGTCGGGCTGGGGCCCGGCCCCGCGGCGGCCTTCGCCCCCGACGGCGAGCTCGTCGCCGTCGTCCGCGAGGAGGGCCCGCTGGCCCGCCCGCTCGTCGTCCTCGCGCCCGCCTGACCCGGCGTCGATCCCACGAGGCCGGGCGCAGCATCAGCCGAGGAAGGCGATCCGCGGCCAGATCTCGGGCCACGGCCGCACGGGCCCGGTGCAGAAGCGCACCGAGGCTCCCTGCTCGTCGTTGTCGACGCCGTACCCGTTGTCGACCCGGGCGAGCAGCGTGCAGCCGGCGAAGAGCTGCGCCGCCTCGGCGTCCGGCCAGCCGACGAGCAGAACCGGGTTCGTGGTCCCGGGCGGTGGGCCCCACAGGCCGTAGCCGTTGTGCCCGGAGTACACCGGCGGCAGGTCGGCACCCCGGCGGCGGGCCCGGTCGAGCGCACCGGCCTCGCCGTAGTTGCTGGCCACGACGACCAGGTCCGCGCGGTCGGCCGCCGGCACCTGGGCGGCCGCCCGCGCGACGGTCGCGGTGAAGGCGTCCCAGCCGACCGTCTCCCCGGCGTCGTAGTTGATGTCCACCACCGGCGTCGAGGCGAGCGACGACACCGGGACGACCGGCAGCGCGATGATCGCGGAGACGACGAGCTGGACGCCGACCAGCACGCCGGCTCCCCAGCGCCGCAGCCGCCCCCGCTCGACCCACGCCCGCACGGGCGGCACCCCCGCGGCGATGATCGCCGGAACGAACCCCAGCAGGTAGTAGGGCTTGCCGCCGCTGACGACGACGAACGCCAGCATGACGAGGTAGCCGACGGCGATCCAGCGCCACCGGCGGGCCCACGCGGCCGTGAGCAGCGCGATCAGCCCGGCGACGAACGGCACGGCCGGCACGGGTCCGGTCAGCTCGAGCTGCAGCGGGACGACGAGCGCCCGGCCCACCGACGTCCCGGAGGAGCCGGCCGCGATCGCCTGGGCCAGCTCGAACTGCGGCCAGCCGTGCGCGTTCTGCCACAGCAGGTTCGGCAGCGCGCCGAGGGCGGCGATGCCCGCCGCCAGCCACGGCCCCGGACGCCGCAGCACCTCGCGCGGCCCGACCAGCAGGATCCCCACGCCGCAGGCAGAGCAGCACCGTGGCGGGCAGCGTCTTGACCTCCAGCGCGACGGCCGCGAGAGCACCCAGGGCGACCCAGCGCGGGAGCCGCTCCGGAGCGGCCAGCGCACGCACGAGCAGCAGCACGCACCCCGTCGTGAGGGCGAGGTCGAAGGTCGTGGTGGAGAACAGGTGCCCGGCGCCCAGGATCGTCGAGCAGAGCGCGACGGCTGCGGCCGTCCAGACCTGGTCACGGCCGGCACCGCCGAACTCGCGGGAGATCAGCGCGCCGAGCACGACGGTGGCGCCGATCAGCAGGGCCGGGACCAGCCGGAACACCCACAGGCTCCCGCCGCCCAGCACGTCGACCGCGGCGGCGAGCAGCGGGACGAGCGGCGGCTGGTCCGGGTACCCGAAGGCGGGGTGCCGCCCCGCCTCCTGGAAGTAGAGCTCGTCGCGGTGGTAGCCGTACCCCCCGCCGAAGGCGGCGAGGAGGACGACGGCGAGACCGGCGACGACCCACACGCCGCGCGGGACCGGTCGCCCTCCGGCCGCCGGGGCGGAGTAGTCGCTGCGGAGGTCGGTGAGGTCGGCGTCCCCAGGGGGCATGCCGCCGATCCTGTCATTCGCAACGCGTGCCGCGTGCACGCTTCCTCCCGCGGAGCAGACGCTCGGGGAGCCGGCGTGCCTCGCGTGAGACCGTGTCGCCGTGGCGGACGAGAGCGCAACCCTGGCGCTGATCGGTGCAGGGCGGATGGGCCGGATGCACCTGCGGGCCCTGCGCGGCTCGACGGCCGTGGAGATCACCGATGTCGTCGACCCGGCGCCCGCCGCGCGCGAGAGCCTGCACGGCGCCGGGGTCCGGCTCCATGCCTCGCTCGCGGGCCTGCTGGCGCACCACCGTCCGGACGGCGTCCTCGTCGCCGCCCCGACCGACCGGCACGCCGCCGCCGTGGCGGAGGCGATCGATGCCGGGCTCGCCGTCCTGTGCGAGAAGCCGGCGGGCCTGAGCGCGGCGGACGTGGCCAGGACGGGGTCGATGGCGGAGCAGGCCGGAGTGCCCTACCAGGTCGCCTACTGGCGGCGGTTCGTCCCCGCGGTCGCCGCCGTGCGGCAGCGGCTGCTGGCCGGGGATCTCGGCGACCTCCTGCACATCGTCTGCGCGCAGTGGGACGCGAGCCCCCCGCCACCGGAGTTCCGGCACTCCAGCGGCGGCATCTTCGTGGACATGGGCGTGCACGAGTTCGACGTCGTCCGGTGGATCAGCGGCGAGGACGTCGTCGACGTCCGGGCCGCGGTCACGCCCGCCCTCGACGAGAGCGCGCGGCCGGACGCCGACAACGCCCAGGCACTCCTCACGCTGACCTCGGGCGCGACGGCCGTGGTCTCCCTGGGCCGGCACCACCCGCCCGGCGACGTCGTGACCCTGGAGGTCTTCGGCTCCGCCGGTTCCGAGCACGTTGCCGTCCTCGACCCGGCGGACGGCGACCGCGCGATGCTCGACGCGCTCCGCCTGCAGGCTGAGTCGTTCGCCCGCTTCCTCCGGGGCGGGATCCGGGAAGGCGCCGGGACGAAGGACGCGGTCGCCGCTCTCGCGGACGCCGAGCGGGCGGGCGCCTGCGTCGGGTTGCCCGACAACTCCTGATTGGACGAAGACGTTCGTCCAATCCATTGACCCCTGATCAACTCAGCACCTAATGTCCCGCGACATTAGGAACGTTCCAACGAGCTGGTCGGGCTGTGATCCCGCCGGAGTCGGGGCGTCATGAACGTGGTCGCGGCAGGTGCGCTCGACCAGCTCGACGGCAGCACGAGGCCGCTGCGGGTGGGTCTCGTCGGCGTGGGGCTGGTCGGTCAGGCCGGTCACGTTCTCACCCTCACCGAGGACCGAGCGCGCTTCGACGTCGTCGCGGTGATCGATCCCTCGCCGTCCGCGAGGTCCGCGGTCGCGCGACGGTTCGGCCTCGCCCGCACCTGCGCGACCCTCACGGAGGCGATCCCGCTCGGGCTGGACGCCGTCGTCGTCGCCGTCCCCGACCCTGCGCACCTGCCCGTCTGCCTCGAGGCCCTCGCCGCCGGCCTGCACGTCTTCTGCGAGAAGCCCCTCGTGCAGAGCGTCGCGGACGCCGAGCGACTGATCGCGGCCCGCGGGGACCGGGTGCTGCAGGTCGGGTACATGAAGCTGTACGACCCGGCCGTCGAGCGCATGGTCGAGCTGCTCCAGGGCTCGGAGCCGGTCTACCTCTCCGTCGAGGTCAACGACCCCGACCAGGCCCCCTTCGTCGACCACCTCGGCCTGTTCGTGGCTCGGGACGTCCCTGCGGAGCTCGTCGAGCAGACCCGGGAGGTCACCGCCGGGGCGGTGCACGCCGCGCTCGGCCGGCCGGGGACGCCCGAGGAGGCTCGCGCCTTCGAGGCCTACCTCAGCGCGCTCGTCCACGACGTGAGCCTGGTCCATCACCTCCTCGCCGCGGCGGGAGCCCGGGCTCCGCTGCCGCTCACGGACGCCGCGTGGTTCGACGCCGGGCGCGGCGTGAGCCTCACCTGGGCCCTCCCGGCCGGCGGCGAGGCGCACCTGGTCCACCTCAACCTGCCCGGGGTGAGCGACTACACCGAGCGGGTCACCGCGTTCTGCCGCGACCGCGTCCTCGAGCTCACGTTCCCGTCGCCGTACCTGCGCCACCACCCGGCCCGCCTCGTCGAGAAGCGTTCCGTGGCCGGCAACCCGGCCGGGCTCACCGTGACCGAGCACCGGGTCTCCTACGAGGAGGCCTTCCGGAACGAGCTGCGCGCGTTCCACGCCTCGGTCACGACCGGGGCTCCGGTCCGGGCCACGGCCGAGACCGCCCGGGACGACCTGGCGGCCCTGATCGGCGCTTTCCGGATCGCCTCCGGGGTCGACCCCCGCGACACCGCCTCCACCTCACCGCACACCGCAGGAGCTCGCACGTCCCGGGAGGACTGATGAGGATCGGACTGTTCACCGACGGGCTGCACCACCTGCCGCGGCGCAAGGCCTTCGCGTGGTGCGTGGAGCAGGGCATCACCGACGTCGAGATGAGCGTGGGCCCGTGGGGAGCACGCACCCACCTGGACCTCGGCGCCCTGCTCTCCGACGCCGGGTCGCGTGCGGAGCTGCGACGCGACCTCGACGAGGCGGGGCTGCGCTTCTCCGCGGTCAACGCCGCAGGGAACCCGCTCCACCCGGACCCGGCCGAGCGGGAGCGGGCGCAGGCGATGCTGCGCGGGGCGATCGAGCTCGCCGCCGTGGCGGGCATCGACCGGGTGGTGACGATGGCGGGGTGCCCGGGCGGGCGGACCGGCGGCCCGATCGGAGTCTTCGGCCTCTGGGCCACGAGCAACGACGACGAGGGCATCTGGTCCTGGCAGATGGAGGCCGAGGTCGGCCCCTACTGGACCACGCTCTCCGACTGGGCCGCCGCCACCGCGCCGGACGTGCGGATCTGCCTCGAACTCCACCCGGGCGTGAGCGTCTACAGCGTGGACACCTATCGCGCGCTGCGGACGTACACGCAGGACAACGTGTGGGTGAACCTCGACCCGAGCCACTTCTGGTGGCAGGGCGCCGACCCCGCCCGGGTGCTGGCGGAGCTCCCGGGCGTGGTGGGCTGGTCGCACGGCAAGGACACGACGCTGTACGCGGACCGGATCGCGGTCCGCGGCGTGCTCGACCACACCTTCCCGCCGGACCCGGCCGTCTCGGCATGGCACTTCTCCGCGGTGGGCGACGGCCACGACCTGGAGACCTGGCGGGGCTTCGTCCAGGCGCTGCGGGCGGCCGGCCACGACGGGGTCATCTCCATCGAGCACGAGGATCCGGGGCTGAGCCCCGAGGAGTGCATCGCCCGCTCCGCCTCGACGCTCCGCGCGGCGCTGGCCGATTGAGCCGGCCGTGCCGCACGTGACCGTCGTCGACGTCGCCCGCCACGCCGGGGTCTCCAAGTCGACCGTGTCCAACGTGATCCGCGGCAACGCCGTGGTCGCCCCGCAGACGCAGGCCCGGGTCGAGGCGTCGATCCGGGCCCTGGGGTACCGGCCCAACGGGGTCGCCCGGGCCCTGCGCGAGCGGGCGACGAAGGTGCTCGCCCTGGTCGTGCCCGACCCCGTGAACCCGTTCTACGCCCAGCTCGCCCACGGGATGGAGCGGCGCGCACGCAGGGACGGCTACGGCGTCCTGGTCGCCCACACCGACTGCGACCCGGCCACCGAGCTGTCGCAGGTCACCGCGCTGATGTCCCGGCGCCCGGACGGCGTCCTCGTCGGCGCGTTGAGCAGCCGCTCGCGGTTGCACCTGCGGCTGCTCGACGAGGGCGTGCCCGTGGTCTGCGCGTTCGCCACCGAGGACGAGCGCCTCGGGATCCTCGACACCGATGACGTGACCGGCATGACCGCGATCGTCGAGCACCTCCACGGGCTGGGGCACCGGACGCGTGGCCTACGCCGGACAGGGTCTCGACGAGGCCGGCGCGGACCTGCGTCGGCGCGCATTCAGCTCGGCGGCGCAGGCGGTGGACATGGACGTCGTCGGCCTCGACGAGGACCCCACCGCCGTGGTCGCCCACAACGACACCGCGGCGATCGAGCAGCTGGACCTGCTGCACCGGCGAGGCCTGCGGGTGCCGGACGACGTGAGCGTGACGGGCTACGACGACATCGAGCTGGCCTCCCACGCCCTGATCCGGCTCACGACGGTCGCGACGGACGCCGAGCTCGCGGGCGACGTCGCGGCGGAGCGTCTCATCGCGGCGATCCGCGAGCACCGGCACGTGAGCTCCCGTCACGTGCAGCAGGCGCGTCTCGTCGTGCGCGGCACCACCGGGCCGGCTCGTCATCACCGGACCGGGCCCACGACGGAGGAGACGGGGCGAGTGGCGGCAGTCGGTGAGCGTCATGGGTGAGATCGTCCTCACGGGCGTCGGCAAGGACTTCGACGGCGTCCAGGTGCTCGACGAGCTGGACCTGCACGTGCCGGACGGGCAGTTCGTCGTCCTGCTCGGGCCGTCCGGGTGCGGGAAGACGACCGCACTGCGGATCGTCGCCGGCCTGGAGCGCCCGACGCGGGGACGGGTCGAGATCGCGGGGCAGGACGTGACGCACCGCCCGCCCCGCGGCCGCGACGTCGCCATGGTCTTCCAGAGCTACGCGCTCTACCCCCACCTGTCGGTGGCGGAGAACATCGGCTACCCGCTCAAGGTGCGCAAGGTGCCGGCGGCCGAACGGGCCGAGGCCGTGCGGCGGGTCGCCGACGCGCTCGAGGTCGCCCACCTGCTCGACCGCCGTCCGCGCCAGCTCTCCGGCGGGCAGCGGCAGCGGATCGCCCTCGCCCGGGCCATCATCCGCGAGCCCGCCGCGTTCCTCATGGACGAGCCGCTGTCCAACCTCGACGCGAAGCTGCGCGTGACGATGCGCGCCGAGATCAAGCGGCTGCAGCAGCGCCTGGGGACGACGACGGTCTACGTCACGCACGACCAGGTCGAGGCGCTGACGATGGCGGACCTGCTCTGCGTCCTCAAGGACGGCAAGGTGCAGCAGTACGCGCCGCCGCAGGAGGTCTTCGACCGGCCGGCCAACCGGTTCGTGGCCGAGTTCGTCGGCAACCCGCCGATGAACGTGCTCCCGGCCGGGTTGGATCCGCAGACCCGCGCCCTCGTCGTCGCCGGCTGCGGCGTCCCGCTGGGGGAGCGGTGGGCGGAGTGCGCGGACGTGGCCCCCGCCTTCGTCGGGGCCCGTGCCCGCGACCTCGAGTTGGCGGCCGCCGGCACTCCGGACGCGGTGCGCGGGAGCGTCTACGCGATCGAGCCGCTCGGCGACGAGGTGTTCGTCGACGTCCTGCTCGGCGGAACCCGGGTCAGCGTCCGGACCGAGCGGGGCTGGGGGGGTGCCGTGGGCGAGCCCGTCGCCGTTCGTCTCGACCCGCGGCGCTGCTGCTTCTTCACGGCCGACGGCACCACCGTCGTGCACCGATCGGCACAGGTACCGACGGCACGCAGCACCACCAGCACCCTCGCCAGCTAGCCCAAGGCCAGGAAACGGAAGGAACCGTCATGACAGAGCGCAACCGCGTCAGCCGCCGGGACATCCTGCGACTGGGGCTCGGCGTCGGGGCCGCCGCCGCAGGCATCCCCTTCCTTGAGGCCTGCGGCACCGCCTCCAGTTCCACCTCGTCGAGCGCGGCCGGGTCCGCCACGTCGTCGCGCGGGGGCAAGGTCGTCATCGGGGCGTTCGAGGACGGCGCGCTGGCGCCGTTCAAGCAGAAGATCATTCCGGCGTTCCAGCAGGCCACCGGCATCACGGTGGAGTTCCTCACCGAGCCGTACGACTCGTTCTTCGCCAAGGCCTTCCAGGACGGGCAGTCCAAGGCGGGTCAGTACGACATCTACATCATGGACGACCCGTGGATCCCGCAGTACGCGGCGGCGGGCATCCTCGAGGACCTCGGCCAGCACGGGATCACCGCCGACGCCGACTACGCCCCGGCGTTCGCCGAGCTGGGGTACTGGCCGCCCCAGAAGGGCCCGCGGGTCAAGGGGTTCGAGAACGACCAGCCCAAGCTGATCGCCCTGCCCACCATCGGGGACCTGCAGACCCTGACCTATCGCAACGACGTCTACAGCAAGGCGCCGGCCACCTGGGACGACCTCGTCGCCGGAGGAAAGGCGGGCGTCGCAGCACACAAGGTCAAGTACGGCTTCGTGTTCCGCGGGGTCAAGGGCAACCCCATCGTCACGTCGTTCTACCCGATCTTCCTGTCCTTCGGGGGGCAGATGTTCGACGAGACCTGGCAGCCGATCTTCAACTCGGCCGAGGGGAAGGCCGCCGCGGACTTCTTCGTCGGCACCCTGAAGTCCATCGCCCCGCCCGGGGTCGCGGAGTTCGACTCCGACCAGGAGGGGGCCGCGATCCTGGGCGGTGACGCGGCGGCGATCATCCAGTACACCGGCAACGCCATCAAGTCCGACGACCCGACGGCGTCCAAGGAGGTGGGCAAGCTCGACTTCGGCGTCGTCCCGAAGCAGAAGACGGCGCTCGCCCAGATCGGCATCTTCATCCACGGCGTCTCGGCCTCCGCGCCGAACAAGGACAACGCCATCGCCTTCATGAAGTGGTACGGCAGCAACGACACGCAGACCCTGCTGGCCCGCTCCGGCGACGTCCCCGTGAAGATCCCGGCCTTCACGGACCCGCAGGCGGTCAAGGCCCACCGGCTCCTGCCGACCGCGCTCGCGCAGTTGCAGTCCGGTGCCCAGGCCCGGCCCCGGACGCCGGACTGGTCGAAGGTGGAGTCGATCATCGGCACCGAGCTCAACAAGGCCCTCATCGCCGGGTCCGGCGGCGGCGCGGCTTTGGACTCGGCGGCCGGCCAGGTCAAGGACTACCTGAAGACCCAGGGCTACTACGGGTGAGGGCGTGACGTCCGCGCAGCCGGCACTCGCCCGCGGCCGGCCCCGGCGGCGACTGTTCGGGGAGTCGGGCCTGGACGGCGTCCTGCCGTACCTCCTGCTCGCACCGACGCTCGTGCTCGTGCTCGCCGTCCTCGTCTACCCGATGATCGAGGGCTTCCGCACCAGCACGGGGTTCTACCGGTTCGGGCGCAGGGTGCGGGACGTCGGGTGGGGCAACTACACCCAGGCGTTCTCCGACCCCGCCTTCCGCGCCTCGGTCGTCACCACCGTCCAGTTCGTCGCGATCGCGGTGGCGATCGAGACGGCGCTCGGCCTGGCGTTGGCCCTGCTCTGCCTGCGCGAGGTGCGGTTCGTCCGCGCGATCCGGGGCACCCTCATCCTGCCGATGATCGTGACGCCGGTGGTCGTGGGGATCATCTTCCGCCTCATCTACGCCTCGGACGTCGGCCTGCTCGCCACCCTCGCCAAGGCGGTCGGCCTGCCCCCGCCCGAGATCCTCGGACAGCCGGACGCGGCCTTCGCCGGGCTCATCCTCCTCGATGTCTGGGAATGGACCCCGCTGCTGTTCCTCATCCTCCTCGCCGGCCTGCAGTCGCTGCCGGTCGAGCCGTTCGAGGCGGCCAAGGTGGACGGCGCGAGCGGCTGGCGGACCTTCGTCGACCACACGCTGCCGATGCTGCGCCCCACGCTGCTGGTCGCCGTGTCGCTGCGCGCGATCGACGCCCTCACCACGTTCGACCAGGTCTACGTCCTCACCCGCGGGGGCCCGGGCACGGCGACCCAGCTCATCTCGATCTACGGCTACCAGACGTTCTTCCAGTTCCAGCAGTTCGGCTACGCGGCGGCGCTGCTCATCATGGTCGCCCTCGTCGTCATCGCCCTGGCCGGCGCCGCCGTGGCCGTGATGCGGAGAGGAGCGCGATGACCGACGTGAGGCCGCCCGGCGCCGCCGTGTCGGCGGGCCTCGAGCCGACCGCGCGTCCCCGCAGACCGTCGGGACGGCGGAACCGCCGGCGCGCTCCCGCTGGGACCGGGCAGGGCGGCCGGTCGCGCTCGTTGTCGTGCTCGTCTTCACGCTGCTGCCGCTCGTGTGGATGCTCTCGACCTCGTTCAAGACCAACCGCGAGATCACCCAGGACGGCACCCTCATCCCGCGGTCGTTCACGTTCGCGAACTACACGGGGCTCTTCAACGGCCGCTCGTTCGGCTCCTACCTGACGAACTCCCTCGTCGTCACCACCCTCAGCGTCGGCATCGCGCTGCTCTTCGGCACGCACGCGGCCTACGCCGTGGCCCGGTTCCGGCTCTGGGGCGGGCTGGAGCGCTACCTCGGCTTCGGGCTGCTCATCACCAGGATCGTGCCGCCGATCGTGATCGTCGTCCCGGTCTTCCTCCTGGCCGAGGGCTTCGGCGTGCTCAACACCCGGCTGGGGCTGGTCCTCGTCTACTCGGCCTTCAACGTCTCGATCGTCGTCTGGATGATGGAGACCTTCTTCCGGGAGATCCCGGTGGACCTGGAGGAGGCCGCCATGGTGGACGGCGACACACGGTTCACCGCCTTCCGGCGGATCGTGCTCCCGCTCGCGGCGCCGGGCCTCGTCGCCACCGGGATCTTCGCGGTCATCGTCACGTACAACGAGTTCCTCTTCGCGCTCGTCCTCACCTCGACCCCGGACGCCGAGACGATGCCCGTCGGTGCGGCCACCCTGATCGGCCGCATCAACATCGACTGGGGAGCGATGAGCGCGGCCGGTGTCATCGGCGCCCTGCCGATCCTGCTGTTCGCCGCGCTCGTCCAGAGACACCTCGTGCGCGGTCTCACCCTCGGTGCCGTCAAGTAGGCCCTCGACGACAGGAGTCCCATGTCCCAGATCACCGTCGCCAACGCTCCCGTGAGCTACGGAGCCTTCGAGCTCACCGTCGGGATCGACGCGGCGACGCCCGACGGTCTGCACGTCCTCGACGAGGTGGCCGGTGCCGGCTACGGCGGGATCGACCTGGGGCCGGTCGGCTACCTGGGGTCGGGGGAGGAGCTGGCCGACCGGCTGGCCGCGCGTGCCCTCGGGCTCGCGGGCGCCTACCTGGAGCTGCCGTACTCCGACGCCGACGCCCTGGAGAAGGTGCTCCCCGAACTCGACGCGCTGCTCGACACGTTCGACGCCGTCGCCGGGAAGCTGCCCGGCCCGCCCCCGCACCCCACGATCGCGGACGCCGGCTCCCCGGAACGGCGCGCCCACCCGGGCAGGGCCCACGCCGACCACGCTCTCGGGCTGGACGCCGACGGGTGGCGGCGCTTCGCCGCCGGCCTCGGCCAGGTGCTGCAGCGGTGCCGGGACCGCGGGTACGAACCGACCTTCCACAACGAGACCGGCACGTACGTGGAGGCGCCGTGGGAGGTCGAGCGCGTCCTCGAGGTCAGCGACGCCCTCCTGTGCCTGGACACGGGACACTTCCTCGTCGGCGGCGGGGACCCGGTGGCGGCCGTCCGCTCGTGGACGTCGCGGATCAACCAGGTGCACGTCAAGGACGCGAGCCGGGCGGTGGTGACGGCGATCGTGGACGAGGGCGACCCGGTCGAGTCGGTGTGGTCGCGGGAGGCCTTCCCGCGCCTCGGCGAGGGGGACGTCGACGTGGACGGCGTGCTCCAGGGATTGCGCGAGCTCGGGTGGTCCGGCTGGCTCGTCGTCGAGCAGGACACGCTGCCGCGGACGCCGGAGCGGTTCGCCCGGGCGGCGGCGGACCAGCGGGCCAACCGCGAGTTCCTGCGCGCGCGGGGGCTCTGACACCGTTCCCGCCGGCGCGGTGCGGGCCGCGGCGGGGCCCGCCCGGTGCAGCGACCCGCTGCGCGACGCGACCGCGGCCGGACGGCTGGCACAGTGAACGCCGCGGTGCAGCGACCCGCTGCAGCGACCGCGGCGGACGGCTGGCACAGTAACGCCGCGGTGCAGCGACCCGCTGCAGCGACCGGGGCGGACGGCTGGCACAGTGAGGGGGTGCAGCGGTTCACCGGTCTCGACGCCGTGCCCGCGGATTTCGGGCCCTCCGTCGTCACCATCGGCAACTTCGACGGCGTCCACCGCGGTCACCAGGCGGTCCTGGCATCCGTCATCGGCGCCGCCCGCCGCCGCGGCGTCCCCGCCGTCGCCGTGACGTTCGATCCGCACCCGGTCGCGGTCCTGTACCCCGAGCGCGCGCCGGCCGTCCTCACCACCACCGCAGGACCGGCTGCGCCTGCTCGAGGAGACCGGGCTGGACGCCGTCCTGCTCATCGCCTTCACGCTCGAGTTCGCGCGCTGGAGCCCGGAGCGGTTCGTGCGGGAGGTGTTCGTGGACGCGCTCCACGCCGAGGCCGTGGTCGTGGGGCGCGACACCCGCTTCGGGTACCGGAACAGCGGCGACCTCGGGACCCTGCGCGAGCTGGGCGAGAAGCTCGGCTTCGAGGTCGAGGTCGTCGAGGAGTTCGGGCGCGGCCGCTCCGGGCGAGCACGGCGGCGGGCGGCGCTGGTCGTCGTCCTGGGTGCGCGAACTGCTCGCCGAGGGCGACGTCGCCGCCGCCGCCCGGATCCTCGGCCGGCCGCACCGCGTCGTCGGCGTCGTCGTGCACGGCGACCACCGGGGCCGCGAGCTGGGCTACCCGACGGCGAACCTCGCCCAGGACGCCGTGGGCCAGATCCCCGCCGACGGCGTCTACGCCGGCCGGCTCGTGCGGCCGACGCTGCCGCCGGGCGCGCCGGACGCCGTGCTGCCGGCGGCCGTCTCGATCGGGACCAACCCGACGTTCGACGGCACCCAGCGCCGGGTGGAGGCGTACGTCCTCGACCGCGACGACCTCGACCTGTACGGCGAGCGGGTGGCCGTCGAGTTCGTCGAACGGCTGCGGCCCACCTTGCGGTTCGACGGCGTCGGGCCGCTGATCGAGCAGATGGCCGCGGACGTCGACCCGCGCCCGCGCCGTCCTCGGCGCCCCCGAACCCACGCGCACCCCGAATTCCTGACCCCAGCGCCTCCCAGGACGTGCGTGGTCGGCGCAGATGGCCGGGGCGATTCGGTGCGGACGTTGCGGCGCTGTTACGCTGGCAGACGCCGTCCGAACGGCCGCGGACCGATAGAGCCCGGGTGAACCCGCCCCGGAGCGCCGCGCAACGAGCACCGAAGGAGCAACGTGCCACTCGACGCCGCAACGAAGCAGAAGATCATGTCCGAGTACGCGACCGGCGAGGGCGACACGGGCTCCCCCGAGGTCCAGGTCGCGATGCTCACGCAGCGCATCAAGGACCTCACCGAGCACCTCAAGGAGCACAAGCACGACCACCACAGCCGTCGCGGTCTGCTGATCCTCGTGGGTCAGCGCCGCCGGCTGCTGCAGTACCTGCAGCGCACCGACATCGCGCGCTACCGGTCGCTGATCGAGCGGCTCGGCCTGCGCCGGTGACGTAAGAGGGCCGCGGTCCGACGAGGACCGTGGCCCTCGTTCATGTCCCTGCCCGGTTCTTCCTGCGCGTCGGGGGAGCGCGCGAGCGCCGGGCGCGGGAACATGTCGACAGCGCCGACAGCTGTCACAACTACATGGAGCGTCGGGCCGGTCCGCAGCGCCGGTCCTCGACAGTGGCCTCCGGGGCTACCGCCACGAGCGGGACGTCCCGTGGGTCTCGATCGAAGACCGGAATCACCGCCCGGACCCGCGCCCGCCCTCCTCTCAGCAATCACGAGAACGGAGGGGAACCCTTGGAGGGTCCCGAGATCACTTTCGCCGAGGCTGTCATCGACAACGGCCGCTTCGGCACCCGCACGGTCCGGTTCGAGACCGGCCGGCTGGCCAAGCAGGCCGCCGGCTCCGCCGTCGTCTACCTCGACGGCGAGACGATGCTGCTGTCCACGACGGCGGCGGGCAAGCAGCCCAAGGACCAGTTCGACTTCTTCCCGCTGACGGTCGACGTCGAGGAGCGGATGTACGCCGCGGGCCGGATCCCCGGCTCGTTCTTCCGGCGTGAGGGCCGCCCGTCCACGGACGCGATCCTCACCTGCCGGCTCATCGACCGGCCGCTGCGCCCGACGCTTCGTCAAGGGCCTGCGCAACGAGGTCCAGGTCGTCGTCACGGTGCTCGCGCTGAACCCCGACGACCTCTACGACGTCGTCGCCATCAACGGCGCCTCGATGTCGACCCAGCTCGCCGGCCTGCCGTTCAGCGGCCCGATCGGCGGCGTCCGCGTCGCCCTCATCGAGGGCCAGTGGGTCGCCTTCCCGCGGCACAGCGAGCTCGAGCGCGCCGTCTTCGACATGGTCGTCGCCGGCCGCATCGTGACCGGCGCCGACGGCGCCGAGGACGTCGCGATCATGATGGTCGAGGCCGAGGCGACGGACGCCGCGTGGCACCTCGTCAAGGACGAGAACGTGCAGGCGCCCGACCGAGGAGATCGTCGCCCAGGGCCTCGAGGCCGCCAAGCCGTTCATCGCCGCGCTCGTGCCGCGCGCAGCAGCAGATCGCCGCGTCGGCCGCGAAGCCGACCGCGGAGTTCCCGCTGTTCCCCGACTACGAGCAGGACGTCTACGACGTCGTCGAGGCCACCGTCGCCACCGAGCTCGCGCAGGCGCTCGCCATCGCCGGCAAGCAGGAGCGCGAGGCCCGCATCGACGAGCTCAAGGACTTCGTCAAGTCCCGGCTCGCCGAGCGACTTCGCCGGCCGCGAGAAGGAGATCTCGGCGGCCTACCGGGCGGTGCAGAAGAAGCTGGTCCGGCAGCGGATCCTGCGCGACAAGGTCCGCATCGACGGCCGCGGCCTGGCGGACATCCGCCAGCTCTCGGCCGAGGTCGAGGTCGTCCCGCGGGTGCACGGCTCGGCGCTGTTCGAGCGCGGCGAGACGCAGATCCTCGGCGTCACGACGCTGAACATGCTCCGGATGGAGCAGCAGCTCGACACGCTGTCGCCGGAGACCCGCAAGCGCTACATGCACAACTACAACTTCCCGCCCTACAGCACCGGCGAGACCGGCCGCGTCGGGCTCGCCGAAGCGGCGCGAGATCGGCCACGGCGCGCTCGCCGAGCGGGCCCTCGTGCCGGTGCTGCCGACGCCGCGAGGAGTTCCCCTACGCGATCCGGCAGGTCTCCGAGGCGCTCGAGCTCGAACGGCTCGACGTCGATGGGCTCGGTCTGCGCCTCGACCCTGTCGCTGCTCAACGCCGGTGTGCCGCTGCGCGCGCCGGTCGCGGGCATCGCCATGGGCCTGGTCTCCGACACCGTCGACGGCGAGACCGAGTACGCCGCGCTGACCGACATCCTCGGCGCCGAGGACGCGTTCGGCGACATGGACTTCAAGGTCGCCGGCACCTCGGAGTTCGTCACCGCGATCCAGCTCGACACCAAGCTCGACGGCATCCCGGCGTCCGTGCTCGCCGCGGCGCTCACCCAGGCCCGCGACGCCCGGCTGCACATCCTCGACGTCATGGCCGAGGCCATCGACCGGCCGGACGAGATGTCGCCGTACGCGCCGCGCGTCATCAGCGGTGAAGGTGCCGGTGGACAAGATCGGCGAGGTCATCGGCCCCAAGGGCAAGATGATCAACCAGATCCAGGACGACACCGGCGCCGACATCTCGATCGAGGACGACGGCACCGTCTACATCGGCGCGACCGACGGCCCCTCGGCCGAGGCCGCCCGGGCCGCGATCAACGCGATCGCGAACCCGACGATGCCGGAGGTCGGCGAGCGCTACATGGGCACCGTCGTCAAGACGACGACGTTCGGCGCCTTCGTCTCGCTCGTCCCGGGCAAGGACGGCCTGCTGCACATCTCGCAGATCCGCAAGATGGTCGGCGGCAAGCGCGTCGAGAACGTCGAGGACGTGCTCAGCGTCGGCCAGAAGGTCCAGGTCGAGATCTCCGAGATCGACCCGCGCGGCAAGCTCTCGCTCGTCCCGGTGCTCGCGGACGCCGAGAACGCGGACGCCGACGAAGGCCGAGAGCCGAGGAGCCGGCGGGGGCGAACGCCTGACGTGACCCCTCGAACGGCGGGATCCCCCTGCCGCTGACCCCGGGCGGGTCGCGGGAGCAGACCGTCGCCGGGGAGGTGGGCGGCGCCGTCGTGCGCCGCGCCGTCCTCCCCGGCGGCGTCCGCGTCCTCACCGAGGCCATGCCCGGCCTGCGCTCGGCGACCGATCGGCGCGTGGGTCGGCGTCGGCTCGCGGGACGAGACGCGCGGGCACTACGGCTCCACCCACTTCCTCGAGCACCTGCTGTTCAAGGGCACGCGCGCGGCGCTCGGCCATGGACATCGCCACGGCGTTCGACGCCGTCGGCGGCGAGGCCAACGCGGTCACCGGCAAGGAGCACACCTGCTACTACGCGCGGGTGCTCGACGAGGACGTCCCGATGGCCTCCGACGTCCTGCTCGACATGGTGACCTCGGCGCGGCTGGACGCCGAGGACGTCGAGAGCGAGCGCGGGGTCATCCTCGAAGAGCTCGCGATGAACGACGACGACCCCGCCGACGTCGTCCACGAGCGGTTCGCCGAGCTCGTCCTCGGCGGCCACCCGCTCGGGCCGGCCGATCGGCGGGACGCCGCAGACCATCGGCGCCGTCGGCCGCGACGACATCGCCGAGCACTACCGGGAGCACTACGACGGCCCCGGGCTCGTGGTCACCGCCGCCGGCGGCGTCGACCACGACGCCGTCGTCGCCGGCGGTCGCCGAGCAGCTGTCCGGCTCCGGCTGGCCGCTCGCCGAGGGCGCCGCGCCCAAGCCGCGCGCGGCGCGGACGGCGTCACGCCCGGCGCCGCTCGACGAGCTCGGCGCGGGCGGGCTGCTCGTCGTCCGCCGGCCGACCGAGCAGGCCAACGTCATCCTCGGCACCGTCGGGCTCACCGCCAACGACGAGCGCCGCTACGTCATGAGCATGCTCAACGCGGTGCTCGGCGGCGGCATGAGCAGCCGGCTGTTCCAGGAGATCCGCGAGCGCCGCGGGCTGGCCTACTCGGTCTACTCGTTCGCGTCCGGCTACTCCGACTCCGGCTGGTTCGGCCTGTACGCCGGCTGCGCGCCGGGCAAGGTCGACGAGGTGGTCCGGCTGCTGCGGGCCGGGCCTGGAGGAGCTGGCCGAGCACGGCGTCGGCGAGGACGAGCTGGCCCGGGCGAAGGGCCAGGTCGGCGGCGGGCTCGTGCTCGGCCTGGAGGACAGCGGCTCCCGGATGACCCGGCTCGGCCGGGCCGAGCTCGTCCACGGCACGCTTCATGTCGATCGACGAGACGCTCGCCGCCGTCCGCGCCGTGACCGCCGAGCGAGGTGCGCGACCTCGCCGCCGAGCTCGTCGCGCGGCCGCGCTCGCTGGCCGTCGTCGGCCCCTTCGACGCCGACCGCACCTTCGAGGGCGCCGGGCTGTGAGCACCGGCTTCCGATCAGGACGGCGGTGATCGGCGCCCGCGGCCGGATGGGCCGCCAGGTGTGCGAGGCGGTCGAGGCGGCCGGCGACCTCGAGCTCGGCCCGCGGATCGACCTCGGCGACGACGTCGCGGCGGTCGCGGACGCCGACGTCGCCGTCGTCTTCTCGGTGCCCGACGTCGCGCTCGACCACGTGCTGGCCTGCGTCCGGCACGGCGTGCACGCCGTCGTCGGCACGACCGGCTGGACGCCGGAGAAGCTCGACGCCGTCCGCGCGGCGCTCGACGGAAGCGCCGGGCGTCGGCGTGCTCGTCGCGCCGAACTTCGCGCTCGGCGCGGTGCTGCTCATGCGGTTCGCCGCGATGGCCGCGCCGCACTACGAGTCCGTCGAGGTCGATCGAGCTGCACCATCCGGACAAGGTCGACGCCCCGAGCGGCACCGCGCAGCACACCGCCCGGCTGATCGCCGAGGCCCGCCGCGCGGCCGGTTCCGCGCCGATCCCGGACGCCACCGCGACCGGTCTCGACGGCGCGCGCGGCGCGGACGTCGACGGCGTCCGCGTGCACGCCGTCCGGCTGCGCGGCCTCGTCGCGCACGAGGAGGTGCTGCTCGGCGGCCCGGGGGAGCTGCTGACGCTGCGGCACGACAGCTTCGACCGGGCCTCGTTCATGCCCGGCGTGCTGCTCGGCGTCCGGCGGATCGGCTCGCGCCCCGGCCTGACCGTCGGGCTCGAGCACCTGCTCGAGCTCTGAGCCGTGGGCGCACGCCGCTGGGCGGCGCTGGCGTTCGCCGTCCTCGTCCTCTACCTCGTCGCCATCGGCTGGCGCGGCGTCGTGCTGCTCCGGGTCGGCGGCCTCGTCCCGGTGCTCCTCGGGCTGGCGCTGCTGGCGCTGCCGCTCGTCGGGCTGTGGGCGGTGGTGCGGGAGTGGCGGTTCGGGTCCGCGACGCAGGCGCTGGCCGCGAGCTCGAGGCCCAGGGCCGGTTGCCGCGTCGACGACCTGCCGCGCAGCCCCGGCGGGCAGGGTCGACCGGGCCGCGGCGGACGCGTGGTTCGAGGGGTTCCGGCGCGAGGTGGAGCCGAGCCCGAGTCGTGGGCCGCGTGGTTCCGGCTCGCCCTCGGCTACGACGCGGCGGGGGACCGCCGCCGCGCGCCAGCGCGGCCGCCATGCGCGCGACGACCGGTCGACGCTGCCACTCGGCGAAGCGGCGTCGATCTGAGCCGCCCTCCGCAGCAGGGGGGTCAGGTCGAGGTGCCCGGACGAGCAGGGCGGCGGTGACCGCGGCGGCGACCACGACGACGACGAACGGCGCCCGGCGCCACAGCAGCAGCGCGGCCACCCCGAGCGCCGGCACCCGGGCGTCGAGCTGCAGGGAACGGCCCGTCGCCAGGGTCTGCACGGCGACGAGCGCGGCCAGCAGGGCGACGGTGACGAGCCCGGCGATCCGCACCACCCGGGGCCGCTCGAGCCAGGCCTGGGGCGCGAGGTAGCCGGCGAGCTTGAGCGACGAAGCAGGCCGCGCAGGCGCCCAGGACGGCGGCCCAGGTGCTCACGCCCGCTGCCCCTGCCGGCGGTCGCGCCAGCCGGCGACGACGGCCACGACGCGCTGCGGCGAGCACCGGCGCTCCCCGGGGGCAGCAGCGGGACGAGCGCCGACGCGACGACGACGGCCGCGAGCGCGACCAGCCGGGTACGCGCCCGTCGCCGAGCCGCGGCCACAGCAGGGCGAGGAACGCGGCGGCCGCGGCGGCGTCCAGGCCGTAGCGGCGCGGGTCGCCGAGCGCGTTCCCGACCACGGCGCCGAGCAGGGTGGCGGCGTTCCAGAGCGTGAACACGGCGAGCGGCGGTCGCCCAGAAGCCGATCCGGGCCAGGTCCGGCCGGTCCGGCTGCACCGCGGCCTGGGTCGAGCCCACCGCCGTCGACTCGTCGATCGTCACGTGCGCGGTGAGCGAGCCGACGCCAGCCGCGGGGCCGCAGGATGCGGGCCATCTGCAGGCCGTAGAAGCCGTTGCGGGCGCCGAGCAGCGCCGCGGTCGCGATCGCCGCACCGCCGGACCCGCCCGCCGCCACGACGCCGACGAACGCGAACTGTGACCCGCCGGTGAACATGACCAGGCTGAGCACGCAGGCCTGGGCCACGCGTGAGGCCGCCGGCCACGGCGAGCGCGCCGAACGAGATGCCGTAGGCGCCGGTGGCGACGCCGATCGAGAGGGCCTGCCGCAGGACGGCGGCCCGGGCGGTCCGGAGCCGCTCACGCGATCGAGACCGAGACGTGTCGCGGGACGGTGGCGTGTGGGTGGCATCACGGTCAGGCAAGGGCGGCCGTGAGGCGCAGCTGGGTGAGCTGTGCCGCCGTCGGGTGCCGCCAGCGTCCGGCGGGCGCCGTCGGCGACCATGCCGGCGGAGGTGAAGAAGTTCTGCATCACGGCGTCGGGCAGCGGCAGCCAGACGACGGCGCCGGTGACCCCGGCCTCGCGCAGCGTGTCGGTCGCCGCGGCGAGCAGCCGCGACCCGTGCCCGGCGTGCTGGTGCGCGGGGTCGACCGCGAGCACGACGATCTCCCCGACGTCCCGGCCGAGGTCCGGGTCGGCGGCCGGCGCCACGGCGACGAAGCCGACGACGGTGCCGCCGGCGGTGGCGACGAGGACGGCGTGCCGGGGCGACGGCGGGTCCGCGATCGCGCCGGCCCAGACCTCGCGCGAGGGCCGCCTCGTCCATCGCGTCCCGGGGCGAGGATCGCGCCGAAGGCCTGGCGCCAGGCGCGGGACTGCACCGCTGCCGACGGCGGCGGCGTCGCCGGGCCGCGCGGGCCGGACGGCGGCATCGGCGGCGGAGGGCCGCAGGACGTCGCCGGTGCTCGCCACGACGCGTCAGTCTTGCATCGGCTGTCGGTGCCGCTCGGTAGGGTCGCGAGCATGACGGACACCGATACGCGCGGAGTCGAGACGGCGGCCGGCCGCCCCGGAGGTCACCTTCCGCTCCGACGTCAGCGTGGAGCTCGTGCGCGCGAGCGCCCAGGACGCCGACGTGCTGTTCGCCGCCCGGGTGTCGACGCAGGGCGAGCAGAGCCTGGCCCAGCTCGACGCCGACCCGCAGCGGTCCAAGGGCCTGATCAACTACTTGATGCGGGACCGGCACGGCAGTCCCGTTCGAGCACAACTCGATGACGTTCTACGTGCAGGCGCCGATCTTCGTGTTCCGCGAGTTCATGCGGCACCGGATCGCGAGCTACAACGAGGAGAGCGGGCGCTACCGCGAGCTCCGGCCGGTGTTCTACGTGCCCGGGCCGGAGCGCCGGCTGCGCCAGGTGGGCAAGCCCGGCGCCTACGAGTTCCTGGAGGGGACGCCGGAGCAGTCGGAGCTGGTCCGCGCCGAGACGGAGCGGGTCTGCCGGGAGGCGTTCGCGTCGTACCAGCGGATGCTCGAGGCCGGCGTCGCCCGCGAGGTCGCGCGGATCGTCCTGCCGCTGACGATCTACTCCTCGATGTACGTGACGATGAACGCGCGCTCGCTCATGAACTTCCTCTCGCTGCGGACCGCGCGCGAGGGGGCGCGGTTCCCGTCGTTCCCGCAGCGTGAGATCGAGATGTGCGCGGAGCGGATGGAGGAGCTCTGGGCGGGCCTCATGCCGCTGACCCACGCCGCCTTCGAGGCGAACGGCCGGGTCGCTCCCTGACGGTGTGACGCAGGTCACATTCAGCGCCGTAACGTCGGCCCGCGCCGCAGCGATGAAGCCCGTGAATCCCGGCGTCGCCCGAACCCCCGAGCGGGTCGACGCCGGGATCCTTCGTCCCGCCCGCGGGAGGGAGCGCCGCGGGCGGGGCTCAGATGATTGAACATGTAACGCCTCGACTGCAACGAACGATGACGTCCACGGACCCCGGCGCTGCTTCAACCCCCGTGCGAGCGGCGCCGGGGTTCCTCGCTGTCCGGGCCGCGCCCAGCCCTCACCGCCCTCGACAGCGGGTGACGAGCGCCCGCCGTCGCCGGTCGCGTCGGGGCGTGCCCGCTACGGTTGGCTCATGCCCGATGCCCTTCCCACCCGCCCCTTCGGTGCCGTCCTCGCGGCGATGGTGACGCCGTTCGACGCCGACGGCGGGCTCGACCTCGGCGCGGCCCAGGCGCTGGCCGCCCGGCTCGTCGAGCGCGGCCATGACGGCCTCGTCGTCTCGGGGACGACGGGCGAGGCGCCGACGACCACGGACGCGGAGAAGGAGGCGCTGCTGCGCGCCGTCGTCGAGGCCGTGGGGGAGCGCGCCGGTCATCGTCGCCGGCGTCGGGACCTACGACACGGCGCACTCGGTCGAGCTGGCGCGAGCAGGCGGCCAAGGCGGGGGCGCACGGGCTCCTCGCCGTGACGCCCTACTACAGCAAGCCGCCGGCCGAGGGGGTCCGCGCCCACTTCACCGCGATCGCGGACGCCACCGACCTGCCCGTCATGCTCTACGACATCCCCGGCCGCTCCGCGGTCCGGATCGGGACGCCGAACCTCCTGCGGCTCGCGGAACATCCACGGATCGTCGCGGTGAAGGACGCGACCGGCGACCTGTTCGCCGGTTCCGCCGTGATGGCCGCGACGGACCTCGCGTACTACAGCGGCGACGACGCCCTGAACCTCGCGTGGCTCGCCCAGGGCGCGGCGGGCGTCGTCAGCGTCGTCAGCCAGGTGGCCGGCCTGGAGTACGCCCAGATGGTGCGCGCCGTCGACGAGGGCGACCTGGTCACCGCCCGGGAGATCCACGCGCGCCTGATCCCGGCCGTGACCGGTCTCATGACCCGCACCCAGGGAGCGATCACGATGAAGGCGGCGCTGCAGCTGACCGGCGTCCTGGCCCACCGGACGATGCGCCTGCCGCTGGTGGCGGCGACGGACGCCGAGGTCGACCAACTACGCGCCGATCTCGCCGAGAGCGGGCTGCTGTGAGCGATCGAAGCATCAGCGCAGCATCGGTCGAACCGCCGGCCGAAGCGCCGACGGAGCGCAGCGAGGGAGCGCGATGAGCCACCCGCATCCCGAGCTCGGCACCGCCGCCGCCGCTCCCGGAGAACGGCCTGCGCGTCATCGCCCTCGGCGGGTCTCGGCGAGGTCGGCCGGAACATGGCCGTCCTGGAGCACGCCGGGCAGCTGCTGGTCATCGACTGCGGGGTGCTGTTCCCGGAGGACAACCAGCCCGGCGTCGACCTCATCCTGCCGGACTTCACACCGATCTCCGACCGGCTCGACGACATCGTCGCCGTCGTCCTCACGCACGGCCACGAGGACCACATCGGGGCCGATCCCCTACCTGCTGCGGCTGCGTCCGGACCTGCCGCTCGTCGGTTCCCAGCTGACGCTCGCGTTCGTCGAGGCCAAGCTCAAGGAGCACGGGTCACCCCGTACACGCTCGCCGTCCGGGAGGGGCAGATCGAGCGGTTCGGGCCGTTCGAGTGCGAGTTCGTCGCGGTCAACCACTCCATCCCGGACGCGCTCGCCGTCGCCGTCCGCACCGCCGCCGGCACCGTGCTGCACACCGGCGACTTCAAGATGGACCAGCTGCCGCTCGACGGCCGGCTGACCGACCTGCGGGCGTTCGCGCGCCTCGGCGAGGCCGGTGTCGACCTGTTCATGGTCGACTCGACCAACGCCGAGGTGCCGGGCTTCACCACGTCCGAGCGCGAGATCGCGCCGGTGCTCGACCGGGTCTTCGCGCAGGCCCGGCGCCGGATCATCGTGGCGAGCTTCGCCTCCCACGTGCACCGGGTGCAGCAGGTCTGCGACGCGGCCGCGGCGCACGGCCGCAAGGTCGCGCTCGTCGGCCGCTCGATGGTCCGCAACATGGGCGTCGCCCGCGATCTCGGCTACCTGCACGTGCCCGACGGCCTCATCGTCGACATCAAGGAGGTCGACGCGCTGCCGGACGACCGCGTCGTCCTCATGTGCACCGGCTCGCAGGGTGAGCCCATGGCGGCCCTCTCCCGGATGGCCAACCGCGACCACCGGGTCATGGTGGGGCCGGACGACACCGTGGTGCTGGCGTCGTCCCTGATCCCGGGCAACGAGAACGCCGTCTACCGGGTCATCAACGGGCTGACCCGGCTGGGCGCGAACGTCGTCCATCAGGGCAACGCCCGCGTGCACGTCTCGGGCCACGCGAGCGCCGGCGAACTGCTCTACGCGTACAACATCCTGCGCCCGCGCAACGTCATGCCCGTCCACGGCGAGGTCCGGCACCTCGTCGCGAACGCCGAGCTCGCCGTGCGGACCGGCGTCCCGCGCGAGCGCGTGGTCGTCGCCGAGGACGGCGTCGTCGTCGACCTCGTCGACGGCGTGGCCCGGATCGCCGGCGCCGTGGAGTGTGGCTACGTCTACGTGGACGGCGCGAGCGTCGGCGAGATCACGGACGCCGACCTCAAGGACCGGCGCATCCTCGGCGAGGAGGGGTTCATCTCGATCGTCGTCGTGGTCGACTCCGGCACCGGCAAGGTCGTCGCCGGGCCCGAGATCCACGCCCGCGGATTCGCCGAGGACGAGTCGCGTCTTCGACCGGATCAAGCCACGCATCGCCGACGCCCTGACCGAGGCGGCGAGCGGCGGTGTCGGCGACACCTACCAGCTGCAGCAGGTCGTCCGGCGAGTGGTCGGGCGCTGGGTCAACGAGAGCTACCGGCGTCGCCCGATGATCATTCCGCTGGTCGTCGAAGCCTGAGTACCCTGCCCTGCGTGGCCACCCCTGCCCGCACCGTGACCGTCGTCTGCATCGGGGGCGTCGTCGCCGATCGGGTGGTGACGCTGCACGCCCCTCCGGTCCAGGGGCACCTCCAACCCCGGGGCCGTCGGTCTCGTCACCGGGCGGGGTCGCGCGCAACGTCGCCGAGAACCTCGGACGGCTCGGGTACCGGCCGTCCCTGGTCTCGGTGATCGGCGACGACACCGTCGGCACGTCGCTGGTGAGCGGCGTCCGCGCCGCCGGCGTCGACGCCCGCGGCGTCCGCACGGTCCCGAGCGAGCCGACGGCCGAGTACCTGGCGATCCTCGCTCCGGACGGCGAGCTCGTGCTCGGCGTCGCCGTCATGGGGATCCTCGACGGCCTGACCGAGGCGGACGTCGACGGGGCCTGGCCGGGCGAGGGCTGGGTGGTGCTCGACTGCAATCCGCCGCCCGAGGTGCTCGCGCACGCGCTGACCAGGGCACGCGGCGATGACCGCGCGCCGCCTGGTGGTCGTCGCGGTGTCCGCTCCGAAGATCGTGCGGCTGCCCGCCGACCTCACCGGGGTCGACATCCTGTTCTGCACGCGGGACGAGGCCCGCGCGTGGATCGCCGCGCGGCGGGCGCCCCTGCCCGCCGACGCCACCGATGCCGAACTCGCCGCCGAGCTCCGCGCGGCCGGCGCCCGCCACGTCGTGATCACCCGGGGCCCCGGCGGCGCCCTGGCCCTGGACGCCGACGGCGTCGTCGAGGTGCCGAGCGAACCCGTCGCCGTCGTCGACGTGACCGGTGGGGGCGACGCCCTCGTCGCCGGTACGGTCGCGGCGATCGTCGAGGGTGCCGGCCTGGCGGACGGCCGTGCGCCGCGGCGTCCGGCTGGCCGGTCTGACCGTCGCCGTGCACGGGGCGGTCAGGCCCGACCTCGCCGCGGCGGCGCGGGCGGGATGATGGCGTCGTGTCTTCCGCTCCTGCCTCCGGCGGCGCCGCCCCGGTGACCGTCGCCGACGAGGTCGCCGCCGCGCTGGACGCCGGCCGCGCCGTCGTCGCCCTCGAGTCCACGATCGTCACGCACGGGATGCCGTACCCGCGCAACCTCGAGACGGCGCTCGGCGTCGAGGACGTCGTCCGGGCCTGCGGCGCCGTCCCGGCGACCATCGCCGTGGTCGACGGCCGGCCCCGGGTCGGGCTCGCCGCCGGACGAGCTCGAGAAGCTGGCGGCGGGGGAGGGCGTGGCCAAGGCGTCGCGGCGCGATCTCGGCGCGCTGGTCGCCGCCGGGCGCAGCGCCGGCACGACCGTCGCGGCGACGATGTTCCTCGCGCACCTCGCGGGCATCCGGATCTTCGCGACCGGCGGCATCGGCGGCGTCCACCGGGGCGCCGAGACGACGTTCGACATCTCGGCCGACCTCGACGAGCTCGCCCGGACGCCGGTGACCGTGGTCTCGGCGGGCGCGAAGTCGATCCTCGACCTGCCGCGCACCCTCGAGGTGCTCGAGACCCGGGGGGTCCCCGTGATCGGCGTGGGCACGGACGAGTTCCCGGCCTTCTTCAGCCGGTCCAGCGGTCTGCCCGTGGACCATCGGGTCGAGTCCGCCGAGGAGCTGGCGGCCGTGATCGCCGCGCACCATCGCGCTCGGGCTGCCGAGCGGGATCCTCGTGGCCAACCCCGTGCCCGAGGCCGACGCGCTCGACGGCACCGAGATCGACGCCGCCATCGACGAGGCCGTGAGCGACGCGGAGCGCGCCGGGATCGGACGCCGCGAGCTCACGCCGTATCTGCTCGCCCGGATCGTCGAGCTCTCCGGCGGCCGGAGCCTCACGGCGAACGTGGCGCTGATCCGCAACAACGCGGCCCTCGCCGCCCGCACCGCCGTCGCCCTCTCGCGCGGAACCGCATGATCAGCGCCTGCGGCGGCGTGTGACCGCGCCCCGTGGTGTGTCGTTCACGTAGATTCTGACCATGGCCGCCCGTACGTCCTCCTCCGCCGGCCGGTCGCCGTCGGGTCGGACCGGCGCCTCGCGCCGCCGGGACGACCCCTACGAGGAGGCCGTCGAGTACAGCCGGGCGAGCAGCGGCCGCGGCGGTCGGGTCACCACCGCGACGCGCCGGCAGCCCGCCCGTACGGCGCGCTCGTCCCGCTCCGGCAGCCGTCCGTACGCCCGGTCCGGCCGGTCGCGGCAGCGGCCCTGGGGCTGGCCGCTCCCGCTGCGCGCGATCGGCGGCGTCTGGATGGGTCTCGCGCACGTCACCGGCGGGACGGCCCGGCGCATCGGCTCGGGCGCCCGCGACCTCGACCCCGCGCACCGGCGCGACGGGCTCGGCCTGCTCTTCATCGGGCTGGCCATCGTCGTCGCGGCCCGGGAGTGGTGGGGGCTGCCCGGGCGGGTGGGCGACGTCGTGCACGCGGTCGTCAGCCGGCACCTTCGGCCGCGTCGCGCTCGTGCTGCCGCTCGTCCTGCTGGGCCTGGGTATCCGGCTGCTGCGGCACCCCGACCTCGCGCAGGCCACCAACCGGGTCACGATCGGCCTCGCCGCGCTCGGCGTCGCCGCGACCGGGATGGTCCACCTCGCGTCCGGCCTGCCCGCACCTGCCGACGGCGCGGACTCCGTGCGCGAGGCGGGCGGCATCATCGGCTACCTCGTCGCGTCGCCGCTGACGCACGCGCTCACCGCATGGGTCACGCTGCCGCTGCTGCTCCTGCTGGCCTTCTTCGGCCTGCTCGTCATCACCGCCACGCCCGTGCACCAGATCCCGCAGCGTCTGCGCGGCCTGCACGACCGGCTCACCGGTGCGGGCGAGGTGCACGAGAGCGCCGGGGACGCCACCGACCCGGGGCTCGCCGCGCTGCGCCGGCGCCAGCGCGGCGGGGAGGGCCCGCTCGACGGCGACGAGGCCTACGAGACCGCGGTCATCACCGCGCCGGCCAGGCCCGGCCGCAAGCGCCGCCGAGACGAGGCCCCCGTCGCCGATCTGCCGACGGAGCCGATGGGCGGGTTCGCCGCCGGCCTCCCGGTTCCGGACGCCGAGGAGCGCGCGGCGTCCGAGCGCGCCGCGGCCGAGCGGAACGGGTCCGCGCCCGCCGCCTCGCCGCCGGCCCCCGTGCCCGCCAAACCCGTGCTCGAGGCGCCGCCGACCGCGCAGCTGCCGCAGCGCGTCGAGCAGCTCCAGCTCGCCGGGGACGTCACCTACACGCTGCCGCCGTCAGACGTCCTGGCCCCGGGCACCCCGGCCAAGGCGAGGAGTGCCGCCAACGACCGCGTCGTCGAGCAGCTGACCCGGGTGCTCGACGACTTCGGCATCGACGCGCGCGTCACCGGCTTCACCCGCGGTCCGACGGTCACCCGCTACGAGGTCGAGCTCGGCCAGGCGGTGAAGGTCGAGCGGGTGACCGCGCTGAGCAAGAACATCGCGTACGCGGTGGCGAGCGCCGACGTCCGGATCCTGTCGCCGATCCCGGGGAAGTCGGCGATCGGCATCGAGATCCCCAACGCCGACCGCGAGACCGTCTCCCTCGGCGACGTGATGCGCAGCCAGACCGCACGCAAGCTCGAGCACCCGATGGTCATCGGCGTCGGCAAGGACGTCGAGGGCGGCTACGTGCTCGCGAACCTCGCGAAGATGCCGCACCTGCTGGTCGCGGGCGCCACCGGCGCCGGCAAGTCGAGCTTCGTCAACTCGATGATCACCTCGGTCCTCATGCGGTCGACGCCCGACGAGGTCCGGATGGTGCTCGTCGACCCCAAGCGCGTCGAGCTCACGGCCTACGAGGGCATCCCGCACCTCATCACGCCGATCATCACGAGCCCGAAGAAGGCCGCCGAGGCGCTGCAGTGGGTCGTCAAAGAGATGGACATGCGGTACGACGACCTGGCCGCGTTCGGGTTCAAGCACGTCGACGACTTCAACCACGCCATCCGCGCCGGCAAGGTGACCCTGCCGCCCGACAGTCAGCGCGCCCTCACGCCGTACCCCTACCTGCTCGTGATCGTCGACGAGCTCGCCGATCTCATGATGGTCGCCCCGCGCGACGTCGAGGACTCGATCGTCCGCATCACGCAGCTCGCCCGGGCCGCCGGGATCCACCTCGTGCTGGCCACGCAGCGGCCGAGCGTCGACGTCGTCACCGGGCTGATCAAGGCGAACGTGCCGAGCCGGCTCGCGTTCGCGACCTCCTCGGTCACCGACTCCCGGGTCGTCCTCGACCAGCCGGGCGCCGAGAAGCTCATCGGCCAGGGCGACGCGCTCTTCCTGCCGATGGGCACGAGCAAGCCGATGCGGGTCCAGGGCGCCTGGGTCACCGAGACCGAGATCACCAAGGTGGTCGGGCACGTCAAGGGCCAGCTCCAGCCGAGCTACCGCGAGGACGTCACCGCGCCGGTCGCGCGCAAGCAGATCGACGAGGACATCGGCGACGACCTCGACCTGCTGCTGCAGGCCGCGGAGCTCGTCGTCACGACCCAGTTCGGCTCGACGTCCATGCTGCAGCGCAAGCTCCGCGTCGGCTTCGCGAAGGCCGGCCGGCTCATGGACCTGCTCGAGTCCCGCGGGGTGGTCGGACCGAGCGAGGGCAGCAAGGCGCGGGACGTGCTGGTGAAGCCCGACGATCTACCCGCCACACTGGCCCTCATGCGTGGTGAGGACGTGCCGGACGACTCCCTGGACGACGACGCGGGCCGGGTGCCCGACGAGTGGGAGCCCGGCGATGACGACTGAGTTCATCGAGGCGCCCGAGGATCAGCGGGCCGCGCTCGATCTGCTCGTCTGGGACGCACCCGAACGTCGACATGACGCTCTCCAACGTCATCGGCGGCCGGCCGACGCCGGCGTCGCGGCCGCGGTTCGACGCCGTCGCGCGCTGGCTGCTGGCGGCGGCGGGGGACCGCGACGTCGAGGGCACCGTGTTCACCAACGTGCCGTCCGGCGGCGCGGTGTCGATGCGCGGCTGGATCGAGGCGATCCGCTCGTTCGGCTACGACGTCTTCGCCCGCCCGAAGCTCGGGCCGGACGACGACGTCGACGGCGACATGCTCGACCACATCCACCTACGGGCCCGGACCCGGCGCCTGCAGCGGGTCGTCGTCGCGAGCGGCGACGGGCGGAACTTCCTCGAACCGCTCGAGGAGCTCGCCCGCGCCGGCGTCGAGGTCGTCGTCCTGTCGTTCTCCGAGGTGGCGGGGTACGCCCAGGAGTCGGACCTCATCAGCTTCGTGGACCTCGAGGACGTCCCTGGGGCCTTCACGACGCCGCTGCCCCGCGTGCGGCTCGACAACCTCCCCGTCGGCGGCGCCTGGCTCCCGGCCACGCGCCCGATGCGTGCCCTCCTGCACGAGGACGCGTAGCCGGATAGGCAGGTAGTCGGACGTCTCGGCGAGAGCCGACCCGGGAGCGTCGATACGCTGAGCGTCGTGTCAGCCACCGCGAGCGAGCCGGTCCGCACCGTCGCCCTCGTGACGCTCGGCTGCGCGCGCAACGAGGTCGACTCCGAGGAGCTCGCCGGCCGGCTGGAGACCGCGGGCTGGCGGCTCGTGGACGACGCGGCGGACGCCGACGTCGCCGTCGTCAACACCTGCGGCTTCGTGGAGCAGGCGAAGAAGGACTCGATCGACGTCCTGCTCGAGGCCGCCGACCTGCGCGACGACGGGCGCGTCCGGACCCAGGCCGTCGTCGCCGTCGGCTGCCTCGCGGAGCGCTACGGCACGGAGCTGGCCGAGCAGCTGCCCGAGGCGGACGCCGTGCTCGGCTTCGACTCCTACACCGATCTCTCAGCGCACCTCGACGCGGTGCTGCAGGGCGAACGCCCGGCGTCCCACGTGCCCCGGGACCGGCGCTCGCTGCTCCCGCTCGCGCCGGCCGACCGCCCGGCGTCCGCCGGCACCATCCCCGGTCACGGCTCGCTCGTCGCGGACCTGCCCGACGGCCTGGCGCCGGCGAGCGGTCCCCGGGTCGTCCGGCGCCGTCTCGACGGCCGGCCGTGGGCGCCGCTGAAGATCGCCTCGGGCTGCGACCGGCGGTGCAGCTTCTGCGCCATCCCGGCGTTCCGCGGGTCGTTCGTCTCCCGGCCGCCGCACGAGGTGCTGGCCGAGGCCCGATGGCTCGCCGAGCAGGGCGTGCGCGAGGCCCTCCTCGTGAGCGAGAACTCGACCTCGTACGGCAAGGACCTCGGCGATCTGCGGCTGCTCGAGAAGCTCCTGCCCGACCTCGCCCGGGTGCCGGGGCTGGCCCGCGTCCGGGTCTCCTACCTGCAGCCCGCGGAGACGCGCCCCGGCCTCGTCGAGGCGATCGCCGGCACGCCCGGGGTCGTCCCGTACTTCGACATGTCGTTCCAGCACGCGGCGCCTGCCGTGCTGCGCCGGATGCGGCGGTTCGGCGGCTCCGCGGACTTCCTCGCCCTGCTCGAGCGGATCAGAGCGGCCGCTCCGCACGCCGGCGTCCGGTCCAACGTCATCGTGGGGTTCCCCGGCGAGACCGAGGCGGAGCTGGCCGAGCTGGAGGCCTTCCTCACCGCCGCCCGGCTCGACGTCGTGGGCGTCTTCGGCTACTCCGACGAGGACGGCACCGAGGCGGCCACGCTGCCGGGCCGGCTCGACCCGGCTGAGGTCGAGGAACGCGTGGCCCGGGTCAGCGCCCTGGTCGAGAACCTCGTGGCCGAGCGCGCCGAGGAGCGGATCGGCGAGCGCGTCGAGGTGCTGGTCGAGGAGGTGGACGGCGACGACGGCGCTCCGGTCGGCCGGGCGGCGCACCAGGGCCCGGACGTCGACGGCGTCACCCTGCTCGAGGGCATCGACCCCGCCGCCGTGAGCGTCGGCGACCTCGTGCCCGCCGTCGTGGTCGCAGCGCAGGGCGTCGACCTCGTCGCCTCACCGGTGGCCCGGTGACGGCTCCCGGGCCCGGTGTCCCCGAGCCCGCCGCGGCGTCGCCGGTGAGCAACTGGAACGTCGCGAACGCGCTCACCGCCGTCCGGCTCCTCCTCGTGCCGCTGTTCGGGTGGCTGCTGCTCGTCGACGGCGGCGACAACCCGCGCTACCGGGTGCTCGCGGCGCTCGTGTTCGCGGTCGCCGCGCTGACCGATCGCGTCGACGGCGAGCTCGCCCGCCGTCGCGGGCTGGTCACGGACGTCGGGAAGATCGCCGACCCGATCGCGGACAAGGCCCTCATCGGCACCGCCCTCGTCGGGCTCTCCCTGCTCGGCGAGCTCGCCTGGTGGGTCACGGTCGTGGTGCTCGTCCGCGAGATCGGGATCACCCTGCTGCGCCTCGTCGTCATCCGGCACGGCGTCATGCCGGCCGGTCGCGGGGGCAAGGCGAAGACCGCCTTCCAGGCGCTGGCGATCGTGCTCTACCTGCTGCCGCTGCCCTCCGGCCTGGAGCCGGTCGCCCAGGTGGTCATGGGTATTGCCGTCGTGCTCACCGTCCTCACCGGGATCGACTACCTGGTCAAGGCCTGGCGGCTGACCCGCAACAGCCCGAGGGCGCAGGCCCGCCGCGCCGCGAAGGACGCGGTGTGAGCGGGGCGCCGCCCGCAGTGCCCGAGCTCGTCCAGGCCTTGATCGCGCGCGGCGAGACCCTGGCCGTCGCCGAGTCGCTCACCGGCGGCGCCCTGGCGGCCGCCCTGGTGGACGTGCCGGGGGTGTCGGCGAGCCTTCCGCGGCGGGATCGTGGCGTACGCCACCGAGCTGAAGCACGCCCTGCTCGGCGTGGACGCCGGCCTCCTGGCCCGCGAGGGCGCCGTGCACCCCGAGGTCGCCCGCCAGATGGCCGACGGCGTCCGGCGCGCCCTGGGGACGACGTGGGGCGTGGCCACGACGGGCGTGGCCGGGCCCGATCCGCAGGACGGCCGACCGCCGGGCCGGGTGTTCGTCGCCGTGACCGGCCCGTCCACGTCGCTCGTCGAGCCGCTGCAGCTGGACGGGGACCGGGCCGCCGTCCGGGCCGCCACCGTGGGCGTCGCCCTGGACCTGCTGGCCCGTGCCCTCGCAGGGGTCCGTTCAGCCGAGGGCGTAGCCGCGTCCCGAGCGGAACAGCGGGGGTGCGCCGTAAGTTGCGTCAGTGTGACGAAGGACGCGTCCCCTGCGCGACTGTCGGGGCCGAGAGGTACGGTGGGTAGCACTCACCCGTTCGAGGCTCTGACGCCCCCCGCAGGGCGGCTTCAGGGGTCCCCGAAGGGGACCGAAACGTCAAGGGTGTCAGTGAAGGGAGGACGGCCCGTGGTGATCTTGCGACAGGAGATCGGCGACGTGCTCCGTGACGCCCGTCGCCAGCAGGGCCGGACCCTCCGCGAGGTGTCGTCGGTCGCGCGCGTGTCGCTGGGGTACCTCAGCGAGGTGGAGCGCGGCCAGAAGGAGGCCTCCAGCGAGCTGCTGGCCTCGATCTGCGGGGCGCTCGACGTGCCGTTGTCGTCGGTGCTCCACACCGTGAGCCGCCGGGTCGCCGAGGCCGAGCACGTCGAGCCCGAGGATCTCGACGTCGAGGTCCAGGTGCCGGACACGGTGCCGGACGGCCTCGCCGGCGGTGTGGCTCTGCGCGACGGACTCGTCAGCGCCGCCTGACCTCTTCCGAACTTCTGCGAGACGGCGAGGGCCCGCCCGGTATCCACCGGGCGGGCCCTCGCCGTCTCTCTGCGCTGCGCGGGCGAGGAGTGGCTACCTGGTGGCCTGGGAGAGCCGGATCATGTTGCCCGACGGGTCGCGGAACGCGCAGTCCCGGACGCCGTAGGGCTGGTCGATGGGCTCCTGGAGCACCTCGGCGCCGGCGGCGCGGATCTTCTCGAAGTCGCCGTCGACGTCCGGGGTGGCGAAGATCAGCCCGTTCATCGAGCCCTTCATGGTCAGCGCGAGCACGGCCTCGGCGTCCGGCGCCGCCCGGGCCGCCGTGCGGGTTCATCAGGCCGATCTCCAGGTCGGGCTGGGACCTGGGGGAGAGCGTCACCCAGCGGAGGTCCTCCATGGTGACGTCGGTGTGCACGTCGAGCTCGAGGACGTCGCGGTAGAAGGCGAGCGCGAGGTCGATGTCGTGGACGTTGAGGAACGTGTGCGAGAGGGCGAGATCCATGCCGCAACGCTAGGAGGCGGCTGGCGCCGAGCGCTTCTCAGATCCTGCTCGGCCGGGTGCGGAACCGCGCGACGCAGGAGGGGATCTCGGCGGTGCCGCGGTGGTCACGGGCGCGGTAGGCCGAAGGGCTCTGGCCGACCAGCTCGGTGAAGCGCGCGCTGAACGACCCGAGCGAGGTGCAGCCCACGGCGACGCACACCTCGGTCACGGTCAGGTCGCCGCGCCGCAGGAGCGCCTTGGCACGCTCGATCCGCCGGGTCATCAGGTAGGTGTACGGCGTCTCGCCGTAGGTCGCCCGGAACTGGCGGGCGAAGTGGGACGGCGACATCAGGGCCGTCCTGGCGAGCGCCGGGACGTCGAGCGGTTCGGCGTACTGGCGATCGATGAGGTCACGGGCGCGCCGCAGGTGTGCCAGGTTCACCAGCTCCGCCGGCGTCACGACTGCCGCCGCGCCGCCTGCCGGGCCTGCTGCGCAGCGCGCTTCTCCTCGAACCGGCTGGCCTTCGCGTCGAGGTCGTCCATGAAGGCGCCGAGCTTCTCGCGGGCGTCCTCGGCCTCCGGCGAGAGGCCCTCGAGGTCGAAGATCTTCCAGTGCCGCAGGATCGGGTTCAGCACCTCGTCGCGGTGGATCCGCAGGTCGTAGATGCCGGCGAGGGCGATCTTCAGCGATCGCCGGGTGAAGCCCTCGATGGTCGAGCCGGGCATCTCGAAGCTGGAGACGACGTCCCACATCGCCGGCAGGGCCTGGTCCGGAGAGATCTCCAGGGCCGCCGCCATGAGGTTGCGGTAGAAGACCATGTGCAGGTTCTCGTCGACGGAGATCCGCGCCAGGAGCTGGTCGGCGTACTCGTCCTCGGTGTACTTGCCGGTGTTCCGGTGCGAGATCCGGGTGGCCAGCTCCTGGAAGCTCACGTACGCCACGGTGTGGAGCATGTCCAGCTCGTAGGGGCTGGTGAACCCCTGCGTCATGTGGATCATCCGCTCGCGCTCGAGCGCGTCGGGGTCGACCGCCCGGCTCGTGAGCAGGTAGTCGCGGATGGCCATGCCGTGCCGGCCCTCCTCCGCGGTCCAGCGGCCGATCCACGTGCCCCAGGCGCCGTCCGGGCCGAAGGACTGGTAGATCTCCCGGTGGTAGCTGGGGAGGTTGTCCTCGGTGAGCAGGTTGACGACGAGTGCGGTGCGTGCGGTGTCGCTGACCGTCGACTGGCCGACGTCCCACGCCTCGCCGTCGGGCAGGACGCCCGCGAAGTTCCGTCCCTCGCTCCACGGCACGTACTCGTGCGGCATCCAGTCCTTGGCCGCCGAGAGGTGGCGGTCGAGTTCCTTCGCGACCACGGGCTCGAGCTCCTCGAGGAGCTGCCGCTGCGTGTACTGGCGTCCCGCGCTCATGACGGCCTCCTCGGCTGATGGGGTGGTTACGCCACCGTAGCCTGGTCTCGGCCGATCGGCCGAGCGTCGCGCGCCCGTCCAGGGGGTCAGGAGCGGCGCCCCGCGCCGAGCGGGCGCTGGGGTCGGCCCGCGTCGGTGGGCGCCGGCCCGCGCTGGCAGTGCGGACAGTAGAAGGCGACGCGGTCCTGCGGGGCGACGCCGATCGGCGCGACCCGGATCGGCGTGCGGCAGCGCAGGCAGGGCCGGCCCGACCGCGCGTGCACGTAGTTGGTGCGCCCGGGCCGGGTATCGCCGGTGGTCACCTGCAGGCCGCGGACCCTGCTGACGTCGAGCAGCCGGTGCGCCAGGGCCACGACTCGCGGCAGATCGGCGACGTCGCGCACCGGCGTCCAGGGCGTGATCCCTCGCAGGAAGAGCGTCTCGGTCAGAAAGAAGGTGCCGATGCCCGCGAGGTTGCGCTGGTCCAGCAGCGCCTCGCCGACGGACCGCTCGGGGTCGCTCCGCAACCGCCGCAGCGCCTCCTCCTCGTCCCAGTCCGGGCCGAGGAGGTCGGGCCCCAGGTGGCCGACGAGGCTGTCCTCCTGCGAGGTGGGGACGAGGTCGAGCATGCCGAGCTTGTGGCCGACCGCCGTCCAGGTGTCGTTGGCGAGGATCGCGCGGATCGCGTTCTCGCCGCGCGCCCGCCAGCGTCTCACCCGTGCGGTGCACGTGCCAGGACCCCTCCATCCGGAGGTGGCTGTGGAGCGTGACCGCCGGATCGCCACCGCCCGGGGCGATCCGGACGAGGATGTGCTTGCCGCGGCTCGCGACCTCGCGCACCTCGCGCCCCGACAGGTCGACGGTGGCCAGCGACGGCCAGCGGAGGTCGGACAGCGTGAGGGTGCGCCCGGCCAGCGCCGCGTCCAGGCGATGCGCGGCGCGCCAGACGATGTCACCCTCGGGCACCCGACCACTGTGCCTCAGCCGGGCACGGGACGCAGACCGCGGGTCAGGCCCGGATCCGCAGCCCTCGCGGGGTCGCGTGGAAGCCCGCGGCCGCGAGGGCCAGGGCGAGCGGGTGGTCGGCGACGAGCAGCCCCTCGCCGTCCGCGCGTTCGACCGTCAGGCGGCCGAGCGCGCCCTCCCGGACCGCGAGCGCGAGGGCGTCGGCCGCGGCCTGCAGGAGCTCGGGCTCGTCCGTCCAGGACAGCAGGGAACGGCCGCCGCGCTCGACGTAGAGCACGAGGTCGCCGTCGACGAGCACCACCAGCGCGCCCGCCTTCCGGCCCGGCTTGTGCGCGCGACCGCCCTCGTCGCCGCGGTCGGGGCGCTCCGGCCAGGCCAGGGCGGCGCCGTAGGGATTGGCGGGGTCGGCGGCCGCGAGCACGACCGTGCGCCCGGCGGCGTCCGGCTCCTCGCCGGGAGGCCGGGCGGTGGCGCGGAGCCGGTCGACGGCGCCGGGGGTCGCGAACTGCGAGGCACCGAGCCCTTCCACGAAATAGCCGCGCCGCACCCGGCCCGCGTCCTCGAAGGCGGAGAGCACCCGGTACGCGGCGGCGAAGCCGCCGGGCACCCGCTCGGCGACCGCGGCGCCGCGGGTGACGACGCCGTGGCGTTCGAGCAGCAGCTCGGCGACGGCCGCGGCCCGGACGGTCGCGTCCGTCTCCCGCTCCGGGAGCATCGACCAGCGGCCGGCCACCGTCGGCGGTCCGCCGCGGGTCGGCATCGCCGGCCGGCCCGCGCCGCGCAGCCCGCTGCGGAGCGAGGAGCGGCCCGCGTACCGGGCCCGCGGCGTCGACGGGCGCGCACGGTGGGCGGTGCGACCGCCGCCGAGCCGGGAGCGCAGCGGCGCGAGCGTGTCGTTCGTCAGCAGCCCGGCCCAGGTGAGGTCCCAGAGCGCGGCGGCGAGGTCGGCGTCGTCCTGGGCGCCGAGTGCCGAGCCGACGGCGTCCGAGAGGGGCCGGAAGAAGTAGGCGCCGCCGCCCGCGAGCACGTCGAGGACGCCACGGTGGAGCTCGCCGGGCGACGAAGTCCGGATCGGGCTCGGGCAGGGTCAGCGGCGCGAGGTCCGCCGGCTGCAGGGCGACCCAGCCGTCGTCGCCGGGCAGCGACCCGTGGCCGGACCACACGACCTCACCGCTCGCCGTCAGCTCGTCGAGCAGGGCCGGCGAGTAACCCGGCACGCGGGCCGGCAGGATCAGCGTCTCCAGGGCGCTGGCGGGGACGACGGCTCCCGCGAGCTGCTCGACGGCGCGCAGCAGGCCGTCGACGCCCCGCACCGACGCCCCCACGCCCTGCCAGGCGGGCAGGAACCGGGCCAGGTCCCGGGTGGGAACCGGCTCCACCTCGGCGCGCAGCGCCGCCAGGGAGCGCCGCCGGACGGTGCGGAGCACCTCGGCGTCGCACCAGTCCAGGCCCTGACCGCCGCCGGCCTCCAGCGGCCGCAGCTCACCCTCGACGAGGCGCCCGGACGCGCCGAGCCGGCGCAGGGCCTCGGTCACGACGGCCGTACCCAGCCCGAAGCGCGCTGCCACGGTCGCCGCCGTGAACGGTCCGTGCGTGCGCGCGTAACGGCTGAGCAGGTCGCCCAGCGGGTCGGCGACCGGTTCGGTGAAGGCCTCCGCGATGCCGACGGGCAGCGGCGTGCCGAGCGCGTCCTGCAGGCGCCCGGCGTCCTCGACGGCGGCCCACCGCTCCTCACCCGCGATCCGGACCCGGATCACGCGCCGGGCCGACTCCAGACCGCCGAGCCAGCCCGCGACGAGGTCCGCCGGCGCCGGCTCCTCGTCGTCCGAATCGACCTTGACCCGCGCCGTGACCTCGGCCGCGCCGAGCGGACCGAGCAGGCGCAACAGGTCGGCCACGCCCTCGGCGCCCCGCAGCCGGCGCTCCGGCGCCGTCCGCTGGAGCTCGGCCTCGGTGCGGGCGAGGGCTGCCGGGTCGAGCAGGTCCCGCAGCGACGCCCCCTCGCCGCGGCCGAGCAGTTCGGCGAGCAGGCCGGGGTCGAGCGCGAGGGCCGCGGCCCGACGCTCGGCCAGCGGTGCGTCGCCCTCGTACAGGAACTGCGCGACGTACCCGAAGAGCAGACTGCGGGCGAACGGCGAGGGCTGCGACGTCTCGACCTCGAGGAGCTTGACCGACCGCGACGCCAGGTCGCGCAGAAGCTGCACGAGCGCGGGGACGTCGAAGACGTCCTGCAGGCACTCGCGGATCGTCTCCAGCACGATGGGGAAGCTGCCGTACCGGCTCGCGACCTGCAGCAGCTGGGCGGCGCGCTGCCGCTGCTGCCACAGCGGCTGGCGCTTGCCCGGCGTCCGGCGCGGCAGTAGTAGCGCCCGCGCGGCGCACTCACGGAACCGGGCCGCGAACAGCGCCGAGCCGCCAAGCTCGTTCGTCACGAGGTCCTCGACGTCCTGCGGGTCGATGAGCACGAGGTCGGCGACGTCGGGCGCGCGGCCGTCGTCGGTCTCGACGTCCGGCAGCCGCAGCACCAGACCGTCGTCCCCGTGCATGGCCTGCACGTCGACCCCGAACCGCTCCCGGAACCGCGCGGCCACGGCAAGCGCCCACGGGGCGTGCACCTGGCCGCCGAAGGGGGAGTGGACCACGACCCGCCAGTCGCCGAGCTCGTCCCGGAAGCGTTCGACCACGATGGTGCGGTCGTCCGGCACGTGGCGCGTGGCCTCCTGCTGCTCGCGCAGGTAGGCGACGAGGTTGTCGGCCGCCCAGTCGTCGAGGCCCGCGTCGCGCGCCCGCCGCCCGGCCCGTTCGTCGTCGGCCGCGGCGAGCTCGCGCACGAACCCGCCGACGGCGCGGCCCAGCTCCGCGGGCCGCCCGAGCGCGTCGCCGTGCCAGAACGGCAGCTTCCCCGGCTGGCCGGGGGCGGGCGAGACGAGCACCCGATCGTGCGTGATCTCCTCGATCCGCCAGCTCGACGCGCCGAGGGTGAAGACGTCGCCGACCCGCGACTCGTAGACCATCTCCTCGTCGAGCTCCCCGACGCGCCGCCCGGCGCCGCGCCGGGCCTCGTCGCCGCCCGCGAGGAAGACCCCGAAGAGCCCGCGGTCGGGGATGGTGCCGCCGGAGGTCACCGCCAGCCGCTGGGCGCCGGGCCGAGCGGTGAGGGTGCCGGTCAGCCGGTCCCACACGAGGCGCGGCCGCAGCTCGGCGAACTCGTCGCTCGGGTACCGGCCGGAGAGCATGTCGAGCACGGCCTCGAGCACGCCGCGGCCGAGGGTGGCGAAGGGCGCCGCCCGCCTGACCACGCGCTCGAGCTCGTCGACCTGCCACGGCTCCATGGCCACCATCGCCACGACCTGCTGCGCCAGCACGTCGACGGGGTTCGCCGGCACCCGGAGGGCCTCGATCCGCCCGTCCCGCATCCGCTCGACCACGACCGCGGTCTGGACGAGGTCGCTGCGGTACTTGGGGAACAGGACGCCCCGCGACACGGCACCGACCTGGTGGCCGGCGCGGCCGACGCGCTGCAGCCCGCTCGCGACGCTCGGCGGCGACTCCACCTGCACGACGAGATCGATCGAGCCCATGTCGATGCCGAGCTCGAGACTGGAGGTCGCGACGACGGCGGGGAGGCGCCCGGCCTTGAGCTCGTCCTCGATGAGGGCGCGCTGCTCCTTGCTCACCGACCCGTGGTGCGCCCGGGCGAGCACGGCCGGAGCACCGACCGCGGCCCCCGCCTGCGCCATCATCGCGGCCGGCACCAGGGCCCCGGGTTCGGGGAGCTGGGTGCCCTCCTGGCGCTCGTGCCAGATCTCGTTGAGCCGGGCCGTCAGCCGCTCGGCGAGCCGCCGGGAGTTCGCGAAGATCAAGGTCGAGTGGTGGTCGGCGACGAGGTCGACCACGCGCTCCTCGACGTGCGGCCAGATCGACGGCCGGCGCGGGAGCCCGGCCGCGTTGCCGGTGAGGTCGATGTCGAGGTCGGGTTCGCCGCCGCCCGGGCCGGGGACACCTGCCGGGCCCGGCTGAGGGGTCAGCGAGGTGGGCGCGGCGTCGAGATCCGCCATGTCGGGCACCGGGACGACGACCTGCAGGTCGAAGACCTTGGCGCTCGGCGGCTGGACGATCCGGACCGGGACCTCGCCGGCGCCCCCGAGCCAGCGTGCGACGTCCTCCACCGGGCGCACGGTGGCCGAAAGCCCGACCCGCTGGGCGGGCCGCTCGAGCAGCGCGTCGAGCCGCTCGAGCGAGAGGGCCAGGTGGGCGCCGCGCTTGGAACCGGCGAGGGCGTGGACCTCGTCGACGATCACCGTCTCCACGCCCGCGAGCGACGCGCGGGCCTGGGACGTGAGGAGCAGGAACAGCGACTCCGGCGTGGTGATGAGGACGTCGGGTGGTGTGCGGGCCAGCTGGCGCCGCTCGTCCGCGGGGGTGTCACCGCTGCGGACGCCGACCCGCACCTCGGGCACCGGCAGGCCGAGCCGGGTGGCGGCCTGCCGGATGCCGGTCAGCGGCGCGCGCAGGTTGCGCTCGACGTCGACGGCCAGCGCCTTGAGCGGGGAGACGTAGAGGACGCGGCACCGAGCGGCCGCCTCGGCCGGCGCCGGCGTCGCCGCGAGCCGGTCGAGGGCCCAGAGGAAGGCGGCGAGGGTCTTGCCGGACCCGGTCGGAGCGACGACCAGCGCGTGGTCGCCGCGGCTGACGGCGTCCCAGGCGCCCCCCTGCGCCGCGGTCGGCTCGGCGAAGGCCTGGGTGAACCAGGCCCGGGTGGCGGGCGAGAAGCGCGCCAGTACGTCGCCCGGAGCGGGGTCGGGCGACCTGGGGGAACGCTTCGCTGCCATGCGGTGATTCTCGCTCCCCCCACCGACAGACGGCCCGGCGGTGACGCGCGAGGTGCCCCTCGGCGTCCCCGTGCCATGCTCGGAGGGTGCGGTTGAGCGAGTTCTGGACCCTGGTCGACGACGAGTTCGGGCCCGCGCAGGGGCGCACCCTGGTCCGTGACCACGTGGTCGGCGCTCTCGCGCACCGCACCGCGGAACAGGCTCTGGAGGCGGGCGTCGAGCCCCGTGACGTGTGGCTCGCCCTCGCCGCCGACCTCGAGGTGCCCCGCGAGCGCTGGTACGGCCGCGAGGAACCCGCGCGGAGGCGGGGCGCGCGGCGCTGAGGCGGGACTGGGGTATCTCTGGTCCGCGTAGGGGGCCGGTTGACCCGTCGAGTCTGTCCGGCGCCGGCCTGCAGTAGGTGCGCACCCTGCTCTCGTAGGCCCGGCAGCGGCAAGATCCATCGGGATTGACGATGCATGCCGCCGTGCGAAGGCTGAGGTCATGGACGACGAGGCCGGTGCCGAGCGCGACGCGCAGGCGTTCGGGCGCATGTTCGAGCAGACCTACCTGCGGTTCCACCGGCGTGACGAGCGCCGGTCGGCGCTGTCCGGCACCGCCCGCGCCGCCCTGCTCCACCTGGCCCGCACCGGGCCGCTGACGGTCACCGAGGCGGCCCGGCACCTCGATCGGGCCCAGTCGGTCGTCAGCGACATCGTCACGCACCTGGAGGCGAAGGGACTGCTCGAGCGGCAGCCGGACCCGCCGACCGGCGGCGCACGCTGGTCTGGCTGACGCCGGAGGGATTCGACCACCTCGAGCGGGACCGCGAGGTGCTGGCGACCTCCCTGCTCTCCCGCGCGTTCGCGGCGATGGCCGCCGCCGACCGGGCCGCGCTGCTGCGCGGCCTGGCGGCTCTGCTGGACGCCGACGACGCGGCCGGCCCCGCCGCGGCGACACCCACCCATCGACGGCCCATCGCCGTCCTGCCCGAGGAGACCCCATGACCGAGTCCGTTCCGACCGCCGGCGTCTCGTGCGAGAGCTGCGGCATGCCCATCGAGACCGGCCGCTACTGCTCGCACTGCACCGACGGCGAAGGCCGCCTCCAGCCGTTCGAGGAGCGCTTCGAGCGGATGGTCGCCTGGCAGGCGCGGCGCGACCCGGCGGCGCCGCGCGAGGAGCTCGAGCGCGCGACGCTGGCCTACATGGCGACGATGCCCGCGTGGCAGGACCACCCGGCAGTGCGCGCGTCCTGAGCGGTTCGCGGGTCTCGGCGGAGCGGGTCGGCGTGTCGCGCGTGTCGCTGGCATCTCGAACAGGTGTTCGGGCTAGTGTCGTCCACAGCGTCGGGGCGCAGTCCCGTCGTCCACAGGTCCGGTCGCGACCATCGGCTCTGTCGGTGGGGGCCTCTAGCGTCATCGGCGATGACCAGAGCCCGAGCGGCCGGATCGCCGGCGACGACTCCTCCGACCACACCATCCGCACGGCGTTCCGCGAGCGCCCGTTCCAGAGGTGACGACATGCCCGCACCCGCAGACCGCGAGAAGGCACTCGAGACGGCCCTCGCGCAGATCGACCGCCAGTTCGGCAAGGGGTCGGTGATGCGCCTCGGTGAGGACAGCCGGCCGCCCATCGAGGTGATCCCCACGGGATCGATCGCCCTGGACGTCGCGCTCGGCATCGGGGGCCTTCCCCGCGGGCGGGTCGTCGAGGTCTTCGGTCCGGAGTCCTCCGGCAAGACGACCGTCGCCCTGCACGCGGTGGCGAACGCCCAGCGGGCCGGCGGGATCGCGGGGTTCATCGACGCCGAGCACGCCCTCGACCCCGAGTACGCCAAGAAGCTCGGCGTCGACACCGACGCGCTGCTCGTCTCCCAGCCGGACACCGGTGAGCAGGCGCTGGAGATCGCCGACATGCTCATCCGGTCCGGCGCGCTCGACGTCATCGTCATCGACTCCGTGGCAGCGCTCGTGCCCCGCGCCGAGATCGAGGGCGAGATGGGCGACAGCCACGTCGGCCTCCAGGCCCGCCTCATGTCGCAGGCACTGCGCAAGATCACCGGCGCGCTCAACAACACCGGAACGACCGCGATCTTCATCAACCAGCTGCGCGAGAAGATCGGCGTCATGTTCGGTTCACCCGAGACGACCACGGGTGGCCGCGCGCTGAAGTTCTACGCGTCGGTGCGGCTCGACGTCCGGCGGATCGAGACCCTCAAGGACGGGTCCGAGCCGGTCGGTTCGCGGACCCGGGTCAAGGTCGTGAAGAACAAGGTCAGCCCGCCGTTCAAGCAGGCCGAGTTCGACATCCTCTACGGCATCGGCATCTCCCGTGAGGGCAGCCTCATCGACATGGGCGTCGAGCAGGGGATCGTCCGCAAGTCCGGCGCCTGGTACACGTACGAGGGCGATCAGCTCGGTCAGGGCAAGGAGAACGCGCGGTCGTTCCTGCGCGACAACCCGGACCTCGCGAACGAGGTCGAGAAGCGCATCAAGGAGAAGCTCGGTGTCGGGCCGCGTCTCGACGCGCCCCCGGCAGCCGTGGAGGTCGACTTCTGACGATGTCCACGGCCCGCAGCGGCGGCGGCCCCATCGGTCGGGGTCGCCGCCGGTCCCGGGGTGAGGCGGGGCGGGGTGGTCCTGACGCACCGGTCCCGGGCTCGGCGGCGGACGACACCCCGGACGCCGATCCGGCGTCGGTCGCCCGCACCATCGCGCTCCGCAAGCTCACCGTGGCCCCCCGGACCCGCGCTCAGCTCGCCGACGCCCTCGCGCGCGGCGGCGTGCCCGAGGACGTCACCGAGGCCACGCTCGACCGGTTCGAGGAGCTGGGGCTCGTCGACGACGAGGAGTTCGCCCGTCAGTGGGCGCGCAGCCGGCAGGCCGGGCGGGGCCTCGCCCGGCGGGCCCTGGCCTACGAGCTGCGTTCGCGAGGCGTCGACCACGACGTGGTCACGGCGGCTCTCGAGGATCCCGACCTCGACGACGAGCTGGAGACGGCCCGCTCGCTCGTCCGTCGCCGGCTCACCGCCATGGGTCCCGACCCGGACCGTGAGCGTCAGATGCGGCGCCTTCTCGGGATGCTCGCGCGCAAGGGCTACGGGGCGGGCGTCGCTTCCCGGGCCGTGCGCGAGGCCATGGCGGAGCTGTCCGTCGACCCCGGCGACATCCCGGCCGGACTCGACGACTGAGCTCGGATCGTCCGACTCGCGCATCTGCTTGACAAGCAGGTGCATCGCCGCAAAGGTCGGAATCCTGTGAGCGCTCCCACACACGTGGGAGCACGTCCGTCCCGGACCACCGACCCCTCCGGAGCCGCTGATGTCTCTGCGTCGGTCATGCCCGCCCCTCCTCTCCCGCCGACACCGATCCCTCGGACTCGCGGCGACGGCCGCGGCCGCGGTCGCTCTCGGCGCCGCCGTGGTCACGGCCCCCGCCGCGACCGCTTCGACGGCCACGAGCGCCAAGACCTCGACCACCCACCGCGACGTCCGCTTCTACGTCCCGCCGCCCGACCCCGGCGCCGTCACGCAGATCAAGGACCTGGTCCGGACCGGCGACGTCAAGGACGCCGTCGGGATCGCCCGCATGGTCACCACTCCGCAGGCCGTCTGGTTCAACGGCGGCACGCCGGCGCAGGTCCGCAAGGACGTCCACCGCACCGTGGAGTCGGCCGCCCGCCGGCACGCCGTCCCGGTCCTCGTGGCGTACAACCTGCCCTTCCGCGACTGCGCGCAGTACTCGGCCGGGGGCGCCACCGACACCGACGCCTACCTGCAGTGGATCCGTGCCTTCGCCGCCGGCATCGGCAAGCGGCCCGCCGTGGTCATCCTCGAGCCCGACGGCCTGGGGATCATTCCCAACAACACCGACCTCAACGGCAACAAGGAGTGGTGCCAGCCCACCGCCCCCGGGGCGACCCCCCAGGAGCGCTACCGGGCTCTGAACGGGGCGGTCGACCGCCTCACCGCGCATCGCGCCACCAAGGTGTACCTGGACGGCACCCACAGCGCCTGGCTCGGCGTCGGTGACATCTCGCAGCGACTGGTCAAGGCGGGGGTGCAGCGCGCCACCGGCTTCTTCCTCAACGTCTCCAACTTCCAGACCACCTCGCGCCAGCTGCGGTTCGGCACCTGGATCTCCGAGTGCATCGCCTACGCCACCGTGGCGGCCGACGAGGCGGGCCGCACCGCCCGCTTCCAGGCGTGCGCCAGCCAGTACTACCCGGCGGACCCGAACGACGAGTCCACCTGGTACAAGACCGACGAGTGGTACGCCGCGAACCTCGGCGGCGCGGTCCCGAAGGCGCACTTCGTCATCGACACGAGCCGGAACGGGCAGGGCCCGTGGACGGCGCCCGCGGACTACCCGGCGGGCCTCGACCCCGAGGTCTGGTGCAACCCACCCGGCCGCGGACTCGGTCTGCGACCCACCACGCACACCGGTAACCCCCTCGCCGACGCCTTCCTCTGGATCAAGACGCCCGGCCAGTCGGACGGCCAGTGCGTGCGCGGGACCGCCGGTCCCACCGATCCGATTCGAGGCATCGTCGATCCGCCGGCCGGGGCGTGGTTCCCGCAGATGGCGATCGAGCTGGTCCGGAACGCGGTGCCGCCCATCGTCCGCTGACGCGCAGGGGCGGTGCCCGGGCCGGGAGCGGTCCGGGCACCGCCTCTACCGCGGCGGGCCACGTACGCTGGTGGCGCCATGACGACGACGACCGCGACAGCCGCCCGCACCTACGAGGTCCGCACGTTCGGCTGCCAGATGAACGTGCACGACTCCGAGCGGCTCGCCGGCCTGCTCGAAGCCGCCGGGTACGTCCGCGCCGACGACGGGGAGGCGGCGGACGTCGTCGTCTTCAACACCTGCGCGGTCCGAGAGAACGCGGACAACAAGCTGTATGGCAACCTCGGCCACCTCGCGCCGGTCAAGGCACGCACGCCGGGCATGCAGATCGCGGTCGGCGGCTGCCTGGCGCAGAAGGACCGGGACGTCATCGTCCGCAAGGCGCCCTGGGTCGACGTGGTCTTCGGCACGCACAACATCGGCTCGTTGCCGGCGCTGCTCGAGCGCGCGCGGCACAACGAGGAGGCGCAGGTCGAGATCCTCGAGTCGCTCGAGGTCTTCCCGTCGACGCTGCCGACCCGGCGCGAGTCCGCCTACGCCGCCTGGGTCTCCGTCAGCGTCGGCTGCAACAACACCTGCACCTTCTGCATCGTCCCCAGCCTGCGCGGCAAGGAGAAGGACCGCCGGCCGGGCGAGATCCTCGCCGAGGTCGAGGCGCTCGTGGCCCAGGGCACGATCGAGGTCACCCTGCTCGGCCAGAACGTCAACACTTACGGCGTCGAGTTCGGCGACCGCGGGGCGTTCGCGAAGCTGCTGCGAGCCTGCGGCGGCGTCGAAGGGCTCGAGCGCGTCCGCTTCACCAGCCCGCACCCCGCGGCCTTCACGGACGACGTGATCGCGGCGATGGCGCAGACGCCCAACGTCATGCCGCAGCTGCACATGCCGCTGCAGTCCGGCTCCGACCGGATCCTCAAGGCGATGCGCCGTTCCTACCGAGCCGAACGCTTCCTCGGCATCGTCGAGCGGGTGCGCGCCGAGATCCCCGACGCGGCCCTCTCCACCGACGTCATCGTCGGGTTCCCCGGCGAGACCGAGGAGGACTTCCAGGCCACCCTGGACGTCGTCGCGGCGGCCCGCTTCGCCCAGGCCTTCACGTTCCAGTACTCGCCGCGCCCCGGGACGCCGGCGGCCTCCCTCGACGGTCAGGTGCCGAAGGCGGTCGTGCAGGAACGGTACGAGCGGCTCCTCGCCCTGCAGGAGGAGATCTCCTGGCAGGAGAACCGCCGCCAGGAGGGCCGGGTGCTCGAGGTCCTCGTCGCCGAGGGCGAGGGCCGCAAGGACGGTGCGACAGCGCGCCTCTCCGGTCGTGCCCGGGACAACCGGCTCGTCCACGTCGCCCTGCCGCCCGGCCTCCCGGACGCCGACGTGCCCCGGCCGGGCGACGTCGTCACCGCTGAGGTCACCTACGGCGCCCCGCACCACCTGGTCGCGGACGCCGCGCTCACCGGCGGTCCGTTCGCCGTCCGCCGCACCCGCGCCGGGGACGCGTGGGAGCGCCGTCGGGCCGCCGCGCAGGAGTCGGCGGTGGACGCCGAAGCCCGCGGGGGAGTGCTGCTCGGGATGCCCGCGCTCCGCCGGGCGTGACGCCTCACCGGGGAACGCCCTCGGGGCAGACGTCTCCCCAGGCGGAGACGCCGCTCGTGGCCGTCGTCGGCCCGACCGCCAGCGGCAAGAGCGCGCTCGCCGTCGAGGTCGCGCTCCGGCTCCGCGGCGAGATCGTCAACGCCGACGCCTTCCAGCTGTACCGCGGCATGGACGTCGGCACCTCGACGCCGACCGCCGCCGAACGTCGCGGCGTCCCGCACCACCTCCTCGACGTCCTCGACATCGACCAGGAGGCGACGGTCGCCGTGTACCAGCGCCTCGCCGGCGCCGCCCTCGACGACGTCGCCCGCCGGGGAGCGCCCGCCGTGCTCGTCGGCGGCTCCGGCCTCTACGTCCGCGCGGTTCTCGACGGGCTCGAGATCCCGCCGACGGACCCCGGCGTCCGGGGCCGGCTCGAGGCCGAACTCGCCGTCATCGGCGCGCCCGCCCTGCACGCCCTGCTCGCCGAGCGTGACCCCGGCGCGGCGGCGGCGATCCTCCCGACGAACGGCCGGCGCGTGGTCCGGGCGCTGGAGGTCAACGAGATCACCGGGCGTCCCTTCCGCGCCACCCTCCCCGACGGCGGCTACGCCCGGCCCGCGGTTCAGGTCGGGCTCGACGTGCCTCGGGACGTCCTCGACGTCCGGATCGCCGGCCGCGTGCACCGGATGTGGCGCGAGGGGTTCGTCGACGAGGTCCGCGCGCTCGAGGCCCGCGGCCTGCGGACGACACGGACGGCGTCCCGGGCGCTCGGCTACGCGCAGGTGCTGCGGATGCTCGCGGGCGAGCTGACCGAGCAGGACGCGGTCGAGGAGACCATCGCGGCCACCCGGCGGTTCGCCCGCCGCCAGGAGTCCTGGTTCCGGCGCGACCGGCGCGTGATCTGGGTGCCGCACGACGCCCCCGACCTCCCCGACCGCGTCGTCGGCCTAGTCTCGTCGCCGTGACGCGCGAGATCCCCTTCACCAAGGGCCACGGGACGCAGAACGACTTCGTGCTGCTCCTCGACCCCGACGGCGAGCTCGAGCTCACCGCGGCGACCGTCGCGGCGCTGTGCGACCCGTACTCCGGTTTCGCCACCGATGGGCTCATTCGCGTGGTCCGCAGCGCCGCCCTCACCGACGGTTCGTCCCTCGCCGACGCCGCCGAGTGGTTCATGGACTACCGCAACGCCGACGGCTCGACGGCGCAGATGTGCGGTAACGGCACCCGGGTGTTCGCGGCCTACCTCGAACGCGCCGGTCTCGTGCGCTTCGCCGGCGGCGCTCCGGTGCCCATCGGCACCCGGGCCGGCGTCAAGCACGTCCGCCGGGACGGCGACGTCTTCGTCACCGATCTCGGCCCGTGGGTCGTGGTGGGCGGCGCGGAGGCGGCCCTCGCCGGGAGCGACGCCACCGTCGAGATCGCCGCGGTGCCGCGCGACGCGCCCGGGACGCCGCTGCCCGGGCTGTCGGTCGATCTCGGAAACCCGCACACCGTGGTCGCGCTGCCGGACGCCGACCAGCTCGCCGCCGCCGACCTCCGGGCGGCACCGGCCGTGACGCCGGTGCCCGTGCAGGGGACGAACGTCGAGCTCGTCGTGCCGCTGCACGACGCCACCGCCCGGGTCGGGCACCTCGCGATGCGCGTCCACGAGCGGGGCGTCGGCGAGACCCGCTCCTGCGGGACCGGTGTGGTGGCGGCGGCGATCGCGGCCCGGGTGTGGGGCGGCGACTCCGCGCCGGAGGTCTGGACGGTCGACGTTCCCGGCGGCCGGCTGCAGGTCACGCTGCCCGAGGGCGAACGAGTCCGCGGCGGGACCGCCGACCTCGCCGGGCCCGCCGTCCTCGGCCTCGAGGGGACCCTCACCGCGCTGCCGTGACCCTGCTGCCCTCAAGCACGCCCCCTGACGCACCGATGTCTCGTCGTGATCGACGCCGTCCGTCGATCCCGACGAGAGGAACGGCAGATGGCCCAGCGCAGCGGCGAGCAGCCCGGCACGCCCCCGCAGCCCTCGGGTCAGGCCGCGCTCGACCGGCTGGTGCGCCGCGACCTCCTGCTCCTGCGTCTCGAGGCCGCCCGCGGCCGTCGCGTCGCCCGGGTGGCCGGTGTGGTCGGGAGCCGCCGCCGGGCCCGTATCGTCAGGCCTCCGGTCGGGCGGTGACCCGGAGCACCCGGTAGCCCTTCGCGCTCCCGGCGCGCACCACGTCCGCGCGCCCGTCGAGCGCTTCCGTCAGCCAGGCGTGCATGGAGTCGGCCCCCAGGTTGCGTTGCACCACCAGGTGCGCCTGGGCCCCGGGCCGCAGCCGTGGCAGCCAGGCCAGGAGCAGCGCGTGCAGGGCCTCCTTGCCGATCCGGATCGGCGGGTTCGACCAGATGGCGTCGAACCGCACCTCGCCCGGGACGTCCTCGGGCCGGGCGGTTCGTACCCGGCGAACTCCGAGCCGCCGGGCGTTCTCGGCCGTCAGCTCGAGCGCGCGCTCGTTGACGTCGACGGCCCACACGGTCGCCTCCGGGCGAGAGCAGGCCCAGTGCGAGGGCGATCGGCCCCCAGCCGCATCCCAGGTCGAGCAGGTCGCCGGACGCGGGCGGCTGCGGAACCTCCCGGAGGAGCACGCGGGTGCCGAGGTCCACCCGGTCGCCGCTGAACACGCCGGACGCCGTGACCACCTCGACGTCGCGCCCCGCCAGCCGTACCTCGATCGGGACGCGCTCCGCACGGGTCACAGGCCGGGCGGTGAAGTAGTGGGCACCGGCACCGGTGGCCGCGCCGGGGGCGTCGGTCTCGTCCGGCATCCGGCCAGCGTAGTGGCAGCGTTTGCCCGGCCCGGTGGGGAATCTCGATCGACCCATCGGGGTTCCTCTGGAAGTCTGGAGGCTGATGAACGCGACACCTTTCCGCTCCCCGCGCGACGACGCGCGACGAGCACACTGCCGGGCCCAGGACGGTCCGGCCCACCGACGGCCGTGAGGACGCCCTCGCCGCCGTCGCTCCCACCGATCACTTCGACCCCCGCGATGCCGACACCGACGGCTCGGCCACGAGCCATCCCGCGGTGCGGCGCATCCTCGCCCGGCACGCGGGCCGCTCGCCGGAGCCGATCCCGGCATCGGAGATGCCCTCCTCGTCGGACGGCGACCAGCTCGACCTCGCCGACCGGCAGGCGTTGCGCCGGGTCACGGGGCTCTCCACCGAACTCGAGGACGTCACCGAGGTCGAGTACCGGCAGCTGCGCCTGGAGCGCGTCGTGCTGGCCGGCCTGTGGTCGCGCGGCTCCGTCGAGGACGCCGAGAACGCGCTGCACGAACTCGCCGCCCTCGCGGAGACCGCCGGCAGCGTCGTCCTGGACGGCGTCCTGCAGCGCCGCGAGAACCCCGACCCGGCCACCTTCCTCGGCTCGGGCAAGGCGCAGGACCTGAGGGCGATCGTCGCCGCGGTAGGCGCCGACACCGTCATCTGCGACGGCGAGCTGAGCCCTTCGCAGCGCCGCGGGCTGGAGGACGTCGTCAAGGTCAAGGTCATCGACCGGACGGCGCTGATCCTCGACATCTTCGCCCAGCACGCCAAGAGCAAGGAGGGCAAGGCCCAGGTCGAGCTGGCGCAGCTCGACTACCTGCTCCCGCGCCTGCGCGGCTGGGGTGAGTCGATGTCCCGGCAGGCCGGTGGCCGCGTGGCCGGCGGCGCCGGCATCGGCTCCCGCGGTCCGGGCGAGACGAAGATCGAGCTCGACCGGCGCCGGATCCGCACCCGGATGGCGAAGCTGCGCCGCGACATCACGCACATGAAGACGTCGCGGGTCACCAAGCGGGACGCGCGGCGGCGCAACGCGGTGCCGAGCGTGGCCATCGCCGGGTACACGAACGCGGGCAAGTCGAGCCTGCTCAACCGGCTGACGAACGCGGGCGTGCTCGTCGAGGACGCCCTGTTCGCGACCCTCGATCCCACCGTGCGCCGCGCCGTGACCCCGGACGGCCGCGAGTTCACGCTCACCGACACCGTCGGCTTCGTGCGGCAGCTCCCGCACCAGCTCGTCGAGGCGTTCCGCTCGACGCTGGAGGAGGTGGCGGACGCCGACGTCGTCCTGCACGTCGTCGATGCCAGCGACCCGGACCCGGAGGGCCAGCTCTCCGCCGTCCGCGACGTCCTGGCCGAGGTCGGCGCCGAGAAGGTGCCCGAGCTCGTCGTCGTCAACAAGGTCGACGCGGCCGATCCGGACGTCGTCCGGCGGCTGCTGCGCTCCCAGCCCGGCGCGGTCGCGGTCTCCGCGCGCACCGGTCAGGGGATCGACGAGCTGGTCGCCGCCGTCACCGACCGGCTGCCGAGGCCACGGGTCGAGGTGGACGTCGTCGTGCCGTACACCCGGGGCGACCTCGTCAACCGGGCGCACACCGACGGCGAGGTGCTCGTCGAGGAGCACACGCCGGACGGCACCAGGCTGCACGCCCACGTCAGCCCGTGGCTTGCCGCCGAGCTTGCCCGCACGTCGGCTGTGCCGGCGACGGAGCGGGCGACGGCGGGCTGACGGTTCCGTCACGACGAAGGGCGCCGGGTCCGACGGACCCGGCGCCCTTCGTACGTCGACGTCAGCGCACCCGGATCCGCACCGCGTCGAACGCCGGGATCTGGTTCGCGCGCTGCATCATCGGCACGCGGTGGGAACCATCACCGGCCCACGCGGCGCACTGGGCGATGCCGGCCTGCGGCAGTCCGAGCACCCGAATGGTGACCGTGTCAGGGTCGGCGCTGCCCTTGCCGTCCTCCGTCGCCACGAAGAAGGCGGGGGCCGGAGCCGGGTCGGGCGCCGCGTTGGTCGCCGCGAGCATCCGGCAGGCCGTGTGGAAGTGCCCACGGACCAGCCCGTCGGCGGTCAGGAACGAGCTCTCCTTGTAGTACCCGCCGTCCGCGGCCTTGAGGAACCGGTCACGGACCAGGTTGCGGGTGCTGACGCTGATGTCGAAGAACTGGTTGACCCGCACGCTGCGCGGGGCGGACGTGATCAGCAGGGACGGGTTCTTGTCCGCCGTCCCGACCTCACCGAACTCGGTGCTCACGCAACGGTTGCCGTCCTGGAAGCCGGTGTGCGGGGCCAGCGGGCTCCCCTGGCAGGTGTTCCCGAGGATCTGCAGCACCGGCGGGGTGGACGGGGACGGCGTCGCGGAGGCCGACGGGGTCGGGCTCGGGTCGCCCGTGGGCGAGGCGTCGGTCGGCGAGGCGTCGCTCGGCGACGGGTCGACCGGGGAGGGGTCGACGGAGGAGGGATCGGAGGCCGACGGGTCGACGGGGGAGGGGTCGACGGAGGAGGGATCGGAGGCCGACGGGTCGCCCGGCGAGGGGTCGACGGAGGAGGGATCGGAGGCCGACGGGTCGGACGGCGTCCCACTCGTGTTCGACATGTCCATCCCGGCCATGTCCGTCCCCGACGTGTCGGGCGTCGTCCCCGTCGCCCCCGTCGCCCCGGTCCCCGTCGTCGTGCCGGTGGTACCCGTGGCGCACCCCGTCGTCCCGGTCGAGCCGGTCGAGCCGGTCGACCCCGTGGCCCTGCCGGACGACGGGATCTGGCCGTCGCCCCAGATCTGGCGGACGCCGTGGTCGGTCATCTCGCCGCGCTTCTTCAGCCAGCGCGCCCCCGGCGACAGCGGCTGCGACGGCTGCTTCTGGTTCACGGCCTGGCCCGACCGAGACCCCTGGGCCGGTGCCGCCGAGGCGCAGGGGACCGGCCCGGCCGCCGCCGTGCTCGACTCGGCGGATGCGGCAGCCCGGGTCAGCACCACCGTGCCGGAGACGACGGTCAGCAGCGCTGCGGCGGCGACCGCCGTGGCGGTCTTGCGGCGATCGAGCTGGTCGACACGGTCCGTGCGTCGGCGTCGGGTGGGGGACATGGTGACACCTTCCGGTCTGGCCGGGCTGGGACGTCCGGTCTGTTGAGGGGACTGCTGGTTCAGGCGGGGCGGACGATGCGGGCGACTGCGGCGAGGCCCGCGAGCACGCCGAATCCGAGGACGCCCCAGATCACCGGCGGTGCGGCTCCTCCGGCGCCGGTGCGGGCCTGCACGGGCAGCGGCTTGTCGAGGTGCAGCGGGGGTGGATTGGGCGGCACGGGGACGTCGTGCGCGTAGTCGACGAGGTGGGTGCTCTCGAGCAGGGTCATGTGCGTCATCACGAACTGGTTGGCCTCCTGGGCCAGGCGGCGGACGACGTCGTTGTGCGTGCCGGCGCGGATGGCGGCGATCGCCGAGAAGATCAGGCCGTGCGCGGCGCGCAGGCGCTCGACGAAGACGCGGTCGAAGTCCGTCCCCTGGGCCGCTCGCATCTCGGCGAGCCAGCCGCGCTGCTCGTACAACGGCCGATCCGGCAGTGCGACGCCGATGCGGGCCGCGGCGGCGCGGGTCAGGGCGTCCAGCCGCACGTGCTGGGCGGCGATCTCCGTGCCGACCCGACGCACCTGCGGGTCGACGCCCTTCTGCGCGGCCATCTGGCCGGCCGGGATCTCCCAGAGCCCGGCGAGCCGGACCCGGACGACGAAGTCGCGGTCGGCGGGACTGATCGGCGTGGTGCTGCCGTCGCCGATCGGGCTGTCCGGGACGTCGACGCCGCCGGGGCCGGCGTCCGCCCGAGCCGGCGCGGCCGGTGCGAGGAGCAGGGCGGTGACCGCGAGCAGGACCGCGATCACGGCGAGGATGCCGACCGACATCCCGGGGACGGCCCGGCGCACGTCGGCCGTCGCGAAGGCCGCGGCCCGCAGCGGGGGGAACAGACGGCTCGGGGTCATACCGGTATTCACTCCTGGGAGATCGTGGTCCCGCCGCGCCCATTCGTCGCGGACGCATGGCCGACGCGCCCCCGTGAATGTCCGGGGCGGCGGGACGGCTGATTTCTCTGTCTCGAAGGTGGCAGCGGCCACAGAGGGTGTCAACGTGCGGAGAGCATTTTCCGGCAGCCTTGACCGAGGCTTTGTACGGCATTGAACGTAGCGCATCCTTGAGGGCGAGTTATAGTCGCCATGACATCTTTTCGCGGGTCCCGGCACGTATCCCCTACCGATGCGCGCACTGCCGTTGACACCCATCACCGTTGACACCTCCGCGCAGGGAACCTAGCCTCATTCCCGAATTCATTTCTCTCCGGTATCGAGGCCGGATCTCGTCGATGTCCATCCGGAGGCCCTCGTGTTTTCCCAGACGGTGCACGCCGTGGCGGCGACGGTCGGTTTCACGTCGTGGCTGCTGCTGTGGGGCGCGCTCGTCCTCGGACTGGTGGTCCGCAACGGGTGGGCGTCCACGCGCGTGCGTCACTCGACGGCGGAAGCGGCGCACATGACCCTGGCGCTGCTCGGCCTCACGCTCGGCGTGGTGCACGGTGGCGCCCAACTGGCGGCGCCGAACGGCATCGTCCGGCTCGTCGACGAGGTCGTGCCGTTCGTGAACCCCACCGACCCGGTCGGCGTCGGCGCCGGAGTCCTCTCCCTGGAGCTCTTCCTGGCGGGCGCCCTCTCCGTGCCGATCCGCAAGCGGCTGGGCCAGTCCCGCTGGCGTGCCGTCCACACCCTGACCTACGCGGCGTTCTTCCTGCTCACAGCACACGTGCTGATCTCGGGCTCCGACGTCGGGCCGACCTGGCTGTGGATGTCGATCCTGGCCGCCGCCGGGATCGTGGTCCTGCTCTGGCTCGCCTCGACCAGGCTCGTCAGCCGCATCCGCACCCGCCTCGGACGCCGGTCGACCGCCCGTGAACGCGCCCAGACCCTCATGATCGACGTCGACCCGACGCGGTGTCAGCGGTTCGGCTTCTGCCAGCACGAGGCGCCCGGAGGTCTTCCGACTGCAGGGCGACGGCCGCCTGGCGTACCGCACCTACGTGCCTGCCGAGTCCGTCGAGTCCGTCATCCGGGCGGTCGGGGTGTGCCCGGCGCGGGCGATCGGGCTGCGGCGGTTGCCGACCACGGTCGTCACCCCCGACACCGGCCCCTGCCGCACATCACTCCCGCCGGCGGCGTCCCACAGCCGGCTCCACCGAGCAGCGCGGGCTTCCCGACGCTGCACGTCGGCGCGGGCACGCCGTCCCGATCCGTCAGCCGACCGCCGAGAACGCAGACCCGGGCCGAGCGCCGGGGGAGAGGTCGTTGATCCAGTGAGCGAGATGAGCGGAGGCCGGGGCACCCGCCGGTCCGCGCAGCGCGTGGTCGTCGTCGGCGGCGGCCGCGCAGGCGTCGCCGCTGCGGAGGAGTTGCGCCGGCAGGGCTTCGGGGGCGAGGTCGTGCTGCTCCACGACGAGACCACCGCCCCGTACGACCGGCCCGCCTGCGCCAAGGGCCTGCTGACGGGGCACAAGCGACCCGTCGACGCGCTGCTGCGCGTGCAGGGCGGCTGAGAGCGTCACGTGGCGCCTGGGTCGGCGCGCTGTCGCCCTCGACCCCTACGACCGGGTCGTGCACACCGACACCGGCGAGTACGTCGCCTACGACGGGCTGGTCGTGGCGACCGGGGCCGGGCCGGTGCCGCCCCGCGGCTGGCCGATGGAGGAACCCGGCCTGCACGTGCTGTACCACCTGCGCGATGCCTGGCGGCTGCGGGCGGACCTGCGCGACGCACGCCGGGTGGCGGTCGTCGGTGCCGGACTCACCGGGTGCGAGGTGGCGCACGCCGTCCGGACGCTGGCGCGGGACTGCGTCCTCATCGACCCCCGGCCGCACGCGCTGGTGCGGCCACTGGGCGACCTCGTGGGGCGCCTCGTCACGCGTGAGATCGCCCGCGACGGCGTCCAGCTCCGCCTCGGCCGGCGGGTGACCGGTCTCGCGCGGGCCCGCCGCGGCTGGCTGCTGCTGCTCGACGACGGCAGCGAGGTCCAGGCGGATGTGGTGGTGACGACGACGGGCGAGCGCCCTGACACGGGCTGGCTCGAGGGCACGCCCGGCGTGGACGTCAGCGACGGCGTGCTCTGCGACCCCGCCCTGCGCGTCGTCGGTCTGCCCGACGTCGTAGCCGCAGGCACCGCCGCCCGCTGGCCCAACCTGCGCTACGGCGCCTCGCCCAGCCGGGTGGGCCAGTGGATCACCGCCCTCGAGCAGGGCCGCGCCGCGGCGCGGTCGCTGCTGCTGGGGGAGCACTCGGCGCCGCCGTTCACGCACGTGCCCCGCTTCTGGTCCGAGCAGTTCGGGCTGCGTATCCAGGTGTGCGGCGTCCTGCCGGCCGAGGCCGAGGTGACCCTCACCGAGCAGCACCCGGGTTCGCGGCGCCGTATCCGGTCCGGTCTGACCGTCGAGTACCGCGTCGACCGCGAGCTCGCGGGACTGGTCTCGGTCAACGACCCCCACGCCTTCACGGCCCTGACCCGGACGATGCTGGCGTCGGCGGGCCCGCGCGTGGCCGTGCCCCAGGCGCCCGCGTTCACCGACGTGCTCACGCCTCCCGGGATCGACCTGCCGGTCGCCGTCAACGGCACCCCGCCGCCGCCGGGTCCCGGCTCGGGGCGGCCCGAGCTGCCGGTTCCCGCCGGGCCGCCGCCCATCAGCGGCCCGATCCCGGTCTCGGAGCGACCGAAGCTCTACGCGGTGCGCTGAGCGGCGCGGCGGCGAGCCGCACGCACGACCCAGGCGCCCACCCCGTCGCTGGGAGGGCGCCTGGGTCGTGCGTGCGGCTCGCGCGCCGGGCCGCCCGCGCGCGGAAGCGCCGGACGCCCCCGTCCGAGGGGCGTCCGGCGCGGTCCCGGGGAGGGGGCTCAGTAGTTGCTGCTGTTGCCGTACGGGTCGGTGATGGCTGGGCGTGCTGTCGTCCGCGACCGGGGCGGCGGCCGGCTTGGCGAGGTTCCTGGCACCGGTGCGCATGATCGTGTGCCACGTCCTGCCCACGCCCTGGCCCTTCCAGTCCCCGGGCCTGGTGTCGCCGGCGAACCGGTACACCGGCCAGCCGTGCAGGGTCAGCTGCCAGGTGCCGTCCGCCCGCTCGACCTTGCCGACGATGGACGGCGAGACCCCCTTCAGGGCCGGTGTGCCGTGCCACAGCACCGGGGGCCACTTGTGCGCGCAGGCCCCGTTGCACGTCGACGTCGGGTGGGGCATGCCCTTGTCCTTGTCGAAACGGTAGAGAATCCATCCCTTCCCGTCGGCGACGACCCATCCGAGTGCCTTGGTCTGCGTCGCAGAGAGGGCGAAGCGCGGTGCCGGCTGTACGGCGTCGTCCGTATTCGCGCCACCCCCCGAACCCGCGTCGGACCGTCCGGCGCCGGTGCCGCTGGAGGAAGAAGCGGAAGCGGGCGCGGCCGGGGCCGCGGGCGCCGACTGGACTTTCTCGGCGTAGGGGTCCGCGGCACCGATTCCGGAGCAAGCGGTGACCGGTGCCGTCACCGCGACGACGGTCACGGCGACGAGCCCGATGCGCGCGTGATGCTTCATGCTTCCTCCCGGGGATGAGACCTTTGTTCTCTCACCCGGAAATACGGATCGCGCGGCGCAAAGGTTCGCCGGCGCGCCGGCGGAAATGCCTAGGGCGTCACCCTCATGAGCGGGCGCGTCCCGCCCGCGCCGACCGACTCGACGACGATCGCCTGGATCTGCGACCTGTCGATCGACGTCGCCGCCTGCAGCACGAGCGGCTGCGGCTGCTCCGGCCTCCCGTATCCGGCGATCGGCACGGTCCAGGACGAGACGACCTGGCCGCCTCCGCCCCGCCTGACGACGACGAGCCGGCACTCCTGCGGCCCGACCAGCTGCCACAGGGCGAACGAGATCCGGGTACCCCAGGAGGCGCGGTCCAGGACGACCTCGCCGTGGACCCCGGACCGGACGTCGCGTGGCCTCGAGCTGCAGTCCGCTGCCGAGGTCCGGTCCTTCGAGCGCGCTCCATGGCGCGGGCGCGAACGATCCGGTGGCGACGGCCTGCGTCGCCAGCTCGCGAGACCCGAAGGTGCCGAACACCCCGGCCGTGACGCCGGCGGCGGCGACCGCCGCGGCGGCGGCTGCGACCAGGGGCCTGCGCAGCCCGGCGCGCACGGACGCGACCAGACCACGCCGGCGGCCCGTCTCCGTCGTGGACGCGGGCTGGTGGCGGGTGGACCGCCGCGCCCGCCGGTCCGCGAGCTCGTCCGGCACGTGTGCGGCCCGCGGGGGCAGGTCGGCGGGCGACAGGTGCACCTCCGGCAGGAGGGCGGCCACCGGCAGGAACGACTCGAGGTCCTCCGCGCAGGCGTCGCACGAGGCGAGGTGCTCCTCGAAGGCGGTGGCCTCGTCGTCGTCGAGGAGCCCGAGCACGTACGACGCCACCTCGTAGTGGGGCTGGCGCCCCGCGCCCGTGTCACTCACGGCGCCACCTCCTGGTCCGCGAGCGCCGCCCGGAGCGCGGTCAGCGCGTAGTAGATCCGTGACTTCGCCGTGCCGAGCGGCACGCCCAGCTGCTGCGCGGCCTCGGCGACCGTCCGTCCCTCGATGTACGTCTCCAGGAGGATCTCCCGGTGCGCGGGCCGCAGCGTGCGCAGCACCTCCCGGAGCATCACGACCTGCAGCACGCGGTCGGCGTGGTCGTCCTCGGCGACGAGGTCGAGGTCGTGGCCCAGGGCCTCCGTGGGGCGGCTGCGGGAGCCGCGGTGCTCGTCGATGACGATGCGGCGGGCGACCGTCACCAGCCACGGCCGTGGGGAGCGGCCCTCCTGGCCGCCGAGCCGGTCCGCATGCCTCCACGCGCGCAGCAGCGTCTCCTGGACGACGTCCTCGGCCCGCTGCCGGTCGCCCCCGGTCAGGCGGAGCACGAAGGCCATCAGGGGGGCGGCATGCTCGGCGTAGAGCCGGGTCAGGACCTCGTCGCGTCTGCGCGAGGCCTGGTCCGGAGTCACAGGCCCCGGCAGTGGGCGTGCCCGGTGGGTCCCCGGACGCGGCACCCGGACGTGCATGAGCCACACCCGCATCATGGCGGACCCGGGGGTGGTACGACGCGAGCGATCGAGGACACACGCATGAGTACGTGCGAACCGCCTCGAAGGGTTCGATCGGAATCCGCCGTCTTTTCGCCTCCGGCTGTGGACGAGCTCCGCGGGTCCGGCGGCGGGCCCGGTTAGGCTGACGCGGTGGCAGTCGAAGGCGCGTCGGACGGGGGACGGGCGCCTGGCGACCTCCTGGCCGCGGCCGTCGATGCGGTCGGCGGGGTGCCGCGGCCCGGTCAGCAGGCGATGGCCGAGGCCGTCGCCGTCGCGGCCGAGACCGGGGAGCATCTCCTCGTCCAGGCGGGCACCGGCACCGGCAAGTCACTCGCCTATCTCGTGCCCGCGATCGCGCGGGCCGTCGCGACGCGGCGTCCGGTGGTCGTCTCGACCGCGACGCTCGCGCTGCAGGCCCAGATCGTCGACCGGGACCTGCCGCGGGTCGCGGACGCGCTCGAACCCCTGCTCGGCCGGCGCCCGACGTGGCAGATCGTCAAGGGGCGGCGCAACTACGTCTGCCGGCACAAGGTCGTGGGCGGCTTCCCTGCGGACGACGAGGTGCTCTTCGACCTCCGGTCCGACGCGCCGTCGGTGCCCGTCCGCGAGCCCGTGGCGGCGCCGACGAGCCGCTTCGGCCGTGAGGTCGCGAGGCTGCAGGAGTGGGCGGAGCGGACCCCGTCCGGTGATCGTGACGAGCTCGTACCCGGGGTCAGCGAGCGGGCCTGGCGGCAGGTCTCCGTCACGGCCCGGGAGTGCCTCGGCGGCCAGCGCTGCCCACAGGCCGGGGAGTGCTTCAGCGAGCTGGCACGCGAGCGCGCGCCACGAGGTGGACGTCGTCGTCACCAACCACGCGTTCGTGGCCATCGACACCTTCGAGAACCGGCACATGCTGCCGGAGCACGACCTGCTGATCCTCGACGAGGCGCACGAGTTCGCCGACCGTGTCACGTCCGCGATCTCCGACGAGCTCACCGAGGGCGTGGTCGAGGCGGCGTCGCGGCGCGTGCGCCAGGCCGGTGTCGCAGCCACGAGCGGATTGGACGATGCCGGCGCGGTGCTCGCCGGTGTCCTCGCCGACGCCCCCGAGGGACGCTTCGCCCTCGGGCTCCCCGAGGACCTGATGGCCGCCTGTACGGCCCTGCGCGACGCCGCCCGCGACGTGCTGTCCGCGGTCTCGGCGGAGCAGCCCAAGCCGGGGCAGGAGGGCGGGCGGCAGGCGGCGCGCGCCGCGGTCTCGGAGATCCTCGACGTCGCGGAGCGTCTCGCCAGCGGCTCCGCGGGGCCGCAGGGGCCGGACGTCGCCTGGGTGTCGCGGTTCCGCCGGCCGGACGGCGGTGAGCGCGTCGGACTGCACATCGCGCCGCTCTCGGTGGCCGGTCTGCTGCGGACCCGGCTCTACGAGGAGCGCACCGTCGTCCTGACCTCGGCGACGCTCAGCCTGGGCGGTGCCTTCGAGGCCGCCGCCGGGTCCGTCGGCCTGCTCGGCGAGGGCGCTCCGGCGTGGCGAGGACTGGACGTCGGGAGCCCGTTCGACTACCCCCGCCAGGGCATCCTCTACGTCGCGCGGCACCTCCCGGCGCCCGGCCGCGACAGCATCTCGCCGGAGGCGCTCGACGAGCTGACCGCACTCGTGCAGGCCGCGGGCGGCCGGACCCTCGGGCTGTTCTCGTCGCGCCGGGCGGCCGAGTTCGCCGCGGCGGAGTTGCGTGAGCGCCTCGACGTGCCCGTGCTCTGCCAGGGGGAGGACTCGACACCGACCCTGGTCCGGGACTTCGCGCGCGACGCCCGCACCTGCTTGTTCGGCACGCTCTCCTTGTGGCAGGGCGTCGACGTGCCGGGGTCGGCGTGCCAGCTGGTCGTCATCGACCGCATCCCCTTCCCGCGGCCCGACGATCCGCTCTCGGCGGCCCGGCAGCAGGCGGTGGCGCGCGGCGGCGGCAACGGGTTCATGACCGTGGCTGCCACCCACGCGGCGCTGCGGCTGGCTCAGGGTGTCGGGCGACTGGTGCGCAGCGCGGGGGACCGCGGTGTGGTCGCGGTGCTCGACTCGCGGCTGGCGACCGCGCGCTACGGCGCCTTCCTCCGGGCGTCGTTGCCGCCGTTCTGGACGACGGACTCGCGCCAAGCGGTGCTCGACGCGTTACGCCGGATCGACGAGGCCGCCGCGCCGCCGGTGCCCGTGCACGAGATGTCGGCACGGTTCGGCGAGGAGGCCACGGTCGGGTGACCCCCGGCGGTGCGGCCGCTCCGCCGCGGAACGGTGGAGGATCGGCTCGGGGGTCGGGCGGGTTCAGCCGCCGATGGCGCGGCGGACGGCGCTGGTGAGGTCCCCGTAGGTGTGCAGCCCTTCGAGGAAGTCGTCCGGGAAGCGGACGTCGAGGGCGTCCTCGACGTCGAGGAGCACGGCGAGGCCGGTCTCCTCGTCCAGCCCGAGATCCTCGAGCGGAGTCTGCACGGTGAGACGCTCGGGCGGAACGTCGAGGCGCCGGGTGACGGCGCCCCGGACGGTGGCGTCCAGGTCCACGGTGGGCACGGTCGGCTCCTGACGGGCGAGGTTCCGTCCGGCTCGCATGCCGGCAGCGCTGCCGCGACGGGCGGAACCGGACGAGGACGGCGTGGCGTCCGGCATGACACCGTAGTACCCCCGCCGCTCGGTCTCAGCCCATCCCGACCGTCTCACTGCTGGCGCATGCTCAGTCACGGTGCGCGATCATACCCTGCGCAAGACCGCCACGACACGACCGAGGACGGTTGCCTGGTCGCCGTCGATCGGCTCGTAGGCGGGGTTGTGCGGGAGCAGCCAGACGTGGCCGTCCTTGCGCTTGAAGGTCTTGACCGTGGCCTCGCCCTCGATCATGGCCGCGACGATGTCGCCGTTGTCGGCCACCGGCTGCTGCCGGACGACGACCCAGTCCCCGTCGCAGATCGCCGCGTCGACCATCGAGTCCCCGGCCACCTTGAGCAGGAAGAGCTGCCCCTCGCCGACCAGCTGGCGGGGGAGCGGGAAGACGTCCTCGACGACCTGCTCGGCGAGGATCGGACCGCCGGCGGCGATCCGGCCCACCACGGGGACGTAGGACGGGGCCGGCCGCGCGGCGCCGCTGTCGGTCTCGTCGTAGGCCGCGGCCGCCTGAGTGCGCCCGTCACCGGGCAGGATGACCTCGATCGCGCGCGGGCGGTTCGGGTCGCGGCGCAGGAAGCCCTTGCGCTCGAGCGTCGTGAGCTGGTGCGCGACGCTGCTGGGGCTCGTCAGGCCGACCGCCTCGCCGATCTCGCGCATGCTGGGCGGATAGCCGCGGCGCTCCACCGAGTCGCGGATCACCTCGAGCACCCGGCGCTGCCGGTGCGTCAGGCCGTCCCCGTCCGCAGGGCCGTCGGGAAGGGTCCGGACGACGGCGGTGTCGGCGAGACCGGGCCCTCGGCGGCGCCGACCGGAGCGAGCCCGTCGGCGCGAACGGTCGGCGGCGACGACGACCGCGCTCCTCGGCGGCGCCGACCGGAGCGAGCCCGTCGGCGGCGGCGACCGGACCGCGCTCCTCGGCGGCGCTCGGGCCGCCCTCCGGCCCGCCGTTCGTACGCTCCCTGCCGGCGCTCCGGGGGCTGTCCTCGCTGCTCCGGGCCCGGCGTGCCGGTGCCGGCCGTGCCCCGTCGTCCTTGGCCATGCCCTCTCCTCCGCTCGTGCCTGCCGATCGGCGCCTGCGATCGACTCCTCACGCTAGGCCTCCGGGGCGACACTTTCAAACATCTGTTCGAACGTGTCTGGAGTGTGTCGGAGGGGGGTGGTAGAACATCGATCAGACGTTCGAATCGAACAGCTGTTCGGCCTGGAGGCTCCGATGACGACGACCCACGCGACCCGCCCGGTCCCCGCCCCGCTGCACGAGGGCGCCCGTCCGACGCACCTGCGGTTGGTGCGGGCGGAGGAGACGGTGCACGTACGGGCGACGCTCCGGCGGTCGGCCGCGATCGAGCCACCCCTGCGGCTCACCCGGCGCGGTCGGGCCGTGCTCCGCGCCCTGGTTCTGCTGCTCCTGGTCGCGCTGCTGTCGACAGCCGGCCTCGCCCTCGCCCGCCGGGCGGACGCGGCCGACCCGCTCGCGCCGGTCCGCTACCACGTGGTGCTCCCCGGCGAGACCCTCTGGGGCATCGCCACCCGGCTCGACCCGTCGGCCGACCCCCGCGAGACGATCGCCGAGCTCGTCGAGACCAACCACCTGCCCTCCGCCGCGGTCGGCGCGGGCCAGCGGCTGATCCTCCCGCCGGGGCTTCCCCGCCACCCCTGACCGGGGCGATCAAGGCGGCGCGCCCTGCTCGCCCTCGGAGTCCGGGGTGCGGGGCCGGCCGGGAGCGGCCCAGGTCGACTGGGGTACCGCAGGTGCGGGGACTACCTTGGAGGCAGGGGCCGTGACGGGCCGGGCCGATCGGAGCGCCAGGCCGTCCGGGTGGCGTCGGGGAGCGGACATGACTCGTATCGCAGGGGATACCGCGCGAGCCCAGCGCGCAGCAGCCGGCACGGACCCGTGAAGCTCAGCATCGTCGTCCCCTGCCTGAACGAGGAGGGGAACCTCCCCCTGCTGTACCAGGAGGTCGCGGTCCAGGCGGACGGCGCCGCCGACGAGTGGGAGCTGATCCTGGTCGACGACGGCAGCACCGATCGGACGCTGGCCGTGTGCCGGGAGCTCGCTCGCGACGACCCGCGAGTGCGGTACCTCTCCCTGACCCGCAACTTCGGCAAGGAGTCGGCCCTCATGGCCGGGCTGGCAGCGGCCACGGGCGACGCCGTCATCGTGATGGACGCCGACCTCCAGCACCCGCCGCAGCTGATCCCGGAGCTCGTCAAGGCGTATCTCGAGGGACACGACCAGGTCGTCACCCGGCGATCGCGGGCCGGCGACCCGCCGATGCGCAAGGTGATGTCGCACGGGTACTACGCGATGGTCAATCGGCTGGCCGACGTCCGGATCCACGACGGCACCGGCGACTTCCGCCTGCTCAGCCGCCGGGCGGTGAATGCGCTGCTGAGCCTGCCCGAGCAGAATCGCTTCTCCAAGGGGCTGTTCTCGTGGATCGGCTTCGACGGACCGGTGGTCGAGTACGTCGACACCCGCCGGAGCGGCGGCCGCAGCCGCTGGGGCTTCCGCCAGTTGGTCAACTACGGCGTCGACGGCGCCGTGGCCTTCAACGTGAAGCCCCTGCGGATGCTCGTCTACGCGGGTCTCACCGTCATGGCCTTGTCGCTCGCCTACATCGCGGTCGTGGTCTTCCGCGTGATCTTCCGGGGTGTCGACGCGCCCGGGTACGTCACGCTGATCACGGCCATCCTCGGGCTGGGCGGGCTGCAACTCGTCGGGCTGGGGGTACTCGGCGAGTACGTGGGGCGCATCTACCTCGAGGTCAAGCGCCGTCCGCACTTCATCGTCGCCGACACCAACGTCGGCGCCCCGGACCGGGAGGACGGATGACGACGGCGGTCGGCACCGGGCGGGCGCGTCGGAGCAGATGGCAGGAGTTCCTGCGGTTCGCCGCCTTCGGGGTCGTCAACACGCTCTCGTACTACGCCTCGTTCCTGGTGCTCGTCAGACTGATGCCCTACCTGGCGGCGCACGCCCTCGCCTACGCCGTGAGCATGACCGGATCGTTCTTCCTCAACTGCCGCTACACCTTTCACGTCCGCCCCACCTGGGGCCGGTACGCGCGCTTCCCGTTGGCGGGCGCGTCGACCTTCGTGGTCATGACCGTCGGGGTCACCGTCCTGGTCCAGGGCGCCGGGACGAACCCCGAGGTCGCCTCACTCGCCAGCGCGCTGCTCGCCGTCCCGATCTCGTACGTCCTGTCCCGGCTGCTGCTCGTGGACGTCGGCGGGAACCGCGGCGGTGAGGCCACGCCCGGCGGCCGACGGGTCCGGTTCCTCCGTCGGGGGCAGGACGGCGAGCAGGAGCATCGCGTCGGAGAACGGACGGGCGTTGAACACGGGGGCGAGGAGCCAGATCGAGGCCCACTGCACGGCGCTGCCGACAGAGGGGCGCCGTTCGAAGTGGACTCGGTGCCACAGGCCCCGGCGGGTCAGCGTCGGCAGGGAGCCGCTGAAGGCCACGCGTAGCCCGCTGTCCGTGAGCAGCCGGACCAGCCCTGCCCGCGAGAAGTACCACAGGTGCGGGCTCGGGAAGCCTACCTGCCAGAGCCGCTGGTAAGGCCCCCGCAGCCCCACCCGGCGCAGCGTCCGCGCGAGTCGGAAGCCGAGACCGTGGGCATCGGGGAGGCTCAGCAGCAGGCAGCCGCCGGGGCGCAGGCGGTGGCGGATCTGCTCGAGAACGGCGCGGGGGTCGCGCAGGTGCTCGAAGACGTCGTTGAAGGCGATCACGTCGTACTGCTCGCCGACGGGCAGGTCGTCGGGGAACCACCCCGAGCGGACGTCGAGCCCGCGCTCCGTGGCCATCGCGGCGACGACCGGATCCGGCTCGATCCCCACCGCGTCGGCCCCCCGCCGCGAGGCGGCCTCGACGAACCAGCCGTGCGCGGCCCCGACGTCCAGCACCCGGGCGCCGTGCAGGTTCCGGACCCGCCCCAGGGTGTCCAGGACGCGCTCGAAGTTCTCCCGGCGGATGGCTTCGAGCCCGGTGCGCCGGGACTGCTCGTCGAGCGCAATGGTCACCGGAAGGTCATCCAGGGAGCTCGTCCAGGTGCCGCAGACGCCGCACCGGAAGGCCCAGGGGTCCTGCGTCACCGTCGCCGTGCCGCCGCAGGCCTGACAGGGCCGGGAGGTCGGCGCCGGCGAGGGAGGGACCGCCGACGTCGAGCGAGCACGCATGGTGACCGATACTAGGTGGCCGTGGGGGTGTCGACGGCAGTGACCGGGTCCCGGGACGCCGGAGGGCCACCCGTCGACGAGGCGGCGGGAGCCCGCCCGCGCCGGACGTCAGTCGCGCCCCTCGTCGTGAGCTTCCTGCTCCCCGTCGCCGTCCTGTGCGCCGTCGCCCTCGCCCGGCGTCAGTTCCCGTTCGGTCCGGGGTCGCGCAGCCACAACGACCTGGGCAACGCCTACGTCCCGCTCCACGCCCAGCTGCACGACCTCCTGCTCGGGGCGGCGCGTGGCGACCTGTCCTTCACCTGGGACGCCGGGCTCGGCACCCCGTTCCTCCCGGACTACGTCGTCAATCTCTCCAGCCCCTTCGCGCCGCTCGTGGCGTTCTTCCCTCGCGACCGCATCGAGCTGGCCGTCTTCGTCGTCACCGTCCTCAAGTACGGTGCCGCGGCCGCGGCCATGGCCTGGTACCTCCGCGCGACGTACGGCGGGTCCCGGTGGTTGGCGCCGATGTTCGGCGCGAGCTACGCCTTGTGCGCCTGGGCGTTCGACGACGGGTCCTACGTCCCCATGTGGCTCGACGGCCTCGTCGTGCTCCCGCTGCTCCTCAGGGCGGTGGAATGGGGGCTCGCCCGGCGCCCACTGTGGCAACCGGCGCTCGTCGTGGCCCTCGCCTGGGAGGCGAACTTCTACACCGGGTTCATGGCGACGGTCCTGGCGAGCCTGGTGCTCGTCGTGCGCCTGGTCACCGTGCCCCTGACCCCCCGCGAGCGCGTCAACGTAATCGTGCGGCTGGCCTCGGCGTTCGCGGCTGGCCTGGCCCTGACGGCGCCGCTCCTGCTGCCCATGCTCAACGCCGTCCGGGCGGCTCAGCCCGCGGAGACGGGCCACTTCGTGCCGGCTCCGTGGAACGCCGTCATCGCGCGACTGCTACCGGGCACCGAAGGCGTGGGCGTGACGCCCTCGCTGGCCGCGGGGAGTGTCGTCCTCCTCCTGGCCATCGGGTTCTGCGCGGAGAACCGAATCCCCCTGCGGGTCCGGATCGCGTGGGTGGGGCTGATCCTGGTGGTGCTCCTGTCCTTCCAGTGGGCCCCCACCCAGGCTGCGTGGCACGGGTTCGACACGCCCAACGGCAGCCGCTACCGCGAGGCGTTCGTCTTCAGCGCGCTTCTGGTGATCCTCGCGTGGCAGACCCTGCGGGCCGGACCGTTGCGGCCGCGGGTCGTCGTGGTCGGTTCCGTCGGCGTCGTCGTCTGCCTGCTCGCCGCCTCGAGGGACTACGTCGATCGGGGCGTCGTCGCCGGCGTCGTGATCGCGGCTGTGGTGGGGCTGGCGGCGCTGGTGGCTCTCCAGGCGGCGCGCGGCGGGACGAACCCGGAGGGAGGTCGTCGATGGATCGCGGGCGCGGCCGTCGCCGTCGCGCTGCTCTCCGTGGCCGCGGAGAGTACCGCGGCGGATGTGCGCATGGACCGCCTGCGTGACCAGCGATACCCCGCCCAGCAGCGCCAGCCGGACCTGCAGGCGGCGGCCGCGGACGCCGTCCGGCGCGCCGAGGCCGAGGTGGGGCCGACCGGGCGGGTGGACCCCGGCGTGATCCTCGGGTCGAACACGTCGCTGCTCCTGGGGGCCGAGGGCAGCTCGTACTACAGCAATGCGATCACCGCCGCGCAGTCCCGCTTCGTGAGGGCCGTCGGGGGCGGCTGGGGTGCCCTCGGGCGCGCCGTCTACGCGCCGCCGGTCGCGGCCTCGGACGCGGTGCTCGCGATCGCCCGCCGGATCGGGGCGACCGCCTCCGCCGCTGCCGGCGGCACGAGCGGGCCCCCCGTCACGGTCGCCGGGGGCGCCGTGGCGCCGTTCATCACCGTGCGCCCGGGCGCCCGTTCCGATCCCCGGCTGGGGGCCGACCCGTACGAGCAGCACGAGCTCCTGCTGGGCGCCCGGGTCTACGAACGTCCGGCCGTCACGGTCCGGGATGGGCGCGGCCGGGACGTGCGACCGGATGCGAGCGGTTCCTTCCGGCTCTCCGCGGGGGCGGACGCACCGGCGCACGCTTCCCTGTCGGGGCGGTGCACGCCGGGTTCGGAGATACTGCTGTGGGCGCCCGCCCTGGTGGGAGCGGCGTCGGCCGACGATGCCGTGCCCGTGCCCTACCTGGCGCCCGAGTCCCGGGGGCCCGGCGTCTACAGCGGTGCGGCGCTCAGGGAACTCGGCGTGGTGCCGCCCTCGGGGACGTTCAGCGTCTCGCTGACGATCCAGGGGGGAGCGTGATCCCCGGAACGGCGGTGGCGTGCGCCGACGTTCCGGCCCTCCGCTCGGCCGTCGAGACCTTGGACCGGGCCGCGGCCGGCGACGTGCGGGTCCAGGGGCACGGCATCTCGGCGCGGGTGGCGGCGGACGCGCCCGCTCTCGTGGTCGCCGCCGTCCCGGAGGTGTCGGGGTGGGGGTGCGCCGTCGACGGGCACGGGACGCTGCCCGCCTCGTCGTTCCACGGCCTGGTCGCCGTCGACGTGCCCGCAGGGCAGCACGAGGTGGAGTGTTCCTACCAGACGCCGGACTACGCACCGGCCTCCTGGTCGCCGCGGCCGGCGTCCTGCTGCTGGTCGCGGTGACCCTCGTGCCCTGGCGGCGGCTGCGAGCGCGCCGCCCGGTGTGACCACCCGGGCCCGTGTCCCGATGAGCCGATTCGTCACGAGGAGCGCCCGGTCGGCTACCTGTTTCGGCGTGTCGCGACGTCCTCGCAGGTGGCTACGCATGTCCCGGGTTCGGCTCGCGCGACACGTCGAGAAGGCTTGCACCGGTCGCGGCGGCAGGCCTACGGTGACACCACATCTAGTAGTTACACCGCTGTAAGCCATCCACATGTAGTCCCCAACCTCCTCCACAGGCCGACCGCGTGTCGTCCACAGGAGGGCGGCCGTCGTCCACAGACAAGGGAGGTCGAAGGTCGATGAACTGCCCGTTCTGCCGCTCGGCCGACTCCCGCGTCGTCGACTCGCGGAGCACGGACGACGGCTGCGCCATCCGCCGCCGCCGGGTCTGCCCGCAGTGCGGGCGCCGCTTCAGCACGGTCGAGACCGCGAGCCTCACCGTCGTCAAGCGGTCCGGGGTCACCGAGCCGTTCAGCCGACCGAAGATCGTCTCCGGGGTCCGCAAGGCCTGCCAGGGCCGGCCGTCGGGGAGGACCAGCTGGCGCTGCTCGCCCAGCGGGTCGAGGAGCAGATCCGGTCCACGGGCGCCGCCGAGATCGAGGCGCACGAGATCGGCCTGGCGATCCTCGCGCCGCTGCGTGAGCTCGACGAGGTCGCCTACCTGCAGATTCGCGAGCGTCTACCAGGGCGTTCGAGTCCCTGGAGGACTTCGAGTCGGCCATCACACTGCTGCGGGCCGAGCGGGAGCCGACCGGCGTCGAGCCGGCGTCCGGCGACCGCACCTGAGCCGCCGCCGGCGACGCTGCAGGGGAAGGCGGCGTCGCCGGTGGCCACCAAAACGGCGTGCGGGGGCACGCAGCATCAGGGACGCATCGTGATCCGCACGGTGTTGTACCTGGTGTCGCCAGCTCCACGCATTTCACCGTCCAGCGACAAGCGAGGGAAGCCAGAATGACCGAGACCGCCTCCGGCGCCGGGGCACGCAAGACCCGTGGCGACGGGCTCCGGGTCCAGCGCAAGGGCCTGACCGTCGAGCGGGTCTACACCACCGCCGGGCGTGCACCCGTACGACGAGGTGACGTGGGAGCGGCGCGACGTCGTCCAGACGAACTGGAAGACGGGCGAGACGATCTTCGAGCAGAAGGGCGTCGAGTTCCCCGACTTCTGGAGCGCGAACGCCTCCACGATCGTCACCACGAAGTACTTCCGGGGCGCCCTCGGGACCGACGTGCGCGAGTGGAGCCTCAAGCAGCTCCTCGACCGCGTCGTGCTGACCTACGCGAAGGCCGGCAAGGACCACGGCTACTTCGCCACCGACGCGGACGCCGAGGTCTTCGAGCACGAGCTGACCTGGATGCTCCTGCACCAGGTGTTCAGCTTCAACTCGCCGGTGTGGTTCAACGTCGGCACGCCCGCGCCGCAGCAGGTCAGTCGCCTGCTTCATCCTCGCCGTCGACGACTCGATGGACTCGATCCTCAACTGGTACAAGGAGGAGGGGTTCATCTTCAAGGGCGGCTCCGGCGCCGGCCTCAACCTCTCCCGGATCCGCTCCTCCAAGGAGCTGCTGAGCAGCGGCGGGACGGCGTCCGGCCCGGTCTCCTTCATGCGCGGCGCGGACGCCTCCGCGGGCACCATCAAGTCCGGCGGCGCCACCCGGCGCGCGGCGAAGATGGTCGTCCTCGACGTCGACCACCCCGACATCGAGGAGTTCATCGAGACCAAGGCCCGCGAGGAGAACAAGATCCGGGCCCTGCGGGACGCCGGGTTCGACATGGACCTCGGCGGCCGCGACATCACCAGCGTCCAGTACCAGAACGCCAACAACTCCGTCCGGGTCAGCGACGAGTTCATGCGCGCCGTCGAGAACGGCGAGCCGTTCGGCCTGCGGGCGCGGACGACCGGTGAGGTTCTCGAGACGCTCGACGCCAAGGAGCTCTTCGGCAAGATGGCGCACGCCGCCTGGGAGTGCGCCGACCCGGGCATCCAGTACGACGACACCATCAACGACTGGCACACGACGCCGGAGTCGGGCCGCATCACCGCGAGCAACCCGTGCTCGGAGTACATGCACCTGGACAACTCCTCGTGCAACCTCGCCAGCCTCAACCTGCTGACGTTCCTCACCCCCGACGGCACCTTCGACGCCGAGCGGTTCGTCAAGGCGGTCGAGCTCGTCATCACGGCGATGGACATCTCCATCTGCTTCGCCGACTTCCCGACCGAGGCGATCGGCGACACCACCCGCACGTTCCGTCAGCTCGGCATCGGCTACGCCAACCTCGGCGCGCTGCTCATGGCCGCGGGCCTCGGCTACGACTCCGACGGCGGTCGCGCGCTCGCGGCCTCCATCACCTCGGCCATGACCGGCACGGCGTACCGCCGGTCCGCCGAGCTCGCCGCCGTCGTCGGGCCGTACGAGGGGTACGCCCGCAACGCCGAGGCGCACCGCCGGGTCATGCGCAAGCACGCCGCGGCCAACGACGCCGTCCGCACGGTCAACCCGATCGACAGGGCCGTGCACAAGGTCGCCACCCGCGAGTGGGAGCTCGGCAACAAGATCGGTGAGAAGAACGGCTGGCGGAACGCCCAGGCCAGCGTGCTCGCCCCCACGGGCACGATCGGCTTCATGATGGACTGCGACACCACCGGCATCGAGCCGGACTTCTCGCTGGTGAAGTTCAAGAAGCTCGTCGGCGGCGGCTCGATGCAGATCGTCAACCAGACGATCCCGGTCGCGCTGCGGAAGCTCGGCTACGCGCAGGAGACCATCGAGGCGATCGTCGAGTACATCTCCGAGCACGGCCACGTCGTCGACGCGCCCGGCCTCAAGCCGGAGCACTACGAGGTCTTCGACTGCGCCATGGGCACGCGGGCCATCAAGCCGATGGGTCACGTGCGGATGATGGCGGCCTGCCAGCCGTTCCTCTCCGGTGCGATCTCGAAGACGGTGAACCTGCCGGAGACGGCGACGGTCGAGGAGATCGGCGACGTCTACTTCCAGGGCTGGAAGCTCGGCCTGAAGGCGCTCGCGGTCTACCGGGACAACTGCAAGGTCGGGCAGCCGCTCTCGGACGCCAAGGCGAAGAGCGGCGGACGTCGAGGAGGTCGAGGAGAAGGTCCGGATCGAGTACCGCCCGGTCCGCAAGCGGCTCCCGAAGCGCCGCCCGAGCCAGACCGTCTCGTTCACCGTCGGCGGCGGCGAGGGCTACCTCACCGCCGGTTCCTACCCGGACGACGGGCTCGGCGAGATCTTCCTGAAGTTCGGGAAGCAGGGCTCCACGCTCGCCGGCGTCATGGACGCGTTCTCCATCGCCGTCTCGATCGCGCTGCAGTACGGCGTGCCGCTGGAGACGTTCGTCGAGAAGTTCACGAACCTGCGCTTCGAGCCCGCCGGTCTGACCGACGACCCCGACGTCCGGATGGCGCAGTCGCTCATCGACTACGTCTTCCGCCGGCTGGCGCTGGACTACCTCGACTTCGACACCCGCTCCGCCTACGGCATCTACACGGCGGACGAGCGGACCCGTCAGGTCGAGACCGGCTCCTACCTGCCGTCCGGACGCCGACGACGACGTCGAGGAGGAGCTCGAATCCCTCGCCCAGTCGACGCCGACGGCCCCCTCCAAGCCGGCGGCCGCGCCGAAGCCTGCGGAGTCCGCGGTGGCGAAGCCGGTGCCGGTCGAGGTCCACTCGTCGGCCGAGCTGCTGGAGAAGCTGCAGGGCCAGGCGTCGGACGCGCCGATGTGCTTCACCTGCGGCACCAAGATGCGCCCGGCCGGTAGCTGCTACGTCTGCGAGGGCTGCGGAAGCACCAGCGGCTGCAGCTGACGCATGCACGCCAGGAGGCTCCGCCCGGGAGACCGGCCGGAGCCTCCTGGCGTGCTCCGTATCGCGACAGCGGCTTCAGCCACCGTTCCCGTTCGCCAGCCACGTGCCGAACTGCTCGGGTGTCCTGACGCCGCCGTCGAGCACCGCGGTGTAGATCTCCAACCCGCTGACCGCGTCCGGGTACTCCGGGCGCACGTACCAGGCATTCTTGATGGTGAGGATCGCCGCGCGCTGCTCCGCGGTGAGGCGGGCACGCAACTCCTCGTGCCAACGCGTCAGGTTGGCGTGGGCGTCGTGCAGCCACACGGTGAGATCGACCCGCCAGGCACCGGAGGCCGAGTCCGTCAGAAGCGGCACGTGCCAGCGCTCGTCGCGCCGCTGTCCCGTGGGTGAGCGCGGGCCGCGCTCGTCATGGACGTCGAATCCGACGACGCCGGGCAGCGTCACGAGCTCGGCGAGCAGGTCGACGAGGTCGGCCAGCCCGAAGCCGGAGGGCACGAGGACCATGACGTCGAGATCGCGCCACACCATCAGACCGGACACGTAGCTGCCCGTGTAGTGGACCGGGCCGGTCCGGGACAGCACCTCGTCGAGCCGCCAACGCCGGCGCAGGGCGTCCGCCTCCAGCTGCAGCTGCGCCTGGCGCGTCTCGAGCGGGTCCGGTGTCGGCTCTGGGTCCACACCTGAGTCGACCATGGGGGCGACACGCCACCGCGAGGGGCTGACCGAGCGCTGACCAGGCTGCCGGGCGGCGTCAGCGGGGCCCAAGGGCGAGCGTGTGCCGGATCTCCTGCCGATACGTCACCGATCCGTCGGCGTCCGCGTGCTGTGCCAGGAGCGCGTAGGCCCGTTCCCGGACGGTGCCGCGCTCGGACTCCGGCACCGACATCCACATGCCGCGCTGACCCGTCGCCATGCTGAACGCCTCCCAGTGCTGCGGCGTCGGGAAGGGCACGGCCACCTCGCCGCGCACCGTGCGCGGCCGGGCCCACCCGGCGTCGGCGAGCAGGTGCTCCATCCCCTCGTCCGAGGCGAACGGCCCGGCCGAGCCGCTGGTGCGGGCATCGAGGACCTGCGGGGGCAGGTAGGGGGTGAACACGTCGTCGATCGCCCTCCACCGCTCGTCCGCCCGGCCGAAGGTCGTCACGCCGATGCGGCCCCCCGGCACGACCAGCGGTAGCCACGCCCGCAGCGCCGCGCCCGGGTCGGGCAGGAAGAACAGCACCAGCGACGACGAGAGCGTGTCGAAGGGATCGCCCTCGACCGACGGTGCCTGCGCGTCGTCGGGAACGAGCCGGACGTTCGCGAGGCCGGCCTGCTCCGCGGAGAGCCGGCATCGCTCGAGCATGCCGGGGGACAGGTCCGTGCCAACGGCCGTTCCCGGGCGGACGCGCTCGGCCGCGGGCAGCAGGACGGCGCCGCGACCGCAACCCACGTCGAGCCACCGCTCGCCCGCCCGCGGCGGCAGAGCGGCGAGCAGATCGCCGGCGATCAGCTGGAAGAACGGGACGCCGACGTCGTCGTAGTGCTCGGCGACGACGTCGAAGAGGGCGGCGACCTGCCCGGTGCGGCCGGACGGCGGGCTCGTCATGATCCGAGCCTGCCACGTCGCGGGCACGCGGTACGCCGATCAGGTGGCCGTGCCGCTCGCCGTCCGCGGAGGCCAGCGGCTCGGCGAGTGCCGTCGCGAGTGCCGTGCGGCTGCTGATCTGCAGCTTGTCGAACGCCCGGGTGAGGTGCGTCTCGACGGTGCGCTCCGTGACGTAGAGGCGCTCGGCGATGGCACGGTTCGTGTGCCCCTCGGCGGCCAGCCGAGCCACCCGGGCCTCCGCGGCGGTGAGTGACCCCGGACCGGTGAGCACATGACGCCGGGGTCGCGCCCCCGCCGCCAGCAGCTCCTCGCGGGCGCGCCGGGCGAGCAGCCGCATGCCGCCGCGCTCAGCCTGGTCGAGGGCGAGCCGCAGCGGGGCGCGGGCGTCCGCGCGGCGGTTGCTCCGCCGCAGCGCGGCGCCGAGGTCGACGAGGGCACGGGTGTGCTCGAGCCGGGCCGGTGACGACGCCAGCACCTCGACGGCGCGTTCGAGCTGGGCCACCCGCTCGGCCGGGTCGTCCAGGCAGGCGGCGAGCGCGCGCAGGCCGGCGCCGTGGGTGCTTGCCGTCCCCACCGCCTCGGCGAGGGCCAGGTGCTCGAGGGCGAGCCCACGGGCGGCCCGGCGGTCGCCGAGCGTGACCAGGGCGGTGACCGCGGCCAGACGCCAGTCCGCCAGCACCGGACTGGGGATGTCCAGCTCGCGGGCGCGCTCGCCCGCCGCGCAGGCGTCCGCGAGCGCCTCCCGGGCGCGCAGCTGCGCGAGCCGGAGCCGGGCGCGGGCCTGGAGCAGCAACGGCGCTCCCATCGCGCCGGGGGGCGGGTCGCCCTGCAGCCCGGCAGCGGCCAGCGCTGCCTCCGCCTGGTCGGGCTCGTCGAGCTCGACCAGGGCGTCCACGAGGAACGACAGCGTCCAGATGATCGCGGGAGGTTTCGCGACGCGCAGCTTGGTCTCGAAGCCCAACCGGGCGTCCGCCTCGGCGTCCCGGATCTCGCCGTGGCGCAGCCGGGCGAACGCCCGCAGCATGCAGCCGTGCGCCAGCGCGATGAGCCACCCGCGCGGCGCCGCGGTCTCGATGATCCGGTCGTAGCGGGCCCGCGCCGCCTCGAGGTCGTCGCCGAGGATCAGGCACAGGGTCGCAGTCGTGCCCAGCAAGGACTCGGGCTCGCCGTCGAGGACGCCGTCGGCGAGCAGGGGCCGGAGGATCTCCAGCGAGCGCCGGGCGGGCCCCGCCTCGATCGCGCACCTCATCGCGGCGTTCACCCGCCACAGCCCCAGCTCGGTCGACCGAGGCGCGTCGGTGAGGGCGTGGGAGACGGAGTTCGTGGACAGCTGCAGCCAGCCGTCCGTGACCATCTCGGCCTCGAGCCGGGCGCGCAGGGCGGGCGGGGCGTCGTCCGCGTGCTCGAGGCCGAGCCGGCAGACCTCGAAGGCGCGGTCGAACTCGCCGAGGAGCCCGAGAGCGCGCGCACCGCGCAGCGCGATCTCGCTGCGACGGCGCGGCGAGGTCGCTGCCTCGACCGCGGCGGCGAGCTGCTCGTAGGCGTCGGGCTGCACGGACCAGGCGAGGGCCAGCCCGAGGTCGAGCCGGATGTCCGCCAGCTCCGGCGCCTGCGGGGGTTCCGCGAGGGCGCGGCGCAGGAAGGCGGCGCCGGCCAGCGGAGCGCCTCGGGTCGTCGCCCGCGCCGCCGCCTCCTGCAAGGTCCGTACCGTCGCCGGGTCGCTCGCCGGCTCGCTGTGCAGCAGCTGCAGGCCGACGGCCTCGGGGCCCGCGCCCTCGGCCGCCAGCACCCGGGCGGCGGCGCCGTGACAGACGCCGCGGCGACCGGGCGGGATGCCGGCGTACAGCGCCGACGCGATCAGCGGGTGGACCAGTGACAGCTCCGCTCCGGGGTCCACGAGACCGGCAGCCCGCAGGGCGTCCGCCGCCACCGCGGCGGCGGGCGGGTCCAGGCCGGCGACCGCCGCGGCCCGCCGCACCGGCGTCGCCGGCCCGAGGACGGCGACGGCGCGGGCCAGGTCGCCGGCTCCGGCGGGCAGCCGCACCAGCTGCCGCTCCACGGCACGTGCGACCTGTTCGGGGCCGAACGTGCCGAGGCGGCCCGCTGCCTCCCGCGTCGGCGCGACGCCGTCCGCGGCGAGCTGGGCGAGCAGGGTGACCAGGAGGAACGGGTTGCCACCGGTGACCTCGTGACAGGCCCGGACGAAGACCTCGTCCGCCTCCGGCAGCCGCGCGCGGACCAGGGTCGCCGTCGCCGCGCCACCGAGCGGGCGCGGCCGGACCGGCGGCTCGGGAGCGGCCGCGAGCACCTCGGCGAGCAGGTCGGGCGCGGCCGCCGGCTCGCCCGCGCGGACGGCGCACACGACGGCCGCCGGCAGTTCGTGCAGCGAAGCCGCGAGGACGGCGAGCCAGTGCAGCGACGCCGGGTCCGCCCAGTGCACGTCGTCCACGGCCAGGACGACGGGGGAGCGCTCGCAGAGGTTCGTCAGCAACCAGACCAGGCCCGCGGACGGCGGCGTGCCGGGCGTCGCCGGCGTCCGCGGGCTCGGCGTCCTCGGGGGCGAGCACCCGGTCCGCGAGCGCCGCCGCTCCGGTCGTCAGGGCGTCCCAGTCGCGCTGCGTCCGCAGCCGCTCGAAGAGCTGTCGCGCCACCGCCCACGCGGCGTCGCGCTCCAGGGGGTGGGCGCGGGCGCGCAGCACGACGGGCTCGGCGCCGCCGACCGCGACGTCCAGCAGTGCGGACTTGCCGATGCCCGCGGGTCCCTCGATGACGATGACGCGGCCCGTGCCGGAGCGGGCGGCATCGAGCCGGCGGCGAAGCTCCGCCAGCTCCACGCCTCGGTCCAGCAACCCGTGCACCGAGGCCGACGGTACGCCGCCGCCGAGGTGAGGACCAGGGCCGCGAATCGTCGTGGGTCCGTCCACGATGCACCGCGCGTCGTCCTCGCCGGAGCATCGGTCTACGGGGATCGACGGGAGGGATCGACATGACGACGACGGCACCGGACCTCGACGGCTACGTGCTCGGCCACAGCCCGCAGGAGTACGAGCGGTTGCGGGCGCAGGCCCGCTCCTGGAGCCGGGCGACCGAGCGGCTGCTCGACGAGGTCGGCCTCGCCCCGGGCGCACGCTGCCTGGACGCCGGATGCGGGCCGGGGGAGACGATGCGACTTCTGGCCGACCGCGTCGGCGCCGCCGGAGAGGTGCTCGGGATCGACGTCGACGGGGCACTGGCCGTGGCGACCCGGTTCGCGCTGCACGGCGAGGGGTACGAGCAGTGCGACGTCGTGGTCCACGACGTGACCGAGGACGTGCCGTTGCCGCGGGCTCCGTTCGACCTGGTCTACGCGCGCCTGCTGCTGTTCCACCTGCCGCAGCGGGTGACCGTCCTGCGGCGGCTGTGGGACGCCGTGGCACCCGGCGGGCACCTGCTCGTGCAGGACTACGACCTGCGCGGAGTGACCGTGCTGCCGGCACTGCCCAGCCTCGACGAGGTGGGTGAGCTCCTCATCGCCGGCATGACCGCCGCCCGGTGCGACGTCTACGCCGGCGCGCGCCTGCCGCTGCTGTTCGCCGAGGCCGGTATCGGGGAACCCGACGGCACCGACGTCGCCGGGCGGCTCGAACCCGTGGCGAGCGTGGCGCCCTACCTCGAGGCGACGTTGCGCAGCGTGCTCCCGGCCGCACTCGCCCGCGGAATCGTGACACAGGCCCAGGCCGAGGACGCTCTGGCGGCGATGCGCCACGACGTGCTGGCCGACCCGTATCGCCCGACCGTCCTGCCGCTCCTCATCGGTGCGTGGAAGCGCAAGCCCGACGTCCAGGAGTGACCGAGCCCGGGAGGCTCCGATGTGGCCCCGACCTCGCCAGCCCCGACCCGCGGAGGACGACCCGCCGGCGGTCGACGTCCGTCGCGTCCGCGAGCACTTCGCGTTCGCGCGGACCGGCCGGGTGGTGACGAACAACGCCGCCACCACCCAGCCGCCGCGCGAACTGGTGGACCTGTATCGCCGGCTGGTGCCCTGCTACGAGAACGTGCACCGGGGCCAGTCGGCGGCGTCCCAGCGGACGACGCGGCTGTTCGAGGAGGCCTACGACACCATCGCGGCCTGGGTGAACGCACCGAGCCGGCGCTCGATCGCCACGTACCGCAACACCACCGAGGCGATCAACGCCGTGATGTACACGCTGCTCACCGAGCTCCGCGACGGCGACAACGTCGTGACGACGATGATGGAGCACAACTCCAACTTCGTGCCCTGGTACGCCATGTGCCGCGAGATCCTGCCGCAGTTCGGGCGGCGGGTGGAGTGCCGCGTGGCGCGGTTCGACCACGTGACCGGCCGGCTCGACCTCGACCACCTCGCCGAGCTCGTCGACGAGCGCACCAAGCTCGTCGCCGTCACGGGCGCCTCGAACTTCCTCGGCACCAAGCCGCCGCTCGCCGCCGTCCGCCGGATCACCCGGGCAGAGCGGCTACCGGCAGCCGGACGGCGGGTGCGGCTCGCTCCTGCTCGTCGACGCCGCCCAGCTCGCGCCGACGACCGCGGTCGACGTCCAGGCCCTCGACGTCGACTACCTGGCCTTCTCCTTCCACAAGATGCTCGCGCCCTTCGGGGTCGGCGTCCTCGTCGGCAAGGAGCGGCTGCTCGCGGAGGGGCGTCCCTTCCTCTACGGCGGCGACATGGTCGCGGAGGGGCAGGTGGCGCCGGACCACGTCGGCTACAACGACCTGCCCTGGAAGTACGCGGCGGGGACGCCGAACATCCTCGGCGTGATCGTCTCGGCGCAGGCGCTGCGGCTGGTCCTCGACCTCGTCCTCGACGACGGGCCGCCGTGGTTCGACACCTCCCGTCCGTTGCCGCACACGCGCGGTCCGGGCCGCCATGCACGCGGTGGGCACCCACACCCGGCAGCTGACGGCGCGCGCGCTCGAGGGGCTGCGGGACCGTGGACGGGCTCACGATCTACGGACCTCCGGAGGCCGCGGACCGGTCTCCGCTCGTCGCCTTCAACGTGGCCGGCGTGGACCCGCTGGACCTCGCCGTCCGGCTCGACCGGCTCGGCGTGGAGTCCCGCGCCGGGTGCCACTGCGCCACGCTCGCGCACCGCGACCTGGGCCTCACCCCATCCGCGAGCTGCCGGCTCAGCTTCGCGCTCTACACCTCCACCGAGGACGTCGACCGCGCGGTGGGAGCGGTCGCCACCGCGGCCGATCAGCTGAGCAGCTCGCGCTACCGGATGGCGCCGGGTGCCTAGCGCGTCCAGGGCCGGCCGCCGTCAGGAGGGTCGCTCCCCGCGGGCCCGGGCGACGTACCGGTCGGCCGACCGGCGGACCGCCGCGGCTCCGTCCTCCACCACGACCCGCCCCCACCAGCCGCCGTAGATCCGGTCGAAGGGGAACCGCTCGACGCGTCGCGCGATGTCGTCGACCGTCCGCTCGTCCAGCGGGATGAGGTTGGGGTAGCTCCACATGAAGCTGACCCAGGCGCGGTCCTGCACGACCGTGATCGTGTCGCCGGTGAGGAGCGCGCCGCGACCCTCGGAGCCGGCGGGCCAGTGCAGTACGGCGGCGCCGTCGAAGTGGCCGCCGATCCGTGCCACGGTCACACCCGGCACCGGCTGCACGTCGTCGTCGAAGAACTCGATCCGCGGCGAGGGCCGCTGCACCCACCGCCGGTCCGCGGCCGGCAGGAACACGGTCGCGCCGAAGGCGTCGGCGATGTCGATGTTCGCCGCGTAGAAGTGCGGGTGGGAGATCGCGATCGCGGCGATGCCGCCGAGGTCCGCGATCCGCTCCGCCGCGGCGTCGTCGAGGACGGGCACGCAGTCCCAGAGCACGTTGCCGGCGGGGGTGCGGACGAGCAGCGCCCGCTGGCCGATCGCCACGGCCGGCGTGACGCCGACACCGACGAGGTCCGGCTCCTCCTCGCGCAGCTCGCTGCGGTGGTCGCGCAGGAGGTCGTCGCGCGTCGTCCAGCGCTGCCCCTCCCACCCGACGTACTGGCGCTCGTCCAGGCAGATCGGGCAGTCGCTGGGGCGGCCGCTCGGTGTCCGGGTACTGCACGGCGCAGGTGGCGCAGATCCAGGCGGGCATCCGACACTCCTTCCGTCGGGGAGCAGAAGTCGCGTCGAGTCTGTCGCGTTGACGGCGCCCGCGCCGGGTGGTTGGCTCGCCGCGTCAGTCGACGGCAGTGAAGGAAGCCGGTGGAATTCCGGCGCGGTCCCGCCACTGTCACCGGGGAGCGAACCTCGAGACGGCCACTCCTGGCATCCAGGGGGAAGGCCGAGGCGAGCGTCGATCCGGAAGCCAGGATATTTCCGCCGTCGATCCTTCAGGTCCGGGGCGCGGACACCCCGAGGAAGACGGTTCACCATGCCGGAAGCTCAGCCGGTCGTCGTCCCCGACGACGGCCTCACCACCCGTCAGCGTCGGCAACGGCCGCTGCTCGCCGTCCACACCGGCGAGATGAAGGGCAAGTCCACGGCCGCCTTCGGCATGGCGCTGCGCGCCTGGAACGCGGGGCTGCCCGTGGCGGTGTACCAGTTCGTCAAGAGCGGCAAGTGGCGCGTGGGGGAGGAGCAGGCGCTCCGCGCGCTCGGCGACGTGCACGGACGGACCGGGCAGGGCGCACCCGTGCAGTGGCAGAGCATGGGGGCGGGCTGGTCGTGGCAGCGCAAGCAGGGCACGGACGCCGACCACGCCGCCGACGCCCTCGAGGGCTGGCGGCAGATCCAGCGGGACCTCGCCGCCGAGGCGCATGCCTTCTACGTGCTCGACGAGTTCACCTACCCGATGACGTGGGGCTGGGTGGACGTCGACGAGGTGGTGGCGACGCTGGGCGAGCGGCCGGGGTTCCAGCACGTCGTCGTCACCGGCCGAGCCGCCGACCCGCGGCTCGTCGAGATCGCCGACCTCGTGCTGGAGACGACCAAGGTCAAGCACCCCATGGACGCCGGTCAGCTCGGGCAGCGCGGCATCGAGTGGTGAGACGGGCCGTCAGGGTTCCTGGGCGCGGCGGGCGCGCGGCAGGGAACCCGGGCACCAGCCCTCGGGAGTCGTGCTCCGGCGGCGGCCGTCCCGCGGCGGCGGTACCTCGCCGTGCAGCGTGACGGTGCCGTCGGCGTCGCGGTGCCAGTGCAGGAGGTCCTCCTCCCACGGCCGGTCCAGGAGCCGCCGCCGCTCCTCCAGCTCGCGCTGCGTCGCGGCGAACTGCCGCAGCCACACCACGCCCCGGGGAAGTCGACCCGTCATGACTCCAGCCTGGCACCCGCGGCGGCCTCCGGTCAGGTGCTCGGCCGGCGAATCCGGTCAGCCGAAGGCTCTGCCCTCACCCCGGTAGGTCGGGACCGACGCGATCAGGTCGTCGCCCTCCACGACGTGCAGGTCGTTGACGTGCTCGCAGAGTTCTCCCGCCTTCGCGTGCCGCCACCAGACGCGGTCGCCGACGCGCAGTCCCCGCGCCGCCGGTCCGCGCACCGGCGTCTGCACCTCGCCCATGCCCTCGGCGCGCAGCAGCCGCAGCCCGGGGCCGGCCGGGACGGGCAGTCGGGACCGTCCGGACGGCCCGGAGGCGATCCACCCGCCCCCGCCCAGCGTCACCATGCCGGGCGCCGGTCGCCGGACGACGGGCAGCGCGAACAGCAGCGCCGGTCGCGGGGTGAAGGCGCGGTAGTGGTCGAACAGCGCCGGCGCGTAGAGGCCCGACCCCGCGGTGACCTCGGTGACGGCGGCATCCGCCGACGTCACCTCGAGGCTGCCCGTCCCGCCGCCGTTGACGAAGGCGAGGGGACCGGCGACCCCGGTCACCGCCTCGACGACCGCCGAGCGCCGCCGCGCCAGCTCCCGCGCGGAGGCGCGCTTGACGAGCCGGACGGCGGGGGAGCTGTCCGGCAGCCCCGCGATCTGTGCCTCGTAGAGCAGGACGCCGACGACCCGCAGCCCCCGCCGAGCGGCGGCGCCCGCGAGCGCGGCGGCCTGCGCGGGCGTCCGCACCGGGGAACGCCGGACGCCGAGGTGCAGCGGGCCCACCCGCAGCGACGCATCGACGTCGAGGCAGAGCCGCAGCGGCGCGCCGCCGGATGCCGCCCGGATCAGGTCGAGTTGCTCCTCGCCGTCGACCATCAGGGTCACCCGCTCGAACGCCTCGCTCGCGGCGAGTTCGGCGACGGCAGCGGCGTCCCCGGTGGGGTAGCCGACGACCACGTCCTCCACGCCCTCGCGTGCCAGCCACAGCGCCTCACGCAGCGAGTACGCCAGCACGCCGGCGAAGCCGGGCCGGCGCAGCACCGTCTCGAGCACCCACCGGCAGCGCACCGACTTCGACGCCACCCGCACGGGTAGGCCCGAGGCCCGGCGCACGAGATCGTCGGCGCCGAGCCGCAGCGCCTCCAGGTCGAGCGCGGCCAGCGGCGCGGGCAGATGCGCGGTGGCCCGGGCCAGCCGCGCGACCCGCCCGGCGAGGTCGTCGTTCCCGTCGTGGTCCATGGCCCGACACTGGCGTATCCCCTTCCGCCGGGCCAGCACCGCCGGGGATAGTCCTGTCATGCCGACGTGGACGAACTGGGCCGGAACCGTCACCGCACATCCGGTCGCGGTCGAGACGCCGGCGTCCGTCGACGAGTTGCGCAAGGTCGTCGCCCAGGCCGTCTCCGCCGGACGCCGGGTCCGTGCGGTCGGCGCCGGCCACTCGTTCACGCCCGCGGCGGCGACGGACGGCGTCCAGCTGCGGCTCGACCGGCTCGCCGGGGTCGTGCGGGCCGACCGCGAGACGGGTCTGGTCACCGTGCTCGCCGGGACCCGGCTGCACGACCTCGGCGACGTCCTGTGGTCGCTCGGCCTCGCCATGGAGAACCTCGGCGACATCGACGTCCAGACCGTCGCCGGCGCGATCGCCACCGGGACGCACGGCACCGGCGCCCGGTTCGGCGGCCTCGCCTCGCAGGTGCGCGCGCTCGACCTGGTGCTGCCGGACGGCGACCTGCTGCGCTGCTCCCCACAGGAGCACCCGGACGTGCTCGCGGCCGCGACCGTCGGCCTCGGGGCGTTCGGGATCGTCGCGAACGTCACGCTGCAGTGCGTCCCGGCCTTCGCGCTCGAGGCCGACGAGCGCCCGGAGGGCGTCGACGACGTCCTCGCCGACCTCGACGCGTTCGCCGACGGCAGCGATCACGCCGAGTTCTACTGGTTCCCGCACACCCGGCGCGTGCTCTCCAAGCGCAACACCCGCCGCCCCGGGAACGGCCCGCTGCAGCCGCTCGGCCGGGTGCGGCGCGCGGTCGACGACGAGTTCCTCTCGAACACGGTCTTCGAGCTGGTCAACAGGCTCACCACCCGGCGTCCGGCGCTCGTCCCGCGGGCCAACGCGGTCGCGGCCCGGGCGCTCACCGCCCGCCGCTACACCGACCGTTCCTACCGGGTCTTCGCGACGGCCCGGCGGGTCGTGTTCCGGGAGATGGAGTACGCCGTCCCGCGGGCCGCCGTGCCTGGCGTGCTGGCCGGCATCGAGGCCTGGCTCGCCGCGAGCGGGGAGCGGATCGGCTTCCCGGTCGAGGTGCGGTTCGCCGCCGCCGACGACGTGTGGCTCTCGACGGCGTCCGGCCGGGACACCGCGTACGTGGCCGTCCACCAGTACCGGCGCCGGGAGCACGACGCGTACTTCGCCGCCGTGGAGGACCTGTGCCGCGACGCCGGCGGCCGGCCGCACTGGGGCAAGCTGCACGGGCTGAGCGCCGCCGAGCTGCGGCCGCTCTACCCGCGCTTCGACGACGCGCTCGCCGTCCGCGACCGGCTGGACCCGGACCGGGTCTTCGCCAACGCGTACACGGAGCGGGTTCTCGGGCCCTGACCTCGCCTTCCGCCTCGGGCTGACAGGATGCTGGCGTGACGGTCGAAGGCCCGGCGCAGGCGGTCGACGAGGCCGCGCTGCTGGAGGTGATCGTCGGCCAGTCGCCGGTGGGGGTCGGCGTCTTCGATCGCGACGCGCGCTACGTGCGGGTCAACCCGGCGCTGCAGCGGATCGTCGGTCTCGACCTCACCGCACTGCTCGGCCGGACCGTCCGCGAGGTCGTGCCCGGGGACATCGGCGCCTTCGCCGACGCCCGGCTGCGTGAGGTGATCGCGACCGGCCGGCCGGTGATCGGCGCCGACCTCGAAGGGCGGCTGCCGAGCGGTGCCGTCGAGCGCTCGCTCGTCGTCTCCTACTTCCGGCTCGAGGGGCCGGACGGCGAGGTCCTGGGCGCGGCGTCCATCGTCAGCGACGTCAGCGACCGGCACCGGACCCGGCGGGCGCTGGAGCGGGCCAACGCCCGGCTCGAGCTCCTCGGCCGCGCCGCCGGAGTGCTGAACGCCTCCCTCGACCTGGAGGAGACCCTCACCGGCCTCGGACGGCTCGTCGTCCCCGGGATCGCCGACCACTGCGTCGTCGACCTCGCCGAGACGGACGGGATCCGCGCCGGGACCACCGACGACGGTCTCGTGCTGCGGCGGTACGCGGTCGTGCACGGCCCCGGGATCGACGTTCCGGAACCCTCCGGCGACGGGAACGACCCGTGGGCGCCGGTAGGGAAGGACGTGTGCTACCCGCCCGGCCACCCCGTGCACGAGGCGTTCGTGCGGCGCGAGGCGTCGGTGCGCCAGATCGACCCGAGCACCTTCGACTACGAGGCCGTCGCGCCGAACGCCGCTTCCGCCCGGACGGCCCGCGACCTGCGCATCCGCTCGGCGCTCGCCGCGCCGCTGCAGGCCCACGGCCGGGTGGTCGGCGTCCTGTCGCTCGTCGACTCGGTGAGCGGGCGCACCCAGGGCGAGGAGGAGCTGCTGCTCGCGCGCCGGCTCGCCGACCGTGCGGCCGTGGCCATCGAGAACGCCCGGCTGCACCGGCGTGAGCGCGAGCGGGCTCTCACGCTGCAGCGCAGCCTGCTGCCCCAGCGCCTGCCGGCCGTGCCCGGGCTGAGTACCGCGGCCCGCTACCTGCCGGCGCGCAGCGGCGGCGGCGAGGTGGGTGGCGACTGGTACGACGTGGTGCGGCTCCCCGGCGGCCGGGTGGCCATCGTCGTCGGCGACGTCATGGGCCGGGGGCTGTCGGCCGCGGCGCTCATGGGTCAGGTCCGGGCGGCGCTGCGCGCGTACGCGGTGCAGGACCAGGCGCCCGCCGAGGTGCTGACCAGCGCGGACGAGCTCGTCCGCGGCCTGGCGGAGGACGTGCTGGTGACATGCGTCTACGCGGTGCTCGACGCGCGGGACGGCTCCCTCGCGCTCGCCAACGCCGGTCACGTCCCGCCGCTGCTGCTGGCCGCGAGCGGTGGTGGCGAGGCGCTGGAGTCGACCGGTCCTCCGCTCGGCGCGGGCGGCGGGGAGGACTACGGCGAGCGCACGTACGTGGTCGGTCCGGGCGGACTGCTGGCGCTCTACACCGACGGGCTGGTCGAGAGCCGGGACGCGGACCTCGACGTCGGCCTGCGGCGGCTCGCGGGCCGGCTCGACCCCGCGGCGCCCGACCTCGACGCGCTGGCGGCCCGGGTCACCGACGGTCCCGACCGGGACGACGACGTCGCGCTCCTGCTCGTGCGCACCGATCCCCGGAGCCGGCCGCCCACGGTGCGCCTCGAGATCGGGCCGGACGTCCGCGAGGCGGGGCGGGCTCGTGCCGTCGCCCTCGACACTTTGACGGCCTGGGGCGAGCCGGCCCTCGCGGACGTCGCGGAGCTCGTCGTCAGCGAGCTCGTCACGAACGCCCTGCGGTACGGAGCCGGCCAGGTGAGCCTGCAGCTGTCGCGGCACGACGACGGCATCGTGGTCGAGGTCTTCGACGAGGGCGTGGGCACACCGCGGCGGCGTCGCGCGACGGCGGACGAGGAGGGCGGCCGCGGGCTCCTGCTGGTCGGGGCCGTCGCCGCCGCGTGGGGCGTCCGGACCCGCGGCGGCGGCAAGGTGGTCTGGTGCCGGTTGGGCCGGCACCCGGTCTGACCGCTCAGCCCGCTCAGGCGGGATGATCGGCGCATGGGTCTCCAGGTCCGTCACGTCGACGGGGAGCGGTTCGAGGTCGCCGTCCGGGGGCACCGGCTGGTGGTCGACCAGCCGGACGCCGGGGACGCCGGCCCGACGCCCGTCGAGCTGTTCGTCTCCGGTCTCGCCTCCTGCGTCGCCGTGCTCGCCCGCCGGTACCTCGAGCGGCACGGGGTGCCGGCGCAGGGCCTGAGCGTGACCGCGGATCACGACAGCGCCGATCGCCCCTCCCGGGTGACCTCGGTGCGACTCGTGATCCGGGTGCCCGGTGGCGTGCCCGAGGGACGCCGGCCGGGGTTGCTCGCCGTCGCCTCGCGCTGCACGGTGCACAACAGCCTCGCCACGCCGCCGGATGTCGAGCTCACGATCGCGGATGCATAGCCGCGGCCCGAGCGGGCACCTCCACGGGAGATCCCGACCGAGAAGGAGACCTGATGGGTGCCGTGCGTGGACTGGTCAAGAGCGCTGTCGTGCTCAAGCTCGTCGACGTCGTTCGACGTGAGGCCGCCAAGCCGGAGAACCAGGCCAAGGCCCGCGAGCTCGCGACGCGCGTGGCCCGCGAGGTGGACCGGCGCCGCAGCGCCCGCGCGGCGCGCCCGCGCTGACGATCCTCCGCGCGCCGTTACGGCGTCCGCAGGCTCGTGGTCGGCGGCCCCTCGAGATGGCGGCTCGCCGCCTCGCCCGGGCCGACCACCAACTCGAGGACCTCGGCCTCGGGGCCGAACGGTGTGTGCCGGATGCGCACGGCGATCGCGCCCGGTGCCGGCACCAGCGTGATGTCGTAGTCGGGCGTGTCGTAGGCGATCGCGAGCATCGCCCGCACCGAGGCGCGCAGCGATCCGTCGAGGTCGGGCAGGCGGCGTTCCCCCATCGCCTCGTCGAAGGCCCGCAGCCCGCAGGCGACGAGTTCCTGCGCGCGGACCGAGGACGAGAGCCGGCGTTGCGCGGCCTCGCGCCGTTCGGCGAGGGAGCCGGCTCCGCCGCCGCGCCCGAACCCGACGCCGCGCGCGTGCGCCGGGAGCCCGAAGTCGGAACTGATCTCGGCAGCCATCCCCTACCCCTCGAGATCGACGACCAGTGGCAGCACGGTGGGACTCCCACGACGGCTCGGCCGGGCCTCCGGGCCGTCGTTTGATGACGGGGCGTCACAGCTGCGGGACACAACGCTGACCGACTGTGCGAGGTGTGTCAAGCCGAATACGAAGTGTGACCGCATGTGGGGGCCCGGGGAGGGAAAGGTCACCGGCGCCGGGCGGCACTGTTCTTGTGTCGGTGGCTCGTACTAGCGTCGCCGAGGTGGGACAGACACCGACGGCACCGATGACGGCCCCCGCTGCTGCGCAGGCCTCCCCGCCCGACCTCGACGAGCTCGAGCGCTACCGCGGCGAGCTCACCGGGTACTGCTACCGGATGCTCGGCTCGACCTTCGACGCCGACGACGCGGTGCAGGAGTGCCTCGTCCGCGCGTGGCAGGCGGCGGACCGGTTCGAGGGCCGGTCGTCGGTCCGGTCCTGGCTCTACCGGATCGCCACCAACGTCTGCCTCGACCTGCTGCGCAGCCGCCAGCGCCGCGCTCTGCCGATGGACCTCTCCTCGCCCGTGCCCTCGAGCACGCTGCCGGTCGACACCACGCCCGACCACGTGTGGCTGGAGCCCGTGGCCGACCGCGACGTGATGCCGCTGGGGGCCGACCCGGCCGAGCAGGCGGTCGTCCGTGACACCGTCCGGCTCGCCTTCGTCGCCGCGCTGCAGGTGCTCCCGCCGCGCCAGCGCGCCGTCCTCATCCTGCGCGAGGTGCTGTGCTGGTCGGCCGCCGACGTCGCCGAGCTCCTCGGCACCACGGTCGTCTCCGTCAACAGCGCCCTGCAACGCGCGCGGGCCACGCTCGGTGAGCGCCGGGCCGAACCCGGCGCCGGCGGCAGCGAGCTCGGGGAGGCCGAGCGCGAGCTGCTCGCACGCTACGTGCAGGCCTTCGAGCGGTACGACATGGAGGCGCTGGTGGGCGTGCTCCACCAGGACGCGAGCATCTCGATGCCGCCGTTCCGGATGTGGATCCAGGGGCGCGACGAGCTGCCCGGCTGGTACCTCGGCCACGGCATCGGCTGCAAGGGGTCGCGCCTGTTGCCGCTGGAGGTCAGCGGCTCACCCGCCTTCGCCCAGTACAAGCCCGCGCCCGGCGGGGGGCTCGAGCCGTGGTCGATCCAGGTGCTCGAGCTGCGCGACGGCCGGGTCGTGCACATCCACCACTTCCTCGACCCGCGGCTGTTCGCGCGCTTCGGGCTGCCCGCCACGCTCTGATCCCTCGAGCGGGCCGAGCGGGACCACGGAGAGCAGCCCGAGGAGGGCCAGCAGCTGCTGCAGCTCCGGACCCCCGCCGACGACGAGGAGCCCGGCGCCCAGCCGGCGGCGTGATCAGCCGGACGCGCAGCAGGACGTCGACCAGCGGTATGTCCGGTGTGCGGTAGCGGCTCACGTCGACGACGACGCACGGCGGCGCCGGCACGCCCGCCTGCTCCGCCGTCATGACGCCTCCCGCAGCACCGTCGCGCCGCCGCTCTCAGGGAACGGCGGCCACGCCGCCGCCCCTCGGGCAGACCGCGCGGACCGGCCGAACTCATCGCAGCGGCGCGGAGCAGCCGGTTCAGGACGCGTCGAGCCGCTGCATCCAGGTGCTCAGCTCCAGGGCCACCGCTCCGGGATGGGTGTAGGGGACGTTGTGCGCGCCCGGGACGGTGACGAGCTCGCCCTGCCGTGCGAGCCGCGCGAGCTCCGCGGCCCAGCCCGGCGGGCAGAGGGTGTCGCGCCGGCCACGCAGCACCAGGACCGGGGCCAGCACCGCCGCCACCCGCTCTTCGGGCTCGTCCGCCAGCGCCGAGCGCACGTACCGGACGAGTCCGGAGCCGGCGCGGACGAACGACGGCACCGTGACGACGAGCTCGCGCGGCCGCTCGCGCAGATAGGTCCGCAGCCGCGGCACGAGCCGGAGCACCGATCTGCGCACCGGCGGGTCGAAGGTCACGTCGAGCAGGGCCAGGGCGCGCACCCGGTCCGGGGCGGCCACCGCCGCCCGCAGGGCGAGCTGGGCGCCGGTGGAGTGGCCCGCGAGCAGCACCGGGCCGGCGCTGCCGGTCAGGCAGGCGACGGCGACCGGGGTGAGGGCGTCGAGGTCGGCCGGGCAGCCGGCGGTGCGGGGGGACCCGAATCCGGGCAGGTCGAGCAGCCGGGCACGCGTCCACGCACCGCACGCGTGCAGCAGGTCGAGGACGTAGCCGGGGGCGCCCAGGCCCGGCAGGAGGACGACCTCCGGGACGCCGGGCCGCACCGAGCCGCTGACGAGCGCGCGGACGGGCCGCCCGGCGGCGGTGGTCCAGACCTCGTCGTGCAGCCGGCTCTCCGTGCGGTCGCTGTCCATCCGCCCATGGTCGGGGTCGACCGTCGCCCCGGCACGACGCCGCGGCTCGCCGCCCCGGCCCGTTGCGGCCCGCGAGCCGGCGCCTACGATGCCGGGCGGGCGCAGCGGAGGAGGATCGCGACGAGCGGCTACCAGGGACCCGGAGCGTTGACGCCGGCGACGGCCGTCACGTCATGGACCCTGGACCTGCCCGCCGTCGTGCTCGTGATCGGCGTGGCCGCCCTGTACCTGGCCGGCGTCCGCGCCGCCGGGCGGTGGTCGTGGGTCCGGACCTCGGCCTTCGTCGCCGGGCTCGTGCTCGTCCTGCTCGCCACGTGCTCCTTCGTCGGTGTCTACGCGCCCGTGCTGTTCTGGGTGTACGTGGTGCAGGCGTGTCTGCTGCTGCTCGTCGCCCCGCTGCTGCTCGGCGCCGGCGCGCCCCTGACGCTCGCCGCCCGCTCGCCGGCCTGGGCCGACCCGGCCCACCGACTCACCCGGTCGCGGGTGTTCCGCGTCGCCCGGGTGCCCGGCTTCGGGCCGCTCGTCCTCATCGCCGCGACGAGCGTGCTCTTCTTCACCCCGCTCATGACGGCGTCCCTGCAGTCCGGCACGGTCGGCCAGCTCGTGCGGCTCGGGCTCCTCCTCGCGGGTCTCCTCGTCGCCCTGCCCGTCACCGACGAGGCGATGCGCCTGACGTCGTTGGCGTACGCGGCCGCGCTCGGGCTGGCGTTCGTCGAGTTCCTCCTCGACGCCGTGCCCGGGATCGTGCTGCGCCTGCACTCGACCGTGCTGCAGCCGCAGTACTGGGCGTCCGTGCACCGGCCGTGGGGGCCGTCGCCGCTGCAGGACCAGCAGCTCGCCGGCGCCGTGCTGTGGTTCTTCGGCGAGGCCGCCGACATCCCGTTCATCGCGGCGCTGCTCGCGGCGTGGGTGCTCACCGACGCGCGGGAGGCGCGCGCCGTCGACGCCGCCCTGGACGCCGCCGAGCGGGAGCGGCCCCGGCAGGCGCCGGGGCCCGCGCTGCCCACGGACGAGCCCGAGCGGACCCGCCCGTGGTGGGAGACGGACCCGTCGGTGTTCGGGGAGGCCCGCGCCCGCAGGTACGGGTGGCGGCCGCAGGAACACCCGGACGAGCCCGCGGAGTAGCGGCGCCGACGCCCGTGTTGCCCTGATCTGCAGGTTCGGCGCCGTCAAGCACGTCTACCCCGCGCCGGTGATGGCCGAGCTGCGCGGCTGGTTCGAGACCGGGCTCGCCGAGCGGCTGCCGCAGGCCCGGGTCCTCTACTGGACCTGAGGAGCCCCCGGGCCGACGGCGTCCAGCAAGCGCGTGTACGACTCGACCAGCAGCCGCCGCTCCGCGTGCAGCCGGTCGTCCTCCGGGTCGCACCCGGCCCCGACCCAGTCGTCGGAGATCCGCATCGCGAGCGCACGGGCGCGGGCGGCGGCTTCGAGGTCGGCCTCGGGAAGCCCGTACACGTAGGCGTAGAGCTCGCTCAGCGCCCGGACCAGCCCGCTCTCGTCGGCGTCGGTGCGCTCGCGCTGCAGCACGCGGTGCTCGTGCCACCACGCGACCTCCAGCTCGGCGGCCCGGGCCGGGTCGATCGTCAGCCCCTGGTCGCGCGCGACGAGCGCGTAGAACCGGCGCATCACGGCACGGGCCCCGTCGCGGTCGTTCTCCGGGTACGGCGCCCAGAGCTGGTTGCCGCGCAGGACGTACCAGGCGCCGAGCACCGTCCGCGGCCACGGCAGGGCGAAGCCCTCACGCACCATCGCGACCGCCGACCGGAGGACCAGCGGCCAGTCGCGCCGGTAGTAGCCGACCCACGCGTCGCACTCGGCGCGCCCGACGCGGACCGGGTCGAAACTCCACATCGTCGTCCGTCGTGCCATGCCGACCTCCTCCCGGCCGCCTCAGCGGGCAGACTGACCAGCACGCTAGATCACCCGACGGGAGGAGAACCATGGCCGACGGCGTCCGGACCATCCCGGCGCTCCTGGAGCGCATGGACGCGCTCGTCGCGGAGCTCGAGGCCGAGGCCGACACCGGCCGGTACTTCCTGTCGACCTACACACGCACGACGCGAGCGGTGGCGGTCGCCCTCGAGGACGGCCGGTTCGAGGACCCGGCCTGGGTCGAGGAGTGGGACGTCGTCTTCGCCGACCTCTACGTCGACGCCCTGCGCGCCTACCGCGCGGACCCGGGGTCGGCGCCCCGGCCATGGCGGGTGGCCTTCGCCGCGGACCCCGCCCTGCCGCCCGTCGCGCACCTGCTGCTCGGGATGAACGCCCACATCAACTACGACCTGCCGCAAGCCCTCCTCGGGGTGATCCCGCCGAAGGACGTCGACGACGCGCGGCTGATGGATCGCCGGCGCCGCGACCACGAGCGGATCGACGCCGTGCTCGCGCAGCGTGTCTCCGCGGAGGACGGGGAGCTCGAGCGCGTCGGACCGGCCCGGACCGTGCTGGACCGCGTCATGACGCCGCTCAACCAGGCGGCCGTCAAGCGGTTCCTGCGGGAGGCCCGGCTCAAGGTGTGGCACAACACGCTGCAGCTGCACGAGGCGCGGTTGCAGGGGGACGCCGCCTACGCGCGCCGGCTCGCCGACCTCGAGGTGCTGAGCGCGGCGAAGGTCAACGACCTGCTCCGGCCGGGAGCGGTGCTCGTCCGGCTCGCGCTCATCGGGTTCGGCGTCACGCTGCCGCCCGTCTGACCCGCCGGACAATGGGCGAGTGCCCCTCGTCCGCACCCTCCGGCTCGTCTCACTGCCGCTCGGGGCCGCCGCTCTCGGCGTCCAGGGACTGGTGCTGCGCGGCCTGGGGCGCGACGGCGCGGAGGTCACCCGCAGACAGCGGGCGCGCACGGTTGCCCGTACCCGGCGCGTGCTCGGCGAGCTCAAGGGCGGCGCGCTCAAGGCCGGCCAGCTGCTGTCGACGGTGGAGGCGCTGTTCCCCGCCGACCCCGAGCAGAGCTGGCGTGAGGCGCTGACCTCGCTGCAGGAGTCCAACCCCGGCATGCCGTGGCCGGACGCCGAGAGCGTGCTCGTCGCCGAGCTCGGAGCGCAGTGGCGGTCGCGGTTCGCCGCCTTCGACCAGCGCCCGGCGGCCGCGGCGTCCATCGGGCAGGTGCATCGCGCGGTCCTGACCGACGGCAGGGAGGTCGCCGTCAAGATCCAGTACCCGGGGGTGCGGGAGGCGATCCTCTCCGACGTCCGGGCCTTCTCGCTGGCCTCGCGCGTCGCCGCCCTGGTGGCGCGCGGCGTCGCCATGCCGCCGCTGGTCGCGGAGCTGCGGACCCGGTTGCTCGAGGAGCTCGACTACCGCCGGGAGGCCGCGAACCAGCGGGCGTTCGCGGCCGCGTACCCGCCGGACGATCCGGAGGCCGTCGTGCCCGGCGTCGTGCTGGCCACCTCGCGGGTTCTCGTGCAGACGTGGCTGGACGGCGTTCCGCTCGCCCGGGTGGCGGCGACGGGGACGCAGCCGGAGCGCGATCGGCTGGGGGAGCTCTACCAGCGGTTCCTGCTCAGCGGGCCCGAGCGCTGCGGCCTGCTGCACACCGACCCGCACCCGGGGAACTTCCGGCTCACCGCCGAGGGGCGGCTCGGCGTCCTCGACTTCGGGTCGTGCCTGGCGCTGCCGGGCGGCCTGCCCCGGAGCTTCGGCCGGCTCATCACGGCGCTGCTCGCCGGCTCGGACGCCGAGGTGCTCGCCGCGCTGCGCGAGGAGGGGCTGGTGCGCCCCGGGGCGCGGCTCGAGGTGGCGAAGCTGCGGGACTACCTCGCACCGTTCAGCGAGCCGGCGCGCCACGAGAGGTTCCACTACACCCGGGAGTGGCTGAAGGGGCAGTTCGCCCGGGTCAACGACCCGCGGAACCCCGAGTTCGCGGTCGCGCTGCAGCTGACGATCCCGCCGGAGCAGCTCTTCACCCACCGGGTCTGGCTCGGCATCGTCGGCGTCCTGGCCCAGCTGGACGCCGAGGTGCCCGTCCGCCCCGAGCTGCGCCGCTGGCTCCCCGGCTTCGACCTCTGACGGCCCCTGCTCGCCGCCGATGTTCGGCAGGATGGCGGCGTGAGCTCCGCCGCCGTCGCCGTCCGGACCCTGGACCGGATCGCGGACATCGCCCGGGCCGAGGCGTTGTTCGCGGCGACCTGGCCGGGGCAGCCGCCGGCGACCGCGGGGCTCATGCGGGCGCTCGAGCACGCCGGCGGTTACGTCGCCGGCGCCTATGCCGGCGACACGATGGTGGGGGCGGCCGCCGCCTTCCTCGCCTCGCACCCGACGCCGGGGCTGCACTCACACGTCACGGCCGTGACGCCGGCAGCGCGCGGTCGGGGCGTGGGCTACGCGATCAAGACGCATCAGCGGGCGTGGGCCGCCGAGCACGGCCTGCAGACGGTGACCTGGACCTTCGACCCGCTCGTCCGCCGCAACGCCTGGTTCAACATCGCCAAGCTCGGCGCCGGCATCGGGGAGTACCTCGTCGACTTCTACGGCCGGATGGACGACGGGATCAACGACGGCGACGAGTCCGACCGGCTGTTCGCGGTCTGGCCGGTGGCTGCTCCCGGCGTCCCCGTCCCTGCTCCCTCCCTCGACCTGCGCGACGAGGAGCAGGTCGGGGTCGCGGTCGCCGAGATCGAGGGGAGGCCGGTGGTCGGGGACGCCGGAGACGCCCCGCTGGTCGCCGTCGCCACCCCGCCGGACGTCGAGACGCTCCGGCGGGCCGACCCGGCGCTCGCGCACGCATGGCGGATCGCGGTCCGCGAGGCGCTCGAGCCCCTGCTGACGGACCGGGCGGGTCGCGGGCTTCAGCCGCGCGGGGAGCTACCTGGTCCGTCGGGAGGGATGAGCACCTCGATCTCCGGCGCGAGCGTGGCTCCTCGGAGCAGGTCGAGGTCGTCGCCGCTCCAGAACCGCCCGGGGTCGTACCAGTTCGCCGCCCGGCCCTCCGGGAGCAGGCCCATCGCCTGGTAGGTCAGGGCGACGACCTCGGCGCAGTAGGCCGTCTCGAGCGCGGCGTCGGAGGCGGCACGCCGGCGGACCCGCCCGCCCAGCCAGCGGCCGGCGAGGCGCGCGGTGCTCGGGAAGGGCGTGCCGTCCAGCCGGGCGACCGTGCGCAGGACGGCGTCCTCCACCTCCGGCGTGATCGCCACCGACAGCTGCCGCAGCCAGACCCGCTGCCCGTAGCGGTGCGCCCACACGCTGACGGCGTCCCGGAGGTCGTGGAGCTGCACGCCGCGGTGGTGACCGCCGCTCCAGACGTCGGGCAGCGAGCGGCCCAGCTCGGCGTGCCACAGCAGCGGCGGCAGGTCCTCGATGGTCACGGCCATGCCGACGTGGTTGACCGGCGCGTTCGTCGTCAGCCGGATGGCGTGGTCCGCCGCGCTCGAACCGCGGAACAGCCACAGGTCGCCGATGCGGGTCAGGTCGACGGCCTCGTCGAGGGTGATGCGGCTGGCGCCCACGCCCGTAGCGTAGGGCCGTGCGCATCTGGAAGATCGTCGGTATGGCCGGACTCGCCGGTGTCGCCGCCACCGGCGTCGTCGTCGCCCGCTCCGAGCGCAAACGCCGCTCCTACACGCCGGACGAGGTGCGCGCGAAGCTCCGCGAACGAGCTGCGAAGATCGCTGCCGAACCCGAGCCAGGAGGTCCAGCGTGAGCGAGGAGAGCCCGGGCGACGTCGAGGTCGACGTCGTGGTGATCGGCGGCGGGCCGCCGGGGGAGAACGTGGCGGGGCGCGTGCGCGCCGGCGGGCTGACCTGCGCGCTCGTCGAGGCCGAGCTCTTCGGCGGCGAGTGCTCGTACTGGGCCTGCATGCCGAGCAAGGCGCTGCTGCGGCCGATCGACGTCCGCGACGCCGCGACCCGCCTCCCCGGCGTCGAGGTCGGTCCGCTCGACACCGCCGCCGTGCTGAAGCGACGTGACTGGTTCACCGGCTTCGACGGACACCGCCACGACGACACCGGTCAGGTGCAGTGGGTCGAGGGCACCGGCGCGCAGGCGCTGCGCGGCCGGGCCCGGCTGGACGGCGAGAAGCGCCTGGTGGTCGAGGCTCCGGACGGCTCCACCCGGATCGTCACGGCGCGACACGCCGTCGTCCTCGCGGTGGGCAGCGACGCGGCCGTCCCGCCGGTGCCGGGCCTCGCCGAGGCGAAGCCCTGGACCAGCCGCGAGGCCACGAGCAGCGAGTCCGTGCCGAGGCGGCTGGCCGTACTCGGCGGCGGCGTCGTGGCGTGCGAGATGGCCCAGGCGTACCGGGGGCTCGGTGCCGAGGAGGTCACGATCATCGAGGTGGTCGACCGCCTGCTGGGCCGCGAGGAGCCGTTCGCGGGCGAGATGCTCGCGCACTCCTTCGCGGACGCCGGGATCACCGTCCGGACCTCCACGAAGGTCGTCGCCGTCCAGCGACCGGAACCCGGTGGCGAGGTCAGGCTCGAGATCGAGGGCGGGGACGCCGTGGTGGCCGACGAGGTGCTCGTCGCCACCGGCCGCCGTCCCCGGACCCACGACCTCGGGCTGGAGTCCGTCGGCCTCTCGGCCGGCCGCTACGTGGACGTCGACGACTGGCTCACCGTCGAGGGCGTCGACGGCGACTGGCTGTACGCGGTCGGCGACGTCAACGGCCGCAACCTCCTCACCCACATGGGCAAGTACCAGGCGAGGTTGTGCGCTGACGTCATCGTCCGGCGCGCGGCCGGCGACCCCGCGGGTGAGGCGCTGCGGGCGCGGGCGGACCGCATCGGTGCCCCGTCCGTCGTCTTCACCGACCCGCAGGTGGCGTCCGTCGGGCACACCGAGGCCGGCGCGCGCGAGCAGGGCCTGCGGGTGCGCGCGGTCGAGTACGACATCGGCTCGGTGGCGGGTGCCGCGCTGCTCGCCGACGGCTACACGGGCCGGGCGAAGCTCGTCGTGGACGAGGACCGCAAGGTCGTCGTCGGCGCCACGTTCGTCGGGCAGGACGTCGCGGAGCTCCTCCACTCGGCAACCGTCGCCGTCGTCGGTGCCGTTCCGCTGGCCGACCTGTGGCACGCCGTGCCGTCGTACCCGACGGTCAGCGAGATCTGGCTCCGGCTGCTGGAGACCTACGGGTTGTGAGCGACGTCGCCGTCAGCCGTTCCGTCGCCGCCGCGCCGGCCGTGGTCTGGCGGCTCATCGGCGACCCGACCCGGATGGGGGAGTGGTCGCCGGAGGCGGTCCGGCAGGTCTGGCTCGACGGGGGGACCGAACCTGCGCTCGGCGCCCGCTTCCGCGGGACCAACCGGATCGGCCTGCGTCGCTGGTCCACGGTGTGCACCCTCGTCGCCTGGGCCCCGGAGCGGCAGATCGCATGGGACGTCGCGACCTTCGGGCTGGCGACCGCCCGCTGGAGCTACCGGCTCCTGCCGGACGGCGCCGGCACCCTGCTCGTCGAGGAGTTCACCGACCACCGCGGCCCCGCGATGAAGGTCATCGGCCCGCTCGGGCGCGGCGTGGTCGACGTCGTCACCCACAACCGCGGCACGATGATCGCCACCCTGGCCGCGATCGCGGCGGCGGCCGAGGCAGCCGCGGTCGGCGCGGTCGGCGGGGTCGGCGGGATCCGTGCGGCCCCCGAGGCTCAGGCGGGGGCGGACACGGCGAGGCAGGGTCCGACGACTGCGCCGAGCTGACCCAGCCGCCACAGTTCGCGGCTGTGGAACTCCAGGCCCCCGGCCCGGCCGAGGAGCAGCCCGAGCGGGCAGCCGTCGAGCGGCACGAGGGCGGCGGGGTGCGGCGGTCCGTCGGCCAGCTCGAGCCGGAACGTGCGCAGCCGGAACGGCCCCGCGAGCGTCCCGGGCAGCGGCGCCGGGGCGCCGGCGCCGGTGGCGACCACGTCGAGCGCGTCGCGGCCGGGCTCGGCGTGGACGATCGCCGCCCAGTCGACGCCCAGGGCCGCCGGGGCGCCGTCGACGAGCGTCTGCAGCGACCGGCCCGGGCGAGCGAGGACCTGCGCCACGAGCTGGAGGTCGGCGTGACCGGGCAGCGGCGGCGCGGGGTGGTGCACGCCGAGCACGCCGGCGCCGGGGACGCCGGCGAGCGCGGTCAGCACGGCGTCGAGGTGCCCGGCGTCCCGCACCTGGACGACGACGTCGTCGAGCGCGTGGCCGGCCTCACTCTCGAGCACGTCGACGCCGGCGATGTCGCCCGAGGCCGCGCCGATCGCGGAGGCGACGCGGCCGAGCGCGCCGGGCCGGTCCGGCACCCGGAGGCGGATCCTGGCGAGCACGCGTACCTCCCGACACGTCGACGCCGCTCCGGACGGCGCACACCCGTGACCATCCTCGGCGCGGCACGTTCCGCGCATGTTTCACCTGTCGAACATTCTGCGCCGATCACGCGCTCCGGCCCTGCTGGAAGGGTGCGGGTAGCGTGGTCGGCGTGACGACCGGAGCCGACCGAGCCGCCGCGCCCGATCCCGCGACCCTGCGCCGATGGCGCGACCTCCTGGCCAGCGAGCGGGAGGCGGCCACGCTCTACGACCGCCTGGCGGAGTCCACCGAGGGCGAGCGCGCCGACATCCTGCGCGAGCTCGCCGACGTCGAACGCCGGCACGCCGCGCACTGGGAGGAGCGGCTGCGCTCGGCCGGCGCCGAGATCCCGCCGCCGGGGAAGCCCGGCGTCCGCACCCGGATGCTGACGGCGACCGCTCGGCGCTTCTCGCTCGATGCCGTGCTGCCGCTGATCGAGCGCGCCGAGAAGACCGACGCCGGCCTGTACGACGCGGACCCCGACGCCGCCGCGGGCATGGCCGCCGACGAGCGCGGCCACGCCCGCGCACTGGCCGCCATGCGCGCCGGCCGGACCTCCCCGCCCCCCGACCCCCGGGAGGTCATCGAGCGCCGCGAGCGCTGGCACCGGGGCGACCGGTCCGGTGCCCTGCGGGCGGCGATCTTCGGCGTCAGCGACGGACTGGTCTCCAACACGGCGCTTGTCATGGGCTTCGCGGGCTCGGGGGCAAGCCGGTCGACCGTCCTGCTGGCCGGCGTCGCCGGGCTCCTCGCCGGGTCCTTCTCGATGGCGGCGGGGGAGTACGTCTCGATGGCCGGCCAGCGGGAGATGTTCCAGCGCGAGATCGCCCTCGAGCGCATCGAGCTGGAGGAGAAGCCCGAGGAGGAGCTCGAGGAGCTCGTGCTCATCTACCGGGCGAAGGGCCTGCCGACGGCTCAGGCGCGGGAGGTCGCCGGCCGGATCATGAGCAATCGCGAGGTGGCGCTCGACACGCTCGCGCGCGAGGAGCTCGGCCTCGACCCGGACGCGCTCGGCTCGCCCTGGTCCGCCGCGATCTCGTCGCTGCTGGCCTTCGCCGTCGGCGCGTTCGTCGTCGTCCTGCCCTACCTGGTCACCGGCGGCACCGGCGCGTTCGTGGCCGCCGTCGTCCTGGCGCTGCTCGCCCTGACCGCGGTCGGCGCCACGATCGGAATGCTCAACGGGCGCTCGCCGGTGCGCAGCGCGCTGCGCCAGGTCGTCGTCGGCGTGCTGGCGGCCGGCGTCACGTACGGCGTCGGCGCCGCCATCGGCATCCACGCCGGCTGAGCCTCGCCCCACCTTCTCGAACGGCCGAGGATGCGGGTCAGTACTGCACCGAGAGCTCGGTGAGCACGCGAGGGGTCTCCTCGAGCAGCTCGCGGGCGAGGTAGCCGAGCGGGCCGACGCGCGCGGCGAGCCGTTCTCCGGCCGTGGCGTGCAGGTGGGCGCCCCAGACGGCGGCCTGCTCGGGGGTCGCGCCGCGGGCCAGCAGACCGGCGACGACGCCGGCGAGCACATCCCCGCTGCCCGACGTCCCGAGCCCGGCCTGCCCGGCGCCGTCGATCCAGAGCCGCCCCTCCGGGTTCGCGATCGTCCCGCGGAGCGCGACGACCGCGCCGTACCGTTCGGCGATGCGGCGGGCGGCGCGTCCGTGGTCCGACGGGGGGTCCTCCTCGAGCAGGATCCCGGCCTCGGCAGCGTTCGGCGTCAGCACGAGCGAGCCGCCGAGCGCGGCGCACAGCTTCTCCTGGCCCGGCAGCGCGCCCAGCGCGTAGGCGTCGAGCACGACCCCGGTCCCGTCTCCGAGTCCGTCGAGCAGGTCGGCGACGAGCCGGGCACTGCGGTCGGGGTCGTCCAGCCCCGGCCCCACGCAGACGACGTCCGCCTTCGCGGCCAGGTCCTTCGCCGTCGCGGCCGCGGACGGCTCGACGCTGCCGGAGGCCTCGTCCGCGGGGAGCGGCAGCACCAGCGCCTCCGGGACGGCGACCGCGACCGCGGCGGCCACCGGGGCGGCGACCGCGAGCTGCAGCTTTCCCGCCCCGGCGCGCAACGCCGCGAGTCCGGCGAGCATCGCGGCACCCGGCGTCCGGGCCGCCCCGCCCAGGACCAGCACGCTGCCGCGGTCGCCCTTGTCCTCCCCGGGCGGGGGCAGGGGCCAGCCCCGCAGCAGCGCCGGGGTCACGATCTCAGCGTCCGACGGCGGCATCCTCGGTCCTCGTCTCCGCGGCGCCCTGCTCGCGCACGGGCACGGTCCAGTTGTAGCGCTCGAGCAGCAGGCCGGCGCCGTCGCCGCGGTCGAAGGTGGAGAGGCCGCAGTTGGCATACGCCGTGCCGCGCACCAGCTCGACCGCGGCCGCCTCGTCGAGACCCTCGAGCACGACCCGCGCGAGCTGGATGACGACGTCGTGGGCGACGACGAGCACCCGTGCCCCCTCGAGCTCGCGGGCCACGTCGGCGAGGAACGTCCGCAGCCGCAGGCAGATGTCCGCCCACGACTCGCCGCCCGGGGGCCGGTGGAAGAAGCGCCCGACGAGCTTGGCGCGCTCGGCCTCCTCGGGGAACCGCGCGACGATACCGCGCCAGGTGTAGCCGTCCCACTCGCCCATCTCGCGGTCCCGCAGGCGTTCGTCGATGCCCCGCCGGACGCCGGTGAGCCCGGCCGCCGCCAGCAGCAGGTCGGCGGTCTCGCCGGCGCGGTGGTACGGGGAGACGAGCACGGCGTCCGGGTGCGTCTCGGCGGGCTGTTCCGCCAGCCATCGGCCGAGTGCCTCGGCCTGACCCCGGCCGAGGTCGCTGAGCGGGACGTCCGCGTCGCGCATGCCCAGTTCGTAGCGCTCGGCCCGGCGCTGCTCCGCGTCGTCCCGGATGACGTTGCCCTCGCTCTGGCCGTGCCGGACGAACCACATCGACCGCGGACCTGTCGTCATGGCGCCCAGCCTCAGCGGCGCGCTGCCGCTCCCGGCGGTCCCGTCGGCGCTGGACTCGATCACGTCGAGGGACTACCCGCCGGGCGCCGGGGTCATGCTCGTGGGCGGGTCGGACGTTCCGGGGGAGCCGCCGCGTCGGTCTCAGCCGAAGAGGGCGCTCACGGACTCGCCCTCGTGGATCCTGCGCATCGCCTCCGCCAGCGCCGGCGCCACCGAGAGCACGGTGAGCTTGCCGTCCCGCTTCTCCGGCGGGATCGGCACGGTGTTCGTGCACACGATCTCGACGACGTCCTCCCGGGCGGTCAGCCGGTCGAGGGCGCCGTCCGCGAACAGCCCGTGCGTGCACGCCACCCGCGCGCTCCGGACGCCCCGCGCCGCCAGCTTGTCGAGGATCTCGACCACCGTCGTCCCGCGCGCGATCTCGTCGTCCAGCACGATGACGTCCCGGCCGGTGACGTCGCCGATGATCGTCGTGATCTCGACCCGGTCGTCGGAGAACCGCTGCTTCGCGCCGGCCGCCACGGGGACGCCGAGCAGGCGGGCGAAGGCGGCTGCCGATTTGGCGTTGCCGAGGTCGGGGGAGACGACGGTCGTCGTCGAGAGGTCCTGGCCGGCGAAGTGCCCGGCGATCTCGCGCAGGGCGTGCAGGTGGTCGACGGGCACGCTGAAGAACCCGTGCACCTGCGGCGAGTGCAGCGTCATGGCGAGCACCCGGTTCGCGCCCGCCGTCACGAGCAGGTCGGCGACGAGCCGCCCGCCGATCGAGATCCGGGGCATGTCCTTCTTGTCGCTGCGGGCGTAGGCGTAGTGGGGCAGGACGACGGTCGTCCGGGCCGCGGACGCGCCGCGCGCGGCGTCGAGCATGAGCAGCAACTCGACGAGGTGCTCCTGCACCGGCCGGACCAGCGGCTGGATGAGGAAGACGTCGCGCTCGCGGCAGTTCTCCTGCAGCTGCACCTCGAGACAGTCGTTGGCGAACCGGGTGATGCGGGTGGGCAGCAGCGGCACGCCGAGGTGCCCGCAGATCTCCGCGGCGAGGTCGGGGTGGGCGGTCCCGGTGAAGACGGCGATGTCGCGCACGGGCGTCACACTACGAACGGGTGCGACGCCTCGGCGAGCCGCCGTCCGGGCAGCGATCTAGCGTGACGCACATGGGGGAGGTGCGGATCGGGCTCTCCGGGTGGCGGTACCGCGAATGGCGCGGCCGCTTCTATCCGCACGGCCTCGTGCAACGCCGCGAGCTGGAGTACGTGGCGGAGCGGTTCGACACCGTGGAGATCAACGGCTCGTTCTACTCGCTGCAGCGACCGGCGTCCTACCAGCACTGGGCGGCGAGCGTGCCCGGCGGCTTCCTCTTCGCCGTCAAGGGCGGCCGCTACATCACACACCTGCTCCGGCTGACCGGCGTCGAGACGGCGCTCGCCAACTTCTTCGCCTCGGGGCTGCTCGCGCTGGGGCCGAAGCTCGGGCCGGTGCTGTGGCAGCTGCCGCCACGGCTTTCCTTCGACGAGGCCCGGCTGGACGCCTTCCTCGCCCAGTTGCCGCGGACCACGGGGCAGGCGGCGGAGCTGGCGCGCCGTCACGACGCGCGCCTGGAGGGCCGCACCTGGCTCGACGTGGACGCCGACCGCCAGGTCCGGCACGCGCTGGAGATTCGCGACGAGAGCTTCCGCGACCCCGCGTTCCTTCGGCTGCTCGAGCGCCACGGCGTCGCGTTCGTCGTCGCCGACACCGCCGGGCGGTGGCCGCTGCTGTTCGAGGCGACGGCGCCGCTCGTCTACGTCCGGCTGCACGGCGACGTCGAGCTCTACACGAGCGGGTACTCCGACGCCGCGCTCGACGTCTGGGCCGAGCGGATCCGCTGCTGGGCGGACTCCGGGCACGACGTGGTCGTCTACTTCGACAACGACGTCGACGCGCACGCGCCGTACGACGCCGCCGCGCTGGCCCGCCGGCTGGGCGTGGGGCCGCTGGGTGCGAGTGGAGCTGCCTCTGTCGGTGTTCGCACATAAGTTCGAGTCATGGCAGAGAACACGACGCGGGACCCGAATAGAGAGCTGCCCGACAGCGACGTCCCCGACCCCTCGACCTGGCGCACCGGCGACGAGCCGCCGACCCACCGGCAGCGGGCCTACCTGGAGACGCTCGCGCACGAGGCGGGCGAGCAGCTTCCGGATGACCTCACCAAGGCCGAGGCGTCGGAGAAGATCGACGAGCTGCGCCAGGAGACGGGGCGGGACTGATCGTCCTGCTCAGAGCGGGGTGACGTAGGCGGCGGTCATCCCGCCGTCGACGACGAACGCGCTCGCGGTGACGAAGGAGGCGTCGTCGCTCCCGAGGAACGCGACCGTGGCGGCGATCTCGGCGGGGTCCGCGAACCGGCCGACCGGCACGTGGACGAGTCGGCGCTCGAGTTCCGCGGGCGCGGTCGTCACGACGTCGCGCACGAGCGGCGTGGCGACCACGCCCGGCACGAGCGCGTTGACGCGCACCCCGCTGCGCGCGAACTGGACGCCGAGCTCGCGGCTCAGCGCGAGGACTCCGCCCTTGCTCGCGGTGTAGGCGATCTGCGAGGTCGCCGCGCCGACGAGTGCCGCGGTCGAGGCGGTGTTGACGATCGAGCCGGAACCCTGACGCAGCATGATCGGGAGCACTTCGCGGCATCCCAGGTACACGCCGGTGAGGTTGACCTCGTGGACGCGCCGCCAGGCGTCGAGGTCGGTCTCGAGGATCGAGCCGTCGTCGGGCGGGCAGATGCCGGCGTTGTGCACCGCCACGTCGACGCGGCCGTACCGCTCGAGCGCCGACGGCGTACATGCGCTCGTTGTCCTCGGGCAGGCGCACGTCCGCACGGACGAGGACGCCGCCGATCTCGTCGGCGACGTCCTCGCCGCCGGTCACGTCCACGACCACGACTCGCGCGCCCTCGGCGGCCAGGCGCCGGCAGACGGCGGCGCCGATGCCGCTCCCGGCGCCGGTGACCAGCGCGACACGTCCGTCGAGGCGGTTCACAGCGGCGTGACGTACGCGCCGGTGATGCCTCCGTCCACGAGGAAGTTGCTCGCCGTGATGTAGGAGGCGTCGTCGCTGGCGAGGAACGCGACGGCCGCGGCGATCTCGGTGGGCTCCGCGAACCGGCCGAGCGGCACGTGGACGAGCCGGCGCTGGGCGCGCTCGGGGTCCTTGGCGAAGAGCTCCAGCAGCAGCGGTGTGGCGACCGGCCCGGGGGAGAGCGCGTTGACCCGCACGCCCTGCCGCGCGAACTGGACGCCGAGCTCGCGGGTCATCGCCAGCACCCCGCCCTTGCTCGCCGTGTAGGAGATCTGGCTGGTGGCGGCGCCGAGGGTGGCGACGAAGGACGCGGTGTTGACGATCGACCCCTTGCCCTGCCGGAGCATGTGCGGCAGGACCGCCTTGCACCCCAGGTAGACGCTGGTGAGGTTGACCTCCTGCACCCGGCGCCAGGCGTCGAGGCCGGTCTCGAGGATCGAGTCGTCGTCCGGCGGGCTGATGCCGGCGTTGTGGAACGCGACGTCGACGTGCCCGTACTGCTCGACGGCGAGCGCGTACATGCGCTCGTTGTCCTCCGGGCTCGGTGACGTCCGCCTGCACGAAGAGGCCGCCGAGCTCGTCGGCGAGGGGCTTCCCGGCGTCCGCCGCGACGTCGACGACGACCACGTCGCTCCTTCGGAGGCCAGCCGGCGGCAGGTCGCCGCGCCGATCCCGCTGGCGCCGCCCGTGACGACGGCGACCCGGTCCGTGAACCGCTCCACGATGCTCCTCTCTGCGACGATCATGCAATTCGCGGCGATCATGCACCTGCACGCTGCATGATCGCTCCGGGAAGTGCATGATCAGCGTAGGGTTCGCTGGTCAGTCGGTGGCGAGGAAGACGTTCTTCGTCTCGGTGAACGCGGCCAGCGCGTCGGGGCCGAGCTCGCGGCCGAGGCCCGGAGCGCTTGAAGCCGCCGAACGGCGTCGAGTAGCGCACCGACGAATGCGAGTTCACCGAGAGGTTCCCGCTCTCGACCCCCCGCGCGACGCGCAGCGCGCGGCCCACGTCGCGCGTCCAGATCGACCCCGACAGCCCGTAGTCGCTGTCGTTGGCCTTGGAGATCGCGTCGGCCTCGTCGTCGAACGGCAGCACCGCGACCACCGGCCCGAAGACCTCCTCGCGCCACACGCGGTCCGACGGCGAGCGGGGCAGGACGACGGTCGGCGGGTACCAGAAGCCGCGTCCGTCGGGAGCCGCGCCGCGGAAGGCGACGTCCACCGGCTCCTCGGCGTCCTCGACGAACGAACGGACGGTCGCGCGCTGCTTCGCGGAGATGAGCGGCCCCATCTCGGCGTCCTCGGCGCCCGGGTCCTTGACGACGACGCCGCGCACGGCGGGCTCGAGCAGCGACAGGAACCGGTCGTAGACCGACCGCTCGACGAGGATCCGGGAGCGGGCGCAGCAGTCCTGCCCGGCGTTGTCGAAGACCCCGTACGGCGCGGTCGCCGCGGCCTTCTCGAGGTCGGCGTCCGCGAAGACGATGTTCGCGCTCTTGCCGCCGAGCTCGAGCGTGACCCGCTTGACCTGCCTCGCGCGCGCCCGCCATGACCGCCGTGCCCACCTCGGTGGAGCCGGTGAACACGATCTTGCGCACGTCGGGGTGGTCGACGAACCGCTGCCCGACGACGCTGCCCTTGCCCGGGAGCACCTGGAAGACGCCCTCGGGGAGGCCGGCCTCGAGGGCGAGCTCGCCGAGCCGCACGGCGGTCAGCGGCGTCAGCTCCGCCGGCTTGAGGACGACGGTGCAGCCCGCCGCGAGCGCCGGCGCGAAGCCCCAGCCCGCGATGGGCATCGGGAAGTTCCACGGAACGATGACGCCGACGACGCCGACGGGCTCGGCGAAGGTGAGGTCGACGCCGCCGGCCACCGGGATCTGCCGGCCGAAGAGCCGTTCCGGCGCCGCCGCGTAGTAGTGCAGGACGTCGCGGACGTTGCCGGCCTCCCAGCGCGCGTTGCCGATGGTGTGCCCGGCGCCGCGGACCTCGAGCCGGGCGAGCTCCTCGACGTGCGCGTCGACGACGTCGGCGAAGCGGCGCAGCAGCCGCGCCCGGTCGGCGGGGCGACGGCCCGCCAGGCCGGCAGCGCGGCCGAGGCGCGGGCGATCGCCGCGTCGGTGGCCTCGACGTCGAGGAGCGGCACCGTCGCGACGACGTCCTCCGTCGCCGGGTCGAGGACGTCGTGCGTGATCGGAGCGGATTGCGTGATCGGACTGGTTTGCATGATCAGTGCCAGTTCTGCTCGGTGGTCACAGTCGTTCGAACCCCCGCACGCGCTCCCAGTCGGTGACGGCGGCCTCGAAGGCGGCCAGTTCGACGTCGGCCGCGTTGACGTAGTGGTCGACGACCTCGTCGCCGAAGACCTCGCGCGCGATCGAGCTGGCCGCGAAGAGGTCGCGGGCCTCGCGCAGCGTGGTCGGGACCGTCGGCAGCGTCGGAGGTGTACGCGTTGCCCTCGAAGGCGGCGGGCAGGTCGAGCCCGGAGCGGATGCCGTACAGCCCGGCGCCGAGCATGCCGGCCAGCGCGACGTACGGGTTGACGTCGCCGCCGGGCAGCCGGAGCTCGGGCCGCAGCGAGGGCCCGTGCCCGACGACGCGCACCGAGCAGGTCCGGTTGTCCTCGCCCCACGCGACCTTCGTGGGCGCGAAGCTGCCGACCGCGAACCGCTTGTAGGAGTTGACGTTCGGCGCGTAGAGCAGCGTGAACTCGCGCAGCGTGGCCAGGACGCCGGCGACGAAGCCGCCGAAGACGTCCGTGCGGCCGGCGTCGGAGTCGAACACGACCCCGCCGTCGGGGGAGCGCAGGGACATGTGGATGTGGCAGGAGTTGCCCTCGCGCTCGTCGAACTTGCTCATGAACGTCAGCGACTTGCCGTGCGCCGCCGCGATCTCCTTGGCCGCCATCTTGTAGAGGGCGTGGTCGTCGGCGGTCTTGAGCACGTCCGCGTACCGGAACGCGATCTCGTGCTGCCCGAAGTTGCACTCGCCCTTGGCCGACTCCACGCGCAGCCCGGCGGCGTACATGGCGTTGCGGATGTCGCGCAGCAGCGGCTCCACCCGGCCGGTCCCCATGATCGAGTAGTCGACGTTGTACCGGTTCGACGGCGTCAGGCCGCGTGTACCGCTTGTCCCAGGCCTGGTCGAACGGATCCTCGAAGACCAGGAACTCCAGCTCGGTGCCGGCGACGGCGCTGAACCCCATCGAGGCGGCCTGCCTCGACCTGGCGCGTGAGGATCTGCCGCGGCGACTGGACCACCGGCGCGCCGTCGAGCCACAGCACGTCGCACTGGACGATCGCCGTCGCCGGCAGCCAGGAGGCGCGCCGCATCGTGGCCAGGTCCGGCCGCAGCTCGAAGTCCCCGTAGCCGCGCTCCCAGCTGGAGATCGCGTACCCGCCGACCGTGTTCATGTCGACGTCCACGGCGAGCAGGTAGTTGCACGCCTCGGTGCCGTGCCCGAGCACCTCGTCGAGGAAGTAGCGGGCGTGCAGCCGCTTGCCCTGCAGCCGGCCCTGGACGTCGGTGAGACAGGCGACGACGGTGTCGACCTCACCCGCGTCGACGAGCGCCTCGAGCTCGGCCACCTCCAGGCGACCGGGGGCTGACGGTGGCATGGCTCCTCCTCGGCTGGGTCGTGCTGGGGCGCAGCCTCTCATGAGCGCCCGCCGGCGCCAGGCGCAGAGGTCAGTCAGGGCGCTGGGCCAGCCGATGGGTCACGAGGTCGGCCTGAGCCGGCCCGCGCTCGACGGTGGCGGTCATGTAGGTGCAGGCCGGCTGGCGCCGCCGGTCCGTCGGCGATCCGGGGTTGAGCAGCCGCAGGCCACGCGGCGTCGTGGTGTCCCACGGGATGTGGCTGTGACCGAAGACCAGGACGGCGGCGCCGGCGAAGCGCGGGTCGCCGTCGCAGCGCGCCTCCCGTCCGCGCGCGTCCCCGGTCTCGTGGACGACGGCGAGCTGCAGCGCCGTCGACCTCCGCCCGCGCGACCTCCGGGAGCCGGCGGCGCAGCTCCGCGCCGTCGTTGTTGCCGTGGACGCCGATCAGCCGCCCCGGCCGCTCCCGCGCGCGGATCCGTCAGGCGCCGCAGCAGGGCGTCGAGCAGGGCCGGCTCGACCCAGTCGCCGGCGTGGACGACGACGTCGGCGCGGTCGACCTCCGCCCAGACCGGCGCCGGCAGGTCCCGGGCCCGTCGGGGCACGTGCGTGTCGGCGAGCAGCAGGAGCCGGAGGGTCACCCGCTCACCCTCCCACCGAGCCGGCCGCACCGCCGCCGCCCGCCCGCGCGGACGGGCCGACCCCTGCCCTCGCGGTTACCGTGGCGGACGTGACCGATGCGGCGGAGAACACCCCGGCGGGCACCGCGCACGGCCCGGACGAGGGGACGTCCGAGAGTGTCATCACCGTCTTCGTGGCGGGGGCAGCGAACCTGCTCATCGCCGCGGCCAAGGCCGTCGGCGCCATGATCAGCGGGTCGTCGTCGATGCTCTCGGAGGCGGCCCACTCCTTCGCCGACACCGTCACCGAGGTGCTGCTCTACATCTCGCTGCGACGCTCGGGCAAGCCCGCCGACGCCCGACACCCGCTGGGCTACGGCCGGGAGGCCTACCTCTGGGCGCTGCTCGCCGCGGTCGCGACGTTCGTCGCCGGCGCCGTCGTCTCGGTCTGGGACGGGGTGGACCGGATCCGTCACGGCGGCGACCAAGGCAGCCCGACGATCGCGTTCATCGTGCTCGCGGTGGCGTTCGTGCTCGAGGGCACCTCGTTCATGCGGGCGGCGCGGCAGGTGTCCGGCAGCGCGCGCCGCTACCGGGTCCCGCGGCGGACGTTCCTGCAGGAGACGACGGACACGGCCGTCCGGGCCGTGACCTTCGAGGACAGCGCCGCCCTGGTCGGGCTCGTGCTCGCCGCGGTCGGGCTCGGGTTGACGACGATCACGGGCAGCTCCCTGTGGGACGGGCTGAGCTCGGTGCTCATCGGCCTGCTGCTCGTCGTCGTCGCCGGGTCGCTCGCGGCAGCCAACACGAGCCTGCTCGTCGGCCGGTCCGCGCCGCTCGGCCTCGACCAGGCGCTGCGGGCGGAGCTCGAGGGGCTGAGCGACATCGTCTCCGTGCCCGTCTTCGTGACCACGGTGACAGGGCCGCGGCGGCTGCTCGTCGCGGCGAAGGTCGAGTTCCGCGACGGGTGCACGACGGACGACATCGAGCGCATCGCGGACGAGGCGGAGCGCCGTCTGCGTGGCCCGCTTCCCCGGCATCGACTACGTCTTCCTCGACCCGACGGCCAACTCCGGCGTGCGCACCGCGCCCCGGCAGGAGGCCGGTGAGGGCGGAGCCGCGCACTGACCCGATCTCGCCGACCGATCCCGGCACCGATAGGGCCGCAGGGGTTGTGGCGGGCCCGGATCAGGAGTGTGCTGGACTCCTGCCGGTTCCGCACCGGGCCCGGTGGCACGCCGGGGGGACGGGGTGGCCACCCGACGTGCGTCGTTGCACGACCGATGTACCCAGGGAGGCTCGATGACCACTGTGGGCACGGAGACCGAGGGCGCCACGCCCGGGAAGATCTCCGCACCGGACGCCACGGGTGACGCTCCGATCGTGCGCGTGAATCGCGCCGTCGACGCCCCGCCCGTACACGTCTGGGAGGTGCTCGTGAGCCCGTCCGGCTCGGCGGCGTTCCTCGGCGAGGGAGCGGTGCTGGGCGGCAAGGGCGAGCCGTACCACTGCGCGGACGGCACCAGCGGCTGCGTCCGCAGCTACCACCCCTTGGAACAGCTCCGCGTGTCCTGGCACCCGACGCCGGACAGCCCACCGACCGTCGTGGAGCTCGACCTCCGCGCGGACGGCGACGGCACCCGGCTGGAGCTCAGCCAGGACCACCTCTGGCACGGCGTCGACGTCGAGGACCTCGACCGGCGCTGGGCCGCCGGCCTGGAGCGTCTCGCGACGCTCGCCGAGTCCACCCGCTGAGAGGCACCGCCTCGCGCTCGACCCGCGGCGCGGGGGCGCCGCGGGTCAGAGCCAGTCCTGCAGCCGGAAGACGACGTAGAGGATCGCCGAGATCGCCACGATGAGCGCGCTCGACGCCCAGAACCCGGAGACGTGGCCGAAGCCGGGGTACGGCACGTTCTGGCCGTAGAAGCCGGTGATCGCGGTGGGGACGGCGATGATCGCCGCCCAGCTCGTCACCTTCTTCATGATCGAGTTCAGCCGGTTGCCCTGGATCGTCATGTTCGTCTCGAGGATGGTGTTCACCAGGTCGCGCAGCGACTCGGTCCACTCCGTCGCGCGCAGCACGTGGTCGTAGACGTCCTGGTAGTACGGCATCATCCCCTCGTCCACGACGCCGAGGTCGCGGCGGATCAGCGCGTTCACGACCTCCCGCATCGGGACGACGACCCGGCGGAGCAGCACGAGGCTCTTGCGCAGCTCGAACGAGCGCCGCTGCACCTCCTGGTTGTGCGGCTTCTCGTCGAAGAGCATGTCCTCCAGCCCCTCGATCTCGTCGTCGAGGGACTGGACGGCGGCGAAGTGGCTGTCCACGATCACGTCGAGCAGGCCGTAGAGCAGGAACTCGGTGCCGTGCTTGGCGAGGTCGGGGGAGCCGTCCCAGCGGGCGACGACGTCGTCGATCGGGAACCCCTGGGACTTGCGCACCGTCACCACGGCCTGCCTGGTGATGAAGGTGTCCACCTCGGCCTGCGCCAGGCGCCCGGTCGCCGCGTCCAGCGAGACCGCGTAGCCGGTGACGAAGAGGTGCGTGCGGTAGCGGTCCAGCTTGGGCCGCTGGTGCTCGGCGACGGCGTCCTCGACCGCCAGCCGGTGCAGCTGGAGCTCGTCGGCGATGGCGGCGATGTCGTCGGCGTCCGGCTCGCAGATGTCGACCCAGATGACCGTCGAGGGGTCCTCGAGGTAGTCCGAGACCTGCTCGACGGGGAAGTCCTCGGCCTCGAGGACCCCGTTGCGGTAGACCCGCGTCCTGGCCATGACGGCATTCGTCGCCGCAATTCGGCTGGACCCTCACGCGACGTGAGTGCTTACCGTCGATGACATGACCGATCAGCGGACCGATCAACGGCCGATCAGCGGGCCGATCAGCGCGTGGACGAGCTGTTCACCGTGGGCGAGGTGGCCCGGATCGCCGGCGTGACGGTGCGGACCCTGCACCACTACGACGCGATCGGGCTGCTGAGCCCCGGCGGCCGCTCGGCCGGCGGGCTACCGGCTGTACGACGAGGCGGACCTGGACCGGCTGCACGCCGTGCTCGCCTACCGCGAGCTGGGGTTCGGCCTCGACGAGATCGCGTCCCTGCTGGCCGGGGAGGTCGACCCGGTGGGCCACCTCCGCCGCCAGCACGAACTCGTCCGCACCCGGATCGACCAGCTGACGCGCCTGCTCGGCGCGCTCGAGAGAACGATGGAGGCACAGATGTCAGGCCTGAGACTCACCCCGGAGGAGAGGTTCGAGGTCTTCGGTGACCACGACCCGGAGCAGTACGCCGACGAGGCACGCGACCGCTGGGGCGACACCGACGCCTACCGCCAGTCGGCGCAGCGGACCTCGCGGTACAGCAAGGACGACTGGCTGCGGATCAAGGCGGAGGGGGAGGCCGTGACCCAGCGGTTCCAGGACCTCTTCGCCGCCGGAGCCCCCGCCGACGGGCCCGAGGCGGCGCAGGCCGTCCGCGCGCACCGCGAGCACATCTCGCGCTGGTTCTACGACCTCGGTCCCGCAGATGCAGCGCGGTCTCGCGGAGATGTACTCGCCGACGACCGGTTCCGCCGCACCTACGACGACCGGGCACCCGGCCTGGCCCAGTGGGTCCACGACGCGATCCTCGCCGAGACCGCCGGCGCCTGACCCCTTCGCTGATCATGCACTTCGCGGCGATGCACGTGACGTGCATGATCACCGCGAAGTGCATGATCAGCGAGGGAGGTCAGGAGTGCAGGCGGGTGAGGAAGTCCGCGGCGAGCGGGGCCGCGACCTGGGCGCCGAACCCGCCGCCCTCGACGATGAACGGCGAAGGCCAGGTCGCCCTGGTAGCCGGTGAACCACGCGTGCGTGTCCGGCGGGTCCTTCGAGCCGAACTCCGCGGTCCCGGTCTTGCCGTGCACCGCGCCGCCGGGCACGCCGACCAGCGCCGTGCCGGTGCCCTGGGTGACCACCGCGCGCATGAGGTCCTGCAGGGTCGAGACGTTGCCCTTGTCCAGCGGGCGTGCGCCGCCGGCAGCGCCGGCGCTCGGTGCGGGGTCCACCACGAGCCGGGGCGCCACCCGGGCCCCCGCGGCCACGGACGCCGACACCGTCGCCACCGTGAGCGGGCTCGCCAGCACCTTGCCCTGCCCGATCATGTCGACGCCGTGCTCGACCGCGCTCGGCCGTCGTCGGCACGCTCCCGCCGAAGGCCTGGACGCCGAGGGCGTCGGGCTCCCCGTAGCCGAGGGCCGCCGCGGCGGAGGCGAGCTGTTGCTGGGAGATCTTCGTCCGGCTGCCGACGAAGGCGCTGTTGCAGGACTGGGCGAAGTCGGTGCGGAACGGCACCGTGCCGAGCACCTCGTTCTCGGCGTTGCGGATCGTCTGGCCCTCGATCGTCACGCTCGGCGGGCAGGGGACCGGCGTCGTCGCGGTGTAGCCCTGCTGCAGCAGGGCGTAGCCCGAGACGACCTTGAAGGTCGAGCCCGGCGGGTACTGGCCGAGCAGCGCGCGGTCGTACCCGGCGGCGTTCGGCCCGCCGTTGGCGACGGCGACGACGTCGCCGGTGCTCGGCCTGATCGCCACCAGCGCGGCGGGCTTGGTCGCCGCGCCGAGCGCGTTCTCGGCGGCGTCCTGCACGGAGGGGTCGAGCGTCGTCGTGACGTCCTTGCCGGGCGCGGGCGGCGCGTTCAGCACCACCGTCGTGCCTGCCTTGACGACGAGGCCGGGGGTTCCGGCCAACCGGGCGTCGTAGGTCCGCTGCAGCCCGCTGAGGCCGGTGACGTCGGTGGCCTGCACGCGCCCGTCCGAGGCGTCGACGATCTCCTTCGTGGCCGGTCCGACGCTGCCGAGCAGCGCCCGGGCGAACGTCGCGGTCCGTCCGAGCGAGAGCGTGCCGCGACCGGGTCACGACCCCGGGGATCGCCGAGAGCTTGCGCTCCAGCGGCGCGTAGGCCTCCGTGCGCAGGGTGATGACGTCGACGAACGCGGTCGGCTTCGCGGCCTGTACGGCTCGGGTGAGGGCCCCGGCGTCGACGTCCACGAGCGGCGGCGACCTGTGCGGCGGCAGCTCGCGCGGTCGCGGGTCGCGCGGGGCTCGATGCCGACGTACACGACGTCCCGCGGGCCGGCGAGCACCTGACCGCCGGCCCCGAGGATGCGGCCCCGGGCCGCCGTGGTCCGGGTCGTCGTCAGGGTGCCGGAGCCGGTGAGCGCCGGGTGGACCAGCGTCGGTGTCCACACGACGGACCAGCCGCCGCCGCTCTCGGCGAGGCCGGCCGTCGTCTCGTAGCTCCAGCGCCGGCCGCCGTCGAGCGTCCACGTGACCCGCAGCCGCGCCGTCGAGACGCCCTTGGCCGGCTGCGTCACGGAGAGGACGTCGACCGCGGTGGGCCGGTCCTTCGCCGCCGAGGTCAGCCCGGCGGTCGCGGTGGCGACGCGTTTGGCGGCGTCCGCGACCAGTGGTGCCGTCGAAGCGCACCGAGGCGAGCGAGCCGGTGGTCCAGGCCCGCGCGAAGCCTTCGTGCGGCGCCCCGCGCCGCCTGCGTTGCGGCGTCCGCCCGGATCTTGAGCCCGATCGGGATCGCGACGGCGGCGACGACGGCGAAGACGAGCAGGACGGCCAGGACCACCCGGCGGGTTCGGCGCCGCGCCACGCGACCTCCTTCACGACTCGACGGACGCAGGGCAGCGGACGGCTCCCCTCCGCCGTCCGACGCTACCGACCGGCGGCGGCCGGAGGCGAACCGCGGCGTCCGGGGCTCGACGGGCGGACCGGCCCCGGGGCCGTAGGGTGCGGCGAGGAGTCGATCGTCGGGAGGTGGACGTGCGCGTCCTCGTCGTGGGTGGCACGAGGTTCGTCGGCCGGCACATCGTGCAGGCGCTGCTGGACGCCGATCACGAGGTGACGCTCTTCCACCGCGGGAGCGGCGCGGACGACCCGTTCCCGAAGGCCGAGCACCGGCACGGTGAATCGGAACGGCGACCTCGCCGAGCTCGCCGAAGGGAGCTGGGACGCGACGGTCGACGTCAGCGCCTACGTCCCGCGGCAGGTGCGCGCGCTGGGGGAGGCGCTCGGCCGCGCCGGCGGACGCGGCGGCCGGTACGTCTACATCTCGTCGATCTCGGCGTACGCCACGCCCGAGGAGCCGGGGATCACGGAGTCGGCCGCGTTGGAGGTGCTCCTCGACCAGGAGACCGAGACGGTGACGCCGGAGACCTACGGCGGCCTCAAGGCCTCCAGCGAGTACGCAGCCGTCGAGACCTTCGGCGCGGACACGCTGCTCGTCCGGCCCACGTACGTCGTCGGTCCGTACGACACCACGGGGCGCTTCACCTACTGGGCCCGGCGGCTCGCGGAGGGGGGCGAGGTGCTCGCCGCGGGCCCGCAGGACCAGCCCGTGCAGGTGGTCGACGGCCGCGACCTCGGCGCCTTCGTCGTCCGGCTGCTCGAGACCGGCGCCCGCGGGCCGTTCCACGTGGCCGGCCCGCCGCCGCCCTTCGGCTTCGGCGACCTGCTCGAGCAGATCCGCGCCGCCGTGGCTCCCGGGGGGACGACGATCACCTGGGTGGACGCGGACTTCGCCCACGAGAACGGGCTCGACGGGCGGCTGCTGCCGCTGTGGCACGAGGGCGAGCGGAACCTCACGGGCGCTGTGGACCCGAGCGCGGCGCTGCGGCAGGGCCTCGAGCTCCGCCCGGTCGGCGACTCCGCGCGTGACACGGTGTCCGCCGACGACGTCACGCCGCTCGTCGACGGCGTCGGCCTCGAGCGTCCGCGCGAGGAGGAGCTGCTGCGGGCGTGGCACGCGCGCACGCGGAGGGCCGAGCCCTGAGCCTGCCCGAATCCGTCGCGCAGTCCGCGGCCGGCGCGCTGCCGGACCGCCTCGTCGAGCACCTGCGCCTGTGGGTCGGCGCCTGGCCGCCCGAGCACTCCCTCCAGGTCGTCGCCAACCCGCGCCGCGCCCGGCCAGGCTGGGACGGGCGGGTGTCGCCCGTCGTCGGAGTGGTGACCGCGGACGGCGATGCCGTGGTCGGCGTCGACGCCCTCGATCGCGGACGCCGCGGCCGACATCGCCGCCGGCGGCGACCTCGACGCCCTGCTCGCGGCCCTGCCCCGGTTGCTCGGACGTCGGGGGATCGCCGGGCGCGGGCGTCTTCCGCTGGACGACGACGCCCGCGGACCTGCCGGACGTCGGCGTCTGGATCCCCGCCGAGGATCCGTCGGGTGCCGGAGTGGTTGCAGCCGTTCGGCGGAGAGGTCCTCGTCGTCCTCGACGGCGACACCTACGTCGCGGGGGTCGGGATCAAGAAGCACGACGCCGCCGGCCACGAGATCGCCGTGGGCACCGAGAAGGCCGCCCAGGGCCGTGGCCTGGCGCGGCGACTGGTCGCGCAGGCCGCGCGCCGGATCCTCGCCGACGGCGCCGTCCCGACGTACCTGCACGCACCGGACAACATCGCCTCGGCCAAGGCGGCCGACGCCGCCGGATTCCCGGACCTGGGCTGGAAGGTCATCGGGTTCTTCCCGACCCGCGGCTGAGCCCGGTTCCCGGGGCGCCCGCCGAGGCGATCGCCGACGCTGTGTAGTGTCGTGATCAGCCCCAGTCGTCCCGCAGCCGCCAGGAGGTGGCGTCGTGCTCGACCCCGATGCCCTCTACGAGCTCGACGCCGTGCAGCCGCAGCCGGGCGAGCTCGAGCGCCCCGTGCTCGTGCACGCGCTCGGCGGGTTCGTCGACGCGGGGCAGGCGGGCCGCCTGGCCGCGGACCACCTGCTCGCCACCCTGCCGCACCGTGTCCTCGTCCGGTTCGACGTCGACCAGCTGTACGACTACCGGGCCCGCCGCCCGATCATGACCTTCACCCGGGACCACTGGGAGTCCTACGACGCGCCGCGGCTCGAGCTCAGCCTGGTCGAGGACGCCGTCGGCACCGGGTTCCTCATGCTCACCGGACCGGAGCCGGACATCCAGTGGGAGCGGTTCAGCGCCGCGGTGGTCCGGCTGGTGCGGCGCTACGACGTCCGGCTGTCGGTCGGGGTGCACGCGATCCCGATGGCGGTGCCGCACACGCGGCAGATCGGCGTCACCGCGCACGGTTCGCCGCCCACGCTGGTGGCCGGCCACGAGCCGTGGGTCGCCCGGGTGCAGGTGCCCGGCCACATGGCGGGGCTGCTGGAGTTCCGGCTCGGCGAGGCCGGGCTGGACGCCGCAGGCTTCGCCGTCCACGTGCCGCACTACCTCGCGCAGGCCGAGTACCCGGACGCCGCCGCCACGCTCGTCGAGGCCGTCGCCGAGATCGCGGCGCTGCGGCTGCCGTCCGGGGACCTGCGCGCGGCGGGGGAGCAGGTACGCGCCGCCGTCGACGTCCAGGTCGGGGAGCAGCCCGAGGTGGCGGAGGTGGTCCGCGCGCTGGAGGAGCAGTACGACGCCTTCATCGCCGCGCGTGGGCGGTCGCTGCTCGCCGAGGACGCCCCGCTGCCGACCGCCGAGGAGCTCGGCGCCGAGCTCGAGCGCTTCCTCGCCCAGGAGAACGACCGCCGCGGCCGCGGCAACGAACGACATGCAACCCTCGCTTCATGACGGAGCGGGGGCGGTAGGGCTTCAGTTCGCGCCGGGCGAGGGAGACCTCGTGGACCTCGTCCGGGCCGTCGGCGATCCGGAGCATCCGGGCCGCCGTCCAGAGCGTCGTCAACGGCGTGTCCTGGCTGACGCCGCCGCCACCGTGGGCCTGGATGGCCTTGTCGATGAACCCACTCCGCCATCTGCGGCACGGCGATCTTGATGGCCTGGATCTCCGTGTGCGCGCCCTGGTTGCCGACCGTGTCCATCAGCCAGGCGGTCTTGAGCACGAGCAGCCGCGCCTGCTCGATGCGGACCCGCGACTGCGCGATCCAGTGCTGCACCATGCCGTGGTCGGCGATCGGCCGGCCGAAGGTGACGCGCGACACCGTGCGCCGGCACATCAGCTCGAGCGCCCGCTCGGCCATGCCGATGAGCCGCATGCAGTGGTGGATCCGGCCGGGGCCGAGCCGGGCCTGCGCGATCGCGAAGCCGTCGCCCTCGTCCGCGACGAGGTGCGACGCCGGCACGCGGACGGAGTCGAAGACGATCTCGGCGTGCCCGCCGTGGCTGGCGTCGGTGAACCCGAAGACGTTCAGGCCCCGGACGACGTTCACGCCGGGCGTGTCCCGCGGCACGAGGATCATCGACTGCTGGCGGTGCCGCGGCGCGGACGGATCGGTCTTGCCCATCACGATGAAGATCCGGCAGTTCGGGTTCATCGCTCCGGAGGACCACCACTTGCGGCCGTTGACGACGTACTCGTCGCCGTCCCGCTCGATCCTGGCCTCGATGTTCGTGGCGTCGGAGCTCGCGACGTCCGGCTCGGTCATGCAGAAGGCCGAGCGGATCTGCCCCTCGAGCAGCGGAGCCAGCCAGCGCTCCTTCTGCTCCGCGGTGCCGAACATCGCCAGCACCTCCATGTTGCCCGTGTCCGGCGCCGAGCAGTTCAGGGCCTCGGGCGCGAGGATCGGGCTCCGGCCGCTGATCTCCGCCAGCGGGGCGTACTGGAGGTTGGTGAGGCCGGCGCCGTGCTCGCCGGGGAGGAAGAGGTTCCACAGGCCCCGGCTGCGCGCCTCCGCCTTGAGCTTCTCCACGACGGGCGGGGTGTCCCAGAAGGTGGCCGGGTCCGCCTCGAGCTCGCGCGACTGCTCGGCCAGGACGGCCTCGGCGGGGTAGACGTGCTCCTCCAGGAACCGGGTGAGCGTCGCCTGGAGCTCCGTCGTGCGGGCGTCGAACGTGAAGTCCACTCCGGCCTCCCCGGGCGTCGGCCACCGACGGCGGCGTCGAGACCGCAGGTTACCGAACAGTAGGCTCCGCGAGGGATCCGGTGACCTCGCGGAGCACTGCCAGCAGCGCCTGCCCGTAGGCGTCCTCCGCCGTGGACGCGCGGTACTGCGAGCGGCCGGAGGGCAGGTCGAGCGTCACCTCGAACCCTGCCGGCCCGGTCTCCAGGCTCACGAAGAGGCCGCCGAGGAGCTCGCGGAGCTGGTGCTCCGCCGGCATCCACAGCGCCTCCCGCTGGTCCACGGAGTCCAGCGCCCACTCCGTGACGCCGTTGAAGCCGATGACCTTGCCGTTCGGGAACTCGTGCACCTCGACGGTCATGTTCGAGAGGACGAAGACGTCCTCGTCCATGCCCCGGTTCGGCAGCACGAAGCGGTCGCCGGGTGCCGGGGTCCAGCGCAGGCCCGCGGCGCGCAGGGCGAGCGCGAGGTCGAGACCGATCACCTGTTCAGTATCGCCCGGTGCCCCAGAGGATGCGCGGTGCGCCCCAGCCGCCGGCCCGCGGCGACAGCGGCCTGCCCGGGCCGGAGACTGGCCCGGTGAGAGCTCTGGCCGGCGTGCTGGCGGCGGCGGCGATCGCGCTCGCCGCGTGCACCAGCGGCGGCTCGGCGCGGCCCCTCGGCGTCCCCCTCGGCGTCACCCTCGGCGTCCTGCCGTCGCCGCTCGGCCGTCGCCCTCGGCCTCGCCGGGGTCGGGCTGGACCACGTACCACGGCGACGGGGCCCGCACCGGCTTCACGGCGAGCCCCGCCCACGTGGCCGGCCTGACCGTGCTGCGCGCGATCCGGCTGGACGGCGCCGTCTACGCGCAGCCCGTGGTCGCCCCCGGTCCGGGCGGCCCCGCCGTCATCGCCGTCACCGAGAACGACACGGTCTACGCCCTGCGCGGGGGGCGGACGCTGTGGACCCGTTCCCTCGGCTCCCCCGTCCCGCGCTCGGCGCTGCCGTGCGGCAACATCGATCCGCTCGGCATCACGGGGACGCCGGTGGTCGACGGCGCCGCCGGCCTCGTCTACGTCGCCGCGGAGCTGGACGATCCGATCCGGCACGAGCTCGTCGCCCTCGACACCCGGTCCGGCGCCGTCCGCTGGCGCCGCGGGATCGACCCGCCGGGTTCGCAGCCGCGGTTCGAGCAGCAGCGGGCCGCGCTCGCGCTCGACGGGAGGCCGGGTGTGGGTGGCGCTCGGCGGGCTCGCCGGCGACTGCGGGCCGTACCACGGCAAGGTCGTCGGCGTCCGGGTCGACGGCGTCCACGACCTCGTCGTCCACCAGGTGCCGAGCACCCGCGAGGCCGGCATCTGGGCGCCGAGCGGGCCGGCCGTCGGCCCGCAGGGCCACCTGTTCGTCGCGGTCGGCAACGGGGAGGCGACGTCCGGGTCGTGGGACGGGAGCGACTCGATCCTGGAGCTCGACCGCTCCGCGCGCGTCGTCTCGTCGTTCGCGCCCGCGGCACTGGGCGGCCGAGAACGCGCAGGACCTCGACCTCGGCTCGATGGGTCCGCTGCTCCTGCCGGGCGGCCTGGTCGTCGCCTCCGGCAAGGGCGGCGACGTCTACGTGCTCCGCGCAGGGCGACCTCGGCGGCATCGGCCACCCGCTCGCCCACTGGCACGGCTGCGCCGCGTTCGGCGGGGCGGCCGCCGACGTCCGCGACCCGCGGGGCGACGTCGCCTACCTGCCCTGCACCGACGGCGTCGCGGCCCTGCGGGTGCGGCCGGGGACCGGGACCGTCAGCCGGCTCTGGCAGGCGGACGGCGCCGTCGCGGGCTCGCCGGTCGTGGTCGGGGACGCCGTGCTCGCCGTCGACCGGTCCGGAGGCCGGCTGGTCGCGCTCGACGCCGCGACGGGGCGGCAGCGCGCCGCGGTCGAGGTCGGGGAGGTCAGCCGGTTCGCCACCCCGCTGGTCGACCGCGGCGTCGCCGTGCTCGGCACGATGGCCGGCATCGCCGAGGTGAGGTTGCGGTAGTCAGTGCCGGGCGGCCTCGGGGGTGAGGACCACGACCGGGTCGGTGCGGGCGCCGGGCGCCTTCTCCGGGTCGAGCGCGACCGGCGCGGGGACGCCGGCGCGCACCGCCTCGAGCTGGGCCGCGAGCGCGATCCCGAAGAGCAGCGAGAGCGACGTCAGCTGCGACCACAGCAGCAGCGCGAACATCCCGGTCAGCGGCCCGTAGACGGTGCCGAACGACGACGAGTGCGACACGTAGAACGACAGCGCCAGGCTGAAGAGCGACCCAGAGCGCGAACGCGACCCCGGCGCCGACCGCCAGCCAGGAGAACCCCGGCTGCCGGCGCCGCGGCGCCCAGCGGAACAGCGTCGTCACCGAGACGAGACCGAGCAGGGCCCCGATCGGCCAGCGCAGCCACGACAGCGTCGTCGCCGTCGTGTCGCCCCAGCCGTAGACGCGCTGGAGCGACTCGACCAGGGCGCCGCCGGCGACGAGGATGACGAACCCGAGCATCGCCGGGATGCCGGCCGTGACGGCCAGCAGGGCCGCGCGACCGTACCGCGCGCCTGCCGGGCGGTCGCGCTGGATGCCGTAGATCCGGTTCGCCCCGCGCTCGATCTGCGCCATCGCCGTCGTGATCGCGACGATCGCGACGAGGAGGCCGAGCGACGAGCGCGACCCGGCCGCCGCCGCCGCCGGACGAGAGGCCCTTCGTCAGCGCCTGCTTGAACGCGTCGTCGCGCGACGCCGGGCAGGATGGAGAGCACCGTCTGCTGCAGCGCCTTGCGCGAGCTTCTCGGCGCTGCACGCTCGAGGCGAGGCCGATGAACGCGATGAGCAGCGGCACCAGCGCGAGCACGAACTGGAACGCGATCGCGCGGGTGGAGCTGAAGCCGTCGCCGTACCGCATCCGGCGCCAGGTGTCGACGAACAGGCGCTTCGCGCCGACCCGCCGGGCCGTGGCGCGCGCGTCGTCGGCCGACAGCTCCTCCCGCCCGAAGCGGCTCGGTCTCGGGGACGTGGGTGGCGGTGCTCATGCCGACTCCTCCTTCTGGACGTCGGGGGTGGTGCGCGGGTACCCGGACGACGAGGGCGCCCGGGTCGACGACGGCGGTGAAGCCGCGGCCGTCGTCGATGAGGTCGCCGTCGACCTGGCGCGCCTCCGTGCGCCGGGTGACGACGCGTACCCGCCGGGCCCGGAACAGCTCCAGGCGGTGGTCCGGGCGGTGCCGGCGGGTGAGCCCCCGTGCCGAAGGACGGCCCAGTCCTTCGGGTTGCGTGGCGCGACGAGCGCGACGTCGAGCGCGCCGTCGTCCGGGCGCGCGTCCGGCAGCAGCTCCAGCCCCGCCTGCAGCCGGCCGACGTTGCCGACGAGCACGGTGCGGACGACGGCCGCGCGGGGCGGCTCGTCGTCGAGCGCGACCTGGACGTGCACGCGCGGACCGGCGCAGGCTCCGCGCCCCGCCGACGATGTAGGCGGGCCAGCCGAGCGCGCCCTTCAGGCCCTCGGGCGCCTCGCGCATCATCAGCGCGTCGAAGCCGGTGCCGGCCATCACGGCGAAGACTCGCCCGTCGTCGAGCCGCGCCGAGGTCGATCGTCCGGTCGGCGCCGGTGAGCGCGACCGTCGAGGGCCTCGTCGTCGGCCTGCGGGATGCCGAGGTTGCGGGCGAGCAGGTTGCCGGTGCCCTGGGGCAGGATCCCCAGCGGTACGCCGGTGCCCGCCAGGCCCTGCGCGGCGGCGCGGACGGTCCCGTCCCCGCCGGCCACGATCACCAGCGCCGCACCTGCGGCGGCGGCGTTCCGTGCCTGCCCCTCGCCGGGGTCCTCCTCGGTGGTCGGCACGAGCCGGGGCACGGGCAGGCCGAGCGCCGCGGACCGCTCGGCGACCTGCTCGAGCAGCGCGCCGGGCTCGCCGACCTTGACGGGGTTGACCACGAGCACGGTGTCGGCGGCGCGGGCCGGCACGTCGGGTGTCGCGGGGATGTCTGCGTCACGCAGGGCTCCGGGGGTCTGGGGAGGATGGGCTCGCCGGTTCGCCGGCGTCCCGCTCGGCGGGGGTGACGCCGAGGTTGAAGGCGGCCGTCGTGGCGCAGACGACCGAGAGGCCGATCAGCCAGCCGCCGACGACGTCGCTGGTGTAGTGCACGCCGAGCCCGACCCGGTCGAAGCCGGTGACGACCACGAGCGCGGTCGCGCCGGCGAGCAGCGCGGCGCGGCGCCAGGGGCGCCCTCGGGTGGCCCCCAGCCGAGCGCGACGGCGCCGGCGCCGACCAGCATCGTGTTGAGCGCGTGCCCGGAGGGGAACGAGTAGCCGGGCGCGGTGGCGACCGGGTCGGAGAAGACCGGTCGCGCCCGGGCGACGAGCTCCTTGAGCGGGGTGTCGATGCTCGCTCCGACGGCCACCGTCACGGCGGCCCAGACGGCGTGCCGGCGCCGTCCCCGCAGCCAGAGCGTGACGGCGGTGACGCCGGCGACGACCCACATGACCCGGGGGTGCAGCACGGTGCTGCCGACCCCCAGCGCGTCCTCGAGCCCGGGCCGCTGGACGACGTAGGCGTGCACGCTCTGCTCGATCCTTCGGTCGACGCTGCGCAGCCCCGGCGACTTCGTCAGCACCAGGACGACGAGCAGCGTGAGCGGACCCGCGACGAGGAAGGCCCCGACGACGCCGAGGACGGCCCGGATGCCGAAGCGGCGAGCGGCCCGAGGGGAAGCCTCGGGGGCCGGGGTGGCCCGGCTCGTCGTCGTCACGAGATCAGGATTCCCACCTGACGATCGATCCACACATCAGCCGGTGTCGGCCTCCGCGCCGACTCGCCGTCCCCGGCCGCGGCGTCGTGGTACGCTCCGCACCGTCTCGATGGTGTCGGCCTCCGCCGCGCTCTTGTCCGGCGCGGTGCGCCAGCACGCGGGCGAAGCGCAGGGCGAGGCCGGCGGGGTAGCGCGGCGAGGACTGCACCCCGTCGAAGGCGATCTCGACGACGAGCTCGGGCCGCACCTCGACCACCCAGCGGGTCGTCCGTCGTGGCGAGCGCCTGGAGGTGCTCGGTCTGCCACGCGAGCATCGCGTCGGTCAGGCCCTTGAACGTCTTGCCGAGCATGACGAAGCCGCCGGGCGGCCCGTACGCGCCGGCGGGGTCGCGGGCGCCGAGGTGGAGGTTGGAGAGCCAGCCCGGACCGGCGGCCGTGCCCCCACTCGGCCGCGAGGATCACGAGGTCGAGGGTGATGCCGCGGCTTGACCTTGACCCAGCCGGCCCCGCGCCGGCCCATCGCGTACGGGGCGGCGGTGGCCTTGACCACGACCCCCTCGTGACCGCGCGGCGAGGGCGCCGGCGGCGAACGCCTCGGCGCCGGGCACGTCGTCGTCCTCGACGACGTGCCTGGGGACGAGCAGCGCGGGCGCGGCGATCTGCTCGAGCGCGGCTCGTCGCACGCTGGCCGGGCTCGTCGAGGACGTCGGCGCCGTCGAGGTGCAGCGCGTCGAAGAGCACCGTGGTCAGCGGCACCTCGGCGCGGGCCTGCTCGACGTCCCGCCGGGCGGCACGCGACGAGGTGACCTGGAAGGGCCGGGGCCGGCCGTCGGGTTGCAGCGCGATGACCTCGCCGTCGAGGACGGCGCTGCTCGCCGGCCAGCGAGCGGGCGGCCTCGACGACCTCGGGCACGCGGTCGGTGATGTCGTCGAGGGTCCGGGTGAACACCGCGACGTCGTCGCCGTCCCGGTGCACCTGCACCCGGACGCCGTCGAGCTTCCACTCCACCGCGGCCGGACCGGTGCGGTCGAGCGCGGCGGCGAGGTCGGGCGCGCTCTGGGCGAGCATCGGCGCGAGCGGGCTGCCCGACGGTGAGCCGGAACGCCTCGAGCTCCGCCGGGCCCGCACAGCGCGGCGGCCGCCACCCGCGGCAGGTCGCCGGACAGCGTGACGGCGCGGCGGACGAGCTCGGCGGGGACGCCGGCGGCGACCGCGACGGCCTCGAGCACGACGCCGGCCTGCGCGCCCTGGCGCAGCTCCCCGGTGAGCAGGCCGGCGAGGAGCCGCTGCTCGGGCGCGGTGGCGCGGGCCAGCAGCCGGAGCAGCACGTCGCGCCGCGCCTGCACGGCGCCGGACGCCGGCGACGGCCGCGGCCTCGTCGAGGGCGGCGTCGACCTCGAGCACGGTGAGCGTCGGCCTGCTGCGGCGCGGGGGCGGCAGGTCCCGCAGCGACGCCCATCCCAGCCCGGTCCGGCGTTGCCGGGGCTGCCCGGCGAGCCAGCCGGCGACGATCGGGACCTCGACCGGGATCGGCCGCGCGCAGGCAGGCGGCCAGGAGCTCGGTCTTCGCGCGCCGGCCGGACGTGACGGCGACGGCCTCGGAGGCGGCGGCGACCTCGGCGAGCAGCATCGTCCGCCTCCCGTCAGGCCGGGACCGCGAGCGCGAAGGGGAGCACGCCGCCGGCGCCCGCCAGCCGCAGCGCCCGGCCGGCGACGGTGAGCGTCCAGCGCGAGTCGGCGAGGTCGTCGACGAGCAGCACGGGCGCGTCGCCGAGCTCGGCGATGCGCCGCGCGCTGCTCGGGGGTCGCGTCGAAGGCGTCCCAGAGCCCGGCCAGCCGGAACGCGCTGTTGCCGCCGGGCTCGCCGCGCGGGCCCTCGCCGCGCACGGCGAGCGGGCCGAGCCACGGCGAGCCGCCCGACCCGGGCCAGGTGCGCGCCCACGCTCGTCGACGAGCTGCGGACGGCGCCGGCTCGGCACGGTCGCGACGGCGGCCGGCCGGCGGTCCCAGCCCCACCCGACGAGGACCTGGACGCAGGCGGCGAGCAGCGCGTCGTCGGCCGGCGCGTCCGGGGCGGACGTCCGCCAGCAGCGCCCGGAGCCGGCTGCCCCAGCCGAGGTCGGTGAGCCGGGCGAGCGCCCGCCCGGTCGCCGACCTGCTCGGCGGGCGCGATCCTGCCCTTGACCGGGACGCCCAGCCGGTCCATGCCGGTCGGCCACTGCGCCCGTGCCGGGATCTCCACACCCACCTTGCGCAGCCGTGCCGTCGCCGCGTCGCCGGGCCGCCTCCGGCACGGACGTCGGGTACCAGGGCCCGGCGCAGCGGTCGCAGCGCCCGCAGTCGGCGGCGGCCGGGTCGTCGAGCGCCTCGGCGAGGAAGCGCATCCGGCAGCCCGTCGTCCGCTGGTAGGCGAGCATCGCCGCGGCCTCGGCGTCCCGGGCGGCCGCCACCCGTCCGTAGCGCTCGGCGTCGTACGCCCACCCCCGCCCGGTGGCGAGCCAGCCGCCCTGCACCCGCTCGACCGCGCCGTCGACGTCGAGCACCTTGAGCAGCAGCTCGAGCCGGGTGCGGCGGACGTCGGTCACCGTCTCCAGCGCGGCGGTCGACAGCGGCCGGCCCGCGGTCTGCGAGCGCGCCGAGCACCGCCGCCGCCTGCTCGGGCCGGGGCATGGACGCGGTCGCGAAGTACCGCCAGATGTCCCGGTCCTCCGCGCCCGGCAGGAGCAGGACGTCGGCCCGGTCGATGGCCCGGCCGGCGCGGCCGACCTGCTGGTAGTACGCGACCGGCGACGACGGGGCGCCCGAGGTGCACGACGAAGCCGAGGTCGGGCTTGTCGAAGCCCATGCCGAGCGCGCTGGTCGCCACCAGCGCCTTGACGCTGCTCTGCCGCAGCGCCTCCTCCGCGGCCTCGCGCTCGGCGGGGTCGGTGCGGCCCGGTGTAGGCGAGCACGGTGTGCCCGGCGGCGGCGAGGAGCTCGGCGGCGTCCTGCGCGGCGGACACGGTGAGGGTGTAGACGATGCCGCTGCCCGGCAGCTCGTCGAGGTGCGCCGCGAGCCAGGCGAGCCGATCGGCCGGCGACGGGCAGCTCGAGCACCCCGAGCCGCAGCGAGGTGCGCGCCAGCGGCCCGCGCAGCACGGTCACCTCGCCCGCGGCGGGCGTCGCCAGCTGCTCGGCGACGTCCGCCACGACCCGCGCGTTCGCGGTCGCGGTGGTCGCGAGCACCGGCGTCCCGGCGGGCAGGGTGGTGAGCAGGTCGCGGATGCGCCGGTAGTCGGGGCGGAAGTCGTGGCCCCAGTCGCTGATGCAGTGCGCCTCGTCGACGACGACGAGCCCGCAGGTCGCCGCGAGCCGGGGCAGCTGCTCGGCCCGGAACCGCGGGTTCTCCAGCCGCTCCGGGCTGACGAGCAGGACGTCGACCTCGTCGGCGGCGAGCGCGGCGGCGACGACGTCCCACTCGTGGGCGTTGGCCGAGTTCATCGTCACGGCCCGGACGCCGGCGCGGGTGGCGGCCGCGATCTGGTCGCGCATGAGCGCGAGCAGCGGCGACACGATGAGCGTCGGCCCGGTGCCGCGGGCCCGGAGCAGGGCGGTCGCCACGAAGTAGACCGCCGACTTGCCCCAGCCGGTGCGCTGGACGACGAGCACCCGGCCGCGGTCCGCGACCAGCGCGCGCACGGCGTCCCACTGCCCCTCGCGGAAGTCGGCGTCGTCCCGGCCCACCAGCGCGCGCAGCGCCGACCGGCCCTCCTCGAGGAGCGCGTCGACGGTGCTGACGGTCATGCGGGTACCTCCGTGACGGTCCCGGCCTCGACGTGCAGCCGGCGGGTGACGCGGACGGCCTCGAGCAGCCGCCGGTCGTGGCTGACGAGCAGGAGCGTGCCGGGGAAGGAGTCGAGCGCCTGCTCGAGCTGCTCGATCGCGGGCAGGTCGAGGTGGTTCGTCGGTTCGTCCAGCACGAGCAGGTTGACGCCGCGTGCCTGCAGCAGGGCGAGCGCCGCTCGGGTGCGCTCGCCGGGGGAGAGGCTCGCGGCGGGGCGCAGCACGTGCTCGGCCCGGAGCCCGTACTTCGCGAGCAGGGTCCGGACCTCCGCCTCCGTCCACGCCGGCATCTCGTCGCCGAAGGCGCGCAGCAGCGCCTGCTCCCCGGTGAACAGCGACCTCGCCTGGTCGACCTCGCCGACGACGACGCCCGGGCCGAGCGACGCCGCGCCGTCGTCGGGAGCGATCCTGCCCGAGCAGCACGCCCAGCAGCGTCGTCTTGCCGGCGCCGTTCGGGCCGGTGATCGCGACCCGGTCCGCCCAGTCGATCTGCAGGTCGACCGGGCCGAGGGTGAAGTCGCCGCGCCGGACGACCACGCCGCGCGCGGTGGCGACGACCGCGCCGGCCCGGGGCGCCACGGCGATCTCCATCTGGAGCCGCCACTCCTTGCGCGGCTCCTCGACGACGTCGAGCCGCTCGATCAGACGCTCGGTCTGCCGGGCCTTCGCGGCCTGCTTCTCGCTGGTCTCGCCGCGGAAGTGCTTGATGAACTTGTCGTTGTCGGTGGCCTTGCGCCGCGCGTTGCGGACGCCCTTCTCCATCCAGGCCCGCTGCGTCCGGGCGCGCTCGGAGAGATCGTCGACCTGCTCGGCGTACTCCTCGTACTCCTCGCGGGCGTGCTGCCGGGCGCGCTCGCGCTCGGCGAGGTAGGCCTCGTAGCCGCCGCCGTACACCGAGATCTGCTGCTGGGCGAGGTCGAGCTCGACGACGCGGTCCACGGTGCGGGCGAGGAACTCGCGGTCGTGGCTGACGACGACGGTGCCGGCGCGCAGCCCGCGGACGAAGCGCTCGAGCCGGTCCAGGCCGTCGAGGTCGAGGTCGTTCGTCGGCTCGTCGAGGAGGAAGACGTCGTACCGGGAGAGGAGCAGCGAGGCGAGCCCCGCCCGCGCCGCCTCGCCGCCGGAGAGCACCGCCGTCTCGGTGTCGAGCGGGACGAGCAGACCGAGGTCCGCCGTGACCGCCTCGGCCCGCTCCTCGAGGTCCGCTCCACCGAGGCTCAGCCAGCGCTCCAGGGCCGTCGCGTAGGCGTCGTCGGAGCCTGGGACGCCGCGGGCGAGCGCGTCCGACGCGTCGTCCAGCGCCGTCTGCGCGTCGGACACGCCGGTGCGTCGGGCGAGGAAGGCCGAGACCGTCTCGCCCGGGCGGCGGTCCGCCTCCTGCGGCAGGTATCCCACCGTCGCGGCGGCGGGGGAGAGGCCCACCGAACCCGCTTCGGGCGTCTCGAGGCCGGCGAGCAGCCGCAGCAGCGTGGACTTGCCGGCACCGTTGGCGCCGACGAGCCCGACGACGTCCCCGGGCGCGACGACGAGGTCGAGCCCGGAGAACAGGACGCGGTCGCCGTGGGCCGCGGCGAGGCCGCGGGCGAGGAGGGTTGCGCTCATGACGCCGACGACGCTACCCGGGCCGCCCGACAGGCCGTCGACAACGCCATGACCGAGTGGGTGCCGGGCGGCCCCTGAGGAGCGGCGGCGGCCCGGAAGGAGCGGCATGATCGGGGCGTGACGACGACGCCGGTGCCGATGCTCCTGCCCAGCAACCAGTTCGACCACTTCTACCGGGGCGGCGACCGGATCAAGGGGCTGCGCGGCGGCCCCGGCGGCCCGCAGCGACCGGAGGACTGGATCGCCTCCGCGACCACGCGCGCCGGTCAGGCGCTGCAGGGGTTGTCGGAGCTGCCCAGCGGCGAGCTGCTCCGGGACGCCGTCCGCGCTGATCCGCAGGCGTGGCTCGGCCCGGCGCACGTCGACCGCTACGGCGCGGAAGGCCTGGAGCTCCTCGTCAAGCTGCTCGATGCAGGTCAGCGGCTGCCGGTGCACGTCCACCCTCCCCGCGCCTTCGCCCGGGAGCACCTGGGGCTGGCGCACGGCAAGACCGAGGCGTGGCTCGTGGTGGAGGCCGACCCGGGGGCCGTGGTCGGCCTCGGCCTGCGCCGCCCGCTGTCGCGCGAGGAGCTCGGCCGGCTGGTCGCTGCGCACGACAGCGCGGCGCTCGTCGACGCCGTGCACACCCGCGCGGTACGGCCCGGCGACGGCGTCCTCGTGCCCGCCGGCACCGCCCACTTCATCGGCGAGGGCATCCTCGTCACGGAGGTCCAGGAGCCGACCGACCTCTCGATCCTGCTCGAGTGGGAGGGCTTCGCGGTGGACGGGGACGCCGAGGGGCACCTCGGGCTCGGCTTCGACCTCGCGCTCGAGGCCCTCGACCTCACCGTGTGGTCGGACGCCGACGTGGACGCCGTGGTCCGGCACGCGCCGTGGCCCCGCCCGGTCGGCCCGGGCCTGCCGGACGCCGCCCTGCCGTACTTCCGAGCCGACTGGGTGGCGGCGCCGGAGAACCCGCTGACCGTGGCCGCCGGGTTCGCGGTGTTCGTGGTCCTCGACGGGTCCGGCGCGGTGCGTGCCGCGAGCGACTCCCTCGACGTCCGCCGGGGCGACGTCGCGCTCGTGCCGTACGCCGCGGGCCCGTGGACGCTCGACGGCGTCGTCGCCGGCCTGCTCTGCCGCCCGCCGGCCCCGGACGCCCCGCAGGCGCCGCGCTGAGCCGGACGCCGGTCAGCCGGCGACCTGCGGTGTCGCCTCGCGCAGTTTCTCCAGCACGACCGGGTCGATCGCGCCCTCGACGAGCCGTTCCTCGTAGTTCTCGGTGCCGGCCCAGCTCTCCAGCGAGTCGTGGCCGGTGGCCCCGATGCGGCGGGTCACCTCGTCGGCGAGCTCCCCGGCGAGCGGCAGCAGCGTCGCAGGGTCGGGCTTGCCGAAGTACAGCTCGGCGAGCCCGACGAGCCGGGTCAGCTCCTCGACCGGTGCGGCGTGGTCGTCCACGCGCAGGTCGGCGAGGATGTCGGCGCCCAGCCCGCGGCCCGGGCCCTCGCCGATCGCCCCGTCGAGCCCGACCACCGCGAGCGCGGCGCTCTGCCTGCCCCGGCGGTCACCGCCCGCCGCGTCGCCCGCCGCCAGCGCGGCGAGCAGGCGGCGGGCCAGGGCCAGCGTCGGCGCGCCGCCCGGATCGATGAAGGAGAGCCAGGCCCGCTCCATCGCCTCGGCGACGTCCGGGCCGATGAGGATGTTGCCCTGGATCGCGTAGCCGGCGCCGGCGCGGCCGCCGGCCCAGTCCATGCACTCCTCGCCGGTGAAGGTCGCGGACCCGCCCTCGGCGTCCACCACGCCGAGCTGGCGGTGCGCCCGGCCGTCGTCGGCAGCGGTCAGCGCGTCGACGACCTGCTGCGCCGAGAGCCCGGCCCGCAGCAGCGCGAGACCCTGCGGGCGGTAGCCGACGTTGACGAAGGACTGCGTGGCGAGCGCGCCGGTACCGGCCTCCAGGGCAGGCACGGCGCTGCCGACCGCCAGGTACTTCGACGCCACCGCCACGCCCCAGGCCGGCCCGTCCTCCGAGCGGGCGACGATGGAGAACGTCACGACCGGGCCGGCTCGCCGACCGGCTGGCCGAGGTCGCCGAGCAGGTCGGTGAACCAGGCCACGCTCGTGTCGAACCGCTTGCCGCCCTTGATCCGGGGGAACTCGATCGCGCGCAGTTCGTCGCCGCGCTCCTCGTCCTCGCCGACGACGCCGCTCCCGCCGTCGAGCGCGACGTCGACGGCGAGGTCCGTGCAGCGGCGGATGAGGGCGAGGTCCTCGTCGTTGGCCGCCGCGGAGCGCGCGAAGTACCCGCTCTTGCCGACCTGCGTCTTCTCGGCCCCGAGCCGCTGCGCGAACTGCTTGCCGAACCAGGCGCCCGGGTTGATCGTGTCGAGCTTGACGTGCCCGAAGGCGTCGCGCTGCGGCTCCTCGCCGCGCGCCGTCAGCTCCGCGACGATCGTCTCGACGCCGGCGCCCTCGGAGACGAAGAGGTTGACGCAGCCGATCTCGTCCATGATCGCGCGGAGCCGCTCGGCCTCCGCGTCGATGTCGAACTGGAGCTCCGGCACGAACACGCCGTGCACGTCCCACCGGCGCCGGTCGTTGCCGAACCCGGCGTACTGCTGCTCGCCGACCCACGCGTGGTACCGCCGCGCCGTCTCCGCCGTCAGCCAGCCGCAGCCCCGGCCCATGACCTCGTGGACGACGAGCATCCGCGGGTTCGACGAGTGCTCGGCGACGATGTTGCGGGCGAAGACCACGCCCTGCTCGGCGGCGGTCCAGGCGCCGAGCGACTGCTTGATCGGCACGACGTCGTTGTCGATCGTCTTGGGCAGGCCGACGACGGTGAGGTCGTGGCCGTGCTGCTGCAGGTAGCGCGGCGAGGTCGGCGGCCGTCGTGTTCGTGTCGTCGCCGCCGATGGTGTGCAGGACGTCGACGCCGTCCCGGGTCAGCTGCTCGGCGGCGACCTGCAGCGGGTCCTGACCCTCCTGGACCAGCCCGCGCTTCACGGCGTCCGCGACGTTGGTGAGCTTGACCCGGCTGTTGCCGAGCGGGCTGCCGCCGAACCGGTGGAGCAGGTGCGCCTTGCTCCGGATGTCGCCGGTGACGGTGAGATGGCGCCCGCCGAGCAGGCCCGCGTAGCCGTCGACGTAGCCGATGATCTCGACGTCGGGGGCCACCGCGGTGTACCGCTCGATGAGCCCGCCGACGGCGGACGACAGGCAGGGGGCCAGCCCCCCGGCGGTGAGCAGGGCGACGCGGCGGACGGGCATGACGAGACTCCCGACGTGTGGCTCTCGGCTACGGGCGGCACCAACCCTAGTCGGGCGAGCGCGCGGCCTCGCCCCCGCCAGGATCTGGGCCAGGATGCGGTCATGAACGACCTCGACCACTACCTGCCCGCCGCCGGGCGCTACGACGCGATGGAGTACCGCCGCTGCGGGCGGTCCGGGCTGAAGCTGCCCGCGGTCTCCCTCGGCCTCTGGCACAACTTCGGCGACGACGTCCCGCTGGCCCGGCAGCGCGCGATCCTGCGCCGGGCCTTCGACCTCGGCATCACGCACATCGACCTGGCGAACAACTACGGGCCGCCCTACGGCAGCGCGGAGCTGAACTTCGGGAAGATCTTCGCCCAGGACCTGCGCCCCTACCGGGACCAGCTGGTCCTCTCCACCAAGGCCGGGTACGACATGTGGCCGGGGCCGTACGGCGAGTGGGGCTCGCGCAAGTACCTGCTCGCGAGCCTCGACCAGTCCCTCGCGCGGATGGGCGTCGACTACGTCGACATCTTCTACAGCCACCGCTTCGATCCCGAGACGCCCCTCGAGGAGACGATGGGTGCGCTCGACACGGCGGTCCGGTCGGGGCGGGCCCTGTACGCCGGCATCTCCTCCTACTCGCCGGAGCGCACCCGGGAGGCGGCCGCGATCCTGCGGTCGATGGGGACGCCGCTGCTCATCCACCAGCCCAGCTACTCGATGCTCAACCGCTGGGTGGAGCGCGGCCTGCTCGACGTCCTCGGGGCCGAGGGGGTGGGGTGCATCGCGTTCTCCCCGCTCGCCCAGGGGATGCTCACCGACCGCTACCTCGACGGCATCCCCGAGGGGTCGCGCGCGTCGCAGGGCAAGTCGCTGGACCCGGCGCTGCTCAGCGACGCGTCCATGGCCCACATCCGGCGGCTGAACGAGATCGCGCAGCAGCGCGGGCAGAGCCTCGCCCAGCTCGCCCTGCAGTGGGTGCTCCGCGACCCACGGGTGACGTCGGTGCTCATCGGCGCCAGCAGCGTCGCGCAGCTCGAGGCCAACGTCGCCGCGTTCGACGCCCCGGCGCTCACCGACAGCCGAGCTCGCGGCGATCGACGCGGACGCCGTCGACTCGGGCATCAACCTCTGGGAACGCTCCAGCAGCTTCTGACGACGTCCTGCGGCAGGATGTCGCGGTGCCCACCGAGCTCACCACCACCCCCACCACCGCCCGCCAGGTCGCCGACCGCTACGTCGACGACCTGGTCCTGCTCGACCCGATCGTCGCCACCGCCCTCGGCGTCCCCGTGGGGCAGGACCGCTGGCCCGACTTCTCGCCCGCCGGGATCGACCAGCTGGCCCACCTGCACCGCAGCACGCTGCGCGCGCTCGACGAGGCGGAGGCGGCTGCCGGCGGCCGCGACCGGCTGGACGATCTCGAGCGTCGCTGCGCCCGGCTGCTGCGCGAGCGACTCGAGGCCCAGCTGGCGGTCTCGGACGCCGGGGAGCCGTTGCGGCAGCTCGACACCATGTCCTCCCCGCCGCAGTCGATCCGGCAGGCGTTCACGCTCATGCCGACCGGCACGCCGGAGGACTGGGAGGCGATCGCGAGCCGCGTCGAGGGGGTGCCGGAGGCGCTGCAGCAGTACCGCGCGACCCTGGCGACCGGGCGGGACCGCGGGCTGGTCGCGGGACGGCGGCAGGTCGAGGCGGTCGTCGCGCAGATCGGCGGTTGGTCGGGGTGGTTCGGCTCGTTCGTCGCGCCCGGTCCCGAGGCGCTCCGCGAGCGCCTCACCCTCGCCGGTGCGGACGCCGACGCCGCGACCGCCGACCTGCGGACCTGGATCGCCGACGAGTACGCCCCCGCAGCGGTCTCGGCCCCGGACGCCGCCGGCCGCGACCGCTACCGGCTCTCGGCCCGCGCCTGGGCGGGCGCCGACCTCGACCTCGACGAGGCCTACGCCTGGGGCTGGGCCGAGTTCGCGCGGATCGACGCGGACATCCGGGCCGAGGCGCAGAAGGTGCTGCCCGGCGCGACGCCCGCCGAGGCGATGCGGCACCTCGACGAGCACGGCCCCGCGATCGTCGGCGTCGACGCGGTGCGCGAGCACCTGCAGCACCTCATGGACGAGGCGATCGAGACGCTCGACGGCGCCCACTTCGACCTGGCCGAGCCGGTGCGCCGGGTCGAGTCGATGATCGCCCCTGCCGGCGCCGCCGCCGCGCCCTACTACACCCGGCCCGCGCAGGACTTCTCCCGCCCGGGCCGCACCTGGCTGCCGACCATGGGGCAGGACCGGTTCCCGCTCTGGGACCTGGTGAGCACCTGGTACCACGAGGGCGTCCCCGGGCATCACCTGCAGCTCGCGCAGTGGGTGTACGTCGCCCCGCAGCTCTCGCGCTACCAGACCGGCATCGGGTCGGTCAGCGCGAACGTCGAGGGCTGGGCGCTCTACGCCGAGCGCCTCATGGACGAGCTCGGTTTCCTCACCGACCCGGCCGCTCGCATCGGCTACCTCGACGCGCAGCGGATGCGCGCCGTCCGGGTGATCATCGACATCGGGATGCACCTCGAGCTGGAGATCCCGACGACCCAGGGCGTCCCCGAGCCCTTCCACCCCGGCGAGCGCTGGACGCCGGAGCTCGGCCGCGCCTTCTTCGGCGCCAACAGCGGCCGGCCGGCGGAGTTCCTCGACAGCGAGATCGTCCGCTACCTCGGCTGGCCCGGCCAGGCCATCGGCTACAAGCTCGGCGAGCGCGCCTGGCTGGCCGGCCGGGACGCGGCGCGCCGCGCGCACGAGGCCCGCGGCGAGGAGTTCGACCTCAAGGCCTGGCACATGGCAGCGCTCTCGCAGGGCTCGCTGGGCCTGGACGACCTCGTCGCCGAGCTGTCCGTGCTGTGAGGGCGCGTCGTCCTCGACGCGTTCGGCGAGGTGCCTCGTCTGCGCGAGGTCGCCGATCCGGTCTGCCCGCCCGACGGCGCCGTCGTCCGGGTCGAGGCGACCGGGCTGTGCCGCAGCGACTGGCACGCGCTCACCGGCCACGATCCGACGATCACGCTGCCGCACGTGCCGGGCCACGAGTTCGCCGGCGTCCTGCACGAGGTCGGCCCCGAGGTCCGCGGCTGGCGGACCGGCCAGCGGGTGACGACGCCGTTCGTCAACGCCTGCGGCCGCTGCCGGACCTGCCTGGCCGGTGACCAGCAGGTCTGCGAGGACCAGCGGCAGCCGGGCTTCACGCACTGGGGGTCGTTCGCCGAGCTCGTGGTCGTCGAACGCGCCGAGGTCAACCTCGTCGCGCTGCCGGACGCCGTCAGCGCCGTCGCCGCCGCCGCGCTCGGCTGCCGCTTCGCGACCGCGTTCCGGGCGGTCGTGCAGCTGGGGCGGGTGGCTCCGGGGGAGTGGGTCGCGGTGCACGGCTGCGGCGGCGTCGGGCTCTCCGCGGTGATGGTCGCGGCGGCGGCCGGTGCCCGGGTCGTGGCCGTCGACGTCCGCGCCGGGGCGCTGGACCTCGCGACGGCCGCCGGCGCCGAGGTCGTCGTCCGGGTCGACCGCGACCAGGAGCCGCTCGCCGTGGCGGCCCGGGTGCGGGGCGCGGCCGACGGACCCGTGGCGTTGTCGCTCGACGCCCTCGGCAACCCGGCGACCTGCGCCGCGTCCCTGGGGTGCCTGGCGCCGCGCGGTCGCCACGTGCAGGTCGGGCTGCTGCCGGACGTGCTCGGCTGGCCCGCCGTCCCGCTGCACCTCGTGATCGCCGGCGAGCTGGAGCTGCTGGGCAGCCACGGGATGGCCGCCTGGCGCTACCCCGAGCTGCTCGGGCTGGTCGCCGCCGGCCGCCTGCGCCCCGGCGACCTGGTCACGGCCCGTGTCGCCCTCGACGACGCGGGGGCCGCGCTGGCCGCGATGGGCGACGCTCCGCCCACGGGCATCGTCGTCGCCGTTCCCTGACGTCCGCTTCCCGGCCGCTACGCTCACCGGCTGTGAGCAGGTCGACCGGCTCCGGCGAGGTGCTCGGCCGCGGGGTCGGGCTGACCCCCGCGGACCCGCCGTGGATCGGCCGCTACCGGCTGCTGCGCCGGCTCGGCGCCGGGGGCATGGGGCTGGTGTACCTCGGCGAGGCGCCCGACGGCGCGCCCGTCGCCGTCAAGGTCATCCGGCCCGAGTACGCCGACGACAGCGTCTACCGCCGCCGCTTCCACGCCGAGGCGCAGGCCGCCGCGCGGGTGCACGACCCGGGCGTGGCCCGCGTCCTCGACCACGACACCGGCGGCGCCTCGCCCTACCTCGTCACCGAGTACGTGCCGGGGGAGTCACTGCGCGACCGGGTGCAGGCCTCCGGTCCGCTGCGCGGCGCCGAGCTGGAGGCGTTCGCCCGCGGCGTCGCCCGCGCGCTCGCCGGCATCCACGCGGCCGGGGTCGTGCACCGCGACCTCAAGCCCTCGAACGTCGTCCTCTCCCCGGCCGGCCCCCGGATCGTCGACTTCGGGATCGCCCGGGCCCTGGACGCCGCCACGCGCTACACGACGACCGGCGAGATCGTCGGGAGCGTCGGGTGGATGGCGCCGGAGGTGCTGCGCCAGCAGCCGGCAACCGCCGCCGCCGACGTCTTCGCCTGGGGGGCGACCGTCGCCTACGCCGCCACCGGCCGGCGTCCCTTCGGGGAGGGGCCGGAGATCGCGGTGGCGCACCGGGTGCTGGCCGGGCCGCCGCCGGACGTCGCGGGCGTCCCGCCCTGGCTCGCGCCCCTGGTCGTCGCGGCGCTGGCGCCCGACCCCGCCGCCCGGCCCCCCGCTGCCGCCCTCGCCGCCGGCCGCAGCGACCCCACCCGCCGGCTGGGCGCCCCCGCGCCGACCCGGGTGTCCTCGCCTCCGCGCCGGCGGCGGGTGCCACTTCGGGTGCCGCTGGCCTGCCTCGGCGCCGGCGTCGCCGTGCTCGCCCTGCTCGGGGCGCTCCGGCAGCACCCCGCCGCCGGCGGTGCGTCCGCGCACTCCACCCCTCGTGCGTCGCACTCTTCCCCGAAGGCGCATGCGACGGCTCGGGCGACGACACCGCGTCCGACCCGGACGCAGCCGCGCGAGCCCGGCGTGCTCGTCGCGGCCCGGGTGGCGGCGGCGCAGGACGGGGACGTCGTCTTCACCCTCACCGACCTGCGCTGCGGCCTGAGCCGGGTCGGGCGCGGCGCCGCGGGCCAGGACGAGCCGGCGGGGCGGCGGGGCTGCGCCGGGCACGTGGTCGCGCGCGACGTCGGCTCCGCGCAGCACCTGCTGCCGCCGCAGAACCTGCTCGGTTCCGACGGGCGGACCTACAGATCCAACGGCTGGCTGGCGCCGCGCTACGGCCGCAAGGCGCTCGAGCTGCAGCTGATCCGGCCCGGCCGGTCGGTCACGTCGACGCTGGTCTGGGAGCTCCCGGCCGGCGTCCGGCCCGTCGCCGTCGAGTTCCGCGGCGACCTGATCTTCGCCGCCGGCACCCGGCGCTCGCTCCGCTGAGATCCCACCCATCCGCCGTCCGGCCGGCTCCGAACATCGGCTGAGGACCGCGGACGGCGAGGAGGACGATGTGCGCGTGTCACCCCTGCGAGGCCCCTGGCGGCCGCGGATCGTCGGACCCCCGCCGGAGGCCGACGAGGGCCCCCGCGACGCGGAGGACGCCCTGCTGCAGCGTGTGGCCCGGGGGGACGAGGCCGCGTTCGAGCAGCTGTACGACCTGGTCGCACCGATGGTGCACGGCGTCGTGCGGGGAGTGGTCCGCAACCCCGCGCTGTCGGAGGAGGTCACGCAGGAGGTGCTCGTCGAGGCCTGGCGGACCTCGCCGCGGTTCGACCCCGCGCGGGGCAGTGCGCGTTCCTGGCTGATCACGATGGCCCGACGCCGCGCGGTGGACCGTGTCCGCTCCGTGCAGGCCGCCGCGGACCGCGACGCCGCGGCCGGTGCCCAGTCGGTCGAGCGGGACGTCGACGTCGTCTCGGAGGCGGTCGAGATCCGGCTGGAGCAGCAGCAGGTCCGCCGCTGCATGGGTGGGCTGACCGAGCTCCAGCGGGAGGCCGTGTCGCTCGCCTTCTACTCCGGTCACACTCATCGGGAGGTGTCGCAGCTCCTCGGCGTCCCGCTCGGAACGATCAAGACTCGGCTGCGGGACGGTCTCATCCGGCTGCGCGACTGCCTGGGGGTGGCGTGATGGACGCGGTCGAGCGGGCGGACGTGCACACGCTCATCGGTGCCTACGCCCTGGACGCGCTCGAGGACGACGAGCGCGAGGAGTTCGAGCGCCACCTCGCCGACTGCGAACCGTGCCGGGAGGAGGTCGTCGGGTTCCGGCGCACCGCGGTCCGGCTCGCCGAGGCAGCCGCCGTGGTACCGCCGCCGCGCATGCACGGCCGCGTGATGCAGGAGATCGCGGCGACCCCCCAGGTGCGCGACACCCCGGGGACGCCCGTGCGCGGCGCCGGCCGACGGGTGCCGCCACGCTCACGGCTCTGGCTGGCCGCGGCCGCGGTGCTCGCCGTCGCCTCGGTGGGTCTCGGCGGGGTCGCGTGGAACCAGTACCAGGCGGCTCAGGACGCCCGGCGCACCAGCCAGGCGATCACCCAGATCCTCGCCGACCGGCAGGCCCACGCGGTGACGCAGCGCCTCCCGGGCGGCGCCAACGCCACGCTCGTAGTCGCCGAGGATCGGGCCGTGCTGGCCGGCACCGCGCTGCCGGCGCTGCCCGACGATCGCACCTACCAGCTGTGGATCATCCGTGGGAAGGAGATCACGTCGGCAGGGCTGGGGCCGTCGGGTCCGGGCGCCTCCGCGTCGTGGTCGCGGCTCGTGCCCGGGGTGCAGCCGGGCGACGTGGTGGCCGTGAGCGTCGAGCCGTCCGGCGGGTCGGCCCAGCCGACGACGACGCCGATCGTCACCCTGCAGGTGTGACCGGCGGATCGCGCAGCGGGCGGTAGCCGGACGCGAACGCCCGGAGCTCGTCGGTGGCGAGCATCCGGGCGGGGACGGCGTCCGCCGCCAGCCGCCGCTCGATCGCGGACCAGGGCAAGGGTTCGTCGCTGCCGGCGAGCACGACGTTGCCGTACCGGCGGCCGTGCAGCTGCCCGGGTTCGGCGATCATCGCGACGTGCGCGAACGACGCGAGCGCGGTCGCCGCCTCGTGCCGTGCCGCGCTCAGGTGCGGGTTGTCCGCGAGGTTCGCCAGGTAGACGCCGCCGGGTACCAGCACCCGGCGGACCTCGGCGAGGAACTCGGTCGTGGTGAGGTGGCCCGGGACGGTGGCCCCGGCGAACGCGTCGCGGACGACGACGTCGTAGCCCGCCTCGCGCAGGTCGGCGAGGCCGGCGCGGCCGTCCGCGACGACGAGCCGCAGCGCGGGCGACGAGCGGAGCCCGAAGGCACGCCGGACGACGTCGAGCACCCCGGGGTCGATCTCCAGCACGACCTGGCGCGACCCCGGCCGGGTGGCGGCGACGTACCGCGCCACGGTGCAGCCGGCGCCGCCCAGGTGCACGACCCGCAGCGGGTCGCCCGCCGGGGCCACGGCGTCCACGACGTCGGCGAACCAGCGGACGTACTCGAAGTCGAGCCGGGTCGGGTCGTCGAGGTCGACGTGGCTCGAGGGGACGCCGTTGACGACGACGGTCCACCCGCGCCGGCCGTCGTCGTCCGGCAGGAGGTCCACGCGTCCGGTGTCCACCGGCCACGACCCCGGCATCGGCTCTGGGCCGCTGCGGCGACGCGGAGGGGGACGGCGATCCGGCACGCATGTCAGGGTAGGGACGGCATGGCAACGGCGCGGCCGGGCACGGTGGGGCCTGAGACGCAGTCCGGGACGCCGCCGGGAACGTCCGGAACGTCCGTGTCGTTGCCGAACGCAGAGACGTCGTGACGGAGGGAGACAGCGATGGCCGCGCGCAAAGGGGGCCGGGTCGCCGCGTTCGTCATGCTCGCGCGGGCACTGCGGACGAGCGGACGACCGGGGAACGCGGGCATCGTCGCTCATCTCCGCGCCGTCCCCCGCATGCTGCTGCTCGGGTTCACGGGTCGTTACCCCGGCCTGGGCCGGTCCCGCATCGTGCTCGCCGTGCTCGGTGTGCTCTACATCCTCTCGCCGGTCGACCTCATGCCGGAGCTGCTGCTCGGCATCTTCGGGGTCGGCGACGACGCGTTCGTCGCGGCCTGGGTCGCGGGAGCGCTGCTGAGCGAGACCGACGCGTTCCTGCGCTGGGAGTCCCAGGGGTCGAGCCGCGTCGTCGTCGGCGAGGTCGTGCGCTGACCCAGCGCTAGCCCGTCGCCGGGCCGTCGTCCACAGTCGGCCCCGCCTGGATCCCACCGTCCACAGCTGGTGCTGCCGCCGACTGCCCTCGGAGGAACGCCGCCGGGAGAGTCGGCGGCATGGAGAGCACCACACCCGTCCCGCCGTTGCGCGAGATCGTCGCGCACGCCTGGTTCACGATGGGCTACCCGCCGGTCCGCAGCCTCGTGCTCGTCGAGCTGGCGGCGCTGGACGGCGGGCAGCGCCCCGGGTTCGTCGCCCGCATCGACCTGCCGCCACCGCGCTACCGGCGCCAGGCCGCCGACGTCCTGGCCGGAGCGGCGACGCGCAACGGCGTCGCGCACCGCGATCGTCCTCGTCGTCCTCGACCCGGTGCCGGCCGATCGCCCGTTGGGGCCGGGCCGCATGTCGCAGCTGGTCCGGGACCTGCGCGCCGGGCTGCGCCGCGCCGCGATCGACGTGCTCGACGTCGTCCTCGTCGACGGCGGCAGGTTCCGGTCGCTGCTGTGCTCGGAGCCGTCCTGCTGCCCGCCGGAGGGCACGGAGCTCGGCGACGTGATGGCCACCCGGACCGCCGCCGAGATGGTGCTGCTCGGCCGGAGGGTCCTCGACGACGAGGCCGCAGCTCGTCGCGGACGTCACCCCCGACCCGTGGGCGCCCGACGTCCTGTCGCCGGGCTCCCCGGACTCGCCGGAGTCCCCCGAGCAAGGCGACGCAGACGTCGACGAGCTCCTGACCCGCTGGCAGGAGCTCGTGGCCGAGCGCCTCGCCGACCCCCGGCCCGCGCGATCCCTCCCCGGATCAGGTCGCGTGGCTCGTGCCCGCGATGGAGGACCGGAACCTGCGGGACGCCCTGCTGGTGAGCCTGCTGCCGGGCGGCGTCCGGATCGCCCGGCGGTTCGCCCGCGGCGGCGTCCTCGGTCCCCGACCTGGGTGCCGCCGAGGCCCGCCGGCCGGATCCGGAGCTCCTCGCGGCCGGCCGCGCGCTGCTCGCCGCCGTCGCCCGCGGCGCCCCGGTCGGGCAGCGCGCCGAGGCTCTCGCCCTGCTCGCGTGGATGGCGTGGTGGCAGAACGACGCCGTGCGCGCCCGGTTGCTCGCGACGATGGCGCTGCGGGACCGGCCCGGCCACCGGCTGGCCGGGCTCGTCGACACGCTGCTCCTGCACGGGGTGCCGCCGAGCTGGCTCGTCGCGGCCGGGACCGCGCCGGCTCCGCGGCCGGCCTGACCGGCGCCGGGTGACCGCCCTTCGGACAGCGGTTCCCCCGGCGGAACGGGTGACGTACTATCTCGCCAGGTCATGAGCGCCAGCGCCAAGCCCCGGCTCGCTGGCCGGCAACCCTCCAACCGCGGTGGGGTGCCCCGGGTGATGACACGGCTGACCGCCGAGGTGGCGGAGGCAAGCGCGGGCCCTGGTGGGCCCCCGGTAGGAGGAGCACACCGATGAGCTGTCGCCGCACCCGCTGAACCGCCCGGACGCCGGCTGCGTGCCGTCGGCGTCCGCGCCCTGCAGCGCGTCCGTGCGCCGGCGCCAGCGTCGTCGTCGGCCGACGCGCCTGCGCCCGGGCAGGTCGTGCCCGCGCGCCACGTCCCCGTACGCCGACCGTTCCACCATCTTGCGAGGAGATTCCCGTGACCGACGGCTGGTCCTTCGAGACCCGACAGATCCATGCCGGCCAGGCCCCCGACCCGACGACCGGCGCCCGCGCCCTGCCGATCTACCAGACGACCTCCTACGTGTTCCGCGACTCGGACCACGCGGCGAACCTGTTCGCGCTCAAGGAACTCGGCAACATCTACACCCGCATCATGAATCCGACGCAGGACGCCGTGGAGCAGCGCATCGCCAGCCTGGAGGGCGGCGTCGGTGCGCTGCTCGTCGCCAGCGGCCAGGCCGCCGAGGTGCTGTCGATCCTCAACGTCGCCGAGGCCGGTGACCACATCGTCTCCAGCCCCAGCCTCTACGGCGGCACCTACAACCTCTTCCACTACACGCTGCCGAAGCTCGGCATCGAGGTGTCGTTCGTCGAGGACCCGGACGACATCGCGTCCTGGCGTGCCGCCGTCCGCCCGAACACGAAGGCGCTTCTTCGGGGAGTCGATCTCCAACCCGAAGCAGGACCTGCTGGACATCGAGAACGTCGCAGCCCTGGCGCACGAGGTCGGCGTCCCGCTGATCGTCGACAACACCGTCGCTACGCCCTACCTGATCCAGCCGTTCCAGTGGGGCGCGGACGTCGTCGTCCACTCCACGACGAAGTACCTCGGCGGCCACGGCACCTCGATCGGCGGCGTGATCGTGGACGCCGGCACCTTCGACTACGCCCAGTACCCCGAGCGGTACCCGAACTACAACCAGCCCGACCCGAGCTACCACGGCCTGGTGTACGCGCGCGACCTCGGCGTGGGCAGCGCGTTCGGCGCGAACCTGTCGTTCATCCTCAAGGCCCGCGTGCAGTTGCTGCGCGACCTCGGTCCCGCCGTGTCGCCCGTTCAACGCGTTCCTCCTGGCGCAGGGCCTGGAGACGCTGAGCCTGCGGGTCGAGCGCCACGTGCAGAACGCCCAGGAGGTCGCGCGCTGGCTGCAGGGCCGCGACGAGGTCGAGAGCGTCGTGTACGCAGGTCTGGAGACCAGCCCGTGGTACGGCCTGGCGCAGAAGTACGCGCCGCGCGGTCCCGGCGCCGTGCTCGCCTTCGAGATCAAGGGCGGGCTGGACGCCGGTCGCCGCTTCGTCGACGCGCTCCAGCTGCACAGCCACGTCGCGAACATCGGCGACGTGCGGAGCCTCGTCATCCACCCGGCGTCGACGACCCACAGCCAGCTCGCGCCCGAGGAGCAGGCCGCGGCCGGCGTGACGCCGGGCCTCGTCCGCCTCTCGGTCGGCATCGAGCACATCGACGACATCCTCGCCGACCTCGAGGCCGGGTTCGCCGCCGCGAAGGTCGACTGAGTGCGCCTGTCGTGGAGTCGGGGCCTGCGAGGGGCTCGATGACGGCACAGCCGCGCCGAACCCGTTCCCGCCACGCCCCCGGCCTCGGGGGCGTGGCGGGAGGGGGACGACCCCGGACGACGGCGGTTCGCCGACGTCGGCCCGGTGCGGCTCGAGGCCGGCGGCGCGCTGCCGGCGGTGCGAGTGGCGTACGAGACGTGGGGGCGGCTGTCCCCCGCGCGAGACAACGCGGTGCTCGTCGAGCACGCACTCACCGGCGACAGCCACGTGGTCGGCGACGCCGGGCCGGGCCACCCGACGGCCGGCTGGTGGAACGGCCTCATCGGCCCGGGCCTGGCGCTCGACACCGACCGGTGGTTCGTCGTGGCGTCGAACGTGCTCGGCGGCTGCCAGGGGACCACCGGTCCGGCGTCGGCGGCGCCCGACGGCCGGCCGTGGGGGAGCCGCTTCCCCTACGTCACCGTGCGCGACCAGGTCGCCGTCGAGGCACTGCTCGCGGACCGGCTCGGCATCGACCGGTGGGCGCTGGTGGTCGGCGGCTCGATGGGCGGGATGCGGGCGCTGGAGTGGGCGGTCGGGCGTCCCGAGCAGGTCGACCGCCTGCTCGTCCTCGCGTCCACGCCGTACGCCACCGGTGACCAGATCGCCTGGTGCGCGTCCCAGCTCGCCGCCATCCGGGGCGACCACCAGTACCGCGGCGGCGACTACTACGACGCCCCGCCGGGCGGAGGGCCGCACGCCGGTCTGGGCGTCGCCCGGCGCATCGCCCACGCCACGTACCGTTCGGAGCCGGAGATCAACCTGCGCTTCGGCCGCAAGGCCCAGCCGGGCGAGCAGCCGTTGGCCGGCCGCGGCCGGTACGCCGTGGAGTCCTACCTCGACCACCAGGCCGACAAGCTCGTGCGCCGCTTCGACGCCAACAGCTACCTGGTGCTCACGGAGGCGATGAACTCGCACGACGTCGGCCGGGGGCGGGGCGGTACCGCCGCCGCGCTGCGCCGGGTCACCGCCCACACGGCCGTCGCCGCCATCGACTCCGACCGGCTCTACCCGGTGCCGCTCAACCGGGAGATCGCCGAGGGCGTCCCCACCGTGCTGCCGCTCCGCGTGATCAATTCCCCGTACGGCCATGACGGCTTCCTCATCGAGACCGAAGCGGTCGCCGAGGTGCTGGCCGAGCTGCTGACCTGGTAACCGGCGCTCAGGCCGCCTCGACCGTCGCCAGCCGGGCTCGCAGCGCCGGCCACGCGGTCGCGAGCGCCGGGTGCAGGGGCAGCCGGCCCACGTCGTCCAGCGCCACCCAGCGCACCTCGTCGCTCTCGTCGTTGCGCACGTGCGCCGCGACCGCGTCGTCCGCCCAGCCGATGACGTAGGTGTACCGCCAGTCGACGTGGTCCGTGCCGATCGTCGCGGCCACGACGTCCACCTGGTGCGGGTCGACGCCGACCTCCTCGCACGCCTCGCGCAGGGCGGCCGTCGCGACGTCCTCGTGGCTGTCCCGGGCGCCGCCCGGCACCCCCCAGCTGCCGCCCTGGTGGGTCCAGGCGGAGCGCAGCTGCAGCAGGAGCTCGGCGGTGCCGGCGTCCCGGCGCAGGAGGACCAGGCCCGCCGCGCCGTGCAGCCCCCAGTGCCGCTGCCCGCACCGGCAGCGCACCCACCCGTTGCCGTCCGACCGCGCCACGCCTGACAGGCTAGGCCGCCTCCGAGCGGCAGGTCGGGGTGGATCACCCACGACGCCCCTGAGCTCGGCGTCGGGTACCGTCGGCGCGCGGGCATCGATGAGGAGGATCGCGATGGCAGTCGTCGTGGGGTACGTGCCGACGGCGGAGGGGCGCGCCGCGCTGCGTCAGGCGGCCCAGGAGTGCCGGTTGCGCAACACCCGGCTCGTGGTCATCAACTCCTCCCGCGGCGGTCGCTCGCTGGACGCCCAGGACGCGGCCCGATGGGAGAAGGAGCTCGCCGAGGTCCGCGCCCGGCTCGACGAGGAGGGCCTCGAGCACGAGGTGCGGCAGCTGGTCCTCGGCCTCGAGCCCGCCGAGGACCTCATCGCCGTCGCCGAGGAGGTGTCGGCCGACATGATCGTCATCGGGCTGCGCCGCCGCAGCCCGGTCGGCAAGCTCATCCTCGGGTCCAACGCGCAGCGGGTGCTCCTCGACGCGCCCTGCCCGGTGCTCGCCGTGAAGGCGCAGGACGAGTCGTGAGCGCGCCGACCCGCCTCCACCTCGCCCAGGACGACGCCGCCGACCGGCTGCTGGCGAGCGATCCGTTCGCCCTCCTGACCGGGATGCTCCTGGACCAGCAGTTCCCGATGGAGCGCGCGTTCGGGGGGCCGTACCTCATCACGCAGCGGATGGGCACGGACCGGCTCGACCCGGCGACCGTCGCGTCCTTCGACCCCGAGGCCTTCGTAGCGATCATGACGGGACCGCCCGCCGTCCACCGCTACCCCGCCAGCATGGGTGCCCGGGTGCAGGCGCTCGCGGCCCAGGTGGTCGACGCGTACGGCGGCGACGCCGCGGCGATCTGGCGGGACGTGGCCGACGGCCGCGAGCTGTTCCGTCGCGTCCGCGGCCTGCCCGGGTTCGGCGACCAGAAGGCGAAGATCTTCGTCGCGCTGCTCGCGAAGCAGTTCGGCGTCCGCCCCCCGGGGTGGGAGGCCGCGGCCGGCGACTACGCTGAACCCGGTCGCCGTTCCGTCGCCGATGTCGTCGACGCGACGACGCTGCAGGAGGTCCGTGATCACAAGAAGGCGATGAAGGCCCAGGCGCGAGCACAGGCCTGAGCACGGCCGCTCGTCGCACGCCGTTCTCCCGGAGGAACTTCCGGGAGCGCTCGCGCGTGCAACAATCGACGATTGACCCGGACGACCGGGCAGAATCTCGGCCCCGAGACCGTTGAGGAGACGTGGCCGAGCAGAAGCCGGCCGCCGAACCACCGCTCCTCGCGAGCATCGCCCCAGAACGCACACGACGAAAGGTTGTCCGTGTCGTCGGTCCCGACCTCCCGGCCCTTGCCCTCCGAGTTCGCTCATCCCGCCCTGCAGGAGCTCCTGCGCCTGGGCGCCACCCGCGGCAGCGTGGAGGCTGCCGCCGTGCGCGAGGCCTGCGAGCAGGCCGAGGTGCCGATGCCCCGGATGAAGACCGTGCTCCGGGCACTCGACGACGCCGGCATCACCATCGACGTGCCGGCCGGCCCCGCCGCCCGGCGCGCCGTGGCCGCCGACAGCTCCCGCTCGTCGGCCTCGGCGTCCACCGAGGCCAAGCGCTCCAAGGCGGTGCCCGCCGCCGTGAAGACGTCCGCCGCGCCCACGACCACGGCGACCGCCGTGGACGACGAGGTCGCCGACGGAACGCCTGCGCCCGCGAAGCCCGCCGCGAAGTCCGCCAAGTCCGCGGCGCCGGCCGCGAAGCCGGCGGCCAAGGCCGGCAAGGCACCGGCGAAGGCGGCCGCCGGCAAGGCCGCGCCCGCAGCGGCGAACGGCAGCGCGGCCCCCGCGGACGCGAGGCCGAGGACGCCGACGGCGAGGACATCGCGGACCTCCCCGAGGACGTCGAGGACATCCCCGCCGACGTCGAGGAGATCGTCGACGAGGCCGAGCTCGAGATCGAGGTCGAAGCCGAGGTCGAGGTCGAGGCGGAGGTCGCTCCCGAGGCCGAGGTCGCCGAGGTCGTCGAGGGGCCCGAGGCCGCCGCCCCCGAGACGGTCACCGAGGAGGAGGACGCGTTCGTCCTCACGGACGACGACGACGACGCCCCCGCCCAGCAGGTCGCGACCGCGGGTGCGACCGCCGACCCGGTCAAGGACTACCTCAAGCAGATCGGCAAGGTCGCGCTCCTCAACGCCGAGCAGGAGGTCGAGCTCGCCAAGCGGATCGAGGCCGGCCTCTTCGCCGAGGAGACGCTCAACTCCGGCGAGGAGCTCGACCCCAAGCTGCGCCGCGAGCTGCACTGGATCGCCGAGGACGGCCGCCGCGCGAAGAACCACCTGCTCGAGGCCAACCTGCGTCTGGTCGTCTCGCTGGCCAAGCGCTACACCGGCCGCGGCATGCTCTTCCTGGACCTCATCCAGGAGGGCAACCTCGGCCTGATCCGCGCCGTCGAGAAGTTCGACTACACCAAGGGCTACAAGTTCTCCACGTACGCCACGTGGTGGATCCGCCAGGCGATCACCCGGGCGATGGCCGACCAGGCCCGCACCATCCGCATCCCGGTGCACATGGTCGAGGTCATCAACAAGCTCGCCCGCGTCCAGCGGCAGATGCTCCAGGACCTGGGCCGCGAGCCCACCCCGGAGGAGCTGGCCAAGGAGCTCGACATGACCCCCGAGAAGGTCATCGAGGTCCAGAAGTACGGCCGCGAGCCGATCTCGCTGCACACCCCGCTCGGCGAGGACGGCGACAGCGAGTTCGGCGACCTGATCGAGGACTCCGAGGCCGTCGTCCCGGCGGACGCCGTGAGCTTCACGCTCCTCCAGGAGCAGCTGCACTCGGTGCTCGACACGCTCTCGGAGCGCGAGGCGGGCGTCGTCTCCATGCGGTTCGGCCTCACCGACGGCCAGCCCAAGACGCTCGACGAGATCGGCAAGGTCTACGGCGTGACCCGTGAGCGGATCCGCCAGATCGAGTCGAAGACGATGTCGAAGCTGCGCCACCCGAGCCGTTCGCAGGTGCTGCGCGACTACCTCGACTGACGCACCAGAACGCGCGAAGGGCGCCCTCCCGGCCGGGAGGGCGCCCTTCGCGCGTTCAGGCCAGCGCCAGCGCACCGACCCAGGTCGCCACGATGAGCAGGGCGGCGGTCAACTCGATGGCGATGCTCCAGCCGACGGCCGCGAGCGCGCCGCGCGTCGCCGGCCAGGCCGCGGCGCCTCCCACCCGGAGCCGCTCCGCGAGGTACACGCCGAGGACGAAGCCGAGCACGACGCCGACGACCGGGATCACGAAGAATCCGACCACCCCGAGCGCGCCGCCGAGCAGGAGCGTGGACCACGGGACGCCGGCGTCGCGCAGCTTGCGGCCCGGGCAGCAGGTACTTGGCGATCGTGCCGGCGGCGAGCAGCGCGGTGGCGACCGCAAGCGTCGCCCAGCCGAGGCCGTCGTGGCGGAGCACCGCCCACAGGAGCACGCCGCCCCAGACCAGCACGAGACCGGGCAGGAACGGAACGACGACGCCCACCAGGCCGATCAGCATGATCAACCCGGTGAGCGTCGTCGTGGTGGCGCCGCTGGTGGCGCCGACGTCCACCGTGAGCTCCGGCTCAGGTCACCTCAGGTCAGTGCTCGTCCTGCGGGGCGCTGGCCGGGGCTGTCCACCAGGGCCTCGCTCTCGTCCTGGATGTCCGCGTCCGCGGCGCGCAGCGCGGTCTCGTGCGCGCGGCCGTGGTGGGCGCAGAAGAGAAGTTCGCCCCCACCGGGCAGGACCACCCGGATGTAGGCGCGAGCGCCGCACCGGTCGCAGCGGTCTGCCGCGGTCAGCGGTGCAGTTGCGGTCACGTTCACGGGCCGACCTCCTCCGGTCTTCATGTCGCCTCGTGCTGGTGCGTCCACCGACCTTGTCGACGGGCGCACTCGTGCCAACAGTGAACCAGCCCCGGCAGTTCCCGGCCCGGCCTCCCCGCGCAGTTCGCTCTCCGCGTAGCGTCCCCCGGGCGGATGCATCCGTCCGGGTACGTTCCCCTGCGTGTCCGCCCCGCGCCGGCACCGCCCGCCGGGGTATCTTCGATCAGACGTACGAGCCGCCACCCGGCCGGGGTGGAGGGAGGAGCACCGCCGCCGTGGCCGTCCAGCCCGCCCATCCCGCGCAGGATCGAGCAGCGCGCCAGCGCGGCGCCTCGGACTACACGGCCCGGCACCTCTCGGTCCTGGAGGGCCTGGAGGCGGTCCGCAAGCGCCCCGGCATGTACATCGGGTCGACCGACGCGCGCGGCCTCATGCACTGCCTCTGGGAGATCATCGACAACTCGGTCGACGAGGCGCTCGCGGGGTTCTGCCACGGCATCGAGGTGATCCTGCGCGCCGACGGGTCGGTGGAGGTCCGCGACGACGGCCGGGGCATCCCCGTCGACGCCGAGCCGAAGACCGGGCTCTCCGGCGTCGAGGTCGTCTTCACCAAGCTGCACGCCGGGGGCAAGTTCGGCGGCGGGTCCTACTCGGCGTCCGGCGGCCTGCACGGCGTGGGCGCCAGCGTCGTCAACGCGCTGTCGTCCCGGCTCGACGTCGAGGTCGACCGGGACGGCAGGACCTACGCGATGAGCTTCCGCCGGGGCGAGCCGGGCGTCTTCGGCGGTGCCGGCGACGGTCCGCAGGCCGCGTTCGCGCCGTTCGTGGACCGGTCCGAGCTCCGGGTCGTGGGCAAGGTGCGCAAGGGCGTCACCGGCACCCGGGTCCGTTACTGGGCGGACCGGCAGATCTTCCTGGCGGACGCCGACTTCTCCTACGACGAGCTCGTCACGCGCGCCCGCCAGACCAGCTACCTGGTGCCGGGGCTGCGCATCGGCCTCCGGGACGAGCGTGGGCTCGCCGGGACGCCGGGGGAGTCGGGGCCGCACGAGGAGGTCTTCCTCCACGAGGGCGGCATCGGCGAGTTCGCCGAGTTCCTCGCCACCGACCCGGCCGTCACCGACATCTGGCGGCTGCAGGGCACCGGCCGGTTCACCGAGACCGTGCCCGTGCTGGACGACCGCGGCCACATGTCGCCTCAGGAGGTCCAGCGCGAGGCCTTCGTCGACGTGGCCCTGCGCTGGGGCACCGGCTACGACACCGAGGTCCGCAGCTTCGTCAACATCATCGCGACGCCGAAGGGGGGCACCCACCTCGCCGGCTTCGAGCAGGGCATGCTCAAGGCGCTCCGGCAGCAGGTCGCGGCCGCCCGCAAGCTCAAGGCGAGCGACAAGGACGCCCGGGTCGAGAAGGACGACGTGCTCGAGGGCCTCACCGCCGTCGTCACGGTCCGTCTCGCCGAGCCGCAGTTCGAGGGTCAGACCAAGGAGGTGCTCGGGACCTCCGCCGTCCGCGGCATCGTCGCCCGGGTCGTCGACACCGAGCTGACCGCGCTGCTGACGACCCCGCGCGGCAAGATCAAGGACCAGGCCGGCCTGGTCCTGGACAAGGTCGTCGGGGCGATGCGGACCCGCGTCGCCGCGCGCCAGCACAAGGAGACGCAGCGCCGCAAGAACGCGCTCGAGACCAGTTCGTTGCCGGCCAAGCTGGCCGACTGCCGCAGCGAGGACGTCGACCACACCGAGCTGTTCATCGTCGAGGGGGACTCGGCGCTCGGCACGGCCAAGCTGGCCCGCAACTCCGAGTTCCAGGCCCTGCTGCCCATCCGCGGCAAGATCCTCAACGTCCAGAAGGCGTCCATCTCGGACATGCTCAAGAACACCGAGTGCGCCTCGATCATCCAGGTGATCGGCGCGGGCTCGGGCCGGACGTTCGACCTCGACACGGCCCGCTACGGCAAGGTCATCATCATGTCGGACGCCGACGTCGACGGCGCCCACATCCGCACGCTGCTGCTCACGCTGTTCTTCCGGTACATGCGTCCGCTCGTCGAGGCCGGCCGGGTGTTCGCCGCCGTCCCGCCCCTGCACCGGGTCGAGGTCGTCAACCCCGGGTCGAAGAAGAACGAGTTCGTCTACACCTACAGCGACGCCGAGCTGCACCGCCTACTCGCCCAGCTGGAGAAGCGCGGGCGCACGTACAAGTCGCCGCCGCAGCGGTACAAGGGCCTCGGCGAGATGGACGCCGACCAGCTGGCGGAGACGACGATGGACCCGCGGCACCGGACCCTGCGCCGCGTGCGGATGGCCGACGCGGTCGCCGCGGAGCAGGTGTTCGACCTGCTGATGGGCAACGACGTGGCCCCGCGCAAGGACTTCATCGTCGACGGGGCCGCCAGGCTCGACCGCGAGCGCATCGACACCTGATCCGTCGCTCCGGGGTGTCGATCGGGCCGCGTCTCGCTCGTCATGGGGGTACGAGGGGCCCGATCGGGCCCCGCATCCCAGAAGGGACGACGGACATGCGGTACACCCTCCTCCTGCACTACCCCGAGATGAGCGCGGAGGACCTCGGCGGCGAGGCGATGGCCGAGGGCCAGCGGGCCTTCGTCAGCTACGCGGCGGCCCTCGACGCCGCCGGCGTCCTGCTCTCCGCCGAGGTGCTCCAGCCGTCCGTGAGCACGACGACGGTGCGGTCGGCCGACGGCGGTCTGCGGATCCAGGACGGCCCGTTCGCCGACACCAAGGAGCAACTCGGAGGCACCTTCGTGATCGACGTCCCGGACCTCGACGCCGCGCTGGAGTGGGCCGGCAAGGCCCCGTCGGTCGCCTGGGGAACGGTCGAGGTGCGGCCCGGAGCGCTGTACTACGCGGATGGCGCGTGGCGGCCGAACGCGTGAGCAGTTCGGCGGCCGGTTCTGCACGGGGCCCGGCGGCCGATGCCGCGGAACGAGCCGCTCGTACCTCGTACGGGCGGCTCGTCGCGCTGCTGGCGGCGTCCACCGGCGACCTCGCGCTCGCCGAGGACGCCCTGTCGGCGGCGTTCGAGCAGGCGCTGGTCACGTGGCCGAGCACCGGCGTCCCCCGTAACCCCGACGGCTGGCTCCTCACCGTGGCCCGCAACCGCCAGCGCGACGTGTGGAAGTCCGCCGGCCACCGTCGCACCGTTCCGCTCGACGCCCTGTCGGAGGAGGCCGTGCCCCGCATGGACGAGCCCGACGCTCTCGGAGGGTTCGACGGGATCGACCCGGACGCCGTCCCCGACCGGCGCCTCGGCCTGCTTTTCGTGTGCGCGCACCCGGCGATCGATCCGGCGGCGCGCACGCCGCTCATGCTCCAGACCGTCCTCGGGATGGACGCCGCCCGGATCGCGACCGCCTTCGCCGTGCCGCCCGCGACCATGGCCCAACGGCTCGTGCGTGCGAAGCGGCGGATCCGGGACGCCCGGATCCCCTTCGTCGTGCCGGCGCGGTCGGCGTTGCCGGAGCGGCTGCCCCCGGTGCTCGAGGCGATCTACGGGTGCTACGCGCTGGAACGGCCGGGGCTGGTGGGCGAGGCGCAGTACCTCGCCGTGACCCTGGCCGCCCTGCTGGAGGACGACGCCGAGGCGTGGGCGCTGGCCGCGCTCATCACGCTCTCGATGTCCCGGGCACCCGGCGGGTCGGGGGAGTACGTGCCGCTGGACGAGCAGGACGCCGGGAGCTGGGACGCCGGGCTCATCGTCGAGGGCGAGGCTTACCTGCGCCGGGCCGGCGGGGGCCGGCCCGGGCGATTCCAGCTCGAGGCCGCGATCCAGGCGGTGCACTGCGCACGTGCCAGGACCGGGGTCACGGACTGGACCGCGCTGCGCACGCTCTACCGGGCCCTGCTCGCCGTCGCGCCGTCGCTCGGCGCCGACGTGGCGCTCGCGAGCGTCACGGGCCGCCTCGAGGGCGCGGACGCCGGGCTCGTCGCCCTCGATGCCATCGCCGCGACGGGCCGCGCGGAGCGGTTCCAGCCCTACTGGGCCACCCGGGCCCATCTCCTGGACGCGGCCGGTCGGCGCGGGGAGGCGGTCGGGGCGTACGAGCGCGCGTCGGCCCTCACCGACGACGACGCCGTCCGTCGCTATCTCGATCGACGACGTCGCCACCTGCTCGACTGAGGCGATCTCGCGAAGCCGGTCTCCTCCGGCTGCGGCAGGATCGCTTCGTGACGCGTCCTCTTCTCCTCACCGCCGGGCTACTCGGAGTCGTCGCGGGTCTGCGGAGCCAACTGCCCAACGCCGTGCTCGCGGCGCGAGGCTTCGAACCCGGGAGCGGTCCCCTCACCCTGCTCGGCTCCGGCGCCGGCCGGCGGGCGTCGTATCTCGCTGCCGCCGGCGAGATCATCGCGGACAAGCTGCCCATGACGCCGAGCCGGGTCGACCGTGGGCCGTTGATCGGCCGGATCGCGAGCGGCGCGCTGGCCGGCACGGCCTTCGCGTCGGCGACCGGCGTCCGCGGCGCCCGGCTGATCCCGCCCGCGGTGGCCGGTGCTGCCGGGGCGTTCGCCGGCTCCTGGGGTGGCTATACGGCGAGGAAGGCGGCGGTCAAGGCGACCGGTCTGCCGGACCCCGTCGTCGCCGCCGTCGAGGATCTCGCCGCCGTCGGACTTGCACTGGCGGCGCTTCCCCAGCGCTGACCTGCGGCGCCGATCCCGGGCGCCCGCCCTCCGTCGGGCGGCGCGCGCCGGTCGGTGTCAAGGTGGGCCCCATGTGCCATGACACCGATTCCCGGCCGCCCGCACCGCCGGCGGACGCCCTGCCCCAACCTCGTCAGGTGCAGGCGGCGAGTGATCTCCGGCTGACCTCCGCCGACGGGACGACGGTGGCGGCGTACGAGGCGGTGCCGGACGGGTCCCCGCGGGCTCGGGTCGTGGTTCTGCCCGACGTCCGCGGACTGCACCCGTACTACCGGGCGCTCGCCGAGCGGCTCGCCGAGGCCGGCCTGCACACCGTGGCGATCGACTACTTCGGCCGGACGGCGCCCGACGAGCCCCGGAACGACGACTTCGACTACAAGGCCCACGTTCCGCAGGTGACGCCGCAGCAGGTGTCGGACGACGCACGGGCGGCGGTGGACCATCTCTCGCCGAACGGTGACCTGCCCGTCTTCACTCTCGGCTTCTGCTTCGGGGGTGGTCATTCATGGCGGCTCGCGGCAGCGGGCCTCGGCGTCGCGGGTTCCATCGGCTTCTACGGCCGGCCGAGCCTCGTCGAGGAGGCGGTGGCCGGCGGTGGCCGGCCGGCACCGGTCCTGATGCTGATCGCCGGCGCTGACAAGGCGATCGCGGTGGAGGATGTGCTCGCCGCCGCCGACCGGCTCCGTGCCGCCGGAGCCGAGGTCACGACGCACGTCTTCGAGGGCGCACCGCACTCGTTCTTCGACCGGAGTTTCGCCGAGTACGCGGACGCCTGCGACGAGGCGTGGCGCCTCCTGCTCGCGTTCGTGGACCGGCACGCCGCCACGGTGGAGAGCTAGAAGGGGCACTCCTCCAGCAGACTCGCTGCTCGGGCAGCTCGGTCGGCGGACTCGCACAGGCGCCGACGGGTGTACTCGCCAAGACTGCGACGCCAGGTCCTGTCGTTGCCGTCGTACTGGTCGTTCTCGTGGCGGCTCTCGTCGGCGTTCTTGCTCGGGTCGGCCCTCAGCCGGCGAACGAAAGCGGCCTCCATGCGAGCCTCGTCGGCCGCGCGCTGGGCGGACCGCAGCGAGGCGTGCGTCACTGCCGTGGCGATCAACGGATCGTCGAGGTCTGCGGCGCGGGGCACGAGCCGGCTCGGACTGCGCCGGTAACGCAGGCCCGTGCTCGTCGTGAACTCGAGCGTGCCCGGCACGATCCCCGGCTCCTCGCCCTCCGTGACCACACGAATGCCGATCAGTCCGGCGGTCTTGAGCCGTGGTGCCTCCGGCAAAGAGGCTGGAGATTGCAGGAGCACGTCGGGCCGCGCTCGGGATCCTCGGAGTCGTACGGGATCCGGTGATCCAGGTCGCAGTCGCGGGCACGGACACGGCAGCCCGGGAAGCAGCAGGTGGGTTCGGCGGTTCGGACGAGGTCCGCGAGCCGCGGCGGCGGATCATGCCTGGGGACGTGGATCGGGGCGCCGACGCCGAGGACGGTGCCGTGGCGATCGTCCATGACCACGCACCGCCAGGTGATCTCGGCGCGTCCAGCAGCCACGTTGCGCGTGGCGTCACGGACGATCTGTCGCGCCAGACCGGCGGCGACCGGTCCGTACCCGTCCAGCTGTCCGGGGTCGTCGGCGACGCCGAGGTAGGTGGCCAGCGGCAGCGTGAGGTTGACGGTCAACGCTGCGCCCGCTCTGGATCGCCTCGCCGCACCCGGCTCCTGACCGCAGGCATGGCACGTAGCGCTACTGCCGACGTCGGCCGCGGGGTCGGGGGAGACCCGGACACCCTCACCCCCGGGCTCTGTCCCGTCGCCGGAAGGCGCCGGGTTCTCGTCGATTGGCTCGTCGATTGGCTCGTCGATTGGCTCGTCCGCGGGGTCGTCCGCGGGGTCATCAGCGGCGTCGTCCGCGGCGTCGTCCGCGGGTCGTCGCGGGGTCATCAGCGGGGTCATCAGCGGGGTCATCAGCGGGGTCGCGGGGCCTCGACGAGTGTGGTCGACCGACCGCGGAGTGGCGGGCGAGATCGTTCGGGTCGCCCGAGGTCTGGATGTCGCCGAGCGTGCCGCGCTCGGCGTCGCCGTCGGGATCGGGGACTTCCACGAATCTCCCGGCAGGGGCGGAGGCAACGGAGTGCCCGTCGTCCGAGCGACCAGGGCATCCGCCCGGAGCTGATCCAGGGACCGCGGATCGCCGGCAGCACGCGCCGCTTTCGCTGCTGCGGTCAAGGCATTCCAGACGGCTGCGGCGGCCTCCACCGTCAACTCGGCGTTCAGGGTCGCCGTCCCGTCGAGGTTGGCCTGACACCGCACCCGTCGCGCGGATCGGGCCTCTTTCGCCCTCCGGGCGGCGGCCTCGGCATCGATGGCGGCGATGGCCGCGCGCGATCGCCGTCCGTAGCTGTTGGACGCTCATCCGCGCGATGAGTGGCAGCCCCGCGCCCGGCTGCGTCGGGTCGGCGAGGACATCAAGCTCCTCCGTCGACGCCTCGTCACCGAGAACGATGCGCTCGACCGCATGGACGACCACGAGGTCGAGCCCGTCGGTGAGGTGCACGAAGGCCTGGAGCTTGGGCCAGTCCACCCAACCGGCCCGGAGCAACCGGCGCAGGCGCGGCAGCCGGCCCTGGACCATGACGGCGTCGGCCGCAGCCACGTGCTGGTCCGACACAGCCGGGACAGGCCAGTGGCGAGGGAAAGCTCGGCACCGACCAGCGCTGGGGCCAGCTCCGCGGCCAGCTGCGGATCGTCGCCCCAGAATCCGGCGAGGCTGCCGCCGAGTTGCCGTTCGACCCGCACGATCTCTTCGTTCAACCGCTGAGTGAGGCCGGAGTCCGACGCCTCGCACCGATCGACGTCCCTCGTGGTGTTCGAGACGGGTGGAGCCGCCCGCCAGGCGCTCACCCATCGGGCCAGCAGGCTCAGCTGCGCCGAGAGCACCCAACCGGCGAGTCGCCGGCCGGCGACCACAGCGTGGACGGCCTCCGCCCAGGGCTGCGTCGAGGTACCGAGCGGCACGAACCCGGTCGGCACCGGACCGGACACGGGGTCGGCGATCTCCTCCACCGCCGCCGCGAGCGCCGGGCCCGGGGCGGCGAACAGGGCGCTTGCCGGAGAGCCCTTGGTTCGGCGCGCACTGCCGTCGCACTCGTCATTGAATCCGCCCGCGTCGCTGCCACTCGCCCCGCTCGTCACTACCCGCTGCCACTGATCGCCGCGCCCGCCCCCGCCGCCCATCGTTCCCCCAGGGATCCGAACGTATGTTCGATTCTATCGAACCGCTGAGCGTGGCCGCTAGCGAAACGGGCGATGAAAGGCTCGACACAAGACGGGAGCATCCGCCCAGGCGTGCCCAGCTATGACGACGAGACTGCCTGGAGACCACAGACGGCACCTCGACGAGACGTTGGGTTCATCTGGCGGGGTCGCCAGGCGTAGATCAGCATCTGCTCGAGGAGGTGCGCCGACCGCCGGCTTGTCTGTCATGGGTGAAACAGGCTCGAACATCCGGCCTGGAAGCCCTCGAAGTCAGCTGACCTCACGGGCCAAAGGTCAAAGCCGAGGGCGTGGAGTCCGGACAGCGGGATCGGTCGAGTGGAGGCTGCGTCGAGCGCATGCACGTGCGTCCCGAGCGCCTCGGCTCACGCTTCAGGCACTGCGCGACGGTCTTGGCCCGGCAGACAGCGACAGCCTCGGCGCCGGGTACAGCGCGACGGTCCAGCAGGGTCGACAGGCTCAGCCGGCAGCCGAGGCATCCTTGAGCCTCGCGGTCCGGGCGTCGACCGCCCGCACGACGGCCGACATGTCCTCCGCCCCGTACCCGAGCTCGAGCGTCTCCCGGTACAGCGCATGACAGACGTCCATGAGCGGCGACGCGATGCCGGCGCGGCGGGCCGCCTCCGTCACCAGCCGGTTGTTCTCCAGCACGTTGGTGATCGCGGCCTGGACGCCGTGGTCCTCGTCCGCGAGCTTGCGCAGCTTCATCCGCGACACGGAGCTGGCCATCGGGCCGACGTCGATCGCGTGTACGAGGAGCTCGACGTCGAGCCCGCGTCCGCGGGCGAAGTGCACCGCCTCCGCCAGGCCCGTCACCAGCGTGATGAGCACGACGTTGACCGCGAGCTTCAGGGTCAGGCCGTTCGGCACGGGTCCGCAGTCGAGGACCTCGCGGCACATGGGCGCCAGCAGCGGAGCGACGTCCCGGACGACGTCCGGACGGCCGGCGAGCAGCGCGACGAGCTGCCCGGCCTCGGCGGGCCCCCGCTGACCCGAGACCGGCGCCTCCGCGTACCGGCCGCCGGCGGCCTCCACGTCCGCGGCCAGCGGCCGCGGAGAACTCCGGCGAGGTCGTCCCCATGTGGACGACGGTCCTGCCGCCGACCCGCGCACCGAAACGCGGCCCGGCCCGATCGAGGACGGCGTCCACGGCGGGCTCGTCGGCGAGCATGAGCAGCACGGTCTCGGCCGCGCCGAACAGCTCCTCGAGGTCGGTCGCGACGCGCGCCCCGGCGGCGGCGAGCGGTGCCGTCTTCGACGGCGTCCGGTTCCACACGATGAGCGGCGTGCCGGCGCGGACGAGGTTGAGGGCCATCGGCGTCCCCATCGTGCCGAGGCCGACGAACCCGACGCTCATGCGGGCACCGGAGGCGACTCCGGCTCGGGGACGGCGACCCGCCGGGTGGCGAGCGCCGACCCGAGCAGGACCAGCGGGAACCCGACGAGCAGCCCGAGGGTCAGCGGTTCCCCGAGCACCAGCACTCCGAGCAGCAGCGCGACGGCCGGGTTCACGTACGTGATCACGGTGGCCCGCGTCGGCCCGACCTCGGCGATGAGAGCGAAGAACACGAGGAACGCCAGGGCGCTGCAGACGATCCCGAGCACGGCGATCGCCCACCAGCTGCTCGCGAGGGCGGCCCCGAGATCGGCCGGCCGGGTCAGGACGGCGAACGGCAGGTAGGCGATCGCCGTGACCCCCATCGCGACGGCCGAGATGCCGAGCGAGGGCAGCCCTGCCAGCTTCCGGTCGGCCATGATCGGGCCGATGGCATACCCCGCGGCGGCGAAGAGGACGGCGATGACCGCCGTCCAGTTGTCCGCGTGCAGGTCGACGCCGACGAGCACGGCGACGCCGACGACCCCGATGAGCAGACCGGCCATCCGCCGCCCGTCGATCGGGTCGGCCAGCCCGACCATGCGGCCGAAGAGAACCCCGAGCAGCGGGACCGTGGCGACGAGCAGGCCGGTCAGCGAGCTCGAGATGCGCTGCTCGGCGTACGTGAGCAGCAGGAACGGCCCGGCGACCTCGGCCGCGGCGAACGCGAGCAGCCAGGGCCAGCGCGGCAGCAGCGGCAGCAGCATCCGGCGCCCGGCGGCGATCGGCACGCAGGAGCAGCGCCGCGAGCGCCGTCCGGCCGAACACGACGGCGGCGGGGGAGAAGTCCGCCACCGCCACCTTGATGAACAGGTACGGCACGCCCCAGATGAGCGACATCGCCGCGAAGAGCAGGCGTCCGCGTGCACTCACGCGGGCACCCCCGTCAGCGGGTCGACCTCGCGGCGCGTCCGGCCGGACGTCGTCTGCACGGCGAGCCCCTCGCGGGCCCAGTACTCGAAGCCGCCGATCATCTCCCGGACGTGCCGGTAGCCCGCCCGTGCGAGCACCAGGGCCGCCTTCGTGCTGCCGTTGCAGCCCGGGCCCCAGCAGTAGACGACGAGGTGCGGGTGGTCCTCGGGGGGAGGCAGCTCGGCCAGCCGGTCCGCGAGCTCGCCCCGGGGAGATGCAGGGCGCCGGGCACGTGGCCGGCGTCCCAGGCCTCGCGGCTGCGGACGTCGACGAGCACCAGGGGCTCGCCGGCGGCGCGGGCGGCGGCGACGTCGGAGGGATCCGTCTCGTGGCGGAGCTTGGCCGCGAAGTGCGCGACGGCATCCGGGTCCGCGGGAAGGGTCGCGGGAACGGTCACGGGATGGGTCACGGCGACAGCCTGGCGCACCCGCCGGTCATCCCACCACTGGCAGGGCTGCCGAGCTTCGGGCAGGAACTGCCACACTGGGACGGTGATCAGGAATGTGGCGGTGCTCGTGGACGGGCGCGTCGGCGCGTTCGAGCTCGGCGTCCTCGCGGAGGTCTTCGGCCTGGACCGCACGGACGACGGCCTGCCCGGCTTCGACTTCGCCGTCTGCGCGCTCCGGCCGGGCGCGGTCGCCACGACGACCGGCTTCGAGGTCCGCGTCCCGCACGGGCTCGAACGGGTCGCGGACGCCGATCTCGTCGCCGTCCCGTCCTGGACCGACGGACCGGCCGAACCGCCCGCGGAGGTCGTCGAGGCGCTGCGCGCCGCCCTCGACCGCGGCGCCCGGCTGCTCGCCGTCTGTTCGGGGTCGTTCCTGCTGGCCGCGGCCGGCGTGCTGGACGGCCGCCGGGCCACCACGCACTGGCGGTACACGGCGGCGCTCGCCGCGCGGTATCCGCAGGTGCGGGTCGACCCGGACGTCCTCTACGTCGAGGACGGACCCGTCGTCACCAGCGCCGGCACCGCCGCCGCCATCGACGCGTGCCTGCACCTCATCCGCGCCGAGCACGGCGCCGCCGTCGCCAACGCGTTCGCCCGGCGCATGGTCGTCGCCCCGCACCGCTCCGGCGGCCAGGCGCAGTTCGTCGAGACCGCGGTGCCGGCGCCGGGTGACGGGGACCTGGCGTCCCTGGTCGCGTGGGTGCAGGGGCACCTCGCCGAACCGCTGACGGTCGAGGACCTCGCCGCACGGGCGCTCATGTCGCCACGCACGTTCGCGCGCCGGTTCCGCGCCGCCACCGGCACGACCCCGCACCAGTGGTTGCTCGACCAGCGCATGCTCCTCGCCGAACAGCTGCTGGAGCAGACCGACCTGCCGGTCGACGACGTGGCGGGCCGGTGCGGTCTGGGCAGCGCCGACACCCTCCGGCACCACTTCGCCCGCCGGCGACGGACCAGTCCTGTCGGCTACCGCCGCGCCTTCCGGGACGCCGTGGCCGGCAGCTGACCGCGCTCGGATCGGGATCAGCGGCGCCGGATCTTCATGTCGTCGACGCTCGTGACGTTCGCGCGCAGAGGCCGGTCCTGGACGCCGAAGCCGGCGAGAGCGGCCCGAGCACGGTCGGCGGCCGCCTCACCGGCGGCGTCGTCGGGCCGGTCCGCCGGCTGCCGGACCACCACCCGGTACGAGAACGCCGCGAGCGACCCGTCGTACACGAGGTGACCCTCCTCGCTCCACGGCGGCGCGGCGAGGAGGTCGTGCTCGTCGAGTCGCTCGCGCAACCGCTCCCGCGTCTCCTCCGGCAGGGGCCCGAAGGTTCCACGGACGATGACGCGGTACGTGCGTTCGCCGGTCATGCCCCGACCGGTCCGCCCACCGCGGCGACCGGCGCGCGCAGCGGCACGCCGGACCCGTCGCGCCGCGAGTCGGGCTCGGGCAGCGGAACCGCCACCCCGTTCGCCCCCGCTGCCATCGCCGGCGCCGGACCGGCCCAGGCCAGCAGCAGGGTGTCCTCGCCCTTGAGGAACCGGTGGCAGCGGACGCCGCCGGTCGCGCGGCCCTTCGCCGGGTACTCCGCGTACGGCGTCAGCTTCACCGTGCCGGTCTGCGTGCCGGGCAGCGCCCCGGTCGTGCCGGCGACGGTCACGACCACGCTGGCCCATTCGCCGTCCGGCAGCGTGAGGTCGACGACGCCGAAGGAGACGACCCGGGTGCCGGGGGCGAGGTTGACCCCGGCCATGCCGCCCGCGGCGCGGCCCTGCGGGCGCACCTTCTCGGCGCCGAACCGCAGCAGCTGCGCATCGCTCGTCACGAACACGAGGTCGCAGTCCTCGTGCGGCAGCTCGGCGGCGCCCACCACGCTGTCCCCGTCGCGCAGCCCGATGACCTCCCACTCGGTCCTGCCGGTCGGGTAGTCCGTGGTCACGCGCTTGACCACGCCCTGAGCGGTGCCCAGGGCGAGCCCGGGCGAGTCCGCCCGCACGGAGGAGAGCGTGACGACGTGCTCGTTCTTGCCCAGCGCGAGGAACTCCGCGAGCGGCGCGCCTCCCGAGAGCGAGGGCGCGGTGGACGTCGGCGGCAGCGCGGGCATGTCGAGCACCGGCAGCCGGACCATGCGCCCGGCGCTCGTCACCGCGGCGACCTCGCCGCGCGCCGTGGCCGGGACGCACGCGACGACGACGTCGTGCGCCGCGCGGTGCGCCGGGTCCGGCGGGGGCAGCGGGTCCGCGGACGACGTCCGTGCGAGCAGCCCGGTCGACGACAGCAGGACGAAGCAGGGGTCGTCGGCCACCTCGAGCGGCGCGGCGGTGCTCTTGACCGTGCTCGTGCCGGAGGACTCCAGCAGCACCGTGCGCCGCGGCGTACCGAACGCCTTGGCGACCTCGGCGAGCTCGTCCGAGACCGCCCGGCGCAGCAGCTGGTCGCTCTCGAGCAGCGCGGTCAGGCCGGCGATCGTCTCCTCGAGCTGCGCCTTCTCCTTGTCGAGCTCGAGCTTGCTGTACTTGGTGAGCCGGCGCAGCGGCATCTCGAGGATGTAGTCGGTCTGCACCTGGCTGAGGTCGAAGACGCCCATCAGCCGTTCCCGGGCCTGGGCGGTGTCGTCGCTGCTGCGGATGACCGCGATGACCTCGTCGATGTCGAGGATCGCGACGAGCAGGCCCTCGACGAGGTGCAGCCGGTCGGCGGCCTTGGTGCGGCGGAACAGCGACCGGCGGCGGACGACGTCGATGCGGTGGTCGACGTAGACCTGCAGCAGGTCCTTGAGTCCGAGCGTGCGCGGCTGCCCCTCGACGAGGCAGACGTTGTTGATGCCGAACGACTCCTCCATCGGCGTCAGCCGGTAGAGCTGCTCGAGCACGGCGTCCGGGTTGAACCCGTTCTTGATCTCGATGACCAGGCGCAGGCCGTTCTGCCGGTCGGTCAGGTCCGTGAGGTCGCTGATGCCCTGCAGCTTCTTCGCCTGCACCAGGTCCTTGATCTTCTCGCGGACCTTCTCCGGGCCGACCGTGTACGGGAGCTCGGTGACGACGATCGCCTTGCGCCGTGCCGTGACGTTCTCGATCCGCGCGGTCGCGCGGGTGCGGAAGCTGCCCCGGCCGCCGGCGTACGCCTCCCGGATCCCCTCCAGTCCGACGATCTTGCCGCCGGTCGGCAGGTCCGGCCCGGGGACGAAGCGCATGAGGTCGTCCAGCGTCGCTTCGGGGTGCGCGACGAGGTGCCGGGCGGCACCGACGACCTCCACGAGGTTGTGCGGGGGCATGTTCGTCGCCATGCCCACGGCGATCCCGCTCGCCCCGTTGACCAGCAGGTTCGGGATCGCCGACGGCAGCACTCCGGGCTGGGAGTAGGTGTTGTCGTAGTTCGGGACGAAGTCGACGGTGTCCTCGTCGAGCCCGTCCGTCATGACCGCGGCGGCCGGCGCCATCCGGACCTCGGTGTACCGGGCGGCCGCAGGGCCGTCGTCCAGGGATCCGAAGTTGCCGTGCCCGTCGACCAGCGGCACGCGGAGCGTGAAGTCCTGCGCGAGCCGGACCAGCGCGTCGTAGATCGCGGCGTCGCCGTGCGGGTGCAGCCGGCCCATGACGTCGCCGACCACACGGGCGGACTTCACGTGCGCGCGATCCGGCCGCAGGCCCATCTCGGCCATCTGGAACAGGATCCGCCGCTGCACCGGCTTGAGGCCGTCGCGGGCGTCCGGCAGCGCGCGCGAGTAGATGACGGAGTAGGCGTACTCGAGGAACGCCTCCTGCATCTCCTGCTCGACGCCGATGTCGACGATGCGCTCGGTGTAGTCCTCCGGGGGCGGCGTGGTGTTCCTGGCCATGGTGGTCATTGTCGCCGCAGCCGCTCACGCAGGGGCACGGACCCGCCGGGTCGCCGGCGAAAGGGCAGGATCAGGGCATGACGACGCCCTCCGACCTGCTCCTGCCGGGGCTCGAACCCGATCCGGACGTCGAGGCCCACCCGGTCGTCCTCCGCGTCCGCGAGCTCGCCGAGCAGGTCCTCGCGCCGCGGGCGGCCGAGGTCGACGCCACCGTCGTCCCGCGCTCCTCCCTCGACGCGCTCGGCGCGGCCGGCGTGCTCGGGCTGGCGGACCCGGCCGCCGGCGTGCCCGCGGCGGTCGTCCGCCGGGTGAACGAGATCCTCGCCGGGGCCGACCTCTCCACGTGGTTCGTGCAGGCCCAGCACCACTTCCCGGTGCGGCTGCTCGCCGCGACCGGCGCGCGCCCCGACGTGCTCGCCGACCTCGTGACCGGGCCGCCGCCTGGCGGGCATCGCGTTCTCGCACCTGCGGCGGCGTCCGCAGCGGGTGCTCGCGGCGCGACCGGACGGCGACGGCTGGAGGTTCACCGGGACGGCGCCCTGGTACACCGGCTGGGGGATCAACGACCTCGCGCTCGTCGCCGCCCTGACCGACGACGACCGCGCGGTCTGGGCGCTGGTCGAGCCGCGGGAGGGGCCGCAGCTGGCCGCCGGGCCGGTGCTGCGGACGGCGGCGCTCGCGGCCGCGTCGACCGTCGTCCTCGCCCTCGACGAGCTGCCGGTGCGGGCGGAGGATGTCGTCACGGTGCAGCCCGCCGGCGAATGGGCGGCGAGCGACGCGCTCGTCACCGTCAACGCCCCGCCGGCAGCGTTCGGGCTGGCCGAGTCCGCGCTGGCCCTGCTCGCCGATCACGGCGTCCGGCGCGCGCGAACCCGCCGCCCTGGAGGCGGCGCGGGGGCTCGCCGCGCGGGTCGGCGCCGTGCGCGCGCGGGCCTATGCGCTCCTCGATGCGGTGCCGCCGCGACCAGGCGCTCGAGGAGCGGCTCGACCTGCGCGCGCAGGCGCTGCGGCTCGCCGTCGAGGCGGCCACCGCGCTCGTGACCGCGGGCGCCGGCGGTGCGATGGTCGCGACGTCACCGGCGCAGCGCAAGGCGCGCGAGGCGCTGTTCCTCCTGGTGCAGGCGCAGACGGCGCAGATCCGCGCGGCGACGCTGCGCACCTTCGGCGGGGAGCTGACCGCCGCTGACCGCCGGCTGACCGGACGCCGGTCAGCCGCGGCCCCGCAGCCGCCACGGGACGCCGAACCGGCCGTCGTGCGCGATCTCGTCCAGCGGCCGCCGCCCCCGCCGCAGCGAGGGGGAGCGGCGGTCCGGCGCGGCGTGCCCCACGCTCACCACCCCGACGATCCGCCGGCTCGCCGGTGCGTCCAGCGCCTCGAGCACCGCCGTCTGCCGCTCCGGCGGGACGCCGAAGAAGCACGCGCCGAGCCCGGCGTCCACCGCGGTGAGGAGCATGAGCAGCGCGGCCATGCCGGTGTCGACGTCCCAGTACGGCACCGGCCACCGCGCCTCGTCCCGGTCGGTCCAGCCCTTGTCGGGTTCGGCGTACCGGGCGAGGTAGCGGTCGCGGTCGGAGAGGCAGACGACGAGGACCGGGGCCGACCGCATGCCGCGCAGCCACGCGTCGGCCTCCTCCTCGGGGTCGGTGGTGGCGGACCAGAACCGCGCGAGGTCGTCCGGACGCCGCAGGACGACGAAGTCCCAGCCCTGGCTGAAGCCGGCGCTCGGGGCGTGTGCCGCGTTGTGCAGGAGGCGGTCCAGGACGGCGTCCGGCACGCCCCGGCCCGGGTGGTAGGCCCGGACCATGCGCCTCGCGCGGACCACGGCGGCGAAGTCCATGCCCGGACTCTCCCACCTCCGGACGAGGCGGCCGAATCCCCGACGACACCCCCCAGCCGACATCTGTTTGTGCGCGTGTCGACGCTGGTGTCGCAGTCGAACATATGCTATGAGCTGCGCCACACTTGCCCGTTCTGGCTTGGATTCGGACATGTCGGTCACGCAGGCTGTCGCACTGTCGCCCGAACGGGTGATGGCAGGGCCGTGACGCCGAGTTCCGCCGGCGGCCGCTGCGCACCGACCCACCACGGCGGAAGCGGGGGACCCGATCTCCACGACGGCATGCCGGCCTCCGGCGCCGTCTCGGGGTGAAGCCGGTCCCTACCGGCCGGGCAACTTTCCAGCCCGAACCCGACAGCTCACCTCGCAGGCGGATGGGGAAGGACACTCGTGTCTGCTCAACCCGCAGGTTCACTCCGCCATGCCCTGAAACAGGTCGCCGTCACCGGTGCGACCGGCTCGCTCCTGCTCGGCGGCGCCTTCGCCGGGCTCGCGACGAGCGCGCCGGCCGGAGCCGCCGCCGGAACGTCGGCGGCGACGACCGCCTCGACGACGGCCGCCGGAAAGCTGCGGACCGTTCCCACGGCAGCGCACACCCGTAAGGTCAACGTCAAGCTGGAGATGAAGACCGCGGCGTCGCTCAAGGGGCTTCCGTATCGGTACGGCGCCGCCGGTCCGCGTGCGTTCGACTGCTCCGGCTACACGCAGTACGTGTTCAAGAAGCAGCACATCAACCTCGCGCGGACGGCCGCCGCGCAGTACCGCCACACGAAGCACGTCTCCCACATGAAGGCCAAGGTCGGTGACCTCGTCTTCTTCTACAACGCGAGCGGGGTCTACCACGTCGGCATCGTTGCCGGGCACATGACGATGTGGGCCGCGCCGCACACCGGTGCGGTGGTGCACAAGCAGAAGATCTACGGCAGCAAGTGGAAGATCGGCCGGGTCGTCTGACTCACCACCCCTCGCGCTGATCATGCACTTCGCGGCGATCATGCACGTCCCGGTCACCCCGGGAGCGCGCCGCGAAGTGCATGATCAGCGCAGGTCGTCCTCCCAGAACTCCAGCTCGGCGCGCTCCCCGGAGCCGTCCGGGTGGCGCACGTGCTCGGTCTCCCGGAGCTCCACCCGGCGGATCTTGCCCGAGATCGTCTTCGGGAGATCGGTGAACTCGAGACGCCGGATCCGCTTGTAGGGCGCCAGGTTCTCCCGGCAGTAGTCGAGGATCTCCTTCGCCGTCGCCGCCGTCGGCTCCCAGCCGGTCGGCGAGCACGACGAACGCCTTCGGCACGGCCAGCCGCAACGGGTCAGGCGACGGCACCACCGCCGCCTCCGCGACCGCCGGGTGCTCGACGAGCACGCTCTCGAGCTCGAACGGGCTGATCCGGTAGTCGGACGCCTTGAACACGTCGTCCGCCCGCCCGATGTACGTGATGTAGCCGTCGGCGTCGCGCGAGGCGACGTCCCCGGTGTGATAGACCCCGCCGCGCATCGCCTCGGCCGTCCGGTCGGCGTCGTCGCGGTAGCCGACCATGAGACCGAGCGGGGGCCCGAACTCGGGGTTGTCCAGCCGCAGGCAGATCTCGCCGTCCGCCGGCCCCTCAGCGCGGACCTCGCCGCTCACCGGGTCGGCGAGCACGACGTCGTAGCCCGGCAGCGGCCGCCCCATCGACCCGAGGACGACGGGCTGTCCGGGCGCGTTCCCCACCTGCGCGGTGGTCTCCGTCTGGCCGAACCCGTCGCGCACCGTCAAGCCCCACGCGCGCCGCACCTGCTCGATGACCTCGGGGTTGAGCGGCTCCCCGGCCGCCACCACCTCCCGCAGCGGGAGCCGGCCGCGCCACGCGGTCAGATCCTGCTGGACGAGCATCCGCCAGACCGTCGGCGGCGCGCAGAACGACGTCACGCCGACCCGCTCCAGGGTCGCCAGCAGACCGGCCGCGTCGAACCGGGGCTGGTTGACGACGGTGACCGTCGCCTCGGCGTTCCAGGGCGCGAAGAGGCTGCTCCAGGCGTGCTTGGCCCACCCCGGGGAGGACACGTTGACGTGCACGTCGCCGGGCTGCAGGCCGATCCAGTACATGGTCGACAGGTGCCCGATCGGATACGAGGCGTGCGTGTGCTCGACGAGCTTGGGTGAGGCCGTCGTCCCCGAGGTGAAGTAGAGCAGCAGGGTCTCGTCGGCGGCCGTGTCCTCCGCGACGAACTCGTCGTCGGAGCGCCGCGGCGTCCGCGTACGCCAGCCAGCCGTCGACGTCGCCGCCCACGGCGATCCGGGTGACCTCGCCGGCGTGCCGCGAAGACCCCGGCGTCCGCGGCGCGGGCCACGACGTGCCGGACCTTGCCCCGCTCGATCCGGTCACGCACGTCGGACGCCGACAGCAGGGTCGTCGCCGGGATGATCACGGCTCCCAGCCGGATCGCCGCCAGCACCGTCTCCCACAGCTCGACCTGGTTGCCCAGCATGAGCAGGATCCGGTCGCCCCGCCGCACCCCCCGAGCCGCCAGCCACGCCGCGAGCCGCCGGGAGCGGGAGGCGAGCTCCGCGAAGGAGAGCTTCAGCTCGGAGCCGTCGGACTCGAGGATCCACAGCGCGGCCCGGTCGCCGTGCCCGCCCGCCGCCACCGCGTCGAACCAGTCGCGGGCGTAGTTGAACCGCTCCGGCCGCGGCCAGCGGAACCGCTCCCGCGCCGCCGGCAGGTCCTCCCGCAGCTCGAGCAACAGGTCGCGGGCGGAACGGAAGGCCTCGGTGCCGGAGGAGGCACCGCTGGACGCGGTGATGTCGCTCATGACCGGCAACCCTGGCACCGAGGACCGCCTGCGGCAACGCTCGCCGGCGTCCGCCCGGAGGAGTCCCCGATTAGGCTCGGGCCATGTCGACCGGGAGCGAGGCGGCGCCGCGGTACCCGGCCCACTGGGAGGCGGACGTCGTCCTCGCCGACGGCGGGACGGCCCACCTGCGCCCCATCACGCCGGCGGACGCCGACGCGCTGCAGCGCTTCCACATGGCGCAGTCGCCGGAGTCGATCTACCTGCGGTTCTTCGCGCCCTATCCGCGGCTGTCGGACGTCGACCTGCGCCGGTTCACCCACGTCGACCACGTCGAGCGGGTCGCGCTGGTCGCGACGGTGGGCGACGAGATCATCGCCGTCGGCCGGTACGACCGCATCGACCCGCGCACGGCCGAGGTGGCCTTCAACGTCTCCGACGCGCACCAGGGCCGCGGGCTCGGGTCGGTGCTCCTCGAGCACCTCGCGGCGGCGGCCCGGGAGCACGGCGTCCACCGGTTCGTGGCCGAGGTGCTGCCGCAGAACCGGCGCATGCTCGGGGTCTTCCGGGACGCCGGGTACGAGGTCCGGCACGCCTTCGAGGACGGCGTCGTCTCGCTCTCCTTCGACATCGACCCCACCGAGCGCTCCCTCGCGGTGATGGAGTCCCGCGAGCACCGGGCCGAGTTCCGCAGCGTCGCCGCCCTGCTCGCCCCCCGCTCGGTCGTCCTCGTCGGTGCCAGCCGCCGCGAGAACACGGTCGGTCACCGGCTGCTGCGCGACCTCCTCGCCGGCGACTTCACGGGCAAGCTCTACGTCGTCCACCCCGAGGCGGACGCCGTGCTCGGCGTGACCGCCTACCGGTCGATCGCCGACGTCCCGGTGCCCGTCGACCTCGCGGTGATCGCCGTCCCGGCGGAGTCGGTGCTCGACGTCGTCCACCAGTGCGCCGCCGCCGCCGTCCGCGGCCTCGTCGTCGTCAGCGGCGGCTTCGCGGAGACGGGGGAGGAGGGGCTGGAGCGACAGCGCGCGCTCGTGCGGGTCGCCCTCGCCAACGGCATGCGCGTCGTCGGGCCCAACTCCTGGGGCGTGGTCAACACCGACCCGGACGTGCGGCTCAACGTCGGGCTGCAGCGCTCGCTGCCGGCCGCGGGCCGGGTCGGGCTGTTCTGCCAGTCCGGCGCGGTCTCCGTCTCCGTGCTGGAGAACGCCGAGCAGCGCGGGCTCGGCGTCTCCACCTTCGTCTCGGCCGGCAACCGCGCCGACGTCTCCGGCAACGACTGCATGCAGTACTGGGAGGAGGACCCGCGCACCTCCGTCGTCGGCCTCTACCTGGAGAGCACCGGCAACCCCCGGAAGTTCTCGCGGATCGCCCGCCGGCTCGCCCGCAGCAAGCCCGTGGTCGTCGTGCGGTCGGGCACCTCCGGCTTCGGCGTCGCCCCCGGCCATGCGGTGCGCGAGAGCCGGGCGCCGGCGGAGGCGTTCGACGCGATGCTGCGGCAGAGCGGCTGCATCCGGGTGCGCACCGTCGCCGAGCTGCTCGACGTTGCCCAGCTCCTCGTCGGCCAGCCGCTACCCGGGGGCCGGCGGGTCGGGGTGGTCGCGAACAGCGAGGCGCTGGGCGCCCTCGTCGCGGACGCCTGCCAGGGGCAGGACCTCGTCGTGCCGCACGGGCCGGCTTCCGTGCCCGTGACCGCCGGCGCCGGGGAGTTCGTGCGGACGCTGGCCGACGCCGTCGCCTCCCCGGACGTCGACGCCGTCGTCGCGGCGTTCGTCCCGCCGGTCGGCACGCGCTCGGAGGACGTCGCCGCCGCGCTCGCCGACGCCGGTCGCGCGGCCCGGGCCGCCGGCCGGCCGGTGGTCGCCTGTCTGCTCGGCATGCCCGCCGCCCGCGGGCGCCTCGTCGGCCCGGACGCCGTGCCGACGTACCCCACACCCGAGGAGGCGGTACGCGCGCTCGCCGCGGTGACCGCGTACTCGACCTGGCGGCACCGCGACTTCGGACCCCGGGTCGACCCGCCCGGGCTGGACCCGGCGCGGGCCCGCCGGCTGGTCGTGGCCGCCCTCGAGAGCGCCCCGGACGGCGTCGAACTCTCCGCGGAGACGGCGGCGGCGCTGCTCGCCTGCTACGGCGTCCGGCTCTGGCCCGCGCTGCCCGTCACCGGCCCGGAGGACGCGGCCGAGGCCGCCGAGCTCCTCGGCTACCCGGTGGCGCTCAAGACCACCGCTCCGCACCTGCGCCACCGGGCCGACCTGGGCGGCGTCCGGCTCGACATCGCCGGCCCGGACGAGCTCGCCGAGGACGTCGTCGACATGACCCGGCGGCTCACGCCGCTCGGCGGCAGCGACCTCGTGGTGCAGGCGATGGCGCCGACCGGCGTCGCGTGCGTCGTCCGGTCCGTCGAGGACCCGCTGTTCGGCCCCGTCGTCTCGTTCGGCCTGGGCGGCGACGCCACCGATCTCCTCGGGGACTACGCCCACCGGATCCCGCCCCTGACCACCGGCGACGTGCACGACGTCGTCCGCTCGGTGCGTGCCGCGCCCAAGCTGTTCGGGCACCGCGGCGCGCGGCCCGTGGACGTCGGCGCGCTGGAGGACGTCGTGGCGCGCGTGTCCTGCCTCGCCGACGACCTGCCGGAGGTCGCCGAGCTCGAGCTCAACCCCGTGGTCGTGGCCGAGCAGGGTGCGCACGTGCTCGGCGCGGTGATCCGGCTGTCCGCGGGTGAGGCGCGGGCGGACGCCGGCCGCCGCGAGCTGACCGCCAGCTCGTAGCCCGGATCCCGCCGGCGACGTCAGGCGGCGCGCCGGAAGCGGGTCGGCGGGACGCCCTTGACCCGGCGGAAGGCCGACGAGAACGCGAACTCGTTGTCGTAGCCGACCTCCCGCGCGATGGAGGCGACCGTGCGGTCGCTCGTCCGCAGCAGCTCCGTCGCCACGGTCATCCGCCACTCCGTCAGGTAGCCCATCGGCGTGGATGCCACGAGCGCGGTGAACCGCCGGGCGAACCCGGCCCGGCTGAGCCCGGCGGCGGCGGCCAGCTGCTCGACGGTCCAGCGGCGGCCGTAGTCCTCGTGCATCAGGCGCAGGGCGGTGGCGACGGCCCGGTCGTCCGGCGCCCGGTACCAGGGCGGGGCGTCGTCGGCGACGGCGAACCACGAGCGCAGCGGTGTTCTTGTCGGCGCGAGGTGCGGACGCCTCCGACGACAGCCCGATGCGGCGCGAGGAGCTGGCCCTGGCCGCGTCGGGCCTCGGCTGGTCGGTGCTCCGACCGTCCTGGTTCATGCAGAACTTCACCGAGGGGGCCTTCGCCGGCATGGTCGCCGAAGGCACGGTCGCCCTGCCCGTCGGCGAGGGCGCCAACCCGATGATCGACGCCGAGGACATCGCCGACGTCGCGACCCGGCTGCTGCTCGACGAGCGCTTCGACGGGCAGGGCTACGACCTCAGCGGCAGGGCCGCGCTGAGCTTCGCGCAGGCGACGAAGCTCGTCGGCGAGGGACTCGGTCGGGAGCTGCGGTTCGTCGACGCCGATCCCGAGGGGTGGGGGCCGGCAGATGGAGGCCGTCGGCGTCCCCGCCGACTACGCCGCACTGCTGGGCTTCCTCCTCGGCCTGGTCCGTGCGGGTGCCGACGCCCATCTCTCGGACGGGGTGCGGCGGGTGCTCGGCCGGGAGCCGCGCGGCTTCGAGGCGTGGGCCGCCGCGCTGCCGCGCACGCAGGAGCGTGTCGCCGGGAGGTGACAGGATGACGGTGTGCGAGAACGACACGCGGTCGGGGCGCCCCGGTCGGCCGGTCTGCCGTCGGAGCTGAGGGCGCAGGTGGAGCGGGCCGGCTACTACCCGGCGCTGGTGTGCGACGTGCTCGACGTCGCGGTGGCGGGGGAGGAGGTCCGCTCGTATCTGGTCTACCCCGAGACGACCTTCGACCGCGACGAGATCCGGCGACACGTCACCGTGCTCGTCCTCACGCCCAGCCGGCTGGTGGTCGCCCACGCGGACGACCACGAGCCCGACTCGTTGAGCCCGGAGCCGTACGCCTCCGCTTCGACCGAGGCAGTAGCGCTGCACCAGGTCCGCTCGGTCGTCCTCACGCACGCCGTCACGCGCCCGGAGGAGCACCGCCCCGGCGTCACCCCGCGCGAGCTGACCCTGACGATCGGCTGGGGGTCGCTCAACCGGATCGACCTCGAACCGGCGGGGTGCTCCGACCCGGACTGTGAGGCGGACCACGGGTACACGGGCACGGCCGCCCTCGAGGACATCACGCTGCGGGTGTCCGCGGACGCCGAGGGGTCGGACGCCGTCCGCGCCGCCGTCGCTTTCGCGCGGGCGGTCTCCGCGGCCACCGCCGTCAGCTGACCGGAACCGTGGACGCCGGGCTCGGTGACGTGCTGCCGTCGGTGGCGGCCGCGCTCGGCCTGCCCGTCCGGGGGCCGGCGCGGCTGCCGCTGCCGGTCGCCCGGTCCGCGGTCGTCGTGCTCGTCGACGGGCTGGGCGAGGAGCTCCTCGCGGCCCGCGGCGGGCACGCGCCGTTCCTGCGGTCCGTCCGCGCCGGGCTCGGCGACGCCTTGGCCGTGGACTGCGGGTTCCCGAGCACGACCGCGACGAGCATGGGCACGTTCGGCACGGCGCGGCGGGCGGGGAGCCACGGGCTGGTCGGCATGAACGTGCTCGCGCCAGAACTCGACCTCGTCTTCAGCGAGCTCGCCTGGGATCCGCGCATCGATCCGATCGCCTGGCAGCCGGGCAGCACGGTCTTCGAGGACGTGAGGGCGGCGGGCCTGCCGGTCGTCATGATCGCGCCGCACTACTTCGACGGGTCCGGCCTGACCCGGGCGGCGCTGCGCGGGGCCTCGTTCGTCGGCGCACAGACCCTCGAGCAGCGCGTCGACGCGGCGCTGGCGGCCCTCGCGGCGAACCCCCGGGTGCTCGTCTACCTCTACTGGGGCGAGGTCGACAAGGTCGGCCACGTGCACGGGTGCCAGTCGTTCGAGTGGGGGGAGGAGCTCGAGCGGGTCGACGGCGAGCTCGCCCGGCTCGTCCGGTCCTGCCGCAGGGACGTCCTGGTCACGGTGACCGCCGACCACGGCATGATCGACGTGCCCCATGCCGACCGGATCGACCTCGCGGACGAGCCGGAGCTGCTCGCCGGCGTCCGGCACGTGGGGGGCGAGGCGCGCGCGCTGCACCTGTACTGCGACCCGGGCGCGGCGGACGCGGTCGCCGCGGCCTGGCGGGAGCGGCTGTCACCCGACCTCGAGGTCGTGACGCGGGCCGCGGCGATCGACCGGGGCTGGTTCGGGTCCGTGGAACCTCACGTGCTCCCCCGGATCGGCGACCTCCTCGCCGTCGCCGTCGGGCGGATCGCGATCGTGGACTCCCGCACCGCGCGACCGGAGCTGCTCCGACTCGTCGGCCAGCACGGGGCGCGCACGCGCGAGGAGTCGCTGGTCCCCGTGCTCTGGGTGCGCGGCAGCCGCTGAGCGATCAGTCCCGGCGCGAGCCGAAGACGATGTCGTCCCAGCTCGGCACGCTCGCCCGCCGGTTGCGGCGCGCCGAGGCCGACCGGTCCTGCTCGGCGGCGGCGTCCAGGTCCAGCGCTTCGGCCGAGGGCCGCCGGGCGGCACCCTGCCTCGACGGCTGGGCGGGCTGCGGGGCGGGAGCCGGCGGCGGCTGGGCGGGCGCGGCGGCGCGCGGCTTCGCGCGCGGGCTTCGGGCGCCGGCTTCGGGGCGGGCTTGGCGGCGGGGGGCGCCTCGGGGAGGGCGAGGAGCTCAGGGTCCTCGAGTTCCTCGGGCCGTGAGCGCGCCGGGTGGGCGGCCGGCGGCTCGCCGAGCGCCTCCGCGCGGACCCGCAGCTGGTCCACCGCGAGCTCGAGCGGATCCATCTCGTCCGGGTCCTCGGACGCGTCCGGTACCCACTGCCGGCGTCCGCGCCGCTCCCGCAGGGTGTCCAGGAGGTCCACGGTCGCGGCGGCGGCACCCGCCCGGCCGTCCTCGACCGCCCGTACCCCGCCGTCCGCCTCGACGTCGTAGACGCGCTCGCGGACCTGGTCCGGCCGCACGCCGTCGGGGCCGACGGGGGAGAGCACGCGCCGGCCGGGCGCGGGATCCTGCACTGGCTCGTCGACCAGCCAGCGGGCCTCGTCGTCCAGTGCCGTCACGTGCCGGAGCTGGACGTCGTACTCCCACTCGGCCTGCCGCCGGCGGCCGGCCGCCTCGAAGCGTCAGGCGGACGAACCAGGTGCCGTCCGTGCGCCAGGCGTCCCAGGAGGTCGACCCCGGGTCCACCTCGCGAGCGGCGAGCCGGGCGGAGACCAGCTCCTCGAGAGTCGGGTAGGACCCGGGCGTGCCCGGCGCGGCGCGGCGCAGCCGGACCCCGCGGGCCTGCCGCGTCACGAACTCCCGCTCGGCCAGCACCGGCCCCTCGTACCGCCGGACGTGCTCGACCGGGACGCCCGCCTCCTCGGCGACCTCGTCCGCCGTGCGACCCGAACGGATCTTCGCCTGGATGTCCCGCGGGCGCAGGGTGCTCGTCTGCTCGAGCTGCAACTGGGCCAGGCGGGCCCGGTCGCGTCGGACCGCGGCGCGCAGGGGTTCGTCGACCCGCAGCAGGTAGCGCTGGCCGTCGGACCCTACGAGCACGAGGTGCTCCCCGTCGTCGTGAACGCCGACGAGCGTGAGGTCGTGCATGCGTGGTCCCTCCGCTCGGTCCGTCCCGTACCGTCAGCCTCCGACTCTGCCATCCGCCGGTGCCGATACGAAGCACGTGGCCTGGCGTGGCGTTCGGCGAGCCGTCGCCGACACCCCGTCCGGTTCCGCTGGTGCCCGGCGCGCGTCGGCACCCGGAACCTGTGAGGATGCCCGGGTGACCGTGCCCGCCGTCGCTCCCTACGACGCCGTCCTGCTCCTGTCGTTCGGGGGCCCGGAGCAGCCGGACGACGTCCTGCCGTTCCTGGAGAACGTCACCCGGGGCCGGGGCATCCCCCGGGAACGGCTGGAGGCCGTGGCCGAGCACTACCACCGGCTGGGCGGCCGCAGCCCGATCAACGACCAGAACCGCGCGCTGCTGGCCGCGCTGCGCGCCGAGCTCGACTCCCGCGGTCTCGACGTCCCGCTGTACTGGGGCAACCGCAACTGGCGCTCCGTTCCTGCTCGACACCCTCCGCCAGGCCCGCGCCGACGGCGTCCGGCGGCTCTGCGTCGTCGTCACCAGCGCCTACTCCAGCTACTCCGGCTGCCGGCAGTACCGGGAGGACCTCGCCGCCGCGCTCATCGCGCTCGCCGGGGAGGTGGGCGGCGAGGACCTGCCGACGGTGGACAAGATCCGGCACTACTTCAACCACCCCGGCTTCGTGGCGGCGAACGTCGACGCGGTCGCGACCGCTCTCGCCCAGGCGCCTGCGGGGTCGCGGATCGCCTTCGTCACCCACTCGGTGCCGACCGCGATGAACGACAGCGCGGGCGTCGAGGGCGGCCGCTACGAGGCCCAGCACCGCGACGTCGCCGCCGTGGTCGCCGCCGCGGTGGGGGAGCGGCTCGGCGCGCCCCCCGCCTGGGATCTCGTCTACTGCTCCCGCTCCGGCCCGCCCACGCAGCCCTGGCTGGAGCCCGACGTCAACGACCACCTGCGGACGCTGAAGGAGCGGGGGGTCCCGGGCGTCGTCGTCGCGCCCATCGGGTTCGTCAGCGACCACATGGAGGTCGTGTACGACCTCGACACCGAGGCGCGGGAGACCGCCGAGGAGATCGGCCTGCCGTTCGCCCGCGCAGCGACGGTCGGGACCGACCCGCGGTTCGTGGCCGGGCTGGTCGACCTCGTGCTGGAGCGCGCGGCGCAGGCGCGCGGGGAGGTGCCGGAGCAACCGGTGACCGGCTCCGCCGGCCCCTCCTGGGCGGTCTGCCCGGCCGGCTGCTGCCGGAACCTGCGCGCCGAGAAGCCGGCCGCCTGCGGTGCCGACTGGACCGGTCCCGCGGCGGTGCGCGCCGAGGCCACGGCCTCGCCGGCCCGATGAGCGACGACCCGCTGGCCCTGCTCGCGGTCGCCGAGGAGGCCGCCCGGCGCGCCGGAGACCTGGTGCGCGCCAGCGGGCCGGGCCGGATCGCGGTCGAGGCGACCAAGTCGAGCCCGACGGACGTCGTGACGGCGGCGGACCGGGCGACGGAGGACCTGCTGCGGTCGGTCCTCGCACAGCAGCGCCCGGACGACGGGGTGCTGGGCGAGGAGGAGGGCTGGGTGCCCGGGGCCAGCGGCCTCACCTGGGTCGTCGACCCGATCGACGGCACCGTCAACTACCTCTACGGCATCCCTGCCTTCGCGGTGAGCGTCGCCGTCGTCTCCGGCCGGCCCGACGTCGTCGGCGGCTGGGAGACCGTGGCGGGCTGCGTGTACGACGTCCCCCGCGGTGAGGCGTTCACCGCCGCCCGGGGGAGGGGCGCCTGGCTCGACGGACGCCCGCTTCCGTCGTCGCCTCGGCCGGTGCCGTCGATGGATCAGGCGCTCGTCGCGACCGGGTTCGGGTACCGCGCCGAGCGCCGCCGGTCCCAGGCTGGCGTGCTGCTCGACCTGCTGCCCCGGGTGCGTGACGTCCGACGGGTGGGGTGTTCGGCGCTCGACCTGTGCGGGGTGGCGGCCGGGCGGTACGACGCCTACTACGAGCGCGGGCTGCACGCGTGGGACTTCGCCGCCGCGCTGCTCGTCGCCACCGAGACCGGCGTCACGGTCACCGGCGGCGCGGGCCGCCCCGCCTCGGAAGACCTGCTCGTCGCGGCTCGGGCCCCGCTGGCGGAGACGCTCGCCGCCGAGCTCGTGGCCCTGGGCGCGGACGCCGGGTAGCGCGGGCGTGCGGAGGAGCGGTCAGGCGGGCAGTTGCGGCAGCCCCAGCGCCGGGGTCGAGAGGCCGTAGGACGCGAGGTCCTCCTCGACGCCGATCAGCGGCACGTCGTGCTCGACGGCGATCCGCGCCAGGGACTCCAGCTCCCCGAGGCTCACCTCGACGAGGTAGTCGTCCCCGCTGGCCGCGGCGCGCGAGAGCTCGCCCCGGGTGCGCGCGATCCGATCGCTGATCTCGTTGCGGAATTCGCTCACACGATCTCCTCTCCTGGAGGTGCGGGAGGTCCTGACCTTAGGGACGAACCGGCCACGCCGCCAGGGGGACGGGCACCCGGATCATCGGCCGACGGGTGAACAGGACGTGTCCACGAGGTCTCCTGTCCCCGGCTGCGGCGTGTCGTCACGGATCGAACAGGGGCACGCGACGGACTGTGATGACACGTGCGTAGAGCGACGCGCCGCACAGCTCATCGGGAACCTGCTCGCGGTGGCGCGCGTCGTGGTGCACAATCCACCGGTCGTCGGGGGCACAAAACCTCCGTCCAGTGCGTTACCGAGGCGCCTGGCCCACGTGTGGCGACCTGGTCGCGGTACGGAAGGCACGGCAGCACCGTCCCCGGCGCCGCATCCGCCGCCGGGTCGGCGCCGTTCCGGCGGCGCCGAACGACCACCGAAGAAGGATCCGGAGCGTGAGTACATGGCGACCGATTACGACGCGCCGCGCAAGACCGACGACGAGCTCAGTGAGGACTCGATCGAGGAGCTGAAGGCGCGGCGCGTCGACAAGACCGCAGGCACGGTCGACGAGGACGAGATCGAGGCCGCCGAGGGCTTCGAGCTCCCCGGCGCCGACCTCTCCAACGAGGAGCTGTCCGTCCGCGTCCTGCCCCGGCAGGCGGACGAGTTCACCTGCTCGAGCTGCTTCCTGGTGCACCACCGGAGCCAGCTCGCGGCAGAGCGGAACGGTCAGCCGATCTGCAAGGAGTGCGCGGCCTGACGAGCGTCAGCGCGGGCGCACGAGTGCGTCCGCCAGCCGCTGGGGGTGTCGCGCGGAGACGAGCCAGTAGGGGACCGGGTCGGCCGGGTCGGTGACCGGCACCCGGAGCCCTGGCCCGATCCACCCGCGCGTGCAGAGATAGGCCCGGGCGTCCAGTCCCGGCCCGCGGGCGTTCCGCATGCCCGCGGCGTCGAGGACCTCGGGCGTTCCGACGAACTCCAGGGGGATCCGGGCGGAGCCGGCGACGAACTCCTCGCCGTCCACGCCCACGACAGGCGTCCAGGCGAGCAGCAGGCCGCCGAGGACGATCACCATGACCACGGCCACGACCTCGGCCACGACGGCGCCGAACGGCGCGACGACGAGACCGAAGCCCACCGCCACCACGACGACGAAGAGCCAGACGGACCACGTCGGCCAGAGCCGCTCAAGCGTCCGCTCCCGGGTCGCCGGTCCGGTCTCCGCCACGGCGACAGCCTGCCATCCGGGCGCGGCCGCCCTCACCGGGGTGCCGCGTCACTAGGGTGTGCGCCCGTGACGACCTCCGAGCCCGAGCCCGCACCAGACGGAGCAGAGCCGGTGCCCGTGCCCGTCGTGCTCGACCCGGGGGCGGTCCTGCCCGCCTACGCACACCCCGGGGACGCGGGCGCCGACCTCGCGTGCGCCCACGACGTCGTGCTCGGGCCGGGGGAGCGCAGCACCGTGGCGACCGGAGTGCGCATCGCGCTGCCGGAGGGATACGCCGCCTTCGTGCACCCGCGCTCCGGCCTGGCCGCGCGGCACGGCGTCACCGTCGTCAACGCTCCCGGCACCGTGGACGCCGGGTACCGCGGCGAGATCCGCGTCACCCTGCTCAACACCGACCTCCGGACGCCCGTCGTGCTGCATCGCGGGGACCGGATCGCGCAGCTCGTCGTCCAGAAGGTCGAACGGGCCGACTTCGTGCCCGTCGAGGAGCTGCCGGCGTCGGTGCGCGGCGAGGGCGGGTTCGGCTCGACCGGAGGCTGGCGGGAGGCCCGGGGAAACCCCTGACCCCGCTCGGGCGTCCCCACGATGTGCCCGTCCCGCCTCTCGTTCCTCGTGCCAGGTCGTGGACCTGACCGGCGGGGCGCTCCTCGCGCTGGCGGTCCTCCTCACCCTCGCCGCAGCCGCCGCCACCGTGGTGCTGTGGCCGCGGCTCTCCGCCCAGCGGCCGCTGCCCGTGCTGGGACGGGTCGGCGCGCTCGCCGGCGTCAACGTGCTCGTCCTGGCCACGGTCGGCCTCGTCGCCAACGACGCCTTCGGCTTCTTCGCCGACTGGACCGACCTGACCGGTTCCCTGGCGTCGGCCCCCGCACCTTCACAGGCCTCCCGCGGCGGGGACGCCGCACGGGCCGCCGAGCAGCGGGTGCCGGGCGAGGCCCTCCACGCGCCGGCCACACCGCGGCGCTGCCGAAGGGGGCGGCCCGCAGCCGCACCTACTCCTTTCTGGTGACGGGGCCGGCCAGCCGCGTGACCGGCCGGGTCCTGGTCTACCTGCCGGCCGCGTACACCGATCCGAAGCAGGCGACGCGCCGGTTCCCGGTGATCGAGACCTTCCACGGCTACCCGGGTCGACCGGAGCAATGGCTCGACAGCATGGCGCTGGGCGAGGCGCTCGACCAGGAGGTCGCTCTGGGGCGGATGGCCCCGGCGATCGTCGTCTCCCCTCAGCTCGAGATCCCGCCCGGGCGCGACACCGAGTGCGTGGACGGCGGCGCCGGCGAGCCGGCCATGGAGACGTGGCTGACCACGGACGTGCCCACCTGGGTCGCGCACACCTTCCGGGTCGAGCTGGGCCGCTCCTCCTGGGCCACGGCCGGCTTCTCCGAGGGCGGCTGGTGCGCCGCGATGGCCGCCCTCCTGCACCCTGCCCGGTACGGCGCCAGCCTCGTCTTCGGCGGGTACTTCCGCCCGTCCTTCAGCAAGGCCTACGTCCCCTTTCCTGCCGGGAGCCCGGCCGGACGCCGGTACGACCTGGTGGCCCTGGTGAAGCGGGATCCACCGCCGGTCGCGATGTGGATCGAGACGTCACACTCGGACGGGGTCTCGTACCGGTCCTCGGCCGCGTTCCTCGCGGCGGTACGCGCACCGCTCGCGGTGCGGCTGGTCGAGTTCGCGCACGCCGGGCACACGTTCCTGCTCTGGGTGCTGCTCGTGCCGCAGGCGCTCGCCTGGCTCTCGACGATCGGCGGGTTCCGGCCCGCGCCGTGACGCGCTGTGCCCCGGGGGCTGCACGCTGCCTCGTGCCGCCTACTAGGGTGACGGGACGGACGGTGACGAGGGGATGACGAGGGATGGAGGCCGTGGTGAGCGTGTTCCGACGGCGCCGGCGCGAGGTCGACGCTGCCGAGCGCGGTGACGACGACACGGCGCAGTCGGCCGACGGGACGGTCGAGCAGGCGGAGGAGCCGGCCCCGACGGACGACGCCGGAACGTCGCGCCCGGACGGGCCGTGGGACTCCTCGGAGCGCCCCGGCGACGACGCCGTCGTCGACCTCGGCGGACTGCGCCTGCCCGGCCGGGAGGGGATGGAGCTGCGGCTCGAGGTCGACGAGGCCACCGGGACGGTCAACGGCGTCGCCGTCGTCCTCGGCGGCTCCGCCGTGCTGCTGCACGCCTACGCCGCCCCCCGCAGCGAGGGCATCTGGTCCGAGATCCGCGCCGAGATCGCGGCGGGCGTGACCCGGCAGGGCGGCACCGCGACCGACACCGAGGGTCCGTTCGGCCCCGAGCTCCTCGTGCGGCTCCCGGTCCGGACGCCGGAGGGTCGCACCGGGCACCAGGTGCAGCGGTTCGCCGGCGTCGACGGCCCGCGGTGGTTCCTCCGCGCCGTCTTCCAGGGCCCGGCGGCGCAGGACGCGGCCGCCGCGGCGGAGCTGGAGTCCGTCGTGCGCGACGTGATCGTCGTCCGTGGCGCCGAGGCCATGGCGCCCCGCGAGCTGCTGCCGCTCCGGCTGCCGGAGGCCACGCCCGCGCCGGAGCCCGAGCCCGAGAGCCGGCCGCCGCTGGAGCCCTTCCAGCGCGGACCGGAGATCACCGAGATCCGGTGACGGCGACGTACCCTCGAGACATGGGCACGCAGGAGCGGCCGGAACGGCCGCGCTGGCGCTCCGCGCTGTCGCGGCTCGTCGCCTCGCAGAGCGAGGTGCACGCCGAGCACGAGCAGGAGCTCGCGGTCAAGGCGGGGGGCACGCCCATCGGCACCCTTCCGCTGCGGCGCCCCGCAACCGTCTGCGGGACGCTGCGATCGGTCACGCTACGCCCCCGCGCCGGCGTCCCCGCGCTCGAGGCCGAGCTCTACGACGGCACCGGCAGCCTGTACGTGGTCTGGCTGGGCCGGCGTCACATCGCCGGCATCGAGCCCGGACGACGGCTGCGCATCGAGGGCATGGTCACCGAGAACGACGGCCAGCGCGCCGTCTTCAACCCCCGCTACGAGTTGGTCCCGAAGCCGCATGCCTGACGACACCCCGCCCCGGTCGCCCGTCGGGCAGGACGGGGCGCCCGCCGGCCTGAAGCAGGCGATCGCGGAGCAGTTCTCCCTCCAGGCCACCATCGGCGGCCCCCGCGGGCTCGCCGAGTCGATCCTGCCGATGACGGTGTTCTCGGTCGTGTGGGCGTTCACGCACGACGTGCCGCGGTCCGTCCTCGCGGCACTGCTCCCGGCCGTGATCTTCGCGGTCTGGCGGATCGTCGCGCGCGAGCCCCTGACGCAGGCCGTCTCCGGCGTCCTCGGCATCGCCCTCGGCGCCGGCATCGCGCTGTACACCGGCCGCGCCCAGGACTTCTTCCTCCCCGGCATCCTCAAGAACGTCGGCTTCGGCGCGGTGTACGCGATCTCCGCTCTGGTGCGCTGGCCGCTGGTCGGCGTCCTGCTCGGCTTCACCCTCGGCGAGGACCTGAACTGGCGCCGCGTCCGGCCCCGGATGCGGGTCTACCAGCAGGCGACGTGGATCTGGGTGGCCGTCTTCGCGCTGCGCGCCGTCGTGCAGGGCTGGCTGTACTCGACCGGCCAGGCCACCGCGCTCGGCTTCGTCAACGTCCTGCTGGGGCTGCCGCTCTTCGGGCTCGCGGTGGGCCTCACCTGGCTCCTCGTGCGCCGGGTGCCGACGCGCGAAGCCGGCCGAGCAGGCGGCCGAGCAGCCGGCCGGCGAGGAGCCCGTCAGGGCCGAGGCCGCCCGGGACTGAGCAGCTCCTGCAGCTCGTCCTCGCTCTCCGGCACGGTGACGAACATGAGCTCGTCGTTCGCCTCCAGCGTGTCGTCCAGGCTGGGGGCGATGGGCCGCTCCTCGCGGATGATGGCCACGAGCGTGGTGTCCTGCGGCAGGGCGACGTCCCCGACCATCTGGCCGACCACCGGCGAGGTCGGCGGGAGGGTCAGCTCGACCATCGTCGCCTGACCCTGCTGGAAGGTGAAGATCCGGACGAGGTCGCCGATGGAGACGGCCTCCTCGACGAGCGCGGTCATGAGCCGCGGCGTCGAGACCGCGACGTCCACCCCCCACGCCTCGTCGAACATCCACTCGTTCTTCGGGTTGTTCACCCGGGCGACGGTGCGCGGCACGCCGTACTCGGTCTTGCTCAGCAGCGAGACGACGAGGTTCGCCTTGTCGTCGCCGGTCGCGGCGACGACCACGTCGGCGTCCGAGAGCCCGGCCTCGTCCAGCGAGCGGATCTCGCACGCGTCGGCCAGCAGCCACTGCGCGTCCGGCACGCTGGTCACGCGGACGGCGCCCGGGTCGCGGTCGACGAGCAGCACGTCGTGCCCGTTGCCCAGCAGCTCGCGGGCGATCGAGCGGCCCACGCTGCCCGCTCCGGCGATCACCACCCGCATCAGGCACGCTCCTGCGGCGGCGCGGCCGTGAGCACGCGCTCGGCGTCCGCCAGCTCGTCCTCCCGGACGACGAGGTGCACGAGGTCGCCCTCCTGGTACACCGTGTCCGGCCCCGGCACCAGGCCCTCGCCGAGCCGCGTGAGGTACGCCACGCGGCCGCGGGTCGCATCGTCCAGCGACGCCATCCGCCGGCCCACCCACCCCAGGTGTACCTGCACCTCGGCCAGCACCAGTGCGCCCGAGGCGTCGCGGAACTCCGGCGTGGCGTCCACCGGGAGCAGCCGGCGCGCCATCTGGTCCGCGGTCCACCGGACGGTCGCCACGGTCGGGATGCCGAGGCGCTGGTAGACCTCGGCGCGGCCCGGGTCGTAGATCCGGGCGACGACCTTGGCGACGCCGAAGGTCTCGCGGGCCACCCGCGCCGCGAGGATGTTGGAGTTGTCGCCGCTGCTCACGGCCGCGAACGCGTAGGCGTCCTGGATGCCCGCCTCGAGCAGGGTGTCGCGGTCGAAGCCGAGGCCCACCACGCGCCGCCCCTCGAACCTGCTGCCGAGCCGGCGGAACGCGTCGGGATTCTGGTCGACGACGGCGACGGTGTGACCGCGGACCTCGACCATCTGGGCCAGGGTCGAGCCGGTCCGGCCACAACCCATGATCACGAAGTGCACGACCGTTCCCGGAGCTAGCAGGGCGCAGGCGTGTCCTGCGACGCGAGGCCCGACGCTACACGGGTCAGGGCCGCGGGCCGGCGTGTGCCTACCATGCCAGACGTGCTGTCGCTCACGGACGCCGTCAAGCGGCTGCTCGTCGGTCGTCCGGTCCACTCCGAACGCCTCAACGAGACGCTGCTGCCCAAACGCATCGCGCTGCCGGTGTTCGCCTCGGACGCGCTGTCGTCGGTGGCGTACGCGCCGGACGAGGTCTTCCTCACCCTGGCGGTCGCCGGGGTGGCGGCCTACACGGCGTCGCCGTGGATCGGCCTCGCGGTCGTGTTCGTCATGCTCATCGTCGTCGCGTCCTACCGGCAGAACGTGCACGCCTACCCCTCCGGCGGCGGCGACTACGAGGTGGCGACCGTCAACCTCGGGCCGAAGGCCGGGCTCACGGTGGCGAGCGCCTTGCTTGTCGACTACGTGCTCACCGTCGCCGTGTCGGTGTCGTCGGGCGCGCAGTACGCCGCCGCCGCGATCCCCTTCCTCCGGGGCCACGAGGCCCTGTTCGCCGTCGTCGTCGTGCTGATCCTCATGACCATGAACCTGCGGGGCGTCCGGGAGTCCGGGACCTTGTTCGCCGTCCCGACGTACCTCTTCATGGTCGCGATCATCGGGATGGCCCTGCTCGGGGTCGTCCGGCTGCTGGTCGGGAACCTGCCGCTGGTCGAGAGCGCCGGGTTGGAGATCGCTCCGCAGTCGCCGTTCGACACCAGCGGTCTCGGCGGGCTGGCCTTCGCGTTCCTGCTGCTGCGGGCCTTCAGCTCCGGGTGCGCGGCGCTCACCGGCGTCGAGGCGATCAGCAACGGCGTCCCGGCCTTCAAGGTGCCCAAGAGCAAGAACGCGGCCACCACGCTGGCGCTGCTCGGGGGCATCGCCGTGACCATGCTCATGAGCGTCATCGTGCTGGCGAACCGGATGGGCCTGCGATACGCCGAGGACCCGTCGACACAACTGCTCCGCGACGGGCGGCCGGTCGGCCCCGACTACGTGCAGGACCCGGTGATCGGGCAGATCGCCAAGGCCCTGTTCAGCGGCTTCCCGCTCGGGTTCTACGTGGTCGCGGCGACCACCGGGCTGATCCTCGTGCTCGCCGCCAACACGGCGTTCAACGGCTTCCCCGTGCTCGGCTCGATCCTCGCCCGCGACGACCTGCTGCCGCGTCAGCTGCACACCCGCGGCGACAAGCTCGCCTACAGCAACGGGATCATCTTCCTCGCGGTGGCCGCGGCCACGCTGATCGTGGCGTTCGACGCCGAGGTGACCCGGCTCATCCAGCTCTACATCGTCGGCGTCTTCATCTCGTTCACCACGAGCCAGACCGGCATGGTCCGGCACTGGACGCGGCTGCTGCGCACCGAGCGCGACCCGCGGCTGCGCCGCCGCATGCAGCGCTCGCGAGTGATCAACACCATCGGTCTCACCATCACCGGCGCCGTGCTCGTCGTCGTCCTGATCACCAAGTTCGCGCGCGGCGCCTATCTGGCGCTGCTCGCCATGGCGCTGCTCTTCGCGCTCATGCTGGCGATCCGCAAGCACTACCTCTCGGTGCGCCAGGAGCTCGCGATCGACTCGGACAAGAAGGCGCGGGCGCTCCCGTCGCGCATCCACGGCATCGTCCTGGTGAGCAAGCTCCACAAGCCCACGCTGCGGGCGCTGGCGTTCGCGCGGGCGTCGCGCCCGTCCGTGCTCGAGGCGGTCACGGTGGAGGTCGACCCGGAGGAGACCGAGCGCCTCATGCAGGACTGGGAGGCCCGCGCCATCCCCGTGCCGCTGCGGGCCCTGGACTCGCCGTACCGGGAGGTCACGCGGCCGGTCGTGGACTACGTCCGCCGGATCCGCCGGGAGAGCCCGCGCGACCTCGTCGTCGTGTTCATCCCGGAGTACGTCGTCGGGCACTGGTGGGAGCAGATCCTGCACAACCAGAGCGCGCTGCGGCTCAAGACCCGGCTGCACTACACGCCCGGCGTCATGGTGACGAGCGTCCCCTGGCAGCTGGCCTCCTCGGAGGGGCTGGAGGACCGGGAGGACCACCACGAGTCCGCGCTGACACGGCGGGGCGGCCCGTCCACCGTCGCCGACGAGTTCCCGGAGCAGCCCGCCCCGCACGACGACGTGCCCGCCGGCGTGACCGGCGACACCGGCGAGCAGCGGTGAGGGCGGGCGCGACGCTGTCCGGCGTCCGGGTCGGCCCCGTCGCGCACGGCGGCCACTGCGTCGCCCGGCACGAGGGCCGGGTGGTGTTCGTCCGGCACGCGCTGCCCGGCGAGCTCGTCGACGTCCGGCTCACCGAGGCCGGCGACGGGGCGCGGTTCTGGCGCGGGGACGCCGTCGCCGTCCACGAGCCCTCGCCGGACCGCGTCGAGCCGCGCTGCCCGGTCGCCCGGCCCGGCGGGTGCGGCGGGTGCGACTGGCAGCACGCGTCCACGCAGGCCCAGCGCCGGCTCAAGGCGGATGTCGTCCGCGAGCAACTTCGCCGGCTGGCCCGGCTGGAGCGGCCGGACCTCGACGTCGAGCCCGTGCCGGGGGACGCCGATGGCCTGGGGTGGCGCACCCGGGTCCGCTTCACCATCGACGAGCACGGCCGGGCGGGGCTGCGGCGGCACCGCTCGCACGACGTCGTGCCCGTCGACGCCTGCCCGATCGCCGACCCTGAGGTGGACGCCGTCGACGTCGAGGCACAGCGCTGGCCCGGCGTGCGCGCGGTCGAGGTCGTGGCCGCCCGGGGCGGACCGGAGGTCGAGCGGCTCGTCGTGGTCGACCCGGGGTCGGCCCCGCCGCGCCGCCTGCCGTCGCTGGCCGCCTCGGCGTCGGTCGCCGTCCGCGGCCCGCACGGGGTGGAGCGGCTGCGCGGCCGTGGCTGGGTCGCGGAGCAGGTGGAGATCGACGGGGCGCCCCGGACGTTCCGGGTGTCGGGTGCCGGGTTCTGGCAGGTGCACCCGGGGGCGGCGCAGGCGCTGCTGGACGCCGTGCTCGCGGCGACGGCGCCCGCACCGGGGGAGCGCGCGCTCGACCTGTACTCCGGGGTCGGGCTCTTCGCCGTCGGGCTGGCTCTGCGGGTCGGCGCGGACGGGGTGGTGCTCGGCGTCGAGAGCGAGCCCCGCGCCGTGGCGGACGCCCGCCGCAACGTGCACGACCTGCCGCAGGTGCGACTCGAACAGGCGCGGGTGGACGACGCGCTCGGCCGTCTGGCCGACCTCGCGGAGCCGGCGCCCCGGCTCGCCGCCTGCGTGGACGTGGTGGTCCTCGACCCGCCCCGCACGGGCGCCGGCCGGCAGGTCGTGGCGCGCGTGCTGGCGTTGCGGCCGCGGGTCGTCGCGTACGTGGCCTGCGATCCCGCCGCGCTCGCGCGCGACCTCGCCTTCGCCGCGGACGCCGGCTACCGGCTCGCCGGCCTGCGGGCCTTCGACCTGTTCCCGATGACCCACCACGTCGAGTGCGTCGCGACCCTGGTCCCTTGTGACCCCGGGGCGACCGGGATATCTTGATGTCGAGATAAGTCGCTGCTGCCACCCGTCCGCCAGGTGCCCGCATCGTCGGGGGGCCGCTGGGGCAGGATGGCGGCACGCACGACGCGAAGGAGCATCCGTGACTCAGGGCAGCAGCAAGGACACGTTCGGCGCGAGGGGCACCCTGGAGGTGGGGGACCGGTCGTACGAGGTGTTCCGGTTGGGGGCCGTCGAGGGCGCCGCCGCGCTGCCCTTCAGCCTGAAGGTCCTCCTCGAGAACCTGCTGCGCACCGAGGACGGCGCCGACATCACCGAGGCGCACATCCGCGCCCTGGCGGCCTGGGACCCGGAGGCCGAGCCCGACACGGAGATCCAGTTCACGCCGGCGCGCGTGGTCATGCAGGACTTCACCGGCGTCCCCTGCGTCGTCGACCTGGCGACCATGCGCGAGGCGATGGCCGACCTCGGCGGTGACCCGACGCGGATCAACCCGCTGGCGCCGGCCGAGCTCGTCATCGACCACTCCGTGATCACGGACGTCTTCGGCCGGGCGGACGCGCTCGAGCGCAACATCGAGTTCGAGTACCAGCGGAACCACGAGCGCTACCAGTTCCTGCGCTGGGGGCAGACGGCGTTCCACGAGTTCAAGGTCGTTCCGCCCGGCACCGGCATCGTGCACCAGGTCAACCTCGAGTACCTGGCCCGCGTGGTGACGGAGCGCGGCGGGGTCGCCTACCCGGACACCTGCGTCGGGACCGACTCGCACACCACGATGGTCAACGGTCTGGGCGTGCTCGGCTGGGGCGTCGGCGGCATCGAGGCCGAGGCGGCGATGCTCGGCCAGCCGGTGTCGATGCTCATCCCGCGGGTCGTCGGCTTCAAGCTCACCGGCGAGATCCCGCCGGGCGCCACCGCGACCGACGTCGTGCTCACGATCACCGAGCTGCTGCGCAAGCACGGCGTCGTCGGCAAGTTCGTCGAGTTCTACGGCGAGGGCGTCGCGGCGGTGCCGCTGGCGAACCGGGCGACGATCGGCAACATGAGCCCGGAGTTCGGGTCGACGTGCGCGATCTTCCCGATCGACGACGTGACCCTGGAGTACCTGCGGCTCACCGGCCGCGCAGATGCGCACGTCGCGCTCGTCGAGGCCTACGCCAAGGAGCAGGGTCTGTGGCACGACCCGGCCCGGGAGGCGCGCTACTCCGAGGACCTCGAGCTCGACCTGTCGACCGTCGTGCCGAGCCTGGCCGGCCCGAAGCGCCCGCAGGACCGGGTACCGCTGACCGAGGCGAAGGACTGCTTCCGACAGTCGCTGCGCGACTACGTCAACGACGAGTTCGCGATCGCGAAGGGGCGCGTGGACGAGTCCTCCCGGGAGTCCTTCCCCGCCAGCGACTCGCCGGCCGTCTTCAACGGGCAGGACGCCGACGATCGCCCGCACGGGCACGATCACTCCCCGCTGCCGGGGCGGGCCAGCAGGCGGGTGACCGTCCGGATGGACGACGGCCGCGAGTTCGACGTCGACCACGGCGCCGTGGTCATCTCCTCGATCACGTCGTGCACCAACACCTCGAACCCGTCGGTCATGGTCGGCGCCGGGCTGCTGGCCAAGAAGGCGGTCGAGCGCGGTCTCGCGGTGAAGCCGTGGGTGAAGACGTCGCTCGCACCGGGGAGCAAGGTCGTCGTGGACTACTACGACAAGGCCGGCCTCACCCCCTATCTGGAGAAGCTGGGCTTCCACGTCGTCGGGTTCGGCTGCACGACCTGCATCGGCAACTCCGGCCCGCTGCCCGAGGAGGTCTCGGCCGCCGTGCAGGAGAACGACCTCGCCGTCGTCTCCGTGCTCTCCGGCAACCGCAACTTCGAGGGCCGGATCAACCCGGACGTCAAGATGAACTACCTGGCCTCACCGCCGCTGGTCATCGCCTACGCGCTCGCCGGCACGATGGACTGGGACGTCGAGAACGAGCCGCTCGGCACCGGCACGGACGGGCAGCCGGTGTTCCTGCGCGACATCTGGCCGTCGCCCGCCGAGGTCGAGGCGGTCGTCGCGGCCGCGATCAGCCAGGACATGTTCACCAAGGGCTACGCCGACGTCTTCGCGGGCGACGAGCGCTGGCAGTCGCTCCCGACGCCGACCGGCGACACCTTCGCCTGGGACCAGGCGCTCGACGTACGTGCGCAAGCCGCCGTACTTCGACGGGATGCCGGCGGAGCCTGCCCCGGTCACGGACGTCGAGGGCGCGCGCGTGCTCGCCCTGCTCGGCGACTCGGTGACGACGGACCACATCAGCCCGGCCGGTTCGATCAAGCCGGACAGCCCGGCGGGGCGCTACCTGAGCGAGCACGGCATCGAGCGCAAGGACTTCAACTCCTACGGCTCGCGCCGGGGCAACCACGAGGTGATGATCCGCGGGACGTTCGCCAACATCCGGTTGCGCAACCGGCTCCTGGACGGCGTCGAGGGCGGCTTCACCCGCAACTTCCTCGCCGGCGGCGAGCAGACGACGATCTACGACGCCGCCCAGGCGTACGCCGAGGCCGGCGTTCCGCTCGTCGTGCTCGCGGGCAAGGAGTACGGGTCGGGGTCCAGCCGGGACTGGGCGGCCAAGGGCACCGCGCTGCTCGGCGTCCGGGTCGTCGTCGCGGAGAGCTTCGAGCGGATCCACCGGTCGAACCTGATCGGGATGGGCGTGCTCCCGCTGCAGTTCCCGGCGGGGGAGTCGGCGGCCTCGCTCGGGCTGGACGGCACCGAGACCTTCTCCGTCGCCGGTGTCACCGCGCTCAACGAAGGGACCACGCCGCGCACCGTCGAGGTCCGCGCGGTGGCGGAGAGCGGCCGCGAGGTGGCCTTCGACGCCGTCGTCCGGATCGACACGCCCGGGGAGGCGGAGTACTACCGCAACGGCGGCATCCTGCCCTACGTTCTGCGTCAACTCGCTCGGAGCTGATCGGTCACTTTCCGTTGCCACAGATTGGTCGACGTGTTCGTTACGAACACGTGACCGGCACGTTGCCTGATCGAGCTTTCACCGAGCGTCTCCCCGGAATATGTTGCGGCTCACAACATATCCGCGCCGTACGGCGCGGATCGGGACGACCCCGCGGGGTCGCAGGAAGGACCGAAGCATGCGCATGCGTTTGGTTGGACTCGTCGCCATGGGCGCCGTCGGGGCCCTCGGTCTCGCCGCCTGCGGCAGCTCGAGCAGCAGCAGTGGCTCCAGCACCGGCAGCGCCGGCGCGAGCTCCTCGTCCGCCGCCGGCGGTGGCGCCCAGGTCGGCGTGATCCTGCCCGACACGCAGTCGTCGCAGCGGTGGGAGTCGTTCGACAAGCCGTACCTGCAGCAGGCGTTCGACGCGGCGGGCGTCAAGGCGGACATCCAGAACGCCCTCGGCGACAAGAACAAGTTCGCCACCATCGCCGACTCGATGATCCAGGAGGGCGTCAAGGTCCTCATCATCACGAACCTGGACAGCGCCTCCGGCGCGCAGGTCGAGACCAAGGCCAAGAACGCCGGCATCAAGACGATCGACTACGACCGTCTGACGCTCGGCGGCAGCGCCGACTACTACGTGTCGTTCGACAACGTGAAGGTCGGCGAGCTCCAGGGCTCCACGCTCGTCAAGTGCCTCGGCAGCAAGGCCGACGCCAAGATCATCGAGATCAACGGCTCGCCGACGGACAACAACGCGACCCTCTTCAAGCAGGGTTACGACTCCCAGCTCGACCCGAAGTACAAGGCGGGCTGGAAGAAGGTCGGCGACCAGTCGGTGCCGAACTGGGACAACGCCCAGGCGGGCACGATCTTCGAGCAGCTGCTCACCGCGGCCGGCAACAAGGTCGACGGCGTCCTCGTCGCCAACGACGGCATGGCCCAGTCGGTCATCACCGTGCTCAAGAAGGACGGTCTCAAGGTTCCGGTCACCGGGTCAGGACGCCACGCCCGACGGGCTGCGCAGCGTCCTGGTGGGCGACCAGTGCATGACCGTCTACAAGGCCGTCAAGAAGGAGGCCGCCGGCGCCGCGGCCGCCGCCATCGCCCTGATCAAGGGCGGCTCGGTCTCGACCACCGGCACCACGAAGGACACCCAGGCCAGCCGTGACGTCCCGTCGATCCTTCTCACGCCGGTCGCCATCCAGGCCCCGCAGGTGAAGGACGTCGTCGCCGACGGCTTCGTGAAGGCCAGCGAGATCTGCACCACGGCCGCCGCGAAGGCCGCCTGCACCAAGTACGGCGTGTCCTGATCTCTCAGGTCGCCCAGCACTGACCGGAGGGGCTGTCGCCATCTGGTGACAGCCCCTCCGGCTCGGCGTTACCGTCCTGTAACCGATCTATCCCGGCCCCTGTCGCCGCGCTGGGTGCGGCCGAGAGCGAGGTTCCGTGTCCGAGTCCCCCCTGCTGCAGATGACGGGCATCAACAAGAGCTTCGGACCCGTCCACGTGCTGCACGACATCGACTTCGCCGTCTACCCGGGCGAGGTCACCGCGCTCGTCGGCGACAACGGCGCGGGCAAGACGACGCTCGTCAAGTGCGTCGCCGGCATCTACGCGGTCGACAGCGGCGAGATCAGGTTCAACGGCGATCCGGTGACCATGCACGGGCCTCGGGACGCCGCCGCGCTCGGGATCGAGGTCGTCTACCAGGACCTCGCGCTCTGCGACAACCTCGACATCGTCCAGAACATGTTCCTCGGTCGCGAGATCATCAAGAGCGGCGTGCTCGACGAGAGCGAGATGGAGCGCCGCGCGCGCAGCACCCTGGCCAGCCTCTCGGTCCGAACGGTCAAGAGTGTGCGGCAGGTCGTCTCCAGCCTGTCCGGCGGCCAGCGGCAGACCGTGGCCATCGCCAAGTCCGTGCTGTGGAACAGCAAGGTCGTCCTCCTCGACGAGCCGACCGCCGCGCTCGGCGTGGCCCAGACCGAGCAGGTTCTCGCGCTCGTCCGGCGGCTCGCGGACGCCGGCATCGGCGTCGTACTCATCTCGCACAACATGAACGACGTGCTCCAGGTGTCCGACCGGGTCGCGGTCCTCTACCTGGGCCGGCTCGCCGCCGAGGTCAAGGCCAAGGACGTGACGAACGCCCAGGTGGTCGAGCTCATCACGAGCGGGCGTTCTGGGGACATCGGGCTGAAGCCGGCCGAGGCCGCGGCCACCACCATCTGAGGAGCGAGAGCATGACCACCGAGCAGAGCAGCGAGGCGTCCGGCTCCTCCGCGACGGCCGGCGCGCCGACGTCGACGTCCCCCGCATCCCCCACCGGTGAGGGCGCTGGCCGACTCCGATTTCTCCCGTGACGCCGGCCCCGCCGGTCTGAGCGCCTACATCATCGACTGGTGGCAGCGGGTCCGGGGCGGTGAGGTCGGCGCGCTGCCGGCCATCCTCGGTCTGGTCGTCCTCGGCCTGATCTTCACCGTGGCCAGCGACCGGTTCCTCTCGGTCGCGAACCTCGCCAACCTCGTGCAGCAGGCCGGCATCACGGTCTTCATCGCGATGGGGCTGGTGTTCATCCTCCTGCTCGGCGAGATCGACCTCGCGCTCGGTACCGCGAGCGGTGTGTGCGCGGCGATCATGGGCCTGACCTTGCAGAAGAACGGCGACCTCCAAGCCGCGCTGGGGACGACGACGTTCTGGATCGTCGTCGCATTCCTGGTCCTCGGCGCCGTCGTCGCCGCGCTGAGCCGCCTCTGGTACGCCGTAGGGATCATCGGGGTCGGAGCCGTCCTCATGGCGTTCCAGATCCAGACGGACAAGCAGATCGTCGCGATCTTCCTCGCGATCGCCGTCGGCGTGGCCATGGGCATCTTCACCGGGTTGCTCGTCGCCCGGGTCGGCATCCCGTCCTTCGTCGTGACGCTCGCGCTGTTCCTCGGGTGGCAGGGCGTGCTGCTGCAGTTCATCGGCAACGGTGCGGCGATCAGCACCGGCAACTTCCCACTCGTCAACGGCATCTCGAACGGCAACATGCCGCCGCTCTGGGGCTGGGTGTTCTACCTCGTGACGGTCGGCGGCTACATCCTCTACACCGTCATGCGGTCGATCCGCCGGCGCGCGGAGGGGCTCTCGGCCGAGCCGATGTCGCTGGTCATCGCCCGTGGGGCCGTGCTCGCGGCGGTGGGCGCGATCGCGCTCGCCCTGCTCAACCAGGAGCGCGGACCGAACCCGAGCGTGGTGTCGATCAAGGGTGCTCCGTACGTGCTGCCGCTCATCATCCTGTTCATGATCTTCTGGGGGCTCATCCAGACCAAGACCCGGTTCGGCCGGTACGTGTACGCCACCGGTGGCAACGCCGAGGCGGCACGCCGCGCCGGCATCGACCTCTCCCGCATCCGCATCGCCTGCTTCGCGATCGGGTCGGGCATGGCGGCCATCGGCGGTATCGCGCAGGCGTCGAGGCTGGGGAGCATCCCGTCGGACGCGGGTGGCGGCAACACGCTGCTCTACGCCGTGGCGGCGGCGGTCATCGGCGGCACCTCACTGTTCGGCGGTCGCGGTCGGGCCCGGGACGCGGTCATCGGCGGTCTCGTCATCGCCATGATCCCGAACGGTCTCGGCCTGCTGCCGAGCCTGCCGGCGTCGGCGAACTTCATCATCACCGCGGGCGTCCTCCTCCTGGCCGCCGGCGTCGACGCGATCTCGCGGCGGAGGGCGGGGGCGTCCGCCCGCTGACCCGGGCGGCGGGCGGTCGAGCAGCATGAGGCGCACGACTGGCCGTCGGGCCCCGGAGCGATCAGGCTCCGGGGCCGCCCAGGACGAGGTGCGCCGGCACAACCTGAGCGCCGTCATGACCATCGTGCACACGGCGGGCCCGGTCACCCGCTCGGAGCTGACCGAGCGGATGGGGCTCTCCCGCAGCACGATCAAGGCCCTGGTGGCCGAGCTCGTCGCTCTCGGTGCGGTGACCGAGACGGGGCCGGCCGGCGCCCGCGCGGGCGCCGGCCGCCCGTCCCTCGTGGTGATGCCGCACGACGCGCCCGCTCACGTTCTCGCCGCCGACGTCGGCGTGGACCGCATCGTCGTCGGCGCCTACCGCCTCGGCGGCGGGTTCACCACGAGCAGGGAGGTCGAGCTCTCGGGCGGTCCGCCGACCGTCGCCCAGGCGACCGCGCCACCTGTGCGCGCTCGTCGCCGCGCTCCGCGCGGATCCGGCCGTCTCCCGGGTGCTCGGCCTCGGTGTCGCCCTGCCGGCCCTGGTCCGCACGCCGGACGGGTTCGTGCGGCTGGCACCGAACCTCGGATGGGTCGACGAGCCGTTCGGGCGCGCGCTCGAGCAGGCGTTCCCCGGGTTGGAGATCATCGTCGGGAACGACTGCGACCTCGGCGCGCTGGGGGAGCACCTGCGCGGGGCGGCGCGCACGGTCGACGACCTGCTCTACGTGCACGGCGACGTCGGGATCGGTGCCGGATTCGTGCTCGGCGGGCGCTCCCTCAACGGCGTCGCCGGGTACGCGGGCGAGGTGGGCCACATGCTGACGCGTCCCGAGGGCGAGGTGTGCCGCTGCGGGGTCCGCGGCTGCTGGGAGACGGAGGTGGGCGGCGCTGCGGTCGCGGCAGCGCTGGGCCGGCCCGCCGGACCGGTGCGGGAACTGGCCGAGCACCTCGAGGGCCCTCTGACGGAGCGGGAACGCGCAGGCGCTCGCCCAGGTGGCGCGAGCCGTCGGACGTGGCGTGGGGACCCTGGTGAACGTCCTCAACCCGCGCATGGTCATCCTCGGCGGGCTGCTGCAGAGCGTGTACCGCGCCGCGGGCGACGAGGTGGAGGCGGGGATGCGGTCGGTCGCCCTCCGGGCGTGCCTGGACGAGGTCCGGCTGGCAGCCGCCGCGTGCGAGCCGGACGCCGTGCTCGTCGGCGCGGCCGAGACGGTGTGGCTCCGGTTGCTCGAGGACCCGGCGACGTCGCTGGCGCCGCCGCCGGCCGAGCCGCTCGCGACGACGGCGTGACGGAGCCGTCGGACGTCCCGGCGGGCGCGGTGCCGCCGGGCTGGCCGGCCCTCGTTCGGCCGCCGGGAGCACCGCACTGGCAGTCGACCGCCGTCGCCTGGCTGCTCGACCTGTGCCCGCCCGACTACCGCGGTCAGCGGTGCTGACCCGGCAGCCCGTGGTGCTGGCCTGGCTCGCCGGGCACCACCTCGACGGGCAGCTGCAGGCGACCCGGCGCGCGCTCGCCACGGCCCGCGCCCAGCTCGCCGACGTCGTCGCGCCTCCGGTCGTGGCCGAGACGCTCGAGGCCGTCGAGGCCGAGGAGGCCCGCCTCCTCGCGGCCCGGTCGTGGGCTGGCCCTGGTCGCGCAGGCGCTGCGCGGCATCCGCTTCGTGCCGCGGCTCTGACCGCTCGCCGACGAGGGCGACGGGGGATCAGCCCCAGAGCGCGTCCAGCTGGGCGGCGACCCGGGCGGCGGCGTCCATCACGGGCGTCCGTGCGCCGGGGAGGTGCTCGCTTCCCGCGCCCTGCGCCGTCCGCTCCGCCATCCGCTCGCGCACCCGCTCGGTGAGGAACCTCGACGGCTGGGACCAGGAGTGCGCGTCGTCGCGAGCCCGCTGGTGGTGGTGGTACCGCTGCGGCACGTACACGTGCAGCGCCTGGCGGGGACGGGTGATGCCGACGTAGAACAGCCGCCGCTCCTCCTCGAGCCCTGCCGGCGAGGTCGAGCGCCATGTCGCTGGGGACGTTGCCGTCGGAGGCGTGGATGAGGTGCACCACCTCCCACTCGAGCCCCTTCGCCGAGTGCAGGGTGGAGAGGACCAGCCAGTCCTCGTCGATCGCGGGCGCACCGGCGAGGTCACCGGTCGAGGCCGGCGGCTCCAGCACGTGATCGGCCGCGACGTCGGAGAGCCGCGGGACGTGCGCGGCCGCGGCGACCACGGCGTCGAGGTCCGCCAGCCGCGACGCGGCGTCCGGGTAGGCCTGGACGACCACGCGGCGCCAGGGCCGCGCGGAGCCGCTCGCCGTGGCGCCGGCACGGCCTCGAGCGGCAGCCGCGGCAGCGCCGCGACGACGGCGTCGGCCAGCGGGCGCGCGGCGGCCGGCAGCTCGGCCGCGGCGAGCGGCCAGCGCAGCGCGACCTCGGCGTCCGGTGCCACCGCCTCGTCCCGCACGCCCAGCGCGTCGACCGCGCGCCGGGCCGTGGCCGGCCCGACCCCCGGCAGCAGCTGCAGCAGCCGGAACCAGGCGAGCTCGTCACGCGCGTTGTCGGCGAGCCGGAAGGCGGCGAGCAGGTCCTTCACGTGCGCGGCCTCGAGGAACCGCAGGCCGCCGTACTTGACGTACGGGATCCGGCGCAGGGAGAGCTCGAGTTCGAGCCCGGCGCTGTGGTGCGCGGCGCGCATGAGCACGGCCTGCTCCCGCAGCGGGATGCCCTCCTCGCGGTGCGCGAGCACCTGCCTGCAGACGGCGTCCACCTGGTCGTCCTCGTCGCGGCAGCGCCACAGCGCCGGGGGTTCGGCGGCCGGGGCGCCGGGCACCGCGCGCAGGACCGCGGTGAAGCCCTCCGGCGCGTCCGCGGCCACCGCGTTGGCGGCGTCCAGCACGGGCTGCCCGGACCGGTAGTTCGCCTCCAGCACGACCGTCGTCGTCCCGGGGAAGACCGCCGGCATGTCGAGGATGTGGCGGGCGTCCGCGCCGCGGAACCCGTAGACCGCCTGTGCGTCGTCGCCGACCACGGTCAGCCGCGCGTCGTCCGCCCGCAGCGCCCGCAGCACGTCGACCTGCAGCGCGTTGACGTCCTGGTACTCGTCGACGAGCACGTGGTCGAGGCCGCTGCGCAGCCGCGGGCCCGCGACCTCGTCGAGGGCGGCCGCGCGCCAGTAGAGGAGCAGGTCGTCGAAGTCGAGGACGCCGAGCGCCCGCTTGCGCGCGACGTAGCCCCGGCAGACAGCGGCGACGTCGTCGAGCCGGTCGGCGGCCCAGGGGACCGACTCCGCGAGCACCTGCGGGAGCGGAACGCCGGTGTTGACGGCGCGGGAGTAGACGTCGAGCAGCGTGGCCTTGCGCGGGAACCGCCGCCCGGTGCCCGCGCCGAGCCCGAGGTCCGCCCGGACGAGGTCGATCAGGTCGGCGGCGTCCGCGGAGTCGACCACGCCGAAGCCCTCCGGCAGCCCCAGCCGGTGCGCGTGCCGCCGCAGCACCTGGTGAGCGACGGCGTGGAAGGTGCCGCCCCGCACCCGGGCCGTGTCGGCGTGCAGCGCGCGCGTCCGCGCCAGCATCTGCCGGGCGGCCCGGCGCGTGAAGGTGAGCAGCAGGATGCGGTCGGCCGGCACACCGGACTCGACCAGCCAGGCGACGCGCGCGGTCAGCGTCGGTCGTCTTGCCCGTGCCCGGGCCGGCGAGCACCCGCAGCGGCCCGCCGTCGTGCGTCGCCGCCGCCCGCTGCTGCGCATTCAACCCGTCCAGGATGTCGAACACGCGTTCGACCGTAGCCGATCGCTCGGACCGCCGCGGCCGGCGAGCGGCTCGCTCACTGCTCCGGCGGCGCCTCCGCCGAACCCTGGCCGCGGTGGCCGCCCCGGCCGAGGCTGGTGTCGGGCTCGCGGGTCTCCGGTGCGTCCGCCTGCCAGACGGGGTCCGCGTTGCCCTGGTCCCCGTGCAGCGTGCGGCCGGTCTCGCCGCCGCCGATCGGCTCCGGGCGGTCCTGCAGGTGCTCCACCTGGTCGGGGCTCAGCTCGTGCGGCGGCAACGACGACCCGCCCCAGCCCTCGATCTCGCGCTCGACGCGGTCGACGTCCACCCCCGTGGCCGTCGGGTCGATCCGGTCGGTGCGGTGCTCGGGCCCCGAGGGGCGGGTGCCCTGGTCGCGGTCCCCGGTCGGGCGCTCGCCCGTGGGCAGGTCGTTGTCGGTCATGACAGACGTTCTACCCGTCCTCGACCCCGACCACACAGCGCGAGCGCGAAGGACCCCTCCTAGACTCGGGGTGCGCCGGGCCTGCCGGTCGGACCAGGCGGCGCGAGGAGGAATCGGACATGGTGGCACTGGAGTCGATCGACGGTCCTGACGACCTGCGACGGCTCACGCCGCCGGAGCTCGACGAGCTCGCCGCGGAGATCCGGTCGTTCCTCGTCACCCAGGTCACCCGGACGGGCGGCCACCTCGGCCCGAACCTCGGCGTCGTCGAGCTCACGCTGGCGCTGCACCGGGTCTTCGAGTCGCCCACCGACGCCCTCGTCTTCGACACCGGCCACCAGGCCTACGTGCACAAGCTCCTCACCGGCCGGCAGGACTTCTCCCGCCTGAAGCAGACCGGCGGCATCTCCGGCTACCCGTGCCGGGCCGAGAGCGAGCACGACATCGTCGAGAACTCGCACGCCTCCACCGCGCTCTCCTGGGCGGACGGCCTCGCCCGGGGCTTCGCGCTGCGCGGGCAGCACGACCGGCACGTCGTCGCCGTCGTCGGCGACGGTGCCCTGACCGGTGGCATGGCCTGGGAGGCGCTCAACAACATCGCCACCTCGGACCGGCCGATCGTTCTCGTCGTCAACGACAACGAGCGCTCCTACGCGCCGACGATCGGCGGGCTCGCCCACCACCTGTCGACGCTGCGGACGACGAGGGGCTACGAGCGCTTCCTCGACTGGGGGCGCGAGGTGCTGCAGCGCGGCGGCGCTCCGGGCCGGCTCGCCGTTCGAGGCGCTGCACGGCGTGAAGAAGGGGATCAAGGACGTCGTCGCCCCGCAGGGCATGTTCGAGGACCTCGGCATCAAGTACCTCGGGCCCGTCGACGGGCACGACATCGCGGCGCTGGAGCACACGCTCGGGCGGGCGAAGTCGTTCGGTGGTCCGGTGCTCGTGCACGTGATCACGCAGAAGGGCCGCGGTTACGCGCCGGCGGAGAACGACGAGGCCGACCGGTTCCACGGCATCGGCGTCCTCGACCCCGAGACCGGGCGTCCGCCTGACGGCGGCCGCCCCGACGTGGGTCGACGCGTTCGCCGACGAGATCGCCGAGATCGCCGACGAGCGGGAGGACGTCGTCGGCGTCACCGCGGCGATGCTGATCCCGGTCGGCCTGCACCGGTTCGCGCAACGGCACCCCGACCGGGTCGTGGACGTCGGGATCGCCGAGCAGCACGCCGTCACCAGCGCGGCCGGCATGGCCTATGCCGGGTTGCACCCGGTCGTGGCGGTCTACGCGACCTTCCTCAACCGGGCCGTCGACCAGGTGATCATGGACGTCGGGCTGCACCGGGCCGGCGTCACCTTCGCCCTGACGCACGGCGGTGTCACCGGCGACGACGGCCCCAGCCACAACGGCATGTGGGACCTCTCGCTCCTCGGCGTCGTGCCCGGCATCCGGATCGCGGCCCCGCGCGACGCCGCGACGTTCCGCGCCGAGCTGCGCGAGGCGGTCGCGGTCGAGGACGCGCCGACCGTCGTCCGCTTCCCCAAGGGCCCGCTGCCGCCCGACCTGCCCGCCGTCGACCGGGTCGGAGGCGCTGGACGTGCTCGTGCGCCGGCGGCGAGGAGGACGTGCTCGTCGTGGCCGTCGGCGCCATGGCCGGGCTGGCCGTGGAGCGTCGCCGAGCGGCTCGCCGCGCAGGGCGTCGGCGTGACCGTCGTCGACCCGCGGTGGGTGCTGCCCGTGGACGAGGCGCTGGTGCCGCTCGCGGCCCGGCACCGGCTCGTCGTCGTCGTCGAGGACAACGGGCGCGCCGGCGGGATCGGCTCCGCCGTGCAGCAGCGGCTCGCGGACGCCGGCGTCCCCACGCCGGTGCGCGGTTTCGGCATCCCGCAGGCGTTCCTCGACCACGGCCGGCGCGCCGAGGTGCTCGAACGGATCGGGCTGACGGCGCAGGACGTGTCGCGCCAGGTCGTCGAGGCCGTCGCCCGGCTCGACGCGCGCCTGGAGGGCGCCGAACTCAACCCCTGAGGAGTCTAACCGGCCGCGGCGGGAGGTTCCTGCGGGCTCGCCTCGACCGCGGCGGCGGTGAGCACCCGCACCAGGTCGGGGACGTCGCCGGGCGCCAGCCTCAGGGTCGCGACGCAGGTGGCGCCCTGCCAGATGCTGAGCACGCACGCGGCCCGACTCGGGATGGGCGTTGACCCGCAGCACGCGGCCGGCCCGGTCGCGGCCGACCACGACGTCACCCCGGCTCGGGCGTCGGGGTCGCGAACATGGGTCGAGTGTGCGGTCGCCGCGACGGTGTCGTCTAGGGTGCGGGCGTGGCGCAGGCGCGGGACGCGGGGGAGCGGGGCCGTCCGCACGGCGCCCTGCCCGTGCTCGGGCTGGTCGTGCTCCTGCTCGCCGGTCTCGGGGCCGTGGTCCGGACGCCGCTGGTCGCCGGGGTGCTCGACCCGGCCGCGCCGACGCTGACGCAGTCGCCCGCCCTCCCCGCGCAGCAGCCCTCGTCCGACCCCGCTCACGGCGTCCTGACCCGCATGACCGACGCGCTGCGCCGGCACGACGCGGACCGGTTCGCCTCCGTGGCCGCGCCCGGGTACCCGGCCGTACGCACTCACCTGCGCGAGATCTTCGCCGGCCTCGCCGCCCTGCCGCTGGCCTCGTTCGACCTGAGCGTCGACCGGGCCCGCGTCAGCGTGCCCGCGGCCGGCTCCGCGCCGGGGGCGGTGACCCTGCCCGTGATCGCGACGTACCGGCTGCGGGGCTGGGACGACGCCCCGCTGACCGTGCCGCTGCTGCTCGTCGTGGCTCCCGGCCGCGGCGGTTGGGGCGTGGTGCAGGACCGGACGACCACCGACCGGGTCACGGACCAGCGCCTGGAGCCCTGGCTCTTCCCCGGGCTCTACGTGACCCGGACGCCGCACGTCCTCGTCGTCGGCGATCACCCGCACGCGACCCAGGCCCGCCGGCTCGCCCGCACCCTCGAGGCGCTCACGGTCGACGTCCGGCGGCTCTGGCCGGAGCGGACCTGGAACGGCACGGTCGTCGCCTACGCGGTGACCTCGGCCGCCTTCGTCCGGTCCTGGTACGGGCGCAGCGCCGCCGGCGACGCCGGCAACGGCGACCGGGCGGCGTTCGTGGCGAAGGTGGTGACCCTGCCCGCCGAGCGCGGTGCGGGGACCGTCCGCATGGTCCTCACGCCGTACCTTCTCGAGCGGACGCGGTCGGGATCGGTCGACGTGCTCCGGCACGAGATGACGCACGTGGCGACCGCACGGCTCGGCGGGCACGTGCCCGCCTGGCTCGTCGAGGGTGCCGCGGAGTACACCGGGTTCGCCCGCCGGAACGGGGCCGGCGACCTGGACCCGACGACCACCTTCGGCCGGCACGGGCTCACCGCCACGGAGGTGTCCTCCACCGCCGACGGCCGCTGGCGCCCCACGCTGCTGGATCGGCGGGACTTCTACGCCGGCAGCGAGAGCGCCGTGGACGAGCACTACAACAGCGCCTTCATCACCTGCCTCTACATCGCCGACCACTACGGCGACGCGGCGTTGCGCCGCCTCTACGAGCGGTCGGCGGGCACGACGCAGGCGGCCGCACTGTCGCAGGTGCTGCACACGACGCGCGGCCGCCTCGTCAGAGCAGTCGGGGACTATGCCGCCGGCTTGCGCCGGCGACTGGTCTTCGGCTGATCAGGACGGGACGCTCGCGATGCCGAGGGGCAGGAAGCGCCGGCCGGTGACCTGCTCCGCGACGCCGGTCCGGTCCAGGTACGGCGTGATCCCGCCCAGGTGGAACGGCCAGCCGGCGCCGAGGATCATGCACAGGTCGAGGTCCTGGGGCTCGGCGACGACCCCGTCGTCGAGCATGAGCCGCGCCTCCTCGGCGAGCGCGCCGAGCGCGCGCCGCCGGACCTGCTCCTCGGTGAGCACCGTGTCGCCCTGCCGGAGCAGCGCCTTCGTCTCCTCGTCGACGTAGGGGCGACCGCGCTCGTCCCAGCTGTAGATGCCGGCACGCCCCGCCTCGACGATGCGGCGCAGGTTCTCCGAGACGTGGTAGCGCTCGGGGAACGCGGCGTGCAGGGTCTCCGCGACGTGCAGCGCGACGGCGGGGCCGACGAGCTGGAGCAGCACGAACGGCGACATCGGCAGGCCGAGCGGAGCGAGCGCGCGGTCGGCGACCTCGACCGGCGTCCCCTCGTCGACGGCCCTGGTGACCTCCCCGAGGAACCTCGTCAGGAGCCGGTTCACGACGAAGGCCGGCGCGTCCTTGACGAGCACGCAGGACTTGCGCAGCTCCTTGCCGACCGCGAAGGCGGTCGCGAGGGTGGCGTCGTCGGTGCGCTCCGCGCGGACCACCTCGACGAGCGGCAGCACCGCGACGGGGTTGAAGAAGTGGAGGCCGACGACCCGCTCCGGGTGCTCGAGGTCGGCGGCCATGTCGGTGACCGACAGGGACGAGGTGTTCGTCATGAGCACGCAGTCCGGCTTGACGACGGCCTCGACCTCGGCGAACACCTGCTTCTTGACGCCGAGCTCCTCGAAGACGGCCTCGATCACGAGGTCGGCCTCGGCGAACGCGTCCTTCGAGGTGGAGCCGGTGACCAGGGCTTTGAGCCGGTTCGCGGTGTCCGGCGTGATCCGCTTCTTCGCCCGCAGCGTGTCGATCTCGCCGTGCACGTAGGCGACGCCCTTGTCGACGCGCGCCTGGTCGAGGTCGGTGAGGACGACGGGCACCTGCAACCGCCGGACGAAGAGCAGCGCCAGCTGGCTCGCCATGAGGCCGGCGCCGACGACGCCGACGCCCGTCACCGGTCGCGCGAGGGACCGGTCGGGAGCGCCGGCCGGCTTCTTGGCCCGCCGGTTCACGAGGTCGAACGCGTAGAGCGAGGAGCGGAGCTCGTCGCCCATCACGAGGTCGGCGAGGGCCTGCGACTCTGCCTCGAAGGCGGTGTCGCGGTCCGCGGTGCGGGCCAGGCGGAGAAGCTCGAGCGCCCGGTACGGCGCCGGCGCGGCGCCGTGGACCTTGGCGTCGGCGAGCAACTTCGCCGACCTTGAGCGCGCCCTCCCAGAGCTGCTCGTCGCGGTCGACCGGCGTCCGCTCGACGGACCGGCGGCCGGTGAGCACCTCGCCCGCCCAGACGAGCGACTGCGCGAGGAAGTCGGCCGGCTCGAAGATCGCGTCGAAGATCCCGAGCTGGTGGGCCTTCGCGGCCGTTCAGCATCGTGTTGGTGTTGAGGCTGTTCGCGATGATCACTTCGACGGCCTTCTCCGGGCCGACGAGGTTGGGCAGCAGGTAGGTGCCGCCCCAGCCGGGGACGAGCCCGAGGAAGCACTCCGGCAGCGCGATCGCCCCCACTCCCGAGGAGACCGTCCGGTAGGTGCAGTGCAGCGGCAGCTCCACGCCGCCGCCGAGCGCCGCGCCGTTGACGAACGCGAAGCTCGGCACGGCGAGCTCGCCGAACCGCCGGAACACGTCGTGCCCCAGCCGGCCGATGCCGAGCGCGTCCTCGCGGGTGCGGCCCGCGCCGACCATGGTGAGGTCGGCGCCCGCGGCGAAGACGAACGGCTTGCCCGTGACGCCGACGGCGACGATCTCGCCGGCGTCCGCCCGCGCCGCGACCTGCTCGACGGCGGCCTGCAGGGACGCCAGACCCTCGGGGCCGAAGGTGGAGGGACGGGTGTGGTCGCGGCCGTTGTCCAGCGTGACGAGGGCCATCCGGCCGGCGCCGCCGGGCAGGTCGACGTCCCGGACCAGGGCCTTGGTGACGATCTCGGCGGGCATCGAGGTGGGAAGAGTGCTCACGCCGCCGACTCCTTGCCGTAGTCCTCGTGGTGCGGGTTCTCCCAGAGCACCGAGCCGCCCATGCCGATGCCGATGCACATCGTCGTCAGGCCGTAGCGCACCTCGGGGTGCTCCTCGAAGTGCCGCGCCAGCTGGGTCATGAGCCGGACGCCGCTGCTCGCCAGCGGATGGCCGAGCGCGATCGCGCCGCCGTCGGGGTTGACCCGCTCGTCGTCGTCCTTGATCCCGAAGTGCTCCAGGAACGCGATCACCTGCACGGCGAACGCCTCGTTGATCTCGAAGAGGCCGATGTCGTCGATGGAGATCCCTGTCTTCTCCAGCAGCTTCTCGGTCGCCGGTATGGGGCCGACCCCCATGACCTCCGGGTCGACGCCGGCGAACGCGAAGTTGACCAGCCGCATCCGCGTCGGGAGGCCGAGCTCCTGCGCGGTCTCGGCGGAGGCGAGGAGACAGGCGGTCGCGCCGTCGTTGAGGCCGGCGGCGTTGCCCGCCGTCACCTTGCCGTGCGGGCGGAACGGCGTCTTGAGGGCAGCCAGGTCGCCCATCGTCGTCCCCGGGCGCGGCGGCTCGTCCCTCGTGGCCAGCCCCCAGCCCTGCTCCTCGCTGCGCACGGCGACCGGCACGAGGTCGCGCTGGATGCGGCCCTGCTCGTAGGCGGCGGCGAGCTTGGCCTGGCTGGCGACGGCGAAGGCGTCCGCCCGCTCCTTGGTGATCTCCGGGAACCGGTCGTGGAGGTTCTCGGCGGTCTTGCCCATGACGAGCGCGGAGGGGTCGACGAGCTTCTCGGCGACGATCCGCGGGTTCGGGTCGACGCCCTCGCCCATGGGGTGGTGGCCCATGTGCTCGACGCCGCCGGCGACGACGACGTCGTAGGCGCCGAAGGCGATGCCGGAGGCCGTCGTGGTCACCGCGGTCATCGCGCCCGCGCACATCCGGTCGATCGCGAAGCCGGGAACGCTGCGGGGGAGGCCGGAGAGCAGGGCGGCCATCCGGCCGATCGTCAGGCCCTGGTCGCCGATCTGGGTCGTCGCGGCGATGGCGACGTCGTCGATCCGCTCGGGGGGCAGCTCGGGGTGCCGCCGGAGCAGTTCGCGGATGCACGAGACGACCATGTCGTCGGCGCGGGTCTGGGCGTAGACGCCCTTCACGCCGGCCTTGCCGAAGGGGGTCCGGACGCCGTCGACGAAGACGACGTCGCGCAGGGAGCCGGGCACGGGGGTCCTCCTCGGGACGAGGTCCGGGAGCGTCCTCGCTCCCGCCACGACCCGATGCTACTCGACAGTAACTTCCGCGCGGCACCGCCGGGCCGAGTTGGGCCCGTCACCTCGTCTCAGCGCTGCTCGTCCTGCAGCGGGAGGGCGTCGAGGATCTTGTCCAGCGTGACGGGGAGGTCGCGGATGCGGACGCCGGTGGCGTGCCACACGGCGTTCGACACGGCCGCCGCGGTCCCGACGATCCCGATCTCGCCGATCCCCTTGCTGCCCATCGGGTTGACGTAGGGGTCGTGCTCGTCGAGCCAGTCCGCCTGGACGTCCTCGACGTCCGCGCAGGTCGCGATGTGGTACTCCGCCAGGTCGTGGTTGACCACGTGGCCGAACCGCGGGTCGAGCAGGGAGTCCTCGAACAGCGCCATCGACAGGCCCATGGTCATGCCGCCGATGAACTGCGAGCGCGCTGTCCGCGGGTTGACGATCCGGCCGGCGGCGAAGACGCCGAGCAGCCGCGGCACCCGGATCTCCCCGGTGTCGGCGTTCACCCGGGCCTCGACGAACTGGGCCCCGAAGGCGGACATCTGGTAGCGGTCCAGGTACGGGTTCGCGCCGACCGACCCCTCCGCCTCGGCGCCGTCCGAGGCGTCGAAACCGTGCTCGGACCGGAACGCCCGCGCCGCCTCGACGATCGCGGACCCCCACGTCGCCGTCCCCGACGAGCCGCCGGCCACCGAGGCGACCGGGTAGGCGGTGTCGCCGATCAGGACGTCGACGTCGTCCACCGGCACGTCGAGCGCGTCCGCGGCGATCTGCGGCAGGACCGTCCAGGCCCCGGTCCCGATGTCCGCCGCGCCGATCTCCACCGTGTACCGGCCGCCGGCGAACCGGATCCGGGCCGTCGACTGCGCCTGCCGCATCGTCGGGTACACCGACGCGGCCACCCCGGTCCCCACCAGCCAGTCGCCGTCGCGCCGGACGCCGGGCCGCGGGTCCCGGCCCTCCCAGCGGAAGAGCTCCGCGCCGCGGCGCAGGCACTCGACGAGGTGCCGGCTCGAGAACGGCTTGCCGGTCTCGGGGTCGACCTGGGTGTCGTTGCGGACCCGCAGCTCCACCGGGTCGATGCCGAGCGCCACGGCGAGCTCGTCCATCGCGACCTCGGGCCCGAACATGCCCGGGCACTCGCCGGGCGCCCGCATCCACGACGGCACCGGGACGTCGAGGGCGGCGAGCCGGTGCGTCGTCCGCCGGTTCGGCGAGGCGTACATGGACCGGGTCGGGACGCCGGTCTGCTCGGCGAACTCCTTGACCTTCGACGTCTGCTCGACGACGTCGATCGCGATGCCCCGGAGGCGCCCGTGGGCGTCGGCGGCGAGCCGCATCCGCTGGATCGTCGGCGTCCGGTAGCCGGCCAGGGAGAACATCTGCTGCCGGGTGTAGGCGAGCTTGACCGGGCGGCCGGGCACGGCGCGCGCGGCCATCGCGGCGACGACGACGTTGACGTGCGGCGTCCCCTTCGAGCCGAAGCCCCCGCCGACGTACGGCGACGTCACCCGGACCTGCTCCTCCTGCAGCCCGAACGTCGACGCGACGGCGGCCCGGGCCGGATGCGCGCCCTGGGTCGAGTCCCACAGGGTGAGGAAGCCGGGGCCGGTCGCGTCCCACAGCGCCGTCGTCGCGTGCGGCTCGAGCGGGTTGTTGTGGTACATCGCCGTCTCGTAGGTCTGCTCGACGGTGGCCTCGGCGCCCGTCATGGCGGCGTCCATGTCGCCCTCGGACGTGTCCGTCGGATACCCGGCGTTGACCTGCTCCGGCGCATAGAGGTCCGGCCGGTCCGCCGACAGCTCGACGTCGTGGGGCTGCTCGTCGTAGCCGATCCGGACGAACCCGGCCGCCTCCCGGGCGACCTCGGAGGTCTCCGCGACGACGAACGCCACGACCTGACCGCGGTAGGCGACGTCGTCGCTCTGCAGGGCGGCGAGGTCGGGGTCGGCGGGCGACGGCAGGTGCTCGGCGTTGCGGGTGGTGACGACGGCGAGCACGCCGGCGAGCTTCTCGGCGTCCGCGGTCTCCACCGAGATGATCCGGCCGCGGGCCACCGTAGCCTGGACGAGCTGCACGTAGGCGGGCGAGGCCACCGGCGTCTCGAAGGCGTAGGTGGCGGTGCCGCGCACCTTGAGCGGGCCGTCACGGCGCACGAGGTCGCGGCCGATGGCGCGAGGCTCCAGCAGGTCGGTCATCGGGAGGCCTCCCGGCCGGCGAGGTCGCGCAGGGTCGCCACGGCGGTCCGGGCCAGCAGCGGGATCTTGAAGCCGTTGCCGCCGTCGATGCCGGGCTGCGGCCGCGCGTCGGCAAGTTCGACGTCGACGGCGGCGGCGAGGTTCTCGAGTGACGCGGGCGCGCCGCGCAGCAGCTCCTCGGCCCGGGTGGCGCGCCACGGCTTGTGCGCCACCCCGCCGAAGGCGAGCCGGACGTCGGTGATCCGGCCGTCCTCGACGGCGAGGGCGGCGGCGACGGAGACGAGCGCGAACGCGTACGAGGCGCGGTCACGGACCTTGCGGTACGCCGAGCGGGCGGCGACCGGCAGCACCGGCAGCTCGATCGCCGTGACGAGGTCGCCGTGCTCCAGGACCGTGTCGCGTTCGGGCTCGTCCCCGGGCAGCCGGTGCAGCTGGGGAAAGGGCAGGGTGCGCGCGCCGTCGCGGCCGCGGATATGCACGACGGCGTCCAGGGCCGCCATCGCCACGGCCATGTCCGAGGGGTGGGTGGCGATGCACTGCTCGCTCGCCCCGAGCACGGCGTGGCCCCGGGTGGCCCCGCCGATCGCCGAGCAGCCGCTGCCCGGCTCCCGCTTGTTGCACGGCGTGGTGACGTCCTGGAAGTAGACGCAGCGGGTGCGCTGGAGCGGGTTGCCGCCGGTCGTGGCCATGTTCCGCAGCTGCCCGGAGGCGCCGGCGAGCAGGGCCTGGGCCAGCACCGGGTAGCGGGTACGGACCCGGGGGTCCGCCGCGAGGTCGCTGTTCGGCACGGCCGCACCCACGAGCAGCCCGCCGTCCGGCGTCTCGGTGATCTCGTGCGACGTCACGTCGGTGACCTTGACGAGGACGCCGGGCGCCGCGACCCCGAGCTTGAGGTGGTCGACGAGGTTCGTGCCGCCGGCGAGGTACACGGCGTCCGGCCGCCCGGCGACCGCGGCCACGGCGGCCTGCTCGTCCGGGGGCGCGAGGAAGGCGAACGGCCTCACGCCGGCTCACCCGCTGCCTGGCGCACGGCGGGGACGATGTGGGCGTAGGCGGCGCAGCGGCAGAGGTTGCCGCTCATCCGCTCGGCGATCTCGCGGTCGTCGAGCTCCGGCTCGGCCGCCACGTCCGGGGTCACGGCGCTGGGCCAGCCCTTGCGGACCTCGTCCAGGACGCCCACGGCCGAGCAGATCTGCCCCGGCGTGCAGTACCCGCACTGGTACGCGTCGCGGTCGAGGAACGCCTGCTGCACCGGGTGGAGCCCCTCGCCGTCGGCCAGCCCGTCGGCGGTCGTGATCTCGCAGCCGTCGTGGGCGACGGCCAGGGCGAGGCAGGTCAGACTCCGGCGTCCGTCGAGGAGCACCGTGCACGCGCCGCACTGGCCGTGGTCGCAGCCCTTCTTCGGGCTCGTGATCCCGAGCCGCTCGCGCAGGAGGTCCAGCAGGGTCGTCCGGGTGTCGACGGTCGCGGTTCGTTCCACGCCGTCGACGCGGACCGTGACGGTCGCGTCCATGCCGGGCCCGGTACCCGCGTGGGGTGCCGTCAATCCCGGGGATCAGCCGGCCAGCGCCGCGGCGAGGACGGGGGCGGTGAGCTCGATCTGCCAGTGGCGAGCCCCGCGCTCGGCGAGGAACGCGCGGACGGCGTCCTCGTCCGCCGGGGACGGGGGCGACCAGCACAGCCGGCGCACGACGTCGGGGGAGAGCAGGTTCTCGACGGGCAGCGTGTGCTCGGCGGCGACGGCGGTGACCGCGGCCCGCGCCCGCGCCAGCCGCTCCGCCGCGGCCGGGTCCCGGTCCGGCCAGACCCGGGGCGGGGGCGGCCCCTCGGTGGGCAGGTGCTGCGCCGGCAGCTCGTCCTCCGGCAGGTCGAGCGCGCGGCGGACGGCGTCCGCCCAGACGTCGATGTAGCGGCGCGAGCCGCGGCCGGTGAACGTCGTCAGCGCGCTCAGCGCCCGCTTGGTCTGCGGTGACGCCAGCGCCGCCTCGACGATCGAGGAATCGGGGATGATCCGGCCGGGGGAGACGTCCTGCTCCTGCGCGAGGGCGTCCCGGGCCAGCCAGAGCTCCCGCACGACGGCCAGCTGCCGCCGGTTGCGTACCCGGTGCATTCCCGAGGTGCGTCGCCAGGGGTCCGTGCGCGGGGCGGTGGGGCTCGCGGCGGCGACCGCGGCGAACTCCTCCAGCGCCCACTCGAGCTTGCCCTGCCGGTCGAGCTCGGCCGCCAGCACGTCGCGGAGCTCCACGAGCACCTCGACGTCCAGCGCCGCGTACCGCAGCCAGGGCTCCGGCAGGGGACGGATCGACCAGTCCACCGCCGAGTGCTCCTTGGCCAGGCTGAGCCCGAGCAGCTCCTCCACCACCGCGGCCAGGCCGACGCGCTGAAGGCCGGCCAGGCGGGACCCGAGCTCGGTGTCGAAGAGCCGGCTCGGCCGCATGCCGACGTCGGCGAGGCAGGGCAGGTCCTGGGTGGCGGCGTGCAGCACCCACTCCGCGTCGGCGAGCGCGCCGCCGACCGCGCCGAGGTCGGGCAGCGCCGCCGGATCGAGCAGGACGGTGCCGGCACCCTCGCGCCGGAGCTGGACGAGGAACGCCCGCTGGCCGTAGCGGTGGCCCGACGCTCGCTCGGCGTCCACTGCGACGGGACCGGTGCCGCTCGCCAGCGCGCGGACGGCCTCGGCGAGCGCCGGAGGATCGGCGATCACCGGGGGCACACCGTCGCTCGGGGTGTCCAGGGGCCGCAGCTCCCGCCCCGCGGCCTCCGCCGCCTGGGGCTCGAGCGCGTCGGTGGACATGGGGACACGGTAGGCCAGGTCATCGGGTGATACCCGGCCGAGTGGACGCGGGGGCGGTCGGCGAGTCAGCAGGGAAGGCAGGCCGAGTCAGGCGACGGCGCCCGCGCGCATGGCTGTCGCGACCATCTCGGCGCGGTCACCCGTGCCCAGCTTGCGGGCGATCCGGGCGAGGTGGCTCTTGACGGTGAGGGCAGAGAGGCCCAGCGCCTCGCCGATGTCCTTGTTGGACTTGCCGTCCGCGACGAGCTGCAGCACCTGGATCTCCCGTGCGGAGAGGCTGTCCACGCCCTCGCCACGGCTCTCGCCGGTGCGGATCGGCCCGGGGCCGGAGCCGGTGGAGACGAGGTAGGACCGGACGCCGGCGCCGATCGCCGCGCGCACGCTGTACGGGTCGTCGCTGGTGGTGAGCACCAGACCGCGGACCCAGCCGGCCGACCGGAGCTCGCGGACCAGCGAGATGCCGGATCCGTCGGGCAGTCCGGCCTCGGCGATGAGGAGGTCGGCGACGCCGGCGGCCGCGCGCAGCCGGGCCTCGGCGACGCTGGACACCTCCAGGACGTGCCGGGCGCCCAGGGCGCGCAGGGTGTGGGCGACGGCCTCGCGCAGCGCCGGAGTGGCCACGACGACGAGGGCGGCGAAGCGCCCGGGGCGGGGGACGGGGATTCCAGTTCGCTCGGCCACCGTGGTCACTCAGACCTCCATACTGGGCGCGCCATCGGTCGATGACGCCGTACAGGGAGGATCGGCACGCCACGCAGGGTCTTGAGCCGAACGGCGCGCACCCGGACGGGTGCACCGGGCTGTGATCAGCGACGACGGGAGAGCGGGGCCACGCCGTCGGGCAGCGGCGGCAGGCCGCCGACGGTGCACAGCAGCGTCGACCACGCGGTGAGGTGATCGGGCAGATCGCCCAGCGGCGTCCACGACGCGCGGACCTCGAGCTCGACCGTCGGAGGCTTGGTGGCGAGGGTTCCGTAGCTCTCCGAGACGACCCGAGTGACCGTGCCGCCCGCCGCGGTCACCGCGACGCCGGCGGCGTCCAGCGCCTCCTCCAGCCAGGACCACCCGACCTGGCCGAGCAGCGGGTCCGCGCCGAACTCCGGCTCGAGCACGGCGCGGACGAAGGTGACGACGCGAAACGTCCCCTCCCAGGCCTCCGGTGCGGCGGGGTCGTGCAGCACGACGAAGCGCCCGGTCGCGGCCTCCTCGTCCTCGACGACGACCTCGGCGGAGAGGGCCAGGGCGAACGGGGCGATGCGCTGCGGCGCCGGGACCTCCTCGAGCACGACCTCGGGGCGCAGCCGGACGGCACGCAACCCGCGGACCGCCGCCTGGAAGTCCTCGGGCGCGTCGTCGGGCATCCTCCGAACGGCCACGTGCGGAAGCGTACGGCTGCAGGCCCTCACGCGGTGTCACGACGCGCTGCGATCAGGCATGAAAGGATCGATACCCGTGACGAGACACCCGGGTCTGGAGACGTCGGACTTCCTGCGAGCCTGCCGTCGGCTCCCGGTGGAACGTACGCCGGTGTGGTTCATGCGCCAGGCCGGCCGCTCCCTCCCGGAGTACCGCAAGGTCCGCGAGGGGATCGGCATGCTCGAGTCCTGCCGGCGCCCCGATCTCGTCGCCGAGATCACGCTGCAGCCGGTACGCCGCTACGGGGTGGACGCCGCGATCTTCTACTCCGACATCGTCGTCCCGCTCGCCGCCGCGGGGGTCGACCTGGACATCGTCCCCGGGGTGGGGCCGGTGATCGCCGAGCCGATCCGCACCCGCGCCGACCTCGATCGGCTCCGCCCGCTCGCGCCGGAGGACGTCCCCTACGTCACCGAGGCGGTGCGGCTGCTCGTCGCGGAGCTCGGTCCCACGCCGCTCATCGGCTTCGCCGGGGCGCCGTTCACGCTGGCCAGCTACCTCGTCGAGGGCGGCCCCAGCCGGGACCTGCTGCGGACGAAGGCGCTGATGCTGGGCGACCCGGTGCTGTGGCGGGACCTCCTGGACCGGCTCGCGCAGATCACCCGGACGTTCCTGCAGGTCCAGGTCGCGGCGGGCGCGTCGGCCGTCCAGCTCTTCGACTCGTGGGTCGGGGCGCTCAGCGCACGCGACTACGCCGCATCGGTGCGCCCGGCGTCCGCGGCGGTGCTGGAACCGCTCGCCGCCCTCGGCGTCCCCCGGATCCACTTCGGGGTCGGCGCGGGCGAGCTCCTCGCGCTCCTGGCCGGTGCGGGCGCCGACGTGGTCGGCGTGGACTTCCGGGTGCCGCTCGACGAGGCCGCGCGCCGGGTGGGCCCCGGCTTCGCGCTGCAGGGCAACCTCGACCCGGCCGCACTCTTCGCCCCGCGGGAGGTCCTGCGGGCCCGGGTCGCGCGGGTCCTCGACGAGGGGCGGGCGGCGCCCGGTCACGTCTTCAACCTCGGGTCACGGGGTGCCGCCGGACGCCGACCCCGAACAGCTGGCCGCCGTCGTGGAGATCGTCCACGGGATGGCACGCTGAGGCGTGCCCGAAACCTCCCGCACACCGGTCCGGCCGGCCGGCTCCGACCGTCGCCGTCGTCGGTGGCGGGATCTCCGGGCTGGTCGCGGCCTGGCGGCTGGCCACCGCGCCCGACGCGCCGCGTGTCGTGCTCCTGGAGCAGTCGCCGCGGCTGGGCGGCAAGCTCCTCGTCGGGAAGCTGGGCGACCTCGAGGTCGACCTCGGCGCGGAGTCGGTGCTCGCCCGCCGGCCCGAGGCGGTGGACCTGCTCGCCGAGCTCGGACTGGACGCCGACGTCGTCCACCCGGCCACCTCGTCGGCGTCGGTGGTGCGGTCGGGGCGCCTGTACCCGCTGCCCGGCGGCACGCTCATGGGCGTGCCCGGCCGGCCGGAGACGCTGGCCGGCCTACTGAAGGCGGACGAGGTCGCGCGGGTCGCCGTCGAGCCGTCGCTGCCGGGAACGCCCATCGACGACGACGTCGACGTCGCCTCGTGGATCGCGGCGCGGGTCGGGCCGGCCGTCGTCGACCGGCTGGTCGAGCCCCTGCTCGGCGGGGTCTACGCCGGGCACGCCGACCGCCTGTCGCTGCGGGTGACGATCCCTCAGCTCTGGCGGACCGCCCGGGTCGGGGGATCCCTGCTCGCGGCCGTCCGGGAGGCGACCGCGGGGAGCACGTCGGCGGCGGACCAGCCGGTCTTCGCCGGGCTGCGCGGCGGCGTGGGCCGGCTGCCGCTCGTGCTCGCCGAGCGGCTGACCGCGGCCGGCGTCGAGATCCGGACCGGCGTCACCGTGCGCGCCCTGGAGCGGACGTCGCCGGGGCCGGGCTGGCGGCTGGTCACCGGTCCGGTGCCCGCCCCCGAGGTGCTGGACGCCGAGGCCGTCGTCCTCGCGGTGCCGCCCGCGCCGGCCGCACGGCTGCTGCGCGACGCCGTTCCGCTCGCGGCCGCCGAGCTCGCCCGGGTCGAGACGGCGAGCGTGGCGCTCGTGGCCGCGCTCGTCCCGCGCCCGGAGCTGCAGGGGCTGCACGGCTCCGGCGTCCTGGTGCCGCCGGTGGAGGGGCACCCGGTCAAGGCCGCGACGTTCGCGTCCGCGAAGTGGGCGTGGGTGGACGCCCTGGACGCGGGGCACGTCGTCGTCCGGGCCTCGCTGGGCCGTGCCGGGGAGGAGGCGGTGCTGCAGCGGGACGACGCCGACCTGGCGACGCTCGCGCTCGCCGACCTCGGCGCCCTGCTCGGCCGCGATCTGCGCCCCGTCGCGACCCGGGTGGTCCGGTGGGGCGGTGCCCTGCCGCAGCCTGCGGTCGGGCACGTGGAGGCGATGGAGCGGGTCGAGGCGGCGGTCGCCGGCGTCCCCGGTCTGGCGGTGTGTGGCGCCGTTCTGGGGGGCGTGGGCATCCCGGCGTGTATCGCGACCGCGGGGACGGCGGCCCGGCGCGTCCTGGACGGCCTGCGCGAGCCGGGGCGACGCGCGGTTGCGCGGGCCGCCGGGGGAGAATGAGGTCATGAGCGACGCCGGCACCCCGGAGCGGACGCGCGTCTCGGCGCGCGAGATCAACGAGACCGTCCGCTACACGATGTGGTCCGTCTTCGCGGTCGACCCTGCGGCGGGCCCGCTGCCGGAGGACCGGGCCGGGCTGGCGACGGAGGTCGAGCACGTCGTGGCCGGCCTCGCGGCGAAGGACCTCGAGGTGCGGGGCTGGTACGACGTCGCCGGCCTGCGGGCGGACGCCGATCTCATGGTGTGGTGGCACGCGCCGCAGATCGAGACGGTGCAGCAGGCGTACCACGAGCTGCGCCGCACGGTGCTCGGCCGGCACCTGCGGCCGGTGTGGTCCGTCGTCGGGATCCACCGGCCCGCGGAGTTCAACAAGGGCCACGTGCCCGCCTTCATGGCCCGTGAGGAGGCCCGCGGCTACCTCTGCGTCTACCCGTTCGTGCGGTCCTACGACTGGTACCTGCTCCCGGAGGACGGAGCGCCGCCGGATGCTCCACGAGCACGGGATGGCCGCGCGGACGTTCCCCGACGTCCGGGCCAACACGGTGAGTGCCTTCGCGCTCGGCGACTACGAGTGGGTGCTCGCGTTCGAGGCCGACGACCTGCACCGGATCGTCGACCTCATGCGCGAGCTGCGGGCGGTGGACGCCCGCCGGCACGTCCGCGAGGAGGTGCCGTTCTACACGGGCACCCGGCTGCCGCTCGGGGAGCTGGTCACGACCCTTCCGTGACCTTCGGGACCCGGGTCAGGCTGACCGAGTTGATGCAGTAGCGCTGGTCGGTCGGGGTGTCGTAGCCCTCGCCCTCGAAGAGGTGGCCGAGGTGCGAGCCGCAGTTCGCGCAGCGGACCTCGGTGCGGACCATGCCGAAGGCGCGGTCCTGGATGTACTCGACCCGGTCCTCGGCGAGAGGTGCGAAGAACGAGGGCCAGCCGCAGTGGCTGTCGAACTTCTGGTCGCTGCGGAAGAGCTCCGCGCTGCAGGCGCGGCACTGGTAGACGCCCTCGGTGTGGTCGTCCCAGTACTCCCCGGTGAACGCGCGCTCGGTGGCGGCCTCGCGCAGGACGGCGTACTCCTGCGGGCTCAGCCGCCGGCGCCACTCGGCGTCATCGAGGGTGACGGGATAGCGGGTGACATCGGTGCTCATGACCGCGTCAACCACGAGCCGTGAGCGGACGTTCCCGACGCGCCAGGATCAAAGGTCATCGACAGGTTTCGGAGAGCGAACTTCTCGCTACCCTTGTGACATGGTGTCGATGCTCGGGCCGGGCCAGCCGGTGGTGGAATCCGACGAGGACGACCGCCCGATCCTCACGGACTGGGCGCTCCGCGACGTGGGCGCGTGGACCAAGCTCGTCGTGTCGGTCGCCCTGGGCGTGGCGCTGGGCGCCGTCAATCTCACCGCGGTGGGTGCTCCCGGCATGCTCCGGATCCCCGCCTTCCTCGCCGCGCTCATCCTCTGCGCGCAGGGGCCGGTGGACATCGGCGAGTACCAGCGCGAGAAGGAGGCGACGATGGTCGCCGAGCGCGCGGCGCTCAAGGAGTGGGAGGACCGGCAGGAGGTGCTGCAGTCCCGGCTCACCGTGCTCGGCAAGGACGAGTCCGGCGTGGTGCAGCCGCTCCAGCACCGTCTCGCGGCCAAGAGCGCCATCGAGGCCACGGACTCCAAGACGGAGGCCGAGACGCGCTCGCTCCACGAGCAGGCCAAGAAGCAGGAGGCCGAGGCGCGCGTGCGCGCCGGTGCCGTGGCCGACAGCCGCGGCGGGCTGCTCACGGTCGCGATCCTGGCGATCTGGCTCGGGCTCGCGACGCTCAACTACCCCGCCTCGCCGCCGCTGCTGCTCTGGCTGTCCCTCGTGGCGTCGTTCCTGCTGTTCGTCTCCGTCTGGGGCGGCCTGCAGAAGCGGCCCGCCTAGCCCAGGGCCGCGCTAGCCGACCCAGCTGGAGTCGGCGTAGACGTGCAGCACCGGCACGCCGAGGCGCTCCCGCGCCACGGACGCCCAGTCGCGGTGCAGCGTGTCCTCGACCGCGTGCGGGCTGGTCACGACGACGACCTCGTCCCCGCCCTGGTCCACGGCCGCCGCGAGGGCTCCGACCGGGTCGCCGCCGTCCACGACCTCCCCGGTCGCCTCGACATCCAGGGCGCGCAGCGCCGCGACGGAGGCCTCGACGTCGGCCGCCGCCTTGGTCCGGCTCTCGTCCACGTGCTCGTCGCGCTCGCCGACCGCGTCGGCCGCCTCCCGGAACTCCAGGAGGCTGAGGTGGTCGAGCACGTCGACGAGCACGTTCCGCCGGCCGCCTGCGGGCACGAGCACCCGGAACGTCGGGCTCTCGGGGTCGTGCAGGGCCACCAGCCGTTCGGCGTCGGCGGCCGAGAGCGCCCGTTCCGTCAGGACGACGAGGTGCTGGGCCACCGTCGCCTCCTCTCCTGGGTTCACCTGCTGGGCTCGAGTCGTCGCGACCACCCTAGCGATGCACCGGATCCGGGGTCGGCGGCGCACAGTGCGCCTTCTCTCGGCACAATCGCTGCATGCCCCCCTCGAACCGGACCGCGGCCCTGCGCGGCGCCGCCGTCGGCGCCTCGCTGGCCGTGGCCGCCGGCGCCGGCGTCTCGGCCCTGGCCACCTACTACGCGCGCAAGGTGGTGACGCCCGACGCCGAGAAGCCCGACGACGTCGAGGTCCTCGCCGTCGGGGCGGGCACGATCACGCTGCGGGCGACCCCGGAGACCATCGCCGCCGGACGCTACGGGCTCTGGCTGGACGCCGGCATCGGGCACGCGCGCATCGGGGAGGTCATCGACCACGACGAGGAGGCGCGGACCGTGACGCGCCGCCTGCTCGGGGTCGACAGCGGCCGGATGCGGGAGGGCCCGGCGCGCTGGAACCAGTACTTCTACGCCGGGACGCCGGCGGCCCTCGGCCTGCCGTTCGAGGAGGTCGCCGTCCCGACCGAGCTCGGCGACATGCCGGCGTGGTTCGTGCCGGCGGCTCCCGGCGTCCCGCCCCGGGACACCTGGGCGATCCTCGTGCACGGCCGGGGCGCCACCCGCGAGGAGTGCCTGCGTGCGCTCCCCGTGCTGCACCGGCTCGGCTTCCCGGCGCTGGTCGTGAGCTACCGGAACGACCCGGGCGCGCCCCGCAGCCAGGGCGGCCGGTACCACCTGGGGGACGCCGAGTGGCTCGACGTGGAGGCGGCGTTGCTGCTCGCCGCGGAGCGGGGCGCCGCGGAGGCGGTGCTCGTCGGCTGGTCGATGGGCGGGGCGATCGTGCTGCAGCTCGTGACCCGGTCGTGGCTCGCCGACCGGGTGCGCGCAGTGGTCCTCGACGCTCCCGTGCTCGACTGGCGGCATGTCCTCGACCACCATGCCCGGGTGAACCGCCTGCCCGGGCCCGTCGGCCGGCTCGCCCAGGCCGTGCTGCAGCACCGCGCCGCCCGGCAGCTGCTCGGCGTCGACGCTCCGCTCTCGCTGGACCGGATGGACTGGATCAGCCGTGCCGGCGAGCTGCACGTCCCGCTGCTCATCCTGCACAGCGACGACGACGAGTTCGTGCCGGCCGAGCCCTCGCGACGGCTGGCGCTGGCCCGGCCGGACGTCGTCACCTACGTCCCGAGCCAGGGCGCCCGCCACACCAAGGAGTGGAACGTCGACCCCGAGGCCTGGGACAGCGCGGTCGCCCGCTTCCTCCTGGAGCTCTGACCGCCGCCGGGACCTCAGGCGGCCTGGTCGAGGGCGCGGAGGGTGGCCGCGCGCAGGCCGTCGAGGTCGACCCCCTGCTCGACGAGCACCGTCGCCGCGAGTCCGTTCCCCTCGCGGAGCAACCCGAGCAGGATGTGCTCGGACCCGATGTGCCCGCTCTTGAGCGCGAGCGACTCGCGCAGGGACAGCTCGAGGACCTTCTTGGAGCGCGCGGTGAGCGGGATGTGGCCGCCGGTCGTGCGCCGGCGGCGGAAGAAGCTCCGCCGCGGCTCGGGGCAGGACGCCAGCGCGGCCGCGCCGAGGGTCTCCTCGAGCCGTGCGAGCACGCGCTCGACGTCGATGCCGATCGACTTGAGCGCCTCGGCGTCCTCGGCCGTCAGCGGCGGGCGGCCGTGGCCGAGCGCACGCTGGATGCCGTCGCGCACCGCCTCGCGGGTGACGCCGGCATCGGCGAGGACGGTCGCCGTCGCCCCCGTGGAAGGATCGAGGAGGCCGAGCAGCAGATGCTCCGTGCCGAGGTACGGGTGGCGGAGCCGCCGGGACTCCTCCTGCGCGAGGATGATCACCGCGCGGGCCTGGTCGGTGAACCGTTCGAACATCACGACTCCAGTCGGGATTCGGAAGCGTCAAGGGAATTCAGGCGTCGCGCGTAGCGCTGGTGCACCGCCTGCTTGCTGACCTCGAGCACCGCCGCGATCTCCGTCCACGACCACCCCTGCCGCCGCGCGTTCTCCACCTGCGCCGCCTCGAGGGTCTCGGCCAGGCGCCGCAGCGCGCGGGCCGCCTGGAGGCCGGCGCGGACGTCGCTGCCGCTGGCCGTCGTGACGAGATCCGTCGCATCGCTCATGCGTCAATAGTGCTTGACGAGACGGCGATGCGTCAAGTGCTATTGACGAGCGGGGGCAGCCTTCTGCTGCGGTGAGAGCTCGGCCGCCAGCTTGTACGCGAGGTCGCAGCGCTGCAGGACGTCGTCCCACCCGGTCTCCGGCTGGTGCGCGCGGTTGTGCGCCGTCATCCGGGCCCGGACGTCGGCGGAGGACGCCACCTCGGCCAGCGCGCGGGCGAGGCCGCGGTCGTCGTCCGCCAGCCGGCCGTGCACGCGGTCCGTCACGAAGTCGGCGATGCCGGTCCGCCGCCGCGCGAGCACCGGCAGCCCGGCGCACCGGGCCTCGAGGGCGGCGATCCCGAAGGACTCCATGGTCGCGGGAGCGACGTAGACGTCGGCGCGGCGGTAGAGCTGCCGGATGCCGGCACGGTCCATGCGGCCGGCCAGCTCGACGCAGTCCGCGAGGCCGTACCGGCGGATCAGGCGCTCCAGCTTGGCGCGCAGCGGGCCCTCGCCGACGAGCACGACCCGGAGCCGGACGCCGTCGGGCAGCATCCGCCGGGCCCGCCGGACGATCCGCAGCAGCGCGACCGGGCGCTTGCGCACTGCGAGCCGCATCACGCTGACCACGAGCACCTCCCGCTCGTCGCGGGGGAGCGGATCGACCGTCCAGTCGTGTGGCTCGATGCCGTTGGGCAGGACCGAGATCTCGCCGCCGGGACCGACGAACGTGTGCAGGGGCTTGGCGGCGAGCTCGCTCACGGCGGTCCAGGCGACCGGCCACCGGCCCCAGCGCAGCAGCACGTGCCCGCCCCCGTAGAGCGCCGTCGCGTACCACCAGAGCGAGTGCAGCGTGACCGCGACGGGCACCCCCTGCCGGACGGCGGCCTTGATCGCCAGGATCGACAGCGGGGACCAGACCGACAGGTGCACGTGGACGACGTCCGGCCGCTCGCGCCGCAACACCGCATGCACCTGCCGAATGGCGGCGGGCAGGGCGAGCCACGGCAGGCCCACCCGCAGCTCGGCGACGCCGGCCTCGTCGAGCACCGACTCGGGCAGGCCGTGACCGGCTCGGGGGCGCTCGCCGGACGGGTCCGCGGCGCAGGTGAGGACGGCGACGTCGTGGCCCGCGCCGATCTGGCGCCGGGTCAGGTCGCTCACCTGGACCTCGATGCCGCCGTTCTTCGGGAGGTAGGCGTCGGTGACGTGAAGGATCCTCATCTCCGGCGGCTGCCGTCCTCTCGTTCGCTCTCGCCGGCGGCGCTCCTCGGCCGGATGCGCAGCGTCAACCGCCCATCCTCGCCCAGGAGGTGCGGGAATGCGAAAAACGTGCTCAGCTCCGCGCGTCGGTGACGAGCCACCGGCCGAAGAGCAGGTCGTCGCACGCGACCAGGTGGGCGGCCCGCAGCCGCAGCGACGCGGCCGGCCCGTGTGCGATGCGCGCGGCGGTGCCGGCGACCAGCAGGGGGGACCAGGTGAGGCAGAGCTCGTCCAGGCAACCGGCGGCCGCGACCCCGCCGAGCAGGGTCGGACCGCCCTCGAGCAGCACGCGCCGCAGTCCGCGCTCGGCGAGGGCGGCCACGGCCCGGGCGGGGTCGACGTCGTCGTCGCCCGCGACCACGACGTTGTCCGAGCCGGCGCGGTCCCGCAGCCGGTCGACGGGTGCGCGGGCGCAGGTGACGACGAGCGTGCCGGCGTCCGGCGCGAACAGATCGGGGAGCGCGTCGAGATCACCGGAGCGGGTGACGACCGCGAGCCGGGCGGCCGGGCGCTGACCGGAGGCGGCGCGACGCTCCGCGAACGCTGCGCGCGCCGGCAGCGGGCGGTACCCCTCCGCGCGGGCGGTGCCGGCACCGACGACGAGCACGTCCGCCAGGGCGCGCAGGACGCCGAGCAGCGTCTGGTCCGCGGGCGCGCTGATGCCGGCGCTGGACCCGGTCGCGTCTCCGGCGGCCCCGTCGATCGTGGCGACCATGTTCGCGCGCACCCAGCCGCGTGCCGGCAGCGGATCGGGATAGGCGTACAGATCGGCCAGCGCCTGCAGGGCGTCAGCACGGTCGCCGGTCAGGTTCCCGACGACGGCCGGCCCGGGCAGGAGCAGCCGCAGTTCGCTCACCGGTCGTTCGCGGGGGCGGGCTGCTTCTCGCGCACCTGGCGCTTGATCCGGGCGAGCATGCCCGCCATGCCGCGCAGCCGCAACGGGCTGACCGCCGCGCCGATGCCGAGCCGGTCGGGGACGTCGTCCGGCATCGCGAGCACCTCCGGCGCGGTGAGCCCGTCGAGCCCCTCGCGCAGGATGCCCGCGAAGCCGCGCGTCGTCGGAGCCTCGGCGGGGGCGTCGAACCAGAGGTGCACGTGTGCGGCCGGGTCCACGTCGACGCGGAGGAAGACCGGCGACTGGCACTCGGGGACGGGCTCCATGGCGTCGCGGTGCTCGGCCAGCTCCGGCGGCAGCGGAGGGAGCTCGCGGCTGAAGTCGAGGAGGAGCTGGAGCCGGTCCCGCTCGGAGAGGGCCTGGAAGTCCTCGACGATGCTCGCCATCGACTCCGGCAGATCGCCCGACCCGTTCACCGCCGCCCTCCTCGCATCTCGGCCTGCCCCGATCCTCCCACGGGACGGCGGACCGCTCGCCCGGGGTCGTCCCGGAGCCTGGCCTACCCTGCTGGGGTGCGGGACGAGACGAGGCCGAGCGACGCGCCCGCGCACCTCGTCGATCGCCGCCCCGAGGTGCCCGCCGAGCGCCTCCTGGCCGAGCTGACCCCGCCGCCCCGGTTCACCCGGGAGCGGTTCTCCACCTACCGTCCCGATCCGGCGCAGCCGACCCAGGCCGACGCCGTCCGCCGGCTCGAGGCCTTCGCGCAGGGCGCGGCGGAGGGCGACCGCGGCTCGCGGTGGTGGCCGTTCGGCCGCACGCCCGCGGCGGGCCCGGCCGGCGGTGTACCTCGACGGCGGGTTCGGCGTCGGCAAGACGCACCTGCTCGCCTCGCTGTGGCATGCCGTGCCGCAGCCCGCCGCCTTCGGCACCTTCGTCGAGTACACGAACCTCGTCGGCGCGCTGGGCTTCCGGGCCGCGGTCGAGGGGCTGCAGCGGTTCCGGCTGGTCTGCGTCGACGAGTTCGAGCTCGACGACGCGGGCGACACGATGCTCATGTCCCGGCTGCTCCGCGAGCTCGTGGACGCCGGCGTCCGGCTCGCCGCGACGTCCAACACGCTCCCGGACGCGCTCGGGGAGGGGCGGTTCGCCGCCGAGGACTTCCGCCGCGAGATCCAGGGCCTGGCCGCGCGGTTCGACGTGGTCCGCATCGAGGGCGAGGACTACCGGCACCGCGGTCTGCCCGCGGCGCCCGCGCCGCTGCCGCCGGACGCCGTCGCTGCCGAGGCCGCGCGCCGGACCGGCACGACCGTCGACGACTTCGACGCGCTCCTCGCGCACCTCGCGTCGGTGCACCCCAGTCGCTACGGCGCCCTGCTCGACGGCGTTCCCGCGGTCGGGCTCACCGGCGTCCACCGGCTCGAGGACCAGGCGGTGGCGCTGCGCCTCGTCGTCCTCGCCGACCGGCTCTACGACCGCGAGATCCCCGTGCTCGCCGCCGGCGAGCCGCTGGACCGGCTGTTCTCCGAGGAGATGCTGGCCGGCGGGTACCGCAAGAAGTACCGGCGAGCGACGTCCCGCCTGGTCGCGCTGGCACGCGAGGGAGCCGCCTCGGCCCCGGCCGGCGACGGGTAGCCGGGTCAGGCCGCGGCCGTCGCCAGGCGGCGCCGGAAGGACGCGCACAGGTAGGTCTCGAGCACCTCCTCGGTGACGCCGCGGACGCCGACGACCTCGGCGTCCCGACGGCAGCGCATGCCGGTGAGCCCGTGCCCGGTGGGGGAGTAGTCGGCGTGCGCGCAGGTGATGCAGGCCTTCAGGGTCTGTCCGCCCGGCAGCGCGGCCTCGAGCGCGAGCAACCCGTCCTCGAACCAGTCGTCGGCGACGGCGGTCTCGACGCCGTCGATCCGGCAGGTGAGACGCAGGATGCCGGCGCGGACGTTCGTCCGCTGCGCCCGCCGCAGATCGAGGTCGAACCGCAGGACGGCGGGGCGGGGGACGCCGGCGGACTCCACCGTGATCGGGATGTCGCCGCTGAGCACGCACTCGACGAGGCCGAGCCGGTCCCAGTGCAGCAGGCCCGCGCCGTCGCCGCGCTGCCGCGGCAGGAGGACGTCGAAGTCGACGCCGCGGAGGCGGACGCCGCGGACGACGGTGCTCACGGCGTATCCCGGCGCCGACCCGACCGGCCACGTCGGGGTGATCCGCCACTGGAGCGGCTCCAGGCCGCGCTCGTCCTCGTAGGTACCCGGAAACGTGAACAGTCGCACGACGACCTCCCCGGTGCGTCGGTGGACCAAGGGGAGCGGAGGCGCCGGTGGCCGGGGACGCTCGTGGCGTTCCCCGGCCACCGGCCCGGTCTCAGAGGGTGCGGAACGGAGGTGTGGGGTCAGAACGCTCCGGTGCCGTTCGGAGTTCCCAGACCGGTCGGTCCGTCCCACCCGGCGCGCGCCGTGCAGAGCTGCTTGGTCGAGCAGTGCCCGTTGCTGCCGGTCGTGACGTCGAAGAGGGCGCTCGCGTGGGCGTAGGGGATGGCGTTGGTCGTGCCGGTGGTGTTGCCGGAGAGCGCGAACACCGACGCGATGATCGGGGACGACGCGCTGGTGCCGCCGAAGACGAGCCAGCCCTTGGTGTCGCCGGTGGGGACCGTGGTGTCGTAGACGGCGACGCCGGTCGCCGGGTCGGCCACCGCGGAGACGTCAGCCTCCGCCCGCCGGGAGCAGCCGGTGCCGAACGAGGCCGCCGCGGCGAGCGCGGTGTTGTAGCGGGAGCAGCCGCTGCCGGCGCCGGACCAGGCGGACTCGCTCCAGCCCCGGCTGTTCGAGGCCTTCGTGAGCGAGGTGCCGCCGACTGCGGTCACGTACTTCGAGTCGGCCGGGAACTGGGCGCCGTACCCGCTGTCACCGGAGCTCGCCGTGACGGCGATGCCGGGGTGGTTGTACGGGGCGCCGTAGCTGCTGTCCGGCAGGTCGCTGCCGCCGTAGCTGTTGCTGATCGCTGCTGGCTTGAACGATGCGGCCGTGTTCACCGCGGCGCCGAGATTCGCCAGCGAGCTGCTGTTGGCCTCGACGAGAAGGATCTTGCAGCTGGGACAGGTGGCGCTGACCATGTCGAGGTCGAGGGAGATCTCCTCGGCCCAGCCGGCGTCGACCGCGGGGTAGGACGACGTGGAGCCGCTCTGGTTGACCTTCCTGAAGCAGCTGCCTGACGCGCACGACGGGAGGCCGTACTGCGCGCGGTAGGTGGCCAGGTCGGAGGCGGCCGTCGGGTCGTCGTAGGCGTCGACGATCGCGACCGTCGCGCCGCTGGTCTTCCCGCCCAGCTTGTACGCGGACTGGATGTCGGCCGGTCCGTATCCGGCGGGCGTCGCGTTGGGCGTGACACCGGCGGACGCCATCGCCGTCGCCATGCGCGCCGTGTTCGCCCCCGCGGCGGCATCGGTGCGCCTGACGGCGTCACAGGACGCGTGCCGGGGGGAGGGGGTGCCGCACACCTTCTTGGTCGTGACGTGCGCGGATGCGACGGTGGGCGTCGGGGCGGCCTGCGCTCCGGACGCGAGACCCGTCGTCGCCAGTGTGATCGCACCGGCGGCGGCGAGCAGGAGTCGACGTGCCACGCGAATCTCCTCAGCTGTCGGTCCCGGGATGGGGGACGTGGCCCGGCCCTCGGCGGGGGCCGGTGCGGAGACCCAAGCATGGTGACGTTCCGTTGACAATACCTCACACAAGACTTTGTGGTGAGGAAGCGGACTCTTGACTCAAAGAGGAATGATCCTCAACAGAACGACGCCGTCCGAGGGCACCGAGACCCGCCCCCCGGACGGTTCGACCCGGTCCCAGGCGAGGACGACGTCCGCCTCCTCGGGGACGTCGAACTCGGCCGCGGCCTCGGCGAGGTTCACGAGGAGCACGAGGTGCCCGCGCCGGACGACGAGGCGGTCCTCGCCCACGGCCTGCGCCTGCACGGACCGCAGGTCGTCGTCCTGCAGGTCCGGCTCCGCGCGCCGGAGCGCGACGAGCGCCCGGTACCAGGCGAGCATCCGGGCGTGCGGGTCCTTCGCGGGCTCGGCCCAGTCGAGCACGCTCGCCTCGCGGGTCCCCGGGTCCTGCGGGTCGGGGACGTCCTCGGCGTCCCACCCGTGCTCCGCGAACTCCGAGCGCCGGCCGTTCCGGACCGCCGCGGCGAGGTCGGGGTCGGGGAAGTCGGTGAAGAACTGCCACGGCGTCGACGCCGCCCACTCCTCACCCATGAAGACCATCGGCGTGAACGCGGACGTCAGGTAGAGCGCCGCCCCCGCCGCCTGCCGTCCCGGGCTGATCGAGGCGCTGATCCGGTCGCCGGTCGCCCGGTTGCCGACCTGGTCGTGGTCCTGGAGATAGCCGAGGAAGCGGTGGCCGCGGTGCCGCGCGGGGTCGACCGGCCGGCCCCAGTCGGCGCCGCGGAACGTCGAGAAGTCGCCGGCGTGGCGGAACACCTGGGTCAGCGTGCGGACGACGACGTCGGCGGACCCGAAGTCGACGTAGTAGCCCTGCGTCTCGCCGGTCAGCCAGCTGTGCAGGGCGTGGTGGAGGTCGTCGCTCCACTGGGCGGTCATGCCGAGGCCGCCCTCGCCGGTCGGCTCGATCATCCGGGGGTCGTTGAGGTCGCTCTCGGCGATCAGCGACAACGGGCGCCCGAGCCGCTCGGCCAGGGCGGCCGTCTCGTCCGAGAGCTGGGCGAGCAGGTGCCGCGGCGAGTCGTCGACGAGGGCGTGCACGGCGTCCAGGCGCAACGCGTCGAGGTGGAACTCCGCGAACCAGCGCAGCGCGTTGTCGACGATCCAGCGGCGGACGTGCTCCGACCCCTCGTCGTCGAGGTTGACCGCGTCGCCCCAGGGGGTGGAGTGCTTGCCGGTGAAGTACGGCCCGAAGCTCGCCAGGTAGTTCCCCGACGGCCCGAGGTGGTTGTAGACGACGTCGAGGCAGACGGCGAGGCCCTTGCCGTGCGCCGCGTCGACGAAGCGCTGCAGCGCCTCCGGGCCGCCGTACGGCTCGTGCACCGCGTAGAGGTCGACGCCGTCGTACCCCCACCCCCACCGTCCGTCGAACGCGGCGACCGGCATGAGCTCGACGACGTCGACGCCGAGGTCGACCAGGTGGTCGAGCCTCTCGGCGGCGGCGTCCAGCGTGCCCTGCGAGGTGAACGTGCCGACGTGCAGCTCGTAGACGAGCGCGCCGAGGGCGCTCGCGTCCCTGCCAGCCGGCGTCCTGCCAGGCGTACCGGCTCGGTGTCGAAGACCCGGCTCGCCGCGTGGACGCCGTCCGGCTGCCACGGGCTGCGCGGGTCGGGGAGCGCGGGGCCGCCGTCCAGGCTGAAGGCGTAGTCGGTGCCGTGACCGGCGTCCTCGACGTCGAGCGTCCAGACGTCGTCGCTCCCGCGGGTCATCGCCGAGTCGCTGGTCGGAGGCGGGGAGGACCAGGTCGACGGCGGACGCGCGGGGGGCCCAGACGGCGAAGCGGTGCATCCCTTCACCCTGTCAGCGCCCCCTGCGCCCGCCACCGCACCGCGACACAGGTCGCCGCCTGGTGCATGATCCGGGGATGGCGAGCGCGAAGAAGGCGGCCAAGGCGGCGTCGAAGGCGACGGCCCTGGTCGAGAAGGCCGAGAGCCTGCAGGAGAAGGCCGAGTCGAAGGTCGACCCGGCGCCTCCGCAGCGGCTGGCCGACCTGCTGCGGGTCGGGCCCGGGTTCCGGCTGGCGGACGTCGACCCCCGGTGCACGCCGGGCTTCGACGGGGGCAAGAAGGCAGGGGCGGCGCGCGCTCGCCGCCGGCAGCGAACGCCTCTCCGAGCTGCAGGAACGCCTGTTCGCGGGCGCGAAGGAGCACGGCCGCAGCGTGCTGCTCGTCGTCCAGGCCATGGACACGGCCGGCAAGGGCGGGATCATGCGTCACGTCGTCGGGGCGGTCGACCCGCAGGGCGTGCGGATCACCGCCTTCAAGGCGCCGACGCCGGAGGAACGGCAGCACGACTTCCTCTGGCGGGTCAGGAACGCGCTGCCCCGGCCGGGGCTGATCGGCGTCTTCGACCGGTCGCACTACGAGGACGTGCTCGTCGTCCGCGTGCACGACCTCGTGCCGCGCGCGGTGTGGCAGCGCCGCTACGCCACCATCAACCGGTTCGAGGAGGGCGTCGTCGCGAACGGCTGCGTGATGGTCAAGGTCATGCTCCACATCTCGCGCGACGAGCAGAAGGAGCGCCTCGCCGAGCGGCTCGCGCGCCCCGACAAGTACTGGAAGTACAACCCGGGGGACGTCGACGAGCGGATGCACTGGGACGACTACCAGGAGGCCTACCAGGTGGCGCTGACCCGGTGCTCGACGGACGCCGCGCCGTGGCACGTCGTGCCGGCGGACCGCAAGTGGTACGCGCGGTGGGCGGTCCAGCAGCTGCTCCTCGACGCCCTCGACGAGATCGACCCGCAGTGGCCGGCCGCCGACTTCGACGTCGAGCACGAGAAGGCCCGCCTCGCCGCCAGCTGACGCCCGCCACGGCGCGTGTCGTCAGGCCCGGACGAGGAAGGCGACGGGGAGGTCGGCCAGCAGGTCGGCGAGCCGGACGCTGCCGCCGGGCGTCTCCCGGCCGGTCAGCAGGTCCCGCCACGACCCGTCCGGCAGCGCGAGCGTGTGCTCCGACCAGCCGCCGTGCCGCTCGAGCGCCACCGGCAACCGGGTCGCGACCGCGACCGCCTCGACCCGGCGGCGGCTCGCCCGAGGTTCCGCGCCCGAAGGCGATCGCGTTCCCGGTCGAGGTCGGCAGCGGCACGTACGTCGAGTCGACGCCGACGAACCACTCGGGGTGATCCCGCCGCACGCGCAGCACCCGCGAGGTGACCAGGAGCTTCTCGTCGTCGAGGTCGGCCGGCTTCTCGCCGTCGTCGAGCCGCGCCAGCCGCGCGCGGCGCGCGTCGAAGTCGACGTCCCGGCGGTTGTCGGGGTCGACGAGCGAGAGGTCCACGAGCTCGCAGCCCTGGTACACGTCCGGGACGCCGGGCATCGCGAGCTGCACGAGCTTCTGACCGAGGACCGCGACGCGGGCCGCGTCGTTCAGCCCGGTCGCGAAGGCGGCGACGGAGGCGAGCAGCTCCTCGTCGTCGAGCACGGCGTCGGCGTACGCGTGCACGGCGTTCTCGTAGGTCTCGTCCGGCCGGGTCCACGTCGTGTGGACCTTGGCCTCGCGGATCGCCTTCGTCAGGTAGTCGTGCAGCCGCTGCGCCGCGAGCGGCCCCGAGGATCCCCACGTCCCCACGAGCGTCTGCCAGATCAGGTAGGCGGTCGAGGCGTCCGGCCAGCCCTCCGGGGAGCCGTGCCTCCCGGCGGTCTCCATCCACTCCCGGACGGCGACGCCCCACTCCTGCGGCAGCTCCGTCAGCGCGAGCAGCCGGGCCCGCACGTCCTCGGAGCGCTTCGTGTCGTGCGTCGACAGGGTCGTCATCGCGGCCGGCCACTCCGCCTGCAGCGAGCCGGCGAACGCGTGGAACTCCTCCGGCGGGACGCCGAGCTTGCCGGGGTCGCCGCCGACCTCGTTGAGCGCGACGAGCCGGTTCCAGCGGTAGAAGGCGGTGTCCTCCACGCCCTTGGCCATGACCGGCCCGCACGTCTGCTGGAACCGGACGACGAACTCGGCGCGTCGCGCGGCGTCGTCCCGCCCGCGTGCGCCGCGGCCCGCGTCGCGACCCAGGACCAGGTCCCGGACCAGCTCGAGCGCCTCCCAGGCGTCCTCCGGCAGCTGCGGCCGCGCCTTCTCGGCCGCGCGCTCGACGACCTCGACGGACTCCGGCGGCGCCGGCTCGCCCGGCACCACGTAGGCGCGGTACCGGTCGAAGGCCACGAGCAGCTCGACGACGCAGAGCCCGAGCTGGCGCCGGGTGTGGTCGCGCAGGGCGATGTCGTCGTGGCAGATCGCCACGAGCAGGTCCACGAGCCGGTTGACCTCGGCGTACAGGCTGTTCTGGATGACCTCGCGCTTGGCCTGCTCGACGACGGCGGCGAACTCGGTCGACTCCCCGGTGAGCTCGGTGAGCAGCTCACCGAGCGGGGCGGCCGCCGCCGGGTCGGCGAAGAGGCCGCCGACGCGCTCCACGGCGTCGTAGCCCGTCGTCCCGGCGCACGGCCAGTCCTCGGGCAGCGTCTCGTCGTCCTCGAGGATCTTCTCCACGACGACCCACGCGCCGCCGGTCGCCTCGTGCAGGCGCCGCAGGTAGCCGCGGGGGTCGGCGAGGCCGTCCGGGTGGTCGATCCGCAGACCCTGCAGGGCGCCGGCCGCGACGAGCTCGAGGAGCAGCGCGTGCGTCGCGGCGAAGACCCGCGGGTCCTCCATCCGCAGCGCGGCGAGCGTGTCGACGTCGAAGAACCGGCGGTAGTTGAGCTCGTCGTCCGCGACCCGCCACCACGCCAGCCGGTACCACTGCCGGTCGACGAGCTCCTCCAGAGGCAGGTCCTCGGTGCCGCGCCGGACCGGGAACTCGTGCTCGAAGTACCGCAGCACCGGCTCGTCGCCGGAGGGGTCGATGGTCAGCTGGCCGTTGCGGAGCACCGTGCCGATCCGGTCGCCGAGCACGGCCATGAGCACGGCGCGGTCCGGCACCGACCAGTCCACGTCGAACCACGACGCGTACGGGGACTCCGGGCCGTCGCGCAGCACCGACCAGAGCTGCGCGTTGAGCCGCACCGGCGTCGGCACCGCCATGTGGTTGGGGACGACGTCGGCGACGGCGAGCAGCCCGCGCTCGTGGAGCACGTCGACCATGCGGTCGAAGGCGGGCCGGCCGCCGGCGTCCGCGTTGAGCCGGCTGTGGTCCACGACGTCGTAGCCGTGCTGCGAGCCCGGCGTCGCGGCGAGGATCGGCGACAGGTACGCGTGCGAGACGCCGAGCGCGGCGAGATGGTCCGCGACCGCGGCCACCTGGTCGAACCCGAAGCCGGGCCGCACCTGGAGCCGATAGGTCGAGCTCGGTGCCGGCGGCACCCGCGCCTGCTGCTCGCGCTCGGTGCGGGCCAGGGACGTCTCGCTCACGCCGTACCCCCGTCGTCGGGGCGCCGCAGCGCCGGGCGCGGCGGTGGCACCGCCTTGCGCGCGGGGGCGGAGCCCTCACCGGCGTCCCGTTCGGCGCCCGCGGTCCCGCCGGGCCGCGCCGCCCGGGCCGAGGACGGTGTCGCCGGGTCCTGCGTCGCGGCCGCGGTCAGGGACGAGGCCGCGTCGACCTCCAGCGGCCGGCGCAGCACGATCGTCGACCGGGGCGACGCGACGACGACGTCCGCCGGGCGCGTAGGTGTCCCCGCTGTCGGAGGCCCAGGTGCCGTCGTCCGCGGTGTCGATGAGGACGGACCAGAACGGTCCCGTACTCCTTCGGCGGCAGGGTGAACTCCAGCTCCTCGTAGTGCGCGTTGAAGATCACCAGGAACGAGTCGTCGAGGATCTGCTGGCCCCGCTTGTCGGACTCCAGGATCCGCTCGCCGTTGAGGAACACCGCGACGGCGCGGGCGTCGCCGTTCTGCCAGTCGGACTGCTGCATCAGCGTGCCCGACGGCGTGAACCAGGCGATGTCACCGAGGTCGCTCTGCCCGCCCTCGCTGGCCGCGCCCTTGAAGAACCGGCGGCGACGGAACACCGGGTGGTCCCGGCGCAGCGCCACGACCTTCTGCGTGAACCCGAGCAGCTGCCCGAAGCGCTCGTTCGGAGCCCAGTCCACCCAGGAGAGCTCGTTGTCCTGGCAGTAGACGTTGTTGTTGCCGCGCTGGGTGCGGCCCATCTCGTCGCCGTGCAGGATCATCGGCACGCCCTGGCTGAGCAGCAGCGTGGTGAGGAAGTTCCGCTCCTGCCGGTTGCGGAGCTCGACGACCTCCTCGTCGTCCGTCTCGCCCTCGGTGCCGCAGTTCCACGACCGGTTGTGGCTCTCGCCGTCGACGCCGCCCTCGCCGTTCGCCTCGTTGTGCTTGTCGTTGTACGAGACGAGGTCGCGCAGCGTGAAGCCGTCGTGCGCGGTGACGAAGTTGATGCTCGCGATGGGGTGCCGGCCGTCGCCCTGGTAGAGGTCGCTGGAGCCGGTGATGCGGGAGGCGAACTCGCCGAGCGTGCTGGGCTCGCCGCGCCAGAAGTCGCGCACCGTGTCGCGGTACTTGCCGTTCCACTCGGTCCACAGCGGCGGGAAGTTGCCGACCTGGTAGCCGCCCTCGCCGACGTCCCACGGCTCGGCGATGAGCTTGACCTGAGAGATCACCGGATCCTGCTGGACGATGTCGAAGAAGGCGCTCAGCCGGTCGACCTCGTGGAACTGCCGGGCGAGGGTCGCGGCGAGGTCGAAGCGGAACCCGTCGACGTGCATCTCGGTCACCCAGTACCGCAGCGAGTCCATGATCAGCTGCAGGACGTGCGGGTGCCGCATGAGCAGGCTGTTGCCGGTGCCCGTGGTGTCGTAGTAGTGCGCGGCGTCGCCGTCCACGAGCCGGTAGTAGGCGGCGTTGTCGATGCCGCGGAAGCACAGCGTGGGGCCCATCTGGTTGCCCTCGGCGGTGTGGTTGTAGACGACGTCGAGGATCACCTCGATGTCGGCCTCGTGCAGCGCGCGCACCATGGCCTTGAACTCCTGCACCTGCTGGCCGCGCTGCCCCGCGGAGGAGTAGGCGTTGTGCGGGGCGAAGAAGCCGATGGTGTTGTAGCCCCAGTAGTTCGACAGGCCCTTGTCGAGCAGCGTCGTGTCCTGCACGAACTGGTGCACGGGCATCAGCTCGATGGCCGTGATCCCGAGGTCCGTCAGGTGCTGGATGATGCTCGGGTGCGCGAGCGCGGCGTAGGTGCCGCGGATCTCGTCCGGCACGCCGGGGTGCGTCATCGACAGGCCCTTGACGTGCGCCTCGTAGATGACCGTCTCGTGGTACTCCCGGCGGGGCGAGCGGTCGTTGCCCCAGTCGAAGTACGGGTTGACGACGACGGAGAGCATCGTGTGACCGAGGCTGTCGGCGTCGTTGAAGGCGTCGTGGTCGTCGAAGCGGTAGGAGAAGAGCGCCTCGTCGCCGTCGATCTGGCCCTCGATCGCCTTGGCGTACGGGTCGAGCAGGAGCTTGTTCGGGTTGCACCGCTGACCCGCCGAGGGGTTGTACGGCCCGTGCACCCGGTACCCGTAGCGCTGGCCCGGGCCCACCCGCGGCAGGTACACGTGCCAGACGAAGCCGTCGATCTCCGGCATGGGGAAGCGCTGCTCGGTCCCGTCGTCGGCGATCAGGCAGAGTTCCACGCGCTCGGCCGCCTCGGAGAACAGCGCGAAGTTCGTTCCGGCGCCGTCGAAGGTCGCGCCGAGCGGATACGGACTACCGGGCCAGGTTTCCATGACGTCCCAACAAGAGTGAGCGGTGAGCGCTTCATTGTGCCGGTCCTGGGGCGGCGGCTCCCGTCGAGAGGCTCTGCCCGCGGAGGGGCGGTGATCAGCTGCCCTCGACGGGCAGGGCCCGGTCGACGATCTCCTGGGTGCTGCGGCGGCCGACCGGCAGGGTGCCGAAGAGCGCTCCGCCGCCGCCACTGACCCGGGTCGCGAGGAACGCCGACGCCACCTCCCCGGGCGCGTGCCGGACCAGGAGCGACGCCTGCAGCACCACGGCCAGCCGCTCGACCATCCACCGGGCACCGGCCTCGACGGCGGCCGGGTCGCGCCGGGCCTCGCGGGAGGCGGCCTGGAGGAAGCCGGCGACCTCGTCCATCGCGCGGTCGAGGCGGCCGTCGGCGCCGCGGCCCCGGTCGACCTCGCCCAGAAGCACCTCCATCGAGCGAGGCTGCAGCGACATCGCCCGGAGCACGTCCAGCGCGGTGACGTTGCCCGCGCCCTCCCACAGCGCGGCCACCGGCGCGTCCCGGTAGACGCGGGCGAGCCCGTTCTCCTCCACGTAGCCGTTGCCGCCGAGGCACTCCATCGCCTCCGCCACGACGCCGATCGCGCGCTTGCTCAGCCAGTACTTCGCCACCGGGACGCCGACGCGGATGAGGTCGGTCTCGCCGGCCTCCACGGCGGCGGCGAACCGCATCGCGAGCACCGTCGCAGCCTCGCTCTCGAGCGCCAGGTCCGCGAGCACGTTCTGCATGAGCGGCTTGTCGGCGAGCGGACCGCCGAAGGCCTCCCGGTGCCGGGCGTGGTGCAGGGCCCGGACGACGGCGTGCCGCATGAGGCCGGTCGCGACGAGGACGCCGTCGAGCCGGATCGCCGAGGTCGTCCCGAGCAGCGTGCGCAGTCCGCGCCCCTCCTCGCCGACCCGCACCGCCCAGGTGTCCTCGAGCTCCACCTCGGCCGTCGCGCTCGAGCGGTGCCCGAGCTTGTCCTTGAGCCGGACCAGCCGCCAGGTGTTGCGGCGCCCGGTCTCCAGCACCCGCGGGACGGCGAACAGCGTGAGCCCTCCGGGCGCGTGCGCGAGCACGAGGAACAGGTCGGACATCGGCGCCGAGACGAACCACTTGTGGCCGGTGAGCCGGTAGGTGGGCGTGCCCTCCACCGGGCCGCCCGGCTCCTCGCTCGCGACGGTGGTGCTCGTGCGCAGGTCGGAGCCGCCCTGGCGCTCGGTGACGGCGAGGCCGGCCAGGCAGCCCAGCTTGTCCGCCGGCACCCGCAGGCCGGACTCGTAGGCCCGCGACGCCAGCCTGGGCAGCCACAACGCCTCGAGCTTCTCGTCCGTCCGCAGCGCCGGGACGGCGGCGTACGTCGAGGACAGCGCGTCGAGGTGCCCGGTCTCGGTCTGCGACCAGACGACGACCGCGGCCGCCCGAGCCACGTGCGCCGCGACCGGGGCGTTCTCCTCCCAGGCGGTCGCCGTCAGCCCGGCACGCACGGCGTGCTGCAGGAGGCGGTGCCACGCCGGGTGGTGCTCGACCTCGTCGACACGGCGGCCGGAGGGGTCGTGGGTCCGCAGCGTCGGCGGGTACCGGTCGACGAACTCCACCCAGCGGGCGGTGCGATGGGTGCCCGCGAGCCGCCCGAGGTCCCCGAGCCGGCCGAGGTGCTCGCCGGCCCCGTGCCGCTGGACGGCCTCGACGAGCGCCAGGTGGGTCGCGAAGAGGTCGAGATCGACGGGGGCCGGCACGAGGTTGAGTCCGTCGTCGCTGTCGGCCACGCAGGCCACCGTAGCGAGGGGTAACCGTCAGGGGGCAAACGAGCACATGGGGGTGCGGTACGACGTGGGCGCGGCGAGCCTCGGCGACGCTCCGGGGCCGATACGGTACAGCCCGTGTCGAAGCCGCCCACGACGGTCGCCGCCCCGCGCGCCGTCGGGCTGACCGCCGTCGTGGCCGCGACGTTCCGCACCTGCCTGCGCCATCGGGTGACCGGGCTCGCGGCCGAGGCCGGCTTCTTCGCGCTGCTCTCGCTGCCCTCGTTCGTGCTCGGCATCGTGGCGTCCGCCGGGTACGTCGGCCGCTTCCTGGGCACCGACCTCGTCGGGGACCTGCGCTCGCGGATCGAGCAACTGGCGGCCACCGCGCTCACGCCGGACGTCGTCCACGGGGTGATCCTGCGCACGTTCGACGAGGTCGTCGCGGCCGGGCGGCCCGAGGTGGTCTCGGTCGGCTTCCTGCTCTCGGTCTGGTCCGGGTCGCGGGCGCTCAACGTCTACCTCGACACCATCACGATCATGTGCGGCCTCGGCGGGCGCCGGGGGATCGTCCGCACCCGGCTGCTGTCGCTGCGGCTGTACGTCCTCGCGCTGGCGGTCGCGGTCGTCGTGCTGCCGTTGCTGCTCCTGGGGCCGGGCCTGCTGGAGGGCGTGGCGCGGGCGCGGCTGGGGCCGCAGAGCGTGTTCGTGGCGTGGCTGGGTGTCCTCTACTGGGTGGTCCTGGTGCTCGTCGCGGTGGCGGGGCTCGCCATGCTGTACCACCTCGCGCCGCCGGTGCGGGCACCGTGGCGGCGCTGCCTCCCCGGTGCCGGCGTCGCCCTGGGCCTGTGGCTGACGGCGAGCGTCGGACTGCGCGCGGTCGTCGGCGGTGGAGCCGGCGGCGCGTCCGTCTTCGGGCCGCTCGCCGCGCCCGTGGCCCTCCTCGTGTGGCTCTACCTGCTCGCGCTCGCGGTGCTCGTCGGCGCGGCGCTCAACACGTCCTTCGACGCGCTGGGCGCGGGCTCATTCCCGCGCGCGCGCCCACGCCTCGTCGACGATGCCGTGCAGGTGCGTCGGGGTAACTCCGAGCGCGGCGGCGACGTGCCCGAGGCGGCACCAGTCGGGTCCGGCCGCGCCGTCGAGCAGCAGCACCAGGTCGGCGAGCCCGCGTAGCAGACCCTCTGCGCCGTGCACCGAGAGGTGCGGCGCGAGCTGCTCGAGCACCTCCAGGTCGGTGCCCTCCCGGTGCGCAGCCAGGTCCGGGGCCAGCACCTCGGGGCCGTAGTCGGGGCCGAGCACCCGGCGGAGTACGCCGAGGGCCAGGCGGACGTCGTCGGTGCTGCGCGGCGCGGCGTCGGCGAGCAGCCCGGTGAGCACGTAGGCCGCCGCCGTCCGGCTGCCCCGCCAGAGCAGCTCCTCGAGCCGGGCCGAGGTCGGCACGTCCAGGACGCCGGGGGAGAAGCGGCCCCGGCAGGTGCGGCACTCCACCAGCGGCTCTGCGGAGCCCGCCGGCAGGACCGGGAAGCGGCCGCGCGAGGAGCGCCGACGGTAGGTGCGATCCCCGCCGCAGCCGGGGCAGTGGAAGGTGCCGGTGGCCCCGCCGGACGACCGGCGGACCCCGAGGACGGGCAGCACCGGGTCAGCCTAGAGGTTCGCCGCGCCCGCCCGGTGATCGTTCCCGAGATCCCGCCGACGTCGTCCCGGCCCCCGTCGGGTTCCCTCCGCAGCCAGATCGGCACCCACATCGGCACCGTCGCCGAAGCCCGCGACCGAGGTGTGCAGATCGCGGGCGTGGTACATCGCTGCGTCGGCCTGGGCGAGGAGCGCCGAGAGCGTGCGTAGCGTCCCGTCCTCGTCGGCCGGCTCGCGTCCGCCGGCCCAGGTGTGCGTGGCCACCCCGACCGTCGCCGTCAGCGGGATGTCCGCGTCGTCCACCCGGTACGGCTCCGCGAGCGTCCGGGCCACGGTCTCGGCCTGCTGCCTCGCGGCCTCGGCGTCCGCCCCGGGCAGGAGGACGGCGAACTCGTCGCCGCCCAGCCGGCATGCCAGCTCCTCGCCCGCGAGCCGGTGCAGCCGCGCCCCGACCTCCACGAGCAGCGCGTCGCCGTAGTGGTGGCCGAGCATGTCGTTGACCTGCTTGAACCCGCGCAGGTCGAGGACCAGGACGCCGACCGTCGTCCCGGGCGCGGTCGGGAGCGCGGCCCAGGTGCGGGTCAGGGCGGCGCGATTGGCGAGCCCGGTGAGCCCGTCGTGGGACGCCCGCCACGCGAGCTCCTGCTCCGCCTGTGCGCGCCGGTCGGCGAGCTTGCGGACGACCACCCCCGCGCTGCAGGCGGAACCGATCGTGACGACGACCGTGACGAACGTGGCCGGACCCTCGTGGCGCGCCAGCGCCAGCACGGCCGCCTGCGCGCAGGCCGCGTACAGGATCTGCGCGACGAGCAGCGGCGTCGGGTACATGAGGAACGCCACGGTCAGCGAGAGGGCGTAGACACTCGCCAGGGCCCCGGTGCCCGTGCCCCCGCCCGCCTGGGCGACGGCGATGAAGCTGTTGCCGCAGAGCGTGAGCAGGGCTGCGAGGGGCAGCGGCAGTGCCCGCAGCCGGCTCGTGACGAACGCCGCGAGCCCGCCGACGAGCGTGAGACCCAGCACGACCCGCCGGTCGGCCCCCGGCCACATCGGCAGCACGTCGATCGCGCCCGCGAGGAGGGCCCCGGCCGTGTAGAGCGTGGCCATGATCGCCCTGGCCTCGACCGGGTCGTACCGGCGACCTGTCGCCACGACGTCCCCGCGGGGCCGCAGGGGCGCGGTCGACATGAGCACGTCGTCCCGTCGGTCGCGGCGCCGCGCGGTGCAGGGGTCCGGCGGGTGAACCGTCAGCGACGGCGGGCGTGGACGAGGTGCGCGGGGCTGCGCCGCCCGTCGTCCGGCCGGCCCAGCAGCCGCCGGATGTAGGCGACAGCGTCGATGTCCTCGACGACGCTCAGCCCACAGCCGGCCAGCACCTCCCACAGCCGTTCGGGCGCCAGGAACGTGACCCAGGGCTCGCCGAGGGCCGCCACCCGGGCGGCGCGTTCCTCGTACGCCCTCCGGGCCTCGGCGTCCCGGTCCTCGACGGGCTCGCCGTAGTCCAGCACGACGTCGACCGGGCCCAGCGGGGCGAGGGCGGTGAGCGTGGTCCGGATCGCGTCCAGCGTGAGGTAGGGCAGGACGCCGAGCCAGAGCACCACGCTGCCGTCGTCCCGCACATCGGCGTCCCGCAGCGCCGCGGTCAGCTCCTCGGTCTCGAGGTCGACGGCCACGAACGTCACATGGTCGGGTTCCGGGACGCCGATCGCGGCGAGCCGCTCGCGCTTCCACGCCTGCGTGTCCGGGTGGTCCACCTCGAAGACCCGCACCTGCGGCGGCAGCGGACGCCGGTAGGCCAAGGTGTCGAGTCCGGCGCCGAGCACGATCACCTGGCGGACGCCGGACGCGACCGCCTCGGCGACGACGTCCTCCGCGAAACGGCTCCGGGCGGAGATGAACCAGCGCATCGCGGTCGACATCCGGTCGGTTCGGGCCGACGCGGCTGCCTCGCTCGGCGAGGCGAAGCCGGCGACCGGCACGGCGAGCGGGTCGACGAAGATCGCAGCACGGTCGAGCACCTGGTGGGCGGCCCGGTGGCGGGCGGCGCTGAGGGCGGTGAGGCTGGGGCGGCCCGTCTGCACACCGCGACGGTGCCAGCCGGACGGAACCGCGTCCACCGGCATTCATAGCGACGAGCGTGGTCGGCGTCGGGCGGACCGCCCCGATCCGGCCCGAGCCGGCCGATCAAGCACGATCAGAAAGGACACGCCATGGCCCTCACCCCCGACGAGGTGCGCACCGTCGGCCTCATCGGTACCGGCCGCATCGGCAGCACCCTCGCCCGGTTGTACCTGCGGACGGGGCGCCAGGTCGTGGTGAGCAACTCGCGCGGGCCGGAGAGCCTCCGCGACCTCGTCGAGGAGCTCGGCGGGGCGGCGCGGGCCGCGACCCCCGCCGAGGCGGCGGCCGCCGGCGACGTGGTGGTCGTGACGATCCCGTTCAAGGCCTACGCGTCGGTGCCGGTGGAGCCACTGGTGGGCAAGGTCGTCCTCGACACGACGAATTACCATCCGCGGCGCGACGGGCGGATCCCCGAGCTCGACGACGAATCCACCACTGGAAGCGAACTGCTGCAGGCCCGCCTGCCGTCCTCGTTCGTCGTCAAGGCCTTCAACGCGATCCCGGCCGCGCACCTGGCCGCCCAGGGCCAATCGCCGGGGACGGTGGGCCGGCGCGCCCTGCCCATCGCCGGTGACGACCGGAACGCGAAGGACCTCGCCACCTCGCTGATCGACCAGATCGGCTTCGACGTCGTGGACGTGGGCCCGCTGGCCGAGGGTTGGCGGTTCCAGCGGGACACGTGGGCCTACGCCGTGCCGCTGACCGTCGAGGAGCTCGAGGACGCCCTCGCGCGCGCCAAGCGGTACCGCGACCTGACGCCCGAGGAGCAGCAGGAGCTCTCCCGCCGGATGCAGGCCGCCGTCGGCTGAGCCCGGTCGCTCGACCGCTGCTGACTACCCTGACCGCGTGTCCGACCGCTCGCAGCCGCTGCTCGCCGGCCTGGTGCCGGCCGGAGTCCGGGTCGCCGAGGCGTTCGGGCCGGCGGAGCCCGCCGCGCTGTTTCCCGAGGAGGCAGCGGCCGTCGCCACCGCGCCGGAGAGGCGACGCCGGGAGTTCGCCGCCGTCCGCGGTTGTGCTCGCGCCGCGCTGGTCGACCTCGGCGTCCCGGCCGCGGCGGTGCCGCCGGCACGGGAGGCCCCCCAGGCCTGGGCCCGGCGCGCACCCGTGTGGCCCGACGGGATCGCCGGGAGCATGACGCATTGCCGGGGCTACCGCGCGGCTGCTGTCGCACGTCGCGACGTCGTCGCCTCACTGGGCGTCGACGCCGAGCCGCACGGCCCGCTGCCCGGACGCGTGCTCGACCGGGTGACGCTGACGCAGGAGCGGGACATGCTGCTCGAACGCGCGGCGGAGCGGGACGACGTGGCCTGGGACCGGGTGCTGTTCAGCGCCAAGGAGAGCGTCTTCAAGGCGTGGTTCCCCCTGACGCGGCGCTGGCTGGGGTTCGAGGAGTGCCGGGTGGACCTGCGCGCCGACGGCACCCTCCGGGCCACCCTGCTGGTGCCGGGTCCGACGGTGGGCGGCGTCCGCGTGGAAGGGTTCGACGGCCGATGGCGTGCGCTGGCGCGGCACGTCGCGACCGTCGTCGCGATGCCTGCGCAGCCGGCCGCCGCCCGAGTTACGGGTCTTTAGGCGCTCTCGGGGGTGGCGCCGAGCAGGAGCGGCAGGACGCCGGGCACCTGGCCGGTCAGCGCTCCGAGCACGGAGCACCGACCGGCGAGCCCACCCTGTTCAGGTGCGGGTGAACGACACCTCGCCGGTGTCCACCGTCTCGGCCCGGCGGCCGGGGGCCGACTGGTAGCTCCAGTAGAGGTTGGTGTGCGCGATGACCTGCTCCGGGGGTGGCGCGCCGTAGGTGGTGAGGTCCTCGGTGGTGTGGGCGTCGCCGACGAGCGAAACGTCGTAGCCGCGGGTGAAGGCGCCGTGCAGTGTCGCGCGGATACAGGCGTCGGTCTGCGCGCCGGTGACCACGAGCCGGCCGACCTCGCGCTGGGCGAGCAGCGGTTCGAGCGTGGTGGCCTCGAACGCGTCCCCGAAGTTCTTGTGCACGACCGGTTCGTCCTCGCGCCGGACCAGTTCGGGCACGTACTGCCACGCCTCGCTGCCGTACGGCAGGCCGTCGTCGGAGTGCTGCACCCAGACCACGGGCACCTCCGCGGCCCGCGCCTTGTCGAGCAGCGTGGTGATGTTCGCGATCACGTCGTCGCGGCGGGGCGTGCCCGCCACCACCCCGTTCTGGACGTCGATGACCAGCAGCGCGGAGTTCGGCCGGCCGGAGAGCGTCGTCATGGGCGGATCCTCCCGTTGATGTCGTCCGTCCGTTTCACCCTAGGCGCCACCCCCGACAGACACCGATCTCGTGCCATCCGTTCCCATCCGTATCCGGCAGGGCCCTCAAGTCACGCGGGGTGACCGTCGACCGGACTGGTATGACCGGTACTGGGCTGCTGCACGGCCGCGGCCGCGCGGTGCTCGTCAGCGCCGCGTCCACGCTGGCGCGGCGCCCCGAGTCCGGGCTGCCCCGGCTGCGGTGGTTGCTCGGACTGTTCGCCGCCGGCACCTGCGGCGTCCTTGCCGTGGTCGCCGTGACCCTCGGGCGGCCGCTGCCGGCCGCGGCCGCGCTCGCCCTGGTCGTCCTGCGCTACGTCGACATGCGTCGCGGCCGCCTCGGTCACGTGCTGCTCGACCCGGTCGAGGCGCTGCTCCTGGTCGCCGTCCTGGCCGGCATGGGCATCGACGCGAGCAGTCCCGTGGCCTACACCGCCCTGTACTTCCGGGCCGCGTACGCCGGCCGGCGCCGCCTGGTCGGGAGCGTCGTGCTCTCGGTCGCGGCGCTGGAGTTCGGCGCCGCCCTGAGCATGTCGGCGCCCTTCGCCCGGGCGGCCCAGCACGTCATGGGCCTGTTGTTCACCGGCTTCATCATGCGGATGGTCATCGGGACGTTGCTGGGCCGCGAGCGCGAGGTCATCGCCGAGCGCGAGGTGCTGGACGCCGTGCTGGAGAGCCTGGACGTCGCGGTCGTCGCGTGCGACACCGAGGGGCGCCCCCTGCACGTGAACCGGGCCGGCCGGGAGGCCGGCCTCGACCCGCGCGGCGCCGAGGATCCGCTGGGGGCCTCGGCACGGGTCGACCTGTCCTCACCGGTCCTGCAACCGCTGGCCCATGCCCTCGAGGGCCGCGCGGTCCGGGATCGCGAGGTGACCACGGAGACCGGCGGGCTGCGCCGCGAGTACGTCGTCAACGCCCAGCCGGTGCAGGCACGGCGCGGCGGGCGGCTCGGGGCCGTCGTCGCGCTGCACGACGTCACCGAACGCCGCCGGGCCGAGGAGCAGCTCGCCGTCCAGGCCCTCAGCGATCCCCTGACGGATCTGCCGAACCGCCTGCTCCTGCGCGACCGGCTCGATCGCGCCCTCGCGGCCGCCGAACGCGGCCACGCGCTGCCGGCCCTGCTCTTCATCGACCTCGACGGCTTCAAGGCGGTCAACGACTCGGCCGGGCACGACGTCGGCGACGACGTCCTCGTCGCCGTCGCCGAGCGGCTCCGCGCCGCCCTGGCACCCGGGGACACGCTGGCCCGGCTCGGTGGCGACGAGTTCGCCATCCTTCTGGAGGAGACCGACGCCGACCACGGGCTCCAGCTCGCACACCGGCTCCTGCCGCTGGTCGCCGAGCGCCTCACCGTGCGCGGGCTCGACCTGGTCGTGAGCGCGAGCATCGGTGTGGCGGTGCCGGAGCCCGGTGCGCCGATGGCCTCCGGCGAGCTCCTGCGCAACGCCGAACTCGCCATGTACGCGGCCAAGGAGAGCGGCAAGGGGCAGGTGCGGATCTACGACCCCTCGATGCACGCCTCGATGGTCGCCCGCACCTCGCTCGAGCGGGGTCTGCGCCGGGCCCTCGACCGGGGCGAATTCGTGCTGCACTACCAGCCGGTCGTGTCCCTGCACTCCGGCCGCGTCGAAGGTGTCGAGGCGCTGGTCCGGTGGGAGTCGCCGGATCGCGGTCTCGTCCCGCCCCTGGAGTTCATCCCGCTCGCCGAGTCGACCGGCCTCATCGTGCCGATCGGGGCGTGGGTGCTGGGCGAAGCGTGCCGCCAGCTCGCCGCCTGGGACGCCGATCCCGCGTCGGGGCTCGCCGGCGTCCACGTCGCCGTCAACGTGTCGCCACGCCAGCTCCAGGCACCCGGGCTGCTCGACGAGGTGCGCCAAGCCCTGGCGTCCACCGGCATCGGGCCGGAGCGGCTCACGATCGAGATCACCGAGAGCGCGCTCGGTGACGGTGGGCAGATCCTGCGGCTCGTGCAGTCGCTCAAGGACCTCGGCGTCCGGCTGTCGCTCGACGACTTCGGGACGGGGTACTCCTCCCTGGCGCGCCTGCGGCTGTTCCCCGTGCACACCGTCAAGATCGACCGCTCGTTCGTGCAGGAGATCGACCTCGACGGCGGCGCCCCGCTCGTGACCGCCACCATCGCCCTGGCCGGCGCGCTCGCACTGTCGACCGTCGCGGAGGGGGTCGAGACGAAGGAGCAGGAGGCGTTCCTCCGCGCGCAGGGCTGTGAGGCGGCGCAGGGCTACCGGTACAGCCGTCCGGTGCCGGGCCCGGACCTGCCCGCCGCGGTGCGGGGGGTGCGGCTGGCGAAGTCGGTGCCGGCGCCGCGGCGGCCGCTCCCCGCCTGAGATCCCGCGACGGTCGCCATCCCGGTCGACGGGCCGGAGCGGGTGGACGTTGGGGCAGGAGCCACTGCCCGAAAGGGAGCGCTCCGCGGGCAGATACGCCTGCGAATGCGGGTCGGGATCTCTAGATCGCGGCCGGCAGATGAGATGGGGAATCAGCCTTCTCCCGGTCACCCAGCGTGTCGGAAATAACGGTGACCGGTCGAGGAAAAGGAACGGAGCGTCATTGATCGCCTTCGCCGCGGGGGCATCGCCCGAAAAGGGTGACGTTCCGCGGCGAGCGGAGCAGACGGGCATCCGGAAATGCCGTGCGCCTCGTCCTGGTCGAGCGAGGCCCTCGCCGCGACCCTGGCGACGCCTAGTCACCGCCCCGCGTCACCGGTCACGACGGCACCTCCCGGGCACGCGCCCGGGGGTCTCACAGGAGTTCCGCGGGCGCAGATGCGGCGCCCGCTCGTGCTGAGCTGGCCGGTGCGGGGAGGGTCCAGGCGGCGCCGACCTCCGGCGACCTCGGCGCAGTCCCGACCCTGCCGGACCGGGACACGGCACCCGCTCCTGCGGCCGATAGGACGGATCCGGGGACACCGACAAACGGGCGAGGACCTGTATTCTTGCAAGTCAGGGCGGGGGCGCGGCACGTTGCGCGCCCGGTCGGTGACATTTCCCGGAAATCGCCGCGAGCGCGGCCTCCGTGACGTCCGACCGATCTCTTCGATATGAATTGACGCCGGGAGATTTAGTTAACCCTTACGCGCGACTTAAGGGCGGCGGCGTTGATTCCCTGCGGGATCGCAGTAACGTGAGGCGAGCACACGGGGACCTGTTCTAGAGACCATGGAGGGTCTCGGTGAAGATCAAACTCTCCCGGCGGCGCGTGGTCGCCGCCAGCGCCGTCGCGGCGCTGGCCGTCACCGTCGTAGGGACCGGGGCGGCGGACGCCGTGTTGCGTCCGCACCCGAACCGGCAGCACCGGCATCACCATCCGCAGCCGGTCCCGACGCCGACGTCGGACCCGGTGACGTCGACGACCACCGCGCCCGCACCGTCCACGAGCACGTCGACCTCGACGAAGGACACGACCACCACCACGTCCACGTCCTCGTCATCGTCGTCCTCGTCAGCGCCGCCCACCGCGCTGCCGGCGCCCACCGGGGTGGTCTACTCCGACCACATCGCGGAGTTCAACGTGCTGTGCGACGTGGACCACTTCTCCAACGACGACCCCATCGTCTTCCCGGGCCAGCCGGGCGCGTCCCACGCCCACACGTTCTACGGCAACACCTCGACGGACGCGTCGAGCACCCTCGCCAGCCTCTCGGCGCACAGCCCGTCGAGCTGTGGCCGCGGGATGGGCACCAGCGACCTCTCGGCGTACTGGGTGCCCTCCCTGATGAAGCAGAACGCGGACGGCTCGACGTCGGTGGTCAAGGCCGACCAGTCGAACACCGTCTACTACCGCCGCGCCGGCGGCGGCATGGGTCCCGGCGTCCACCCGTTCCCGGCCGGTCTTCGGATGATCGCCGGCAGCGCGATGGCGAGGTCCGACCAGTCCCTCTCGGTCGTGCAGTGGGACTGCGGCGGTGGCGGGGTCGAGAGTCCGCACATGTACCAGTGCCCGGGCGGCTCGTCGGCCGAGATCCACGCATCGCTGATCTTCCCGAGCTGCTGGGACGGCGTGCACCTGGACAGCGCGGATCACAAGTCGCACATGGCTTACCCCGCGTCGAGCGGTGCCTGCCCCGCCGACCACCCGGTGTCCCTGCCCCAGGTGACGTTCGAGGTCGACTTCCCGGGCATCGCGGGCGGTTCCGCCTACTCCCTCGCCAGCGGCGGCATCTACTCCTTCCACGGCGACTTCTTCGCCGACTGGAACAACCAGGTGCAGAACGCGCTCGTGGCCTCGTGCCTCAACATCCCGCGGGAGTGCGCGGACATGAACCGGGACGGCAACACCCTGTTCCGGCCGAGCTACGACCCCGAGCCGATCAGCATCGACATGACCAAGTTCCCCAACACGTCCCCCTACGCGAACATCCCGCTCCAGGGGCCGGTCACGTCGTCGCCGACGACGTCGATGGACATGCCCATGTGACCAGCTAGCGAGATCCTCCACCCGACGATCGGCGGGCCCCCTTCCGGGTGCCCGCCGATCGTCGTTCCCGGGCGCTACGAGGCTGCATCGAGGTCAGCGAGCAGGCGCGCCACGCTACCGGCCCCGACGACGGCGCCGAGGGGGAGTGGACGACGTCCGCAAAGGGGGAGCGGGACGATGAGGTCGTGACGAGTGAACAGCAGCCCATGGCGGACTCCCTGCGGTCCGTCCGGGCCGCGACCACGGCGGACGCGGCCGTCGCCGCCGCACTGCTCGATGCCTTCAACCGGGAGTTCGACACGCCGACGCCGGGCGTCGTGGTCCTCACGACGCGTCTGCGCCGGCTTCTCGCGGGCGAGCATCTCGCCGCGCTGCTGGCCGGCGATCCTGCCGTCGGCCTGGCCGTGCTGTCGTTCCGACCCAACCCCTGGTACGACGGCCCGGTCGCCACCCTCGACGAGCTGTACGTCCGGCCCGAACTGCGCGGTCAACGGATCGGCCACGCGCTACTGGAGCACGCGTGCCAGCTGGCCCGTGAACGCGGCGCGGAGACATTGGAGATCAACGTCGACGGTGAGGACCTCGACGCCCGCCGCTTCTACGAAGCGCACGGGTTCACCCACACCGAGCCTGGGGCCACCGAGCCGATGTTCTACTACTACCGCGATCTCGACGCGGCGTCGTCGCCGGCTCCCTGACGCCGGCAACTCCGCCGATCCTGCCCTCTTGGTCTCGCTCAGCCGCTCATCCCACGGATCCTCGAGACAGGGTCGTCGTCGCGACCGCAACGCGCGCAGCGCCGGTAGTGCTGCCCGGCTTCGTTCCACTCGGCCTGCCACAGGTGCAGGCCGAGTCGGCACATCAACGGCTTGGCCATGCTCGATCGTCCCGCTTCGGGCTCACCTCGTCACGGTGATTCCGCCAACCGGGCGAGCCGGTCGAGCGACGCCGCGAGCCGTTCGGGAGTGGTGGCGCGCGCCCTCGGCAGGCGATTCGGGTCGCTGAGGCGCGTCCAGTCATAGGTGTGCGTCACCCGGGTCCGGGACGTGTCGAGCGGTTCGAGTTCCCACCGCCAGAGATGTCCCGGCGGCCGGTTGCCCGGCTCGGCCGGCGTCCACGCGATGCGGCGCCCCTCCTCGAACTCCACGACGTGGTTCTCGCGGATCTTCCCGCCCGTCAGCGTCATGAGGAACACGTCGCCGACGGCGTGGACCCGCTGTCCGCTCTCGCGCGCGAGCGAGATTGTCGTTGCCGTCCCAGCGCGGCTGCTCCGAGGGGTCGGCGATCAAGTCGAAGATCCGGTCCGCGGGCGCCGCGATGGTGCGGGCGGCGCTCACCACCCGCGGCCCGTCGTCCGGGGGTCCGTCATCAGCGATCACAGGAGTATTGAACAGCCGAGAATCGTCCGGGTCGGGGAAGGCCGAGCAGTCGGGGCCGTGTCAGCGCCGGCCGCTGCGGCGCTTCTGCAGCGCCACGATCCCCGCCACCACGACCAGAAGGGGCAGGACGATGCCCCACAAGATCCAACCCATGCGAACTCCCAGCGGTCGTCCCAAGAACTTCGGTGGGACCACCAGACCGCAGCGGGGGCGTGCTGACCTCATCCGCCCAGGGTGACCGGACGGCCTCAAGATCGTCGCGGGTGCGTGGATCGGCCGCGGAGAGGCCGACGGGCATCTCGCCCGTCGCCGCAGCCTCGGGCCGGATCATGGGTCGAGCGTGGGCCGTCAGTCCCGCTCGTGGCGTTGGCTGTCGTAGTGCCGTGCCGCCTCGGCGTACGCCGTCTCCACCAGGGTTGCCAGGTCGTCTCTCGTCCGGGACCCCGGATTGACGACGCAGACCCAGTGGAGAGGGGCGTAGAACGGGTGTGGCAGCACCGTGTCGGTGGCGGTGTAGTCCGCGCCTGTGTCGATGACCTGGTAGCCGGCCGCCACGCGAGGAGCCTTGCCCAGCCGCGCCTCGTAAGCCGCACGACCGACGCCGAGGTTCACGCGGTAGGTGTCGGCGTCGCGGTCCAGGTTCGACGCCGCGTCGTATCGGTCGCCCGTGACCAGGGTGAGGAAGGGGAAGCGCCGCTCGGGCACTGTCACCCGATCGGGGTCGTAGAACACGAACCAGTCGCCCGAGGCCTCCGACGTCACCAGGCCCGGCAGCTGTCGCTCGAGAGCCGAGAGGAACGCGGCTGCGCCGGCCAGGTCCGCACCCGTCAGCGAGAGCACCGGCCCAGCGTGCCAGAGACGGTCGCGAACCGGCCTCGTCGCCCGTGCTTAGCTGGGCGCATGCCCTCGGACTCGAGACACGTCAGCGAGCACATCGACCGCTCGGCGGAGGACGTGTACGCCTTCGCGTCCGACCCGGAGAACCTGACGGCGTGGGCCGCCGGCCTCGGCCCGGGCGACCGGGTCGCTTTCGCTCCCCGGAACGAGTTCGGCGTCCTCGATCACGTGGTGACGACGCCATCGGGCGAGACGGTGGCGGTGCCGATGCGGGTCACGGCGGACGGCAAGGGCGCCGAGGTCGTCTTCACGGTTCGCCGTCTGCCCGGCATGACCGACGCCGACCTGGACCGGGACGTCGGCCTGGTCGCGGCCGATCTCGCGACGCTCAAGCGGCTGGTCGAGTCAGGTGCGGGTCGGCCCCCGACGGGCGGCAGCAGCGCGGGCTCGTAGCGCGCAGCCGGTGAACGCCCGGGCTCACGTTGGTGGAGACGGGTGTGGGTCGGACGGCGAGCTGCGACGTCCGACGTAGATCGGCACTGCGGTGCTTAGCTGTGCCCGTGAACGGACCGACTACGGGCGGCGCTGCGCGGGCGGGCGGGTGGAACGCCGTCGCGGCGTACGGGGCCGTCGCAGCGTGCACGCAGTTGCTCTGGCTGACGTTCGCTCCGGTCACCACGGATGCCGCCCGATACTTCGGGGTGAGCGAGCAGGCCGTGGGCTGGCTCGCCAACGCCTTCCCGCTGCTGTACGTCGTGCTCGCGCTGCCGACCGGTCACCTGCTCGACCTCCGACCACGTCGCGTCCTGGCCGCCGGAGCCGTGCTCTGCGCTGCGGGCGGCCTGCTCCGGCTGGGCGACACGTTCGCCTGGGCTCTTGCCGGGTCGGCGCTCGTCGCCGTCGCGCAGCCTGTCGTGCTCGGCGCGATCACACGCGTCGTCGCGGTCTCGCTGCCCCCGGCGTCCCAGGCTGCCGGCATCGGCCTGGCGTCGGCGGGGACGTTCCTGGGGATCCTGCTGGCGCTCGTCCTCGGCAGCGCCTTCGGCGGCGGGCGTCTACCGGCTCTGGTCGCCGTCCAGGCTGCGATCGCGGTGGTCTCGTGCCTCTGGTTGCTGTCGGCACTGCGCCACTGGCCCGTTCAGGCACCGCAGGCGGGGCCGGACGCCGGTGCGCTGGCCGCCGCACGCGAGAGCTGGGCGGACCGGGAGCTGCGCAGGCTCGCGTACCTCGCGGCCGCCGGCTTCGGCGGCTTCGTCGCCCTCACGACCTGGCTGCAGGCGCTCGTCGCCCCGGCCGGCATCGACGCCGGAGCCGCGGGGACGATCCTCGCCGCCGCCGTCGCCGCGGGGGTCGTCGCCGCTCTCGTCGTCCCCGGGCCGGTGGTGCGCGCCGGTCGCGAGCGGGCGCTGCTGCTGCTGGTGCTCGTCCTCGCCGCGGTCTCCTGCGCGGCCATGGCGGCGACGGGTTCGATCGCCGTTGTCGCCGTCGCGGCCTGTGTCGCGACCGGGGCGCTGCTGGTCGCCCTGCCGGTGCTCCTCGACCTCTGCGAGCGACGCGCGAACGCGGCGCACGCTGCCACCGCGGCCAACGTGATCTGGCTCGCCGGAAACCTGGGCGGCCTCGTGGTCTCGGTGCTGGTCGGCACGGTCGTCGATCGGCCCGCGCTCGCGTTCGCCCTCATGGCGGTGAGCCTCCTGGCCGGCATGCCCCTCCTGCGTAAGCCCCTGCTCACGGCGCCGGCGTCCGGCACCGTGCTGGAGGAGACGATCTGACCGCGATGCCGCGACAAAGCGTGTGACGTCGGAGGTTCTCCCCGCGACGATGTCCGACGTGGAGGAGGTCGAGGTCGTCGTCGCCCACAACGAGCGCGCGACGCTGCGGGTCGGGAACGTGTTCCTGAAGGTCGACGGCGATCAGACGCGCACCGACGTCGAGGTCGAGGCAATGGCTCTGGCGCCGATCCCGACTCCGGAGGTCCTGTGGCGGAAGCCGCCCGTGCTGGCGCTCGCCGCCCTCCCGGGCACGGCACTCGGCCGCCTCGGCGAGCCGTCCACCGCGTCGCCGGCGGCGTGGGCCGCGGCGGGTGCCGCCGCACGGATGCTGCACGACGCGCCGCTGCCGCCATGGCCCGGTCGGAGCCTCGACGACCTCGCATCGCGCCTCGACGGCGAATGCGCGTGGCTCGTCACGAACGGTGTCCTTCCCGACCACGTGGTCACGCGTGGCCGCCAGGTGGCCGAGGCCGCACTCCGGCCGTACACGCCGGTGTTCACGCACGGGGACCTGCAGGTCGCCCACGTGTTCATCGACGTCGACGAGATCACCGGCGTTGTCGACTGGTCCGAGGCGAGCCAGGGTGACGCCCTGCACGACCTCGCCATCTTGACGCTCGGACACCAGGAGCACCTCGGCGACGTCGTCGCCGGTTACGGCACCGACGTCGACCTCGACGTGATCCGCGCCTGGTGGTCGCTGCGAAGCCTGTCGGCGATTCGCTGGCTGGTCGAGCACGACTTCGACCCGTTCTCACCAGGCGCCGAGGTCGACGTGCTGAGATCGCTGATGTGAGGCTGCACGAGCCCGCCGGTCGCCGCGCACGGCTGGCCGCGCTGCGGCGAGGAGGTCGACCGGACCGGGCCTACGGCGTCACCGACACGGTTGGCTGAGCGGGGACCGGTTCGGCCTCCACGATGCGAGTCAGTGGAGCCCCGGCGAGGGCCGGTGCTGTGTCCGCTGTGGACCAGACCCGGCTGTGCAGGAAATCCCGGAACGCCTGCGCCTGATCGACGCCGGCGAAGTCGAGGTCGATCAACACGAACTGTGGGTCGTCGACGGGTCGATAGATCCGGGCCGCCAGCACGCCGCCAGCTGCCCGGGCGCCGCTCAAGCGGGCGAAGGCGGTCTGCCAGGTGGTGAAATCGGTGATCGGATGCTCGATGCGCAAGGTGGCCATGAGGTCGACGCTAGGGTCCGGCCCGGCCGGGCCGGTATCCCAGATTGCTGGGGTCGGACGGTGATCGGGTTAGCCTGCTGCGGTGCGGCCATCGCGGATCGAGGCGATCTGCGATCACGCGCTCGACCCCCGGGCGCTGAGGCTGGACCTGCTCGCCGAGATCCGGCGCGCGGTCCCGTTCACCTGGTACGTGTGGACGCTGACCGATCCGGACACCGGGGTCGGCTGGGCCCCGTTGGCCGACGTGCCGTGTTTGCCTGAGCTGCCGACGCTGATCCGCGCGAAGTACCAGACCGCCGTGAACCGGTGGACGGACATGACCAGCCCGGTCGCCCTGCTCACCGACGCCGGTGATCCCAGCCGCAGCGCGGTATGGCGTCAGGTCCAGTCCCGGTTCGCTGTCGTCGACGTCGCCTCGGTGGTCTTCCGCGACCAGTTCGGGATCTGGAGCTTCCTGGACCTCTGGCGAGACCAGCGCGGGGGGCGCTTCGGACTCGGCCGACGTCGACTACCTGACCGAGCTGACCGCGCCCGTCACCGCCGCGATCCGCCGCTGCCTGGCCGCGACGTTCACCGAGCCGGTCCACGCTCCCGCGCACCCCGGCGGCCCGGTCGTCCTGCTCCTCGACCCGGATCTGAATGTCCGCGCCCAGACCGCGGACACTGACAGGTACCTGCGGCTGCTGGTACCGCCCGACGAGGGCCGCTCTCCGGTGCCCGCGGGGGCCTACAACGTCGCTGCCCAGCTCCTCGCCGCTGAGGCAGGGATCAACCACGCGCCCGCGTGGGCCCGCGTCCACGTCAGTGGTGGAGGCTGGTTGGCCCTGCGCGCGGCGCGCATCGACGATCACTACAGGTCCCAGCCGCAGGACATCGCCGTGACCATCGAGAAGTGCGGACCACGGGAGCGGGCCGACCTGTTCGCCCGGGTTCACGGCCTGACCCGCCGCGAATCGGACGTGCTGGGGCGGCTGTCCGCCGGCGACGACACCAGAGGCGCCGCACGCGCCCTCAGGGTCTCCGAATACACCCTTCAGGACCACCTGAAGGCGATCTTCGACAAGACCGGGCTCCACGATCGGCGAAGCCTGCTCGCCGCCTCGCTCGGCAGCTGACCACCTCGCCCGTCTTCAGTGCGCGACGGCCCCAGACCAAGGGCTACGGATCCGGGACAGAGCCGCCTAGGGACCGTGACCCTCGTCCTGCTCCAGGACGGGGTTGAGCCTGGCCTCGGTTCGGGTCGGTTCGAACAGCTCGACCGGATTGCCCGCGGGGTCTTCGAGCAGGATCTGCTTACCGCCGACCCCGACGATCAGCTCATTGCGGAAGCGAGCGCCGCGCCGGCGGAGCGTCTCGATTTCGGACTCGAGCCCGTCCACCTCCAGCATGAAGCGGTTCCAGCCTCCGGGACTGGGAAGAGTGCCGTCGGGCATAGCTTGGCCGCCGCCAGGGCCACCGCCCGGCGCGCTCAACACCAGTCGCAGATCGCCACGCGCGAGCATCGCGAAACCGGGCGCCGGGTGCATCACCTCCTCGAAGCCGAGGCAATGGCAGTAGAACGAGATGCCGGCGTCCACATCGTCGACGATGTAGCGCACGCTCACAGTGGCCATGAACGCTCCCCTCGCCGTGTGCCTGGACGGCGGACGTCGCCAGTATCCTCCCGCCCCAGGCGACCCGATCTACGCCTACATCGTTCTGTCGTTGCTGCCTGGTTCGGGAGACGAACGGTGGCAGGTCGAAGGTCCAGCATGTTCGATCGGGTGAGGAACGCCGTCAAGACGTGGAAACCCTACGTGCCGGGCTCGGCTCGGTCGCTGGACGCGACCCATCCGGCGATCTGCGCCCGCGAGGTGAAGCCCAGTGTGTTCAGGATCGTCCGGACGTGGCTCTCGACCGTGCGCTCGGAGATGAACAGACGGGCGCCGATCTCTCTGTTGCTCAGACCTTCGGCGACGAGTTGCGCCACTTCGGCCCCACGTCGGCTCAATGCCCTAGAGCTACCGCTGCCACGGCAGCACCTGTCGCTGCAGGGGTGGCCTCACGCAGCGCGAGCCGCGACGCCATCTGGCGGGTGAGGTGCCGGCCCGTGGCGAACTCGGATGCGAAGCTCGCCGGTCGCAGCGCTGCCCTCGCCGACTTGTCGGCCTGGTCCAGTGCCGGCGCGAGGCCGATGTGGATGCTTGCCCCCGCTTCGGCGCGGACGCTCTCCGTGGCTCCGAGGAGCTGCGCGGCTCGCCGGTGCTCGCCGCGGCCCGCCGCACACCATGCCAACGCTCCGAGCAGGTAGCACTGCGCGATTCGGTCGTCGAGCTGATCGGCGATCCGCAGCCCCTCGGTCGACCGCAGCTCACCCTCGCGGAGATCTCCGGACATCACGGCGGCGAGGGCCTGGTTCATCAGCATCATCTCGAGGCTGTACACGTCACCCGCCTCACGGCTGATCCGTGCCCCCTCGGCCGCCGCCGGAGCGACGGCCGCCAGGTCACCGTCGAGCAGGCCGTTGAGGGCCTGAGCCTGGAGCAGTAGCAGGGTCGCGCCGAGGTCCCCCATCTCGCCGGCTACCAGGCGAGCCTCCTCGAGCAGCCGCCTCGAGGAGTCGCGGTCCCCCGCCATGCGGGCGGCGATCGACGCCATCGACAGTGACCGTGACAGGCCCGCGGGCGGTCCGTTTCGGGCCGCCCGTACACACCGCTCGAGTGCCGGCACGCCGGCTGCGGGATCGCTCTGCAGTACGGCGAGGAAGCCGCGGACGAAGTAGGCACCGGCCTCGTCGTCGGGCCGCCCGCCCGCGGCGAGCAGTTCGTCGAGCCACCGCACGCCCTCGGTGGTCGCGCGAGTGATCCAGTACCGCATCAGGTAGGTCGCGATCTCGGTGCCCGCGGGGACGTCCTGAACCAGGGTCCTACGCAACACACCGCGGATGGTGTCGATCCGGAGTTCCACCCACGGAAGCCACTCGAGCAGCCGGTGCCTTCCCTCCACCGCGAAGTGCTGGCACCGCGTCAGGTAGTAGTCCAGGCAGCGCCGCTCGAGCACGACCTCCTCGCCGGCCTCCCGCAGCTTCAGCCTGGCGTACTCCCGCATCGTCTCGTGCAGCCGGTAGCAGGCGGCACCCGCGATGTCCTCCCTGATCACCAGTGACTTGTCGAGCAACGACGACACGTGCTCGAGCACCAGCACCGGCGAAAGGGTCGTCCCAGCTGCACACCGCCGTGACGTCGTCCAGCGCGAAACGGCCCGCGAAGACGCACAGCCGCGTCCAGAGCGTGCGCTCGGCGGGGGTCAGCAGGTCGTAGCTCCACTCGATCGTGGTCCGCAGCGTCTGGTGCCGGGGGAGTGCAGCCCGACTGCCAGCGGTGAGCAGATCGAACCGTTCGTCGAGGCGGTCGCGGATCTGCTCCGCGGTCAGGGCCCGCGTCCGCACGGCCGCCAACTCGATCGCCAGCGGCAATCCGTCGAGCCGCCGGCACAGCTCGACCACCGCGGCCTGATTGGAGGCCGTCAGGTCGAAACTGCCGGACGCTGCCGCCGCGCGCTGGACGAACAGCTCGACGGTCTCGTTCCGGCTCAGGCGGTCCAGCGGCTCCTCGGCGTGCAACGAGGGCAGCTGGAGCGGTGGCACCGGCAGCACATGCTCACCCTCGATCAACAGCGGCTCCCGGCTGGTCGCGATCACGCGGAGGCCCGGAGCCGCCCTCAGGAGCTCGCTGACCAGCCGGGCGGCCGCCTGCAGGAGGTGCTCGCAGTTGTCGAGGACCAGCAGCATCGTCTTGTCGGCCAGGTAGGAGCGGAGCAAGGCCACCGGCTCGGCGGCGCCCTGGTCACGAAGATCCAGGGCAGCCAGGACGGCGTTGCCGATGAGAGCCGCGTCCCGCAGTTCCGCGAGCTGTACCAGCCACGCGCCGTCCGGGACGCCGCGCTCGAGGTCGGATGCCGCCCGGATCGCGAGCCGCGTCTTCCCCACACCGCCTGCGCCGGCCAGGGTCACCAGGCGGGCTGCGCTGAGCTTCCTGCGCGTCTCGGCCAGCTCATGGCGACGCCCGATGAAGCTCGTCGTCTCGGCGGGCAGGTTCCCCGACGTGGAGGTGCGCCGTGCCACGGGCCGACGGTACTGCGCGGGAGGGTGCGTCGACAGGCGTCGATTTCAGTACTGGCTCAGTGGCTCCACTGAAGCCGGCCCGACCCCCCGCTTCCTAGGTTCGATGCATGAGCACACAGCACCCGAGACAACGAGTCGAAGTCACGTGTCTCGGCACGCCACCCACCGAACAGATCGAGCGGGCCTCCGGGGTCAGCGAGGTCGTGATCGAGGGCCAGGTCGTGCGCTGCCTGGTCACCGGCAGTTTCCAGCCCTTCCTCGAAGCCCTCCGCGGCAGCGAGGTAACCACCCTGAACGCGACGCCTGCACATCCGAAGGAGACCCTCCGATGACACCTACGACGACCCCCACCCCCGCCCTTCCCACCGACAGTGCGTCACAGAGCCCCGGCAGCGTCCGCACGACCTCCGGGGGAGAGCTGTCGCTCCGTCCGCCTCTACGTCCTCAGGTTCGGCTACCTCTTCATGGGCGGCGGGCTCGCCGTGTTCAAGTGGCCGTCATTCGTCGCCCACCACGGCTCCTGGCCCCTCGACAGGGGACTCATCGAGTGCATCCTTCTCGCGATGTCGATCCTGGCGCTGCTCGGGTTGAGGTACCCGGTGAAGATGCTGCCCATCCTGTTGTTCGAGTCGCTGTGGAAGCTGACCTGGCTGGGCGTCGTGGCCCTGCCGAAACTGCTCGGCGGCGGACTCGACGCAGCCACCACGGTGGAGTTCACCACCATCCTCTTCGTCGTCGTGATCCTGGCGGTCATTCCCTGGGGTTACGTCGTCCGGCAGTTCCTGGCCGCGCCGGGCGACCGCTGGCGCTGAACGTCTGCCGCGACCACAGATCACCCGCTCTGACATCGTGCACCTTGGTGCGGTCACGTCCCTGCTTCCGGTCCGGTGCAGGGGGACCGCACCTTCGTGCGTTGCCGGGAGAACGGCAAGAAGCCCGCGTCTCCGGGGAAGAACCGGACGCCGCAGTTCGGCAGACAGGTCGCCCGGCGGCGTGCCCGCTTTGTCGTGTCAGCAGGGAGAGTAGCGTCGAAGACATGAGCAAGCAGTGGCAGTGCCGCCTCGGATTGCACGCCTGGCTGCCGCGTCACAACACCGACCCGCAGGTCTGCCGAGACTGCGGTAAGCGTAAGCGTCTGGGCCCGGCAACGAATCTGGGCGGGCCGACGAATTTGGGCGGGCCCCCTACCGGCCCTATGTAGTAACGATCAACGGGGAGACCCGGCGGAGCCGCACGTCGAGCGGCGCGGTTCCATTTCGGTGATCCGCCAGTAATAGCCGTCGGGATCCACGAGTCGGAAGTCCCTGAGGCCCCAGGGTCGCCGTGTCAGACTCTCCGTCATCGGCCAGGCGGTCGCCGAGATCCGATCGTGTTCGGCGACGACGTCATCGACCTCGAGGACGAGCTCGACGCCGATGGGCGGCCGGCGAGCCTCGGCGTCCGGGATCGGTGCGCGGGCCGCCGCACCGAGGCGGACGTCGCCTCTGCGCAGGGCCAGGTACGGGGTGCCGGCCCCGCGCTCGTCGCGGACGACATCGAACCCGAGGACGTCGACGTAGAACCACAGTGTCCTGTCGAGATCACTCGGGAAGATCTCGCACCTGAGCCCTGCTCCCACGCTGGGCACTCTTCCACCCCCGTCGCCGGCCTGCTCACCCCCGTCAGGATTCTTCTCGTCGGTCCACGGCCGGGGTGAGGGCCAGTGGTGCGACCGGGCGCTACGCACGCGCCTCGACCGCCACCGGATCAGTGCGGACCCTAGGCCCGGGGTGCGGGCTCGGGTGGGATCACGCGGCCGTACAGGTCGCGCAGCAGGCACGCCTCCGCCGTGTGGTGCACGAGCTCGTCCGCCACGTGCAGCACATACGAGCGCCGGCTCGCGTCGCGGAAGGGGCCGGCGGCGGGACCCACCGCAACGGACAGATCGAGGGCGGGGTGCGCGAGGAGCTTCCGCCAGTGCCGGTACCCGCGCTCCACCCGCGCCAGCGCTTCGGCGGCCGACGCGGCGCCGGTGGGATCGGCAGCACTCGTGGCAGCTGCCCCTGCGGACAGGCCGAGCCAGGCCCGGTGGCGCGGCTCGACAAGGACGTCCGCAAGGTGCGCCAACCGCCAGCGCAGGCCGATCCGCTCGTCGGGGGTCGGGCGCCAGGACCACTCGTCGTCGGTCAGCCCCCGCATGCGCTCGGCGAGGCGGCGCTCGACGAGGTCGAACAGTCCGGTCAGGTCCTCGAGCTCGGTGCTCACCTGACGATTGTCGGGGTCGGCGATCGCCGTCGGGGGAGGACGAGGCTCTCATAGGTCCAAGCGCGGGAGCGTGGGCCACCGGTCAGACGCCCAGGCGGGCCAGCTGTGGAAGGGTGCCGGTGGCGGAGGAAGTGGGCAGCCTTGGAGCTCGTCGGTGGTGGGCGGCGAGAAGAGGGCACGGAACCGCTCGTGATCCTCGTCGCTCATCTCGAAGACCTCCTCCGGAGCCTCGCGCCACCGCGCCGTCGCCCGCTTCCTGCGCTCATCCTCGGGAAGCGTCAGGTAGTGCAGCTCGAAGTCGGCTCCGGCGAGGTCTGCGATCGCGCGGAGGGCGTACCGCTCGTCCGGGGACCAGCAGCCGAAGTCGAGGATCACCGAAACACCCGCTCGCAGCACCTGGTGGCCGACCCAGACGAGTCGGCCTTCCAGAACATCGCGCTTCCCGGCGAAGTCGGCCCAGTGCAGCCCGAACAGCGGCGCCATCCACTCGTCGGGTGTCAGCCGCAAGGCGCCGCTAGCCTGCTCCAGCTCGCGAGCAAGGGTCGTCTTGCCCACCCCGGGCAAGCCGACCGTGAGATGCAGTGTCGGCCTCGAACTCACGGCCATCACCTTGCCCGCCGTACCGAGCAGAGCGCCATCGGGTTACTGCGGATCGCAGGCGCTGGAGGGGCCGGGTTGCCGCGGGGGCTACCCTGGCGGCGGTCGCTGCCAGAAGGGGACGTCCTGATGTCCACCGACGACAACAAGAGGGTCGTGACGGAGTTCGTCCGGCGCTGTCAGGACCGGCACGACCTGGCGTTCGCCGACGAGGTGTTCCACGCCGCGTTCGTCAACCACTACAGACCCGGAGGTCAGGCCATTCCGAGTACGGAGCGGCCGGCCAGCGGATTCCAGGCATTCTACGGCGGCCTACTGCGGGCCTTCCCGGACGCCACGATGGAGATCAACGAACAGCTCGCCGAGCGCGACCTGGTCGCCACGCGGAAGACGCTACGAGGTACGCACCTTGGTGAGCTCTGGGATCTGCCGCCGACGGGCAATCGAGTCGAATTCGAGTTCATCGACATCTTCCGAGTGGCTGACGGCAAGCTGATCGAGCACTGGACCTCGATGGACCTCGCGGCCCTGCGCAGCCAGATGCGCCCCGGGCCGTAGCCGATCAGGACCCGCTCGTCGCTGTGCCTGGCGCCGGAGCCGCAGCGGGGGGCAAGGCCGGCGAGGCTGGCCTTTAAATCTCGGCAAATCTCGTACAGAAAGCCATCACCGCGCTGTCCTGACCAAGAAGCCCGGCGCCGCAGCGGAGGAGCCGGGCCGTGGCCTGCTGTGATGCTGGTGGGCGATACAAGGGTGACGGCTCCAACGACCGAGGCGGGTGATGCAAGATTCTCGGGCGCGTGTGGAGCGTAGCCTCATGGAGGAGCGGGACTAGCCACTCTGCGGACGCGGCGCGACCGCCGACGCGATCATGCCACCCGCTAGTTCGTGAAGTGGAAGGACGCGAGTATCGATTCGACGATGCGCGGATCAGCGGGACTCAACTCGGCGATGACTCGGTAGCCACGCCCTCCGTGCAGTGCGGCGATGTTCATGGGGTGCAGGTCGCCGCACGTTGCCGTCCAGGTGAGGGCTGGCTCGCCGCCCAGCATGGTCTTGGTCACCGACCGGGAACTGACGCACTGGGCCGACACGATGAGGGGCACTATGGCGGCTTGCCACGTGGCCAGTTTCATCCCCTGCGCTACCGGTGTGGCGGCGACCGCGAACTTGCGGTCGCCGTTCTCTGGATCGCTGACGCTGGCGTAGAAAGGCGTCGATTGCAGATCTCCCGTGGGCAGCGCCTTGCCATCCCATCCGACCTGCGCTTCGGTCTTGGACCAGCCCTTCGGGGGGTCAGGCGGAAGCTGTACCCGTTCGAGATGAAATCGTGCGGCCCCGGCGTTCCCGTGGTGGTCGCGGCACACCGGGCGATCAGCTCAGGCGCCTGCGACGGACGATCGGTCAGCATCCGGGCATTCTGCCCCAGTTGGCGCTTAGGCCGACGCCGGAATCGATGATCGAGCTGCGCGACGCCAGCACCCGGCAAGGATTGAACTCGTGGTCTCTTCCGTGTCAATCAGGTCGGGGGAGGGCCGTCCCATTGCTGACCTGCGGTTTTTGTCCACGGGGTCCACCCCAGATGCGGTCCTGCGGGAGTCCGATGGCAGGCAGTTTGGCGGGCAGGGCGCGCGGCGGCCGAGGCAAGGATCGTAGAGGTCGCGGAGCCCGGTCGCCTTCTGGACGCTTATCGCGGTCGGGAGGAGCATGGGCCGTATGGCGAAGCCGTGGATGTGTCGCTTGGGGATGCATCGGTGGGAGCAGGCCTGGACTGACACTGGGCAGAAGTACCGGCACTGCAAGCGCTGCGGTGGAGACGATACCCAGGGGTTCGTCCCCAACGTCGGCCCCAATCCGTAGCCAGTCGCGCGCATCGACTCCTGCGCCAAGTCCTGGTTGAGCATGGCCAGACTGATCGGCTGTTCGCGAGCAATGGCAGTCGGTTTGGCAGTCAAGAGCCCTTGAAGACCAAGAAGCCCGGCCCCTCCGGGGAGGAACCGGGCTCTGCCCTGCTGTGATGCTGGTGGGCGATACAAGGATTGAACTTGTGACCTCTTCCGTGTCAATCAGGTCTGGCGGAGGTCCATCTGCTGCTTGACCTGCCGTTTCTGTCCGTCGGCGTCCACCGAATGTGGCCCTGCGGGGGTCGGATGGCAGGCAGTTTGGCGGGCAGGTCGCCCGGCGGCGTGTCCGCTTTGTCGTGCCGGCGGGGAGTAGCGTCGAAGACATGAGTAAGCCGTGGCAGTGCCGTCTCGGGTGGCACGCTTGGCTACCGCAACACGACGCCGACCCGCAGGTCTGCCGAGGCTGCGGCAAGCGTAAGCGTCTGGGGCCAGCAACGCCCTTTGGCGGGCCACCTGGCGCGGGCGGCGGGTTCGGCTAGTCACGATCAGCGCGACACCCTTCGGGGGCCATGGCCAGGGTGCGGGCATGTCCTCGTAGCTGCCGAGTTCGCGGGACGACGGTAGCGCGTCAAGGGTCGAGCGTGCTCGATCGCGCCAGCGACGCCGTCAGGCGCCCTTGACGCGATGCCGGCGGCTTGAGAACGCTGCCGCTGAGAGGGCATGCGCGTCGGTGCGTTGATCGCCCTGAGCTCGGTCAGGATCCTCTGTCTGTCTGTGCGGCCCGGCTGCGCCCGCGGGCGCCGGAGGCGCGGAGCGGGCGCAGGGCCGGCGGAGCCGGCCTTGACCTCGACCTCGTACAGAAACTCATCACGTCGCACCGAGACACCCCGTGTCTGGCACCGGGACATGGGTGACACGGCGGGTTCAACCGGTCATCGCAACGGGCCTGGTGGGTCGCGAGAATCTCGTGATCTATACAGGAGGCGTTGATGACCGCCCATCTGACGATGGAGCAACGGCAGCTGGCCCGGCGGTTGGATGCCAAGGGGCTGTCCCTGCGGGAGGTTGCCCGGCAGGTGGGCTGCTCTCATGAGGTCGTTCGGACGGTGGTGCGGCGGGAGTCCAAGCGGCCGGTGCGGTCCGACCGCTGGCAGCCGGGGCCGGGCCGGCTGACCCTGGCCGACCGAGAGGAGATCAGTCTCGGGCTGCGTGAGGGGGTCGCGTTCACCGCCATCGCCCGCAGACTCGGCAAGGCCGTCTCGACCGTCTCCCGGGAGGTCGCGGGCAACGGCGGCCGTGCCGGCTACCGGGCCTGGCGGGCGCACCAGCAGGCTCGAGACCGTGCTCGTCGTCCCAAGACGCCGAAGCTGAGCCGTCCCCGGTTGGCCGCCCAGGTCACCACGTGGCTGAAGCAGTGGTGGTCCCCGCAGGAAATCGCGGGCCGGTTGCGCATCGAGTACCGCGGCGATCCGATGATGCAGGTGAGCCACGAGACCATCTACCAGGCCCTGTTCGTGCAGGGGCGGGGCGAGTTGCGTCGGGAGCTGGCTCGATGCCTGCGCACCGGTCGGATCCAGCGCCGGCCTCGACGGCGCCCGGAGAACACCGGCCAGCTCCCCGACATGGTCATGATCTCCGAACGGCCGGCCGAGGCGGAGGACCGCGCCGTGCCCGGCCACTGGGAAGGCGACCTGCTGATCGGCGCCGGCTGCCGCACCGCGGTCGGCACCCTGGTCGAGCGGACCACCCGCTACGTGATGCTGCTGCGCCTACCCGACGGGCGCAGCGCCGCCGGGGTGGAGCGCGCAATGCGACAAGCCATCAGCACCCTGCCCGAGCAGCTGCGCCGCAGCATCACCTGGGACCAAGGCAAGGAGATGGCCGACCACGCCCAGTTCACGGTCTCCACCGGCGTGCAGGTCTACTTCTGCGACCCCCACAGGCCCTGGCAACGCGGCTCCAACGAGAACACCAACGGGCTCCTGCGCCAGTACATGCCCAAGAGCACAGACCTGTCCGTCCATACCGCGGAGGACCTCGCCGGCTACGCCCGAAGCCTGAACAACCGGCCCCGCAAGACCCTCGGCTACATGAAACCCTCAGAGCGGCTCGCCGAGCTCCTTGCGATGACCGGTTGAACCCGCCCTGTCACCCATGTCCTGACTCAGGACACACCGAGACACCCCGGCTCGACACCCGGCCCTCGGCCCGAAACCTGTCCGACCCGGCCTCGGCACCCCGGCCTCGTGCCGCACTTGTCGTGCCCGACACCCGGCATCGGCGTTAGAGGGAGCCGTTACGGCCTGACCCAGACGTGGGGGTGCGCGTTTGGTGACGGCGTCGTGGTGGTCGAGGTCGTGGGAGGACGTTTTCGATCATGTGGACTTGCGGCTCGGTGCCGTTGTTCGGGGGACACTGAAGTGGTGGACCGGGATGACCGCATCGCTGCGCTGGCTCGGTCGTACCTTTTCGCGGGACTGCCCGTGGAACAGCTAAGCCCGCTTGCCGCGGTCGCGACCACACGGCGCCTTGACCGCGGCGAGGTGTTGATCCGGGTCGGCGACCGGGCCGACGAGCTGTATGTGGTGCGGTCCGGCGAGCTCAAGGACACGGTGGTCGATGCGGACGGGAACGAGGTGGTGCACTTCTTGCACGGGCCGGGGATGACCTTCGGTGAACCCGGGTTCTTCGCCGTCGACCACCGGCGCATCGTCGAGGTGGCCGCTACAGCACGGGAGCATCGTGGTCCGGCTCGACCGTCGCGATCTGGTGCCGTTCATGGCGCGGCACCCCTCGACGAAGGACCGGGTGCTCGAGAAGCTGGCGTCCAACGAACGCTGGCAGACGACCATGATCTCGTCCTTGGCCACGAAACCGTTGCGAGACCGTCTCGTCCTGCGCCTGCTCGAGCTGGTGGACTCGAGCGCCGCGCGCGAGGGACGGGTTGGCGGTGACGCCCAAGGTCTCTCAGTCGACGCTTGCGGCGATGGTGGGTGTCAGCCGGGAGAATCTGAACCGGTCCATGGCCTCGCTCGTCGCCGGCGGGTTGATTCGGCAGGAGAAGGGCCGCTACGTCCTGCTCGACGAGACGCGGCTGCGCCGGCAGGTCGTCCAGGGAGTCGGACCGATGGCGCAACGCCGTGACTACCGGCTGGATCCGGACGTAGCCCGTCCGCGGAAACCTGCGGCGGAGTGATCCAGCGGCACAGCGCGGATCCCGGATGGCGGACCACGATTCCTTGAGACCCCTCGAGGAGGCGCCATGACCAGCACACGAACCTCGATCGCTCAGGCGTTCGATGTCGGCTTCGACGGCCCGACCACCGTCCCGCGCGAGGCCGACTACGACCGGGCCCGTGCCGTTTGGAACGGTACCGTCGACCGACGGCCCGCCCTGGTCGCCCACTGTCGCGGCACATCTGACGTGATGGCCGCAGTCAACCTGACGCGAGTGGCCGGGCTTCCTTTGGCGGTCCGGGCCGGTGGGCACAGCGTCGCCGGTTTCAGCTCGTGCGACGACGGCGTGGTCATCGATCTCCGGTCGATGAACCAGGTCACCGTGGACCCGCAGCGACGGCGAGCAGTTGTCGGCGCGGGCGCCACCTGGGCCGACTTCGACTCCGCCACCGGCAAAGACGGACTGGCCAGTACGGGAGGCTTGGTCTCCTCGACGGGTGTCGCCGGGCTCACCCTCGGCGGCGGGATCGGCTGGTTACAGCGCAAGTACGGGCTCGCCTGCGACAACGTCCGCTCCGCCCAGGTTGTAACGGCCGAGGGGCAGCTGATCGATGCCGATGACGACTTGCTATGGGGTCTTCGGGGCGGAGGCGGCAACTTCGGCGTCGTGACCCGGTTCGAGTTCGAGCTGCACCCGGTCTCGACGGTGCTGGGCGGCCTGCTGATGTTCCCGATGACCCGGGCGGAGGAGGTACTGCAGGCGTTCCGGGAGTGGGCGGTCGACGCGCCGGACGAGGCCTCGTTGTTGGTGGCGGTCAACTGCGCGCCGCCCGAACCGTTCGTGCCGGCGGACCTCGTGGGGCAGCGGGTAATCCTGCTGGTCGGCTGCTGGTGCGGTGACCTCGGCGCCGGCGAGGCCGCGCTCGCGCCGCTGCGCGCACTCGGTCCGAGCGTGGACCTGTTCGGACCGCTGCCGTATCCCGGCCTGCAGATGATGCTGGACGGGGGTCGCCGCCCGGGCTGCGGAACTACTTCCGCAGCGGGTATCTCGCGGACATCACGACGAGGTCATCGCTGCGGTCGCTGACCACGGGTCGAGGATGCCGTCGCCGCTGTCGCAGATTCATCTGCACCAGATGGGCGGCGCGGTGGCGAGGGCCGGCACCGGTAGCTCGTCGTTCAGCGGACGAGAAGCGGGCTACACCTACAACCTCATCGGCACCTGGACCGATCCGATGCAGGACGACCTGCACATCGGCGCCGTCCGCGACGCCTCCGCCGCGTTGGCACCGCTGTCGACCGGCGGGAGCTATGTCAATTTCGAGGGCGACACCGCCTCCGGGGGCGACGACCGGGTCCGGCGCGCCTACGGCGACGAGATCTACGTGCAGCTGGCGCGACTGAAGGGGCAGTACGACCCGGCGAACCTGTTCCGGCGCAACCAGAACGTGAGGGCCGCATCATGAGCCGGATCCTGGTCCTGTCCTGGGACGGCGGCGGCAACACGCCCGCCGCCTACAACCTCGGCAGCCGGCTGGTCAGGGCCGGGCATCGCGTGCGGATGATGGGCTGGCACGCCATGGCCCCCCGCGCCGCCGAGGCGGGGCTGGAGTTCACCACGTACCCGTCCGTCCCGCCATGGCCCGCGGACCTGCGGCACGAGGACGGCTGGCCGCGGATCGAGGTCGCCCTGTTCGGCGCCGATGTCGAGCAGGACATCGTCACCGAGGCGAGAACGTACCGTGCCGACCTCGTCGTCACCGACTGCATGCTGACGGCGGGGTACGCCGCCGTCCGGCGGCTTGACGTCCCCGTGGTCTCACTGGTGCACCCGCTGTACGCGCCATTCGTGCGGCAGTGGGGCAGCCAGGTCCTGGGAACGGACGTCGCGGAGTTGCTGGACCGGTCGGCGGCGGTCCTCGCCCTGCAACCACCCGGTTTCGACCTGCCCGGGACCCTGCCCGCCAACACGACGTACGTCGGCGCGATCAGCCCCCCGGGTCCCGTTCGCCAGTTGGACGCCGCGCTGACCGCTCTCCTGGAGGAGCCCGGCGATCCGTGGGTACTGCTCAGCATGAGCACGACCCTCCAGGGGCAGCACCAGGTGTTGCCCGGGCTCCTGGAGGAGTTGGCGCCCAGTCCCGTCCGCGTGCTGGTGACGCTGGGCGGTGTCGTCGCACCAGAGAGCCTGGATGCGCCCGCGAACGTGACCGTCCGCGGGTACCTGCCTCACGAGTCGGTACTCCCGCGAGTCGAGGCGGTCATCACGCATGCAGGAATGAGCACCGTCGCAACCGTGCTTGCGGCGGGCAGACCGCTGGTCTGCGTGCCCCAAGGGCGGGAGCAGCCACTGAACGCGGCGCGTGTCGCCGAGGTCGGCGCCGGACTCCACGTGGCGCCCGACGCGGTGAGCAGCGATCTGGCGGCAGCGCTGCTCGCCGTGCTGTCCAACCCGCGTTTCCGGTCGACCGCGCAGGAGTTCCGTGCACGCAGCGCCGAGCTCGGTTTCGGCCAACGCGCCGCCGACCTCGTCGAGTCCGTGTTCACTGCGGAGGCCACGTTCCACAACACCAGTGGCATCGACGCCGGCAATCACCAGACCGGCACCGGGATGCCGGATCTGGTCTCTTCGGAGCAAACCGCGCCGCCTCAAGGCGGCGCCACGAGGAGCTAGCCGATGGCTGGGCGTTGTAGGCCGGGCTGGGACGACCCTGAGCCTGATCCTGACTAAAGACTGGTTGTCCTTCCCACCCAGACTAGGAGGGATGGCGATCGATCACGTTGACGTCGTTCGTGGACGTGCTGCAGGAGTTTCCAACCCGCCGTCGTGGAGGCGATGTGCGCCGAAGGCGCGGACTTCTACGCCGCGGGAGGCTGCCCGATCCCGCGTCTCGGGGCCAGGCACTCACGACCGCCGTGGGCACCGGAGGCAGGGCCGTCGATTTCGGGCGTGGACCGGGCACCCTCTCGGCGCTGTCCGGTCGTCGACGCCCCGCGTGTCTGGCACCTCGAGGAGTCGCTGCACGACAGGGCGAATAGGGCGGTCGGGTAGATCGACTGCGGACGCGATCTGGCGGACGGTGAAGCCGGTCGGGTCGCCGCTGTCACCGGGCGAGCTTGCGGATTGACGGATGCCGGGGCGATGAGCTATTCACTACAGTGTAGTAAGTGGTGATGAGTAAGCGAGGTGTCGCATGCACGGCAAATTCGATGGTCTGGGACGCTTCGCCGACCCGTCGCTGCTGATCTTGACCAGCCTGTCCGACGGCCCCAAGCACGGCTACGCGATCATGACCGACATCGCCGCGTTCAGCGGAGTCGACATGGAGCCGGGCACCCTGTACGGCGCGCTGTCCCGGCTGGAGCGCCGCGGCTGGATCCGGCCGCTGGACGCCGGCGAGCGCCGCCGCCCGTATGAGATCACCGCCACCGGCCAGGAGGTCCTGGCCGAGCAGTTGCGGTCGATGCAGCAGATCGTCCGCGTCGGTCAGCAGCGCACCGCCACCGCCTGAGCCCGCGATGCAGCGCTCCCTGGCCGACCGGCTGTCCCGCGCCGTGGTCGACTGCTACCCCCGCCGCTGGAAGCGGCGTTACGCCGCGGAACTGCTCGACGTGCTCGACCAGCACCGGGCGGGGCCGCGGACCGTCCTCAGCCTGGCCGGCGGCGCCCTGAGCAGCCACATGGACCCGGACTACCGGATGCAGGTTCGCCTCATCCCCCGCCTGACCAGGGACGCCAAGCTATGCATCACCAGCTTCGCCGTCATGATCGTCGGCGTGCCCGCCCTGGTGATCCTTCCCATGGCCATCAAGGACATCAGGGAAAGCCGATGGGAACCGTCACACAGCGGCAGCGTGGGGGCCATTGCCTTCTCCCACGATCAGCGCCTCCTGGTCAGCGCCACCAGCGGCCCGCCCTGGGAGGCCACCAGCACCCTGTGGGACCTCACCGACCAGGCCCGGCCACGGCGGCTGTCGGAGTTCCAGGGCGGAAGTCCCACGACCATCTCGCCAGACGGCGCCACCGTGGCCACGAACGCGGGCGGCGGCCATGCGGCCGTGTCCCTATGGAACGTTACCCGCCCGGGGCACCCGACTCGCCTGGCGGTGTTGCCCGCCGGCTTGCCCGGCGCGCTGTGGGGCGATGCGTTCTCCCCCGACGGCCGCATCCTGGCGGCCGCCTTCACCAGCGGGCTGGTCCTGTGGAACGTGGCCGACCCGGCCCGGCCCCAGCTGCTACGCCGCCTGGCGGCCGCCCCGATCCCGCAGGACAACCCGGCCCCGGTGCCGTTCGGCATAGGCCAGGGCGACCTCGTGTTCTCCCCGGACGGGCACATCCTGGCCAGCGTGTCCGGCCGCGACCAGGTCACCGTGTGGGACGTGGCCCGCCCGGCCCATGCCGCCCCCATCGCCACCCTGGCCGGGCCGGGCGACTACTTCGCCGCCCTCGCGTTCTCCCCGCGCGGGAACCTGCTGGCCGGCGTGACCTATCACGGCAGCGTGCTGGTGTTCCGCCTGGCCGGCCCCGGCCGCCCGGCCCGCGTCAGCATCCGCCCCGGCCTCTTGCCCAGCGCGGGGTTCCCCGGCGGGAGTAGCGCCCAGACCGGCCCCTGCGGCGGCGACTGCGGCTTTGCCGCCGCCTACGCGATGGCCTTCACCCCGGACGGGCGCGCCCTGACCGTCGTGATCGACCGCTCCGAGGCGTGGCCCAGCCCCGCGGCCCGCGACACGGTATTCACCTGGCAGGCGGCCGGCTCGGGCGCTCTCAGCGACCTCACCACCAGCTTCCGCGACGTCAACGACGCCCAGCCGGCCCTGGCCCCGGGCGCACGCATCGTGGCCGACGGCTCCCTCACAGACGACCAGGTCCAACTGTGGACCCTCCCCGACCCGCCCCGCCGCCCGCCAGCCAGCTGATATGGAGCGCGTCCCTGTCAAGGGCGTGGGGGATCTCGCTCCTGCGGTTGTAGGTGGGCAGGAGCAAGATCGTGATCATGAGAGGCCGGTGGGAGGTCCGGTCCGGGTCGCCGTCGACGCACGGTCGAGGCTGATATTCGCGGGTTGGTTACCTGCAGGACCGGGTGTTCGTCTGGGAACGGCGCCGCGTGTCTAGGGGCGGGCGTCACCCGACCAACAACTTTCCATGATCGGGTTGCTCATAGCTAGCTCGCGGGTCGTTCCTCGTGGTGCCGGCGCCGGGTTGCCTCCCACCGGCCTCTCGTCTGTGGGTCCCCGCCGGAGGCGGGCCACCGGTCAGGTGTCCATGGTGGCCAGGCTCCAACACCAGCCGGCCAGCTCCCGGGCGACCGCGACGGCGATGACCGGGGGCTGCTTGTGCCGGTGCGTCATGGTGGTCCAGCGGTGGTGCAGCCGCCGGTCGGCGGCCTCGCCGCGGGCGCGGACGGCGGGCGGGAGTGCGGCACGTCGCGCGGCGACAATCTTGCCTGCGGGCCGCAGCGGCTTCTGGTGGTGCCAGGCCGCCTCGACCAGCAGCCGCCGGGCATGGGTGTTGCCGGTCTTGGTGATCGGGCCCTGGCTGCGGCTGGCGCCGCTGGAGGACTCACTGGGGACCAGGCCGACGTAGGCGCCGATGCTGGCGCCGGTGAACCGGGTCCAGTCCCCGATCTCGACCGCCAGGCCGAGGCCGGTCAGGGTGGCAACTCCGCGGATCGCGCCGAGGCGGGCGACGATCTGCGCCCACGGCTCGAGCGCGGCCGTCACGGCGATCGCGTGATCGAGGCGGTCGCGGCGGGCGGTAACCGATAACACCGCGTCGAAGTACTCCTCGAACGCCGCGCGGGTGCCCGGACGGTCGAAGTGCTGTCGGCGCAGCCACGCCTCGTGCGCCCCGGTCCACGCCTGGCCGCCGGAGTAGACGATGCCGTGCCGCAGCAGCAGCTTGGACAGCCGGTGCCGGGCCCGCATCAGGTCCGCCCGGGCCGCCTCCCGGGCCCGCACCAGATCCCGGGCGTCTTCTTGGACCTGGGTTGGAACCCGTACCGCGGCGGCGTCGTCGATCTCACCGATGTGCAGCAGCCGGCACAGCCGCCGGGCATCGCGCCGGTCGGTCTTGACTCGATCTCCCGGCGGGCGCTCCAGCTTCGAGGGCGCTACCACCACGCACCGCACCCCCGCCGCCTGCAGCGCCCGAGCCAGCCCGAACCCGGTCGGGCCGGCCTCGTAGGTGACAGCCACCGGCCCGGACAACCGGGCCAGCCAACTGATCACCGCCTCATGATCGGGGACCAGGGTGTCTGTGAACACCTGCCCGGTGGACCAATCCACAGCTTCGGCCGCTACCGAGCGGGCATGAACATCCAGGCCCACCGTCGTACGCTCACCAGACATCCGGTGCCTCCTGCCACCTGCGGCACCACCACGGGCGCCCCAGATGCGCCCGGCGGCGTGACCCGCGTCCACGTGCCAGCGAGGCACCGGATGCCACCGTTCGGCAACGGCAGCCTCGGCGTGATCACATCGCCGCGTCATCCGATCCCTGCAGTCCCTGTGCGCTGGTCGTCGTGTCAAGGAATGTTGTCCCGCCTGGACACGACGACCAGCACACCAACGATCACTGATCGGATGACGAGGAGCTCAACCGCCCCGCGCTTCCATACGGTCTAGTCCTGCTGATTAGGTTCAAGGTCCGCAAGTCCGAACCCACGACGGAACGTCTAGCCGGACGTGTCACCCATCAACCGGAACGCATACGTCACGCATCAAGTGGAGCTAGGCAGAGCCACGACAAGCCACGACAAGTCGTTTGCGTCGTGGTCCGGGACATGCTTGACGCGCCCGTTCCAGGAGGTGCTTTACATCGGTTCGGGGACTGTCCGATCGGCTGATGGTGCAGAGGGGCCACGGCGAAGGGACGATCTACTGGCACGAGGGCCGTCAACGGTGGGCGGTCCTCGTCGCGGGTGGGTACGACGAGCGTGGCAAGCGGGTTCGTAAGTATGCCTACGGGCGCACCAAGACGGAGGCACGCACCAAGCTCCGCGAGCTGCTCCGCGAGGCTGAGGACGGCGTCGTCGTCACCAACGAGCGGTGCACCGTCGGGGATGCTGTCCGGGATTGGCACGACCATGGCCTCGGCACGGCGGGGGAGTCGACGCGAACGACGAACCGGCACCTCGCCGAGGAGCACATCATCCCCTTCCTCGGCGCGCGACGGCTCCGAGAGCTGACGGTCTCCGAAGTCGACAAGTGGCTCGCCGGCCGCGCCAAGGTCGTCAGCACCAGCACGCTGCGGAAGATCCATTCGGCGCTCAACCGGTCGATCAAGCGGGCCATGGCGCAGGACAAGGTCAAACGGAACGTCGCCGAGCTGGCCACGCTGCCGAGGGGTCGGGAGGGCCGACAGTCCAAGTCGCTGACGTTGGCGCAGGGGTCGGCGATCCTCGACGGTCAAGGGCACCAAGATGCAGGCCTACGTGTCGTTTGCTCCCGGCGCCGCACGGAGGAACTCCGCGCTCTGCTGTGGACGGACGTCGACCTCGTGGGCCGATGCTGCCCCCCACGTGTGGCGCTCGGTGCGGGCGACTGGGGACACCAAGACGCGCCTGTCCCGACGGACACTCGCCCTGCCGGCTCGCTGCGTCGAGGTCTTGGCGGCGCATGGCGAGATCCAGGACCGGATGCGCGTTGAGGCCGGTCCGAAGTGGATCGACATGGGTCTGGTCTTCACGACTCGGATCGGGACACCACTCGATGCCGCCGACGTCCGCCGCGACTTCCGGACCGCCATCCGTGGGGCGCCCGGCGTTGACGCTGATGCCTGGACTCCGAGGGAGCTTCGGCATTCGTTCGTGTCCCTACTCTCGGACAGTGGGGTCCCCATTGAGGAGATCTCCCGCCTCGTCGGCCACCGCAGCACCCTCGTCACTGAGACCGTCTACCGGAAGCAGCTCCGCCCGATCATCCAGTCCGGTGCGACGGTGATGGACCGCCTCTTCGCGAACAACGCGAAGGGCATTGGCGGGCAGTTTGGCGGGCAACCGGCCCGAAACAGCAAGAAGCCCGATCCCTCAGGGGAGGAACCGGGCTCTGGCCTGGTGTGATGCTGGTGGGCGATACAAGGATTGAACTTGTGACCTCTTCCGTGTCAAGGAAGCGCTCTCCCACTGAGCTAATCGCCCTCTGCTCGGCACGAGTGCCTTGCGAGGTGGAGACGGGATTTGAACCCGTGTAGACGGCTTTGCAGGCCGTTGCCTCGCCTCTCGGCCACTCCACCGTGAGGCTGGTGGGCCTCCGAGCGGACGACGGGATTCGAACCCGCGACCCTCACCTTGGCAAGGTGATGCTCTACCAACTGAGCCACGTCCGCACTGCTCCGACCCCTGTCCTGCCCGGTCAGCGCGTCTGGAAGACTAGCCGACCCCCGCGCACGCAGTCCAACCGGTACCCCCGTGCGTGTCGGCCCTCGGCGGTAGCCTCCGGCGCGTGAACTACGACGTCCGCCCAGGCCGCGCGTGGTTCGACGGCGTGCTCGCGGAGGGCCTGGTGGAGACGTCCACCGACGTCCGCCGGCTCGACGAGGGCGGCTGGTGGGCCGTCGTGTTGACGTTCGAGGGCGCCGCGAAACTGTGGCGGTTCGAGCACCGTTCGGCCTCCCCTCGGCCTGTCGGCTTCTGGCCCGGCATCGGCCCGTCCGACTGGACGTCGTCCCTCGACGAGGAGGCCTACCGTCACGGCGTCACGGAGATCCGCCGCCGGATCCGCGAGGGCGACGTCTACCAGGTCAACCTCTGCCGCGTGCTCTCCGCCTCGGCGCCGCTACATGCAGACCCGTGGGGGCTGGCCGCGATCCTGGCGCAGGGCAACCCCGCGCCGCACGCCGCGGTGATCGACGTCCCCGGCACGACCCTCGTCAGCGCCTCGCCCGAGCTCTTCCTCCGTCGGCGTCCGCCCGGCGTCCTCACCAGCGCGCCGATCAAGGGCACGGCGGCGACGGCCGGCGGGCTGCTCCCCAAGGACACCGCCGAGAACATCATGATCACCGACCTCGTCCGCAACGACCTGCAGCGCGTCTGCCGGCCCGGCACGGTCGAGGTCACGGGGCTGCTGCAGGTCGAGCAGCATCCCGGCCTGGTCCACCTCGTCTCTACTGTCCAGGGCCGGTTGGCCGGCACCCCGAGCTGGGCCGAGATCCTCGCCGCGCTGACGCCTCCGGGCTCCGTGAGCGGGGCACCCAAGAGCAGCGCGCTGCGCGCCATCGCGGACCTCGAGCCCGTGCCCCGAGGTCCCTACTGCGGCGCCGTAGGGTGGGTGGACGCCGATCACGGGGCGGCCTGCCTCGCGGTCGGGATCAGGACCTTCTGGTGGGGTTCGGGCCGGATCCACTTCGGGACCGGAGCCGGCATCACCTGGGGGTCCGACCCGCAGGCGGAGTGGCTGGAGACCGAGCTCAAGGCCCGGCGGCTGCTGTCCCTGGCGGCCACGGAGACGACACGTGCGGAGGTCGGATGACGACGACGGTCTGGATCGACGGGGAGATCAGCGACGCGGAGAATGCGCGGGTCCACGCCGTCGACCACGGGATCACGGTCGGCGACGGCGTCTTCGAGACCTGCAAGGTCGTGAACGGGGTTCCGTTCGCGCTGACCCGGCACCTGGCCCGGCTCGCGCGGTCCGCGGCCACGCTGGGTCTGGCGACGCCGGACGACGCCGAGCTCCGCGCCGCCGTCGACGCGGCGCTGGCCGCGCACGCGAGGACCGACGGCCCGCTGGCCTTCGGGCGGCTCCGCATCACGCTGACCGGAGGCCCCGGGCCGCTCGGCTCCGACCGCGCCTCCGGCGTCCGGACCCTGGTCGTCGCCGTGGCGCCCGGTACGCCGTGGCCAGGGCGGATCGCCGTCGCGACCGTGCCCTGGACCCGCAACGAGCGCTCGGCGATCGCCGGAGCGAAGACGACCTCGTACGCGGAGAACGTCGTCGCCCTCGAGCACGCTCATCGCGCCGGCGCCCACGAGGCGATCTTCGCCAACACGCGCGGCGAGCTCTGCGAGGGGACCGGCTCGAACATCTTCGTCGCGGTCGACGGCGCGCTGGTCACCCCGCCGCTCACGTCCGGCTGCCTCGCCGGGATCACCCGCGAGCTGTTCCTGGAGTGGGCCGCCAAGGAGGGGCTGCCGGTCGAGGAGCGTGCCCTGCCGCTCGACATCCTGCAGACAGCGGAAGACGTCGTCCTGACCAGCTCGACCCGCGACGTCCAGCGGGTCGCGGTCGCCGACGGCCGCGAGCTGCGGGGCGGAGAGATGGGAGCGGCGGCCGCCGAGCTGTTCGCCCGGCGAGCCGCCGAAGGGGTGGATCCGTAGAACTCAGGCCAGGAGGCGCGCCAGCGCGGCGTCCAGGTCGAGGTGCTCGCTCTCGTCGCCCTCGCGCACCACGGCCGTGGTGCGGTCGAGGAACGCTCGAACGTCCTGAGCGCCGGCCTCGAGGACGGCCTGGCCGTCCGGAGAGGTCAGCGAGATCATGAGAAGTTCGCGGCCGGTGCCCCAGGACGGCCACACATGGACGTCGCCCTCGCCGACGGGCGAGGTCAAGCCGCTGCGCAGGAGGTCCCGCGCGAACACCCACTCGACCTCCATGCCGTCGCCGGAGAAGACGGCGCGGACGGCGTAAGGGTCGGTGGCGCAGTAGCGGAGGCTGACGGGCAGGGGGACCGCGTCCGCGTCCGCGACGACCAGCCGAAGCTGGACGGACGCCTCGACGTCCACATGCGGGTGCATGGTGCTCCCTCGCTCGATCGGCGGCCACCCTGATGGCCCTTGACGCCATCATTCCCACGAGTTCCCGCGCCGAAACCCTCTCTGAGCTGCCCGTATCCTGATCACGTGGTCGAGGTCGGGCGCCGCTCTCCAGTGGATCGCGTCCGCGTCGTGCGGGAACGTATCCGGTCCCGCCGGGCCACCAGGATCGTTTACCGATTTGTCGTGGGCCTTCTGGGTGTCGCACTCACCGTCGGGGGTCTGCTCCTCGTTCCGCTGCCCGGGCCGGGCTGGCTGATCGTCTTCGCCGGGCTGGCCCTGCTCGCCACCGAGTTCCAGCCGGCCCGCCGCGTGCTCGAGTTCGGCCGCCGCCGGCTCGCCGCCTGGACGGCCTGGCTCGGCCGCCAGGGACTCGTCGTCCGTGCCGCGGTGGTGCTCGGGACGGTGGCCTGCGTCGCCGGAGCGCTGTACATCGTGGCGCTCGTCGTCGGCGTCCCGGGCTGGGTGCCCCACGAGTTCGTGGCCTGGGTGCCGGGGCTGCAGCCCTGACACGAGGCCGGGGATTGGTCGCCGGGCCTGCGCGTTCGCTAGCATCGGGGACGCCGAGCGGGCGATTAGCTCAGCGGGAGAGCGCTTCGTTCACACCGAAGAGGTCACTGGTTCGATCCCAGTATCGCCCACCATGATCACGTTCAGAGGCCGGTCCCCTCAGGGGCCGGCCTCGGCTCGTCCTCGCCGTGGCTGACGCTGGGCTGAGAGACTTCCCCACCTTCGTCCCTCGTCTGCGACGATCGGGACGTGGAGGTGCGCTGGCTGGGTCCGCTCGAGGTCCGGGACGGGACGGACGGGACCGACGGGGCGACGAAGCGGCGCGCACCGTCGCGATACCCGGGCAGCGCCTCCGGGTGTTGCTCGGCCGGCTCGCACTGCACCCTGGCATCTGGGTCTCCGCCGACGCCCTCATCGAGGCGGTGTGGGCGGAAGATCCGCCGGCCGATCCCACGAACAGCCTCCAGTCCCTGGTCTCGCGGTTGCGCCGGGCGCTCGGCCGCACGGACGTGGTCGAGCAGTCCCCGGCCGGCTACCGGCTCGATCTGCGCCCGGACGACGTCGACGGCGCCCGGTTCGCCCGCCTCGTGGCGGATGCCTCACGTCTGGTGGACGCCGGCCGCGACGCCGAGGCCGGCGACATGGTCGACGAGGCGCTGGCGCTGTGGCGGGGCGACCCGCTGCCGGACGACGCCTCGCCGCAGGCGGACGCCGTCCGCGCCTCCTTCGAGGACCTGAGGCTGCAGACGCTCCGCGACCGGGCGCGGCTCGCCGTGCGCGCCGGGCGCGCGGCGGACGTCGTCCCCGAGCTCGAGGAGCTCGTGTCGGCCCACCCGCTGCGCGAGGACCTCGTCATCCCCCTCATGGACGCGCTCGTCGCGGCCGGCCGCCCCGCCGAGGCGCTCGCCGCGTTCGAACGCACGCGCACGACGCTGGCCGAGACCCTCGGCGCCGACCCGTCTCCCGCGCTGCGCGAGAAGCACGTCGAGGTCCTCCGGCTGGCCGACCGGCCGGCGGCTCCACCGACGAACCTGCGCGCCGCCCTGACGAGCTTCGTCGGGCGGGACGACGACCTGCACGCCGTGCGCGGCCGGCTGGCCGGGGCCCGGTTGGTGACCGTGGTCGGGGCGGGTGGCTCCGGCAAGACCCGGCTGGCCCAGGAGGCCGCCGGGCTCGTCGTGCGCGACCAGCTGGCCGGGGGTGAGTCGCTCGCGCCCGACGGGATCTGGCTGGTGGAGCTGGCGCCCGTCACCGAGCCGACCGGCGTGCCGCAGGCCGTCCTCGACGCCCTCGGCGTCCGGGATGTCGCCCTGCCCGAGCCGCTGGGGGAGCGCCGGCACCGCCAGGGCCGCGAGCGGCTGATGGAGCTGCTGGCGACGGCCCGGATGCTGCTCGTCGTGGACAACTGCGAACATCTCGTGGCCGCCGTCGCGGACCTCGTGGAGGAGCTCCTCGGGCGCTGCCCGGGGGTGCGGGTGCTGGCGACGAGCCGCGAGCCGCTCGGCATCGACGGCGAGGTGCTGCAGCCGTTGGGACCGCTGCCGGTGCCGGCGGAGGGTGCGGACCTGGCGGAGGCGGCCGTCAGCCCCGCCCTGAGGCTGCTCGCCGACCGCGCGCGAGCCGTGGATCCGGACGTCGACCTCGACGAGGCCGCGGTGGAGATCGTCCGCCGGCTCGACGGGTTGCCGCTGGCGATCGAGCTCGCGGCCGCGCGGCTGCGCGTGCTGTCGACGGCGGAGGTCGCAGCGCGGCTCGGCGGACCGGTTCCGCCTGCTCACGGGCGGCCGCCGTACGGCGACGCCCCGGCACCGGACGCTGCGCGCGGTCGTCGAGTGGAGCTGGGACCTGCTCTCGGACGTCGAGCGCGAGGTGGCCGAGCACGTCAGTGTCTTCGCGGCGGGCGCGGACCCGGAGGCCGTCGCGGCGGTCTCCCCGTCCTGGCGCGACGGTGACGGGGACGCCGGGCGTAGCGGGCTCGACGTCGTCGACGTCCTGCAGGCGCTCGTGGACAAGTCCCTGCTCAGCGCGGACCGGACGCCGCAGGGCACCCGGTTCCGGATGCTCGAGACCCTGCGCGAGTACGGCTCCGAACGGCTTGCCGAGCAGGGGCTGCTGCTTCCGGCCCGGGCTGCTCACGCCGCCTACTTCTCCCGGCTGGTCGCGGACGCCGACGCCCTGCTGCGTGGTCCCCGGCAGCTCGACGCCCTGCGGCTGATCGACGCCGAGCACGACGACGTCCTGGCGGCGCTGCGCTACCTCGGCGACAGCGGGGACGCCTCCGGTGCCCTCCAGCTGGGCCTGAACCTGAGCTGGTACTGGATGATCCGGGAGAACGGCCAGGAGGCCCGCCGTTGGCTGGAGTTCGCGCTCGACGTCCCCGGCGCGGGCGCCTGCCCCCAGGCTCCCTTCGCCCGGGGAGCTCTCCGGGCGCTGTCCCTGAGCACCAACGAGGGCGCGGCCGAGCAGTTGCGGCTCGAGCTGAGGGGTATCGCGCAGGAGATCCAGGTCGCGCCGCTCGACCACCCGATGGGCGCGATCCTCCCGCCGCTGCTGCTGATGTTCGCCGAGGAGCGTGAGGCGTCCGCCGCGGCCCTGCGGCCGGCGTTCGCCCACCCCGACCCGTGGGTCCGTGCCGCGGCCCGGATGATGCGGGTCGCCATCGCGGAGAACGACGGCGACATCGACGCGGCCCGCAGGGACGTCGACGTCTCCGTGGCGGAGTGGGAGGCGATCGGCGATCCGTGGGGGCTGGCGTCGGCGCTGAGCACCCGCGGGCAGGTGCGCGTGATGGACGCCGACCTGCGCGGCGCTGTCGACGACTTCGAGCGCGCGCTGCACCACATCTCCACACTGGGCAGCACGAGCGACCACGTGATGATCGCCATGCGGCTGGTGGATCTCCAGCTGCGCATCGGTCGGCCGGACGAGGCGCGCCGGCGGGCGGAGGCCCTCTCCGCCGTGCGCGCCTACGGGGTGGGGGAGACCCTGCGAGTCGTGATGGCGACGATCATCGCCGGGTCCATCGCGATGTACGAGGGGGACGACGCCGCGATCCGCCGGGCGTACGACGACATGCTGGTGGTGCTCTCCACCATCGCCGAGCCCACGCTGTTCGAGGCGCACGCCGGGGCCGTCGGCCAAGCGGCCGCGGTGCTCCTCGCCGTCCGGCTCGGACTGGTCGACCAGGCCCGCGAGCACCTGCGCTCCGCCTACACCCAGGCGGTCCAGACGCGGGATCGCCCGATCATGGCCATGACCGCCGTCGCGACCGCGTCCTGGCTGCGGGCGGTGCGGCGCGACGCGGACGCCGCCCGGATGCTCGGGATCGCCACCCGGCTGCGCGGTGCGGAGGACGCGACGAGCCCGCTGATCGCCCCCCTGACCGCGGAGCTGAAGGCGGACCTGGGGCCGGAGTTCGACCGCCGGTACGCCGAGGGGCTCGCTCTGGACCCCGACACTGCCTCGGCCGAGGTGGAGCTCGCCCGCCAGGACAGCGCTCCGGCCGGCGCCCTCGGGTGAGGGCACCGGCCGGGAACGCGTCCGGCAGGTGTCAGGCGCGCCGGCGGTACGCCCGGACGGCGAGCGGGAAGAACACGACGAGCAGCCCGAACATCCAGAGCAGGGTCCACCAGAGGTGCGGGACCACCGGGCCGCCGATCATCAAGGCGCGGACCGTGCTGACGAGCTGGCTGATCGGGTTGACCTTCACGAACGCCTGCAGCCAGCCGGGCATGGTGTCCGTGGGCACGAAGGTGTTGCTGCCGAAGCTGAGCGGCAGGATGAGCAGGAACATGATCCCCTGCACCGCACCCGACGTACGGGCGATCATGCCGACGAACACCGAGACCCATCCGAAGCACAGCGCGAAACCCATGGCCAGCGCCAGTGCGGCCACGACGCCGAGCGGACCCTGTGTCGCGCGGAAGCCCATCAGCGTCCCGACGGTCATCGTCACCGTGAAGAGGATGAGGTAGCGGACGATGTCGGCGCCGACCGCGCCGACCAGAGGTGATGAGCGCGCGATCGGCAACGAGCGGAACCGGTCGAACACGCCCTTCTCGATGTCCGCGTTGAGGTTCTGGCCGAGCGACACGCTCGCCATCGCGATCGTCTGGCCGAGCAGGCCGGGGAGCAGGAACTGCAGGTAGTCCTGCTGGGAGCCGCCCGCGATCGCGCCGCCGAACACGTAGGTGAACAGCGCCAGGAAGACGACCGGCTGCAGCGTGACGTCGATCAGCGCCTCCGGCGTCCGCCACATCTTGATCAGGCTGCGCCGGGCGAGCGCGACCGCCTGCCGCCAGGTCGGCGCCCGCCGGCCGTCGGTGCGCCCCAGCGGAAGGGTGGGCCCCGGGGCGACCGGCCCCGTCGATGTCGGTGCGGTGGTGGTGGGGGTGGTCATGCCGCCTCCTCGGTGGTCTCGTCGGTGGGCCGGCCGGTGAGGGTCAGGAAGACCTCGTCGAGGCTCGGCAGGTGCAGGGAGAGCTCGTTGACGGTGATGCCCGTCCGCGCGGAGCCGCAGGGCGAGGTCGGGCAGCAGCGCGTCGTCGTCCACCCGGCAGGTGAGCTGGCCGCGGTCGCCGGTCTCCGGCGTCGTCCCGGTGATCTCGCCGAGCACGGTGCGGGCGTCGTCCAGCCGGCCGAGGTCGGCGGGCCGCACAGTCAGCCGCTGGCCGCCGACCTGGCGCTTCAGCCCGTCCGGGGTGTCGTGGGCGATCACGCGGCCGCGGTCGATGACGCTGATCTCGTCGGCCAGCGCGTCGGCCTCCTCCAGGTACTGGGTGGTGAGCAGCACGGTCGCGCCCTCGGCGACCACCCGGCGGACCACGCCCCACATCTCGTCGCGTTTGGCCGGATCGAGCCCCGTGGTCGGCTCGTCGAGGAAGATCACGGACGGTCGGCCGACCAGGCTCGCGGCGAGGTCCAGCCGGCGGCGCATGCCGCCCGAGTAGGTCTTGGCGGTGCGGCCGGCTGCTTCGGTGAGGTCGAACCACTCGAGCAGCTCGGCGGCGCGCGCTCGCGCCTCGCGGGTGCGCAGGCCCAGGAGCTGACCGATGAGCAGCAGGTTCTGGGTGCCCGTCAGGTCCTCGTCCACCGAGGCGTACTGGCCGGTCAGCCCGACCAGCGCGCGGACGTCGGCTGCCTCGCGCACCACGTCGAGGCCGGCGACCCGGGCGGACCCCGCGTCCGGCTGCAGCAGGGTGGCGAGGATGCGGACGGCGGTCGTCTTGCCGGCCCCGTTCGGGCCGAGGACGCCGAGCACGGTGCCCTCGCGTGCGGCGAGGTCCACCCCGGCCAGCGCCTGCGTCGAGCCGAACCTCTTGGTGAGGCCCTCGGCCTCGATCGCGTACGTCACAACGTTCTCCCTTCGTCGTCCTCGACGATGAGGGATCGCGCTGACAGCCGGCGCACACGGCGCTGGCACGCCGCCGTTACGCCGCTGACGTCAGGGCGAGGGCGCGTCGCCGCTGTCGTAGAGCTCGACGAACCGGCGGTAGGCGGCGTCGACCTCGGCGAGCGGGGCGCCGGCGACGAGGTCGAGGAGCAGGCCGCGGGAGACCGCGACGCCGAGCCTGATCTCGGCCGGGTCCGCCGGAACGCCGAGCCGGTCCGCGACGGTCGCGGCGTCGGTCAGCCAGGCTGCGGTCAGGCTCTCGCGCAGCCCCTCGGTGCCCGGCGTCCCCTGCGCGACGAGGCCGAAGACCTCGAAGAACAGCCGGACGAACGGGAGCAGCTCGGGCCGGGTGAGCTGCTGCCAGAGTCCGAGCATGACCTCGCGCGGGTCGCCGGCCCGCTCCGAGATGTCCGCCAGCACCGCCCGCTGCTGCGCCTCGATCGTGGCGACGATCGCGGCGATCAGGCCCTCGCGGGAGCCGAAATGGTAGATCAGCATCCGGTGACTGGTCCCGACCCCCTGGGCGATCTCCCGGAGGCTGCGACCGGCGATCCCGTCGGCGGCGGCGAACGCCACCACCCGGGCCAGCAACTGGTCGCGCGCGGAGGCTTCCGTCGTCATGTACCAAACGGTACAGTGTCGTCATGGAATGGACGAACGAGCAGACGATCGACGCGCCGCCGGACGTGGTCTGGCAGCTGACCACCGACGTCACCGCGTGGCCGAGTTACATGCCCACGGTGACCTCACTGGAGCGGCTCGAGGACGGCCCGCTCCGGCTCGGGGCCGGTGCACGGATCAAGCAGCCGGGGCAGCGCGAGGCGGTCTGGCTGGTGACCCGGTTCGAGCCGGGCCACGAGTTCAGCTGGCGGTCCGAGCGGCGCGGCATGACTGTCGTCGGCACCCACCGGGTCGAGCCCGAGGGCGCCGGCAGCCGGAACGGCCTGACCATCGAGATGACGGGTCCGCTCGCACCGGTGCTGGGCCTGCTCATGGGCCCGCTCATGCGGCGGGTGCTGCGCACCGAGAACGCCTGCTTCGCGGCGCGTGCGGAGGGCCGCCCGGCGAGCACCCCGGAGTCGAGCCCGGCCTGAGGGGTCGCCTTGTGGTTCCGCCTACCGTGGGGTCATGAGCAGTGCACCGCTCGGCCGCGTGGAAGCCGTCCAGGCCTTCCCCGTCAAGTCCCTGCAGTCCCGCCCCGTTCGCCTGATCGAGCTCGACGAGGCCGGCGTCGTCGGCGACCGCCGATGGGCCGTCGTCACGGACGACGGCGTGCTGACCGCGGACGCGGCGCCGCGGCTGCGCGAAGCTGGTCGCCGTGCCCGGCCCGGACGGCGCCCCCGTGGTCACCGTGCCCGCCGGCGGCGCCGCCGCCGGCGTCTCCGCCTCGGACGCCGAGGAGGCGCTCGCCGCCGTGCTGGGCCGGCAGGCCCGCCTCGAACCGGTCGCCGCCGGGTCGGCGCTCGACGCCCCGGTGCACCTCGTCTCCCGGCAGGCCCTGGACGCCGCCGCCCGGGGCGAGCACGACGCCGCCGACTGCGCGTGCAGTCTCGAGGAGCCGCGGGCGAACCTGGTGCTCGACCTGCCCGGCCTGCGCGAGGAGGAGCTCGTCGGGCGCCGCCTCGCGGTGGGCACGGCCGTTCTCCGCGTCGTCCGCCGGCCGAACCACTGCCTGGGCGTGTACGCCGACGTCGAGCGACCGGGGCGCATCGCGACCGGGGACGAGGTCCGCGATGCCTGAGTGGATCTACTTCATCCACCCGCCCCGCGAGGACTTCGCCGCCACCATGACCGATGCGGAGAAGCAGGTCTGGGGCGAGCACGCGCAACGGCTCCAGCGGTTGCTCGACGAGGGCGTCCTCGTCCTCGCGGGTCCCACGCTCGGCCGGGTGAACACCGGCGTCGCCGTCATCGAGGCGCCCGACGAGGAGACGGCGCGGCGGATCATGACGGAGGACCCGACGATCGCCAGCGGCATGGCGCGCGGGGAGCTGCGGCCGTTCCGCGCCTCCTTCCTCCGCGGGCGGAACGCGCCGCGGCGAATAACGGCCGGAAACGGTGGGGGAGCGCTCGGTAGCATCGCGGGTACGCCCGTGAGCGACGGGCGGTCACATCAAACCGAGGAGCCTCCCGTGTCCGACGTCTCGATCGTCGTCCGCACCCCCGCCGGCAGCGAGCCACGGGTCGTGACGACGGGGACGACGGCCGCCGACCTCTTCGAGGGCGACCGCTCGATCGTCGTCGCCAAGGTCAACGACGTCCTGCGCGACCTCGCCCATGAGCTGCACGACGGGGACGTCGTGGAGCCGGTCGGCGTCGACAGCGACGAGGGCCTCGCGGTGCTGCGGCACTCCACCGCGCACGTGCTCGCCCAGGCCGTGCAGGAGGTCAACCCCAAGGCCCGGCTCGGCATCGGGCCGCCGGTGCGCGACGGCTTCTACTACGACTTCGACGTCGCCGAGCCCTTCACCCCGGAGGACCTCAAGGCGCTCGAGAAGGTCATGGCGCGGATCGTCAAGGAGGGCCAGACCTTCCGTCGGCGCGTGGTCACGGACGACGAGGCCCGCGCCGAGCTCGCCGGCGAGCCGTACAAGCTCGAGCTCATCGGGCTCAAGAGCCCCGCGGCCAAGGACGCCGGCGGCGTGGAGTTCACCACGACGGAGGCGGAGGTCGAGGCCGCCGCACAGGTGGATCTCGACGATCTCGACGACGCCTCGGTCGAGGTCGGCGCCGGCGAGCTGACCATCTACGACAACGTCCGCCGCGACGGCGGCGTGGCGTGGAAGGACCTGTGCCGCGGCCCGCACGTGCCCTCGACCCGCATCCTCGGCAACGGGTGGCAGCTGATGCGGACCGCCGCCGCCTACTGGCGCGGCAACGAGAAGAACCCGCAGCTGCAGCGCGTGTACGGCACCGCGTGGCCGACGAAGGACGAGCTCAAGGCCTACCTCGACCGGCTCGCCGAGGCCGAGCGCCGCGACCACCGACGGCTCGGCACCGAGCTCGACCTCTTCTCCTTCCCCGACCAGATCGGCTCCGGCCTGGCGGTCTTCCACCCCAAGGGCGGCGTCGTCCGGCGGGTCATGGAGGACTACTCGCGCCGCCGCCACGAGGAGGCCGGCTACTCCTTCGTCAACAGCCCGCACATCACGAAGGCGCAGCTGTTCGAGATCTCCGGGCACCTCGACTGGTACGCCGAGGGCATGTACCCGCCGATGCAGCTCGACGAGGAGCGGAACCCGGACGGCACGATCCGCCGGCAGGGGCAGGACTACTACCTCAAGCCGATGAACTGCCCCATGCACAACCTGATCTTCGACGCCCGGGGGCGCTCGTACCGCGAGCTGCCGCTGCGGCTGTTCGAGTTCGGGACGGTGTACCGGTACGAGAAGTCCGGCGTCGTGCACGGCCTCACGAGGGCCCGCGGCTTCACCCAGGACGACGCGCACATCTACTGCACCCGCGAGCAGATGCGCGACGAGCTGCGCTCGCTGCTGACCTTCGTGCTCGACCTGCTGCGTGACTACGGCCTCGACGACTTCTACCTCGAGCTGTCGACGAAGGACCCGGTGAAGTTCGTCGGCTCCGACGAGGCGTGGGAGGAGGCGACGGCCACCCTCGCGGAGGTCGCCGCCGAGTCCGGGCTCGAGCTCGTGCCCGACCCGGGTGGTGCCGCCTTCTACGGGCCCAAGATCTCGGTTCAGGCCCGCGACGCGATCGGCCGGACCTGGCAGATGTCGACGATCCAGCTCGACTTCAACCTGCCGGAGCGGTTCGAGCTGGAGTACACGGCGGCGGACGGCTCGCGGCAGCGGCCGGTGATGATCCACCGCGCGCTCTTCGGGTCGATCGAGCGGTTCTTCGCCGTCCTGCTCGAGCACTACGCCGGCGCCTTCCCGCCCTGGCTCGCGCCGGTGCAGGTCGTCGGCATCCCGGTCGCGGACGCGTACGCGGACTACCTGCAGGGCGTCGCCGAGCGGCTGCGCGCGGAGGGCATCCGGGTCGAGGTCGACACCTCGGACGACCGGATGCAGAAGAAGATCCGCAACGCGCAGCAAGCAGAAGATCCCCTTCGTCCTCATCGCGGGCGAGGAGGACGTCTCGCACGGCGCGGTGTCGTTCCGCTTCCGCGACGGCTCCCAGGACAACGGCGTCCCCGTGGACGACGCGGTCGCCCGGATCGTCGACGCCGTCCGGAGCCGCGCCCAGGTCTGAGTCCCTCCGCGCTGCTGCCGGTGATCACGGCCGATACGTCAGGTCGCGCGGCGCGGGGGGCTCGCGCCAGCAGTCCCGGCGGTCACGGCACGAGCTCGTCGACCGCCGGGACTGCGACCACGGACCCAGGCCCGTGGCGTAGTTCGATCGTCACCGGTCGCAGCTGGACGGCCGTCGCCACGGGCTCCCAGGTGCCGGTGCTGCGCGCGTACCGGGGGAAGGCGCCGCCGCTCACCTGGAGCCGGAGGCGGTGCCCGGCGGCGAAGCGGTGCGCGGTCGCCGCGAGCGCGACCGTCACCTGCCCGCCGTCGGCGGAGTAGGCGGCGTCGCCGGGCGGCACGGCGACGATGCCGTCGCAGACGTTCACCGACCTCCCACCGGCGTCCACGTCGCAGAGCCGGACGAACACGTGCGCGCCCGCACCGAGGATCCGCAGGTCGAGGCGCGCCGTCACCGTGCCGGCGATCTCGAGCGGGTCCTCCAGCGGTGCCGAGGTCAGGACGAGGACGTCCTCGCGCGCCTCGAGCGAGGCGTTGTCGACGGGGCCACCGCGAGCGGGCAGCTCACCGCCGATGGACGGCGGAGGGTCGGCCGGGTCGTAGCGGACGACGGAGGGCGCGCCCGCAGGGACCGCCGCATCGGACGGCGCGAGGACGCCGTCGGGAGCGAGCTGCCAGAGCTGTTCGTGCGCCGGCGGCGGCCATGACGGCAGGTCGCGCCAGGCCTGCTCGTCCCGGCCTCCGACGTGCACCAGCACCGGTCGCGCGGCGGACGGCGCTGCGGGGTCCGGACCGGGCGCTTCGACGCCCAGGTGCTCGCGGAGGAAGGCGAGCGCGGCCGGGAGGACGACGGGCCAGCCCGCGCGGTCGACCATCGACGTGTGCGTCCACGGCCCGAGGAGCATGCGCGGCCGACGTCCGGCGGCCTCCGCCCGCGTGAACAGGTCGAGGGTCTGGTCGAGCAGGAGGTCCCACCAGCCGCCGACGAGCAGCGTCGCCGGGCCGGCGTTCGTGATCGCCTCGCGCAGATCGGTGCCCGCCCAGACGTCGTCGTCCGGGCTGTGCGTGAGCATGTCCTCGAAGAGCGGGACCCGACGGCCGCCGGTCCCTGCCAGGTAGCTCTCGAGAAGGGGCTGCGAGCGGGCGACGCGGTCCAGGCGCCGCGCCATCCGGACGCTGCCGCGGACGAAGGCGGCGAAGCCGCGGTGGTAGGTGTCGATGCCGGCCGCGACGACGAGCGCGTGCTGGAGGCGGAACACGCCGTGGTCCCAGGCCCCCGCCCCCGCGTGCGCGGCCGGTGCGAGCAGGACCATGGCGCGCAGCTCGGGCGGCGGATCGGTGGCGAGGGCGAGCTGGGTGTACCCGAGATAGCTCGGCCCGATCGTGGCCAGGCGGCCGTCGAACCACGGCTGCTCGCGCAGCCAGGAGAGGACGGCGGGGGCGTCACGGACGTCGTCCCGGAACGGGCGGAAGTCGCCGCCGGAGCCTCCGGTCCCGCGCGTGGCGACGATCAGCACGTGGAAGCCCTGACGCACGAGGTTCGCCCCCAGGAACTGCGACCAGGGGAAGCCGCGACCGTAGGGGGAGCGGACGAGCAGCGTGGGGCACGGCTCGGTGCCGAGCGGGGCGAAGTGGTCGGCGGCGAGAGAGACGTCGCCCGGCGGGGATGTCGAGGTTCCGCTCGACACCCGCCCGGCAGCGGGGTGGCGGCATGGTCGACCGGCCGAGTCGCCGCGAGCAGGCGTGACCACAGCGGCAGGGGGTCGTAGCGTCCCGTCGAGGTCGTCGGGGCGGTCGTGGTCATGGCGGGGCCTCCTCAGAATTTGCGTACAGTGTACGACAATGGCGCTCGGGCGTCGAGGAAGGAGGGAGAGGGAGGGCATGGATCCGCAGGACGGTGCGGCGCGACGGGGACGACCTCCCGGGCGCACGCGGGACGAGGTGGTCGGCGCGGCGGTCTCCGTGGCTGACGACGGACGGCCTCGGCGCCGTGAGCATGCGGACGGTCGCGGGACGGCTCGGGGCCGGTGCCATGAGCCTGTACAGGTACGTGCCCGACAAGCACGCACTCGTCGCCGCCATGGTCGAGCACGTCTCCGGCGAGCAGCGGCTGCCGGCGCCGTCGGGGGACTGGCGTGCCGACCTCACGGTCCTCGCCCGGGAGCAGCGCGCGCTGCTGCACCGGCATCCCTGGTTGCTCGAGGCCCTCTCACACCGCCAGCCGCTGGGGCCGAACGCGCTCACGGCCCTCGAGTTCGCCGCCGCCGCCCTCGAACCGACCGGTCAGCCGCCCGCCACCCGGCTGGAGACGTTCGCCCTGCTCACGGGGTTCGTCGTCAACGTGGTCCGGAGCGAACTGGTGGACGCGGCCTCCTCCACCTCCCCGGAGGCGGCCTCCGAGCAGCAGCGCCGACTGCTCGAGCTCCTCGCGACGGGGCGGTACCCGCACGTGGCAGCGGCCTTCACCGGGGCGATCCCCGACGGGCCGGGGGCGGACCCGGGGCAGCGGTTCGAGCATCTGCTGGCACGCATGCTCGACGGCCTCGTCGGGGCGGACCGTCGGGCGCCCTGACGGAGGCGGACGCCGGCGCCCGGGGAACGTTGCCTACGATCGGCGGGTGACGAGTGCGGGCGAGGAGGCCGAGCCGACGATCGTGCCGTCCTGGCACCTGGCGGGGGCGAAGGACGGGTTCGACCGGCTCTGGACGCCGTATCGCATGGCCTACATCCAGGGCGAGGACAAGCCGGCCGACGACGACGCGGGCCCGCAGTGCCCGTTCTGCCGGGCGCCGCACGAGAGCGACGAGGACGCGCTCGTGGTGGCGCGCGGCCGCCTGGCCTACGTGGTGCTCAACCTGTACCCGTACAACACCGGCCACGTCATGGTCTGCCCGTACCGGCACGCCTCGCTCTACACGGACCTGTCGCCCGAGGAGACGGTCGAGTTCTCGACCCTGACCCAGACCGCCATGCGGGTGCTGGTGGAGGTCTCCGGCTGCCAGGGCTTCAACATCGGCATGAACCAGGGCACCGCCGGAGGTGCGGGCATCGCGGCGCACCTGCACCAGCACGTCGTGCCGCGCTGGGGCGGCGACGCGAACTTCCTGCCGATCATCGGCCGGACGAAGGCCCTCCCGGAGCTCCTCGGCGACACCCGCCGCCGGCTCGCGGAGGCCTGGCCCACGACCTGACGACCGGCAGGAACGGCTACGAGGAGCCCTCCGCCAGCAGCTTCTCCACCTGGTGCTGCGGCATCGCCGCGTGCCTCACGTACTTGCGCGTGAACGCGCCGGTGCCGTGCGCGAGGCTCCGCAGGTCGACGGCGTAGCGCGTGAGCTCGACGGCCGGCACCTCCGCAGAGACCTCGGTGCGCCCGTTGCCGACGGACGTCGTGCCCGTCACCCGCCCCCGGCGTCCCGAGAGGTCGCCCATGACGGCGCCGACGTACTCGTCGTCGACGACGACCTGCACCTCGTCGATCGGCTCGAGCATGGCGATGCCGGCGGCGGCCGCGGCCTCCTTCAGCGCCAGCGAACCCGCCATCTGGAAGGCCGCGTCCGAGGAGTCGACGCTGTGCGCCTTGCCGCCGACGAGCTTCACCCGGATGTCGACCATCGGATACCCCGCGGCGACGCCCTTGGCCATCTGCGCCCGCACGCCCTTCTCGACGCTGGGGATGAACTGGCGGGGGACCGCGCCTCCGACGACCTTGTCGACGAACTCGAACCCGCCGCCCTCGGGCAGCGGTTCCACCTCGATGTCCGCGACGGCGTACTGGCCGTGGCCGCCGGACTGCTTGACGTGCCGCCCGTGGCCGGCGCCCGGCTTCTGCAGCGTCTCCCGCAGCGCGACCCGCACGGGACCGGTCGTCACCTCGACGCCGTGCCGGCCCTTGAGCCGGTCGAGCAGCACCTCGAGGTGGGCCTCGCCCATCGACCACACGACGATCTGGTGGGTGTCGCGGTTGATCTCGATCCGCAGCGTCGGGTCCTCCGCCGAGAGCCGGGCCAGGGCCTGGGAGAGCTTGTCCTCGTCGGCGCTGGTCTTGGCCGTGAGCGCGGTCGGCAGCAACGGTTCCGGCATCACCCAGGGCTCCATGAGCGCCGGGGCCGACGGGTCGGAGAGCGTGTCGCCGGTCTCCGCGCGGGTGAGCCGTGCGACGGCGACGATGTCGCCGGCCGAGCCCTTCTCCACCGGCGTCAGCGTCGACCCGAAGATCGCGGAGACGGCACCGACGCGCTCGTCGACGTCGTGGTCCTCGTGGCCGCGCTCGTCCCCCGAGAACTGCGCGAAGTGGCCGGAGACGTGCACGGTCGCGTCCGGCGCCAGGGTGCCGGAGAAGATCCGGACCAGGCTGACCCGGCCGACGTAGGGGTCCGTGGTCGTCTTGACCACCTCGGCGACCAGCGGGGCGGCGACGTCCGTGACGATCGACTCGCGCGGGTCGCCGTCCGGGGTCGTGACGATCGGGGCCGGGTGCTCCATCGGCGACGGGAAGCCGCGGACGACGACCTCGAGGATCTCCGCGGCGCCCAGCCCCGTGAGCGGGTTGGCCGGGACGACGGGGTGGAAGGCGCCGCGCGCGACGGCCATCTCGAGGTCGGTGACCAGGGTGTCGAAGGTGACCTCCTCGCCCGCGAGCCAGCGGTCGAGCAGGCTGTCGTCCTCGGACTCCTGGATGATCCCCTCGATCAGCGTCGTCCGGGCGCCCTCGATGAGCTGGAGGTGCTCGGGCTCGGCGTCCCGCTCGACCCGGGTGCCGCCGGAGAGGTCGAAGACCTTCTGCGACAGCAGGCCGATGAGCCCGGCCGGTGCCTCGGCGTCGTCGAGCAGGGGCAGGTAGAGCGGCTGCACGCCCTCGCCGAACACGCGCTGGCAGATCGCGAGCGCCTCGTCGAAGTCGGCGCGCTGCTGGTCGAGGTGGGTGACGACGACCGCGCGCGGCATCCCGACCGCGGCGCACTCCTCCCAGAGCATCCGGGTCATGCCGTCCACGCCGTCCACGGCCGAGACGACGAAGAGGGCGGCATCCGCCGCCCTCAGCCCCGCCCGCACCTCCCCGACGAAGTCGGGGTGTCCCGGCGTGTCGACGAAGTTGACCTTCACCCCCTCGTGGAGCACCGAGGCCACCGACAGCGACACCGAGCGGCCCATCCGGCGCTCGACGTCCTCGTGGTCGCAGACCGTCGACCCGTCCTCCACCCGGCCGAGCCGGCTGATCTGGCCGCAGCAGACCAGGAGCGATTCGACGAGCGTGGTCTTGCCGCTCGCGGCGTGCCCGACGAGGACGACGTTCCGGATCCGATCGGGCGGGACCTGCGCCACCGAACCCGGCTCGACCCGTGACTTCGCGTTCCCCGCCATGAGACCTCCTCGTCCCCACCGGTTCGCTCCGCCCTTAACTTCCACCCTCGCGGCGGCACAGGGCAAGGGCTGACCGTGGTCCTGGTCCCCCCGGGGCTCGATAGAGTGCGCATGCTCTCGTCGCCGGAGGATCTCCGGCCGGCGGGGGCCGTGCCCGCCGCGCCGTGCGGGGCCCCTGCCCACCTGCGGACGTCATGCTCAACCGGTTCGCCCGAGCGTTGTTCACCCGGCTCCTGACGCCGACGGCCCGAGCGCTGCTCGCCCTCGGCATCAGCCCGGACGCCGTGACGCTCGTCGGCACGCTCGGCGTGGCCGTCGGCGCGCTCGCGTTCTACCCGCGCGGCGAGTTCTTCTGGGGCACCGTCGTGATCACGCTCTTCGTGTTCTCCGACACGGTCGACGGGATCATGGCCCGCTTGCAGGGGCGGTCGTCGACGTGGGGGGCGTTCCTCGACTCCACCCTGGATCGCTTCGGGGACGCCGCGGTCTTCAGCGGGCTCGTCCTCTACTACGCGATCCACCCGCGGGAGCGCTGGGCGACGGCGTTCGTCGCGCTGGCGCTCGCGTGCCTGGTGCTGGGGCAGATCGTCTCGTACGCCCGCGCCCGGGCCGAGGGTCTCGGTATGACGGCCGCGGTCGGGGTCGCCGAGCGCGCCGACCGGCTCGTCGCCGTCCTGCTCACCACCGGCCTCGTCGGGCTCGGCCTGCCGCCGGTGGTCCTGCTCGTCGTGCTGGCGCTGCTGGCCGTCGCGAGCCTCGTGACCGTCGTCCAGCGGATCCTCGTCGTCCGGCGCCAGGCCTTCGCAACACTCGACCCGCAGGAGGGCGCTCGTGCGTGACCGGTTCTCGCTCTGGCTGTTCACCCTCGGGTGGCGGTTCGTCCGCGCGCTGCCGGAGCGGCCCGCCTACCTGCTCTTCTCCCTCGTCGCCCAGGTCGCCTGGCTGCGCCAGGGCCGCGGCGTCCGGCAGCTCGAGGCGAACCTCGCCCGGGTGGTGCCGGACGCGTCGCCGTTCAGGCTCAAGTCGCTGACCCGCAAGGGGATGCACTCGTACATGCGGTACTGGTGCGACGCCTTCCGGCTGCCGGACTGGACGCCGGAGCGCATCCTCACCACCTGCCGGCTGGAGAACGACGAGCCCGTCCGCGCAGCGCTGGCGGAGGGCCGCGGCGTCGTCGTCGCGCTCGGGCACAGCGGCAACTGGGACCACGCGGGGGCCTGGTCGACCCTCGCCCTCGCCCCGGTGACCACGGTGGCGGAGCGGCTGCAGCCGGAGGAGCTCTTCCAGCGGTTCCTGCACTTCCGGCAGCGCCTCGGGATGGAGATCCTGCCGCTCACCGGCTCCGGCGACGTGTTCGGCGTCCTGGTCCGCCGGCTGCGCAAGGGCGGGTTCGTGCCCCTGCTGGCCGACCGGGACCTCACGGCCACCGGCGTCCCGGTGACCCTGTTCGGCGAGACCGCCCGGATGGCCGCCGGGCCCGCGTCGCTCGCGCTCGTCACCGGCGCCGCCCTCTACCCGGTCTCGATCTTCTACGAGCGGCTCCCGCCGGGCTCGCCCGCCCGCTGGGGGGTCGTCTGCCGCTTCCACCGCGAGGTCGTGCCGCCGGCCGGCGAGCGCTCGGAGCAGATCGCGGCCATGACGCAGGCGTGCGCGGACGCCATCGCGGACGGGATCCGGACGCACCCGCAGGACTGGCACATGCTCCAGCGCGTGTTCGTGGCCGACCTGGTGCCGGTGCCCTCGCCCGAACTGGCCTGGTGACCGCCGGGCATGCGCATCGGGATCGTGTGCCCCTACTCGTTCGACGTGCCGGGCGGGGTGCAGTTCCACGTCCGTGACCTGGCCGAGCACCTCATCGGCCGGGGTCACTCCGTCAGCGTGCTCGCGCCCGCGGACGACGACACCCCGCTGCCGTGGTACGTCGAGGCGGCGGGCCGCGCCGTGCCGGTAAAGTACAACGGGTCGGTGGCGCGGCTGGCGTTCGGGCCGGTGAGCCGCACGCGGGTGCGGCGCTGGCTCGCCGACGGCGACTTCGACGTGCTGCACATCCACGAGCCGGTGTCGCCGTCGCTGTCGATGCTCGCGCTCTGGGCGGCCACCGGCCCGATCGTGGCGACGTTCCACACGGCGAACCTGCGCTCCCGGGTGATGCAGGCTGCGTATCCGGTGCTCCGGCCGAGCCTGGAGAAGATCGCCGCCCGGATCGCGGTCTCCGAGGACGCCCGGCGCACCGTCGTGGAGCACATCGGTGGGGACGCCGTGGTGATCCCCAACGGTGTCTACGTCGACCGGTTCGGGACGGCGTCGGTGCGGCCGCAGTGGCAGGGGACGCCCGAGCGGCCCACGGTTGCGTTCGTCGGGCGGATCGACGAGTCGCGCAAGGGGCTGCCGGTGCTCGCCGCCGCCGTCCCGGCCGTGCTGGCCCAGCGGCCCGGGACGCGGTTCCTGGTGCTCGGCCGCGGCGACGGGGACGAGGCGCTCGAGGGACTCACCGCGGAGCAGCGGGCGGCGGTGGAGCTGCTCGGGCCGCTCGGGGATGCCGACAAGGCGGCGCTGCTCCGCTCGGTGGACGTCTACGTCGCCCCGCACACCGGCGGCGAGAGCTTCGGGATCGTGCTCGTGGAGGCGATGAGCGCAGGCGCGCCCGTGCTCGCCAGCGACCTCGGCGCGTTCCGGCGGGTGCTGGACGACGGGTCGCTCGGCGTGCTCTTCCCGACCGGTGATCCGCAGGCTCTCGCGTCCTCGCTGGTCGGGCTCCTGGACGACCCGGGCGAGCGCGCCCGGATGGTCGCGGTGGCGTCGAAGGCCGTGCGCCGCTACGACTGGAGCCGGGTCGCCGCCCAGGTGCTCGCCGTCTACGAGACGGTGCGGCTCGGCGCGGACCGGGTGGGCGAGGACGTCGGGTCACGCCGGCTGCTCGCGCGCTGGCGGAGCTGATGTACGACGTCGTCACCTGGGCGCTCACCGCGCTGGCGGTCCTGCTCGTGCTCGGCTGGTACCTCTCGTACTCCGCGGGCAGGCTCGACCGGCTCCACCACCGGGTGGAGACGTTGCGTGCGGCCCTCGACGCGCAGCTGGCCCGGCGGGCGGCGGCCGCCGTGGAGTCGGCGCCGCTGCTGGACCCCGCCACCGGGCTGCTCGTCGCCGATGCCGCGGCGGAGGCGCTGGCCGCGGGCGAGACCCGGTCGGAGACCGAGTGGCTCGAGGCCGGCGGGGCCGCGGAGGAGATCGAGAACGACCTCACCCGCGCCCTCTACGTCGCGTTCGGCGACCCCGCCGAGGTCGGCGTGCTGCGCGAGGAGGCTCCTCTCGCCGTGCAGTCGCTGGAACTGCTGGCGCAGGCCTGCACCCGCGTCCAGCTGGCCCGGCGGTTCCACAACGATGCCGTCACCGCCGCCGTCCGGATGCGGCGCAAGCCCGTCGTCCGCTGGACCCGGCTGGCCGGACACGCCCCCATGCCTGCCATGGTCGAGATCGACGACTCGGTGCCCCCCGGGCTCACGGTCTAGACTTGGGGTGTCGTCCCCCCGTTTTCTCCGTGGAGTTCGCCGTGCCCGAGCAGGACCTGCCCACCAGCCACACCTCGCCGATCCAGGAGCCCGTCCTCGGCACCGCGCGCGTCAAGCGCGGCATGGCCGAGATGCTCAAGGGTGGGGTGATCATGGACGTGGTCACGCCGGAGCAGGCGAAGATCGCCGAGGACGCCGGCGCCGTCGCCGTCATGGCGCTCGAGCGCGTACCGGCGGACATCCGTGCGCAGGGCGGCGTCGCCCGGATGAGCGACCCCGACATGATCGAGGGCATCATCGCGGCGGTCTCGATCCCGGTCATGGCGAAGGCGCGGATCGGCCACTTCGTCGAGGCGCAGGTGCTGCAGTCGCTCGGCGTCGACTACATCGACGAGTCCGAGGTGCTCACCCCGGCCGACTACGCCCACCACATCGACAAGTGGCAGTTCACGGTGCCCTTCGTCTGCGGCGCGACCAACCTCGGTGAGGCGCTCCGCCGGCTCGCCGAGGGTGCCGCGATGATCCGCTCGAAGGGCGAGGCCGGCACCGGCGACGTCTCCAACGCCACGACGCACATGCGCAAGATCCGCGGCGAGGTCCGCCGCCTGTCGTCGATGAGCGAGGACGAGCTGTTCGTCGCCGCGAAGGAGCTGCAGGCACCGTACGAGCTGGTGCGCGAGGTCGCCGTGGCCGGCGCGCTGCCGGTCGTGCTCTTCACCGCCGGCGGGATCGCCACGCCGGCCGACGCCGCGATGATGATGCAGCTCGGCGCGGACGGCGTCTTCGTCGGCTCCGGCATCTTCAAGTCGGGCAACCCGGCGGCGCGGGCCGAGGCGATCGTCAAGGCGACGACCTTCTACGACGACCCGGACGTGATCGCCAAGGTGTCCCGCGGCCTCGGCGAGGCCATGGTCGGCATCAACGTCGAGGAGCTTCCGGAGCCGCACCGCCTCGCCGAGCGCGGCTGGTAGGCCCTCGCCGTTCCGCCTGCCCGGCGTCCGTCCGCTGTGCGGACGGCGCCGACGGGCGCGTGCTGCCGCGCCGGACCGTCGACCACGGGGCGGACCAGGACTCCTGACCCTGCCCCAGCGCGGCCCGCGCGCACGCCGCGCCCTGGTCGCGCAGCGACTGACGAACCGTCGTGAGCCCGAGGTCCGTCGCGACCGGCAGGTCGTCCCACCCGGTCACCGCCAGGTCGTCGGGGATCACCCGTCCGGCGGCACGGGCCGCCCGCACCACGCCGGTCGCCTGCTGGTCGCTCATGGCAGCGACGGCGTCGGGCGGCTCCGGCGCCGCCAGCAGAACGGCGGCGACCTGTTCGGCCTCGGCCGCGTCGTTGCGCGCGCAGACCGCGACGACCACGTCGTGCCAGGGGATCCGCGCGTCCTCCGCCGCGTCCCGGAAGCCCAGCAGCCGCTCGCGGGTGACGGGGAAGCAGGACGTCGGTCACCTCCCAGCCGCGGCCGATCGTGCTGATCCGATCCCGGGAGAGGGGCTGGCTCAGGACCGCCGGGCGCCGGGCGCCCGCGAACGCCAGGGCCCCCACCGCGCGCGCCGCGCGCGCGGTTGTCGATGCTCACCAACCCCAGCCCGGGGACCCCCGGTCCGCCGTGGACGACCGCTGGTCGTCGCGTCGCCCGCACCGCCTCGACGACGGGGTCGTCGTCCGCGGTGGTCCAGACGATGAACCCGTCGACGGCCGCGTCGGTGACGCGGGCGGCGTCGTCCGCGGCACCCGTGATCGGCAGGATGCTCATCCCGTAGCCGCTGGCCGCGCAGACCTCGGCTACCCCGGCGAGGAAGGACACGGCGCCGGGATCGTCGAACGCGTAGGCGAGGTGCTCGCCGAGCACCACCCCGAGGGTGAGGGTGCTGCCGCGGCGCAGGGACCGCGCGCTGGCGTCGGGCCCCGCGTACCCGAGCTGCGCCGCGGCGGACAGCACCCGGGCCCGGGACCCCTCCGACACCCGGTCGGGGCGGTTGTAGGTGTACGACGCGGTCATCACCGAGACGCCGGCGAGATCCGCGACCTGCGCCAGGGTCACCCGCCTGGGCCCGGGGGGCGAGGTCATGTCGCCAGTCTAGCGACGGTGTGTACCGTTACACACATGAGGCTCACCGCCCCCCGTTCATCGTCGCCGGAAGCGTCCCCAGAGCGCCCCGTCGAGAGATCCGCGGCCTTTCGTCGTGATCGGCTCACCTGGACCCTGTATCTCGTCCTGGCCTGGTTCGCCTACCTGCAGGCCGCGCCGGGTCTGGTCATCCCGCACCTGCGCGACGAACTCGCCCTCAGCTACTCCGTCGGCGGGCTGCACGTCGCGGCCTTCGCCGCCGGAAGCATGCTCGCGGGTGTGGTCTCCGCGCGCCTCGAGCGCGCTCTCGGACGCCGCAGGTCGCTCTGGTCCTCGGCGGCGCTGATGGCGACCGGGGCGGTCGCCCTGACGCTCGGGCGCGCGCCCGAGGTGACGGTGGCCGCGGTGCTCGTCATGGGGATCGGTGGCGGCCTGGTGCTCACCACCACCCAGGCGGCCCTCGCCGACCATCACGGCGAGCGACGCACGGTCGCGCTGGCGGAGGCCAACGTGGCGGCGAGCGTCGCCTACCTCGTGCTCATCGGCCTGCTCTCGGCGACGGCCGCCCTGCATGCGGGGTGGCGGGTCGCGCTCCTGCTCTCGCTGCCGGTTCCGGCGCTCGTGTGGTGGCGCAACCGGCGGCTCGCGATCGACGCGCCACCGCGCTCCCAGGTGGCTCAGGGGCGGTTGCCCGGCGTCTTCTGGATCGCCGGCGCGATGCTCGTCTGCACGACCGCGGCGGAGTGGTGCGTCACGGCCTGGGGGGCGACTTTCGTCCAGGGCGCCGCCGGGGTGTCGGCCGACGGCGCCGTGGCGCTCATGGCCGGCTACTTCGTCGGGGTGCTCGCCGGTCGGCTGCTGAGCAGCCGTCTGGCGCGCCGGTACCGGCCGGAGGTGCTGCTGGCCTTCTCGCTGGCCCTGGCGGCCGCCGGGTTCGTCGTGCTGTGGCCGTCCACCGCACCGGCGCAGGCGCTGGCCGGCCTGGTGCTGGCGGGGATCGGGCTCGGCAACCTGTTCCCGATGGCCATCTCCGTGACGGTGGCGCTCGCCCCGGGGCGGGCGGTGCTCGCCAGCGGCCGGGCGGTGGCCATCACGTCGTTCGCGGTGCTGCTCGCGCCGCTCGCGGTCGGCGCGCTGGCGGACGCCACCTCGCTCAAGGCCGCGCTGGGCGTCGTCCCGGTCGCCCTCGTGGTCGCGGCGGCCGCGCTTGCCGTGGTGGTGCGCGCGGGCCGCGCCGGACGCGACCTCCGTGCCTGACGAGAGCCAGGCGACGGAGGTCGCGCCCGGGACGGTTACGACCGGGCGCGGGTGGTCAGGCCGTAGCCGAACGGGAACAGCGGGTGGTAGTTCCGGTCGCCGACGTTGATCGGCTCCTGGAACTGGTCCCGGGGCCACGAGACGGGCAGCTTCCCGGTGAAGCCGCGGTGCCCGAACAGGACGTCCGCGACGCCCTCGCCCTCGCTGCCCGGCAGCCACGACGCGACGAGCGCGTCGATCTTCGGCAACAGACCGGTCACGACCTGGGGCCGGCCGGAGACCACGAGCACCACGCACTTCGCGATCGCCGAGCACACCTTGGTGACCGCTGCCTGATCTGCGGCGGAGAGGTTCATGCTCTTCGCCGGCCGCGTCACGCCGTTGTCGCTCCACGATGGGCCGCCGACGTCGCCGAAGCCCTCGGCGTACGGCGTCTCGCCCACGACGACGATCCCGACGTCACTGCCCGTCGTGGACGCCGAGGCGTCCTTGCTGTAGGTCACGTTCGGGTCCGCCTGCCGGATGCCCTGCAGGATCGTCGTCCCCGGGAAGGCCGTGTTGCCGGACTGGCCCTGCCACGTGACGGTCCAGCCGCCGGCCTGGTTGCCCAGGTCGTCGGCGTTGCTGCCGGCGACGTAGACGTGCTCGGTGCCCTTGAGCGGCAGGACGCCGCCCGCGTTCTTCAGCAGCACCTGGGACTCCGCGGCGGCCCGACGGGCCACGGCGCGGTGCGCCGGCGACCCGATGGTCGGGATGTTCGTCCGGTTCGTGAAGGGGTGCTCGAAGAGCCCGAGCTGGAACTTCTTCGTCAGGATCCGGGTGACGGCGTCGTTGATCCGCGCCGTCGGCACGCGGCCGGAACGGACCTCGTTGATGAGCGTGTTCTCGAACTTCAGGTAGTCGTTCGGCTGCATGAACATGTCCATGCCGGCGTTGACCGACGTCCGGACCTGCGTCGCGAAGTCGCCGGGGAGCTGCAGGATCGCGTCGTAGTCGCTGATGAGGAAGCCCTTGAAGCCGATCTTCTGCTTCAGCCAGCCGGTCATCAGCTGCTTGTTCGCGCTCATCCTGATCGGATTGCCGAGCCCGTCCGAGGTCCAGTCGACGCTGGAGTAGGACGGCATGATGCTCCCGACCTTGTGCACCTTGACCGCCGGCACGTACGGCGCGAGGTCGATCTTCGCGAACTGCGACCAGTCGGTGATGACGATGCCCTGGTCCAGCGTGTACCCCGCGGGGTTCGTCGAGGTGCCGTACTCGGTGTCGCCGTCGCCCGCGAAGTGCTTGGCGGTGGCGAGCACGCGATCGGGCTTGGCCAGGTCACTCGCCTTCGTCCCCTGGAAGCCGTCGATGCCGGTCTCCATCCGGGAGACGAGCGCCGGGTCCTCGCCGTAGCTCTCGTACGTGCGGCCCCACCGGTCGTCACGGGCGACGCAGAGGCACGGCGCGAAGACCCACTGCGGGCCGGTGGCCCGGGTCTCGATCGCGGTGATGTGCTCCTCGTCGCGCACGAGGGCCGGGTCGCGGGTGGCACCCATGCCGATGTTGTGCGGGAAGATCGTCGCGCCGACGAGGTTGTTGTGGCCGTGCACGGAGTCGACGCCGTAGATGAGCGGGATCTGCAGGCGGGTGGCGAGCGCGTGCCGCTGGTAGCTGTCGACCATGTCGGCCCAGGCGGTGGGCGTGTTCGGCGTCGGCGTCGATCCGCCGCCGGAGAGCAGTGAGCCGAGGAGCAGGCTCGTGATCTGGGTCTGGTCGGCGTTCACGCCGGCCCGCTCGGCCTGGGTCATCTGGCCGACCTTCTCGGGCAACGTCATCCGCCGCACCAGGTCCTTGACACGCGTCGCGATCGGCAGCTTCCGGTTCTGGTAGGGCAGGCCGTGCGCGTTGACGACGACGGTGGTGCGGGCGGCGACCCTGGCCCCGGTCGACACCTGCACCGGCACGGTCCGTGCCTCCGACGGCGTGCTGCGGCGCAGCGTCGGGACGACGACGCGGCGGCTCGTGCCGTCACGGGCGCCCGCCGCGAAGGTGATCGTGCCGCTGCGCGGCCGGTAGTCGCGGCCCGCGACGGCCGAGCCGCGGCCCGTCGACCACGTGACCGTGAACGGCTTCGCGAGCGCGGCGTGCGACGGCGTGTGCAGCACGACGCCGACGGCTACGTTGCCGCCGTTCGTCAGGTACACCGAGCGACTCGTGGTCACGGTCGCGGCCCCGCCGGGGGTGGCCGCGCTCGCCGCCGGCACGGCGGGCAGCACGGGCAGGCTCAGCGCGAGGGTTCCCGCGGCGACGAGGGGTAGTCGGGACAGCCGGAAGTGGGATGTACGCACCTGGCATCACGTCCTCGGGACAGGGTGCGGCGATTCGCCCCAAATGGGATGGATGACCGAAAGTACGCCGTCCGAGGCTGCGCGTCACTAGGTCACGGGACTCCGGTTCCGGAAGGCGGGGGAGAGGTGCTCGCCGGCGTCCAGCACCGCCCTCAGCGCGAGCACGGCGGTGACGGCGTCCGCGTGCGTCACGTAGAGCGGGGCGAAGCCGAACCGGGCGACGTCCGGAGCGCGGAAGTCGCCGACCACGCCGCGCGCGGCCAGCGCCCGGACGATGCCGTACGCCTCGGGGTGGCGCAGCGCGACCTGCGCCGCGCGGCGGTCGTCGGTGCGCGGTGTGACCACCTCGACCTCGGGGACCAGCGTGTCGACGACGCCGGCGAACAGGCCGGTCACCGTCAGCGAGGCGGCGCGGGCGGCCTCGACGACGACGTGGTCGTACACGGTCAGCGCGGCCTCGAGGGCGAGCATCGCGAGGACGGGTGGCGTTCCCGTGCGCATCCGCGCGATGCCCGGTGCCGGGCGGTAGGCGCTGTCCATGGCGAAGGGCTCCGCGTGGCCGTTCCAGCCGGGCAGGGGGTTGCGCAGGCGGTCATGGTGACGGGCGGCCGCGTAGAGGTAGGCCGGCGCTCCCGGACCGCCGCCCAGGTACTTGTAGCCGCACCCCACGGCGAGGTCGACGCCGTGGCGGTCGAGGTCGACCGGCACGACGCCCGCGGTGTGGCAGAGGTCCCAGAGGGCGAGCGCGCCGGACTCGTGCGCCGCTGCGGTCAGCGCCGGCAGGTCGTGCAGCTCGCCGGTCCGGTAGTCCAGGTGGGAGAGCGCCACCAGGGCGACCTCCGAGGAGCGTGCGGCGAGGACGCCGGGGACGTCGGCGGGCCGCGCCGTCACGACCTCGAGCCCCGCGACCTCGGCGGCGGCGCCGAGGACGTGCAGATCGGTGGGGAAGGAGCCGGGATCGGTGACGACGACCCGGCGGCCCGGCCGGAGCGCGACGGCGGCGAGGTAGGCCTTGTAGAGGTTGATCGAGGTGGAGTCCCCGGCGACCGTCGTCCCCGGGCGCGGCGCCCAGGATCGCCCCGATCCGATCCCCGACGCGCATCGGCAGCTCCCACCAGCCGTCGTCGTTCCAGGCCCGGACGAGGTGCCGGCCCCACTGCTGCTCGACGGCGTCGGCCAGGGCGGCGCGGACCGCGGTCGGGGGCGCGCCGAGGCTGTTCCCGTCGAGGTAGACCAGCCCTGGAGGCAGATCGAACAGGTCGCGTGCGCCGCGGACCGGGGAGGCGTCGTCCAGGGCGGCGGCCCGGCGGGCCAGGGTCTGCGCGGTCGTCGCGGTCACCACCAGGACGGTAGGCCGCACCTAAGCTCGCCCCGTGACCGGGATCGTGTCGTTGCTGCCGTCCGCGACGGAATGGGTGTGCGCGCTCGGCCTGGAGGACCGGCTCGTCGGCGTCACCTTCGAGTGCGACGCGCCGGCCGGCGTCCGCGAGGGCCGTGCCGTCGTGGTCGACGGCCTGCCGACCCGCACCGCCGACGGCACCCCGTTGCCGCCCGGTGAGATCGACGCCCTGGTCCGCGCGCGTCTCGCCGCCGGGCAGCCGCTCTACACGCTGGACGCCGGGACCGTCCGCGCGCTCGGCCCGGACGTCGTGCTCACCCAGGACCTCTGCGCCGTGTGCGCGCTGCCCGCCGAGGCCGCGCGGGACGCCGTCGCCCTGCTCGGGGAGCCCGCCCGGGTCGTGACGCTCGACCCGCACACGCTCGACGACGTCCTCGCCGGCGCGACAGCCGTCGCCGCCGCCTGCGGCGTCCCGGACGCCGGGCAGCGCCTCCACGCCGGCCTGCGCCGGCGGCTGGACGCCGTCTCCGCCGCCGTCCGCGGGAGGCCGCGACCCCGGGTGCTCGTGCTGGAGTGGACCGACCCGCCGTTCGTCGCCGGTCACTGGGTGCCGGACGTCGTCGACGCCGCCGGCGCGGAGCCGGTGCTCGCCGACCGGGGCGGCCGATCCACGACGACCACCTGGGAGCAGGTCGGCGGCCGCCGACGTCGACGGCGTCCTCGTCGCGCCGTGCGGCGTCGGGCTCGACGAGGCACGGGCCCAGGCCCTCGACGTCCTGCCCCGCCTGCCCGGCGGGCGCGGCGGTGTGGGCCGTCGCCGCCGGGGACGTCGTCACCCGGCCGGGCCCGCGGCTCGTCGACGGCGTCGAGGCGCTCGCCGCGGCCTGGCACCCGGGCTCGGGCCGGGCCCGGGACGACCTCGTCGCGCTGGTCCGACCGGGCGCCTGACCCGGGCGGCGGCGGAAGCAGAACGCCCGGCGACTAGTTTGGTACGACGTGACCCCCGGACATGCGGACCCCGTCGTCGGCGTGCTCGCCCTGCAGGGCGACGTGCGCGAGCACCTCGCTGCGCTCGCCGAGTGCGACGTCGTCGGCCGCCCGGTGCGGCGGCCGACGGAGCTGGCCGAGGTCGACGCCCTCGTGATCCCCGGGGGCGAGTCGACGACGATCGACAAGCTCGCGCGCGCCTTCGACCTGCGGGAACCGATCCTCGACCGGATCAAGCAGGGCATGCCGGCCTACGGCTCGTGCGCCGGGATGATCCTGCTCGCCGACCGCGTCGTGGACGCCGTCCCCGGGCAGCAGACCTTCGGCGGCATCGACATGACCGTGCGCCGGAACGCCTTCGGGCGCCAGGTCGAGAGCTTCGAGGAGGACCTGCCCTTCGAGGGCGTCGACGGCGAGCCCGTGCGGGCGGTGTTCATCCGGGCGCCGTGGGTCGAGGAGGTCGCGCCGCAGGTGGACGTCCTCGCCAAGGTCGAGGCCGGACCGGCCGCGGGTAGGATCGTGGCGGTGCGGCAGGGCAACCTGCTCGCGACGTCGTTCCACCCCGAGATCACCGGGGATATCCGCGTGCACCGGCTCTTCGTCGAGATGGTCCGCGGCGCCAGCTGAGTTCTCGCCTGAAGCACCTGAAGTACCTGGAGGCAACGCGATGTCCGGCCACTCCAAATGGGCCACGACGAAGCACAAGAAGGCCGTCGTCGACGCCAAGCGCGGCAAGATGTTCGCCAAGCTGATCAAGAACATCGAGGTGGCCGCCCGCACCGGCGGCGGCGATCCTGCCGGCAACCCGACGCTGTACGACGCCATCCAGAAGGCGAAGAAGAGTTCGGTCCCCAACGACAACATCGACCGCGCCGTCAAGCGCGGCTCGGGCGCCGAGGCCGGGGCGGCCGAGTACCAGACGATCTTGTACGAGGGGTACGGCCCGAACGGGGTCGCGGTGCTCATCGAGTGCCTCACGGACAACCGCAACCGCGCGGCGGCCGAGGTCCGCACGGCGCTGACCCGCAACGGCGGCACCCTCGCCGACCCCGGCAGCGTCTCCTACCTCTTCTCGCGCAAGGGCGTCGTGGTCGTCCCCAGGACCGGCGAGCTCACCGAGGACGACGTCCTGCTGGCCGTGCTCGAGGCCGGCGCCGAGGAGGTCAGCGACCTCGGCGACACCTTCGAGGTCATCAGCGAGCCTGCCGACGTGGTGGCCGTCCGCAAGGCGCTGCAGGACGCCGGGCATCGACTACGACTCCGCCGACGTCAGCTTCGTGCCGAGCGTCGCCGTCCCGCTGGACGAGGACGGGGCGCGCAAGATCTTCCGGCTCATCGACGCGCTCGAGGACAGCGACGACGTGCAGAACGTCTACGCCAACTTCGACGTCAGCGACGAGGTCATGGAGGCCGTCGGCTGACGCCTCGCACCACTGCGCCGAGGGGCGCCGCCCGTTCCCGGGCGGCGCCCCTCGGCGGCGTGCGTTCCGGCGGCGTCTGCGTTTCGTCGGCCTGCGCGTTCCTGCGGCGTCGGCACTTGGCTTGCTCCAGCGGTCTTTACGCGCTCAGCCGTCGGTTTCGACGCCGAAAACCGACGGCTGAGCGCGTAAACACCGCCGGAGCGCGTAAGGGCACCGGCGTCCGGGCGCGCAAAGCCCGGTGCGGAGCGCAAGGCCGGAGCAGCGCGCGGGGGAGCGGTGCCGGCGGCCAGCGGTGGGAGCGGAAGGGCGGGTGCGGCGGGCTGTCGCTCGTCACCAGCGCGTCCGGGGCCGGTGCTCGCCGTCGATCTGCGATGGTGCTGGCAGGAACGACCAGAGGAGGACGACGTGCGGGTGCTGGCCGTCGACCCGGGGCTGACCCGGTGCGGTCTGGCCGCCGTCGACGGGCGACCGGGCCGGCGGGCCGAGCTCGTGGCCGTCGACGTCGTCCGGACGCCCGCGAGCGCCGACGTCGCGGCCCGGCTGCTCGGCATCGGCGAGGCGGTCGAGGGCTGGATCGAGCAGCTCCGCCCGGACGTCGTGGCCGTCGAGCGCGTGTTCAGCCAGCACAACGTCCGCACCGTCATGGGCACCGCGCAGGCCGCCGGCGTCGCGGTGCTCGCCGCGGCGCGAGCCGGCGTCCCGGTCGCCCTGCACACCCCGAGCGAGGTCAAGGCGGCGGTCACGGGCTCGGGCCGGGCCGGCAAGGAACAGGTCGCGGCGATGGTCACGCGGATCCTGCGGCTGCCCGCCGCGCCCACGCCGGCCGACGCCTCCGACGCCCTCGCCCTCGCGATCTGCCACCTCTGGCGGGACGGCACCGTGGCCGTCGTCGCCGCGCACGGCGGGTCCGCCGTCGTCACGCCGGCGCAGCGGCGGTGGGTGGAGGCCGACGCGCGAGGCCCGCCGGACCGCGCGGCACGCCGGGACTCCCGGCACCCCGGGCGCCGCGGCGCGGCGGCGCGGATCCGTCGCCGGCTCCGGGTAGCCTTCGTACACCTGTTCGTCCGGCTGCAGGAGGTCAGCGGTGATCGCTTCGGTGCGGGGCCGGGTCCTCGCCGTACGCCTCGACGCCGCGGTCGTCGAGGTGGGTGGCGTCGGTCTGCTCGTGCAGGCCACCCCCGCCACGCTGGCCGAGCTCCGGCCCGGCGCGGAGGCGGAGCTCGCGACGTCGCTGGTGGTCCGGGAGGACGCGCTCACCCTCTTCGGTTTCGCGGACGCCGACGAGCGTGACGTCTTCGAGATCGTCCAGACCGTGTCCGGCATCGGGCCGCGGCTCGCGCTGGCCATGCTCGCGGTGCACACGCCGGACGGTCTGCGCGCGGCCGTCGCGAGCGGCGACCTCACCGCGCTCATGAAGGTGCCCGGCATCGGCCGCAAGGGCGCCCAGCGCATCGTCCTCGAACTGACCGACCGGCTCGGCGCACCGACGACGGTCGCAGCCGCGGCACCCGCTGCGGTCCCGGCCGGCGCGGCCGGCCGCGACCAGGTGGTGGAGGCACTCGTCGGGCTCGGCTGGTCCGCCAAGCAGGCGGCGGACGCCGTGGACGCGATCAGCGAACCCGACGACCCGTCGACGGATGTCGCGGGCACGCTGCGGGCCGCGCTGCGCCATCTCGGGCGGTCCGCGTGACGGGTCCGGATGCGGTCCGCTCCGGGCTGGCCTCGGCCCTCGTCGAGGCGGACGCGGACGACGACGAGCGCGCGGTCGAAGGGGCACTGCGCCCCAAGCGGCTGGACGAGTTCGTCGGCCAGCGGGTCGTCCGCGAGCAGCTCTCGCTCGTGCTCGAGGCCGCCCGGCGGCGCGGCCACGCGCCCGACCACATCCTGCTCTCCGGTCCTCCCGGGCTCGGCAAGACCACCTTGGCGATGATCGTCGCGTACGAGATGGGCGTTCCGCTGCGGGTGACCAGCGGCCCGGCGATCCAGCACGCGGGCGACCTCGCGGCCGTGCTGTCGTCGCTGGAACCGAACGAGGTCCTCTTCCTCGACGAGATCCACCGGATGGCGCGGCCCGCCGAGGAGATGCTCTACGTCGCCATGGAGGACTACCGGGTCGACGTCATCGTCGGGAAGGGCGCCGGCGCGACGGCGATCCCGCTCGACCTGCCGCCGTTCACCATCGTCGGTGCCACCACCCGCGCGGGCATGCTGCCGGGTCCGCTGCGGGACCGCTTCGGGTTCACCGGTCATCTCGACTTCTACGAGCCCGCCGAGCTGGAGGAGGTGCTGCGGCGGTCCGCGGGGCTGCTCGGCGTCCGGCTCACCGACAGCGGCGGCGTGGAGATCGCGCGCCGGTCGCGGGGGACGCCCAGGATCGCGAACCGGCTGCTCCGACGCGTGCGCGACTGGGCGCAGGTGCGGGGCGACGGCGTGCTCGACGAGGCGGCCGCGCGTGCGGCCCTGCAGGTGTACGCCGTCGACGAGCGCGGCCTCGACCGGCTCGACCGCGCGGTCCTCGAGGCGCTCTGCACGCGGTTCGGCGGGGGCCCGGTCGGGCTTGTCGACGCTCGCCGTCGCGGTCGGGCGAGGAGCCCGAGACCGTGGAGACCGTCGCGGAGCCGTTCCTGGTGCGCGAGGGCCTCATCGGGCGGACGCCGCGCGGTCGAGTGGCCACGCCGCCACGTGGCGGCACCTCGGCCTGCGAGCGCCCGTCGGCCTGCAGCCGTCCCTCCTGGACGACGTCGACGACGCGCCTGATCTTGAGTGATCTCTGAGCTGCGGCGCAGCATCGGCGGGCTCGTTGTTCGTGCCGTCGCGGCTCGCCTACACTCCTGCGGTGGCCGCCGCCACTCGGGTGGAACCCAGCACGGTCGGTGGCCGTTCGCTTGCTGGGGCCTGAAGTCGGCCCGAGCCGCCGGACCCGTGGACACAGCTCGACGAAGGGATCGATCCCGTGCAGAACAGCGGCCAGTCGCTCATCCTGGCCGTCTTCGTCGTCTTCGCGGTCTGGGTGCTCTCGCGCGGGCGGCGTCAGCGGCGCGAGACGCAGTTGACGCAGTCACGGGTGGAGCCCGGCGCCGAGGTGATGATGACCTCCGGGTCTACGGCATCGTCGTCGACATGCCCGACGACAGCACGATCCGGCTCGAGACGTCCCCGGGCACGATCTCCCGGTGGGACCGCCGCGCCGTCGCCGGATCATCACGGCGCCCGGGGAGAGCGAGAGCGCGGGCACTCGAACGTCCGGCCCCGGCCGCCGAGGAGATCCGCCTGCGCCGTCCGCCGAACCCGCCGCGCACGTCGAGACGGCGCGACCCGCCGACGGCGTCGCCCCACCCGACCGCGACTGAGCCGGTCGCCCGAGCGGGCCCGACGCCCGCCCCTGTCGAGAGAAGAGACTCCTACTCGTGGCACGATCCGCACGATCCCGCCCGGTGCGCAGCCTGCTCGTGCTGCTGGGCCTTCTCACCGTGCTCTACGGGGCCGTCGCCGCCGGCGTCCACTGGGACAAGGCGCAGTGGACGCCGAAGCTGGCGCTGGACCTCGAGGGCGGGACGGAGATCGTCCTCTCCCCGCAGCCGGTCGCGGGTAAGACGAGCGTCGACCCTGCGGCCGTCGACGAGTCGGTCAACATCATCCGGCAGCGGGTCAACGGCAGCGGCATCTCGGAGGCCGAGGTGACCCGGCAGGGCCAGGGTGCGGACACCAAGATCATCGTGGATCTCCCGGCAAGCCGGACCAGAACACCATCCAGCTCGTCGAGCAGTCCGCCCAGCTGCAGTTCCGCGCCGTGCTCCAGGCCGAGCAGGTCGGGCTTCCCGCGCCCAGCGCCACCGGGACGCCGACGCCCTCGTCGTCCGGAGCGGGTACGCCGTCGAGCAGGCCGAGCGCGAGCTCGTCGTCCACGGCGAGCCAGACCGCCAAGCCGTCGCCCAAGAGCTCCAGCAACGGCATGAACATCCCCAAGGCCCTCACGGCCGTCAGCCCGACGCCGACCCCCACCGCGTCGCCGCTGGCGAAGACGTCCTCCGGCGGCTCGACGGCCTCCGGCTCGGCGTCGCCGGCCGCGACACCCACCGCGAAGCCGACCGACGCGAGCGACCCGAACTGGGTGACGCCGCAGCTGCAGCAGCAGTTCGACCAGACCGACTGCACGAACCCCGAGGTCCGGCAGAAGCTGCGCCTCGGCGGCCAGGACCGAACAAGCCGTTCATCACCTGCGCCGAAGACGGCAGCGAGAAGTACATCCTCGGCCCGGCCGAGCTCGTCGGCACGGACGTGACGGGCGCCACCGCGGGCCTGGAGACGAACAGCCAGGGCTTCACCGGCTCCGCCTGGCAGGTCAACCTCGACTTCTCCGGCCAGGGTGCCGAGAAGTTCGGCAAGGTCGACCTCGCGCCTCGCGGGCTACCGGACGACGGACCCACCCGTAACCGGTTCGCCATCGTCCTCGACAACCTCGTCGTCTCCGCGCCGTCGACCAACGAGGCGATCACCACCGGCTCGGCGGTCATCACCGGCAACTTCACCCAGGCGACGGCGCAGAACCTGGCCAACCAGCTCAAGTACGGCGCCCTGCCGGTCTCGTTCCGGGTCGAGACGACCGACCAGATCTCGCCGACGCTCGGGTCCGACGACCTGAAGAACGGTCTGCTCGCCGGCCTTCTCGGGCTCGTGCTCGTCGTCCTGTACTCGCTGCTGCAGTACCGGGCGCTGGGTTTCGTCACGGTGGGCAGCCTCGTCGTCGCGGGGCCATCACCTACGGCTTCGTCCTGCTGCTCGGCTGGCGCAGGGCTTCCGCCTCAGCCTGCCCGGGTCACGGGTCTGGTCGTCCGTCGGCATCACCGCGGACTCGTTCATCGTGTACTTCGAACGCGTGCGCGACGAGGTGCGCGAGGGCCGCAGCCTGCAGGCGGCGGTGGAGGCCGGCTGGGCCGGCGCGCCGCACGTCCTGGCGTCCGACACCATGAGCTTCCTCGCGGCCCTCGTCCTCTACATCCTTGCGATCGGCACGTCGCGGGTTCGCCTTCACGCTCGGCCTCACGACCATCGTCGACGTCATCGTGGTGTTCCTCTTCACGAAGCCGGTCGTCACCCTGCTCGCCCGCACGAAGTTCTTCGGCGCGGCCACAAGCTCTCCGGGTTCGACGCCGCCGACCTCGGGCGCTCGGTCGCCTACGCGGGCCGGGGCCGGGTCCGGACGCCGTCCGGCGCCGCCCGGCGCGTGAGCCGCCCCGCGGCGCGCGCTCACGCTCGCCGAGCGCCGCGCCGAGCGCGAGCGAGCGGCGGGCGAGACGCTCCGCCGGACGCCGCCGGACCGCATGGAACAGACGACGACGAGCGGCAGGAGTCCTGATGTTCAGCTTCGCCGCCTCGGCAACGACCTGCACAGCGGTCGCCGCTCCATCGACTTCATCGGGCGCCGCGCGGCTCTGGTACCTCATCGCCGGCCGCCGCAGTGGTCATCTCGATCCTCAGCCTCGGCATCCGCGGCCTCGACGCGGCATCGAGTTCCGGGGCGGGTCGGAGTTCATCGTCTCGAACATCTCGAACACGAGCACCCGGATCGCCGAGGACGCCGTGCTCGGCACGGTGCCGACGGCCGAGGAGCCCGTGTCAGCGTCGTCGGCGCAACGGCATCCGGGTCGAGACGGGCAAGCTCGACGACCGGCAGACCGACCAGGTCAAGGAAGCGCTGGCCACCGCCTCCACGTGCCCGACACGAACATCACGAGCACGTTCGTCGGGCCGAGCTGGGGGCAGACGTCACGAGCAAGGCGATCACCAGCCTGATCGTCTTCCTCGTGCTGGTGTCGCTCGTCGTCACGCTGTACTTCCGGACCTGGACGATGGCCGTCGCAGCGATCGTCGCCCTCGTCCACGACCTGCTGATCACGGCGGGGATCTATGCCTTGCTCGGGTTCGAGGTGACGCCGGACTCCGTCATCGGCTTCCTCACGATCGGCGGCTACTCGCTTACGACACGTCGTCGTGTTCGACAAGGTCCGGGAGAACACCGAGCACGTCGCGGCGTCCACGAAGCGGACCTTCGCCGAGGCCGCGAACCTCGCCGTCAACCAGACCCTGGTCCGGTCGATCAACACCTCGGTCGTCGCGCTGCTGCCGGTCGGGGCGATCCTCTTCATCGGCGCCGGGCTGCTCGGCGCCGGCACCTCAAGGACCTATCGCTGGCCCTCTTCGTCGGCATCGCGGCGGCACCTACTCCTCGATCTTCATCGCGACGCCGCTGTACGTCGAGCTCCGGATGCGGACCCGGAGATGAAGGCGCAGGAGCAGCGGGTGCTCAAGCCGCGGCGCGAGGAGCGGGCGGCCGCGGCCGAGCCGGTGCTCGCGGCGTGACCGTCGGCGCCGAGCCGGGAACGGCGCGGCCGCGTCGCCCGAGAGTGCGGCCGTCGCCGTCGACCGGGCCGGGACCTGCGGCAGGGCTCGGGCGGCAGCGCTCCCAGCCGCGGCGACGGCGGGTACGGGACGCGATCGGCCGGGCGGGCGCAGGAGCTGACGCCGGTGGTGCAGGCCAGCCTCGGGCGCGGAGATCCTCGCCCTGGTCCGGGACGTCCCGGACTTCCCGACACCGGGCGTGATGTTCAAGGACATCACCCCGCTGCTGGCGGACGGCTAGGCGTTCGCAGGTGTCGTCGAGGCCCTCGCCGCGCCGCACCGCGCGGCGAGGAGGGCGGGTCGACGTCGTCGTCGGATCGAGGCGCGCGGCTTCATCCTCGCCGCGCCGGTCGCGATCGCCCTCGGCCTCGGGTTCGTCCCGATCCGCAAGGTCGGCAAGCTCCCCTTCGGCACCGTCTCGGCCGGCTACGAGCTGGAGTACGCCACCGCGGAGATCGAGGTGCACGTCGACGGAATCCGCCCCGGCCAGCGGGTGTTGGTCGTGGACGACGTGCTCGCGACCGGCGGAACGGCCGCGGCGGCCGGCGCCCTGGTGCGTCAGCTCGGCGGCGTCCCTGTGGGCGTCGCCGTCCTGATGGAGCTGGCGTTCCTTCAGGGCCGGGCCCGGCTGCCCGATATTCCAGTGCGGGCGCTCGTCACCATCTGACCGTCCCGGACGGCGGTCACGGGCCCCTTACCCGGGCCGGTGGCTCGCGTACAGTGGACGAACGAGAGCCGTCGCGAGACGGCCCGCAGCTGCTGGAGGCGCCTGTGGCGGAGGAGAGGGTCCCGCCGAAGGACCCGGTGGGCGGCAGCGCGCCGTCCGCTCCCGCAGCCGACGACTCCGGGCACCGCTCCGCGGTCGGAAGCGGGGCCATCGGGACCGCGCTGGCCCCCGTCCCCGACCTGCCCGCCGATGTCGACACCGTGGACGCCGCCGGTCCGGTCGCGCCGCTGACGGCGTCCGAGCAGGCCGCCGACACCGCGTCGTCCGACCCGAGCACGTCGGACGCCGCTACGAGCTCGGCACCCTCGACGGGGCGCGCCCGAGGCACGACGGGGACCACGCCCGTCGCCCCGCGGCACCGGCAGGTGTCGCCGAGCGAGGGCCTGCCGACGACGAGCCGCGTGCTCTCCCGCATCGCCCGGTTCGGGTCCGGCCGCGGCGCCACCACCTCGCCGCTGCTCGAGCCGCTGTTGCGCGCCGTCCGGAACGTGCACCCGAAGGCCGATCTCTCGCTCCTCGAGCGCGCCTTCGAGGTGGCGGCCAAGGCCCACGCCGGGCAGAAGCGGCGCAGCGGCGACCCGTACATCACGCACCCGGTCGCCGTCGCCAGCATCCTCGCCGAGCTCGGCATGACCCCGCCGACGCTCGCCGCGGCGCTGCTCCACGACACCGTCGAGGACACCGACTACACGCTCGAGCAACTGCGCAAGGACTTCGGCGACGAGGTCGCGATGCTCGTCGACGGCGTGACGAAGCTCGACAAGGTCGACGTACGGGGACGCGGCGCAGGCCGAGACCGTGCGCAAGATGGTCGTCGCGATGTCGCGCGACATCCGCGTGCTCGTCATCAAGCTCGCCGACCGGCTGCACAACGCCCGGACGTGGCGCTACGTCCCGCAGGCGTCCGCCGCGCGCAAGGCCCGGGAGACCCTGGAGATCTACGCGCCGCTGGCGCACCGGCTCGGCATGAACACCATCAAGTGGGAGCTCGAGGACCTGTCGTTCGCGACGCTCTTCCCCAAGGTGTACGACGAGATCGTCCGGCTCGTCGCCGAGCGCGCGCCCGCCCGCGAGGACTACCTCGCGCAGGTCCGTGAGATCATCTCCGCCGACCTCCGCAGCGCGAAGATCAAGGCGACCGATCACCGGCCGGCCGAAGCACTACTACTCGGTCTACCAGAAGATGATCGTCCGGGGCCGCGACTTCACCGACATCTACGACCTGGTCGGCGTCCGCGTGCTGGTCGACTCGGTCCGCGACTGCTACGCCGTGCTCGGCGCGCTGCACGCGCGCTGGAACCCGGTGCCCGGGCGGTTCAAGGACTACATCGCGATGCCCAAGTTCAACATGTACCAGTCGTTGCACACGACGGTCATCGGGCCCGAGGGCAAGCCGGTCGAGATCCAGATCCGGACGCACGCGATGCACCGCCGCGCCGAGTACGGCGTCGCGGCGCACTGGAAGTACAAGGACGACCCGAACGCCGTCGTCGACCACGGCGGCGAGAGCCCCAACGACATGAAATGGCTCCGCCAGCTGCTCGAGTGGCAGCGGGAGACCAGCGACCCGGGCGAGTTCCTCGACTCCCTGCGCTTCGAGATCAACGCGCAGGAGGTGTACGTCTTCACGCCCAAGGGCGACGTCGTGCCGCTGCCGGCCGGGTCGACGCCCGTCGACTTCGCCTACGCCGTGCACACCGAGGTCGGGCACCGGTGCATGGGCGCGCGGGTCAACGGCCGCCTCGTGGCGCTGGAGAGCACGCTCGACAACGGTGACGTCGTCGAGATCTTCACCTCGAAGGCGGACGGTGCCGGGCCCAGCCGGGACTGGATGACGTTCGTCCAGAGCCCACGGGCGCGCAACAAGATCCGGCAGTGGTTCTCGAAGGAGCGCCGCGAGGAGGCGATCGAGCAGGGCAAGGAGGCCATCGCGAAGGCGATGCGCAAGCAGGGCCTGCCGATCCAGCGGCTCATGTCGCACGAGTCGCTCGTCGCGCTCGCGACGGAGATGCGCCACTCGGACGTGTCCGGCCTGTACGCGGCCGTCGGCGACGGCCACATCAGCGCCGCCAGCGTCGTACAGCGCCTCGTGCAGACGCTCGGCGGCGAGGAGGGCGCGGAGGAGGACCTCGCCGAGGCCACCAGCCCCACGCGGGCGCGGCGGGCACGGATCGGTGACCCCGGCGTCGTCGTCAAGGGGATGGACACCGACGTCTGGGTCAAGCTGGCCAAGTGCTGCACGCCGATGCCGGGCGACCCCATCATCGGCTTCGTCACGCGGGGCAGCGGCGTCTCCGTGCACCGCAACGACTGCAGCAACGTCGCCGGCCTCCGCTCGCAGCCGGAGCGGATCATCGAGGTCGAGTGGGCACCCACGGCGGGGAGCGTGTTCCTCGTCCAGATCCAGGTCGAGGCGCTCGACCGGAACCGGCTGCTGTCGGACATCACACGTGTGCTGTCGGACAACCACGTGAACATCCTGGCCGCGACGGTCTCGACGTCCCGGGACCGGGTCGCGATCTCGCGGTTCACCTTCGAGATGGCCGCGACCGGTCACCTGGACCACGTGATCAGCGTCGTCCGCAAGATCGAGGGCGTCTTCGACGCCTACCGCGTCACCGGCAACCGCCTCGACTGACCCTTCTCGACAAGAGAGTATTCAGCCGCCGAAGTCGGCGAGGGCCTTGCGCGCCTGCTCGAGCCACTCCTCGCGGGCCTGCAGCGCCTGCTCGGCGTCCCGGACCGCCCGCTCGCTGCCGCCGGCCCGCGCCGAGTCGAGCTGCCTGCGCAGCCCGGCGATCGTCGACTCCAGCTGGTCCACGGCGTCCTGCGCGCGGGCCCGCGCCTGCGGGTTGCTGCGCGTCCACCGCTCCTGCTCGGCGTCCCGGACGGCCTGCTCGACGGCCCGCAGCCGGCCCTCGACCCGGCCGAGGTCGGCGCGCGGCACCTTGCCGGCGGCCTCCCAGCGGTCCTGGATGTCGCGCAGCGCCGTCCGGGCCGCCTGCGCGTCCCGCACCGGCAGCAGGGCCTCGGCCTCGACGAGGAGCTGCTCCTTGACCTCGAGGTTCTTGCGGAACTCGGTCTCGACCTGGTCGTTCGCCGCCGACCGGGCCGCGAAGAACGCGTCCTGCGCGGCGCGGAACCGCGTCCACAGCGCGTCGTCCTCCTTGCGCGCCGTCCGGCCGGCCGCCTTCCACTCCTGCATGAGGTCACGGAAGGCCGTGGCCGTCGCCGCCCAGTCGGTCGAGGTCGAGAGCTCCTCGGCACGGCCGATGAGGCGCTCCTTGACGGCGCGGACCTGGGTGCGCTGCTCGTCGAGCTGGCCGAAGTACTGCCGCCGCTTGCGGTCGAACGTCGTCCTGGCGTGGCTGAACCGCTTCCAGAGCTCGTCCTCGCTGTGCCGGTCGAGGCGATGCTCGCGCTGCATGCGCTTCCAGTCCTCGAAGAGCTCGCGCAGCCGGTCGCCGGAGACCTTCCAGCCGATCCGGTCGGGCTCGGGAGCGGCGATCGTCTCCGCCTCCTCGACCAGCGCCGTCCGCTCGGCGAGCCACCGCTCGCGCGCCTCCCGCGCCGCCTGCTCGCTCTCCGCCTTGCGCGCCTGGGCGAGCGGGGTCAGCGCCTCCAGCCGGCTCTCGAGCGCGGCGAGGTCGCCGACGACGTTGGCGGTCCGGACGGACTCCAGCAGCCGCCGCACGGAGGTCTCGGCCTGCGACCCGCTCACGTGCCCGGCGGCGATCCGCTGCTCGAGGAGCGACACCTGGCCGGCGAGCTCGGAGTACTTGCGGCCGTAGTAGGCCAGCGCCGCCTCCGGCGTGGCGCCCGGGTAGGAGCCGACGGCGCGTTCGCCGTCGGCTGCCCGTACCCAGACGGTGCCGTCCTCGTCGACCCGGCCCCACTCGTTGTCGGTCACGACCTCGATCTCTCCGCTCGTCCGCTGCACCGCCCGGCCACCAGCCTAGGCGGGCGCGACGCTGGTCGACACGATCGAGACCGCCCGCACCGGCTTGCCGTCGCTCCCGCCCTGGGCGCCACCGGCCGCGACCTTCTGGACGACGTCGAGCCCGGAGGTGACGCTGACCCAGCACCGTGTACCCGGGGGCGGGCAGCGAGGAGTGCCTTGTACACGATGAAGAACTGGCTGCCGTTGCTGTCGGGCGAGTCCGACCGGGCCATGGCGATGGTGCCGGCCGGATAGACCCCGTTCTTCGGCGCGTTCTCCACCGGGCCGAAGGAGTAGCCGGGGCCGCCGCTGCCGGTGCCGGTCGGGTCGCCGCACTGCAGCACGTAGATGCCGGCGGTCGTCACCCGGTGACAGGGGGAGCCGTTCCAGAACGCGTTGCGCGACAGGAAGATCGCGCTGGACACGGCCTGGGGCGCCTTCGCGCCGTCCAGCTTCGCGGTGACCGTTCCGCACGTGGTCTTCAGGCTGAGGGTCCACGCCTTGCCTGCCGCGAGCGTCTTGGCCGGCGCGGTCTTCCACGACTTCGGCGTCGCCGGCGCGCTCACGGTCGGCGCCGGGCAGGGGTTGGCGGCGTTCGTCGCGGCGGACGCCGAGGGCGTCGCGGACGCCGCGGGGGAGGCGGCCGTCGGGCTCGAACTCGTGCGGCGAAGGAGGGCGGCGCCGATCGCGATGCCCAGGACGACGATCACGGTGAGGCCGATCGCGATGGCGTTGCGCTGCGCCCTGCGCCGCGCGGCCACGCGCTCCTGCTGCTTCGCCGCCCACTTCTCGTACCGGCGCCTCGCGTACTCGCGCTCCCGCCTGCTGGGCGACACGTGTCCTCCTCGTTGCGACTGTCGGCGTGCGCCGGACCGCAGGCCAGTGTAAGCGGCTCACCTCCGGCTTCCATGGAGGTGCGCGACGTCGTCTAGGCTTCCGGGGTGCTCGTCGTCGGCTTCCCCGCGCTCGCCTTCGGGACGAACTGTTTCGTCGTGGCGCCGGAGCCGGGCGAGGAGTGCGTGGTCGTCGACCCGGGCATCGGCGTCGAGGAACGGCTCGCGGAGGTGCTCGCGCAACACCGGCTCCGGCCGGCCGCGGTGCTCCTGACCCACGGGCACCTCGACCACGTCTACGCGGTGACGCCGGTCTGCGACGCGCACGGCGTCGCCGCGTCGATCCACGAGGACGACGTCTACCGGCTCGCGAACCCGCTCGCGACGCTCGACCCCGCGCTGGTGGGGATGTTCGAGCAGCAGTTCGGCGCGAAGGCGGCGTGGCGCGAGCCGGACGACGTGGTGCGGCTCGCCGACGGCCAACGGCTGACGATCGCCGGGCTCGAGATCGACGTCGTCCACGCCCCCGGCCATACCGAGGGGTCGGTGATGTTCGCCCTGCCCTCCGCGCCCGCGGACGCCGACGGCGTCGGGAGCACGCTGCTGGCGGGCGACGTCCTCTTCGCCGGCAGCATCGGCCGCACCGATCTGCACGGCGGCGACCCCGACGCGATGATGCGCTCCCTGGCCGGGAAGGTCCTGCCGCTGCCGGACGACACGCTCGTCCTGCCGGGCCACGGACCCTCCACGACGATCGGCCGCGAACGCCGGTCCAACCCCTTCCTGCTCGAGCTCGCCCGCAGTGCTTGACCTCGCCTGATCCCGCGCCCCCGGGCGCATCGTTGGAGTGAATCCTCATGGCGCGCCCCGCCTCCCTGTCCGGCTTCCCCGAGTGGCTGCCCGCGCAGCGGATCGTCGAGCAGCACGTGCTCGACACCCTGCGGCGGACGTTCGAGCTCTGGGGTCTGTCGTCGATCGAGACCCGCGCGGTCGAACCCCTCGAGCAGCTGCTCGCCAAGGGGGAGGTGGAGAAGGAGGTCTACCTGCTGCGCCGGCTGCACGCCGAGCCGGACTCGCCCGACGAGCGTCAGCTCGCCCTGCACTTCGACCTCACCGTGCCGCTCGCCCGGTACGTGCTCGAGAACGCCGGCCAGCTGCAGTTCCCGTTCCGGCGCTACCAGATCCAGAAGGTGTGGCGCGGGGAGCGGCCGCAGGAGGGCCGCTACCGCGAGTTCACGCAGGCGGACGTCGACGTCATCGGCAACGGCGAGCTGCCGTTCCACTACGAGGTCGAGCTCCCGCTGGTCATCGCCGACGCGCTGAGCGCGCTGCGCCCGATCGGACTGCCGGCCTTCACGATCCAGGTGAACAACCGCAAGGTCGCCGAGGGCTTCTACCGCGGGCTCGGCCTGGACGACGTCCCCGGCGTGCTGCGCACCGTCGACAAGCTCGACAAGATCGGCCCCGAACGGGTCGTGCAGGCGCTCGTCGACGAGACCGGCGCGGACGACGGGCAGGCGCGGGCGTGCCTGGCGCTGGCGGAGATCCGGTCGACGGACGCCTCGTTCGTCGACCGCGTCCGGGCGCTCGGCGTCGAGCACCCGCTGCTCGACGAGGGGCTCGTCGAGCTGGCCCGCGTCGTCGAGGCCGCGGGGGAGCACGTGCCCGGCGTCCTCGTCGCGGATCTGCGGATCGCCCGCGGGCTGGACTACTACACCGGGACGGTCTACGAGACGACGCTCGACGGACTGCCCGACCTGGGCTCGATCTGCTCGGGCGGCCGCTACGACCAGCTCGCCAGCGACGGGCGCAACGTGTACCCGGGCGTGGGGCTGTCGATCGGCGTCAGCCGGCTCGTGGGCGCCCTGGTCGGCCGTGGGCTGTCCACGGCGACGCGCTCGGTGCCGACGTGCGTGCTCGTCGCCGTGCCGGACGAGAAGCGTCGACCCGAGTGCGACCTCATCGCGCGGGTGCTGCGGCAGCGGGGGATCGCGACCGAGGTGGCGCCGAGCGCCGCGAAGTACGGCAAGCAGATCCGGCACGCGGACCGGCGCGGGCATCCCGTTCGTCTGGTTCCCCGGGGACGAGGGTGGCGACGAGGTGCGCGACATCCGCAGCGGCGAGCAGGTGCCGGCGGACGCCGCCGGCTGGGAGCCGCCCGCCGAGGATCTCCGCCCACGCGTCACGGCCGGCTAGCCGCCCTGCCTGGCGATCTCAGCGCGTGAGCAGGACGGGACCTCCGGGGCCCGGCACCGTGAACGGGCTGCCGCCTCCCTGGATCTGCATGTGCGAGGTTGCTGCCCGCGCCCATGAGCTGGACGCCGCCCACGACCACGTTGCCGTTGCCGACGTAGAGGCCGTTGCCGCGGTCGTCGAGGGTTATGCCCTTGCCGTAGACGTCAGCCGTTCAGCGTCAGCTGAGCGTTGCCCACGAATGTCTGATTGCCGGTCAGAGCGCGGTCGAAAATCACGGCCAGCCCGGCGTAGGGTCCGTCGATCGGCGCCGATGATCACCGAGCTGGCGTTCCCCGAGCCGCCGAGCTGATGCGCGTCCGCGGGCGTGCGGCGGAGCCGCAGGGTTCGTAGGTGCGATTCCCCGGCGTCCCTCCGTAGCAGGTCACATAGAGCGTGGTCGCCGGCGCGTTGATGCCGTTGAGCGTGATCGTCCCCCGTGAACCGCGCGCCGGTGAGCACGTACGAGGCCGTTGCCCCTGAGGCTGGTGCAGCCGTAGAGTCCGAGTAGACGCCTGGGGCGCAGATGCCGGACCCGGCCGGTGCCGGCATGCCGGGCGTGACGCCGGCCGGCGGTAGAGGCAGGGAGGCGTACGGGTCGGGGACGGGCACGGTGACTTGAGACCGGGGTATTGAAGGTCCCGTTGCCGTCCCAGCTGCCGAAGTACCGGACGTCGCCGGCCGACGGCGGCTGAATGGTGATGGAGCCCTGGTCGCTGGGGCTGAACGTCAGGTGCACCCCCGATGCCGACGCCCCCGCCGGCAGTGACGACGTCTCCGACCGCCCTCTGGTAAGTCCCCCAGGACGCAGAAGACGCAGCTGAGGGCGACGCCGCCCTTCCAGGTCGCCTGGGCCGAGGCACCCGCGGCCGCCGGCCGCCTGCCGATCGATTCCGGAGAAGAAGCCGGGTGACGTGCGGGTGGGCAGGACGATGTCCACGGTTCCCGCTGCCGTGTCGAGGCGTGACCGTGGACGCGTCGTGGTCCAGCCGTTGGCCTCGATGTAGGCCTGGCCGGGCCGATCGACGGCCGCCTCGTTGGGGTCGGCGGTGGGTGAGCCGCCATGACAGGCTGCGCCGCGGCGAGGGCGCCGGCGTCCGCGGCGTTCTGCGCGATGCGGTCCTGGTCGCGGGCGAAACCGAGGTCGACGACGATCGCGGCCAGCCCGAGGAACGACCATGAGCATGGCCGCGACGACGAGCGCGACGGCACCGCGGTCGTCGTCCGGGTCGCCGTGACGCCGATGCGGGACGACGCGAGGAGACGTGCAGGTGCGGCCCGACGCGCATCGTCAGGGGCACCATGACCAGTCGGCACCCGCGGGCAGCGGATGCGCCCGCGTACCCCGTCGCGCAGCGCCGCCCCGGCGCCGGTGGCCTGCTCGATCGGCATGTCGACGCGCGTGTAGCTGATCCCCCCGTTCGGGAACGGCACGAGCGGCAGCAGGCTGTGGTGCTGGCTGATGGCGCAGACCCGCAGCGTGTGTCCCGGCTGCCAGCGCTGGACGCCGGACGCTCGGGTGGGGTCGGCGGCGATGACGACCCGGACGGAGACGGTGCCGGAGATCGGCTCCATGCCGGCAGCCGCGCTGCACGCGAGCTTGTGGAGATCCGCGTCCGGGCCGGTCACCGCTCGCCGGGCAGGAGCCGAAGTTCTCGACGATGCCCCGGCGCGCGGCGTCGCGCACCCCTTGCCGGGCGGAGATGGAGTCGGCGAACCAGATGCCGTAGTCGATGATCCCGAAGAGCATGACCAGGAGCAACGGCGTCACGAGGGCGAACTCGACCGCGGCGGCACCGGAGTCAGCCCGCCGGCGGCGGGACCGAACGACGGCCACGGGAACTCCTCGCACTGGACGACCGACGCCACAGTATGCGCTGGGACGGGGACGAACCGACCGCAGCAGGGCAGCGTTCGACACGAAGAGTGCCACTGCCGAGGTGTGTTCCGCCACGAGCGGGACGTCGGCTCACACCCGGTGACGAGCGTCAGTCGGAGCGGACGAGGCGCACGGCGGCGTTCGACAATGCTCCGCCGGTGACCGGCGGCGCGTCGACCTGGAGCATCGTGGAGCCGAAGTAGTTCGTGGTGGAGCCCGAGACGGTCGCGACCGCCGACCCGGCCCTGCACCACGCGCGATGCCCCAGCCGTCGGGGCGCAGAGTGATTCCGGGCCCGTACACGTCGCCCTTGACCGTGAGCTGCTGCGTAGTGTTCAGGAACTCGCTGCGGCTGAAGCCCTGATCGAAGACCAGCGCCAGACCGCTGTTCCCGGGCGCGGCCAGCGTGTGCGAGGCGGAGCCGGCCCCGGTGAACCGGGGCAGCGGGTAGCCGCTCGGGCAGGTCGCGACGAGGACTCCGGTCGCTCCGCCTGGCCGGTTGCACGTGAAGAACAGCAGGACGCCGTTGGCATCGGCGTTGAGCGAGACCGCCTGCGTGGAGTTCGGGTTCCCGGTGACGTAGTAGGTGCCCGGCGCGAACGACGAGCAGTTGCTGATCGTCTGGTAGGCGCCCGGGGAGCAGGGACTCGAGCTCGGCGGTCCGGGACTGGACGGCTGGCCGTAGGGCACCGCGGTGCGCAGCGTGGCCAGGGTCGCGGCGAACGGGTCCGGCGGGGGAGGGCGGAGCACCGGCAGCGGCGACAGCCCACGGTTCCGCGCGTTCCACGAGGTCCCGTACGTCACGCCGGCCGGGAGAGTGACGGTGAGGCCGCCCGGGCCAGGTCACGACCAGGCTCGTGCCGACGGCCGCGTCGCCGCCGCTCACGCGGACGCGTTGGTACCCGGAGGTGTACGTCTGGAAGACACACAGGGCGCACGACCCGACGGCGGGGGAGATCCGGTCGCCCCACGTGGCCGCGGACGTGGCGGTGGCGGCCGGAGGTGACGTGCCGAAGACGCCGGCGAAGGCGCTGGGAACCGGGCGCGACGGCACGGTGACCCGGATCTGCTTCAAGGCGGGGTCGATGCTGATGCAGTTGCCCGGAGCGGCCGCCGTTCCCTCCGGGAGCGGATCGGAGTCGACGCAGGAGGCCCAGGCGGCCGGCCATCCGCCGTCGGGGGTAGCCATGTTCTCGGCGACGAGCGCCTTGGCGTCATTGATCGCCTCGGCCGATGTCTTGTTCACGGAGAGGTCCGCCGCCGCCGCCAGAGCGGCCGCGTCGGCGGCCCCACGGAACCGCGTCGAGAGGGTCCGGGTGAGACCGAGATCGACGACGGTGGCGAGCAGCGGGATCACGACGAGCACGACGATGAGAGCGACGAACACGGCGACCGCGCCGTCGTCGCTCCGCCGTGCGCCAGGGCGGGTCAGCACCACGTCCAGTTGGCGCCCGCGATCGCGGGGTCCTGGGTCACGGCGTTGAGCGCCAACAGCGCGTTGCCGGGCTGGATCGGCATGTCGATCTTCGAGGTGATGAGCCCGCCGCCGGGCATCGGGACGAACGGCAGGACGGCGCGTGTGCTTGACCATGGCGCAGACCCGGAGCCGGTTGCGGCTGCGCCCAGCTCGTCGTCGGCGTCCCGTCGGGCGTGACCACCTCGGCCTTGACCACGAGCATGCCGCCGCCGATCGGTTGCACGGACGTCGACAGCGAGCACGCCACCTTGGCGAGGTCGTTACCGGCGCCGGACATGGCGAGACCGGGCAGGCAGCTGGCGTCACCGGGCCAGTTGGCGGCCGTGCCGCCGACGGAGAGGGTGGCGTTGCGGGCTGCGTCCGCGGCGCCCTGCTGCACGGTCATCGCGTCGGCGAAGTACAGGCCGTAGTCGATGGCCCCGAAGAGCAGCGTGAACACGAGCGGCGAGACGAGCGCGAACTCGACGGCGGAGGCCCCCCGATCCTTGCGCCGGGTCCGGCCGAGCAGCGAGGTCCGGCGCGACCTCCTTCCGGGCTGCCGAAAGGTGGACTGACGAGGCATGAACATGGGCGAATCTCCACGGTGAGTGATCGGTCGGAGACTATCCGCCTCCACTCCGCGCGCGCGGGCGAATCGCGCGTGAATTGACGCGGCGTCGAACACGTGTTCGAATGAGGCCATGCGGTGGGAGGGGCAGGCGGTCGGCGCGGAGGACGCTTCGCGCGCTGCCCGGCCTCGAGCGGATCTCGGGGCTGCTGCGGACAGTGACGGCGCAGGAGTTCCCCGGCGTCCAGTTCCACGAGGTGGCAGCCCGCTCGGCCCTGAACTCCGTGCCGCCCGCGTCCCGGGTGCCGTTCCGGTGGACGGTCAACCCGTACCGCGGCTGCACGCACGCGTGCGTCTACTGCTTCGCCCGCGGCACGCACGCCTGGCTGGAGCTCGACACCGGCACCGGCTTCGATCGCGAGATCGTCGTGAAGGTCAACGTCGTCGACGTCCTTCGGGCGGAGCTGGCCCGTGGTAGCTGGGGCCGCGAGCACGTGGCGCTCGGGACGAACACCGACCCCTACCAGCGCGCGGAGGGCCGCTACAAGCTCATGCCCGGCGTGCTCTCCGCGCTCGCGTCCTCGGGGACGCCGTTCTCGGTCCTCACCAAGGGGACGCTGCTCCGGCGTGACCTGCCGACCATCGCCGCGGCGGCGCGTGACGTGCCGGTCGGGCTCGCCGTGTCGGTCGGCGTCCAGGACGAGCGCCTCCAGCCGCTGCTGGAGCCGGGGACGCCGGGGCCGCGGGCACGGCTCGACCTCGTCCGCGCGATCCGGCTGGCCGGCCTGCCGTGCGGCGTGCTCATGGCTCCGGTGCTGCCCTGGCTGACGGACGGCGAGGCGGAGCTCGAGCGGTCCGTCGCGCACATCGCGGCGGCGGGCGCCACCGGCCTCACCGTCATCCCGCTGCATCTGCGGCCGGGGGCCCGGGAGTGGTTCATGGCCTGGCTGGCTCGGGAGCGCCCCGAGCTGGTGGGCCGGTACCGCCGGCTGTACCGGCGGGGCGCGTACGTCCCCGCCGAGTACCGCGACTGGTTGCAGGCCCGGGTGCAGCCGCTGCTGGAGAGATACGGCCTCGCCCGCTCCGTGCGTCCGGCCGCCGGGGTGAGCTCCGAGGGCGAGGGCGGCGTGCCCGGCGATCCGGACGCCGAGTACCCGGAGGGGAGCCTGCCGCGCCGGTTCCGCCCCCGGGAGTCCTCACCGTCACCGGCTGCCCGAGGCCTGCCGGCGGAGCAGCCCCGTCTGCTGTGAGGTCGAGATCGCGGCGAGTCTCAGGCGCGGACGACGACCTCGATGTAGTCACCGGGCTGGTCGATGACCAGGCGGGGGCGGTCGCCGACGGCGGCGGCGAGCCATACCGAGAGCGACGACCCGGGGATCGTCATCTCCTCGCTCTGGCACTCGGCGTCCTGGTGGTGGGCGCACCAGGGGGCGTGAAGAGTGACCTCGCCCCCCTGATGTGGCAGCGAGACGGTTGTGCTCACTCGGAACTCCTCGACAGGCAGGGGTTGCAGGGCCGCTCGACCGGTCGGTCCCCAGCTGCCCGGTCGGGCGCGATCGCCAGACCTACCACGATTCGATGTCGAGGGCGCGAACGCAACGCCGACGCGACCGGACGAACGTCCGACCTGCTGGGCGGGCGAACTGCGGTGGCGGACGCCGTCAGGCGCAGGAGCAGGTGACGGTGGCGCGGAGCCGGGTGTCCTCGCGCTGCTCGGTCCAGTCGCAGTCGGCTCCGCAGGCCGGGCAGGGCGCCGTGAAGACGACGGCATCCGGCTGCGCGACGCGGGTGCGAGCGCCCGGGAGCCCGTAGGGCCGGGCCTCGGGACGGGGCGCCGGGAGGGCAGGGCGGTCGGTGCCGACCGGGCGCGCCGGGACGCCCTCCGCGCCGGGCGGCGTCTGCTGCGCCGGCACCAGCGGTGACGGCGACAGGGGCGTCGTCGGTGTCGGACGCGACGGGGGGAGCGCCTGCACGGGAACCTCCTCCTGGCCCACGAGAGGAGCCGGACGTGTCCTCATCATGAGTCATGGGACGTCGTGAGGCGATGCAAACCGCCACATGTCCGCCGTCCACCTCAGCCGCGCGTCCGACGAGCGGCCCACACGACGGGGAGCCGGGCACGGCGGCGGCCGGTGGCATCACGCGTAGGATCGACGGGCCGTCGGCGGGTCGGCTCGTGCCCCCGCGCACATCGTGACGCGCGATCGAGGAGAGGACCACCGTGCTGCGCACCGACGAGGCAGGCAGCCTCCGGGCCGGGGACGCCGGCCGCACCGTGACCCTGGCCGGCTGGGTGGGCCGCCGCCGCGACCACGGCGGTGTCGCCTTCCTGGACCTCCGCGACCGCTCGGGCGTCGTGCAGGTCGTGGTCCGGGACGAGGCGGTCGCGCACGGGCTCCGCAACGAGTACGTGCTCCAGGTGACCGGCGAGGTCCGGCGCCGTCCGGAGGGCAACGAGAACCCGGCGCTGCCCACCGGCGAGGTCGAGGTCGTCGCCGAGACCGTCGTCGTCCTCAACGAGGCCGCGCCGCTGCCGTTCCAGATCGACGAGCACGTCGAGGTCGGCGAGGAGACCCGGCTCAAGTACCGCTACCTCGACCTGCGCCGGCCCGCCCCCGCCCGCGACATCCGGCTGCGCAGCGAGGTCAACCGCGCCGCGCGCCAGGTGCTCTTCGACCGCGGCTTCCTCGAGATCGAGACGCCGACCCTCACCCGCTCGACGCCCGAGGGCGCGCGCGACTTCGTCGTCCCGGCCCGGCTCTCGCCGGGCTCCTGGTACGCGTTGCCGCAGAGCCCGCAACTGTTCAAGCAGCTGCTCATGGTCGCGGGCATGGAGAAGTACTTCCAGATCGCCCGCTGCTACCGGGACGAGGACTTCCGCGCCGACCGCCAGCCCGAGTTCACCCAGCTCGACCTCGAGATGAGCTTCGTCGACCAGGACGACGTCATCGAGGTCGCCGAGGCCGTGCTCGTCGCGCTGTGGCGGCTCGTCGGCCACGAGATCGCCACGCCGATCCCGCGCATGCCGTACGCCGAGGCGATGGCGCGGTTCGGCAGCGACAAGCCGGACCTGCGCTTCGGCGTCGAGCTCGTCGACTGCACCGGCTACTTCGCGGACACGCCCTTCCGCGTCTTCCAGGCGGAGTACGTGGGCGCCGTCGTCATGCCGGGTGGTGCCGCGCAGTCGCGCAAGACGTTCGACGGCTGGCAGGACTGGGCCAAGCAGCGGGGCGCCCGCGGCCTCGCCTACGCGATCGTCGGCGAGGGCGGGGAGCTGACGGGCACCGTCGCCGAAGAACCTGTCGGACGCCGAGCGCGAGGGCCTTGCCGCGCACGTCGGCGCAGCGCCCGGCGACGCGGTCTTCTTCGCCGCAGGCGAGGCCGCCTCCGCGCGCGCGCTGCTCGGCGCGGCCCGGCTCGAGATCGGCCGGCGGCAGGGGCTCATCGACGAGAAGGCCTGGTCGTTCGTCTGGGTCGTCGACGCCCCGCTCTTCGAGCCGTCGGCGGCCGCGCGGGCGGCCGGGGACGTCGCGGTCGGTGAGGGCGCCTGGACCGCCGTCCACCACGCCTTCACCTCCCCGAGGCCGGAGTGGATCGACCGGTTCGAGGAGGACCCGGGCAACGCGCTCGCCTACGCCTACGACATCGTCTGCAACGGCAACGAGATCGGCGGCGGGTCGATCCGTATCCACCGCCGCGACGTGCAGGAGCGGGTGTTCGCGCCTCATGGGCATCACTCCCGAGCAGGCGCAGGAGAAGTTCGGCTTCCTCCTCGACGCCTTCCAGTACGGCGCGCCGCCGCACGGCGGCATCGCGATCGGCTGGGACCGCACCGTCATGCTGCTCGCCGGCGAGTCGTCGATCCGCGAGGTCATCGCCTTCCCGAAGTCCGGCGGCGGCTACGACCCGCTGACCGGCGCTCCGGCGCCGATCACGCCGGAGCAGCGCAAGGAGGCGGGCGTCGACGTCGTGCCCGGACCCTTCCGAGCACGACCCCGCTGCGCTCCCCGGCGGTCGCGACGGCTCCGCCGGTGCCGGGCACGGCGTCGTCGGCGTCCCCGGCGTCGAGCGTGGAGGCGGGCGCGCGGTGACGGCGTCCGAGGTGTCGGTCCCCGGCGCCGAGGAGCGCGTGCTCGGGACGCTCGCGCGCGAGCTCGGCGTGCGGGAGTCGCAGGTCCGCGCCACGGTCGACCTGCTCGATGCCGGCTCGACCGTGCCGTTCGTCGCCCGGTACCGCAAGGAGGTCACCGGCGGCCTCGACGACGCGGTGCTCCGCGACCTCGACGAGCGGCTCGGCTACCTGCGCGAGCTCGAGCAGCGGCGCGCCGTGGTCCTGGAGTCGGTGCGCTCCCAGGGCAAGCTGACGCCGGAGCTCGAGGCGCAGATCCTCACCGCGGACTCCAAGGCGCGGCTCGAGGACGTCTACCTGCCGTACAAGCCCAAGCGGCGCACCAAGGCGCAGATCGCCCGCGAGGCGGGCCTCGAGCCGCTCGCGCTCGGCCTGCTCCAGGACCCGAGCCGCGACCCGGACGCCGAGGCCGCCGCGTACGTGGACGCCGAGAAGGGCGTGGCCGACGTCGCGGCGGCGCTCGAGGGCGCCCGGTCGATCCTCGTCGAGCGGTTCGCCGAGGACGCCGACGTCGTCGGCGAGCTGCGCGAGCGGCTGTGGCAGCGCGGACGGCTGGTCTCCGCGGTCGTTCCGGGCAAGGAGGACGCGGGCGCCAAGTTCGCCGACTGGTTCGACCACGCCGAAGCGCTGACCTCGCTGCCGTCGCACCGCATCCTCGCCATGTTCCGCGGCGAGCGGGAGGGCGTGCTCGCGCTGACGATCGAGGACCCGGACGAGGCCGGCGCCGATCCGGCCGTTCGCAGCCCCTACGAGGAGATCGTCGCCGCCCGGGTCGGCGTCGGCGATCGCGGCCGGCCCGCGGACCGGTGGCTCCTGGACGCCGTCCGCTGGGCGTGGCGCACTCGCATCGCCGTCCACCTCGACCTCGACCTGAGGGTGAGACTCCGCCAGGTCGCCGAGGACGAGGCCGTCCGGGTGTTCGCCGGGAACCTCCGCGACCTGCTCCTCGCCGCACCCGCCGGCATGCGCCCGACGATGGGGCTGGACCCCGGTCTGCGTACCGGCGTCAAGGTCGCCGTGGTCGACGCCACCGGCAAGGTCGTCGCGACCGACACGATCTATCCGCACGCGCCGCACCGGAAGTGGGCGGCATCCCTGGAGACGCTGACGCGACTCGCCGGTCAGCACGGCGTCGAGCTGGTCGCGGTGGGCAACGGGACGGCGTCCCGGCGAGACGTTCTCGCTGGCGAAGGAGCTGGCCGCGAAGCTGCCGGCCGTGACGCCGGTCAGCGTCTCGGAGGCGGGCGCGTCCGTCTACTCGGCGTCCGCGTACGCCTCACGCGAGCTGCCGGACCTCGACGTCTCGCTGCGCGGCGCGGTCTCCATCGCCCGCCGGCTGCAGGACCCGCTCGCGGAGCTGGTGAAGATCGACCCGAAGTCGATCGGCGTCGGGCAGTACCAGCACGACCTCACCGAGGGGAAGCTCTCGAAGTCCCTGGACGCCGTCGTCGAGGACTGCGTGAACGCGGTCGGCGTCGACGTCAACACCGCGTCCGTGCCGCTGCTGCGCCGGGTCTCGGGGATCAGCGAGGGGCTGGCGGCGGCGATCGTGGCGCACCGGGACGCGAACGGGGCGTTCCGCTCGCGCTCCCAGCTGCTGGCGGTGCCGCGCCTGGGCGCGAAGGCGTTCGAGCAGTGCGCGGGCTTCCTGCGTATCCGCGACGGTGAGGACCCGCTGGACAACTCCGGCGTGCACCCGGAGTCGTACGTGGTGGTCCGTCGGATGGTCGAGCAGACGACCGGGGACGTGCGAGCCCTGCTCGGCAACTCCGGCGTCCTGACGAAGGTCGACCCCACGCGGTACACCGACGACACCTTCGGCCTGCCGACGGTGCGCGACATCCTCGCGGAGCTCGAGAAGCCGGGCCGCGACCCTCGGCCGGCGTTCACCACCGCGACCTTCGCCGAGGGCGTCGAGACGGTGGGGGACCTGCGGCCGGGGATGGTCCTCGAGGGCGTGGTCACGAACGTCGCGGCGTTCGGCGCGTTCGTCGACGTCGGCGTCCACCAGGACGGGCTCGTGCACGTCTCCGCGCTGTCGACGACATTCGTCAAGGACCCTCGGGACGTCGTGAAGCCCGGCGACGTCGTCAAGGTCAAGGTGCTCGCCGTCGACGTCCCGCGGAAGCGGATCTCGCTGACCCTGCGCCTGGACGACGAGGTCCCGGCGGCGGGGGAGCCGCGGCGTCCACGGCCGAACCGGGCCGGAAACCGGGGCGAGAACAAGCCCGAGAAGAAGCCCGAGAACAAGCCCGAGAACCGGGGCGAGAACAAGCCCCAGAACCGAGGCGAGAACCGAGGCGAGAACCGAGGCGAGAACCGCGGCGAGAACCGGGGCCGCGGGAGCTCGAAGGGCGGCGGCGGGAAGCCGCGCCGGCCGGAGCCGGAGCCGCAGGGCGCGCTCGCGGATGCCCTGCGCCGGGCGGGTCTCGCCTGACGTCGGTCCCGCCGATCCTCCCGCTCGCCCGGTCATGGGACGCGATCCAGCCGCTATCGATCCATGGAAGGCATGGCCCTTGAGGCTCGGCCATAGCCATACCCGGCTGGAGCTGTTTACGATTCAGCCGGAACGTAGGTCTCGCGACAGTTCGTGACCAACGCGGGGGAACGATGGCGGAACATCGTGTGGTCGATCGGTCCCTGGTCGCACTCGACGTCGAGCATCGGAGTGCACGAGGAGCTGTGGATCAGCTGACCTTCAGTCGGATCTCGCACCCATGATCGACGAGGCGCTGGGCTCGGCGTCGCTCGCGAAGCGTGGCGGCGCGACCGCACTCGAAGTCGCGGCTTCCGATCCGAGTGTTGCCGGTTTCGTCGATGCCGTCATCGAGGTACTCCTCAGCCTCGGGCGCCAGGTCACGACGGCGGCGAAGGGAGCCTCCGTATGACATCTCAACCCCTCATCCTGCACACCTTCTCGCCCGGCCGGTGGCTGCCGTTGCCGCGCATCGCTCCCGGTACCGCGCTGGTGCTGACGTACGGGGAAGACGACCGCCGAACCTTCACCAGGCGACCGTCGCGCTCGCAAAGACGCGGGGCGTGCCAGGCGGATCTGGTCGACTTGCGCCCGCAGCGCGCACGAGGGGAGCTACGGACCCCTGCCCGGGGGGACGTTTACCACTTCGTGGTCACCGTCGAGGCCACATGGCGGGTCGTCGATGCCGCCGCGATGGTCGCAGCGCATCTGCAGCATCCGCGCGCAATCGTTCTGACGATGCTGGCCCAGCGCTTCCGTACTCAGTCGAGGTACTACGAGGGCCACGGCGCGGAGCAGCTCGAGGAGCGGCTCAACCGCCTGTTCGTGGAACCGTGGGACATCGGAGCCGGGCTACACATCACTCGCGTGCACGCCTGGGTCGCCATCGATCCGAGGCTTGTGCAGCGGCGCCTGACCGACGACGTGAACCAGTTCGACGCCGACCAGGACCAGCGACTCCTGTCCCAGCGCGTGGAGCATTTGCGTGGAGTCATGAACGGACACGACGACGCCGTCGTCATTCACCTTGCCCAGCATCCTGAGGACACGCGCAGCGTGCTCCAGGAGATCGTCGGTGCCCACGAGCGTGACCGCGCGGCACGTCTGGAGCTTCTGGAGAAGCTGGTCAGCGAGGGCTTCCTTCCCGACGCCGACGTCGCGCCGCTCAGAGCGCGGGTCATCGGGATCTCCACGGACAGCACATGGTCGACACCTTGGTTGACGGGCGATCTCGAGCGGACGGACGCATTCCTGCTTCCGCCGCGGAAAAGGGCGGCGTCCTGCTGCCCTTGCAGGGCACGGGAGCCGCGGATCCGAACAAGGCAAACGCGCGTGCCGAGTCCGAGAACGGCCGTAGGGACACAACGCCGGTGGACGACTCGTGAACGGGCGCGCCCCTCGGCCCCGCCGTCTTCGCCCTGCCTAGGGAATCTCAGGCGATCCGGTAGCTCGTGAACGCCTGGTCCAGGCGGTACCCGAGCCTCGTGTAGAGCGCCCGCGCGACGGCGTTGTCGGAGTACAGGTCGACCGTCGCGACGGGCGGCCGTTCGCGCAGCGACCGCCGGGTCGCGGCGGCCGCGACGGCCAGGCCGAGACCCTGCCCGCGGGCCGCTGTGGCGACGGCGACGGACGCCATGAGGTCGACGCCGGGCGCACCCTCGTACAGCGCGACGCACGCGAGCAGCTCACCGTCGTCCGCGCGGACCCCGAGCCAGGCCCGGGCGCGGTCGTCGTCCGGCTCCGCGCTGTGCCGCGGGCTGTGCACGGCGAGGAACGCGGCCAGCTCCTCCCGCACGCGCTCGGAGGAGGCGTCCAGCCGGTGCACCCGGTCCTCACCGGCTACGAGCGCCGGTTGCGCCTCGCGTCCACATCCACTCCCAGTCGACGCCCTCCGGGCGCCGTCCGAAAACGGCGCCGGCGGGCACCACGGACGCTCGCGGCAGCGTCACCGACGTGACGTCCAGCTGCGGCGCCAGGGTCAGGGCGAGGTCGACGGCGGCCGCCGGGTCGCCGGTGGCGACGAGGGACGTCCCGTAGGCGCGGCGCTTGCGGACGAGGGCCAGAGCCAGCGCCGTCGTCGTCCATCCACGCCTCGGCGTCCCGCAGGTCGACCCCCCACCGCAACCACGGCGGACCCGACCCGATCTTCGCGTGCTTCTCCGGATCGCTGAGAGGACGTGCACCCACGAGACCAGCCTCGCAGCGTCCGGCGCGGACGGCTTCCCCGTGACCCTTGCGCCCGCCCGGGCGGAGCGGAAGGATCATGAGCTGGAGAGTGCTCCACGACATCTCGCGAGCAGCACGTATCAGCCGCCGATCTGGCGGCTCTGATCAGGCGTCCGCGGCCCTTCCGGACCCGCGGCGGCAAGGGGGCGACGTGCGCGCAGATGCCGACGAGGCGCAGGTGGACGTCGCCGTCCTGGTGGCGGCGGCAGCCGACGGCGACGAGGGAGCGTGGAACGAGCTCGTGGATCGGTACTCGCCCCTGCTCGTCCGTGTCATCGCGGGATACCGCCTGCGCGGCGCCGAACTCGACGACGTGGCCCAGACGGTCTGGCTGCGGCTCGTGGAGCACCTCGGGTCCCTGCGCGAACCGCGCGCGCTGCCCGGCTGGATCGTCACCACCGCTCGTCACGAAGCGCTCCGCGCGGTGCGGCGGCAGGACCGCACCCGCCCGGAGGACCTCAACGACGAGTCCTGGTCGGGCCGCCTCGCGACGACGGACCACGGTGACGACGAGCTCGAGCGGGCCGAACGCCACACGGCCCTGCTGGAGGCGTTCGCCTCGCTGACCACGCGGCAGCGCCAGCTGCTCATGCTGCTGGCCGCCGACCCACCCGTCTCCTACGCGGAGATCAGCCGCCGGACGGGCATGCCGGTGGGTTCCATCGGGCCGACCCGGGCCGCGCGCCTGCGAGGCGCTGCGTCGGGTCCCGGCCGTCCAGGCCCTGCTCGACAGACCCGCACCCGAGCGCACGAGGAGGCGCGCGACGTGAACGCCTATGACGAGGACCGCACCCCCTCAGGGCCGACCGACGAGGACCTGCTCCACGAGCTCGGCGAGGCCCTGCGCGCGGTGGAGGGTGACGTGAGCCGGGTGAGAGCGCTCGGTCGGGGGAGCTTCACCTGGCGCACGCTCGACCAGGAGCTCCTGACGGCAACGCTGACCTTCGACTCCGACCTGGTGCCCGAACCGGCGACGACGCGCGGCGAGCCGGACGCCGGCCGGGTGCTCGTGTTCACCACGGAGCTGCGCTCGGTGGAGGTCGAAGTGCTGGCCGACCGTGTCGTCGGCCAGTTCGTGCCGCCCAGCCCGGGAAAGGTGCGGATCGAGGGCGACGGCGGGGTGATCGCCTCGGTCGAGGTCGACGACCTCGGGTTCTTCATCGTCGAGCCGGTCCCGCGCGGTGTGGTCCGTCTGCTCTGCACGACCGCCTCGACCAGGCTGGTCACGGACTGGGTCCGGCTGTGAGGCCGACGGGGGCTCCGGGGGGACGCGGTGGCCGCCTCAGGCACCGAGCGCGATGAACGACCGCGCCGTGAGTGCGGCGCCGGGGTCGCTCTCGACGTCGTGACGCGCGCCGGCCAGGGCGCGCCCGAGCGACTCGCGGGGGAGGCGCTCGTGCAGCGCCAGCATGAACGGCACCGTCGCCGGGTCGTCCACGGGTACGACGCTGGCGACCACGCCCGCCGAGCCCAGGGCGACGAGGGCGCTGACGACGCCGAGCAGTTCGTCGACGCCCGTGGGTGCGCCGACCGCGGAGTTGCAGCTGGACAGGACGACGCGGTGCGGCGCGCGGCGCAGGCGCTGCAGGTCGTAGACGGTCAGCGGGCCGTCGTCGAGCTCGAGCGCCGACAGCAGCGGGCTGTCGGCCCGGAACGTGCCGTGGGCGGCGACGTGGACCAGGGCCGCCCCGTCGATCGCCTGCAGCACGCGCTCGCTGGTGGCGTCGCCCGCGGCGAGCACCTCCGCCTCCGGGTAACGCTCGGCGAGGCGCCGCACCTCGACGGCGCCGGCGTCCAGGCGGGGCCCGCCGACGATGACGACCCGGCCGTCCGCCGGGGCGAGGGTCCGCCGGCAGCGCGTCCAGACGGCGGCCGAAGGGGCGACGGTGACGTCCCGTCCTTCCAGCGCCGGCAGCAGCGCCCAGGGGACGGCGTGCAGCCGCCCCGGCGGCACGAGGACGACGGCGTCAGCGGTGAGCTCCTCGACCAGCGGGCCGAGCAGGGCCTGCTCGACCCGCGCCCCGATCGCGGCGACGTCGAGGGAAGCGCGTGCGGTGCCCTGGCGGCGGAGCGCGAAGAGGGCGTGCTGCACGGCGCGGTCGGCGGCGCCGATCGGGCCGATCCGGTGCATCCGGGGGCGCCCGCGCCCGCCGAGGAGCACCGCCACCAGGTCGCCGTCGATCTCGGCCAGCTCGACGAGCTGCCGCCCGGCGAGGAGTTCGCGCAGCTCGCCCAGGCGCAGGCGACCGGCGTGCCCGGCCGTGCCGCCGGGTTGGTGCAGGGCCTGCCGGCGGACGGCGTCCTCCAGGCGGCGGCGTTCGAGCCGCAGGACGGGCGCCGCGCGGCGCGTCGGCACCGAGGTCCTCGAGCCGGCGCGCGACGAGGCGGAGCGCGGCGAGGTCGTGCGTCAGCGGAGACTGCGCGTCCAGACGCACAGGAGGCGCCACCAGCGCCGTCGCCCGCCAGCGCTCACTCCAGCGCAGCACGCTGGAGGCGTCGCCGCTGCCGACCGCCTCACGCAGCGCGATGCCGTGCGAGCTGCGCGCCCTGGGCGGTGGCCTGCGCGCGGAGCTCGGTCGCGCCGAGGGCTGCCAGCTGCACGTCGACGGCGTCGAGGCCCCGCGGCGCAGGCCGTGAGCAGGTCGCGCGAGCGGCCCCGAGCGTCGCGCGAGCAGCGCCCGTGCGAGCCACCTCGTGCTGCGCGCCCGCAGGTCCGGACTCGCCTGGCGCGCTCGCGGCCAGCAGGAACGTCTCCGCACGCCGACGCTGCCCCGTTGCGAGGGCGGCCCGACCGGCGAGGAGGCGAGCGCGGGCGACGAGCGGCCCTCTCGGCCCGGGGTGCCGTCTGTGCGAGCCGTGCGGTCGCCTGCACCACGGCCGGCGTGGGTCCCTGCACGGCGAGGCGACTCTCGAGGACGACGAGCTCGGCGCGCGGCCGCCCACAGAGCCCGGTGCTGTCGACGGAACAGGGCGAGCGCTTGCGACCCGCGTTCCGCGGCGCGGGCAGGGTCGGCTGCGGCCGCCGCGGCGAGGGCGGCGGCGAGCAGCAGCACGCCCCGACGGGCGGCGGACCCGGGCTGTTCCTCCAGTCGCGCCAGAGCTTCCTCGGCGACCTGAGCCGCGTCGCGCTCCAGGCCGGCCGCCACGAGCACGTCGACCCGGGTGGCGGCGATGTCCGGCTCGACCACGCCGAGGGCCTCCGCCACCTCCTCGGCTTCGTCGAGCAGGGCCAGGGCGCGGGGCAGGTCGCCGCGAGCGAAGGCGACTACCGCCCGGTTCTCGCGCAGCGACGACCGTTCGAGTTGCTGCCCGGCCTCGGCGAACAGTCGGTCGGCGCGGGCGTAGTCGCGGTCGCCGCGGTCGAAGGCGCCGAGGCCGACACGGGCGACGGCTCGATGAGCCACGGCGCGGGCCCTGCCACAGGGCAATGTCGTCCGGCAGCAGCGCGACCGCGCTTTTGGGCCGCGTCGAGCATCGCCGCATAGTCCCCGAGGATCATCAGAGCGTGGGCCTGCCGCAGCCGGATCCGGCCCGCCGCCGTGCCCCGTGCCCGCGCGCTGCCTGGTCGATCTCGTCCAGTCCCTGCCGGGACCGCCCGGACATGACCAGGGCCACGCCGTACGCGGCCCGGACGTCGTTCTCGCGTTCGTGGTCGCCGGCCCTCGCGGCGTCGCGCAAGGCGGCGCGGAACTCGTCGAGCGCATCGGTGAGATCGCCGAAGTCCCGGAGCACGATCGCCGCGGCCTGGTGGGCCACGGCCGCCTCTCCCGGGCCCGGTGCCGAGGCGAGCAGCGTCCGGGCTCGCACGAGAGCCTCACGAGGCCGCGAGAGTGCCATGGCCAGCAGTTGCTCGGACGCATCCGCGGGTTCCGGCGACGGGACGCGCGGAAGGGCTACGGCTGTCACAGCCGGCTCCCGCCCGGACACCCGATCACTCTAGGCACCGCGACTCGCCAGCGTCGACAGCGGCGCCGCTCCGTCCTGGCCACCTCCGTACCTGAACAGGAGAACCCATGACCACGGGACCTCACGACGACAGCACGATCGGCCCGAAGGGTGGCCAGGGGGGCGAGCCGGGGCCGGACGCCCTCCGCCGGACGCGAGCAGAGCAGGCCCGGCTGATCAAGGACATGATCGACGACGTCGAGGACTGGCCGCAGGGCTCCTCGGACACCGGCGACGTGCAGTTCTTCTATCGCCGCGGCGCGCTCCTCGTGCGCGACTGGAACCGCGACAACGTCATCGCCGAACTGGGTCGGCAGGAGGTCGGGGTCGAGGAGCCCGAGGATCTGCCCGGCAGCCTGACCCGGCTCTGGCTGACCACGGACGAGCCGGTCCCCTCGCTCGTCCGGCGGCTCGAGAGCGAGTCCCGCGGGGACGTCTCCGGGGCGGGCGTCGGCGCCCGGCGCTGCGGAAGCTGGTCGAGCACGGCATCCTCGCGCCCGAGCATCTGCTGTACACCTGCCCCGTTCACTCGTGCGCCGCCACCGAGCCCGAGTGGGTGGTGCCGGGCGCGGATCCGTTCCCCGGCCTGCAGACCGGTGCCGGCGCTCTCGCGCCCCGCAGCGGCCAGGGGGCGGGAGTCCGGGTCGTGATCACGGACACCGGCCTCGTCGAGCGACGCGACGACCAGCCACGCGTGGCTGAGGGGCGTGACGGGTGAGCTCGACGAGCCGTACGGGCCGCCGGACGACCAGGGCGTGCGCCTGTTGCGGCAGGACGGCGGTCACGGCACCTTCACCGCCGGATGCCTCCGGGCGGCTGCCCCGGAGGCCGAGCTGCGCGTCCTCAACGGCACTCGGTTCCTCCTCCGCAAGGACGACACACCGGGCACCGTCGGCGCGACCTACGAGGGCGACCTGGCGGACGTCGTGCGCAACGGGCTGACGGATCCAGCGTCCGGGAACCTGTTCGTGCCCGACGTCCTGCTCGTGAACTTCGCAGGCCCCACCCTGGACGACCGGCCGCCGACGGCGCTCGCGGCGCTCTACGACGACCTCCTCCAGCACCTGCGCGAACTCATCGTCGTCGCGCCCGGCCGGCAACGAGGGCGACACGACCCGCAACTGGCCGGCGTCCTTCCCATGGGTGGTCGGTGTCGGCGCGCTCGGACCGAACTGGCGCGACCGGGCCACCTTCAGCAACCACGGCCCCACCACGGACGTCTTCGCGCCGGGTACCGACATCGTCAACGCCTTCGCGACCGGGCCGTATGCGTACACGTGGGAGGGGCCGCTTCAGGGGACGACGGTCACCTTCGAGGGCATGGCCCGCTGGAGCGGCACCTCGTTCGCCGCACCACTGGTGGCCGGGCTGATCGCGGCGCGGATGTCGACGACCGGGCAGACCAGTCATCGGGCCGTGGCTGTCGCTGCTCGACCTCGCCGAGTCGCAGGCCGTCCCGGGCACCGGTCCGGTGCTCTATCCGGGCCAGGGCAGCGGGGTCTGACACCGGAGCGGGTCCCGCCCCGCCTCCGGTCGGGGCGGGACTCATCCCAGCACGCCGTGCACGTCGAGGTCCTCGTCGTGCCGGTCGTCCCGGGCGAGGTCACGGACGTTCTTCTGCACCGTCACTGCGGCGAACAGGCTGAGCACGAAGGACATCGCGTAGAAGCCCTTCTCGCTGGCGGACATGCCGGCGTTCCACAGCCCGACCGTCATGAGCGTGAGGGCGGCGGCGACGCCGGTCCAGCACAACCCGAGGTAGAGGCCGGTGACGGGGATGCCCTCGCTGCGGTCGCGCACGGACTTCTGCAGGGAGACCGCGGCGAAGAGGCCGAAAAGCAGGACGGTCAGGTAGTAGCCCTTCTCGCTGAGCGACATGTGCGAGTTCCACAGGCCGACGAGGAACGCGCTGCCGCCGACGAGCAGCGCGGCCCAGGACGCGCCGACGAAGGCCGGCGTGGGGGTGGTCGTCGAGCTCTCCATGACAAAGGCTCCCGGGGGTGTGATCGGTGGTCTGATCGCACGCTAGGAGCGGGGCCGTTCGCGGGGATGAGTACGGCTGCTCACCATGGCGCGGGTGTCACCCGTTGTCAGGCGCCCTCGGTCATCGCCCAGCGCCGGTGGAACCTGCGCAGCGGGCCGGGCGCCCACCAGTTCCACTCACCGAGCAGGGTCATGGCGGCCGGCACCAGGAGCAGCCGGACGAGGGTGGCGTCGACGGCCACGGTCGCGGCGAGGCCGACCCCGGTCTCCTTGATGACCAGGAGCTTGCCGGCGGCGAAGCCGGCGAAGACGACCACGATGATGAGCGCCGCCGAGGTGATGATCCGGCCCGACCGCTGCAGCCCGGTGGCGACCGCTTCGTCGTTCGGCATCCCGGCGTCCCGGAACTCCTTGATCCGTGACAGCAGGAACACCTCGTAGTCCATCGAGAGGCCGAAGCCGAGCGCGACGAGAAGCACCGGGATCCCCGTCTCGATGCCCCCGGTGCTCGTGAAGCCCATGGGCCCGGAGAGGTGCCCCTGCTGGAACCCCCAGACCAGGATGCCGAAGGCGGCCCCGAGCGAGACGACGTTGAGCACCAGCGCCTTGAGCGGTACGAGCAGCGACCCCGTGAGGAGGAAGAGCAGGACGAACGTCGCCAGGACGACGACGCCCACCGCCCAGGGACCCCGCGTCTTCACGTCGTCGAGGAAGTCGTTCGACGAACGCGGGCTGCCCGGTGACCCAGACCGGTTCGGCGGCCGGCTCGCGGCGCTGGATCTCGCGGACGACCGCCCGCGCCTGGTCGGACGTCGGGTCGGGCACGGTGAGGCCGCGGACGGTGCGGGTGCCGGCGGTCCGGACGCCGAGGACGGACACGACGAGCCCGTCGTGCGCCTGCACGCGAACCGGGTCGAGCCCGGTCACGCCGGGGATCGCCGCGAGGTCCTGCTCCTGCGCCCAGGCGGCGAGCCGGGTCGGCGTCCATCGGCTGACGACGGTGACCGGCGCGGTGTTCGACGCCGGGAAGCGGGCCGAGATCTGGTCGAAGACCTGCCGGCTGGGCGAGGTCGGCGGCAGGAGCGCGACGCCGGAGCTGACGAAGCGCAGCTGCAGGGCCGGCAGGGCGGCGACCCCGAGCACGACGAGGACGGCGACCAGCGGCACGACCGGGCGCCGCTGGATCAGCCCCGCGAGCCGGGAGAACACGCCGCGCTCGGGTGCGACGTCACCGAGCCGGCGGGTCAGGCGGCGCAGGCCCGGGACCCGCTGCGGCGCCCCCGGGCGGATCAGCCGCTCGCCGGCGAGCGCGAGCAGCGCGGGCACGAAGGTCAGCGCGACCAGCAGCGCCACGACGACGACGCTGACGCCGGCGGCGCCGACCGCCCGCAGCACGGTGGCGGAGAACAGCATCAGGCCCGCCAGGCTGACGGCGACGGTGAGCCCGCTGAAGAGCACGGTCCTGCCGGCGGTGGCGAGCGTGCGCTCCAGCGCGCCCTCGGGCTCGTTCCGGAGCTCCTCCCGGAAGCGGCTCGTCATGAGCAGGCCGTAGTCGATGCACAGGCCGAGGCCCAGCACGGTGACGACGCTGACCGAGCTGCTGTCGAGGTCGAGGACGTAGGAGAAGCCGAGGAGCATCGCGAGGGCTCCGGCGATCGAGGCGATCGCGCCCGCCACCGGGAGCCCGGCGGCGAGGAAGCCGCCGAAGACGACGAGCATGACGACCAGGCTCGCGGGTAGCGCGACCAGCTCCCCGGTCCTCAGGTCGCGCGGCACCTGACGGGTGATCTCGTCGGTGAGCTCGCGCGCGCTGCTGGTGCTCGCGACGGCACCGGGGACCGTTCGTCCGGCCGCGAGCAGCTGGTCGGAGACCTCGGCGAGCGCGCTGCGTTCGGCGTCCGGTGCCAGGTCGCGCACGAGCTGGACGCCGACCAGCAGCGCGTGTCCGTCGGTGGAGATCAGCGGTGAACCGGCGACGGCGCCCGCACCCGGCGTAGTACGGCGAGCGGACGCCGAGGACGTCGGGCCGGTGGATCAGCTGGGTCGTGACCTGCTCGACGGCGGAGCGGACGGCGGGGTCCGCGGGGTCCACATGGTCGAGGAGCAGTGTCTCGGTCGCCCCGCCCGGCGACGAGTCGTTGAGCACCCGCTGCCCGGTGCGTGCCTCGCTCGTGACCTGGGGGGCGTCGCCCGCCTGGAGGCGGTCGAAGAGGCCCTGCCCGAAGGCACCCGACGCCGCGGCGAACCCGAGCACGACGAGCACGACCCAGGCGGCGACGAAGCGGAGCGGCCGACGGGCGATCATGCGGCCGAGAGCGGGGAGCACGAGGGACACCCTGCCAGCACCCTCTGAGAGGCGCCGATCACGAGCCCCGGACGCAGGACGAGAGGATCTACGATCTTCCTTGTGGTCGACCGCGAGGTGGATGACGCGCTGGCACGCAGTTTTCTCGCCGACCTGCCGGCGGACCTCGTCCGCCGGCTGCGGGTCGAGGGGGAGCGCGCCGACTACCCTGCTGCTCCCGCCGTGAGCCGCGAGAGCGACGGGGTCCGCCGGACGGTCGAGGAAGGCCTGTCCGAGGGCGTCACCCTCACCTACCACGACGGTCGGCTGATCCAGGAGCCCCTCGGGAGCGGTGCCACCATCCTGACCTTCGGCGGAGCCCAGTGGCGGATGCTGCGGGGGCCGGTAGGCGACCTCGAGAAGGCCAGGCTTGCGAGCGGCGCGGGCGATGTCAGGGCGTATATCGCCGCCCCGGGATCCGACCGACAGGGGACGGAGTCCTACGCCTGGGCGGAGGCGGTCGGCCCCGACGGGAGGACCATCATGGCCGAGCTGCGGGTCGGTGAAGGCGTCGGGGCAACGGCGGCCATCGCCGCCGAGACCAGCGCGCGCGTTCTCGCCGGGGTCGAGCCCGGTGCGTGGACCGCGGGTCAGTTGCTCGGCGCCGCCCTCGTTCCCGAGGCCACCGGTGCCGCCATCACGGTGAACGGCCGGCTGGCCTGACTGCCCGTCCGGAACGACGGGCCGCACGACCGAATCCGGCGCCGGCCGTGACAGCCGTTCGGGGACCGGGGCGACGAGGCTAGCCTGCCGAGATGAGCGACTTGTTCTCCGCCGCTTGGGGAGACGACGCCGGCAGCGGCGCGCCGACCGAGAGCCCGGCGGGGACCGCGCCGCTCGCCGTCCGGATGCGGCCGCGCACGCTCGACGAGATCGTCGGCCAGGACCACCTGCTGACGCCCGGTTCGCCGTTGCGACGGCTCGCGGAGGGCGGGGCGGGGCCCGCCGGCGCGGTGTCCGTGATCCTCTGGGGACCGCCGGGCACCGGCAAGACGACTCTCGCCCACGTCATCTCGCAGGCCGGCGAGCGCAGGTTCGTCGAGCTCAACGCCGTGAGCGCCGGCGTCAAGGACGTCCGCCGGGTGCTCGACGAGGCCCGGGACGCCCGCTCGATGTACCGGCGGGAGACGGTCCTCTTCCTCGACGAGATCCACCGGTTCAGCAAGTCCCAGCAGGACTCGCTGCTCACCGGTGTCGAGAACCGCTGGGTGGTGCTCGTCGCGGCCACCACCGAGAACCCGTCGTTCAGCGTGGTCTCGCCGCTGCTGTCGCGCTCGCTGGTGCTCACCCTCAAGCCGCTGGACGCCGAGGCCGTCGGCGTCCTCGTCGACCGTGCGGTGACCGACGCCGCGCGGGCTCGACGGCGCCGTCGTCCTCGACGACGACGCGCGCGAGCACATCGTGCGGACGGCGGCGGGCGACGCCCGCGCGGCGCTCACCGCCCTCGAGGCCGCGGCCGGGGCGGCACTGGCGCCGGGACGCCGGGGAGCGGCCGACGCGGGTGACGCTCGAGGACGCCGAGCGCGCCGTGGACCGCGTGGCCATCAAGTACGACAAGGACGGCGACCAGCACTACGACGTCGCCAGCGCCTTCATCAAGTCGGTGCGCGGATCGGACGTCGACGCGGCCCTGCACTACCTCGCGCGGATGCTCGAGGCGGGGGAGGACCCGCGGTTCGTCGCCCGCCGAATGATCATCTCGGCCAGCGAGGACATCGGCGAGGCCGACCCGACCGCGCTGCCGCTCGCGGTGGCCGCCGCCCAGGCCGTCGCAGCTCATCGGCATGCCGGAGGCGCGGATCGTGCTCGCGCAGGCCGTCGTCCACCTCGCGCTCGCGCCCAAGTCGAACGCCTCCTACCTCGCCATCGGCGCCGCGACGGACGACGTCCGCAACGGCCTCGCCGGACCCGTGCCGGTGCACCTGCGCGACGCGCACTACCCGGGCGCGCAGCGGCTCGGGCACGGGAAGGGCTATCGGTACGCGCACGACGACCCGCGCGGCGTGGCGGAGCAGCAGTACGCCCCCGACGGGCTCGCCGACCGCGAGTACTACGCGCCGACCGAGCACGGTTTCGAGCGCGAACTGCGTCCCCGGCTCACCCGTCTGCGCGCCCTGCTCCGCGGCCGCACCCCCGACTGACCCCGCGGCCCCCACGACTCTTTGTCGCTGATCATGCAACCCGCGTTGATCATGAGAGCGAGCGTGACGGTTCGTGTTCGTCACGCTCAGTGGCGCGTCTTCCCAAGATCAACGCAGATTGCATGATCAGCCGGAGAAGTGACGGGTGCCGCCGCCATGCGTGATCGGAAGGGGTGGGGCTCGGAGCGGGTGAGCGGGTCCAGGCGTTCGCGGTAGGGTCGCACGCGCTGCGTGGGAGCTGGGTCGGAAGGGCGCGAGGGGAAGGACGGCCGATGTCGATCGGGGAACTGGCGGGGCTGATCGCGGCCCTCGCGTTCGTGCTCCTCGTGGGCTTCCTGGCCTACCCCCTCTACAAGCTGGGCAAGGTCTTCGACGAGACCCGGATCTCGGTCCACGACCTCTCCGGCGGCGCGCTCCCGCTGCTCGAGGAGGTGACGACGACGGTGACGACGACCAACGAGCAGCTCGTCCGCGTCGACACCATCACGCGCAATGTCGCCGACGCCTCGGAGAACGTCTCCGCGCTGACCCGCCTCTTCGCCGCCACGCTCGGCTCGCCCGTCGTCAAGGTGGCCGCGTTCTCCTACGGCGTCCGGCAGGTGCTGACCGACCGGCGGGACGGCCGGCGCGGACGCCGCGGGAGGCGGTGAGCGGTGCGCCGCGTCGTTCTGGATGGCGGTCGGCGCGACCGTCGCCGTGGTCGTCGTCCGCCGGGTCGGCCGGGCTGCTGGACGCCGCCAGCCCCGAGGGCATCAACCGCGTCGCTGACCAGCGCGGTCGGAGCCCTGCGCGACCTCGCGGAGGACGTCCGCGAGGCGATGGCCGAGCGCGAGCAGGAACTGCGTGTCGCTCTCGGGGTCGAGCCAGGCACCATGGATGCTGAGGACCCGTCCGCGCACGGCCGTCACGCGCAGGGTCACTGACGCGCCGCGCCGCGCTTCCTCGCATCGTTCCGCAGGTCCGCAAAGCCCCCGGAGGTTTCGTCATCATGGACACGGCTGAGATCCGCCGCCGTTGGCTGCGCTTCTTCGAGAGCCGGGGGCACACCGTCGTCCCGAGCGCACCGCTGCTCTACGACGACCCGAACCTCCTGTTCGTCAACGCGGGCATGGTCCCGTTCAAGCCGTACTTCCTCGGCCAGGAGGCGCCGCCGTACGAGCGCGCGACGAGCGTGCAGAAGTGCGTGCGCACCCTCGACATCGAGGAGGTCGGCAAGACCACCCGGCACGGCACGTTCTTCCAGATGAACGGGAACTTCTCGTTCGGCGACTACTTCAAGCCCGGGGCGATCGAGCTGGCGTGGGAGCTGGTCACGCGCTCCGTCGCGGACGGCGGCTACGGCCTGCCCGAGGACCGCATCTGGGTGACCGTCTACCACGACGACGACGAGGCGATCGGCCTGTGGCGCCGGATCGCGGGCATCCCGATGGACCGGATCGTGCGCCGGGGGATGAAGGACAACTTCTGGTCCATGGGCGTCCCCGGGCCGGCCGGCCCGTGCAGCGAGATCTACATCGACCGCGGCCCGGAGTACGGCCCCGAGGGCGGTCCCGAGGTCGACGAGGACCGCTACCTCGAGTTCTGGAACCTCGTCTTCATGCAGTACGAGCGCGGCGAGGGCGGGGTCAAGGAGGACTACCCGCTGCTGCGCGAGCTGCCGGCGAAGAACATCGACACGGGCATGGGCCTGGAGCGCATGGCGCTGCTGCTGCAGGGCGTGGACAACCTCTACGAGATCGACGAGGTGTTCCCCGTCATCCGTCGCGTCGAGGAGCTCTCCGGCCGCAAGTACGGCGCGGACCACGAGTCCGACGTCCGGATGCGCGTCATCGCCGACCACGTCCGCAGCGGCCTCATGCTCATCACCGACGGCGTCACGCCCTCGAACGAGACGCGCGGCTACGTGCTGCGCCGGCTGCTGCGCCGCGCGGTGCGCTCGCTGCGGCTGATCGGCGTCGACGAGCCGGTGCTGCTCGACCTCGTCCGGGTCAGCGCGGACCGGATGCAGCTGAGCTACCCCGAGGTGCAGTCGGAGTTCGGCCGCACCGCCCAGGTCGTCGAGCAGGAGGAGGAGGCGTTCCGCCGCACCCTGGTCTCCGGGACGACGATCCTCGACACCGCGGTCCGCAGGGCGAAGCAGTCGGGCACCCCGACGCTCAGCGGCGGCGACGCCTTCCAGCTGCACGACACCTACGGCTTCCCGATCGACCTCACCCTCGAGATGGCGGCGGAGCAGGGCATCAGCGTCGACGAGGGCGAGTTCCGCCGGCTCATGGGCGAGCAGCGCCGGCGCGCCAAGGAGGACGCGCGGGCGAAGAAGACCGGCCACGCGGACGTCGGCGGCTACCGCGCCATCGCGGACCGGCTCGCGGCGCCCGTCGTGTTCACCGGCTACGACGAGGTCGTCTCCGAGGGCCGGGTCGCGGGTCTGCTCGTCGACGGCCGGCTCGCGGACGTCGCGACCGAGGGGCAGCGGGTCGAGGTCGTGCTCGACCGCACGCCGTTCTACGCGGAGGGCGGGGGGCAGCTCGCGGACGCGGGCCGCATCGAGGTCGACGGCGCGCTCGTGGTCGTCGACGACGTCCAGTCGCCGGTGCACGGCCTCATCGCGCACCGGGCGCGGGTGCTCTCCGGCGAGCTGCGCACCGGCGCGCTCGCGCAGGCGCTCGTCGACGTCGAGCGCCGCAAGGCGATCAGCCGCTCCCACACCGCGACGCACATGGTGCACAAGGCGATCCGCGAGGCGCTCGGCGAGACCGCGACGCAGGCGGGCTCGGAGAACGCGCCCGGCCGCTTCCGCTTCGACTTCCACGCGGGGTCGGCGCTGCCCATGAGTGCGCTCCGGGACGTCGAGGCGCGGGTCAACCACCTGCTCGTCGAGGACCTCGAGGTCCACGCCGAGATCATGACGCAGGAGCAGGCGCGGGCGGCCGGAGCGATGGCGCTGTTCGGCGAGAAGTACGGCGACCGGGTCCGCGTCATCTCGGTCGGGGACTGGGCGCGGGAGTTGTGCGGCGGTACGCACGCGGCGCGCTCCGGGCAGCTCGGCCTGGTGACGCTGCTCGGCGAGGGCTCGATCGGTTCCGGCGTCCGGCGCGTCGAGGCGCTGGTCGGCACCGACGCGTACGACTTCGCCGCGCGTGAGCACGTGCTGGTCAGCCAACTGACGGACGCGCTCAAGGTGCGCCCGGAGGAGCTGCCGGACCGGGTGGCGGGCCTGCTGGGTCAGCTGCGCGACGCGCAGAAGGAGATCGACCGCCATCGCGCGGCGCAGGTGCAGCAGCTGGCCGTGGAAGCGGCGGCGAGCCCGCGCGACGTCTTCGGGGTCGACCTCGTCGCGCGTGAGGCGGGGGACTCGGCGCCCGACGAGCTGCGGACGTTCGCGCTCGACGTCCGCGGGCGGATGGCCACGGAGCGGCCGGCGGTCGTCGCCGTCGGCGGCGTGGTCAAGGGCCGGCCCCAGATCGTCGTCGTGACCAACGACGAGGCGCGCCGCTGGGGCCTCGCGGCGGGCGACCTGGTGAAGATCGGCGCCGGAGTACTCGGCGGCAGCGGCGGCGGCAAGCCGGACGTGGCGCAGGGCGGGGGTACCGACCCGGAGAAGATCCGGGAGGCGCTGCAGCGCATCGAGCACACGATCGGCGAGCGCGTCACCGCGGGCCGCTGAACGGGCCCTGCGCGCCGCTCGGGGGATCGGCGTGAGGCCCGGCGTCCGGCTCGGCGTCGACGTCGGCACCGTGCGGGTCGGGGTCGCGCGCACCGACCCCGGCGCGCTCGTCGTCGTCCCGGTGGAGACGCTGGCGCGGGACGCCGCGGGCCGCCGCGATCTCGACCGCATCGTCGACCTGGTCCGCGAGTTCGACGCGCTCGAGGTCGTCGTCGGATTGCCCCGGACGCTCCGGGGAAACGAGGGATCTGCAGCGGAGGCTGCGCGCCGGTACGCTACGGCCATCGCGCGGCGGATCGCACCGGTGGGGGTGCGGCTCGTGGACGAGCGTCTGAGCACGGTCTCGGCGCACCGTACGCTGCACGATGCAGGAGTGCGGGGGCGCAGGCACCGCCCAGTCGTCGACCAGGTGGCAGCGGTGGTGATCCTGGAGTCCGCTCTGGACGCCGAGAGGGCGTCGGGGCGGGCGCCCGGGGCGCTCGTCGTCCCGGATCCGCTGCCGGACCGCCCGGCGGCGAGCGGAGAGGAGGACGGCGACGGGTGACCGAGATGTCCCTGCACGACGTCATCCCCGGCTCACCGCAGGGCCCGCGCCGCCGGTCGCAGCGGGCGGCGGAGAAGCGGCGCAAGAAGCGCCGCCGCCGGACCTGGGTGACCGTTCTCATCGTCGTGGCCGTGCTCGGGGTCGCCACGACCGGTGCCTGGTTCGCGATCAGGCCGGTGCTCTCGGCGTTCAACCAGCCCGACGACTATCCGGGGCCCGGCTCGAGTGCGGTGACGGTCCGGATCCCGCCCGGCGCGACCGGCTCCGACATCGCGACGCTTTTGCAGGAGAAGGACGTCGTGAAGACCGCGAAGGCCTATCTCGCGAGCCGCGGCGCAGATCCCTGCCAGCGCCGGCATCCAGCCCGGGACCTACGCGCTGAAGCTGCACATGACGGGGCAGGGCGCCGTGCAGGCGCTGCTCGACCCGACCGCGCGGCTGGTCAAGAAGGTGACGATCCCGGAGGGGTCCAGGGTCAGGGACATCCTTCCCAAGATCGCCTCGACCACCGGTCTGAAGCTCGCGGCCCTGCAGGCCGCGGCGAAGGACACGAAGTCCCTCGACCTGCCGGCGCAGGCGAAGGGGAACCTCGAGGGCTACCTGTTCCCCTCGACCTACGAGGTCGAGCCCGACACGACCGCCGAGGACCTGCTGCGGCAGATGGTCGACAACACGCTGGCCCAGCTGGAGAAGGTCGGCGTCGCGGCGAAGGACTACCACCGCGACCTGACGCTGGCGAGCCTCGTGCAGGCGGAGGGACGCCACCCCGCGGACATGGGCAGGATCGCCCGCGTGCTCACCAACCGGCTGGCGAAGAACCAGCCGCTGCAGCTCGACACGACCGTGCACTATGCGCTCGGCAGGTTCACGGTGGCGACGAGCGTGGCGGACACCCGGGTGAAGTCGCCGTACAACACCTACCTCAGACCGGGCCTGCCGCCCGGACCGATCGGTTCTCCCGGCCTCGTCGCCCTCAAGGCCGCGCTGAACCCGACGCCCGGGCCGTGGATGTACTTCGTCGCCACGAACCCGAGCACGGGCGAGACCAAGTTCGCGGTCACCGAGGCGCAGTTCGAGACGCTCAAGGCCGAGTACAACGCCTGGCAGAAGGCGCACCCGGGTCAGTGACGGCTGTCTGAGGGCGGGGCCGGGAGGCGGCCCCGCCCTCAGAAGGTCTTGCCGAGGTCACGGGCCCGGGCGATCGCGCCGGCGCGGGCGGTCTCCGCGTCCGCGGTCACGAGGTTGGGGCGGAAGTGGACGGCCTCGTGCTCGGTGATGCCCGCCCAGTCGAGCCAGTCGTCGAAGTACGGCGCCTGGAAGTCGGAGCCGAAGCCGGGCCGGTGCTCGGGGCCGTACACGCCGCTGGTGTAGACGACGACGGCCTTGCGCCCGGTCAGCAGCCCGGTGTAGCCGCGCTCCGCGTCGAAGCCGAAGACCATGCCCGGCTGGCTGACGACGTCGATGAACTGCTTGAGGATGTACGGGACGCCCGCGTTCCACATCGGCACGCTGAACAGGTAGGCGTCCGCGGCGGCGAAGCGACGGAACGCGTGCTCGGCGTCCGCCCAGGCGCGGGCCTGCTCGCCGCGCGGGTCGGCGCCGGCGAAGACCGCCATCTTCGCGTGCGCCGCCGCCGGGCCGAACTCAGGCAGGGAGCCGTCCCACAGGTCCCAGGTCTCGACGCGGTCGTTCGGGTGGGTCTCCCGGTACGCCTCGAGGAAGGCCTCCGCGATGGCGAGGGATGCGCTCGCAGCGCCGCGCGGGCTGGCCGAGACGTGCAGCAACGTGGTCATGGGACGCTCCTCGATCTATTCGGACTCTGGTCCGCTTGTGTTCGTCCATCAGAACGGACTACAGTCCGGTTGTCAAGAGGAGGAGCCGTGGATTCGATCGAGCTCTCGGTCACGCCCCCGGAACCCCGGGAACGGGCCGACGCGGCGCGCAACCGGGTGCGCGTGCTCGCCGCCGCGCAGGCGCTCTTCGCCGAGCGCGGCGTCGCGCTCGTGACGATGGACGACGTGGCGGCGCGGGCGGGGGTGGGCAAGGGGACGCTCTACCGGCGGTTCGGCGACAAGAGCGGGCTGGCCATGGCGTTGCTCGACGAGCGGGAGCGGGACCTCCAGGGCCGCATCCTCACCGGCCCCGGGCCGCTCGGCCCCGTGGGCGACGCCGACCCCGCCGAGCGCCTCGCCGCGTTCGCGACGGCCTACCTGGAGTTCCTCGAGGGGACGCTCGACCTCGTGCTCCTCAGCCAGACCTCGAGCCCGGGAGCGCGGCACCGCAGCGGTGCGCACGCCTTCTGGCGGACCCACTGCCGCCTGCTCCTGCAGGCCGCGGACGCCCCGGACCCGGCGGTGCGGGCCGAGGTGCTGCTCGCGGCGCTCTCCGGTGAGCAGGTGAGGTACTGGCGGGAGTCCGGCGCCGCGACCGCGGAGCTCGCGGGCGCCCTGGCCCGCCTGGCGGGCTCGCTCTGCCTCCGGCCCTCCGGGCCCCCGGCCGAGCCAACGGACGCCGGGGCCGACGCCGAGGACGCCGGCCGGGCCCGGCTCTCGATGGTCCGGGGACGATCTCCTCAAGATGACGGGACCTGCGGCCGACGTCTCCTAGGCGAACACAGGGCCGCCCTTCGGCGCGCCCGCCGAGGGAGGAGCACCGTGGCCGGCAGTGGCGAGCACGAGAGCTGGGAGCGGCCGTACGGCGCCGACCGGCAGGCAGACCCCCTCGACCCGGCCTGGCAGCCCGGCCCCGACGCATACGGGCAGGGCTACGGGGAGAGCTACGGGCAGCCCTCGGCGGCGGCCCACGAGCAGGGCGGGTACCCGCAGGCCGCGTACGAGCAGCCCTACCAGCAGCCGTAGGCAGCCTACGGCGAGGCTGCCGGCTACGCGACGAGCGCGGTCCTCCAGCCCGCCGCGTCGCCGCAGCCGGGCGCCGTGCTGCCGGAGCAGCGGGTCGCGGTCCAGGAGGCGTCGGCCCCCGCCGGTGCCTACGCCCGGGCCACCACCGAGCCGGAGGCGCACGTCGAGGACATCAGCCTGCACGAACTGCTGCAGGGCATGCTCGACGCCGGGGCGTCCGACCTGCACCTCACCGCCGGCGCGCCGGCCCTGATCCGGGTCCACGGCGACCTCGCACCGCTGCACGACAGCCCCGCGCTGCCGCCGGACCTCATCCAGCGGCTCATCTACACCGTGCTCACGCAGAAGCAGCGCGAGCGCTTCGAGCAGGAGCTCGAGCTCGACTTCGCGTACGCGATGCCCGGCGCGGCCCGGTTCCGCGTCAACGTGTACCGGCAGCGCGAGAACCTCGGCGCGGCCTTCCGGCGCATCCCGTACGAGATCAAGACGCTCGAGGAGCTCGGCGTCCCGCAGTCGGTGAGCACGTTCGCCGGGCTGCCCCGCGGCATGGTGCTCGTGACGGGTCCGACCGGATCGGGCAAGTCGACCACCCTGGCCTCGCTCATCGACCTCGCGAACCGCACCCGGCGCGACCACATCATGACCGTCGAGGACCCGATCGAGTTCCTGCACCGGCACAAGTCGTGCATGGTCAACCAGCGCGAGGTCGGGGAGGACACGCACTCGTTCTCCAGCGCCCTCAAGCACGTCCTGCGGCAGGACCCGGACATCATCCTCGTCGGCGAGATGCGCGACCTCGAGACGATCTCCGTCGCGCTGACCGCGGCGGAGACCGGTCACCTGGTCTTCGCGACCCTGCACACGCAGGACGCGGCGCAGACCATCGACCGCGTCATCGACGTCTTCCCGCCGCACCAGCAGCAGCAGGTGCGCGCGCAGCTCGCCGGTGCGCTCCAGGGCGTGGTCTGCCAGACGCTGTGCCGGATGCCGGACGGCAAGGGCCGGGTGGTCGCGACGGAGGTCATGGTCGCGACGCCGGCCATCCGCAACCTCATCCGCGAGGGCAAGACCCACCAGGTCTACTCCGCGATGCAGGCCGGCGCGCAGCACGGCATGCACACCCTGGACCAGCACCTCGCGGAGCTCGTCCGGACCGGCCGGATCAGCTACGAGCACGGCCTCGAGAAGTGCCACCACGTCGAGGACTTCAACCGCCTCGCCGGGCGGTCGACGGCCGGCCGGAACTGAGAGGACGCCGATGAGCACCGCCACGAAGACGTTCGAGTACGCCGTCCGCGACCGCCGGGGCAAGCTCGTCAGCGGCAAGCTCGACGCCCCGAACGAGGCCGCCGTCGTCCAGCGGCTGCGGGGCATGGGCTTCGCGCCGGTGAGCCTGCGCGAGGCGAACACGGGCATGAACCGCGAGCTCTCGCTGCCGTTCGGCCAGGGCGTGAAGCTCAAGGATCTCGCGATCATGAGCCGCCAGTTCGCCACGATGATCAACAGCGGCCTGTCGCTGCTGCGCGCGCTGTCGATCCTGGCGGACCAGACCGAGAACAAGACCCTCGCGAAGACGCTGGGGGAGGTGCGGACGGCGGTCGAGACGGGGCAGTCGCTCTCGGCGGCGCTCGCCAAGCACCCGCGGGTGTTCCCGCCGCTGGTCGTGAACATGGTCCGCGCCGGCGAGGTCGGCGGCTTCCTCGACCGGGTGATGCTGCAGATCGCGGAGAACTACGAGGCCGAGGTCAAGCTCCGCAGCAAGATCAAGTCGGCGATGACGTACCCGGTCGTGGTCTTCGTCATCGCGATCCTCTCGGTGATCGGCATGCTGCTCTTCATCGTCCCGATCTTCGCGAACATGTTCCGCGACCTGGGCGGCACGCTGCCGCTGCCGACACAGATCCTCGTCGACCTCTCCGCGGCGCTGCGTTTCACGGCGCCGGCCCTGCTCGTGCTCGTCGTCGTCTTCGGCGTGGTGTGGCGCCGGGTCCGGCACACCGAGCAGGTCCGGAACGCGCTCGACCCGCTGAAGCTCAAGCTGCCCGTCTTCGGCCCGCTGTTCCAGAAGGTCGCGATCAGCCGGTTCAGCCGCAACTTCGGGACGATGCTGAGCTCCGGCGTCCCCATCCTGCAGAGCCTGGAGATCGTGGGCGAGACGGCCGGCAACGTCGTCCTGCGCCGTGCCGCGGCCTCCGTGCAGGAGAGCGTGCGCCGCGGCGAGTCGCTCGCCGGCCCGCTGGCGGAGCATCCGGTGTTCCCGCCGATGGTCGTCCAGATGCTCGCCGTGGGCGAGGACACCGGCGCGATCGACGACATGCTCCACAAGGTGTCCGACTTCTACGACGCCGAGGTCGAGGCCACCACGGAGGCCCTGACCAGCCTCATCGAGCCGATCATGATCGCGGTCCTGGGCGCGATCGTCGGCGGCATGATCGTCGCCCTCTACATGCCGATCTTCAGTGTGTTCAACCTCATCAAGTGACTCCTGATCTTTCTCGTCGCGGCGTCTAAAGAACGCACCGTGACGGTCGATAGACGGAGTGACAACCAGAGCTCGCCGCGGGCCGAGAGCTTAGAGGCGACTCGCCCGGCGCCCCTTCAAGCCAAGGAGTACCCCTCGATGCTCGCTCGTATCCGCACTCGCGCCGACGAGAAGGAGCAGGGCTTCACCCTGATCGAGCTCCTCGTCGTCATGATCATCATCGGCATCCTCGCCGCCATCGCCGTCCCGGTCTTCCTCAGCCAGCGCGCCAAGGCGCAGGACACGGCTGCCAAGGCCGACGTCTCGACCATCGGCAAGGAGGTCGCGACCTACTGGATCGACAACACGTCGGCGCCGGCCTCGGTCGTCGTGTCGTCGGGTCGCTACACGATCAACTACGGCTCGTCGCAGACCATCGACATCGGCAAGGCCAGCGCCAACGTCCAGCTCGCGGACCTGGCCGGCACCGGCGCCGCGGTCGCGAACGGCACCGCCGTGACCACGACCTCGTGGACGTCGACCGCCTGGTGCGTCGACGTGATCAACCCGAACGGCTCGACCGAAGAGCTACAAGTATCAGCGCGCAGAACGGTCTGGAGACCGGCAAGTGCACCTCCGCCACCGCTCCGTGACGGTTCGCTGACCTCATCAGGCGCCGCCGTCCTCCGTTCAGGAGGGCGGCGGCGCTTGTCGTTGCCTCACTGAGCGGCTGCGGCCCGTTACCGTTCCGGACGTGGTCGTCGCCGTCAGTGCCGTGCTGGGGCTGCTCGTGGGCAGCTTCCTCAACGTCGTCATCGCGCGGGTGCCGGCCGGCGAGTCCGTCGTCCGCCCCGGCAGCCGGTGCCCGCGCTGCGGCGCGCCGATCGCGGCGCGCGACAACGTCCCGGTCCTCTCGTGGCTGCTCCTGCGGGGCCGGGCCCGCTGCTGCGGGGCCCCGATCTCCTGGCGCTACCCCGCGGTCGAGCTGGGCACGGCCGCGGCGTTCGCCGTCGTCGCCGCCTGGGCGACCACGACGTGGACGCCGTCGCTGCTCGGCGAGGACGCCGCCGTGGCGGCGGCCGACAGCCTCGCCCCGCAGGCCTGGCAGGGCTCGCTCTGGCCGCTGCCCGCGTTCCTCTATCTCGCCGCGGTGAGCATCGCGCTCGCGGTCATCGACCTCGACACGTTCCGGCTGCCGTTCTGGATCGTCGTGCCGTCCTGGTGGGTCGCCGGCCTGCTGCTCGGCGGCGCTGCGCTGCTGCTCGGCCACCCCGGCGCGATCGTCCGGATGCTGCTCGGCGGCCTCGCCTACTGGGGCCTGTACCGGCTGCTGCACCTGGTGTACCCGGCGGGCATGGGCTACGGCGACGTCCGGCTGGCCGGGCTCCTCGGCCTCTACCTGGCGTGGATCGACTGGGGAGCCCTCGTCGTCGGTGCGTTCGCGGGCGTGCTCGTCGGAGGGGTCGGCGGGGTCGCCGTCCTCGTCGCCCGCCGGTCCGGGCTGAAGACCCAGATCCCGTACGGGCCGTATCTGCTCCTCGGCGCATGGATCGGCGTCTTCTGGGGCCAGCAGCTGATGAGCGCCTACCTGCGCCGCAGCATCGGGGGCTGACCCGGACGGGGGACGCCGGGCGCCGACCGGCCGCCGACGGCTCAAGACCCGGCCGGACCGGCCCGATCAGCCACTTGGACCACCGGACGTCCCTTGTCGGGTGGCTGAGAGGAGCCCACGAGCATGCCCCGTCGCACGGCCATCGGCCTCGACATCGGGACGTCCGTCGTCCGCGCCGTGGAACTCTCCTACGGCCGGAGCGGGATCACCCTCGAACGGTTCGGTCAGCTCGTGCTGCCCCCCGGCGCCGTGCTGGACGGGCAGGTGGTGGACCAGGACGCCGTCGCCGCGTGCGTGCGCAAGCTCTGGCACGCCACCAACCTGTCGCACAAGGACGTCGTCCTCGGCGTCGCCAACCAGCGCGTCATCGTCCGCCAGCTCGAGCTGCCCTGGCTGCCCAAGGCGGAGCTGCGCGCGAGCCTGGGCTTCCAGGTGCAGGATCTCCTCCCGCTGCCGGTCGACCAGACCGTCCTCGACTTCTTCCCCCTCGAGGAGATCACCGACCCCGCCGGCGGCCGCACGCTCAAGGGCCTGCTGGTCGCCGCCGCCCGCGAGACCGTGCTGGCCAACGTCCGCTGCGCCGAGCAGGCGGGGCTGCAGGTCCAGAGCGTCGACCTGACGCCGTTCGCCGTGCTGCGCGCCCTGGGCCGGCAGACCGGCGCCGAGGTCGAGACCGAGGCCCTCATCGACATCGGCGCCCGGGTGACGAACATCGTCGTCCACAGCGGCGGCATGCCGCGGTTCGTCCGCATCCTGCTCGTCGGCGGGCAGGACGTCACCGACGCCGTGTCCGAGCAGCTCGGCGTCCCCGAGGCGCAGGCGGAGGTCCTCAAGCAGCAGGTGGGCCGCTCCGGCTTCGACGCCGAGCTCTCCGACCTCGCCCGCACCGTCGCCTCGACGTCGCAGGACTTCGTCACCGAGATCCGCGGCTCCCTGGACTACTACGCGGCGTCCAACCCCGGCGCCTCCGTCGAGCGGATCGTCGTCACCGGCGGCGGCTCCCGCCTCGAGGGCATCCTCGACCGGCTCGCCGCGGCCACCCGGCTGCCGGTGCTGCCGGGTGACCCGATGGCGCACCTGCGCATCGGGCGGACCGGCCTCGACGACGCCCAGCTCTCCTTCGTCACGCCGCTGGCCGCGGTGCCGGTCGGCCTCGCCCTGGGAGCCATCCGATGACGACCTACCCCGAGGTCACGGCCTCCCCGCTGCCCGCCCCCGCGCGGAGCCGAGCCGGACGAGCACGCGCGTCGACTGGGCGCCGGTGCCGAAGGTCAACCTCCTGCCGCCGGAGATCGTCGAGGGACGCCGGCTGAGGAAGGCGAAGCGGCTCCTCGGTGCCATGGTCGTGCTCGTGGCCGCCGGGTGCGCCGGCGGCGTCGTCTGGGCGCAGGGTCAGGTCTCCAGCGCGCAGGAGGGCGTGGACGTCGCGCAGGCCCGAGCCGCGCAGCTCCAGGCGCAGCAGGCCAAGTACGCCGAGGTGCCGCGGCTCACCGGTCTCATCGACACGGCGACCACCGCCCGGCAGACCGCGATGGCCCAGGACGTCCTCTGGTACGGGTTCCTCTCCGACCTGTCGCTGACCACCCCGAAGGGCGTGTCCCTGCTCACCCTGCAGGTCGCCCTGAACGACAGCTCGGCGCCCGCCCCGCAGGGCGGCCCCCTGGCGCCCGGCGGCATCGGGCACGTGAGCTTCAGCGGGACGGCCGAGCACTTCCCGGACGTCGCCAGCTGGATCGACGCCGTCGCCACCCTGCACGGGCTCGACGGGTCGACGCTCCAGACCGCCACCCGCAACGCGGGTGCCGGCGACGGCTCGTCGGCGGGCGGCGCGACCCCGGCCGGCGGAGCCGTCACCTTCACGTCGAGCGTGCAGGTCACCAGCAAGGCGCTCACGCATCGCTACGACCGGAAGGCCGACTGACGTGTTCTCCAGTCCCATCTCGCGCTGGGCCGGCGGCACCGTGGCGATCAGCCTCGGCCTCGTCGCCGTCACCTACGTCGGCCTCGTCGGCCCCCGCCGCGGCGAGGCCGACGACCTGACCTCGTCCGCGGCCGCGACCCAGAGCCGCAACGACGCGCTCGAGCTGACCATCGCGCAGCTGCGGTCGCAGTTCGCGAAGCTGCCGCAGAAGCAGGCCGAGCTGGCGACGGTGCTGTCGCAGATGCCGGTCGACGACGCCGTCCCGACGGTCGTCCGCTCGCTCGACACGCTGGCGACGAGCTCGGGGGTCAGCCTCGACGCCGTCACCCCGGGCACCCCGCAACTGATCGACGGCACCGGGCACCTCACCGCGGCGGGTGCGCCCGGCGGAGCCGGCCGGGGGGCGCCGGTCTCGTCGGCGTGCCGATGACCATCGCCGTGCACGGCCCGTACTTCAAGACCGTGACCTTCCTCAAGGGCCTGCAGAGCGGGCAGCGGGCGTTCCTCGTGACCGGCCTGCAGGTCGCCGTCGCCGACGCGGACGTCACGCTGACGATCCAGGGCAGGGTCTTCGCCCTCCCCGGGGTCGCCTCCGCGCTGCACGGCCTGCCCGGCGCCGCGGCCGCGGCGTCGCCCGCCGGCGCCGTCCCCGGCTCCCGTCCCGGCGACGCCCACGGCGTCCGCCACCCCGAAGCCGTGACCCGCAAGCTGCTGGCCCGCCCCGCCGGCCGGCGGGCGGCTCAGCCGCCCACCCCTGCCGAGGAGCCGCGACCGGTGGTCGCGCCCGTCGCCGTGCTGCCCCCGGCGCGCGCCCGCGTGCTGCGCCGTCCGGTGGTGCTCGTCCTCGTGGCCGCGTGCGCCGCCGTGCTGGCCGGCCTCGGCTGGACCGAGCTGTCGTCGTCGGGCACCGACCTGGGCGTCCCGGCCGGCGTGCTCGCCGGCCGCGCACCCGGCGTCCCCCTCGGCCTCCGCCGGCCGGCACCGCCCCGGGCGTCCCGTCCTCGGGCCGCAACCCGTTCGCCGACCGGCCCGCTCCCGTCGTCACCGTGCCGACCACGCCCCCGCACGTGGCGGGGACGCCGACCGCGAGCCCGACGACGTCGCCGGCCACCCGGCCGACCGGGCAAGGTCTCGCCCTCGGCAGCCGGCTCGCCGGCGCGCGCCTCGGCCGCCCCGACCGTCACCGTCACGGTCACCGCCCCCGCGACGGACCGACCTACGTCGGTCTGTACGCGTGGAACGGCAGCCGCGCGTCGTTCCGGGTCAACGCGCGCACCTACAGCGTGCACCTCGGCGTCCACTTCGGCCCGGACCTGACCTTCGCGGCCGTCGTGCCCGGCACCCCCCGGTGCGCGCGGGTCAGCGGGCCCAAGGGGAGCTTCACGCTCTGCCCGGGGCAGTTCGTCACCCGTGCACTGACGGTGCTCCGCCCGGCTCGCGGACGGCCGTGGGAGGATCGGCGCATGCTGCGCTGGCTGACCGCGGGGGAGTCCCACGGCCCCGCTCTGGTCGGCGTCCTCGAAGGGCTGCCGGCCGACGTCGGGATCACCACGGACGACGTCAGGCTCGCCCTCGCCCGCCGCCGGCTCGGCTACGGCCGCGGCGCCCGGATGAAGTTCGAGCAGGACGACGTGACGTTCCTCGGCGGCGTCCGGCACGGGCGCACCCAGGGCGGCCCGGTGGCGATCCAGGTCGCCAACACCGAGTGGCCGAAGTGGGAGACGGTGATGGCGGCCGATCCCGTGCCGCCCGAGGTGCTCTCCGAGCAGGCCCGCGCCGCCGCGCTCACCCGCCCCCGGCCCGGCCACGCGGACCTCGTGGGCATGCAGAAGTACGGCTTCGACGACGCGCGGCCCGTGCTCGAGCGCGCCTCCGCCCGCGAGACCGCCGCCCGGGTCGCGCTCGGCACGGTCGCCGCCGCCTTCCTCGCCCAGGCGGCCGGCATCCGGCTCGTCAGCCACACCGTCGCCATCGGTCCCGTCGGGGTACCGGACGGCGCGCCGCTGCCGCTGCCCGACGACGTCGCGGCGCTGGACGCCGACCCCGTCCGCTGCCACGACCCGGCGCGCGAGCGGCCGGATGGTCGCGGAGATCGACGAGTGCCGGCGCGAGGGGGACACCCTCGGCGGCGTCGTCGAGGTGGTCGCCTACGGCCTGCCGCCGGGTCTCGGCAGCCACGTGCACTGGGACCGGCGGCTGGACGCCCGGCTCGCCGGGGCCCTCATGGGCATCCAGGCCATCAAGGGCGTCGAGGTCGGCGACGGGTTCCGGACGGCGGCCCGCCGCGGCTCGGCCGCGCACGACGAGATCGAGCGCGGCCCGGACGGCGGGCTGCGGCGGCGCAGCGAGCGGGCGGGCGGCACCGAGGGCGGGATGTCGACCGGGCGGCGTCCTGCGGGTGCGTGCCGCGATGAAGCCGATCTCGACGGTCCCGCGCGCCCTCGACACCGTCGACGTCGCCACCGGCGAGTCCGCCGTCGCGATCAACCAGCGCTCGGACGTGTGCGCGGTCCCGGCCGCCGGGGTCGTCGCCGAGGCCATGGTCGCGCTGGTCCTCGCCGACGCCGTGCTGGAGAAGTTCGGCGGCGACAGCGTCCCCGAGACGGCGCGCAACGTCCGCTCCTACCTCGACGCGCTGCCCGAGTTGCTCCGCCCGGCCGCCGTCCCCCCTCCGGCGGATCATGCAGACCGGTCCGATCATGCAGACCGGTCCGATCACTGCTGCCAGGAGGGCGGGCGGTCGTGAGCCCGGCGGTGGTGCTCGTCGGTCCGCCCGGCGCGCTCGTCGCCGAGGCGGGGCAGGCTCTGGCCGCCCGGCTCGGCGCGCCGCTGGTCGACACGGACGACGAGGTGTCGGCCGCCGCCGGCAAGCCGGTGGCCGAGATCTTCGTCGACGACGGCGAGCAGGCGTTCCGCGAGCTCGAGCGGGCCGCGGTGGACCGCGCCCTCGGGGCCGACGGTGCGGTCGTCGTCCTCGGCAGCGGCGCGGTCGTCGACCCGCTCGTCGAGGAGGCGCTGCGCGGGCAGGTCGTGGTCTTCCTCGACGTCGACGTCGCGCCCGCCGCGCGCCGGCTCGGCTTCTCCCGGGAGCGACCCGTCGGCCTCGGCAACCCGCGGGCGCAGTGGCTGCGGCTCCTGGAGCGGCGCCGCCCGATCTACGAGCGGGTCGCGACCATCACCATCAGCACCGACGACCGGACCCCGGAGGAGATCGCCGACCAGGTGGCGTCCGCGCTGGAGGCTCTCGCGATGAGCGAGCGGACGCGAGGCGCCGACCGAGCGCAGCGAGGGAGTGCGGTGAGCGACACGACGACGATCCGCGTCGGCCCGGGCAGCCCGGGGGACGCTCCGACCCGCGAGGGCTACGACGTCCTCGTCGGCACCGGTCTGCTCGCCGAGCTCCCGCCGCTGCTCGGTGCCGCGCAGCGGGTGCTCGTCGTCCACCCTCGGGCCCTGCGCGCGACCGGTGAGGCCGATGCGCGAGGACCTCGTCGCGCAGGGTTTCGAGGCGGTGGCCGCCGAGGTGCCCGACGGCGAGGAGGCGAAGACCTCGGCCGTCCTCGCGTTCTGCTGGCAGGTGCTCGGGCAGGCCGGCTTCACACGCTCGGACGCCGTCGTCGGCGTCGGCGGGGGAGCCGTCACCGACCTCGCCGGCTTCGTCGCGGCCACCTGGCTGCGCGGCGTCCGCGTCGTCCAGGTGCCGACGACGCTGCTCGCGATGGTCGACGCCGCCGTGGGCGGCAAGACGGGCATCAACACCGCCGAGGGCAAGAACCTGGTCGGGGCGTTCCACCCGCCGGCGGGCGTGCTCTGCGACCTCGCCGCGCTCGACGACGCTGCCGCGCAACGACCTCGTCGCCGGCCTCGCCGAGGTCGTCAAGTGCGGGTTCATCGCCGATCCGGTGATCCTCGACGTCGTCGAGGGCTCCCTGGAGGCCGCGACCGACCCGACGTCCCCGGTGCTGCGCGAGCTGGTGGAGCGGGCCGTCGCCGTCAAGGCGCGCGTCGTCACGCGAGGACCTCCGCGAGTCGTCCCTGCGGGAGATCCTCAACTTCGGGCACACCCTCGGGCACGCCGTCGAGCTCGTGGAGCGGTACCAGTGGCGGCACGGCGCCGCCGTCAGCGTCGGCATGGTGTTCGCCGCCGAGCTCGGGCGGCTCGCCGGCCGGACGCCGGAGCCGGTCGCCGACCGCGTCCGGTCGGTGCTGGGCCTGCTCGGCCTGCCGCGGACGTACCGGCAGGACCGCTGGCCCCAGCTGCTCGACGCCATGCGCCGGGACAAGAAGGCGCGCGGCGACCTGCTCCGCTTCGTCGTCCTCGAGGACCTCGCCCGGCCGGGCCGGCTGGAGGGCCCGGACCCCGCGCTGCTCGTCGCCGCCTACGGCGAGCTGGCGGGCTGAACGCGGACGTCCGGAAACTGGCTCGCCCGCTCTCCTCGAACCGTGCCACGGTGAGGCATGCCCGACCTGCGCCTGCGGCCGATGACGCGCGCCGACGAGGACGTCGCGCTCCGCGCCGACGCCGAACTCGGCTCGAGCGGCTTCCGCTTCCTCCAGGCGCACGACGCGGCGAGAGCCGTGGGCGGAGTACGTGGACCGGGTGTCCGGGTGGAGGCGCGGGCATCGACCTCCCGGACGGTTTCGTCCCCACCGCGCTCCTCGTGGGCGCGGTCGGTGCGGACGTCGTCGGGCGGGTGAGCGTCCGGTTCTCCTCGCGCGGGCGAGATCCTCACGCGTAACGGGCACGTGGGGTACGCCGTGCGGCCGGCGTTCCGGCGGCGCGGATACGCCACCGAGATGCTCCGGCAGGCCGTCGTGGTCGCGCGCTCCCACGGGATCGAGCAGGTGCTCGTCACGTGCGACGACGACAACCTCGCCTCCGCCGCGGTGATCCTGCGCCTCGACGGGATCGAGGGCGAGACCTACGGCGGACCACCGCGGCGTCAAGCGGCGGTTCTGGATCGTGCCCGGCGCCGACGAGCTCTGGCTGCGACCGCTGACCGACGAGGACGAGAAGGTGGCGCTGCGCGCCCACGAGGAGCTCGCGGACGACGACTTCCCGTTCCTGCTCGACCGGGACCGCGCCGACGCCTGGGCGGACTACGTCGCGATGCTCGGCCGGTGGCGCCAGGGTGCGGACCTGACGGCGGACCGGGTGCCCGCCGCGTTCCTGCTCGCGCAGGTCGGGCCGGACGTCGTCGGACGGGTCTCGATCAGGTTCGAGCTCAACGACTACCTGCGTGCGGAGGGCGGGCACATCGGGTACGCCGTCCGGCCCGACGCCCGGGGGCGCGGCCACGCCACCGAGATCCTCCGTCAGGCGCTCGTGCTCGTCCGGGCCGAGGGCGTGCAGCTCGTACTGGTGACCTGCGACCCGGACAACGCGGCATCCGCCCGCGTCATCGAGGCCAACGGCGGCGTCGAGGAGCCCGGGACCCCCGGCGTCCGCCGGTTCTGGATCTCCTGACCACCGAGGACGAACACACCCGGCTGCGGCGGTGCACCGCCGGTCAGGTGGACCGGGAACGGGGGCTGCCACCACGACGGGTCCGGGGAGAGCTCGATCCGGTCGACCCACTTCACCCACCAGTAGCCCCGTCGGCCCGGCGCGACCAGGCGCACCGGGTAGCCGTGCGCGGGGGTCAGCGGAATGCCGCCGACGGCGGTGGCCAGCAGCAGCTCGTCGACCTCCTCGACCGGGAAGCGGACCCAGTACCCGGTGACCGCGTGCACCAGGAGGCTGCGGGCGCCGTCCCGGTGCGGTAGCAGGCGGCCCGACCGGGATGCCGTCCCAGTCCTGCGTGGAGTACCAGCCGGAGGTGCAGTCGAGCAGAGCGCGCCGCCGGACGCGGCCACGCGTCAGCTCCTCGAGCGCCAGCTCGCGCCGCCCGGCGGCGTCGACCACCGTGAGGCGCCACGCGGCGGGGTCGACGTGCGGCACGGCGTCCGCCAGCCAGATCGTCGACGGCAGCCCCGCGGGGTCGAACGACGCGGTCTCGTAGGACCCGGTGAAGCGCCGGCGGGCGCCCGGGCAGGCCCGCGGCGTCCGTGCCCAGGGTGAGGACGGCGTCGAGCGCGGCCGCCGCGCCCGACCAGGCCTGCGGTCGCGCAGCAGGACCCGGCGGGAGAGGTCGGTGCGGCGCGGACGGGCGCGGCGGACCGCGATGTGCCACACGAGGAGCGGCACGAGCGCCAGGGCGAACGCGACGTGGAACCAGAGCGTGGGCAGTCCGGCGAGCGACCGGACGGCGCCGGTGCTGTGCAGGACGCCGGCGACGAGCGCCGCGCCGGTGAGCGCCGCCAGCAGGAGCGAGGGGTACCGGCCGGCCCGGTGCCGCCGCACACCCGCCCTGGCGATGCGGGACTTCGCGGGCGCGAGGGCGACGAGGAGCAGGCCGGCGGCCCCGTGCGCGAGCACCACCCAGCGGCCGCGGGCGCTCCCGGTCGCGACCGCCCCGGCGCCGGTCGCGAAGGCGAGCGCGAGCGCCACGAGCAGCGTGAGGTTCGTGACGCGGGCCGGCAGGCGGCGCCGCACGGCGCGCAACATGACTCGATCGTCTCGCGAGCACTAGCGTCGTGCCGTGGCGGGCAGGGCGGACGAGGTCCGGGACGGCGTCGAGCTCAAGCATCTGGACGCCGAGCTCTTCGACGGAGCCGGCGTGACGAAGCGCGATCTCGTCGACTACCTCGACGCCGTCGCCGACCGGATCCTGCCCGAGCTGCGCGACCGGCCGCTCACGGTGCTCCGCGTCCGCCCTGGTCAGCAGCCCTTCATGCAGAAGAACCTGCCCTCGTACGCGCCGCCCTGGATCCCGACCAGAACCGTCTGGGCGCAGGCGTCGCACCGGGAGGTGCACTACCCGCTGTGCCACGACCGGCGGACGCTGCTGTGGTTCGCCGGGCAGCGGGCGGTGGAGTTCCATCCCACGGTGCTGGACGGCGAGGGCCGCGCCACCTACCTGGTGCTCGACCTCGACCCGCCGGAGGGCGCGGCGTTCGAGCACGTCGTCCGGGCCGCCCACCTCGTGCGGGAGGCGCTGACGGCGAGCGGGCTGTCGGGAGCGGCCAAGACGAGCGGCTCGAAGGGCGTGCACGTCGTCGTGCCGGTCGTGGCGACGACGCCGGTCGAGGACGCGATGGCGGTGACCCGGGCGCTCGCCGCCCGGGCGGAGCGGCTGGACCCGGCGGCCGTGACGACGGCGTTCATCAAGGACGACCGGCAGGGCAAGGTCTACGTCGACCCGACGCGCTCGGGCGGCGCGAGCCTCGCCTGCGCGTACAGCCCGCGAGCCCGGCCCGGGGTGCCGGTGTCGTTCCCCGTGGCGTGGTCGGACCTCGACCGGGTGACGCCGGGGGACTTCACGGTCCGGACCGCTCCGGGGCTGCTGGCGGACGCCGACCCGTGGCGGGCCTCGCTGCCGTCGCCGCAGGACCTGCCCGACGACCTGGTCGCCGAGGGGCACGCGATCCCGGTTCCGCGGGTGGCGGCCATGCACGAGGGCAAGCGCCGCGCCCGCGCCCGGCGCGGGTCCTGACGCCCGGCGATCAGGCGGATCGAGCGCTCGCGGTTCAGCCGCTCCGGTCCGGTTGCTGCGTGGCCGCCGGCTCGGTGATCCAGAACACCGCGCCCGCAGGGTCGAGCAGGGCGGCCATCGGTCCGAAGGGGGTCTCGAACCGCTCCGACAGGACGGTTCCCCCGGCCGCCCTCGCGGCCTCGACGGCGGCCGCGACGTCCGCCACCCCGAAGTAGACGAGCCAGTGCGAGGGCGTGCCCTCGGGCGCCCCGAACATCCCACCCATGCCGCCGAACGGCGCCTCGTCGGCGCGGCCCGAGAACGTCGTGTAGTCCGGGCCTGCCATCTCCAGCGACTCGGTGGTGAAACCGAAGACGCGCGTGTAGAACGCGCGGGCGGCGTCCGGGTCGGACGAGCGCAGGTCCTCCCAGGCACAGACCGCCCGCCTCGTTCACGACGCCCGCGCCGATGTGCGTGCCGGCCTGCCAGACGCCGAAGATCGCGCCGGTCGGGTCCGAGGCGATGAACATCCGGCCGAGCGGGTCGACGTCCCCGGGTTCGAGGAGCAGCCGGCCGCCGGCGTCCGCCACCGCTTTCGCCGTCGCGTCGGCCTCGTCGCTCGCGAAGTACAACGTCCAGGCCGCCGGCTGCTCGGCGCTCTGCTGTGGGCCGATCCCCGCTGCCGCGGCGTGAGTCGACCATGCCGATGACGTACCCGCCGTACTGCTCGTCGGGCTCCGCGAACTGCCACCCGAGGACCGCGGAGTAGAAGGCGGTGGCGGCGCCCACGTCGGGGACCGTCAGGTCGGCCCAGCACGGGACGCCGGCCGGCCAGGCGGATGTGCGCTTGGACATGCGGATCAGCCAAGCGCCCGGGATCGGATGCTGACAAGCCCGGCCGGCTGGCAACCTGGGAGGACGAGCGAGGGGAGGGCCTGTGGACGACGACAGCGGCGCGTCGGACGTCGGCCGTAGCGTGCACTCACATGAGCGCGACCGCACCTGTCGGGTCCCTCGGCATGACCGCCGAGGAGCTGTTCGAGCTGCCCGACGACGGGATGCGCCACGAGCTCGTCGAGGGGGAGCTGCACACGATGACGCCGGCGGGAGCCGAGCACGGCTGGGTCGGCGCTCGGATCAGTGCCAAGCATCGTCGACCACGTCGAGCGGGCAGGCCTGGGGCGAGACCTACGCGGCCGAGACGGGCTTCCTGCTCCGGCGGGATCCCGACACGGTGCGGGCGCCCGACGTCGTGGCGTTCGTCGCCGGGAACGGCTGGGGCGGCACGGGCCCGCGGCTTCGCCGAAGTCGCGCCCGACCTCGTCGTCGAGGTCGTGTCGCCGTCGGATCGGGCGAGCGACGTCGCCTCGAAGGCCACGACGTGGCTGGACGCCGGCGTCCGGCTCGTGTGGGTCGTCGACCCGCAGGCTCGCCTCGCGGCGGTCCATCGGCCTGGCGGCGTGGTCACCGTGCTGCGGGAGGACGGGGTGCTCGACGGCGAGGACGTGCTGCCCGGTTTCCGGCTCCCGCTGGCGAGCTGTTCCGGTGATCAGTCGACGTCCGGCGGCAGCGTCGGGTCGTCGTGGTGCTCGAAGACGCGGCCGAGGAGCCTCTCCGGCGTCCGGCCCGGGGAGAGCTCGGGGATCGCGTCCCTGGCGAACCAGTCGACGCCGTCCGTCTCCATGCTCGTCGCGGCCGATCCGCCGGCCAGGTGGCACCCCACGACGGCCTTCAGCGTGAACCACGGGCCGCGCACCAGCCCCCACTTCTCCCGGTCGTAGACGCCGAAGAGCCGGTCGTAGGCACGACGTAGCCGCTCTCCTCGCGCACCTCCCGCACGGCGCCCTCCGCGAGGCCCTCGCCGACGTCGGCCCAGCCGCCGGGGAGCGTCCAGCGGCCGTCCCTGCGCTCGCGCACCAGCAGCACCCGGCCCTCCGCGTCGAACACGGCCGCGCGGACGTCGAGCTTCGGCGTCAGGTAGCCCTCCGCCTCCTCGACGGCGAGCCGGAGCGGCCCCGGCGCCCCCTCGGCGTCCAGCGCGTCGGCCATGTCGGCCGTGATCTCCTTCAGCCGGGTGAAGCGTGCCGCGTCGAACGGGTCGCGGGTGTACGCGAGCCCTTCCTGGGCGATCGCCGACAGGGCACGGACACGGGCGAGCCAGGCGTCCCCGGCGGCTTCGCTCACGGCCGGAGCGTACCGTCGCCCCCGGGCCGGACCAGTCGCCGCTCCCGGGCCGGTACGATGACCAGTCGACCCCCGACCTCTCCCCGGGCCGCGCCGTGCCCGGGAGCGACGAGGACCACCAGACGACACCGAGGACAAGGCAGATCGTGGCGACGACGAACGACCTCAAGAACGGCCTCGTGCTCAACATCGACGGGCAGCTGTGGTCCGTCGTGGAGTTCCAGCACGTCAAGCCGGGCAAGGGTGGCGCCTTCGTGCGCACCAAGCTCAAGAACGTGCTCTCGGGCAAGGTCGTCGACCGCACGTTCAACGCCGGCACCAAGGTCGACACCGCCACGGTCGACAAGCGCGACATGCAGTACCTGTACAAGGACGGCTCGGACTTCGTGTTCATGGACTCGAACACCTACGACCAGATGCACGTGCCGGCCGACACCGTCGGCAGCGCCGCGAACTTCCTCCTCGAGAACCAGGACGCCATCGTCGCCGTGCACGAGGGCACGCCGCTGTACGTCGAGCTGCCGACGTCCGTCGTCCTGGAGATCACTTACACCGAGCCCGGCCTGCAGGGCGACCGGTCGACCGGCGGCACGAAGCCGGCCACGGTCGAGACCGGCTACGAGATCGCCGTGCCGCTGTTCCTCGAGACCGGCACCAAGGTCAAGGTCGACACCCGCACCGGCGACTACCTCGGTCGCGTGAACGACTGACGTGGCAGCCCGCAGCAAGGCCCGCCGGCGGGCGCTGGAGGTCCTCTTCGAGGCCGACCAGCGCGGCCTCGAGCCGCTCGACGTGCTGGCCGAGCGGGTCCGCCGTGCGGATCCGCCGATCGCCGAGTACACCGTCGAGATCGTCGAGGGCGTCGTCGCCCACCGGGAGCGGATCGACGAGCTGCTGTCGACCTACGCGCAGGGCTGGACGCTCGACCGCATGCCGGGCGTCGACCGGGCGCTGCTCCGGCTGGCGGCGTGGGAGCTGCTCTACAACGACGACGTGCCGGACGCCGTCGCGATCGACGAGGCGGTCGAGCTCGCGCACACGCTGTCGACGGACGAGTCGCCGGCCTTCGTCAACGGCCTCCTGGCGCGGCTCCTCGCCGTCAAACCCAGCGTCTCGCGCTGAGCCCAGCGTCTCGCGCTGGCTCCCCGCCGTCCTCGCGCGCCGCTCGCCCGCTTCCCTGGCGCTCATGATCCCTCTACGCTTCCTTGATGCGCTGAGGGGTCAGTCCTCGGCGGCCACCGCCCGGCGGGCGTCCGCGTTGAGCACGCCCCAGGCGATGAGCTGCTCCGCGAGCACGGCCGGCGGCACGTCGTAGATGACGGCGAGGGTGCGCAGGTCGTCCGTGCGGATCGACAGCACCTTGCCGTTGTAGTCGCCCCGCTGGCCCTGGATGGTCGCCGCGTAGCGCGCCAGTGGCCCGGCCTTCTCGGCGGGCACCGACTGCAGGCGCTCCAGGTCGAGCACGAGCTTCGGCGGGGGCTCGCTGCTCCCGGTGGGTGCGGCGTCCGGCAGCAGCGCCTGGACGGGGACGCCGTAGAAGTCGGCGAGCTCGGCGAGCCGCTGGACGGTGACGGCTCGATCCCCGCGCTCGTAGGAGCCGACGACGACCGCCTTCCAGCGGCCCTCGGACTTCTCCTCGACACCGTGCAGGGAGAGACCCTGCTGGGTGCGGATCGCGCGGAGTCGGGCGCCCAGCGCCCGTGCGTAGTCGGAGGCCATGCGGTGATGGTCACGGAGAGTTACTAGTTTCGTCAAGCAGGATCGCCGAATCTCTTGATATCGATCTCGACGGCGAGCGTGCTACGCCCCGCTTCGCACCCAATCGCGATCACCCGATCGGCCCTGGTGCGTGTCGGTTCTTCACCGGGTCCGAGGCCGTCCCGACCCCGCCGGCGCGTCGAAACGCCGGCGGCACCGAGGGTGTCCGCCCGGGGGCTGCGGGCGCCGCCCTGGTAGCCTCGGCGCGGGCCGATCCGGCCCGACCGAACCGTCCTTTAAGACCCGTCCCGTGAGGCGGGGAAGGAGGTGGCGGACGTGACGTCTGCCCGAACGACAGGTGTCGAGGCCGGCCGGGCCGTCCTCGACGCAGGGGAGATCCGCCGGGCGCTGACCCGGATCGCCCACGAGCTGCTCGAACGGAACAAGGGCGCCGACGACCTCGTCGTCGTCGGGATCCCCACCCGCGGCGTGACCCTGGCCCGCCGGCTCGCCCGCCGGCTCGAGGACATCGAGCACCGCGCCGTTCCGCTCGGCGAGCTGGACATCACCATGTACCGCGACGACCTGCGCTCGCAGCCCGTCCGGACGCCGGCCGCGACGACCGTCCCGGAGGGCGGCATCGACGACCGGATCGTCGTCCTGGTGGACGACGTGCTCTTCTCCGGCCGCACCATCCGGGCGGCCCTCGACGCGCTGGGCGACCTCGGCCGGCCGCGCGCCGTCCGGCTCGCCGTGCTCGTCGACCGGGGGCACCGGCAACTGCCGATCCGCGCCGACCACGTCGGCAAGAACCTGCCGACCTCCCTGCAGGAGCGCGTGCGCGTCCGGCTGACGGAGGTCGACGGCGTCGACGAGATCCGGATCACGGACGTGCCGGCGGAGGAGGCCCACTGATGCGCCACCTCCTCTCGGCCGCCGACCTCGACCCCGCCGGCGCCGTGACCGTCCTCGACGTCGCCGAGCAGATGGCGGCGACCCAGCGCCGCGAGATGAAGAAGCTGCCGACCCTGCGGGGCCGGACCGTCGTCAACCTCTTCTTCGAGGACTCCACCCGCACGCGGATCTCCTTCGAGGCCGCCGCGAAGCGGCTCTCCGCCGACGTCATCAACTTCTCGGCGAAGGGCTCCAGCGTCTCCAAGGGCGAGAGCCTCAAGGACACGGCGCTGACGCTCGAGGCCATGGGCGCGGACGCCGTCGTCGTCCGGCACTCGGCCTCCGGCGCCCCGCACCGGCTCGCGCACGCCGGATGGATCCAGGGCGCCGTCGTCAACGCGGGCGACGGCACGCACGAGCACCCGACGCAGGCGCTGCTCGACGCCTTCACCCTGCGGCGGCGGCTGCGCGACGGCGAGCAGGGCGCGGACCTCAAGGGCCTGCGCGTGGCGATCGTCGGCGACGTGCTCCACAGCCGGGTCGCGCGGTCCAACGTGCTGCTCCTGGAGCGGCTGGGGGCGGACGTCGTCCTCGTCGCGCCGCCCACGCTGCTGCCGGTCGGGGTCGAGACGTGGCCGTGCGAGACGTCGTACGACCTCGATGCCGTCCTGCGCGGCGGGCACGGCGATCTCGACGCCGTAATGATGCTCCGGGTGCAGGCCGAGCGGATGAACGCCGCCTACTTCCCCAGCGCCCGCGAGTACTCACGCCGGTACGGCCTCGACGCCCGGCGTCTCGGGCTGCTGCCGCCGCAGACCGTCGTCATGCACCCCGGGCCGATGAACCGCGGGCTGGAGATCTCCGCGGACGCCGCCGACTCCGACCGCTCGACCGTCGTGGAGCAGGTGGCCAACGGCGTCGCCGTCCGGATGGCCGTGCTCTACCTGCTGCTCTCCGGGGCCCCCGACGAAGGGATCCGATCGTGACCTTCCTGCTCCGCGGCGTCCGCCCGCTCGGCGGGCCACCGCGCGACGTGCTGCTGGCCGACGGCGTCATAGCCGAGATCGGCGAGCACCTCGACGCGGCCGGCGCGCACGTGGTCGAGGCCGACGGTCTCGTCGCCCTCCCCGGCCTCGTCGACCTGCACACCCACCTGCGCGAGCCCGGCCGGGAGGACGCGGAGACCGTCGAATCCGGCTCGCGGGCCGCCGCGCTCGGCGGCTTCACGGCCGTGCACGCCATGGCCAACACCGACCCGGTCGCCGACACCGCCGGCGTCGTGGAGCAGGTGTGGCGGCTCGGCCGGCGGGCCGGCTGGGTCGAGGTCCGGCCGGTCGGTGCGGTCACCGTCGGGCTGCGGGGTGAGCGCCTCGCCGAGCTCGGCGCGATGGCCGCCTCGGCCGCCGGCGTCCGGGTCTTCTCCGACGACGGGAAGTGCGTCTCCGACGCGGTGCTCATGCGGCGGGCGCTGGAGTACGTCAAGGCGTTCGACGGCGTCGTCGCGCAGCACGCCCAGGAGCCGCGCCTCACCGAGGGCGCGCAGATGCACGAGGGGGAGGTGTCCGCCGTCCTCGGCCTGGTCGGCTGGCCGGCGGTGGCCGAGGAGGCGGTCATCGCCCGCGACGTGCTGCTCGCCGGCCACGTCGGTTCGCGGCTGCACGTGTGCCACGTCTCCACCGCCGGGTCCGTCGAGATCATCCGGTGGGCCAAGAGCCGCGGCGTCCGGGTCACCGCGGAGGTGACCCCGCACCACCTGCTGCTCACCGACGAGGAGGTACGCAGCTACGACCCGGTCTTCAAGGTCAACCCGCCGCTGCGGACGGCGGCCGACGTCGAGGCCCTCCGCGCGGCGCTGGCCGACGGCACGATCGACGTCGTCGCCACCGACCACGCCCCGCACGCCGTCGAGGACAAGGACTGCGAGTGGGGCGCGGCGGCCATGGGGATGACCGGGCTGGAGACGGCGCTCTCCGTGGTCCAGGCCGCCATGGTCGACACCGGCCTGCTCGACTGGGCCGGCGTCGCTGAGCGGATGTCGGCCGCGCCCGCCGCCATCGGCCGGGTCGCCGGGCAGGGCGGTCCGCTCGAGCCGGGCCGGCCGGCGAACGTCGTCCTGGTCGACCCGGCGGCGCGGCGCGTGGTCGACCCGCGCGCGATGGCGACCCAGGGCCGCAACAGCCCGTTCCGGGGGCGCGAGCTGCCCGGCCGGGTCGTGGCGACCTTCTTCCGGGGCCGTCCCACGGTGCTGGACGGCGGGCTCGCCGAACCGGTCGACGCCCGGGAACCGCTGGAGGTGGGCGCGTGACCCGGGACGTGGCCGTGCTGATCCTCGTCGCGCTGATCCTGCTGGCCTGGCTCGGCATGTGGACGGGCTGGCGGCGCAGGGCCGCGCGACAGACGCGCGAGCTCGGTCTGCCGCCGCTCCCGCCGACCCCGGACGACCCCGGCGCGGCGCTCACCGAGGACGCCGACGGCGTCTACGTCTCCAGCACGACCGCAGGCGCCTGGCTCGACCGGATCACGGCCCGCGGCCTCGGCGCGCGCAGTGCCGCGACCATGGCGGTGACCACGGCGGGCGTGACCTGGCTGCGGCAGGGAGCGCCGGACGTCTTCGCTCCGGCCGCGGCCGTCGTCGGCGCCCGGCGCGCGGAGGGCATCGCGGGCAAGGTCGTCCCGCCGCACGGCCTCGTCGTCGTGACGTGGCGGCTCGGCGAGGCGGAGCTCGACACCGGCTTCCGGCCCCGGACGCCGGGGGACGGGGACCGCCTCGTCGCCGCCGTCGAGCGGCTCGTCTCCGCCGCGACCACGGGAGGTGCGGCCTGATGGACGCCGTGCTGGTCCTCGAGGACGGGCGCGCCTGGCGCGGCCGCTCGTACGGCGCCGTCGGCGCGACCGTCGGCGAGGCGGTCTTCGCCACCGGCATGACCGGCTACCAGGAGACGCTCACCGACCCGTCGTACCACCGGCAGGTCGTCGTCCAGACCGCGCCGCACATCGGCAACACCGGCGTCAACGACGAGGACGCCGAGTCGCGCCGGATCTGGGTGGCCGGGTACGTCGTGCGCGACCCGGCGCGCCGGGCGTCGAACTGGCGCTCGCGACGCGAGCTCGCCGACGACCTGGCGGACGCCGGCGTCGTCGGCATCAGCGGCGTCGACACCCGGTCGATCACCCGGCACCTGCGCGAGCGCGGCGCGATGCGGGCCGGGATCTTCTCGGGGGCGCCGGCCTCGGCCCCGCCCGCCGAGCTCGTGGACGTCGTCCGTGCCGCCCCGCCCATGACCGGCGCGGACCTGGCCGGCGAGGTGACGACGGGCGAGGCATACGTCGTGCCCGCCGCCGGGGAGCGCCGCTTCACCGTCGCGGCCGTCGACCTCGGCATCAAGGCCATGACGCCGCGGCGGATGGCCGAGCGCGGCATCGAGGTGCACGTGCTGCCGGCGTCCGCGACCGTCGACGACGTGCTCGCCACCGGCGCCGACGGCGTGTTCTTCTCCAACGGCCCCGGCGATCCGGCGGCCTCCACCGGTCCGGTGTCGCTCCTGCAGGGCGTGCTGGAGCGGCGGATCCCGTTCTTCGGGATCTGCTTCGGCAACCAGTTGCTGGGCCGGGCGCTCGGCCTGGGGACCTACAAGCTCGGCTACGGGCACCGCGGCATCAACCAGCCGGTGCTGGACCGCGCGACGGGGCGGGTGGAGGTGACGGCGCACAACCACGGGTTCGCCGTCGACGCGCCGCTCGAGGGTTCGGCCGCGACGGACTTCGGGCGCGTCGAGGTCAGCCATGTCGGGCTCAACGACGGCGTCGTCGAGGGGCTGCGCTGCCTCGACGTCCCCGCGTTCTCGGTGCAGTACCACCCGGAGGCCGCCGCCGGCCCGCACGACGCCGGCCACCTGTTCGACCGCTTCGCCGACCTCATGACCACCTCCCGCGCTGATCATGGAGGTCGCGCTGACGTGGCCGCCCGCCGCGACGGTGCATGATCGCCGCGAAGTGCATGATCAGCGCAATGGGGAGGGGGAGGGCTGATGCCGCGGCGCACGGACATCTCCAGCGTGCTCGTCATCGGCTCCGGGCCCATCGTCATCGGGCAGGCCGCCGAGTTCGACTACTCCGGCACGCAGGCCTGCCGGGTGCTCAAGGCCGAGGGGCTGCGGGTCGTCCTCGTCAACAGCAACCCCGCGACGATCATGACGGACCCCGAGTTCGCCGACGCCACCTACGTCGAGCCGATCACCACCGACGTCGTCGAGGCGATCATCGCCAAGGAGCGGCCGGACGCCCTGCTCGCCACCCTCGGCGGCCAGACCGCGCTCAACACCGCGATCGCGCTGCACGAGGCGGGCGTCCTCGACAAGTACGGCGTCGAGCTGATCGGCGCCAACGTCGATGCCATCGAGGCGGGGGAGGACCGGCAGCGGTTCAAGGAGATCGTCCAGCGCATCGGCGCCGGAGTCGCCCGCAGCTGGATCTGCCACTCCATGGACGACTGCCTCGCGGCGGTCGGGGAGCTGCACTACCCGGTCGTCGTCCGGCCCAGCTTCACCATGGGCGGCCTCGGCTCGGGCATCGCCTACGACGAGACCGACCTGCGCCGCATCGCCGGGGCCGGCCTGCACTACTCGCCGACCACCGAGGTGCTCCTCGAGGAGTCGATCCTCGGCTGGAAGGAGTTCGAGCTCGAGCTCATGCGCGACCGCAAGGACAACGTGGTCGTCGTCTGCTCGATCGAGAACCTCGACCCGATGGGCGTCCACACCGGGGACTCGATCACGGTCGCGCCGGCGCTCACCCTCACCGACCGCGAGTACCAGCGGCTGCGCGACATCGGCATCGCGGTCATCCGCGAGGTCGGCGTCGACACCGGCGGCTGCAACATCCAGTTCGCGGTGAACCCGGAGGACGGGCGCATCGTCGTCATCGAGATGAACCCGCGGGTGTCGCGCTCCAGCGCGCTCGCGAGCAAGGCCACCGGCTTCCCGATCGCGAAGATCGCGGCCCGGCTCGCCGTCGGCTACACCCTGGACGAGATCCCCAACGACATCACCGAGAAGACGCCGGCGAGCTTCGAGCCGACCCTCGACTACGTCGTGGTCAAGATCCCGCGGTTCGCGTTCGAGAAGTTCCCGGCCGCCGACACCACGCTGACGACGACGATGAAGAGCGTCGGCGAGGCGATGGCGATCGGCCGGTGCTTCACGCGAGGCGCTGCAGAAGGCGATGCGCTCCCTGGAGCAGCGCGGCGCGGTCTTCTCCTGGGAGGGCGAGCCCGGGCCGGTGGACGAGCTGCTCGAGGCCATGCGGCGGCCCACGCCCGAGCGTCTGCTGCAGGTGCAGCAGGCGATCCGGGGCGGCGCCACGCTCGAGCAGCTCCACGAGGCGACCCGGATCGACCCCTGGTTCCTGGACCAGCTGTTCCTCCTCGACGAGGTCGCCCAGCAGGTGCGGGACGCCGACAGGCTCAGCACCGAGCTCGTGCGCGAGGCCAAGCGACACGGCTTCAGCGACGCGCAGATCGGCCGGCTGCGCGGGCTCGGCGAGGACGTCGTCCGCGAGGTGCGGCACGCCCTCGGCGTCCGGCCGGTCTACAAGACCGTCGACACCTGCGCGGCCGAGTTCGCCGCGTCCACGCCTTACCACTACTCCAGCTACGACGAGGAGGACGAGGCCGCGCCGTCCGACCGCCGCAAGGTGATCATCCTCGGCAGCGGCCCGAACCGGATCGGCCAGGGCATCGAGTTCGATTACTCGTGCGTGCACGCGAGCTTCGCGCTCCGCGACGCCGGCTACGAGACGATCATGGTCAACTGCAATCCCGAGACCGTGTCGACCGACTACGACACCTCGGACCGGCTCTACTTCGAGCCGCTCACGCTGGAGGACGTGCTCGAGGTCGTCCACGCCGAGTCCCGCAACGGCGAGCTGGTCGGCGTGATCGTCCAGCTCGGTGGGCAGACCCCGCTCGGCCTGGCGGCTCGCCTGGAGGCCGCCGGCGTCCCGATCGTGGGCACCAGCCCGGCCGCGATCCACCTCGCCGAGGAGCGGGGCGCGTTCGGCCAGGTCCTCGCCGACGCCGCATTGCCCGCTCCCCGGCACGGGACGGCGAGCAGCTTCGAGGCCGCGCGGCGGATCGCGCAGGAGATCGGCTACCCGGTGCTGGTCCGCCCGTCCTACGTGCTCGGCGGGCGCGGCATGGAGATCGTCGACGACGAGCCCGGCCTCGCCGACTACCTGGCGCGGGCCACCGAGGTGACCCCGGAGCACCCCGTGCTCGTCGACCGCTTCCTCGACGACGCCATCGAGATCGACGTCGACGCGCTCTACGACGGCGCCCAGCTCTACCTCGGCGGGGTCATGGAGCACATCGAGCAGGCCGGGGTGCACTCCGGCGACTCGGCCTGCGTGCTGCCGCCGGTCACCCTCGGCCGCCGCCAGATCGCCGAGGTCCGGCGCAGCACGGAGGCGATCGCGCGCGGCATCGGCGTCCGCGGCCTGCTCAACGTGCAGTTCGCCCTCGCCGCCGGCGTCCTGTACGTGCTGGAGGCCAACCCGCGGGCGAGCCGGACGGCGCCGTTCGTCTCCAAGGCCACCGGCGTCCCGCTCGCGAAGGCGGCCGCACGGATCATGCTCGGCGCCACCATCGCCGACCTGCGCGGCGAGGGCCTGCTGCCGCCCGAGGGCGACGGCAGCGACCTCCCCGACGACGCACCGCTGGCGGTCAAGGAGGCGGTGCTGCCGTTCAAGCGGTTCCGGACGCCGAGCGGCGGCGTGGTCGACGCTCTCCTCGGGCCCGAGATGCGGTCGACCGGCGAGGTCATGGGGCTGGACGAGGACTTCCCCCGGGCCTTCGCGAAGTCGCAGACCGCCGCCTACGGCGGGTTGCCGAGCCAGGGCCGGGTCTTCGTCTCGGTAGCGGACGGCGACAAGCGCGCCATGGTGCTGCCGGTCAAGCGGCTCGTCGACCTGGGCTTCGAGGTGCTGGCCACCGACGGCACCGCGCGGGTGCTCCGCCGGAACGGCATCGCCAGCACCCTCGTGCGCAAGCACAGCGCCGGGCCGGGGCCGGACGGCGAGCCGACGATCGTCCAGCGCATCTACGCCGGCGAGGTCGACATGGTCGTCAACACGCCGAGCGCCTTCGAGGCACGCACCGACGGGTACGAGATCCGGGGGGCCACGACGTCGATGGACCGGCCGATCATCACGACCGTGCAGCAGCTCGCGGCGGCCGTGCAGGCGATCGAGGCGGCGGCGGAGGAGGGCGGCCGGGTGCGGGTCCGGTCGCTGCAGGAGCACGCGCGCTCGCTGGGTCGCGGCCGGTGAGCGCGCTCTACCGAAGAGTGCTGCTCCCGCCGGTCGCGCGTATGACCCGCGGGGACGCCGAGGTCGCCATGGATCTCCACCTGCGCGCGATGAAGGCCCTGCAGGCGAACGGGCGCGTGCTGGCGGCGGTCCGGCGCCGCCACCCGGCCGGGCGGGAGCTCGAGCAGGAGCTGCTCGACGGTCTGCGCTTCCCGCACCCGTTCGGGGTCGCCGCCGGCTACGACAAGAACGCCGCCGTGTACCCCGCGTTCGAGGCGCACTTCTCGCCGGGGTTCGTCGAGGTCGGCACGGTCACGCTGCGCCCGCAGGGCGGCAACCCCCGTCCGCGGATCCACCGGCTGCCCGGTGGGCACCTGGTCAACGCCATGGGCTTCCCGAACGCCGGCGCGGAGGCCGTCGCCGCGCACCTGCGGACCTTGCCCAGACCGACCGTGCCGCTCGGGGTGAACGTGGGCAAGCTCAAGGCCACGCCGGACGCCGATGCGCCGGCCGAGTACGCGGAGGTCGTGCGCCGCTTCGCCGACCTGGGCGAGCGGGCCCCGGCCTACCTCGTCGTCAACGTGTCGTCACCGAACACGCCGGGCCTGCGGGCGCTGCAGGAGGTGGGCCGGCTGGGGGAGATCCTCGACGCGGTCACCGCCGTCCTCGACGCCTTCCCGGGCCTCGCGCCGCGGCCGCGCCGCCGCCTCCTGGTCAAGCTCGCTCCCGAGCTCACCCCGGACGACGTCGAGGCCGTCGTCGGGCTCGTGCTGCGGTACGACACCGGCGGCCTGATCCTCACCAACACGCGCGCCGCGGACGACCGCCCCGGCGGCGTGAGCGGCCCCGAGCTGTTCGCGCTGAGCTCGGCGATGGTCAGGACTGCGGCCGCGCTGCTGCCGGCGGACCGGGTGATCGTCGCCACCGGCGGGGTCGACACGGTGGACAAGGCCTACGAGGTGCTCGCCTCCGCCGACCTGGTCGGCGTCTACACGGGGCTGGTGTTCGAGGGCCCGGGCCTGCTGCGGCGGCTCCGCGACGGGGTCGCCGCCCGGCTGCGTGCCGACGGCGTCTCCCTCCCGGAGCTGCGGGCCGCGCACCGGACGGCGGTGACCTCGTGAGGCGCCCGTTCGGTGAGCGCCTCGACGCGGCGGTCGCCGCGCGCGGACCGCTCTGCGTCGGCATCGACCCGCACCCCGGGCTGCTCGCCGACTGGGGGCTGACGGACGACGCCCGCGGCCTGGAGACGTTCGCGCTGGCGGTCGTCGACGCGCTCGCCGACCGGGTCGCGGTGCTCAAGCCCCAGGCCGCGTTCTTCGAGCGGCACGGGTCGCGGGGCATCGCCGTCCTCGAACGCGTGCTCGCGGAGGCCGCGGACGCCGCCGCGCTGACGATCGCCGACGCCAAGCGCGGGGACATCGGCTCCACCATGGCCGCCTACGCGGACGCCTTCCTCGGCGAGGGGTCCCCGCTGGCCGCGGACGCCGTCACCGTCTCGCCGTTCCTCGGCTTCGGCTCGCTCGCACCCGTCCTGCAGCGGGCGCGCGCCACCGGCCGCGGCGCCTTCGTCCTGGCCCTGACCTCGAACCCCGAGGGCGCCCAGGTGCAGCACGCGATCACGGACGCCGGGACGACCGTGGCTCAGGCCCTCCTGGACGCCGTGCGTGCCGAGAACGTGGCCGATGGTGCCGCCTCGGGTGCCCCATCGGGCTCCTTCGGGGTGGTCGTCGGCGCGACCGTGGGCGACGTGACCGCCGTGGCCCCGCACCTGGACGTCGCCGGCCCCGTCCTCGCCCCGGGGCTCGGCGCGCAGGGCGGTTCGGCGCAGGACCTCGAGCGCGTCTTCGGCCCTGTGCTGCGGCATGTCCTGCCCAGCGTGAGCCGGGAGGTGCTGCGCGCGGGCTCCGGACTCCCGTCCGCGGACGCCGCCGCGCGGCGGCGCGCGCTGCGGACGGCGGCCGAGGAGGCGCTGGCCGGCGTGCGGCCGGTGTTCGACGGCCGGAGCCACCAGGTGTGACCTGATTCGTCCCCCCGCGTTGCCGCGCGGGCCGCGGTGTCGGTAGGTTCGTCGCTTGCGGCGGGGGCGCCATTGACCGGCCGTACCATCTGACCTGCAGGATCGTCCCGACCCCGCTCGTTCCGATCGACCCGAGGTGACCTACGTGGCACTGCCTCCCCTGACCCCCGAGCAGAGGGCCGCCGCCCTGGAGAAGGCTGCGGCCGCACGCCGTGCGCGCGCCGAGGTGAAGAACCGGTTGAAGTACTCCCAGGGCTCCCTCGGGGACGTCATCAAGGAGGGGCAGACGGACGAGGTCATCGGCAAGATCAAGGTCTCGGCCCTCCTCGAGGCGCTGCCCGGCGTGGGCAAGGTGCGCGCCCGGCAGATCATGGAAGAGATCGGCATCTCCGAGTCCCGCCGCGTCCGCGGCCTCGGCGCGAACCAGATCGCCGCGCTCGTCGAGCGCTTCAACCGCTGACCTCGTGGGCTCCGGCGCCGAGACGATCCCGCCCGAGCCGCGTCGGCTGACGGTCCTCGCCGGTCCGACGGCCGTGGGCAAGGGCACCATGTCCGCCGACATCCGGGAGCGCTACCCCGAGGTCTGGCTCTCGGTGTCGGCGACGACACGCCCGCCCCGCCCGGGGGAGATCCACGGCAAGCACTACTGGTTCGTCTCCGAGGCCGAGTTCGACCAGATGGTCGCCGACGACGAACTGCTCGAGTGGGCGGTCGTGCACGGGCGCCACCGGTACGGCACGCCACGGCGGGCGGTCGAGGAAGCGCTCCGCGAAGGGCGGCCCGCGCTGCTCGAGATCGACCTGCAGGGCGCGCGCAAGGTCAAGCAGGCGATGCCGAGGGCGCTCTTCGTGTTCCTGGCGCCGCCCTCGTGGGCGGAGCTCGTCCGGCGCCTCGTCGGGCGCGGCACCGAGAGCGCGGAGGAGCGGGAGCGCCGGCTGGACACCGCCCGGCTCGAGCTGGCGTCGGAGTCGGAGTTCGACGTGACCATCGTCAACGACGACGTGCACCGGGCCACCGACGAGCTCGTACACTGTATGGGACTCGTGCCACGCCCCCTCGGCGTGGCCCGCGGCTGACGACGGCCGATCGACCTCGGTCGACCGGATGCGTCGGCCCGTTCCCGACATCCGAAGTGGAGTGACCCCGTGGCCGGCACCGTCGCGTCGCCCGAAGGCATCACCAACCCCCCGATCGACGACCTGCTCGAGAAGACCGACAGCAAGTACGCTCTCGTGATCTTCGCCGCGAAGCGCGCCCGTCAGATCAACGCCTACTACTCCCAGCTCGGCGAGGGCCTGCTCGAGTACGTCGGCCCGCTCGTGGAGACCCACGTGCAGGAGAAGCCGCTCTCCGTGGCCCTGCGCGAGATCAACACCGGTCTGCTCGTCTCCGAGCCGACCGGGGAATGACCCCTCCTTCCGACACCGCCGGGGCGGCCGCGGGGCGTACGCCCCGGGTCGTCCTCGGCGTCTCGGGGGGCATCGCCGCGTACAAGGCGTGTCTCCTGCTGCGGCTGCTGACCGAGTCCGGGCACGACGTCACCGTCGTCCCCACGGCTGCCGCGCTGGAGTTCGTGGGTGCGCCGACCTGGGCGGCGCTCTCCGGGCACGCCGTCGCGACGACGGTGTGGGAGGGCGTCGAATCCGTCCCGCACGTGCGGCTCGGGCGCGAGGCCGACCTCGTCGTCGTGGCACCAGCCACCGCCGACCTGCTCGCGCGGGCCGCGCACGGCCTCGCCGACGACCTGCTGACCTCGACGCTGCTGACGGCGCGGTGCCCGGTCCTGCTGGCTCCGGCGATGCACACCGAGATGTGGCTCCACCCCGCGACGCAGGCCAACGTCGCGACCCTGCGCGAGCGCGGCGTGGTCGTGCTCGACCCGGCGTCCGGCCGTCTCACCGGGGCGGACACCGGCCCCGGCCGCCTCCCCGAGCCGGAGGCGATCTTCGCCGCCGCGCTGACCCTGCTGCGCCGCGGTTCCGCCGGGCCGGACCTGCGCGGCCGGCGCGTCGTCGTCTCCGCGGGCGGCACGCGCGAGCCGCTCGACCCGGTCCGCTACCTCGGCAACCGCTCGTCGGGGCGGCAGGGCTTCGCGCTCGCCGCCACCGCCGCCGCCCGCGGTGCCGCCGTGACCCTCGTCGCCGCGAACACCGAGCTGGTGCCGCCCGCCGGCGTGAACGTCGTCCCCGTGAGTAGTGCCGAGGAGCTCCGCCGGGCCGTCCGGGACGCCGCTGCCGGCGCGGACGCCGTCGTCATGGCCGCGGCGGTGGCCGACTTCCGGCCCGTCAAGGTCGCCGACACGAAGATCAAGAAGACCGACGACCCGTTCGACGTGCCGCGGCTCGAGCTCGAACGGACCGTGGACGTGCTCGCGGAGCTCGTGGCCGCCCGGATACCCGGCCAGGTCGTCGTCGGCTTCGCCGCGGAGACCGGTGACGCCGCCGCCGACGTCCTCACCCACGCCCGCGCGAAGCTGGCCCGCAAGGGCAGCGACCTGCTCGTGGTCAACGACGTCGCCGGCGGCGGCGTCTTCGGCCGGAGCCGGAACGCCGTCACCATCCTGGACGCCGGCGGTGGCAGCCGCGTCGTCCCGGAAGGGACGAAGGAGGAGATCGCCGACGCGGTCTGGGACGTCGTGGCCGACCTGTGGACGCACGGGCGGCGGACGCCGGACGCGCCGGTAGAGTGACCGTTCGATCCAGACGCCGGCCCCACCGGAGGGGTCAGTCAGCAGCCGCTGCGACAGGAGTGCCGTGACGTACCGACTCTTCACCTCGGAGTCCGTGACCGAGGGTCACCCGGACAAGATCTGCGACCAGATCAGCGATGCCGTGCTCGACGCGCTGCTCCGCGAGGACCCGCGTAGCCGGGTCGCCGTCGAGACCATGGTCACGACCGGCCTCGTCCACGTGGCCGGTGAGGTGACGACGGCGGGGTACGCCGACATCCCCGGCATCGTTCGCTCGACGATCCTGGACATCGGTTACGACTCCTCCAGCAAGGGCTTCGACGGCAACTCCTGCGGAGTCTCCGTCTCGATCGGCTCGCAGTCGCCCGACATCGCGCAGGGCGTGGACACCGCCTACGAGGCCCGTGTCGAGGGCGACGCCGACCCGCTGGACCTGCAGGGCGCCGGCGATCAGGGCCTCATGTTCGGTTACGCCTGCGACGACACCCCGCAGCTCATGCCGCTGCCGATCTGGCTCGCGCACCGGCTCGCCCAGCGCCTCTCCGAGGTCCGCAAGACCGGCGAGGTCCCGTACCTGCGGCCCGACGGCAAGACCCAGGTGACGATCGCCTACGAGGGCGACCGGGCCGTGGCTCTCGACACCGTCGTCGTCTCCAGCCAGCACGCCGGGGATGTCTCCCTGGAGAACCTGCTCCAGCCCGACGTGGCCGACCACGTCGTCAAGGGCGTCGTCGACGAGATCGACATCGACACGTCCTCGTTCCGGCTGCTCGTCAACCCCACCGGCCGGTTCGAGATCGGCGGCCCCATGGGTGACGCCGGCCTCACCGGCCGGAAGATCATCGTGGACACCTACGGCGGGTACGCCCGGCACGGCGGCGGCGCCTTCTCCGGGAAGGACCCGTCGAAGGTCGACCGCTCCGCCGCCTACGCCATGCGCTGGGTGGCGAAGAACGTCGTCGCGGCCGGGCTCGCCCGCCGGTGCGAGGTCCAGGTCGCCTACGCGATCGGCAAGGCCCAGCCGGTCGGCCTCTACGTCGAGACCTTCGGCACCGAGGCGGTGCCCTTGGAGACGATCCAGAAGGCCATCCGCGAGGTCTTCGACCTGCGGCCGGCGGCCATCATCCGCGACCTCGACCTGCTCCGCCCGATCTACTCGGCGACCGCCGCCTACGGGCACTTCGGCCGGGAACTGCCGGAGTTCACCTGGGAGCGCACCGACCGCGTCGAGGCGCTGCGGTCGGTGGTGGGCTGAACCGCCCTGAGTCGACCTGAGCCCGCGGAGGCGCCGGAGCAGCTCGAGCTCCTCCGCGCCACCACCCGAGGTCGTGTTCGGGAGGGCCCGAAGCCGCCCGTTGGCCTCGCCGCCACCCTGCCCGTGGCGCGCGTCGTGGTCGACGTCCTGCCCGCGCACCTCGACCGGCCGTTCGACTACGCCGTCCCGGAGGACCTGGCCGATCCAGCGCAGCCCGGTGTCCGGGTGCGGGTCCGGTTCGCCGGTCAGGACGTCGACGGCTTCGTCGTCGAGCGCGTGGAGCGGAGCGAGCACGAGGGGCGCCTGACGCCGCTGCGCCGCGTCGTCTCGCCCGAGCCCGTGCTTGCGCCCGCCGTGCTGGCGCTGTGCCGGGCTGTCGCCGACCGGTACGCCGGCACCCTCGCGGACGTCCTGCGCCTGGCCGTGCCGCCCCGGCACGCCCGCACCGAGACCGGTCCTTCCCCTCTCGCCGATCATGCGAACTCCGCCGATCACGAGCCGGCCGGCGCGCCTGGCCCGGCCTGGGCCGGGTACCCGGCCGCGCCGGCGTTCCTCGCCCGGCTCCGCTCCGGCGAGGCCCTCCGCGCAGTGTGGACGGCGCCCCCCGGGCGCCTCTGGGCGGACGCGGTCGCCGACGCCGTGGCCGCGACGGTGGCCGGGGGGCGCGGCGCACTTGTCGTCGTGCCCGACCGCCGTGACCTCGACCTCGTCGAAGGTGTGCTGGCTCGCCAGCTCGGCGTCCCGCCCGCCCGGCTGGAGGCCGACCTCGGCCCGGCCGCCCGGTACCGGGCGTTCCTGGCTGCGCTGCGCGGGCAGGCCCGCGTCGTCGTCGGCACCCGCGCCGCAGCCTTCGCGCCGGTCTCGGACCTGGGCCTCGTCGTGCTGTGGGACGACGGTGACGACCAGCACGCCGAGCCGCGCGCGCCGTACCCGCACGCCCGGGAGGTGCTCGCACTGCGGTCGGAGCTCGAGGGCACCGCGATCCTCGTCGGAGGCTGGTCGCGGACGGCGGAGGGCGCTGCGCTCGTCGCGTCCGGCTGGGCCCGCGCGCTGGAGCCGGACCGCGCCGTCCGGCGCCGGGACTGGCCGCGTGTGCTGCTCGCCGCCGACGGCGACGGCGATCCGCTTGCGAGGGCCGCGCGGATCCCGGCGTCCGCCTGGCGCGCCGCCCACGACGCGCTGCCCGCGGGCCCGGTCCTCGTCCAGGTGCCGCGTGCCGGGTACCTGCCTGCGGTGGCGTGCGCGACCTGCCGGCGCCCGGCGCGCTGCCCCGCCTGCTCGGGGCCGTTGCGGCTGCCCCACGCGTACGGCGAAGGTCCCGGCTGCGGATGGTGCGGCCGGGTGTGGCCGGCCTGGACCTGCCCGCACTGCGAGGGCCGCCGGCTGCGCGCGTCGGCCGTCGGCGTCGACCGGACGGCGGAGGAACTCGGGCGGGCCTTCCCCGGCGCCACCGTCGTCGTCTCCCGAGCGGACCGCGAGCTGCCGGCCGTGCCGGCGACGAACGCGCTCGTCCTGGCGACGTCCGGCGTCGAGCCGTTCGCGCCCGCCGGGTACGCCGCGGCACTGCTGCTCGACGGCGACGCGCTGCTCGCCCGGCCCGACCTGCGGGCGGCCGAGGAGGCACTGCGCCGCTGGCGGGCGGCCGCCGCGCTGGTCCGGCCGTCGTCGGACGGCGGCGTCGTCGTGCTCGTCGCGGACCCCGCGGCCCCCGCAGCGCAGGCCCTCGTGCGCGGCGACCCGGCCGGGCACGCCGAGCGTGACCTGGCGGAGCGAGCCGCCCTGCAGCTGCCCCCGGCGGCGGCGGTGGCCGCCGTGACCGGTGAGGAGGCCGTGGTCACGCCCTTCGTGCAGGCGCTGGAGCTCCCCGCGGGGACGAGCGTGCTCGGACCGGTGCCGGTGCCGGCGCCGCGGCGGCCCGCCGCGGAGGAGGAGCTGACGCGCTACCTGCTCCGCGTCGACCCCTCCCGGCGGGGCGAGCTCGCGGCCGTGCTGCGGGCCGGCCTCGCCGTCCGCAGCGCCCGCCGCGATCCCGGCGCCCTGCGCATCCGGATCGACCCCCGCGACATCGGCTGACCCACCAGCCGCCTCGCCCCTCTTGCGCTGATCATGCACTTCGCGGCGATCATGCATCTAACATGCATGATCGCCGCGAAGTGCATGATCACCGCAAGCGTACGCGTGAGAGCTGTCCGCGGTTCGAACCCCCCGGTGCCTCTCGCCACCTGCCGCTGATCATGCAATCCGCGTTGATCAGTAGTCGCCCGGTCACTGATCAACGCGGATTGCATGATCAGCGGGGGAGCTTGTCGGGTGAGGGGTCGCGGTCAGGGTGGGGGGCCGCGTCCGGGGCTGCGGGGCGGACGCCGCGGGCGTCCGGGGCTACCTAGACTTGACGCACCGCTCGCGATCCTCGAGGAGTTCCGTGGCCATCCAGCCCATCCGCCTGTTCGGCGACCCGGTCCTGCGCACGCCGGCGCAGCCGGTGGTCGACTTCGACAAGGAGCTGCGCCAGCTCGTCAAGGACCTCGAGGAGACGATGATGGACGCGCCGGGCGCGGGGCTGGCCGCTCCGCAGATCGGCGTCGGCCTGCGCGTCTTCACGTACTACGTGGACAGCACCCTCGGCCACCTCGTGAACCCCAGCCTCGACCTCTCGGAGGAGGAGCAGGACGGCGAGGAGGGCTGCCTGTCCTTCCCCGGCCTCGCCTACGACACGAAGCGCGCGCTGCGGGTCGTCGCCAAGGGCTTCGACATGCACGGCGAGCCTGTGGTGATCGAGGGCAGCGAGCTGCTCGCCCGGGCCATCCAGCACGAGACCGACCACCTCGACGGCATCCTGTTCATCGACCGGCTCGACAAGGCCCAGCGCAAGCTCGCACTCAAGGCGATCCGTGAGGCCGAGTGGGCCGGCGCCCCCGCGCCCCAGGTCAAGGTCAGCCCGCACGGCACGTTCGGCAAGGCGCTGTAGCCGATGCGGCTGGTGTTCGCCGGGACGCCGGCGGTCGCGATCCCCGCGCTCGACGCGATCGCCGGGTCGCGGCACGAGCTCGTCGCGGTCGTCACCCGGCCCGACGCGCCCGCCGGCCGCGGCCGCAAGGAGACCCGCTCCCCGGTCGGACAGTGGGCCGACGCCCACGGCGTCCCCGCCCTGCAGCCGGTCAAGCCGTCCCAGCCGGACTTCCTCGAAGCGCTCGCCGACCTGCGGCCCGACTGCTGCCCGGTCGTCGCCTACGGCGCGCTCGTGCCGAAGAGCGCCCTCGACGTCCCCCGGCACGGCTGGGTCAACCTGCACTTCTCGCTGCTGCCCGCGTGGCGGGGCGCGGCCCCCGTCCAGCGAGCGATCATGGCCGGCGACGAGGTGACCGGGGCGACCACCTTCCGGCTCGAGCGGGGGCTCGACACCGGACCGGTCTTCGGCGTGCTCACCGAGACGATCCGCCCGGCCGACACCGCAGGAGATCTCCTCGACCGGCTGTCAACCGCCGGTGCCGGCCTGCTCGTCGCCACCCTCGACGGCATCGACGAGGGCACGCTCGTCCCGGTCCCGCAGCCCGCCGAGGGCGTGTCCCTGGCACCGAAGGTGACGGTCGACGAGGCCAGGGTCGACTGGTCGAAGCCGCCGCACGTGGTGGACCGCCTCATCCGCGGGTGCACCCCGGCGCCCGGCGCCTGGACCACGTTCCGGGCCGAGCGGCTCAAGCTCGGGCCGCTGCGCGAGGTCGGTGACCGGGTGCCTGGCGCCGAGCAGGGCCTCGCCGTCGCACGCGACCGGGTCTCCTACCGGACCGAGCGGCACGAGCTCGTGCTCGGCGACGTCCAGCCGCCTGGCAAGCGGATGATGCCGGCCGCCGACTGGGCCCGGGGCGCGCGCATCCAGCCGGGGGAGCTGTTCGTATGACGACCGGCCCGCAGCGCCGGCCCAGCCCCCGGCCCCGGACGCGAAACGTCGCCCGCCGCGAGCTCGACCCGGCCCGCCGGGTCGCCTTCGAGGTGCTGCGCGCCGTGGACGCCGAGGACTCCTACGCCAACCTCGTCCTGCCCCGGCTGCTGCGCTCGGCGGGTCTCGCCGGCCGCGACGCCGGCTTCGCGACCGAGCTCGCCTACGGCACGCTGCGGGGCCGCGGCAGCTACGACGCGGTGCTCGCCACGTGCGTCGACCGTCCGCTGGAGCAGATCGACCCGCCCCTGCTCGACGCGTTGCGGCTGGGCGTGCACCAGCTGCTCGGCATGCGGGTGCCCGCACACGCGGCGGTCTCCGCGACGGTCGACGTCGTCCGTGCGGAGGTCGGCCAGGGCGCGGCGGGTTTCGCGAACGCCGTCCTGCGGCGCGTGGCCGAGCGCGACCTCGCCGCCTGGCTCGACCGGATCGTGCCGGCGGGCGCCGACGAGGACGCCCGGCTGGCGCTCACGGCGTCCCACCCGGTGTGGATCGTGCGCGCCTTCCGGGACGCGCTGGTGTTCTCGGGCCGGGACGCCGGTGAGCTGCCGGCGTTGCTGGCTGCGGACAACGCCGCGCCGGCGGTGTCGCTGGCCGCGCTGCCCGGCCTCGCGACGCCCGCCGAACTCGGCGGCGAGCCCGGCGTGCTGTCGCCGTTCGCGGTCCGGCTCTCCGGGCCGCCCGACGCGCTGCCAGCCGTCCGGGAGGGCCGCGCGCGGGTGCAGGACGAGGGCAGCCAGCTCGTCGCGCTCGCCCTCGCGTGCGCCGACGTCGAGGGGCGCGACGCGCGCTGGCTCGACCTCTGTGCCGGCCCGGGCGGCAAGACCGCCCTGCTCGGGGCCATCCTCGCGGAGCGCGGCGACTCCGACGCCCGGCTGGTCGGGAACGAGGTCTCGGCCCACCGCGCGGACCTCGTCCGGCGGTCCGTGGCCGGCGTCGAGCGGGCGGCGCCGGGGCTCGTCGACGTCCGGCTCGGCGACGGCCGCACCCTGGGGGCGGACGAGCCGGAGGCCTTCGACCGGGTCCTCGTCGACGCGCCCTGCACCGGCCTCGGTGCCCTGCGTCGGCGTCCCGAGGCGCGGTGGCGCCGGACGCCGGGCGATCTGGCGTCGCTCGGCCCGCTGCAGCGGGACCTGCTGCGCTCGGCCCTGGACGCGGTGCGTCCCGGCGGCGTGGTCGTCTACGCCACGTGCTCGCCGCACCCCGCCGAGACCCGGATCGTCGTGGACGACGTGCTGCGGCGACGCGACGACGTCGAGCGGCTGGACACCCGGGACGCCGTCGAGGAGGCGAGCCACGGCCACGCCGACGAGCTCGGGGAGGGCCCGGACGTCCAGCTCTGGCCCCACATCCACGGCACCGACGCCATGTACCTCGCCCTCCTGCGCAAGCGGACCTGACGCGGCGGGAACCTCAGGGCGCCGAGGTGACCCCGGGAGCTGAGCCCTCCGCCTCGGGGCTGGTGAGCCCGGTGTCGTGGGCGGCCCCGACCGCGACCGCGGTGAGGAGCCCCGTCGCGGCAGCCGCCATGCCGAGCCTGGCGAGAGGCCCGTGGCGTGGACGGCGGAGCACCGGCCCGGGACGGAGCCGAACGTGCGGCCGACGGGCCACGAGCGCGTACGCGACCACGGCCAGGAGGAAGCCGGTGCCTCCGATGATGAAGAAGTCCGCGACGTTGTAGATGCAGTGGTGGAGCGGGATGAAGTCGACCGCCCCGCGGACGCTGCCCGGCGCCGTCCAGAAGTGCAGGCCGAGACGGTCGAGCGCGTTGCTGCTCCACCCTGCGACCGCCATGGTGGCGGGCACGCCGAACACCCGGCGGCGGATGCGGACGAGGAGGGACACGGCCAGGGTCAGGACGACGGCCCCTGCAGGTCGAGCACCGCGCCTGACACCTGCTCCGAGTACCAGGTGCCGACCTTCGGCCCGACGAGCTGGTCACCGCCCGGATTGATCACAGCTCCCGCAGGTGCCGCCATGCCCACCACTTCGTCGCCTGGTCGAGGAGGACGACGGCGGCGAGGACGGCCAGCACGAGACGCGGGTGCGAGCGATGCGGCGCGGGCCCTCCGGCACCGCCGGTCGCGTGCCGGGCATGGCCGGTGACACGGGTGTCGGCGGTCATGGCACTCCTCGGTGTTGCCGGCACGCCGGTGGCCCCCGCACGAAACGCGGCCAGAGCGCGTCGGCCTCGCCGCGGCCCCGCTGCCGGGCCGTGGCGGACGACGACTCGCGGCGGGGGACGGTCTTCACGCCCGAGCGTGCACGTGGTGAACACGGCGCCTTCGGCAGCGCGCCGTGCCATCCGGTTTGCCCCGAAGCACGATCGTCACGCCTGCGCGGCGAATATGACCCGACTCACCACTGGAGGCCCTCGGCGCCCCGCGGACCGGAGCGGCCGGGAGTTCCGCGCGCGGAGGTCGCAGCACGGCCATGGCCAAGACCCCCAGGGCGTCCGCGGGCCCGACGGTCAGCGGGACCCGCAGCACCACCCCGCTCCCTCGCGCTGATCATGCAATTCCCGTTGATCTGTGGCCGGCCGGCTACAGATCAACGCGGATTGCATGATCAGCGCGAGGGAGGGATCAGCGCGAGGGAGAGAGGAAGGGAGGGAGGGCAGGATGGGGTCAGGGGCTGGTGTCGGGGTTGCGGATCGGCAGCCGGACCTCGAAGCGGGTGTCGCCGGGCGAGGAGACCACGCGGAGATCGCCGCCGTGCCGGTTGACGACGATCTTCCACGAGATGTCCAGGCCGAGGCCCGTGCCCTCGCCGACGCCCTTGGTGGTGAAGAACGGCTCGAAGATCCGGCGCTGCAGCTCCGGGGGGATGCCGGGGCCCGTGTCGCAGATCTCGACGAGCACCTGGTCGCCGTCCCGCGAGGTCCGCACCGTCAGCGTGCCCGTGCCGTCCATCGCCGCCGCGGCGTTGTCGATGATGTTGGTCCAGACCTGGTTGAGCTCGCCGGGGTAGGCGAGGATCTTGGGCAGCGTGCGGTCGAGCTCCTTGACCACGGTGATGCCGCGCAGCCGGTGCGTCATGATCGTCAGAGTGCTCTTGAGGCCCTCGTGGATGTCGACCCACTCGTGGCCGGCGCGGTCCATGTGCGAGTAGTTCTTCGCCGCGCTGACCAGCGTCGAGATCCGGCGCGTCGCCTCCTCGATCTCCGTCATGAGCATCTCGGTCTCGACGCTGTACGCCAGCCAGCGGACGGACCCGTTGAGGTCCTCCCCGCCGGTCACCGACGGCAGCTGCTCCATCCAGTCCGGGGTGAGCCCGGCCCCGACGAAGATCGGTGCGAGTTCCCACGCGCCGTCGACCTCGTGGTCCTCGAGCCAGGTGCCCATGTCGTCCTCGCGGTCGCTGGTCTCCAGCGGCGACAGCGTCGGGGCGTCCGCGACCCGCTTGACGGCGTCCTCCTGGATCTCGACGAGCTGCGCCAGCGCCTCGGCGTCGATGTTCGTCTTCGCGAGCAGGGCGAGCTTGTGCCGCATTCCGGCGATCCGCTCGCGCAGCGACGAGGTCGCCCGGACGGCGGCCGCGGCCGGGTTGTTGAGCTCGTGCGTGAGCCCGGCGGTGAGCGAGCCGAGGGCGAGGAGCTTCTCCCGCTGCCCGACGACGATCTGCGAGTTCCGCTGACCGATGAGCATGCCCTCGATGAGGTGCATCGCCATGGGGAACCAGGCGCGCAGCTGCGGCGCGAACTCGTCGGCGGGCAGCGCCATCATCGCCACGTCGGTGACGGCGTGCAGCGAGCCCGGGTAGCGGTGCTGCTGGCCGGGCGGCGGGTCGGTGAACGAGGCCGTCGCGCCCGCGTAGGCCCCCCGCTGGTCGGACCGCGTGATCTCCACCTCGTCGCTGGCGACGCGCCGGGTCATGGCGATCGTGCCCGCGAGCAGCACGTAGAAGCAGGTGGCGGGGTCACCCTCGGTGTAGACGACGCCTCCGGCCGGGAACAGCTCCACCCGGCTGCGCCGCGTGATCCAGTCCAGCTGCTCCGGATCGAGCGCGTCGAAGAGGAACATGGTCCTCAGCTCGTCGGGCGTGATCCGGTCGCCCTCGCGGTAGGTCGTCGTCTGGGCGGGCCCGGCGCCCGAGCCCAGGGGTGTCGCGCTCATGACTTCTCCAGGTAGCGGTGCACGAGGGTCACGGCCATGGCGCCCTCGCCGACGGCGGAGGCGACCCGCTTGACCGACTGGGCGCGGACATCGCCGGCGGCGAAGACGCCCGGCACGCTCGTCTCCAGCAGGTAGGGGTCCCGGTCGGGGACCCAGCCCCCGGGGCGCCGTCCGTCGCGGGCGAGGTCCGGGCCGGTGACCAGGAAGCCCCCGCTGTCCCGGTCCAGGACGCCGTCGAGCCAGTCGGTCAGCGGCGCGGCGCCGATGAACACGAACAGGTGGGACGCGGGGACGGTCTCCGTCGTGCCGTTCGCGGCGTCCTCGAGGACGAGCCACTCGAGGTGCCCGTCGCCCTCCGCTCCCACCACGCTCGTGCAGAGCCGGACGCGGATGTTGGGGATGCCGTGGATCTGCTCGATCAGGTACTGCGACATGGACGCCTCGAGGCTCTTGCCCCGCACGAGCAGCGTCACGGACCGGGCCACCCGCGCGAAGAAGACGGCGGCCTGCCCGGCGGAGTTGGCGCCGCCGACGATGAAGATGTCCTGGTCGGTGCACGCCTGCTGCTCCGTCGCGGCGGAGCCGTAGTACACGCCTGCGCCGACGAGCTCGTCGACGCCCGGCGCCTCCATCCGCCGGTAGGCCACGCCGGTGGCGAGGACGACGGAGTGCGCGGCGATCTCGCTGCCGTCCTCGAAGCGCACGACCCGTGACGATCCCCGGACCTCGAGCCGGTCGACCACACGCGTCGTGAGCAGCTCGGCGCCGAACTTCCCCGCCTGCCGGCGGGCGCGCTCCGTGAGCTGGCCACCGGAGACGCCGTCCGGGAAGCCCAGGTAGTTCTCGATCCGCGAGCTCTGGCCCGCCTGGCCGCCGGTGGCCTGCCGCTCGACGAGCACGGTTCGCAGGCCCTCCGACGCGCCGTACACCGCCGCGCCGAGCCCGGCGGGGCCGCCACCGACGATGACCAGGTCGTAGAAGTCGGTCGCCGGCGTCGTGGACATGCCCACCGCCTGCGCGAGCTCGTTCAGCGACGGCGCCGTCAGCGTCGTCCCCTCCGGCGTCACGACCAGCGGGATGGCGCTCGCGTCGACGCCGGCGGCGTCCAGCAGGCGGCGGCCCTCCGCGTCGTCCACCGTCCACCAGCGGTAGGGGATGGAGTTGCGGGCGAGGAAGTCGCGGACCTCGTGCGAGGGCGCGGACCACGGGTGCCCGACGATCTGGACGTCGAGCACCGGCGCGTCGCCCAGTGCCCGCCAGGTCTCGAGCATGGCGTCGACGACGGGGTAGAGCTTCTCCTCCGGCGGGTCCCAGGGCTTGAGCAGGTAGTGGTCGACGTCGACGACGTTGATCGCGGCGATCGCGGCGTCGGTGTCGGCGTAGGCCGTGAGCAGCGCGCGCCGGGCCCGGGGGAACAGGTCCATGGCCTGCTCGAGGAACTCGATGCCGTTGAGCCCCGGCATCCGGTAGTCGGCGAGGATCGCGGCGACGGGATCGCCGCGCAGCTTGACCTCGCGCAGCGCGTCGAGCGCCTGCTGTGGGTCCTCGGCGCGGACCACGCGGTAGTGCTCCCCGTACCGTCGGCGCAGGTCACGCGCGACGGCCCGGGACACGGACACGTCGTCGTCCACGGTGAGCAGGACGGGTCGACCCTCCGGCATGAGACCTCCGTCGCTAGCGAAGCCCCCAGTCTCCCTCGATCAGATGAACGGCAGGAGACCCGGCGGCCGTGATCCGCGCAGGGCGAACACGGCGACGCGGCGGGAACGAAGATCGAGCAGGCGTTCTGAGGGTCCGCGGCGGCCCGGCGGAGCCCTCCAGCTCCCGGAACGCCTGCATGATCTCCCGGGCTCGGCGTGATCGGCAGGGAGGAGCCGGAGGACGCCGGTAGGGTCGCAGCCGTGGGTCTGCAGATCTCCCCGAGCATCCTGACGGCGGACTTCGCGCGCCTGGCCGACGAACTGGCGCGGATCTCGGACGCCGACTGGGTGCACGTCGACGTCATGGACAACCATTTCGTGCCCAACCTCACGCTCGGGCTGCCGGTGGTGGAGTCGCTGGTGAAGGCCTCGCCGCTGCCGATCGACACCCACCTCATGATCGAGGAGCCGGACCGCTGGGCCCCGGCGTACGCGGAGGCGGGCGCCCGCAACGTCACCTTCCACGCGGAGGCCGCGCGGGCCCCGATCCGGCTCGCCCGGGAACTGCGCCGGCTCGGTGCCCGCGCCGGCCTGGCGCTGCGGCCCGCGACGCCGGTCGAGCCGTTCGTCGACCTCCTCGCGGAGTTCGACATGATCCTCGTCATGACCGTGGAGCCCGGCTTCGGCGGGCAGAAGTTCCTCGAGGCGTGCCTGCCGAAGGTCCGCCGGGCGCGCGAGGCGATCTCCGCGAGCGGGCTCGACGTCTGGGTGCAGGTCGACGGCGGGGTGTCGGAGGAGACCATCGGCCGCTGCGCGGAGGCCGGGGCGGATGTGTTCGTGGCCGGGTCCGCGGTCTACGGGGCGGACGACGCCGGCGCCGAGATCGCCCGGTTGCGCGAGCTGGCCGGGAAGGGGCACCCATGATCTACCACATCGCCCTCGAGAAGGACTGGGAGGCGGCGCTCGAGGCGGGGGAGTACCGGATCTCCAGCCTGGGGCGCACGCTCGAGGAGGAGGGCTTCCTGCACGCCTCCTACGGCAACCAGGTGCGCGGCGTCGCCGACCGCTACTACACGGACGTCGAGGAGCCGCTCGTGCTGCTGACGATCGACGAGCGGCGGCTGACCGTTCCGTTGCAGGTCGACGCCGTCGCCGGCGACGCCGACGGCTACCCGCACGTCTACGGCCCGCTCGACGTCACCGCCGTCGTGATGTCCACGCCCCTGCTGCGCGACGGCCAGGGCCGCCTGGAGCTGCCCGACCTGCCCTGACCGGCCCTGACCGGCATGGTGCCGCCCGGCCTGCGCTGCCAGTCTGGTGGCATGTCCGAGGTGGTGCTGTACACGCGGCCCGGCTGTCCGTTCAGCATGAAGCTGCGCGCCAAGCTCCGGCTCGCCCGGATCCCGTTCAGGTCGGTCGACATCTGGGCGGACGCCGAGGCCGCGGCCGTCGTCCGGTCGGTGAACGACGGCGCCGAGCTCGTGCCGACGGTCCAGATCGGCGCCACCTTCCTCAGCAACCCCTCCCTGAAGCAGGTGCGCGACGCCCTGACCCTCGCGTGATCGCCGGGCCCGTGCATACTGTGGGCGAACACGCACGCGTGCTCCGGGGTCGGTGAAATTCCGAACCGGCGGTGACAGTCCGCGACCCGACCGCAGCCAGCGGCCGGTGGACCTGGTGGAACTCCAGGACCGACGGTGAGAGTCCGGATGGGAGGCAGCACGCAGCGGCGGTGCCGGTGTCGCGTTACCCGCGGCCGCGCTGCCGTGGCCGGCGTACGCCGACCTCGTCCCCCGGAGCCCTGACCCGAGGGACGGCAGCAGTGAACTGGTTCGAGCAGCTCTTCCAGGCGCACCTCACGATCTCCGGTCACGAGATCACCTATCGCGAGATCATCGGCAACCTCTTCGGCCTGGGCTCGGCGATCGGCGGCATGCGCCGCAAGGTCTGGGCCTGGCCGGTCGGGATCGTCGGCAATGTCCTCCTCTTCACCGTCTTCCTCGGCGTCGCCTTCGGGAACCCGCAGGGCGCGACGCTGTACGGGCAGGCGGGCCGGCAGATCTTCTTCATCGTGGCGAGCGTCTACGGATGGTGGCGCTGGCAGCGGACCAAGAACGCGGAGGGCGGTGCCGGCCCGGCCGTGCACCCGCGCTGGGCGACCGCCGTCGAGCGCGCGTGGTACCTCTCCCTCTCCGCCGTCGCGGTCGTCGTCTGCTACCTGACGTTCCGGGCGATCGGTGCCGGCTTCCCCGCCCCCGGCTGGTACTACCTCGCCGACTCCTGGATCTTCGTCGGCTCGATGCTCGCGACGTTCGCGATGGCCCGCGGCTGGGTCGACTTCTGGCTGTGCTGGATCGCGGTGGACCTCGTCGGCGTGCCCGAACTCCTGCACTTCCAGTTCTACCCGTCGGCGGTGATGTACGGCGTCTACGGCGCCTTCGTCATCTGGGGCTTCTTCGTCTGGCTCCGCGTCTCCCGGGAGGAGAGGATCGGCCTGGCCGACCCGGCCATCGAGGCCGTCGCCTGACGGCAGGCGGGACCGCCTAGCCTGGCGGACGTGAAATCCTTCGACGATCTCTTCGCCGAACTGCGCTCGCGCGCGGACGAACGGCCCGCCGGCTCCGGCACGGTCGCCCTGCTGGACGCCGGCGTGCACGCGATCGGCAAGAAGGTCGTCGAGGAGGCCGCCGAGGTGTGGATGGCCGCGGAGCACGAGAGCACCGACCGGACGGCGGAGGAGATCAGCCAGCTCCTCTACCACCTGCAGGTCCTCATGATCGCGCGAGGCCTCGACCTCGACGCCGTCTACCGCTACCTGTGATCACCTGCGATCGATGTAAGGGGTGCCATGCTGCGCGTCGCCGTCCCGAACAAGGGGACGCTCTCCGAGGCCGCCACGGACATGCTCCGGGAGGCCGGCTACCGGCAGCGGCGTGACAGCCGGGAGCTGGTCCTGGCCGACCACGAGAACGACGTCGAGTTCTTCTTCCTGCGCCCCCGGGACATCGCCGTCTACGTGGGCGCCGGCACGCTCGACGCCGGCATCACCGGCCGCGACCTGCTGCTCGACTCCGGCGCGGAGGCGCGCGAGGTCGTCTCGCTCGGGTTCGGGGAGTCGACGTTCCGCTTCGCCGCCAGGATCGGCACCGTCACCGAGATCGCCGACCTGGCCGGACGCCGGATCGCGACGAGCTACGCAGGCCTGGTCGAGCGCTACCTCGGCGAACACGGGGTCCGGGCGGACGTCGTGAAGCTCGACGGTGCCGTGGAGACCGCCGTCCGGCTCGGCGTCGCCGACGTCATCGCCGACGTGGTCGAGACCGGGACGACGCTCCGCAACGCGGGGCTGGAGGTGTTCGGCGATCCGATCCTCCGGTCCGAGGCCGTGCTCGTGCGGGCGGCGTCCGTCGGCGACGACCCGGCCGTGGACGTGCTCGTCCGCCGGCTGCAGGGCGTGCTCGTCGCCCGGCAGTACGTGCTCATGGACTACGACGTCCGGGTCGAGCTCGTCGAGAAGGCGAGCCTGATCACGCCCGGCCTGGAGTCGCCCACGATCTCCCCGCTGCACGACCCCGGCTGGGTCGCCGTGCGGGCCATGGTGCCCCGCGGCCGGACGAACCAGGTCATGGACGAGCTCTACGCCCTGGGTGCCCGCGCGATCCTCGTGACCAGCATCCACGCGTGCCGCCTGTGACGGACGCACCGGGGGAGGCGCTGTCCCGTCCGTTCCGGCCGTTCCGGGCTCGCCGGGTGGCGATCACGTTCGCCGTGGCGCAGGCCGTTGTCCTGCTCGGGCTCGCCGTGCTGACGCCGGGCGACGTGGTCATCCCGTGGCACTGGTACGACCGGCTCGGGGTCGTGCTGCTGGCCGGCGCCATCGCCTACGTCCTGCTGCTGTTCGCGCGGCTGCGCGCGACGCCTGGCCCCGACGGCCTCGTCGTCCGGAACGTGGTAACCGTGACCGAGCTGGAGTGGGCGCAGATCGTCGCCGTCCGCTTCGGCGGCGGTGACCCTTGGGTCACCCTCGACCTCGCGGACGGCGACGTCCTCGCCGTGATGGCCATCCAGCGGGCGGACGGCGAGCGCGGGGTCGCCGAGGCTCGCCGCCTCGCCACGCTCGTCGCCGCCCGCAGCCGCACCGACACCGACGACTGACGCGCGGTCACTTCGGAGCCGGGAGCCCCTTCGCCGCCGCGGCCGCAGCCACCGCCTTCTTCAGCGACGCCGCGTCGAGCGCCTTCTGCTGTGTGCCCTCGACGAGGACGGTCGGGGTGCCCGTGTACTTCTGCGAGAAGGCGTCGGTCGCCTGGACCGTCCAGGCCTTGAACCGCTGCGAGCTGAGGTCCGAGGCGACCGTCGCCCGCGTGGCCCCGGCCTGGGCGGCGAGGTCCGCGAGCTGGGAGTCGGGCAGCCCGGCGCTGCCCTCCGCCGGCTGGTTGGCGTACAGCAGGTCGTGGAAGGCCTGGAACGCGGTCGGCGAGGAGTCCTGCACGGACGCCGCAGCCATCAGGGCCCGGGTGGAGTAGTCGGTCGACGAGGCCTGATCGAGGAACGCGACGGGGTGGTACACGAGCTGGACGATGCCCTGCTGCTGCCAGGCCTTGAGGGTCGCGCCGTCGGTGCTCTCGAACTGCCGGCAGATGGGGCACTGGAAGTCCTCGTACATGTCCACCACGACGCGGGGCTTGCCGCCGGTCGTCGTGGCGGGGCCGGTGGCGATCCCGAAGTTCGACTCGACGTTCTTCGGCGTCCCGGACGGTGTGAGAGCGGCGGCGACGGCGCGGTCGTGCTGGGCCTGCCGGACGATGACGGTCACGCCGACGGCGACCACGAGGACGACGGCGACGACGATGGCGATCAGGACGGAGCGGCGCCGGGCCTCCTTGCGGGCGGCCTCGGCGCGCATCTCGGCGGCCTTCTCGCGGGCGGACTTGACGGTACGTGCGTTGGTCACGGAGATCTCCTGCGGGAGAAAGGGAGCGAAAGGAAGGGAGCTACAGCCCGAAGCGGGCGTCGAGGGAGAACCTGCTGGCGGGCCGGACCACGAGGAAGCCGGCGAGCAGCAGGAGGCCGGCGTCCCGGATCAGGTCGATCGCGTACCCGCGGGTCGGGTCCACGACCGGGCCGCTCGTGGAGCCGAAGCAGCCGCACTCGATCGCCAGGCCCCGGGCCCACGCGGCGGCGATGCCGACCATGAACATGAGCAGCAGGACGGCGACCACGACGGCGGCCCAGCGGGTGAGCAGGCCGAGGAACAGCAGCAGCGCGAGCGCGAGCTCGAGCATCGGCAGCCCGTACCCGAAGGCGGGCACGAGCACCTCAGGCACGAGCCGGAACGCGCGGACGCTCCGGACGGTGCCGTCGGGGTCCAGGAGCTTGGGCCAGCCGGCGGCGGCGAAGACGACCGCGAGGACGAGCCGGGCGATCAGGGACAGCCACGGCTGGGTCCGGCGGAATGTGGCGCCGACCGAGCGCGCGGGGGCGTCGGTGGCGGGGACGGCGAGGTTCATTCCAGGCTCCTGGCTCGGACCGGTCGGGGGCGGCGGCGCCCGCCGCCGACGTCCGGGAGGTCCGGAGGAGTCAGGCGGCGGCGGCTGCCGGCGGCGGGCCGCGGCGGAACGCGCGGTCCGGGTGCCACCGGTCGGTCAGCACGGGCGGTTCGGCGAGGGGCGGTGCCGGCGACGCCGGGGGCACCAGGCGAACGCCGACGAGCAGGGTCAGCACCGGGCGCACGGCGTCCGCCAGCCGGCGGACCAGCTCGACGCCGGCTGTGAGGGTCGCGACCAGGACGCCGGTGAGGCCGGCCAGCAGCGCGTGCCCGAGGAGGACCACGAGGGCCCCTGCGACGGCGGAGACGACGGCGGCGAGCGCCGGGGCTGCGCTCAGCGCCCCGGGCGGGCAGGCGTCGCCGTGCACCAGGGCGTACCGGACGCCGAGGTCGGCGCCACGCCCCACGACCGAGAGGCAGCCCTGCCGGGCGTCGGACTGCGGGGCGGTGAGGGCGAGCGCGACATGACCGGCCAGCTGGGCGGCGGCGGCGACCGCCGCGGTGCCGAGCGCCCCCCGTGTCGGGACGGCGCACGCGACGGCGGCGACGATCGCGCAGACGATCAGCGCGGCGCGCCAGGAGGGCAGGGTGTCGGTCACGACGAACTGCGCGAGCAGCACGCCCGGAGCGGTCACGAGGGCGACGGCGAGACCGCGCGCCCAGCGCGCGTTCCCTCGGGTCGTCGCCGTCACGCGACCAGGGTACATACCGCAGACGTCGATCCCGTTCAACTCCAGCGGAACCCCGCCCTCAGAACCAGGTGGGGGTCCAGGGGGCGCGGGTGGTGTGCAGCAGGCGGGCCAGCCGGTCGACGGCGCCGGCCGCGTGCTCGGCGACCAGGCCGCCGAGGGCCGCGGCGTGCAGGCTGCCGCCGCCCAGCCACAGGCTGGAGAGCACGCCGACGGAAATCGTCAGGTCCGCCGGGGCGTCGACGCGCGTGCACCCGCCGGTCCCGTCGGCGTCCGTCTCGAGCCGGTAGACGCCCTCCGCCCAGCCCTGCGGGTCGACCACCGCGAAGGTCACCGCGCCGGTCGTCTCGTACGTGCGGGCCGAGAGCGCCGCCGCGGGGTCGAGCAGCCGGGACCACTGGTGGTCCTGCCGGGCCGAGAGCCGCGCGGCGCGCTGGTCGGTGAGCAGCCACGGCAGCGGCTCGTCGACCGCGAGCTCGGGCCCGCTCACGCGGGCGACGAGGTCGAGCGACGTCAGCACGGACCAGAGCCCGGCGTACGCGGCCGGCGTCGCGGCCTGGAAGTGCTCGACGTGCGCGACGGTGTGGACCTCCCGATCGACCCAGGACTCCTCGGCGCGGAAGCCGGCGTACCCGTCCGGCGTCCCGTCGTCGCCGCGGTGGACGAGCCAGGTGCGCGGCTTGTGGTCGGGCTCCTCGGCCAGCCCGAAGGTGCGGTCCCACCACCTGTCGTTGTGGTCGATCGCGCCGGGCCGGCGGGCGGCCTCGAACACGGCCGGCGCCAGCGGACGCACCTCGGCCTCGGGCAGCAGCTCGACGGACCCCTCCTGCACCACCTGCGGAGCGAGGGTCGCGGCACGCAGGTCGACCGTCCATCGTGCGGTCTCGGTCGCCGCGCCGAAGCCGAACCGGCCGTAGATCGGGGCTTCGGCCGCGATGAGGATCGCGACCGGGACGCCGCGGGAGGCGGCCGCCGCGAGGTCGGGCACGATCATCCGGGTCAGCACGCCGCGCCGCCGGTGCGTCGGCAGGACGGTCACTCCGCTGACGGCGTCCGCCGCGACGAGTCGGCCCCCGGGCGCCGTGACGTGGCTGTCCCAGGAGACGTAGGTGCCGACGATGCGGTGACGGTCGAGGGCGGCGACCCGGCGGGTGGCGCGGTCGGCGGTGCGGCGCACGCGCTCCAGGTCCTGGTCCGTGGGCAACGGGCCGAGGAAGACGGTGGCCTGCACCCGCCGGTAGTCGGAGAAGAGGGCGGATTCGACGTCGACGGTCTCGAACGCCAGGTCGTCGCTCACCCGCGCGACGGTACCGACCAGAGGTCCCGGACGACGACGGGGTGGTCGGGGCTGACCGTGGTGTCGAGCACGAGGTCGGCGCGCCCCCGGGTGCCCTCGCGGCTGAAGTGCCGCCGCTCCTGCTCCGCCCACCGGTCCCAGTGCGGCTCGTAGCCGGCGCCGTCCCGCGGCGAGGGCGCGCTCCCGGCGGACGGCGTCCGCGGCCTCGAGCCAGACGAGCCCGGTGAGGTACGGCGCGCAGGCCCGGGCCCCGGAGCCCGCTCCTTCCACGAGCACCAGCGCCGGGCGCGGCGGCCCGAGGTCCGGTCGAGGCCGGGGCGGGCCCGGCACGTCGCGGCTCCAGTCCCAGCTGGGGACGACGAGGGGCGCCGGCCCGCCGAGCGGTACCAGCACGTGCGAGACGAGCAGCGGAACGACGGCCTCGAGACCGTCCCACCCGGGGTAGAGGTCGTCGAGGTGGACGACGGCGGCGCCCGCCAGCCGTGCGGCGAGCGCGGCGGCGAGCTCGGTCTTGCCGCTGCCGCTCGGCCCGTCGACGGCGACGACGGCCGGCGCCGGACCACCGAGACGGGGCCGCAGCCGCGCGGCGAGCTCGTCCGGGGTCACACCGCGAGACGGGCCGACGCGAGCGCGGCCAGGGCCTCGGCCGGGCCCTCACGCCGGACGTCGGCGGCGCGGCCCCGGCCGAACGCGACGAGGAGCAGCTCGCCGGGCTCGCCGACCAGCCGGACCTTCGTCCCGCCGCGCACGGCGACGTGCTCCCGGCCGTCCGGCGTGGCGAGGACGACGCCGGTACCGACCCGGCGGAACGTCAGCCGGGCCTGCCGGGTCAGCCGGCGCCAGAGCTCGTCCTGCAGCCCGTCGGCGAGCTGTGCGGCGGGCGCGGGACCGCGCCCCCGTCGGACGTCCTCGCAGTGCACGAAGTGTTCGGCGAGGTTCGCGGCGGAGTCCGCGCCCGGCAGGGCGAACGGACTGGTCCGCGGCGGACCCGTGCGGATCAGCCGGATCAGGTCCGCGTACGGGCGCTGCGCGTAGCCGCGCCGCACCCGGTCGGTCCAGCCGGCCAGCGGCCGCAGCATGAGGCCGGGGGTGCTGTCCGGCCGGCGCTCCCGGACGACGAGATGCGCGGCGAGGTCCCGCGCCGTCCAGCCCTCGCACAACGTCGGCGCGTCGGGGTCGGTGGCCGCCAGCGCGTCGGCCAGCCGGGCCCGCTCGAGCGCCGAGAAGCTGGTCATGGCGTTGATCCTGACACGCGGCTGCGGTGTCGGCGCGCGGGGGTTTTTCGCCGGATGAGATGGTGCAGACATGCCCGACGACCTGGCCACGCGGTCTGTGACCGGCTCGGACACCCTGCGTCGCGGTGCCCGCGTGCTGGGCCGGGGGATGCGCGACGAACCGGGCATGTTCGCGGTCGCGGTCGCCGGCAGCGCCGTCTACGGGCTGGGTGTCGCGGGCTCGGGGTGGCTACTCGGCCGTCTCACCCAGTCCGTGCTGGCTCCCGCGTTCGCCGCCGGCGCCATCACCGCCGGCCAGCTGGCCTACGTCACCGGCACCCTCGCGCTGGTCGCGCTGGTGACCTCGATCGGTGTCGTGGGGCGGCGCGCGGCCGGCGGCGCCGTCACCTACCGGCTGCAGGCCCGGTACCGGCGCGCGGTCACCCGGCAGTACCTGCGGCTGCCGCTGGCCTGGCACCACCGGCACCCCGCCGGCCAGCTGCTGTCCAACGCCAACGCCGACGTGGAGGCCACCTGGCAGGTGTTCTCGCCGCTGCCGATGGCCCTCGGCGTCGTCGTCATGCTCCTCGTGGCCGGTGCCGCGATGGTCGCGGCCGACCCGCTGCTGGGTGCGCTCGGGCTGCTCGTGCTGCCGGCCGTGTTCGCGGCGAACGTCGTGTTCCAGCGCCGGATGTCGCCGCGGGTCGTCCTCGCGCAGCAGCTGCGCGCGAGCGTGTCGGAGGTGGCGCACGAGAGCTTCGAGGGCGCCGTCGTCGTCAAGACCCTGGGCCGGGAGGGCGCCGAGACCGCCCGGTTCGGCGCGGTCTCCCAGGAGTTGCGCGACGCGAACGTCGCCGTCGGCATCACCCGCGGCCTCTTCGACCCGATCCTCGAGGCGCTGCCGGTGCTCGGCACCCTCGCCGTCCTCGTGGCCGGCACCGCGCGCGTCGCCGCCGGCGAGGCGACGACGGCGGACGTCGTCCAGGTCGCCTACCTCCTCGCCCTGGTCTCGTTCCCGGTGCGCGCCATCGGCTGGGTGCTCGGGGAACTGCCGCGGGCGGTCGTGGGGTGGGAGCGCGTGTCCGCCGTCCTCTCCGCCCGGGGGGAGATGGAGTTCGGCGAGCGCGAGCTCGCCCGGCGGGGCGCGGCCGCGCTCGAGCTGGACGGCGTCGGCTACGCCTACGAGGGCGGGGACGGCGAACGGTTCCCCGTGCTCCACGACGTCACGCTCGACGTCGCCGCGGGCAGCACGGTCGCCGTCGTCGGGCCGACGGGCTCCGGCAAGTCGACCCTCGCCGGCCTCATCGTGCGGCTCGTCGACCCCGCCGAGGGGCAGGTGCTGCTGGACGGCGTGGAGCTGCGCGCCCTGCGCCGGGGGGAGCTGGCCGCGCACGCGGCGCTCGTGCCGCAGGGCACCTTCGTGTTCGACGACACCGTGCGCGGGAACGTCTCCCTCGGGGCGGAGGTCGACGACGCGGCCGTCCGCCGAGCGCTCGCGCTGGCCCGCGCCGAGGACTTCGTCGCCGCCCTGCCGGAGGGGCTGGACACCCGGGTGGGGGAGCGCGGCACGAGCCTGTCCGGCGGGCAGCGGCAGCGGCTGGCCCTGGCCCGGGCGCTCGTCCGGTCACCACGGCTGCTCGTCCTCGACGACGCGACCTCCGCGGTCGACCCGCACGTCGAGGCCCGCATCCTCGCCGGACTGCGCAGCGTGCACGGTGGCACGGTCGTCGTCGTCGCCTACCGGATGGCGACCATCGCGCTGGCCGACGAGGTGGTGTACGTCGAACGCGGCCGGGTCGCGGCGCGCGGCTCGCACGGGGAGCTCATGCGGAGCAGCGAGGGGTACCGGCGGCTCGTCACGGCGTACGAACGCGACGCGGCGGAGCGCGCGGAGCGCGCCGGTGCCGCCGAGCGCGGCGACGAGGCCGTCGCGGAAGGAGTGGCATGACCGCCCCGGCGAGCTCGACGATCGGGACCGCCGCCGGCACGGCCGACGGCGGCGACGGCGCCTGGGCGGTGCTGCGCCGCGGCCTGGCCCTGAGCCCGGAGATCACCCGTGGCCTCGGCGTCACCCTGCTCATCGCCCTGGTCTCGACGATGGGGCGCGTCGTCGTCCCCATCGCCGTCCAGGTGACGATCGACCGGGGGATCCGCGGCGCGGCAGGACCGCAGCCGGGCCTCGTGCTGGCGTTCTGTGCCGCGGCAGCCGCCGGCCTCGTCGTCACGGCCGTCGCCGCCTACGCCGCCAACCGGCGGATCTTCCGCTCCACGGAGGCCGGCCTCGCGACGCTGCGGACGCTGGCCTTCCGGCACATCCACGACCTCTCCACGCTCACCCAGAACACCGAGCGCCGCGGCGCCCTCGTCGCCCGGGTGACGACGGACGTGGACACCGTCTCGACGTTCGTCCAGTGGGGCGGCCTGCTGCTGGTGACGTCCACCGGGCAGCTGCTGGTCGCGACGGTGCTCATGGTGATCTACTCCTGGCCGCTGGCCCTGCTCGTCTGGGCCTGCTTCCTGCCCCTGTTCCTGCTCTTCCGCGTGCTCCAGCGGCGGGTCTCGGCCGCCTACGGGCTGGTCCGGCAGCGGGTCGGGGACATGCTCGGCGCGATCTCGGAGTCCGTCGTCGGCGCGGACACCATCCGCGCCTACGCCGTCGAGCGCCGGACGCAGGAGCGCGTCGACGCGGCGGTCGCGGCGCACCGTTCCGCGGCGATCCACGCCCAGACCACCGTCGCGGTCTCGTTCAGCAGCGGAGTGCTGATCTCGGGGCTGGTCGTGGCCGCGGTCGTCGGCCTCGGCACGGTGCTCGGCGTCCACGGCCGGCTCACCCTGGGGGAGCTCGTCGCGTTCCTCTTCCTCGTGCAGCTCTTCACCGGCCCCGTGCAGATCGGCACCGAGGTGCTCAACGAGCTCCAGAACGCCGCCGCCGGCTGGCGCCGCGTCATGGCTGTGCTCGACACGCCCGCGGACGTCGGCGACCCCGGCGACGACGGCGTCGACCTGCCCCGCGGGCCGGTCGACGTCCGGTTCGAGCACGTCTGGTTCGCCTACCCGGGTGGCCCGGAGGTGCTCCGCGACGTCGACCTCGCGCTGCCGCAGCGGGCCCGGATCGCGGTGGTCGGCGAGACCGGCTCCGGCAAGACCACGCTGGCCAAGCTCCTCACCCGGCTCATGGATCCCAGCCGCGGCCGGGTCCTGCTGGACGGCGTCGACCTGCGCCGGGTCCGCTTCGGGTCGCTGCGCGAGCGCGTCGTGCTCGTGCCGCAGGAGGGGTTCCTCGTCGACGACACCCTGCGCGCGAACATCCTGTGGGGCACCGAACACCGGCGGGCGCACGCCGGGAGCGACGACGTCGTCCTCGCGCTGACCGAGCTCGGCCTCCTCGACTGGGCCGAGCAGTTGCCGCACGGCCTGGAGACCCAGGTCGGGCAGCGCGGCGAGGCGCTCTCCGCCGGCGAGCGCCAGCTGGTCGCGCTGGCGCGGGCCTACCTCGCGGACCCGGACCTGCTCGTCCTCGACGAGGCCACCTCGGCCGTCGACCCCGCCACCGAGGTCCGGCTGAACCGCGCCCTGGAGAGCGTCACCCGGGGGCGCACCTCCGTCGCGATCGCGCACCGCCTCTCCACGGCGGAGGCCGCGGATCTCGTCGTGGTCGTCGAGGGTGGTGAGGTCGTCGACCTCGGACGGCACGCCGACCTCGTCGAGCGCTCCCCGGTCTACCAGCGGCTGCACGCGAGCTGGGCCGCGCAGCAACGCGGAGATGCGGGCGCGCACGTGACGGCCGGTGCGGATGGGAGAATCGACGCGTGACGCAGGAGGCCACCACCGGGCTCGACCCGCAGATCGCCGGCCGGCTGAAGCGGGACGCGAACGGCCTGGTCTGCGCGGTGGTCCAGCAGCACGACACCGGTGACGTGCTCATGGTCGGGTGGATGGACGACGAGGCCCTGCACCGGACCCTCACCACGGGGCGGGTGACGTTCTGGAGCCGGTCTCGCGAGGAGTACTGGCGCAAGGGCGACACGTCCGGGCACGTGCAGTGGGTCCGCGGGGTCGCGCTGGACTGCGACGGCGACGCCGTGCTCGTCCGGGTCGACCAGGTCGGCCCCGCCTGCCACACCGGGACGCCGACCTGCTTCACCGGCCGCGACCTGCCCGCCGTCGTCCTCGAAGGGGCGCAGTGACCACTCCCAGCACCGACACGACCCTCTCCTCGAGCCGGGCCGAGCACGCCCTCGTCGCGCCCGACCTCACCCTGGGCGTCACCTGGCCGGACCTGCCCGCCTTCCGGGCCCTCGCGCAGGACCGTCGCGTCATCCCCGTCGTCCGGCGCTTCCTCGCCGACGGCGAGACGCCGATCGGGGTGTACCGCAAGCTCGCGCAGGACGCACCGGGGACGTTCCTGCTCGAGTCGGCCGAGCAGGGCCTGTGGTCGCGGTACAGCATCGTCGGCGCGCGCAGCCACGCCACTCTGACGGAGCGGGACGGCGAGGTGCACTGGCTGGGCGATCCGCCGGTCGGGGTGCCGACCGACGGCGATCCGCTCGTCGCCCTGCGCGACACCGTGGCCGCGCTGCAGACGCCGCGGCTGCCCGGCCTGCCGCCGCTGACGGGCGGCCTCGTCGGCTACCTCTCCTGGGACGTCGTGCGGCGCTGGGAACGGCTGCCGGAGACCACGGTCGACGACCTCACCGTCCCGGAGCTCTCCATGAGCCTGGCGACCGACCTCGCGGTCCTCGACCACACCGACGGCACGCTGCTGCTGGTCGCCAACGCGGTGAACTACGACGGCACCGACGAGCGCGTCGACGAGGCCTGGGCGGACGCCGTCGCCCGGCTCGACCGGATGACCGCCGAGCTCGCGGCGCCCGCGCCGAGCACCGTCGCCGTCCACGGCGGCCCGCCGTCGGCCCCCGCCCGGCAGCGGACCGAGCGCGAGGAGTACCTCTCGGCCGTGCTCGAGGGCAAGGCCGCGATCCGGGACGGGGAGGTGTTCCAGGTCGTGATCTCGCAGCGGTTCGAGGTGGACTGCCCGGCGGACGCCCTCGACGTCTACCGGGTGCTGCGCGCCTCGAACCCGAGCCCGTACATGTACCTGTACCGCGCGCTGGACGCGGCGGGCGAGCGGTTCGACGTCGTCGGCTCCAGCCCCGAGGCGCTGGTCAAGGTCAGCTCCGGCCGGGTGATCACCCACCCGATCGCAGGCACCCGGCCGCGCGGGGCCACTCCCGCCGAGGATGCCGCGCTGGCGGAGGAGCTCCTCGCCGACGAGAAGGAGCGGGCGGAGCACATCATGCTCGTCGACCTGGCCCGCAACGACCTCGGCCGGGTCTGCGTGCCCGGCACCGTCGACGTCGTCGAGTTCATGGCCGTCGAGCGGTACAGCCACGTCATGCACCTCGTCTCCACGGTCGAGGGCGATCTCGCGCCGGGGAACGTCGCGTTCGACGTGCTCCGTGCCACGTTCCCGGCAGGCACCCTCTCCGGCGCGCCGAAGCCCCGCGCGATGGAGATCATCGACAAGCTCGAGCCCACCCGGCGCGGCGTCTACGGCGGCGTCGTCGGCTACTTCGGCGTCGCCGGCGACCTCGACATGGCCATCGCGATCCGGACGGCGCTGCTGCGCGGCGGCATCGCCTACGTGCAGGCGGGCGCGGGCATCGTCGCCGACTCCGACCCCGAGCGCGAGGACGAGGAGTGCCGCAACAAGGCGGCGGCGGTCCTGCGCGCGGTGGCCACGGCCTCGACCCTGCGCGCGCCGTGACGTCCGCCCGCCGGGAGCGGCTGTTCGCGGTCGTCGTCGTCCTCGCCGGTGCGGGCCTGGTGCTGCTCGCCGCGACCCGGGACTGGGTGAGCCAACAGGTCACCGGCGTCCCCGGCGTCATCCGGCTGAGCGCTCCCGGTTCGCAGGCGGCGCCCGCGGTTGCGGCCCTGGCCGTCGTGGCCGGCGCCGCCGCGATCATGCTGCTGCTCGCCGGCCGGCTCGTCTCCCGGCTCGCCGGAATCGTCGCGGCGCTCGCCGGCGCCGGTGTCGTCGCGTCGGTGATCGGGGTGCTGGCCGACCCGCGCGGCGCGGCTGCCCCCGCCGTCCCTGGCGCGACCGGGCGCGCGGGGCCGCTTCCCGGCGCTGCCACCGCCTCGCCCTGGGTGTGGCTCGCGCTCGTCGGCGGCCTCCTCGTCGTCGCCGGCGGGCTGGTCGCCGCCGTGCGGGGCGGCCGGTGGAGCGTGCCCGGCCGCCGGTTCGAGACCGGCACCGACCCCGCGGGTGCGCCGGCCGGCTCCGGAGCCGTCGACGAGGACCCGGTCGCGGCCTGGGACGCGCTCAGCCGCGGCGAGGACCCGACCGGCTGAGCGCCCGGCGACCGGCCACCCGCCGGGAACCTGACAGAATTCGACCGACCGCAAGGACCCGGAAGGAGCACCATGGCGGACAGCCAGCAGGGCCAGCGCACGGACGAGCGCCGGCAGCCGACGGATCAGGGCCCCGGCGGGACCAGGGACGTGCCCGATGAGCGGCGGGGCGAGCAGGTCGCCGCGCAGCACGGCGCCCACGGCCAGAGCGTCGCGTCGTGGACCGCCGTCGGGCTGATCATGCTCGGCGCGCTGATCATGGCGATCGCCGTGGTCGTGACGACGGTCTGGCTGTTCGTGGTCGGCGTCGTCGTCGTCATCGCCGGGGCCGTCGCGGGAAAGGTTCTGTCGATGATGGGGTTCGGCGTCTCCGGCAAGCCGGGTCACTAGGACGTGCGCCGAGGTTCGCCCACGTCCTTGACGCGATTCGGTGCGTCACCGCCCGATAGGTACGATCGGCTCGTTGTCATCGCCGCCGACAGGGGAGATCTGTGACTGTCCTCGACGACATCCTCGCCGGAGTCCGGGAGGACCTCGTCGACCGCCAGGCCCGTACCGACCTCACCGAGCTCCAGGCGCTGGCCGAGCGACGCCCCTCGGCGATGCCGGCCGAAGCCGCGCTCCGGGACGGCGAGACCGTCAAGGTCGTCGCCGAGGTGAAGCGCTCGAGCCCCAGCAAGGGTGCCCTGGCCGCCATCGCCGACCCCGCCGGGCTCGCCGCCGACTACGAGTCCGGGGGCGCCGCGATCATCAGCGTGCTCACCGAGGAGCGCCGCTTCGGCGGCAGCCTGGCGGACCTCGCGGCCGTCCGGACCGCGGTCGACGTCCCGATCCTCCGCAAGGACTTCGTGGTCACCAGCTACCAGGTCTGGGAGGCGCGGGCCTACGGCGCGGACGCCGTGCTCCTCATCGTCGCCGCGCTGGAGCAGCAGGCCCTGGTGTCGCTGGTCGAGCGCGTCCACTCGCTCGGGATGACCCCGCTCGTCGAGGTGCACGACCCGGAGGAGGTCCGGCGCGCCGTCGACGCCGGGGCCCGCGTCATCGGGGTGAACTGCCGCGACCTGCGGACCCTGGAGGTCGACCGGGCGGTGTTCGCCCGGGTCGCCCCGCACGTGCCCAGCGGCATCGTGACGATCGCCGAGTCCGGGGTCCGCGGCCCGCACGACGTGCTCGAGTTCGCCAGGGCCGGCGCGGACGCCGTCCTGGTGGGGGAGAGCCTGGTGACCGGGAAGGACCCGCGTGCCGCCGTCGCCGACCTCGTCGCCGCGGGCGCGCATCCCGCGCTGCGGGCGGTGCGGAAGTGACCGCGACGACCCCGAGGGCCGTCGGCGGGGAGCGTCTCGCCGACGTGCACGGCCCGTACTTCGGGCGGTTCGGCGGGCGGTACGTCCCCGAGGCGCTGATCGCCGCGCTGGACGAGCTCGAGGCCGAGTACGCCAAGGCCAAGGACGACCCGGAGTTCACCGGGCGGCTGGCCGAGCTGCACCGGACCTACACCGGGCGGCCGAGCATCCTCACCGAGGCGAATCGGTTCGCCGAGCACGCGGGGGGCGCCCGGATCCTGCTCAAGCGCGAGGACCTCAACCACACCGGCTCGCACAAGATCAACAACGTGCTGGGGCAGGCGCTGCTCACGGTCCGGATGGGCAAGCCGCGGATCATCGCCGAGACCGGGGCAGGTCAGCACGGCGTCGCCAGCGCCACGGCCGCGGCGCTTCTGGGCCTGGAGTGCCTCGTCTACATGGGCGAGGAGGACACCCGCCGGCAGGCGCTCAACGTCGCCCGGATGCGGCTGCTCGGCGCCGAGGTCGTGCCGGTCAGGAGCGGCTCGCGCACGCTCAAGGACGCCATGAACGAGGCGATGCGCGACTGGGTGACGAACGTCGAGAGCACCCACTACCTCATCGGCACGGTCGCCGGTCCGCACCCGTTCCCGACCATGGTTCGCGACTTCCAGCGCGTGATCGGCGAGGAGGCCCGGGCCCAGGTGCTCGACCTCGTCGGCCGGCTGCCGGACGTCGTCGCCGCCTGCGTCGGCGGCGGGTCGAACGCGATCGGGATCTTCAACGCGTTCCTCGACGACCCCGGGGTGAAGCTCCTGGGGCTGGAGGCCGGCGGCGACGGCGTCGGCACCGGGCGGCACGCCTCGTCGATCACCGGCGGCACCCCCGGCGTCCTGCACGGCAGCCGCACCTTCGTGCTGCAGGACGAGGACGGGCAGACCGTCGAGAGCCACTCGATCTCCGCCGGGCTCGACTACCCCGGGGTCGGGCCGGAGCACTCCTGGCTCGCCGAGTCCGGCCGCGCCGTCTACGAGTCGGTGACGGACGCGGAGGCGATGGAGGCCTTCCGGCTGCTCTGCCGCACCGAGGGGATCATCCCGGCCATCGAGAGCGCGCATGCGCTCGCCGGCGCTCTCCGGGCCGGCCGCGAGCTCGGCCCGGACGGCCTGGTCCTCGTCAACCTCTCCGGCCGCGGCGACAAGGACGTCGACACCGCCGCCCGCTGGTTCGGCGTGGTCGCGGACGCCGATCTCGTCGAGTCCGAGGTCGAGCGGGTCGAGCACCCGCTGAGCGGGGCGCCCGAGTGACCCGCCGGTCGGCCGACGCCGTCGACGCGGCCCGCGCGGAGGGGCGCGCCGCCCTCGTCGGGTACCTGCCCGTCGGCTTCCCGGACGTCGCCGGCTCGATCGCGGCGGCCCGGGCGATGGTCGAGAGCGGCGTGGACGTCGTCGAGCTCGGGCTGCCCTACTCCGACCCGCTCATGGACGGGCCGGTGATCCAGGACGCCGTCGACGCCGCGCTGCGCGGCGGTACCCGCACCCACGACGTGCTCGACCGCCGTCGAGCAGGTCGCGACGACCGGCGCGCCGGTGCTCGTCATGACCTACTGGAACCCGATCGACCGATACGGCGTGGACCGCTTCGCGGCCGATCTCGCCGCCGCCGGCGGGGCCGGGCTCATCACGCCCGACCTCGTGCCGGACGAGGGCGCGGACTGGCTCGCCGCCGCCGAGGCGCACGACCTGGAGCGGGTCTTCCTGGTCGCGCCGTCGTCGACCCAGGAGCGGCTGCGCAGCACCGTCCAGGCCTGCCGGGGCTGGGTCTACGCGGCATCGACGATGGGCGTGACCGGCATGCGGGCCCAGGTCAGCGACCGGGCCGAGGAGCTCGTGGCGCGCACCCGGAGCGCCGGCGCGGAGCGCGTGTGCGTCGGGCTCGGCGTCTCGGACGGTCGTCAGGCCACGACCGTCGGGGGATACGCCGACGGGGTGATCGTCGGCACCGCGTTCGTCCGGGCGCTCGGGTCGGGCGGCATCGACGCCGTCCGGGCCCTGGCCGTCGACCTGGCGGACGGTGTCCGCCGCGGGCGGCCGGCGCTGGAGGCGGCGACCACGGCAGGAGGACCCACGCCGTGACCGGAGTCCGGGCGACCATCCCCAGCCCCAGCCAGGGCGTCTGGGACATCGGACCGTTCCCGGTGCGCGCCTACGCGCTCTGCATCCTCGTCGGCATCGTCGTCGCCATCTGGATCGGCGACCGCCGGTGGCGGGACCGGGGCGGCCGCGAGGGGCAGGTCCTCGACATCGCCGCCTGGGCGGTCCCGTTCGGCATCGTCGGCGGCCGGCTGTACCACGTGGCCACCTCCTGGCAGCCGTACTTCGGCGCGGGAGGGCGCCCGGTCCAGGCCCTCTACATCTGGGAGGGCGGTCTCGGCATCTGGGGCGCGGTCGCGCTCGGCGGCGTGGGCGCGTACATCGGCGCGCGCCGCGCCGGCATCCTCCTGCCGCCGCTGGCCGACGCGCTGGCGCCCGGCATCGTGCTCGCCCAGGCGATCGGCCGCTTGGGCAACTGGTTCAACAACGAGCTCTACGGCAGCCCGACCACCCTGCCCTGGGGGCTGCAGGTCCACCAGTGGGACGCCGCCGCCGGGCACGCCGTGCTCGGGCCCGGCGGGCAGCCCGTCGTGCTCGGCACCTTCCACCCGACGTTCCTCTACGAGCTCCTCTGGGACGTCGGGACCGCCGTGCTCCTCGTCGTGGTCGACCGCCGGTTCAGGTTCGGGCACGGCCGCCTCTTCGCGCTCTACGTGCTCGTCTACACGATCGGCCGCGCCTGGATCGAGGCCCTGCGGATCGACCCGGCCAACCACGTCCTCGGGCTGCGGCTCAACCTGTGGACGAGCGTGCTCGTGGGTCTCGGCGCCCTCGTCTACCTGATCCTCTCGTTCCGCCTCCGGCCGGGCCGCGAGGACAACGTCTTCCGCCCCGTCCCGGGCGGCGACGCGCACGGCGCCGAGACGGACGCCGACGACGCCGACCCGGCCGTGACGGCACGGTGGCGCGCCTGGATGCGCACGCGCCCCGGCCGTGGTGAGGAACCGGCGGACGACGAGGCCCCGGCTGCGGTGGACGTCGAGAACGGCGAGGATGCGTCCGTCCCCGATCCGCACCCCGAGGACCTCGGCGCCGACCGCCGTTGACATCGGGGGCCGCGGCGTGATCGCCCTGATCAGAGCCACGATCGGGGTGTGCGTCGCCGGTTCCGGGAACGCCGGACCTGCCGATACACTGCCGTAACACCCACGCGGGCCACCGGCGTCCCTGCGGGGGCTGGACTCCCTCCCCGGCCCGTGACGACGCCCTAGTCGCGTCGGAGCGGGCCGTTACCTGACGTGACGAGGTGGCCCATTGATCTCGCCTTTCCGCCGGTTCTCCGGACGACCCGCCGCCGCCGGCCTCTACGACGGCGCGCACGAGCACGACGCCTGCGGGGTGGCCTTCGTGGCCACCATGCGCGGCGAGCCGGGCCACGACATCGTCGAGCACGCGCTGACCGCGCTGCGCAACCTCGACCATCGCGGCGCGGTGGGTGCCGAGCCGGACACCGGTGACGGTGCCGGCATCCTCACCCAGGTCCCGGACGCCTTCTTCCGCGAGGTCACCGGCTTCGACCTGCCGCAGGCCGGGTCGTACGCGGTCGGGATCGCCTTCCTCCCCGACGACGACGAGGAGGACGCCACCGCCGTCGCCCGGATCGAGGAGATCGCCGCGGAGGAGGGCCTGAGCGTGCTCGGGTGGCGCGAGGTGCCGACGACGTGCGACCTGGTCGGCACCACCGCCCGTGCCTGTCAGCCCCGGATGCGCCAGCTCTTCGTCCAGTGTGCCGACGGGGTGAGCCGTGGCCGGGAGGGTTCTCAGGCCACCCTGGCTCTCGAGCGCAGGGCCTTCTGCCTCCGCAAGCGTGCCGAGCACGAGACGGCCGTCTACTTCCCCTCGCTGTCGGCGCGGACCCTGGTCTACAAGGGCATGCTGACCACCGGCCAGCTGGAGCCGTTCTTCCCCGACCTCTCCGACCGCAGGTTCGCCACCGAGCTGGCGATCGTGCACTCACGCTTCTCCACGAACACCTTCCCCTCCTGGCCGCTGGCCCACCCGTTCCGGCTCGTCGCGCACAACGGCGAGATCAACACGGTGAAGGGCAACCGGAACTGGATGCGCGCCCGCGAGAGCAAGCTCTCCAGCGAGGTGATCCCGGGCGACCTGGCGCGGCTGTTCCCGATCTGCACCCCGGACGCGAGCGACTCGGCCACGTTCGACGAGGTGCTGGAGCTCCTCCACCTCGGCGGCCGCTCCCTGCCGCACGCCGTGCTGATGATGATCCCCGAGGCGTGGGAGAACCACGCCGAGATGGACCCGGCGCGGCGGGCGTTCTACGAGTTCCACTCGATGTTCATGGAGCCCTGGGACGGCCCGGCGTCCATCACCTTCACCGACGGCACCCTCATCGGCGCCGTCCTCGACCGCAACGGGCTGCGCCCCAGCCGGTACTGGGTCACGGACGACGGTCTCGTCGTCCTGGCCAGCGAGGTCGGCGTGCTCGACCTCGACCCCTCGAAGGTGGTCAAGAAGGGCCGGCTGCAGCCGGGCCGGATGTTCCTCGTCGACACCGACCACGGCCGGATCGTCGACGACGAGGAGATCAAGCGCGAGCTCGCCGGCCAGTACCCGTACGACGAGTGGCTGCACGCCGGCCGGATCCACCTGGCGGACCTCCCCGAGCGCGAGCACATCCTCCACACCGCGTCGTCGGTGACGAGGCGGCAGCAGACCTTCGGGTACACCGAGGAGGAGCTGCGCGTCCTCGTCACGCCGATGGCCCGCAGCGGCGCCGAGCCCATCGGTTCGATGGGCACCGACAGCCCGATCGCGGTGCTGTCGAGCCGGCCCCGGCTGCTCTTCGACTACTTCACCCAGCTCTTCGCGCAGGTCACCAACCCGCCGCTGGACGCGATCCGCGAGGAGCTGGTGACCTCGCTGGCCACGTCGATCGGGCCCGAGCAGAACGCGCTGGCGGCGACGCCGGCGCACTGCCGCCAGCTCATCCTCGACTTCCCGGTGCTCCACAACGACCAGCTCGCCAAGATCGTCCACGTCAACGCCGACGGCGACCTGCCCGGCTACCGGACGGCCACCGTCAAGGGGCTGTACCGGGTGAGCGGCGGCGGGCAGGCGCTCCGGCAGCGGCTCGACGAGATCTTCGCGGAGGTCTCGGAGGCCATCGCGCACGGCGCGCACTTCGTGGTGCTCTCCGACCGCGACTCCACCGCCGAGCTGGCGCCGATCCCGTCGTTGCTGCTCACGAGCGCCGTCCACCACCACCTCATCCGGGAGAAGACGCGCACCCAGGTCGGGCTGCTGGTCGAGGCCGGCGACGTCCGCGAGGTCCACCACGTCGCGCTGCTCATCGGCTACGGCGCCGCCGCGGTGAACCCCTACCTGGCGATGGAGAGCGCCGAGAACCTCGTCCGCTCGGGCGTGATCACCGGCATCTCGCCCGAGCAGGCGGTCGCGAACGTCGTCAAGGCGCTCGGCAAGGGCGTGCTCAAGGTCATGAGCAAGATGGGCATCTCGACGGTCGCCTCGTACCGGGGTGCCCAGGTCTTCGAGGCGATCGGCCTCGCGCAGGACCTCGTCGACACCTACTTCACCGGGACGACCTCGCAGCTCGGGGGCGTGGGCCTCGACGTCCTCGCCGCGGAGGTGGCCGCCCGGCACGCCAAGGCCTACCCGGCCGACGGCGTCCACGACCCGCACCGCCGGCTCGACGTCGGCGGGGAGTACCAGTGGCGCCGCGAGGGGGAGCCGCACCTCTTCGACCCCGAGACGGTGTTCCGGCTCCAGCACGCCACCCGCGCGCGCCGGTTCGACGTGTTCCGGGAGTACACCCGGCGGGTCGACGAGCAGAGCCGCCGGCTCATGACGCTGCGAGGGCTGTTCCGGCTCAAGGAGGGTGCGCGGCCGCCGGTGCCGCTCGACGAGGTCGAGCCCATCGAGTCGATCATGAAGCGGTTCTCGACCGGTGCGATGTCCTACGGCTCCATCTCGAAGGAGGCGCACGAGACGCTCGCGATCGCCATGAACTCGATCGGGGCGAAGTCGAACACCGGCGAGGGCGGCGAGGACCCGGACCGGCTCGTCGACCCCGTCCGGCGGAGTGCGATCAAGCAGGTGGCGTCCGGCCGGTTCGGCGTCACCAGCCTCTACCTGACGAACGCCGACGACCTGCAGATCAAGATGGCCCAGGGTGCCAAGCCGGGGGAGGGCGGCCAGCTGCCCGGCCCGAAGGTCTACCCCTGGGTGGCGCGGACCCGGCACTCGACGCCCGGCGTCGGCCTCATCTCGCCGCCACCGCACCACGACATCTACTCGATCGAGGACCTGGCCCAGCTCATCCACGACCTCAAGAACGCCAACCCGGCAGCGCGGGTGCACGTCAAGCTCGTCGCCGAGGTCGGCGTGGGCACGGTCGCCGCCGGGGTCAGCAAGGCGCACGCCGACGTCGTCCTCATCTCCGGGCACGACGGCGGCACCGGCGCCAGCCCGCTCACGTCGCTCAAGCACGCCGGTGGTCCGTGGGAGCTCGGCCTCGCCGAGACCCAGCAGACGCTGGTACTCAACCGGCTGCGCGACCGGATCGTCGTCCAGACCGACGGCCAGCTGAAGACCGGCCGGGACGTGCTCGTGGCCGCCCTGCTCGGCGCCGAGGAGTTCGGCTTCGCCACGGCGCCGCTCGTCGTCTCCGGCTGCGTCCTCATGCGGGTCTGTCACCTCGACACCTGTCCCGTCGGCGTCGCGACCCAGAACCCCGAACTGCGCAAGCGGTTCAACGGCAAGCCGGAGTTCGTCGTCACCTTCTTCGAGTACATCGCGCAGGAGGTCCGCGAGTACCTGGCCGCGCTCGGCTTCCGGAGCCTCGAGGAGGCCGTCGGGCACGTCGAGCTGCTCGACACCGCGGAGGCGGTCGAGCACTGGAAGGCCGCCGGCCTCGATCTGGCGCCGTTGCTCGCGCCGGTGAGCGCCTCGGACGGCTCGGCGCTGCACCGCACGTCGGCGCAGGATCACGGGCTGGAGAAGGCGCTCGACCACACCCTGATCGAGATGTCCGCGGACGCGCTCGAGCGGGCCGAACCGGTGCGGATCACGCTGCCCGTCCGCAACGTCAACCGCACCGTGGGGGCGATGCTCGGGCACGAGATCACCAAGCGCTGGGGCGGCGACGGCCTCCCGGACGACACCCTCGACATCACCCTCACCGGCTCGGCCGGGCAGTCGTTCGGAGCCTTCGTGCCGCGCGGCGTCACGCTGCGCCTGTTCGGGGACGCCAACGACTACCTGGGCAAGGGGCTCTCCGGCGGCCGGATCGTCGTCCGGCCGGACACGGCGGCGGCGTTCGCGGCCGAGACGAACATCCTGGCCGGCAACGTCATCGCCTACGGCGCGACGAGCGGCGAGATCTTCCTGCGCGGGCAGGTCGGCGAGCGGTTCTGCGTCCGGAACTCCGGTGTCACCGCCGTCGTGGAGGGCGTCGGCGACCACGGCTGCGAGTACATGACCGGGGGCACCGTCGTCGTCCTCGGTCGCACCGGGCGGAACTTCGCCGCCGGCATGTCCGGCGGCGTGGCCTACGTGCTCGACCTGCGGCCGGTCCGGGTCAACTCCGACCTCGTCGACCTCCAGCCCCTGGACGCGGACGACGCAACCCTGGTGCGCGCGCTCGTGCAGCGCCACCGCACCGAGACCGAGTCGGCCGTCGCCTGGCGGCTGCTCCAGGACTGGGACGCCGCCGCGGCCCGGTTCACCAAGGTCATGCCGCGCGACTACGCGCGGGTCCTCGCCGTCCGGACCAGGGCCGAGGCCGAGGGCCTCGACCTCGAGGGCGACGAGGTCTGGAACCGCATCATGGAGGCCTCCCGTGGCTGACCCGAAGGGCTTTCTCGCCGTCCGCGAGCGCGAGCTCCCGACGCGCCGGCCGGTGCCGGTGCGCATCCAGGACTGGCGCGAGGTCTACGAGGACACCGACCGCACGGTGCTCCGCCGCCAGGCCGGGCGCTGCATGGACTGCGGCATCCCGTTCTGCCACCACGGCTGCCCGCTCGGGAACCTCATCCCCGAGTGGAACGACCTCACGTGGCGCGACGACTGGCACGAGGCGATCGAGCGGCTGCACGCGACGAACAACTTCCCGGAGTTCACCGGGCGGCTCTGCCCGGCGCCGTGCGAGAGCGCGTGCGTGCTCGGCATCAACCAGCCGGCGGTGACGATCAAGCAGGTCGAGGTCTCGATCGTCGACACCGCCTTCGACAACGGCTGGGTGACGCCCAAGCCGCCGGACCGGCTCACGGGCAAGACCGTCGCCGTCGTCGGCTCCGGGCCGGCCGGCCTCGCCGCCGCGCAGCAGCTCACGCGCGCGGGCCACACCGTCGCCGTCTACGAGCGGGCCGACCGCGTCGGCGGACTGCTCCGATACGGCATCCCGGAGTTCAAGATGGAGAAGCGCCACCTCGACCGGCGGCTGGCGCAGATGGAGGCCGAGGGCACCCGGTTCCGCCCGGGCGTGGACGTCGGGCACGACGTGACCGGGCACCAGCTGCGGGAGCGGTACGACGCCGTCGTGCTCGCGGTCGGAGCGACCGCCTGGCGCGACCTCGACATCCCCGGCCGCGACCTCGACGGGGTGATGCAGGCCATGCAGTACCTGCCGCCGGCGAACCGGGCGGCGCTGGGCGAGGAGTTCACCGGGGTCTCCGCCGAGGGCAAGGACGTCATCATCATCGGCGGCGGCGACACCGGGGCCGACTGCCTCGGGACGGCGCACCGGCAGGGCGCGCGCAGCGTGACGCAGCTGGAGATCATGCCGCGTCCCTCCGACGAGCGGCCCGCGGCGCAGCCGTGGCCGACGTACCCCATGACGTACCGGGTCTCCAGTGCGCACGAGGAGGGCGGCGACCGGCTGTACTCGGTGAGCACGCAGGCCTTCCTCGAGGACGACGAGGGCCGGGTCCGCGCCCTCCGGCTCGTCGAGGTGGAGTTCGTCGACGGGCGCTTCACCCCGGTCGAGGGCTCCGAGCGGGAGATCCCGGCGCAGCTGGTGCTCCTCGCGATGGGCTTCGTCGGGCCCGAGCGGGGGCCGCTGGTGGAACAGCTCGGCGTCGAGCTCGACCAGCGGGGCACCGTGCGGCGGGACGCGGAGTTCATGGCCTCGGTCCCCGGCGTGTTCGTGGCCGGGGACGCCGGCCGCGGACAGTCGCTCATCGTCTGGGCCATCGCCGAAGGACGATCGTGTGCGGCCGCCGTCGACCGCTGGTTGACTGGCGGTACGGTGCTGCCTGCACCGATCGCGCCCACCGCGCGACCGCTGGTCGCCTGACCCGCACCGGGTCGTCCGACCCTGCGCCGACCGAAGGATCACTGAACGATGCGTCGCGCCAAGATCGTCTGCACGCTCGGGCCTGCCGTCGACGGACGGATGGATGAGCTCGTCGATGCCGGGATGGACGTCGCCCGGTTCAACCTGAGCCACGGGGCGTACGAGGAGCACCGCGCGCGCTACCTCGCCGTCCGGAAGGCGAGCAACGAGGCGGGCCGGGCGGTCGGCGTCCTGGTCGACCTCCAGGGCCCGAAGATCCGGGTCGGCCGCTTCGCGAACGGGCCGGTGCAGCTGGTGGACGGCGCCACCTTCACCATCACCACCCGCGAGGTGCCCGGCGACGTCGACGTCGTCTCGACGACGTACACCGGGCTGCCGCACGACGCCCGGGTCGGCGACCTCATCCTCATCGACGACGGCAAGGTCACCGTCCGGGTCACGGACATCCAGGGTCAGGACGTCGTCACGCGGGTCGAGGTCGGCGGCGAGGTCTCGAACAACAAGGGACTGAACCTGCCGGGCGTGGCGATGAGCGTGCCGGCGCTGTCGGACAAGGACGAGGCCGACCTGCGCTGGGCGCTGCAGCTGCGCGCCGACATGATCGCGCTCTCGTTCGTCCGGAGCGCGAGCGACATCGACGCCGTGCACAAGATCATGGAGGAGGAGGGGGTCCGGCTCCCGGTCATCGCGAAGATCGAGAAGCCGCAGGCCGTCGACAACCTCGAGGAGATCGTCCGCGCGTTCGACGGGATCATGGTCGCCCGCGGCGACCTGGGCGTCGAGCTGCCGCTGGAGCAGGTGCCGCTGGTCCAGAAGTACGCGGTCGAGCTGGCGCGGCGGGCGGCCAAGCCGGTCATCGTCGCGACGCAGGTGCTCGACTCGATGATCTCGATGCCGCGGCCCACCCGCGCCGAGGTCTCCGACTGCGCCAACGCCGTCCTCGACGGTGCGGACGCCGTCATGCTCTCCGGCGAGACGAGCGTCGGGAAGTACGCGCTCGAGTCGGTGCGGACGATGGCCCGGATCATCGAGACCACCGAGGACCAGGGCCTGGAGCGCATCCAGCCGCTCGGCACCCGGCCGTCGACCAAGGGCGGCGCGGTGACCTACGCGGCGGCCACCGTGGGCGAGCTGCTCGACGTCTCCTACCTCGTCGCGTTCACCCAGAGCGGTGACTCCGCCCGCCGGATGTCCCGGCTGCGCTCGCGGATCCCGCTGCTCGCCTTCACGCCGGACCCGGCGGTCCGCTCGCAGCTGGCCCTCACCTGGGGCGTCGAGACGTTCCTCACCGAGTCGGTGGCCCACACCGACGAGATGGTCAAGCAGGTCGACGAGGCGCTGCTCTCCGTGGCCCGGTGCGAGCGCGGCGAGCAGGTCGTCATCGTCGCCGGCTCGCCGCCCGGGATCCCCGGCTCGCTCAACGCCATGCGGGTGCACCGCATGGGTGACGCCGTCGGCGGTCTGGCCCCGGCATACAAGTAAGGCAGCGCGGCGCGGCCGGTCCGCGGGCGGGCCGGCGGGACGTCGGCGTGCACCCGTTCTCGGGGATTGCACGGGTTGTGCAGGCTTCCGGGGCCGTGGCGAACCCCCACAGCCCGTGCAATGCCGGAGCGGGTCGCGGCGTGCACGGCGTCCGGGACGCACGCGTGCGTGACGGCTGCTGACGGCGCACTGCATGGCGGCCGGTGCGAACGTCGGCCGGGTGAACGGCGCCGCTGACGGACGGTGTGGTCGAGCTCGGAGCGGTGCCGGGTGCGGGATTCGAACCCGCATGCCTCTCGGCGGCGCATTTTGAGTGCGCTGTGTCTGCCGATTCCACCAACCCGGCGGGCCGGGGCGCCCCGGCTGCGTCGAGGATAACGGCCCGCCGCCGGCGGGGTGGCCACCGCGGCCGGGGGGCGGGCCCGGCGGCGACGTCACTAGGCTGACGGTCATGACGGACGAGCTCGCGCCCCCCCGCCCCGCCCGCCGCGTCGTCGTCGCCGAGGACGAGGCGCTGATCCGCCTCGACGTCGTCGAGATGCTCCGTGACGGCGGTTTCGACGTCGTGGGGGAGGCCGGCGACGGCGAGCAGGCCGTGCAGCTCGCCGAGGAGCACCGGCCCGACCTCGTCGTCCTGGACGTGAAGATGCCCGTCCTCGACGGGATCTCGGCGGCGGAGCGGATCGTCCGCGCCCGGATCGCCCCCGTGGTCGCTGCTGACCGCGTTCAGCCAGCGCGAGCTGGTCGAGCGCGCCCGGGACGCCGGCGCGATGGCCTACGTCGTCAAGCCCTTCACGGCCGCCGATCTGCTGCCCGCGCTCGAGATCGCCCTGAGCCGGCACCAGGAGATCGTGGCCCTGGAGGCGGAGGTCGCGGACCTCGCGGACCGGTTCGAGACCCGCAAGCTCGTCGACCGCGCGAAGGGCCTGCTGCAGAGCAAGTTCGGCATGTCCGAACCGGACGCGTTCCGCTGGATCCAGAAGACGTCGATGGACAAGCGGCTCACGATGCGCGAGGTGGCCGCAGCCGTCGTCAATTCCTCCGCGTCGGCGGCAGGATCGGCGGCGATCCGGACGGGGACGCCGGCAGCCCCGGCGTCCGGGGCCGCCGCCGGGGCCGATTCGGGCACGGATGCGCCGCAGGATTCCGCACCGGAATCCCGGGCGGACTGAGGGACTCGGGCCGCATTTCCGGAAGGATTCGGACGCCGGGCGGAAGAGGGCGCGCCGAACGCGTTCGGAGACGGGACGTCACTCGGGGTCGCGAGAGATTCATAGGATGACCATGCCACCCCACAGATAACCTCGCTCTGTATCCGAATCGTTGTCGAGATGAGCTCGGCTGTAACCTTCCGCGCCGTTCCGCGGCCCGAACCCGGTGATAAGTTCCCCCAGGTCAACGCCGAGACGTCCCGTCCTCGGCGCTCGTCAGAAGCGGAAGAGGTAGACATGGCGAAGCCCATGGTGGCCGTGGCCGTCGTCGCGGCCGGGGCGCTCGGCCTGGCCGCGTGCGCCAGTGGCAGCTCCGGCGGCAGCGGCAGCTCCGGCGGCAGTGGTGGCGGCAAGACCCTGGTCATCGCGACGGACCTGCCCCTGCAGGGGTCCAACAAGGACGCGTCGGACTCCACGAACCAGGCGATCCAGATGTACCTGGACTCGATCGGGAACAAGGTCGGCAACTACACGATCCAGCTGTCCAAGTACGACGACTCCACCGCCGCGTCGGCGAAGTGGGACAGCGCGCAGTGCCAGGCGAATGCCACGAAGCACGTGCAGACGGCCAACGAGATCGCCGTCATGGGCACCCTGAACTCCGGCTGCGCCCAGATCGAGATCCCGATCCTCAACCAGGACCCGAACGGTCCGATGGTCATGGTCTCGCACGCGAACACCGCGGTGGGCCTGACGCAGGACAGCGGTCAGCCCGGTGAGCCGGCCAAGTACTACCCGACCGGTACGCGCAACTACGCCCGTGTGACCACGAACGACAAGGTCCAGGGTTCCGCGGACGCCGCGTTCGCCGCCCAGACCCTCGGCGTCAAGAAGTGCTACGTGCTCAACGACAACGAGACCTACGGCAAGGGCATCGCGGGCTACTTCGCCGCGGACGCGCCGAACAACGGCATCAAGGTCGTCGGCAACGAGCCGTGGGACCCGAAGGCCACCAGCTACGTCTCGCTGTTCCAGAAGGTCAAGGCCTCCGGCGCGGACTGCGTCTTCTTCGGCGGCATCTACGACGCCGGCGGCGCGCAGCTCGTCAAGGACAAGGCCTCGGTGCTCGGCGACAACAACACCGTCAAGGTGCTCGCGCCGGACGGGTTCACCGGCTTCCCGGCCCTGAACAAGACCGCGCAGGCGCAGGGCATTTACCTCTCCTTCGCCGGCCTGTCGCTCGACCAGCTCAAGGCCGCGGGTGGCCCGGGCGCCAAGCTCATCGACGACTACACCAAGAAGTACGGCGGCCCGCCGGCGTCGAGCTACGCCCTCTACGGCGTGGCCGCGGTGCAGGTCATCCTGCAGGCGATCCAGGCGTCGGACGGCACCCGCAAGGGCGTGCAGCAGGCGCTCTTCAGCAAGGGCGTCACCGTTCCGGCCAGCCAGTCCGTGCTGGGCAAGGACCTCACGATCGACCCGAAGACGGGTGACGTCTCCGCCAAGGACATCACGATCGAGGTGATCAAGAACCAGGCGGAGACCTTCCTGAAGGTCCAGTCGGTCAGCTGAGCAGAACGGGCCCGGGCGGGGAGTACTCCCCGCCCGGGCCCGTTGTTACCCTTCGCCCAAGCCGTGCCAGATCGCCAGACCGGCGGTCTGGCACAGCCATGGCGGTCGCGGCCCGTCGGCGTACAGGAGATGCCATGAGTACAGAGGTGGTCAGATGACTCAGTCCGTGGTCGGGAAGGCGGAGTTCCGCGAGGAGCGGCTACGGCTCTCCTGGGTCTCCATGCTCGGTCTGGCTCTCGTCTCACTCCTCGTGCTCTGGGCGGTCGTCCAGGCGGTGACCAAGCCCTCGCAGTTCGCGTCGGCGGTTGTCACGGGCGTGAACAACGGCGCGCTCTACGCGCTGATCGCTCTCGGGTACACCCTGGTCTACGGGATCATCGAGCTGATCAACTTCAGCCACGGCGATCTCTTCATGCTGGCGACGATCCTCGCGGGTTTCGTCATCGTCACCGTCTTCGGTGCCACCTCGCCGAGCGTGTACGCGATGTTCGTCGCGATCGTCGCCCTGTTCGTCTGCATGGGCGGTGGCGCAGGCCTCAACGTCGCTGCCGAGCGGCTCGCCTACCGGCGCCTGCGGCGCGCGCCGAAGCTGGCGCCGCTGATCACCGCGGTCGGCCTGAGCTTCGTCTACCAGTTCTTCGGCGTCCTGACCAACGGCTCGGCCCAGAGGCCGTGGAACACCATTCTGGGCGATTCCGGCTTCACTATCGGCGGCGTCAAGATCAATTGGATGACGATCGTCGTCATCGCGGTCACGGTCCCGTTGCTCCTCGCCATGAGCTGGCTCGTGACCAGCACCCGGCAGGGCAAGGCCATGCGGGCGACCGCCCAGGACCAGGACGCCGCCCGGCTCATGGGGATCGACGTCGACCGCACGATCGCGTTCACCTTCGGGCTCGGCGGCGCGCTCGCCGGCGCGGCCGGCGTCCTCTGGCTGGAGAGCAGCGGCATCACCCGTTGGGACGCCGGGTTCCGGCTCGGGTTGTTCGCGTTCACGGCCGCTGTGCTGGGCGGGATCGGCAACCTCACCGGCGCCGTCGTCGGCGGCTTTCTCATCGGTCTCGTCGGCAGCCTCAACGACAGCCTCGGGCTCGGCCAGCGAATGGGGGCAGACGGTGATCTTCACCATCCTCATCGTCCTCATGGTGTTCAAGCCCGAGGGCATCCTCGGCCGACCGAGCGTGGAGAAGGTCTGACATGGCCACCGCCGTCGAATCCCACCGCCCCACCGGATGGCGCCGTTTCTTCACGTTCCCGATCGTGTTCACCGCGCTCGCACTGCTGATCTTCTTCTTCTACCAGACCGTGCTGCCCAAGCTGGTCGCACCGGTGCAGACCTTCGTGGGCGGGTGGTTCCCGCTGACCGGGATCAACCAGTGCATCATCTGGGCGATGCTCGCGGTCGGCCTCAACATCGTCGTCGGTTACGCCGGCCTGCTCGACCTGGGCTACGTCGCGTTCTGGGCGATCGGTGGTTACGTCGCGGGGTGGATCATGTCGCCCTTCTTCGCCCAGTGGAAGTTCAACTTCTTCGGCACCAACGCCGCCGGTTTCGAACAGGGCATCCACGTCAACTTCTGGCTGGTGCTGCCGATCGCTGCCGCCTTCTGCGCCTTGTGGGGCGTGATCATCGGTGCGCCCACGCTGCGGCTGAAGAGCGACTACCTGGCGTTGGTGACGCTGGGGTTCGGCGAGATCGCGATCGAGTTCTTCCGCAACGGCGACAACGTCTTCGGGTTCAACCTCACCAACAGCAGCCGGGCGATCACCCCTCTCGACGCCATCCCGCTGGGCCCGTTCGCGCTGATCCCCGGGGTCCCCGAGCGGCTGGGTCCGTTCGACAGCAGCTACAAGTTCCTCGTGTACTCGCTGCTGGCGGCTTTCGCGATCTTCGTGTCGCTGCGGATCCGCGTCGGCCGGCTCGGGCGGGCCTGGCTCGCCATCCGCGAGGACGAGCTCGCCGCGAGCATGATGGGCGTCCCGCTCATGCGGACCAAGCTGGCCGCCTACGCGGTCGGGGCGGCGCTGGGCGGGATCGGCGGGGTCGCCTACGTGTCGCTGACGAACACGGTGAACGCCGACGACTTCCAGTTCGCGAACTCCATCATCCTGCTGGCGATGGTCGTGCTGGGCGGCATGGGCAACGTCTGGGGCGTGTTCCTCGGGGCGCTGGTCCTCGAGTGGATCAATGCCATCGGTTTGCAGCAATTCGGATCGACGTTCAACTCGTCCTTCGGCACCCAGGTCAACTTCCCGTCGTACAACTTCCTCATCTTCGGGGCGTTGCTGATCCTCATGATGCTGTTCCGTCGGGAGGGACTGCTGCCGGAGGCGCGGACCAAGCGCGTGCTGCAGGAACCCGACCGGGTCACCGCCGAGTCCCTCGGCGCGGACATGGAGGGTACGGATCCGGATCTGGAGGATCTGGAGGGGACGAAGGTATGACCACCGCCGAGGTGAGGGCCGGCGCGATCGCGCCGCCGCTGAGCATGCGCGCCGAGGGCATCACGATCCGCTTCGGCGGCCTGACCGCGGTCCGGGAGCGTCGACTTCACCATTCCGGACCAGTCGATCGTCAGTCTCATCGGCCCCAACGGCGCGGGGAAGACGACGTTCTTCAACGTGCTCACGGGCCTGTACAAGCCCTCGGCAGGTCGGGTCTACCTGGGGGAGCGGGAGGTGACCGGGCTCGCCCCGCACCGCATCGCGAGCCTCGGCCTGGCCCGCACCTTCCAGAACATCCGGCTCTTCAACCAGATGACCGCCGAGGAGAACGTCCTCGTCGCGATGCACTCGCACATGGCCTCCGGCGTGTTCCGCACCGTGCTCAAGACGCCGAGGCAGCGCCGGGAGGAGCGCGAGGGCCGGGAGACGGCCCGCGAGCTCCTCGAGTTCGTCGGCATCGGCCGCACGGCGGACGAGTACGCGAGCAATCTGTCCTACGGCGACCAGCGCCGTCTCGAGGTCGCCCGCGCGCTCGCCCTGCGCCCCAAGGTCCTGCTGCTCGACGAGCCGACGGCGGGCATGAACCCGCAGGAGTCGGCACGCTTCGTCGACTTCGTGCACCGGGTCCGCGACGAGCAGCGGATCGCCGTCCTGCTCATCGAGCACGACATGAGCGTCGTCATGCGGGTGAGCGAGCGGATCACCGTGCTCGACCGGGGCGAGAAGATCGCCGAGGGCGGTCCCGACGACATCCGGAACGACCAGCGCGTCGTCGAGGCGTACCTGGGCAAGAGCGGCACCGAGGGCTACGGGAGCGACGCATGACCGCCGACAGTACGGCCCCCGCCCCGGTGGGCACGCGCGCCGAGGGCGCCCTGCTCGCGGTCTCGGATCTGCACGTCTTCTACGGCAACATCGCCGCGGTCCGCGGCCTCTCGCTGGCCGTGCGGCCCGGCGAGATCGTGACGCTGATCGGCTCGAACGGCGCCGGGAAGTCCACGACGCTCCGGACGATCTCCGGGCTGCTGCGCCCGCGGCGCGGCTCGGTGACGTTCGAGGGCCGCGACATCACCCGGATGGCGGGCCACAACGTCGTCGCGGCGGGCATCTGCCACTCGCCGGAGGGGCGGCGGATCTTCCCGCGCATGACCGTGGACGAGAACCTCGACCTCGGCGCCTTCCTGCGCAAGGACCCGCAGGGGATCAAGGCCGACCGGGACCGGGTGCTCGAGCTGTTCCCGCGGCTGCAGGAGCGACTCGCGCAGAAGGCGGGCACGCTCTCCGGCGGCGAGCAGCAGATGCTCGCCGTCGGCCGCGCGCTCATGGGTTCGCCCAAGCTGCTGCTCCTGGACGAGCCGTCCATGGGACTGGCGCCGGTGCTCGTCGACCTCATCTTCGACACCATCCAGACGATCCGCGACCAGGGCACGACGGTCCTGGTCGTCGAGCAGAACGCGCTCGCGGCGCTGCGGATCGCCGACTACGCCTACCTCATGGAGTCGGGCCAGCTGAAGCTCGACGGGCGCGGCGCCGACCTCGCGAAGAGACGACGACATCGTGCGCGCCTACCTCGGCGGCTGACCCACCTCCCGTTCGGACGGCCTTCCCCCCGTCCACCCGCGGTCCTTCGACGACGACCGCAGGTGGCGGGGGTGAGCCGTTCGTCGGAGACCTGGACGCCCGCGGCGCGTCGTCGCGTCCGGCGGCCGCGCACCGCGCCCCTACAGTCGAGGCGTCGCAGGGGGTGCGGGCATGGTGCGGCGGCTCCGGCGGAGCCGCCCGAGGTCGAGGAGGCTCGCGTGACGCGTCCGCCCGTGGACGTGCGGCAGGCCGGGACCGGCGATGCCGACGACCTCATCGAACTGTGGGTGCAGGCCCGGACGGAGATCGCCGGAGCCGGCCGGGCCGCGCTCGGCGGCGCACCCGACGTCATCCGCCCGCGGCTGCTCGACGCCCTGGGCCGCCAGGACGGCCTCCACCTGCTCCTCGCCCGCTGGGAGGGCCGGCCCGCGGGTTTCGCCGTGGTCCGTATCGGTCATCTCATGCCGCTGGCGGACGACGACTGCGTGCAGCTCGAGCACCTCTTCGTCACGCCGTCGCTGCGGCGGCACGGCGTCGCGCGCGCGCTCCTCGGCGCGGTCGCCGGGCTCGCCGAGCGGCACGGCGCGGACCAGATCCTCAGCGGCGCGCCGCCGTCGGCCCGCGAGGTCCACCGCTTCCTCGCCCGGCTGGGGTTCACCCCGCTCGTGCTGCGGCGCGTGACGGCGACGGCGACGCTGCGGCGCCGCCTCGCGGGGGAGTCCCGGCGCAGCGCGCCTGGAGGACCTGCTGAGCCGGCGCCGGTCGCTGCGGGCCAAGTCGGTGCGTGCGGCCACGCCGCCCGGCGGCATCCCGCTGGTCCCCGTGCCGGGTCCGGGGCCCGGACGCGGTTCTGCCCGAGGAGGGCCGCGACCTCGCCGTGACCGTGACCCTCGACCTCGACGTCCCCGCCGCCGGCTCCTGACCCCGCGTCCGCCCTGCCTTGTACCCCGCCAGCTATCCCCGCCGCCCGCGGCCCTGGCCTCCTCTCGCGCTGATCATGCAATCCGCGTTGATCTGTAGCCGGACGGCCACAGATCAACGCGGATTGCATGATCAGCGCGAGAAGTGTCGGAAGGGGACGGGGTGTCGGTGGCGACGCATAGGGTGGCACCGTGAGTCCAGCCTCCACCACGTCGGCCCCGGCCCGCCGGTCGCGGGCCGCCGCGCCCACCGCCGCCGCGGCCGTCCCCGTCCGGCCGCTGGCGCCCGGTCACCTCGGCCGGTTGCTGCTCGTCGACGGTCACTCGATGGCGTACCGCGCCTTCTTCGCGCTCCCGGTGGAGAACTTCTCGACGTCGACCGGTCAGGTCACGAACGCCGTCTACGGCTTCACGTCGATGCTCATCAACGTGCTGCGCGACGAGCAGCCGACGCACGTCGCCGTCGCCTTCGACGTGTCGCGCACGACCTTCCGCAGCGAGGTGTACGCCGAGTACAAGGCGAACCGCAGCTCCTCCCCGCAGGAGTTCTCCGGCCAGATCTCCCTGATCAAGGAGGTCCTCGCCGCGCTCCGGGTCCCGGTGGTGGAGAAGGAGGGCTTCGAGGCGGACGACGTCATCGCCACCCTCACCCGCGCCGCCACCGCCGAGGGCTTCGAGGTCGTGGTCAGCAGCGGCGACCGCGACGCCCTGCAGCTCGTCACCGACGACGTCACGCTGCTCTACCCGCTGCGCGGCGTCAGCGAACTGATCCGGATGACGCCGCCGGTCGTCGAGGAGCGCTACGGGGTGCCGCCCGGGCTGTACCCGGACGTCGCAGCGCTCGTCGGGGAGAGCAGCGACAACCTCCCCGGCGTCCCCGGCGTCGGCAACAAGACCGCGGCGAAGTGGCTCACGACCTACGGCGGCCTCGACGGCGTCATCGCGAACGCCGGGGCGATCGGCGGCAAGGCCGGGCAGAGCCTGCGCGACAACCTCGAGGGCGTCATCCGCAACCGCCAGCTCAACCGGCTCGTGGACGATCTCGAGCTCCCCGTCACCATCGACGACCTCAAGGTCCGGGCGTGGGACCGCGAGCAGGTCCACCAGGTGTTCGACGGGCTGGAGTTCCGGGTGCTGCGCGACCGGCTCTTCAGCACCCTCAGCGCCCCGGAGCCGGAGGCCGAGGGCGGCTTCGACCTCGCCGTCGAGCGGCTCGACGGTCCCGCCGTCGACGCCTGGCTCGCCGCGCACGCCACCGGTACGACCGGGCTGGTCGTGGTCGGCACCTGGCGCGCCGGGCACGGGGACGCCGTGGGTCTGGCGCTGGCCACCTCCGACGGTGCCGCCGGCTACGTCGACCTCGTCGACGCGGCGCCCGAGGCGGTCGAGACCCTGCGTGCGTGGCTCGAGGACGACCAACGGCCGAAGGTCCTCCACGACGCGAAGGGGCCGCTGGAGGCGCTCGCCGACCGCGGCCTGCCCGTCGAGGGCGTCATCAGCGACACGGCGCTCGCCGCGTACCTGGTGCGTCCGGACCAGCGCAGCTTCGATCTCGCCGACCTGACCCTGCGCCACCTCGGCCGCGAGCTGCGCGCCGAGGAGCCCGCGGACGACGGGCAGCTCGCCCTCGACGTCGACCAGGGGCCCGACGACGCGGAGGCCGCCATGGTCCGGGCCCGCGCCGTGCTCGAGCTGTCCCAGGTGCTCGAGCGCGAGCTCGAGGAGCGTGGCGGGGCGCGACTGCTCCGCGAGGTCGAGCTCCCGCTCGTCGGCGTCCTCGCCCGGATGGAGCAGGCCGGCGTCGCCGCCGACGTCGCCAAGCTCGAGGCTCTGGAGGCGCACTTCGCCGCGGAGGTGCAGGGAGCCGCGGAGCTCGCCTTCCGGGAGATCGACCAGGAGATCAACCTGGGGTCGCCCAAGCAGCTGCAGACCGTCCTCTTCGACCAGCTCGGCATGCCGAAGACGAAGCGGACGAAGACCGGCTGGACCACCGACGCCGAGGCCCTCGCCGACCTCTACACGAAGACGGAGCACCCGTTCCTGCTCCACCTGCTGCGGCACCGCGACGCCTCCAGGCTCCGCCAGACCGTCGAGGGGTTGATCAAGTCCGTCGCCGACGACGGCCGCATCCACACCACCTATCAGCAGACGATCGCCGCCACCGGCCGGCTCTCCAGCACCGACCCGAACCTGCAGAACATCCCGATCCGTACCGAGGAGGGCCGGCAGATCCGCGAGACGTTCGTCGTCGGCCCGGGCTACGAGGCGCTCCTCACGGCCGACTACTCGCAGATCGAGATGCGGATCATGGCGCATCTCTCCGCGGACGACGGCCTCATCGAGGCGTTCCGGTCGGGGGAGGACCTGCACCGCTTCGTCGGCTCGCGCGTCTTCGGCGTCCCCACCGCGGAGGTCACGCCGGCGATGCGGTCGAAGATCAAGGCGATGTCCTACGGCCTGGCCTACGGACTGTCCGCGTTCGGGCTGTCCCGCCAGCTGACGATCTCCGTCGACGAGGCGCGCACGCTGATGAGCGACTACTTCGACCGGTTCGGCGGCGTCCGCGACTACCTCCAGGGCATCGTCGGGCAGGCCCGCCGCACCGGGTACACCGAGACGATCCTCGGCCGGCGCCGCTACCTGCCGGACCTCACGAGCGACAACCGCCAGCGCCGGGAGATGGCGGAGCGGATGGCCCTCAACGCGCCGATCCAGGGGTCCGCCGCGGACATCATCAAGATCGCCATGCTGCGGGTCGACGAGACGCTGCTCGAGCGCGAGCTCCGCAGCCGCCTGCTGCTCCAGGTGCACGACGAGCTCGTGCTCGAGGTGGCTCCGGGCGAGCTGGAGCAGGTCGAGGGGATCGTCCGCGGGGCGATGGCGGACGCCGTGGAGATGTCCGTACCGCTCGACGTCTCGGTCGGCATCGGCTCCTCCTGGCACGAGGCCGGCCACTAGCCCGGCCGCTCGCCGCCTCGGCCACCGCCGGCCGGCACTCGGGCCCTGGGCTCGGATACCACCCCGGCCACTGGCCCGGCTGGACATGTCGCCGGTCGCCGCCCTCCCGGACCGGTGGCACACTTCCCGCGCAGGCGATCACGAGCGAAGGAGGGCGGATGCGCCAGGAGTCGCGCCCGCGGCGCGCGGTCGTCACCGGGGGAGCGGGGTTCCTCGGGAGCCACCTCTGCGAGGGACTGCTCGCCAGGGGGTTCGAGGTGCTGTGCCTCGACAACTTCCTCACCGGCACGCCGGCCAACGTCGCCCACCTGCTGGAGAACCCCGGCTTCCGGCTCGTCCGCGCCGACGTCACCGACTACCTCTACGTCTCCGGGCCCGGTCGGCTACGTGCTGCACTTCGCCTCGCCGGCCTCGCCCGTCGACTACCTGCGCATGCCCATCGAGACGCTCGAGGTCGGATCGATCGGCACCCTGCACGCCCTCGGGCTGGCGCGCCGGAAGGATGCCCGGTTCCTGCTCGCCTCGACGTCCGAGGTCTACGGCGACCCTGAGGTCCACCCGCAGCCGGAGACCTACTGGGGCAACGTCAACCCCGTCGGCCCCCGCGGTGTGTACGACGAGGCGAAGCGCTTCTCCGAGGCCCTGACCATGGCCTACCGCGCCACCCACGGGGTCGACACCGCCATCGCCAGGATCTTCAACACCTACGGCCCCCGCATGCGCCCGGACGACGGGCGCGCCATCCCCACGTTCATCCGGCAGGCGCTACGCGGGGAGGAGCTCACCGTCGCCGGCGACGGCCTCCAGACGCGATCGGTCGTCCACGTCGACGACGAGGTCGACGGCCTACTGCGGCTGCTGCTCTCCGACCACCCCGGGCCGATCAACATCGGCAGCCGCGACGAGTGGAGCGTCCTCGACCTCGCCCGCCTCGTCATCGCCCTCGTCGGCGCGGACGTCGGCGTCCGGCACGTCGACCGCCCGGTCGACGACCCGACCGTCCGGCGTCCCGACATCACGCTGGCCGCGCGCGAGCTCGGCTGGAAGCCGACCGTGCCGATCGAGGAGGGCCTGGCCGCGACGATCGCCTGGTTCAGGACCCAGCCGGGGCTCGGCGCGGGGGCGGAACCGACCTCCAGGGACTGACCGCCGCCAGCACGGCCGACCGTTCGAGAGCCAGGCCGACGGCGACGAGCGCGCAGGCACCCACGAGCACCGTCGTCACCAGCTGCGTCACCGTCCGGGGATGCTGGATCTGCACCGCGAGCGCCGTCCCGGCGGCGAACACCCAGGCCGCGAGCCCGAGCCGCCGGTCCGCCACCGCGACCCGGGCGTAGACGAGCACCTGGACGACGGCGAACGCCGTGCCCAGCGCGGCGAAGAGCGCCACGGTGCGGCCCAGATGGGCGTAGCGCTCGCCCGCGGCGAGGGCGACGACGTGCCCGGCGCCGATGCCGGTGAGCAGCACCACCGCGCCACCGAGGCCCGCGGTCAGGCCGACCGCCGTGACGACGGCGCGATCCCGGCGCGCCGGGAGCCGTCATGCGCGGGTAGAGCAGGGTGGCGAGGAACGCCGGCCCCCAGAACGCGATCTTGGTGAAGATCGAGCCGACGGCGTAGAGGCCGGACAGCGCCGGCGGCAGGCCGTGCCGCGCCAGCAGCACGTCGAGGTTCACGAAGACGAGCAGACCGGCGGTCGACGTCGACGACCCGAGCACATCCCGCGCCTGGCGCCCCAGACCCGAGGTGCGCAGCGCGCCGAAGGCGCCCGGCACCAGCGCGACGGCGACGCCGAGCGACACGACCGCGCCGACGAGGGTGCCGCCGAGAACAGCGGCGACGCCCCACCCGGCGACCGCGGGGAGGGCGGCCCCGGCGCAGCGCATCGCGGCGGCGACGACGAGGACGACGGAGAGCCGGCCGAAACGCTCCCCGCCCTGCAGCACCCCCTGGACGGCGGCGGTGCCCGCCCCCGGCACGAGGGAGAGGCCGAGCGCGACCGGGGCCCAGGGGCCGCCGAGATGCAGGTAGCGGTCCAGCAGCGGAGCCGCGACCACGACGACCAGGCCGACGACGCCGCCGGCGGCGAGCCCGAGCGTGCCGAGCCGGGCGTCCACGGGGGCCTGGCGGCCGCGGGCGGCGGTCTCGCGAGCAGCGACGAGCTGGACGGCGAGGGCGGGCACCAGGCCGATCACCGCGAGGTTGAGCAGCGCGCCGACGGCGCCGTAGTCCGCCGGCGGCAGCAGCCGACTGAGCGCGAGGACGAGGACGTACCCGAGCACGTTGGCGAGCAGGGTGGCGGCCGCGAGCACCGCTCCGAGGCGGGCGAGCGGGCCGAGCCGCACCGGCACGGCCACGTGCCGGCGAGGGGGCACCGCGCCGGCGGCACGGCGTCGACGGCCGGCAGTGGGGGCCGCTCGTCGGTCTCGAGCACCGCCCGGCCGACGGCCGTGCCCTCGAGGTCGCTCATCCACGCTCCCGCCACGCAGGTCCGCCCGGCTCCGCCGAGCCCTCCGGCACCGTAGCCGCCGGAGCGCGTCGCGGTCGGCGATTACGGTGAAGAGGCCGGTATCGGCGACGCTCGACCCGGGAGCCGCGCGACGAGGATCAGGGTGCCCGGCAGCAGTCGCCCGCGCAGGGCGCTCCAGCCGCCCCACACGTGCTCGGCGCCCTCCGGCCAGGCAGGCTCGACGAGCCGCTCGAGGACGAAGCCCGCGCCGACGAGGTCGGCCACGCGGTCGGCGAGCGTTCGGTGGTGCTCGGCGTACAGCACGTGGCCGGCCGCGTCCTGCTCCACGTAGGGCGTCCGGTCGAAGTAGGAGCGGGTCGCGACCAGGCCCGCCGGCCCCGGGTCGTCGGGGAACGCCCACCGGATCGGGTGCGTGACGGAGAACGCCCACCGGCCGCCGGGCCTGAGCACGCGCGCCACCTCGGCCATGATCCGCTCGGGGTCGGCGACGAACGGGACCGCGCCGTAGGCCGAGCACGCGACGTCGAACGACCCGTCGGCGAAAGGCAATCGCCGGGCATCCGCCTGCACCAGCCCCGGCCCGCCCCCGGCGCTCCTCGCCGCACCTGCGCGAAGCATCCCGGCGGAGAGGTCGACGCCGACCACCCGCGCGCCCTGCGCGGCGAGCCAACGGGAGCACTGCGCCGCGCCGCACCCGACCTCGAGCACGTCCCGCCCGGCGAGCGCCCCGAGCAGGCCGGCGTCCGCCTCGCGCAGGCCCTCCGGCCCCCAGACGAAGTCGCCGTCGCGCGCGGCGTCCCCGAGGAAGGCCCCATGCTCCGCCAGGTACGCCGAGGCCTCCCGGTCCCACCAGCGCCGGTTGCCCCGGACACTCTCGACCGCTCCCGCCGCCGCGTAACCGGCGCGGTCGAGCGGTCCCGGCGCGGCGGAAGAGATCTCGGGGGACGTGTCGTTCACCTCTCCATCGTCGCGCCCCGGAGCTCGCGGCCCGAGAGGGCTGGAGGGCCGGACCGACGGGCCTGCGGAGGGTGGCGGCCGGTACGCGCTGTGCTTTGACCCGTGATCTGGGCAACAGGTAAGCTAGCGGGCGCGCGCGGTGTGTGCGCGGACTGAAGTTGTCCTTGATCCGACTGGCTGGACCGGTGACCCGACGAGGGGTCGTGCGCGAAGCCACCGACTCCGGGGCTCGTTGGACCGCGCGGCGCCGAACGGCCCGCCCGTCACCCTCCCCGGGGTGTCGCGCAGCCCACCAACCGTCCTGTCCCACCGACACCTGTCCGCATCGGAGCCCCCTCTACATGACCACGAGCACGGTCGAGCAGACGAGCACCCCCCAGGTCGCCGTCAACGACATCGGCAGCGCCGAGGACTTCCTCGCCGCCATCGACGAAACGATCAAATACTTCAACGACGGCGACATCGTCTCCGGAACCATCGTCAAGGTGGACCGCGACGAGGTCCTGCTCGACATCGGCTACAAGACCGAGGGCGTCATCCCCTCGCGTGAGCTGTCGATCAAGCACGACGTCGACCCCGCCGAGGTGGTCAGCGTCGGCGAGGAGATCGAGGCCCTCGTCCTCCAGAAGGAGGACAAGGAAGGCCGCCTCATCCTGTCCAAGAAGCGCGCCCAGTACGAGCGCGCCTGGGGCACGATCGAGAAGATCAAGGAGGAGGACGGCATCGTCACCGGTACGGTGATCGAGGTCGTCAAGGGCGGTCTGATCCTCGACATCGGGCTCCGCGGCTTCCTGCCGGCGTCCCTGGTCGAGATGCGCCGGGTCCGGGACCTGCAGCCGTACGTCGGCAAGCAGATCGAGGCCAAGATCATCGAGCTGGACAAGAACCGCAACAACGTGGTCCTGTCCCGCCGCGCCTGGCTCGAGCAGACCCAGTCCGAGGTGCGCCAGACCTTCCTGCAGACGCTGCAGAAGGGCCAGGTCCGCTCCGGCGTGGTCTCCTCCATCGTCAACTTCGGCGCGTTCGTCGACCTCGGCGGCGTCGACGGTCTGGTCCACGTCTCCGAGCTCTCCTGGAAGCACATCGACCACCCGAGCGAGGTCGTCGAGGTCGGCCAGGAGGTCACGGTCGAGGTCCTGGACGTCGACATGGACCGCGAGCGGGTCTCGCTGTCGCTCAAGGCGACGCAGGAGGACCCGTGGCAGCAGTTCGCCCGGACCCACGCGATCGGCCAGGTCGTGCCGGGCAAGGTCACCAAGCTGGTGCCGTTCGGCGCGTTCGTCCGCGTCGACGAGGGCATCGAGGGCCTGGTCCACATCTCGGAGCTGGCCGAGCGCCACGTCGAGATCCCGGAGCAGGTCGTCCAGGTCGGCGACAGCATCTTCGTCAAGGTCATCGACATCGACCTCGAGCGTCGCCGGATCTCGCTGTCGCTCAAGCAGGCCAACGAGGGTGTCTCGGCGGCCGGCACCGACTTCGACCCCTCGCTGTACGGGATGGCGGCGGAGTACGACGAGCAGGGCAACTACAAGTACCCCGAGGGCTTCGACCCCGAGACGAACGACTGGCTCGAGGGCTACGAGAAGCAGCGCGAGGAGTGGGAGCGGCAGTACGCCGAGGCCCACGCCCGCTGGGAGGCGCACCGCAAGCAGATCGAGGAGGCCAGCAAGGCCGAGACCGAGGCTCGCGGCCCCGAGGGGGCTCCGGCGCCCGCGCCGTCCTCGTCGTACAGCTCGGAGGCTCCGCAGCCCGAGGGCACCCTCGCTTCGGACGAGGCGCTCGCCGCGCTGCGCGAGAAGCTGACGGGCGGGTTCTGATCGGAGCCTGATCCGTCGCAGGATCGACGAAGGCCCGACCGCTCACGCGGTCGGGCCTTCGTGCTGTCCGGGGTGGCTCACGCGCGGGCGGACGTCAGTCCGTGCCGGAGGACACGCCCTCGTGAGCCAGGGCCGCGTCCACACCGACCACGCCCTGCAGGTCGTCCCGGCCCCGGACGACGGTCCAGACCGCGAGGACCGAGGACGAGTCGACCGCCACCAGCAGGTCCGCGTCGGCGATCAAGCGGCGCACCTCCGCGTTCCGGAGGAACGCGGTCGTCGCCCTCGGGCGGTGGACGTTCGCGCGCAGGTTCTGGGTGCGGCGCCGCAGCTTGCGCCGCAGCGGCCGCGACCGCCGACGGGCCAGCACGTAGACGCGCGCCGCGTAGGGCCGCGGCGTCCGCGCCGCCCGGAACGCCACCTGCACGACGCGCCCGGGACCGGTGGCCTTCACACGCGGCGGCGGGGGAGGCGGCAGCTCGTCGCTCGCGTCCTCCTCGTCCTCGGTGTCTTCGCCGGACTCCAGCGACTCCTCGAGCAACTCCGAGCCCGTCAGATCGCCCGCCAGGAGGGACTCCTCGGCGTGCTCCAGCACCTCCTGGGCGGAGGCACCGCCCTCCGCACCGGCTGCGCTCGGCGACTCCCCGCGGCGCCCGTGTCCGAGGACCACGACGTCCCCGACGGCGGCGGCCAGCTCCGGGGAGGGTGGCGCCCAGGTCACGAGGTGGACGTCCAGGCGCGCGGCCGTCAGTCGTTCGACGTCCGGGAGGAGGATCTCACTGTTGAGTCGTCGTCCCAGGGCCACGAGTACGACCGGCATACGGGCATTCCTCCGTGCGGTGTCGTCCGGGTGTGTCTTGGTCGTCCACTTTAGGGCTCCGGCGGGGCGGGAGCGGCGACCTGACGCGCGCCGCCCGGACGGTCACCGGCCAGAGGGCTGTCCGGCGGCTAGGGTTGACCCGCTCCCGAGGCCGTCGTCCCGAGCCGCGGCCGGCCGGCGGGACACGGGTGCCGTCGGGTGCCGCCGGATGCGTCGAGCGGAGGTAGCGACAGGGTGTCCCGACCGACCAGACGCGTTCCCGACGCGACGGTGGGCTGATGCTCCGGGTCGGGTTGACCGGCGGGATCGGCGCGGGCAAGTCGACCGTGTCGGCGGAGCTGGCGTCGTCGGGTGCCGTGGTCGTGGACGCCGATCAGCTCGCGCGCCGGGTGGTCGAGCCGGGCAGCCCCGGCCTCGCGGAGGTCGTCGAGGCGTTCGGGTCGGGCGTCCTCCGCGCGGACGGAACGCTCGATCGGCCGGCCCTCGCCCGCGTCGCGTTCGCGGACGACGCGTCACGGCGGCGGCTGAACGCGATCCTCCACCCGCGGATCGCCGAGCTGACGCTGCGCGAGACGGCGGCCGCGCCGCCGGACGCCGTCGTCGTCCACGACGTCCCGTTGCTCGTCGAGAACGGCCTCGCGCCGAACTACCAGCTCGTGCTCGTCGTCACGGCGCCGGCGGACGAGCGCGTCCGTCGGCTCGTCGTCGACCGCGGGCTGACCGAGCGACGAGGCCCGGGCCCGGATGGCGGCGCAGGCCGACGACGAGCAGCGGAGCAGCGGTCGCCGACGTCCTGATCGACAACGGCGGGCCACGGGAGGCGACCCTCGACGTCGTCCGGCGGCTGTGGCGCGACCGGCTGGTGCCGTTCGAGGCCAACCTGAGGTCGAGCCGGTGTGCGACGGCCCCGACGTCCGGGAGCCCGACGCCGGGGGCGGACCCGGGGACCCGGGCGCGCACGGCCGCCCGTGTGCGGGCCGCGCTCGGCGACCGCGGGGAGGTCGAGGACGGCGACCCGCTCGTCGTACGCGTCCGGCCGGGGGTGGCCGACGACCGTCTCGCCGAGGCCCTGCGGCGCGCCGGCCTGGTCCTGACGCCCGAGGGTCGGGTGTGCACCGCGGACCCCGGGCAGGCCGTCGAGGTACGGCTGCAGCGCGAGGAATGAGTCTGTCGGTGCGCGCGCTTACCGTGGTGCCATGCGACCGACGACCGACATCCAGCGCACCGTCGCACCCTTCCGCGTCGTCTCCGACTTCGAGCCGAGCGGAGACCAGCCGCAGGCGATCTCCGAGCTGGCGGCGAAGGTCGACGCGGGGGAGAAGGACGTCGTCCTGCTCGGCGCGACCGGCACCGGCAAGTCCGCCACCACGGCCTGGCTGATCGAGCAGGTCCAGCGGCCGACGCTCGTGCTGGCCCCGAACAAGACGCTCGCCGCGCAGCTCGCCAACGAGTTCCGCGAGCTGTTGCCGCACAACGCCGTCGAGTACTTCGTCTCGTACTACGACTACTACCAGCCCGAGGCGTACATCCCGCAGACCGACACCTACATCGAGAAGGACTCCTCGCTCAACGAGGAGGTCGAGCGGCTGCGGCACTCGGCGACCAGCTCGCTGCTGACCCGCCGGGACGTGATCGTCGTGGCGTCGGTGTCGTGCATCTACGGCCTGGGCACCCCGCAGGAGTACGTCGACCGGATGGCGCGCCTCAAGGTGGGCCAGGAGATCGAGCGCGACGACCTGCTGCGCCAGTTCGTGCAGATGCAGTACACGCGCAACGACCTCGCGTTCACGCGGGGCACGTTCCGGGTCCGCGGTGACACGGTCGAGATCATCCCGAAGTACGAGGAGCTCGCCGTCCGGATCGAGTTCTTCGGCGACGAGATCGACCGCATCTACACCCTGCACCCGCTCACCGGCGAGATCCTCCGCGAGGAGGACGAGATGTACGTCTTCCCCGCGACCCACTACGTGGCGGGCCCCGAGCGCATGGAGCGGGCCATCGGGACGATCGAGGCCGAGCTCGCCGACCGGTTGGGCGAGCTGGAGCGCCAGGGCAAGCTCCTCGAGGCCCAGCGCCTGCGGATGAGGACGACCTACGACATCGAGATGATGCGCCAGGTCGGGTCGTGCTCCGGCATCGAGAACTACTCGCGGCACATCGACGGCCGTGCCCCCGGGAGCGCGCCGAACACGCTGCTCGACTACTTCCCCGAGGACTTCCTGCTCGTCATCGACGAGTCGCACGTCACCGTGCCGCAGATCGGCGCGATGTACGAGGGCGACATGTCCCGCAAGCGCCAGCTCGTCGACCACGGCTTCCGGCTGCCCAGCGCCATGGACAACCGCCCACTGAAGTGGGAGGAGTTCCTCGAGCGCATCGGGCAGACCGTCTACCTGTCGGCGACCCCGGGCGACTACGAGCTCGCCAAGGGCCACGGTGTCGTCGAGCAGATCATCCGCCCGACCGGGCTGATCGACCCGAAGATCGTGGTCAAGCCGACCAAGGGGCAGATCGACGACCTGCTCGGCGAGATCCGCGACCGGGCCGCGAAGAACGAGCGCGTCCTCGTCACGACGCTGACGAAGAAGATGTCCGAGGACCTCACCGACTACCTGCTGGAGCAGGGGGTGAGGGTCCGCTACCTCCACTCCGAGGTCGACACCCTGCGGCGCGTCGAGCTGCTGCGCGAGCTGCGGCAGGGCGAGTTCGACGTGCTCGTCGGCATCAACCTGCTCCGCGAGGGCCTGGACCTGCCCGAGGTGTCGCTGGTGAGCATCCTGGACGCCGACAAGGAGGGCTTCCTCCGCTCGTCGAAGTCGCTGATCCAGACGATCGGCCGTGCCGCCCGGAACGTCTCGGGCGAGGTCCACATGTACGCGGACACGATCACGCCCTCGATGCGGCAGGCGATCGACGAGACCAACCGCCGTCGGGAGAAGCAGGTCGCCTACAACACCGAGCGCGGCATCGACCCGCAGCCGCTGCGCAAGCGGATCGCCGACATCACCGACCTCATCGCCCGCGAGGACGAGGACACCGATGCCCTCATCGGCGGCGGGGGGCGGCAGCGCTCGCGCGGCAAGGCGCCGGTCCCGGGCATGCGTTCGACCGGCGACCAGCCGGGCCGGCACGCGAAGGACCTGGTCTCCCTGCCGGCGACCGACCTCGCGGACCTCATCCAGCAGCTCACCGCCCAGATGCACGCCGCCGCCGCGGAGCTGCACTTCGAGCTCGCCGCCCGCCTGCGGGACGAGGTGGGCGAGCTGAAGAAGGAGCTGCGCGGCATGAAGGCGGCCGGCAGGGTCTGAGGTCCGGGGGTCCGATCGCTCCGGCCGTCCGAGGGTCCGCGGGCCGGGTGCTCGGGGTGCTGCTCCACCGTCCACCGCGGGTGCGCCCCGGTCCTTCAACCGCGTCGCTCACCGCGTCGTTCTGGAACGGTCCGGCCTCCAGCCACCGTTTAGCATGGCGACAGACACCGCACGTTCTCGCCCGCTCCGGCGGGCGACCGATCGGGCCGGGGGTCCTACCGCGTGAGTCCAGCGTTCGAGGCCGGGACGTTCATCGTCCTGGGCGTGCTCCTCCTCGTCGATCTCGCGGTGGTCGTCCGTCGCCCGCACATCCCGTCGATGCGCGAAGCGGGTCTGTGGGTGGCGTTCTACGTGACCCTGGCCCTCGGGTTCGCCGCCGTGCTCCTCGCCGTCGGCGAGCCGCACAAGGCCGGTGCCTTCGTCGCGGGCTGGGCCACCGAGTACAGCCTGAGCGTGGACAACCTCTTCATCTTCGTCGTGATCATGTCGAGGTTCGCCGTCCGGCGTGAGAACCAGCAGAAGGTCCTGCTCATCGGCATCTACCTGTCGCTGGTCCTGCGCGGCGCCTGCATCCTCCTGGGGGCGGCGGCCATCGAGCGCTTCGAGTGGGTCTTCTACCTGTTCGGGGCGTTCCTCGTCTACACGGCGATCCAGCTGCTCCGCGAACACGGGCCGACGGAGGAGTACAAGGAGAACGCGCTGGTCAGGCGGGCCCGCCGGGTGCTGCCCCTCTCCGAGCGGTACGACGGGGCGCGGTTGGTCACCCGCGTGGACGGACGCCGGCTGCTGACCCCGCTCGTCATCGTGCTGCTCGCCATCGGCTCGACCGACGTCCTGTTCGCCCTCGACTCCATCCCGGCGATCTTCGGCCTGACGAAGGACCCGTTCGTCGTCTTCACCGCCACCATCTTCGCCCTCATGGGCCTGCGGCAGCTCTACTTCCTGCTCGGCGGGCTGCTCGACCGGCTGGTCTACCTGCCCAAGGGGCTGTCGGTGATCCTGGCGTTCATCGGGGTCAAGCTCATCCTCGAGGCGCTCGCCTCCAACGAGCTCCACTGGGTCAACGGTGGCGACCCGGTCGACTGGGCTCCGGTCGTCCCGATCTGGATGTCTCTCGCCGTGATCGGTGGCGTCCTCGTGGTGACCACGCTGCTGAGTCTCTTCGTGCCTCCGCGGAGGGCGGCGGCGGCAGCGGTGAAGGCGCGCGAACTCTCGTCGTCCGCCCAGGGCTGACGAGCGGGAGCAGCAGCCGCTCAGGGGCTGCCCGGATCACCAGCCGCGCTCGCGCCACTCCGCCAGGTGCGGGCGCTCGACGCCGAGCGTGGTGTCCCGGCCGTGCCCCGGGTAGACCCAGGTGTCGTCGGGCAGGACGCCGAAGATCCGCTCCTCGACATCGCCGAGCAGCCGCGTGAACCGCGCCGGGTCCTTCTCGGTGTTGCCGACACCGCCGGGGAAGAGGCTGTCGCCGGTGAAGGCGTGGGTGCTGCCGTCCTGCGACCGCAGGACCAGCGCCACCGATCCCGGCGTGTGGCCCCGCAGGTGGACGACGTCCAAGGTCGTGGCGCCCACCGTCACGGTGTCGCCGTGGTCGAGGACGACGTCCGGCGCGACGGGGAGATGCGGCGCGTCCTCGCGGCCGGCGGCGCTGCGCGCGCCGGTGTGCTCGAGGACCGCCGCGAGGGCGCGGTGGTGGTCCCAGTGCTGGTGGGTGGTGACGACGGTCGCGAGACCGTGCCCGCCGTCCGGGACGCTCTCGGCGACGAGCGCGAGGACGCGCGTGGAGTCGTCCGCCGCGTCCACGAGCAGCTGCTCACCGGTCGCCCGATCCGTGATCAGGTAGACGTTGTTGTCCATCGAGGAGACGCTCGCCTTGCGGATCACGACGTCCGGCAGCGCGCGCACGTCGCTCGGGCCGCCGGGGCGGACATCGCCGGTGTAGCTGCTGCGCATCCGCTCCACGGGCCGCACCTTAGCCGGGCAGGCGTGCGGGCGACCTCCTCGCAGCGGTGACGCGGGCGGGCATGCGAAGCGGTCCTGCTGCGTTGCCCTGCGTGGCGGAGGATCGCGCCGGACCGGGTGGGCCGGGGCACCTTCGTCGTCCGGCGCGAGTCTGTCGGAACCCCGACCTAGCATGGGCGGCGACCCTCGACGCACGACCTCCGACGACCGCTGCCTCCCGCCCCCTGCCCCCGAGAAGGACTTGTGAGCGACCGACTGATCGTCCGCGGTGCCCGTGAGCACAACCTCAAGGACGTCTCGCTCGAGCTGCCGAGGGACTCCCTCGTCGTGTTCACCGGGCTGTCCGGCTCCGGGAAGTCGTCCCTGGCCTTCGACACGATCTTCGCGGAGGGCCAGCGGCGGTACGTGGAGTCGCTGTCGGCGTACGCCCGGCAGTTCCTCGGCCAGATGGACAAGCCCGACGTGGACTTCATCGAGGGTCTGTCGCCGGCCGTGTCGATCGACCAGAAGTCGACGAACCGCAACCCCCGGTCGACCGTGGGGACGATCACCGAGGTCTACGACTACCTCCGCCTGCTCTGGGCGCGTGCCGGCCGGCCGCACTGCCCGGTCTGCGGCGAGCTGATCACCAGGCAGACGCCGCAGCAGATCGTCGACCGCCTCCTCGAGCTGCCCGAGGGCACGAGGTTCCAGGTGCTCGCGCCCGTGATCCGGGGTCGCAAGGGCGAGTACGCCGACCTCTTCCGCGAGCTGCAGACGAAGGGCTTCTCCCGGGCCCGGGTCGACGGGGAGACCATGTCGCTGGCCGAGCCGCCGGTGCTGGAGAAGAAGCTCAAGCACACGATCGAGGTGGTCGTCGACCGGCTCGTGGCCAAGCCGTCGAGCAAGCGCCGGCTCACCGACAGCGTCGAGACGGCGCTCGAGCTGGCGGGCGGCGTGCTGACGGTCGACCTCGTGGACGAGCCCGAGGGCTCGCCGGACCGCGAGCGCCGGTTCAGCGAGAAGATGGCGTGCCCGAACGAGCACCAGCTCTCCTCCTTCGAGGTGGAGCCGCGGTCGTTCTCGTTCAACAACCCCTACGGCGCCTGCCCCGAGTGCACCGGCATCGGCAGCAAGCTCGAGGTCGATCCCGACCTGCTCGTCCCGGACGAGGACCTCACGCTCGCCGAGGGCGCGATCGCGCCGTGGGCGACGGGGTCCGCCGACTACTTCGTGCGGCTGATGAAGGCGCTGGGGGAGGACCTGGGGTTCACGATCGACACCCCCTGGCGGGCGTTGCCGGAGCGCGCGAGGCAGGCGCTCATGCACGGCCAGGACCACCAGGTGCACGTGAAGTTCCGCAACCGGTACGGCCGGGAGCGGTCGTACTCGACCGGCTTCGAGGGCGCGATCCCGTTCGTCCAGCGGCGGCACAGCGAGACCGAGTCCGAGTGGAGCCGCGAGCGCTACGAGGGCTACATGCGCGAGGTGCCGTGCCCGGCCTGCAAGGGCGCGCGGCTCAAGCCGGAGTCGCTCGCCGTGCTCGTCGGCGGCCGGTCGATCGCGGACGTCTGCAATCTGCCGATCCGTGAGGCCGCCGCCTTCCTCGGCGAGCTGGAGCTCACCGCTCGGGAGCAGCAGATCGCCGAGCGCGTCCTCAAGGAGATCCAGGCCCGGCTCGGCTTCCTCCTCGACGTCGGCCTGGAGTACCTCTCTCTCGACCGGGCGGCGGGCACGCTCTCCGGGGGCGAGGCCCAGCGGATCCGGCTGGCGACGCAGATCGGCTCCGGGCTGGTCGGCGTCCTGTACGTCCTCGACGAGCCGAGCATCGGCCTGCACCAGCGGGACAACCGCCGGCTCATCGAGACCCTGACCCGGTTGCGCGACCTCGGGAACACGCTCATCGTCGTCGAGCACGACGAGGACACGATCCGGGCGTCCGACTGGGCGGTCGACATCGGTCCGCGGGCCGGCGAGCACGGCGGTCAGGTCGTCTACTCGGGTCCGGTGCAGGGTCTGCTCGAGCACGCCGACTCGCTGACCGGCATGTACCTCTCGGGTCGCCGGGAGATCCCGATCCCTGCCGAGCGGAGGAAGGTCGACCCCGGCCGCAAGGTGACGGTCGTCGGGGCGCGCGAGCACAACCTGCGGGGCATCGACGTGAGCTTCCCGCTCGGCTGCCTGGTCGCCGTCACGGGCGTGAGCGGCTCCGGCAAGTCCACGCTGGTCAACGACATCCTCTACACGGTGCTCGCGAACAAGCTCAACGGCGCACGCCAGGTGCCGGGCCGGCACAAGACGGTGACGGGTCTGGAGCACCTCGACAAGGTCGTGCACGTCGACCAGGGCCCGATCGGCCGCACGCCGCGGTCGAACCCGGCGACCTACACCGGGGTCTTCGACCACATCCGTCGTCTCTTCGCGGAGACGACGGAGGCCAAGATCCGCGGCTACCAGCCCGGGCGGTTCTCCTTCAACGTCAAGGGCGGGCGCTGCGAGGCGTGCTCGGGTGACGGCACGATCAAGATCGAGATGAACTTCCTCCCGGACGTCTACGTGCCGTGCGAGGTCTGCCACGGCGCGCGGTACAACCGCGAGACGCTCGAGGTGCACTTCAAGGGCAAGACGATCGCCGAGGTGCTCGACATGCCGATCGAGGAGGCCGCCGACTTCTTCGCGGCCGTTCCGGGGATCGCGCGGCACATGCGGACGCTCGTCGACGTCGGCCTGGGCTACGTGCGGCTCGGTCAGCCGGCGCCGACCCTGTCCGGTGGCGAGGCGCAGCGGGTGAAGCTGGCGTCCGAGCTGCAGAAGCGGTCGACCGGGCGCACGGTCTACGTGCTCGACGAGCCGACCACCGGCCTGCACTTCGAGGACATCCGCAAGCTCCTGGGCGTCCTGCAAGGCCTGGTCGACAAGGGCAACACGGTTCTCGTCATCGAGCACAACTTCGACGTGATCAAGAGCGCCGACTGGGTCGTCGACATGGGTCCCGAGGGCGGTTCGGGCGGCGGCAAGGTCATCGCCGAAGGCACCCCGGAGCAGGTCGCGCGGAACACGGCCAGTCACACCGGCCGGTTCCTCGCGCCCATCCTCCAGGGCAGGGCAGCCCTGCCGCCCGTGCGGAAGCGGCGGGCGGCGGCGCAGCAGCAGCTCACGGTCGACGAGCCGGCCGCCGCCGGGGTCTGACGCCCGTCGGCAGCCCCCGTCCGCCACCGGAGGGATGACGAGGTCCGGCCCGGCCCGCGTACCGTGGCCTCCTCGTGACGACTCTGGCCGAGGCCCTGGTGCCCTCACGGCTCGGCCGCAGCTTCCGCTGGCTCCTCGCCTCGTCGTGGACGACCAATCTCGGCGACGGGATCGCGCTGGCGGCCGGCCCGCTGCTCGTCGCCTCCCTCACCAGCGACCCGTTCCTGGTGTCGCTGGCCGCGCTGCTCGCCTGGGCACCGCCGCTGGTCTTCGCGCTCGCCGCCGGCGTTCTGGCCGACCGGCTCGACCGTCGCCGGGTCGTCATGGCGGCCGACGGGCTGCGCGCCGTCGTCCTCGTGATCCTCGTCGCGACCATCGCGGGCGGCCACGTCTCGATCGCGATCGCCCTCGTGGCGATCGGACTCCTCACCACCGCCGAGGTGTTCGCGGACGGCACCTCCACGACGTTGCTGCCGATGCTCGTCGACCGCGAGGACCTCCCCATCGCCAACGCGCGGCTGACGAGCGGGTTCATCACGCTGAACCAGCTCGCCGGCCCGCCCATCGGCGCCGCGCTCTTCGTCGTCGGCCGGGCTGTGCCCTACGCGACACAGGCGGTTCTGGTCGGCTTCGGCGTCCTGCTCGTCAGCCGGGTGCGGCTCCCGGCGCACGGCCGCGAGCGTGGTACAGGCCCCGGGCTCCGGCGCGACGTCGCCGAGGGCTTCCGGTGGACGCTCCGGCACCCGGCGGTGCGCACCCTCGCGCTCACGAACCTCGTGTTCAACGTCACCTACGGAGCGGCCTTCTCGGTGCTGGTCCTCTACGTCCGCGACCGGCTCGGACTCGGCCCGGTGGGGTACGGCCTCGTCATGACGGCCACTGCGGTGGGAGGCCTGCTCGCCACCGGCGCCTACGGGTGGATCACGAGGCGGATCAGTCTCGGCGACGTGATGCGCATCGGTCTCGTCATCGAGACCCTCACCCACCTCGGGCTGGCCCTCACCCGGTCCCCGTGGGTCGCCGCCGTGATCCTGTTCGTGTTCGGGGCGCACGAGTTCGTCTGGGGGACCACAGCCACCACGGTCCGGCAGCGTGCGGTGCCACGCGAGCTGCAGGGTCGGGTCGGGAGCGTCTACACGATCGCCATCTACGCGGGCCTGGTCGTGGGCTCGGGCGTCGGCGGTCTGCTGGCCAACCGCTTCGGGCTGACGGCTCCGTTCTGGTTCGCCTTCGGGGGATCCGTGGTGTTCCTCGTGCTCCTGTGGCCCCAGCTCACCCGCATCGCGCACGGCGGCGACGACGCCGGTGCGCCCGCGTCCGGGCATCACCACGCGTGACCTCCGCATCGCAAGACGGGTCTTGTGCCACCTCCCGTGACGGGTGTTGCCTCTGTGCTCGACGGGGCGCCGGCGGCGGCGCCTCCACCCTGAACGGGGAGGTCCCCATGGACGCCGGCGGACCGCGGCTGCGCCGCGAGCTCAACATCTGGGAGACGATCGGCATCTCCGTGGCGCTGATGGCGCCGTCGATGGCCGCGAACATCAACCCGCAGGGCACGGTCGGGGTCGTCGGCCGAGCCATCCCGCTGACCTTCGTGCTCGCCACCGTGGGCGTGCTGCTCGTCTCGTGGACGTTCGTCCGGCTCACCCAGCGGTTCCACCACTCCGGGTCCGTCTACGGCTTCGTCGGCGCCACGCTGGGCCCCCGCGCGGGCGTCGTCGCCGGCTGGGGCCTCGTCGGCACGTACACCTTCTACGGCGTCGTCACCTCGATGGCCGCTGGCCGGATCTTCTCGGCGTTCCTCAGCGGCATCGGGGCCTGGTCGAACCCGCCGGACTGGGCCGCGTTCGTCATCGCCGCGATCGTGCTCGCAGGTGTCTTCGTGCTCACGGTCGCCCCGGTGCGCAGGGGTACCCGGACGCTCCTCTACATCGAGGGGGCGACCGTGATCCTCATCCTGCTCGTCACCCTGGTGGTCTTCGTGCGGCTCGCCGCGGGCACCGCGCCGGGCGGCCTCGGGCTCACCCTCACCCCGTTCAGCGTGCCCAGCGGTACGGACACCTCGACGCTCTTCCTCGGCGTCGTCTTCGGCTTCCTCTCCTTCGCGGGGTTCGAGGCGGCGGCGACGCTGGGTGAGGAGGCGCGGGAACCCCGCCGCGACATCCCGCGGGCCATCCTCGGCACGGCGATCTTCGGCGGGCTCTTCTTCATCGTCGTCACCTGGGTCGAGGTCATGGGCTTCGGCACCGACGCGAACGGGCTGCAGGCGTTCGGGTCCTCGAACGCGCTGGTCGCCGATCTCGGCACGCAGTACGTCGGTTCGTGGCTGGGCAACCTCATCAGCCTCGGCGCGTCCGTGAGCGCGTTCGGCTGCGCCCTCGCCTGCGCCGTCGGTGCCTCGCGGCTGGTCTACGCCCTCGCGCGCGACGACGTCGCCCCGAAGCCGCTCGCCCGAGTCTCCGCGACCCGGGGGACGCCGGAGGGCGCCGCCGTGGCCGTCGTCGGCACGATGCTCGCCCTCGACGTGATCATCGGCCTGCTCTACCACGGCGAGGAGTCCCCGTCGCTGGCCACCTTCGTCGCGGCCGGCACGATCGGCACGCTGATCCTGCTCGTCGTCTACGTCCTGGCCACGATCGGCGCGACCCGCCTGGTCTTCTTCCCACGAGTCGGCGCCGCCGTCCGGGCCGAGATCATCATCCCGATCCTCGGGCTCGTGCTCCTCGGTTACACGCTCTGGCGCAACGTGATCCCGTTCCCGGAGGGGTCGGCGCGCTGGCTGCCGATCGTGGCCGCGCTCTGGCTCGTCGCGGCGCTGGTCTTCGTGCTCGTACGGTCCGACGTCGCCCGCCGCGCCGGTGCGCAGCTCACGGAGGCGGAGGGCCTCGCGACCGAGCGGCCGCTGCCCGCCGAGGAGGGCGCGTGACCGCGCAACCACCCGCCGGACGCCGGTTGCCGGGGCGCCGGCCGACGGCGCTGGGAGGCCGCTTCCGGACGAACGGAGAGGACCCGATCCCCGGCGGCCGCCCCGGCGAGGTCGTGCACGCCAAGGGCGAGGGCACGCGCCTCTCCGGACGCCGGGTGCAGGGCCTCGATCTGTTCCTGGATCGACACCGCCGGGATCCACCGGATCAAGACGGTGCCGGTGGGCCGGCTGGACGCGGCGGTCGCCTGGGGCGTCGGCATGTCGCCGGTCTTCGACACCTTCCTCGCGGACGACTCCATCGTCGCCACCGACGTCCTCGGCAGCCCGGACGGGGACCTGCGGCTCTACCCGGACCTCGACCGGCTCACCGTGCTCGCCGGTCAGCCGGGCTGGGCCTGGGCCCCGGTCGACCGCCTCACGCAGGAGGGCGTGCCGCACCCGGCCTGCACCCGCACCCTGCTGCGCCGCCAGGTGGCCGCTGCCGCCGCGCGAGGCCTCGAGGTCCGCGCCGCCATCGAGATCGAGTTCGCGCTCGGGCGCGGCGACGCGCCGGACGACGCCTTCGTCCCCGCCGTCCGCGGGCCCGCCTACGGCATGACGAGGCTCGTGGAGCAGGCCGCGTTCGCCGCCTCCCTGCTCGAGGCGCTCGCGGCGGAGGACGTCGCCGTCGAACAGGTGCACCCCGAGTACGCGGCCGGGCAGTTCGAGGTCTCCGTCGGCGCGCTCGACCCGGTCGGTGCCGCCGACCGGAGCGTCCTGGTCCGCGAGACCATCCGCGCCGTCGCGCTGCAGCACGGCCTGCGCGTCTCGTTCGCCCCGTCGGTCCTGGCCGGCGGCGTGGGGAACGGCGGCCACGTCCACCTGTCCATCTGGCGGGACGGGCGGAACCTGCACGCCGGCGGCGACGGCCCCTACGGCCTGACCGCGGACGCCGAGTCGTTCACCGCCGGGATCCTGCGCGAGCTGCCGGCGCTCGCGGCCGTCGCCACGCCCAGCCCGTCGAGCTACCTGCGGCTGGTGCCCTCGCACTGGGCGGGCGCCTACGCGGCCTGGGGGCGCGAGACCCGGGAGACCGCGCTGCGCCTGGTCACGGGCATGGTCGGGCACCGGGACCGGTCGGCCAACCTCGAGGTCAAGGCCGTGGACCTCGCGGCCAACCCGTACCTGCTGCTCGCCTCGCTGCTCGCCGCGGGCCTCGCCGGCCTGGCCGACGGGGAACACCTGCCCGAGGAGGTCAGCGGCGACCCGGCCCGGTTCGACGCCGACGAGCTCGAGCGTCGTGGCGTCCGGCGGCTGCCGCAGTCCCTCGACGAGGCCACCGACGCCTTCACGGCGTCCGAGGTCCTCCGGACGGCGCTCGGCCCGGTGCTGCACGACGCGGTGGTCGCCGTCCGGCGGGGCGAGTCCGCCCGGACCGCCGGGTTGGAGCCGGAGGCGGTCGCGGCCGCCTACCGGTGGGTGTACTGACGCGTGGCGAGTCTCCAGGACGAGGTCAACCGGCTTCCGCTCGTCGACCACCACTGCCACGGGGTGCTCGTCGCCGATCCGGACGACGACCGCTTCGACGCGATGCTCACCGAGGGAGGCCCCGCGCCCGGGCAGACGAACTTCGACACGCCCGTCGGGCTGTCGGTCCGTCGTTGGTGCGCGCCGCTGCTCGACCTCGAGCCGCATGCCGCGCCGTCGGACTACCTGCGTCGGCGCCGTGAGCTCGGCGCCGCCGAGGTGAACCGCCGGTTCCTGGCCGCCACCGGGACCGACATCTTCGCCGTGGACACCGGCTTCGCCCCGGAGGGGCTCACCGGGCCGGCCGAGCTGGCCGGTCTCGCGGGCCTCGACGCTGCCGGCGGCCGGGTCGTCGTCCGGCTCGAGCAGGTCGCCGAGCAGGTCGCCGCCGGCGACGTCGACGCCAGGGACTTCGGGTCCGCCTTCGCCGCGGCACTCGAGCGGACGAGCCGCGAGCAGCGGGCCGTGGGCGTCAAGAGCATCGCCGCGTACCGGGTCGGGCTCGACTGGGACCCGCGGCGTCCGGCCCGGGCGGAGGTCGAGGAGGTCGCGGCGCACTGGTCCGCGCGCGACCGGCGCGCGGGCCGCTGGCGGCTCGATCACCCCGTCCTCGTGCGGCACCTGCTGTGGACCGCGGTCGACCTCGGCCTGCCCATCCAGTTCCACATCGGCTACGGCGACGCCGACATCCGGATGCACCGTGTCGACCCGAGCCTGCTCACGGACTGGCTCCACCTGCACCGCGTGCCCGTGATGCTGCTGCACACCTGGCCGTACCACCGGCAGGCCGGGTACCTGGCGAGCGTCCATCCGCACGTCCACTACGACCTCGGGCTCGCGCTGCACAACGTGGGCCGGGCGCGCGGCGCCGCGATCCTCGCCGAGGCGATGGAGGTCGCTCCGTTCACCAAGCTGCTGTACTCCTCCGACGCCTACGGCCTGTCGGAGCTGTACCACCTGGCGGCCTCGGGGTTCCGGGCCGCGCTCGGGCAGGTCCTCGAGGAGCGCGTCGCGTCGGGGGAGTGGTCGGCCGCCGACGCCCGCCGGATCGCCGGTCTCGTCGCGGCCGGCAACGCCCGCCGCGTGTACGCCCTGCCGGACGAGCAGGTGTGAGACCGGCAGGATCGGGAAGGGACCAACGGAGCGCGGGGCGGACACCGACGAGCGGACGGGAACGTGGACAGGCTCGACGAACGGCAGGGCGGCATCGGCGGTGGCGGGGGCTGGGCGCGGACGGTGGTGGACCCACCGCCGCGGCAGGCGACCCGCAGGACCCTGGAGACCCGGCGACTCCTCGCGGAGTGGGACGCGGCGCTGCAGGCCGAGCTGCCGGACGCCGTCGAGCTGCGGCACCGGCTGCACGCGTCGCCGGAGGTCTCCGGCGCGGAGGAGCGGACCGCCGAGCTCGTCGCGGCGGCGATCGGCGGAGAGGCCGAGCGCGTCGCCGGCACCGGGCGCGTGCTGCGGATCGGCCCGCCCGGTCCCGCCGTCGCCGTCCGTGCCGAGCTCGACGCGCTGCCGCTCGTCGAGCAGACGCACGCGCCCTGGGCGTCGGCGAACGACGCCATGCACGCGTGCGGGCACGACGTGCACCTCGCCGGCGTGGTCGCGTTGGCCCGGGCGGCGCGGCGGGTCGCGCTGCCCTTCGGGCTGGTCGTCGTCCTGCAGCCCCGCGAGGAGGTGGCGCCGACCGGAGCCGCCGACGTCCTCGCCTCCGGCGTGCTCGAGCGGCACGACGTGCGCTCGATCGTCGGCGCGCACGTCCAGCCCCTCGTCCCCGCCGGCGCCGTCAGCGCGGACCCGGGCCCGGTCAACGCGGCCGTCGACGAGATCGAGATCACGGTGGCGGGCCGGGGCGGCCACAGCGCCTATCCGCACCTCGCCGTCGATCCCGTGCCGGCGCTGTGCGCGACCGTGGCCGCCCTGCAGGAGACCGTCCGGTCGGCGGTCGACCCGATGCACCCCGTCGTCCTGACCCTCCCGCAGCTCTGGGGGGCGGCGGCGCCCAACGTCGTCCCGGAGCGGGCCGGCGCCGCGGGCACCTTGCGCACCATGCACGTGGAGGACGCGCGGCTGCTCTACGAACGGATGACCCGGACCGTCGAGGGGATCGCCGCCGCCCACGGGTGCCGGGGCGAGGTCGTCGTCCGCCGCGGTGAGCCTCCGCTGGTCAACGACCCGGTGGCGGCGGAGCGGACCCGCGAGGTCCTCGCGCAGCTCGGGGTGCCGACGGCGCCGTTCGCGTCCTGCGGCTCGGACGACTTCGCGACGTACGGGGTCGCGCTGCCCACGCTCATGCTCTTCGTCGGGACCGGTGAGGGGCTGGCGGGGCCGATGCTGCACGACCCGCGCTACCTGCCGAGCGACGACCGCGTCCGCGAGCTGGCGCGCGCCGCCCTCGCCGGCTGGATCGGCAGCGCGGCAGCCCTGACCCCCTGAACGCCCACCTCTTGCGCGGAGGGGGCGGGACGCCGTGTCGGGGGAGCGACATAGAGTTCCGGGCGTGGCCGATCCCGCGACGTACCGCCCCCGGACGGGGGAGATCCCGGAGTCGCCCGGCGTCTACAAGTTCCGCGACGCGCAGCGTCGGGTGATCTACGTCGGCAAGGCCAAGAGCCTCCGGCAGCGGCTCACGTCGTACTTCGCCGACCTGGCCGGCCTGCACCCCCGCACCCAGACGATGGTGACGACGGCGGCGTCCGTCGAGTGGACGGTCGTCGGCACCGAGGTCGAGGCCCTGCAGCTGGAGTACTCCTGGATCAAGGAGTACGACCCGCGGTTCAACGTCAAGTACCGCGACGACAAGTCCTACCCCTTCCTCGCCGTGACGATGGGCGAGGAGTACCCGCGCGTGCAGGTCATGCGCGGTGCCAAGCGGAAGGGCACCCGCTACTTCGGCCCGTACGCGCACGCGTGGGCGATCCGGGAGACCGTCGACCTGCTGCTTCGCGTCTTCCCCGTCCGCACCTGCAGCAACGGGGTCTTCAAGCGCGCGGGCCAGGTGGGCCGGCCGTGCCTGCTCGGCTACATCGACAAGTGCTCAGCGCCATGCGTGGGGCGGATCGACGCCGAGGCCCACAAGCAGCTCGCCGAGGACTTCTGCGACTTCATGGCCGGGCAGACGCAGCGGTTCGTCCGGCGCATCGAGCAGCAGATGCGCGCCGCCGCGTCGGAGATGGAGTACGAGCGAGCCGCGCGGCTCCGCGACGACCTGGCCGCGCTGCGGCGGGCGCTGGAGAAGAACGCCGTCGTCCTCCCCGACGGCACGGACGCCGACGTCTTCGCCCTCGCCGAGGACGACCTCGAGGCCGCCGTGCAGGTGTTCCACGTGCGTGACGGGCGGATCCGGGGCCAGCGCGGCTGGGTGGTGGAGAAGGTCGAGGACGTGACCACCGGCGATCTCGTCGAGCAGCTCCTGCTCCAGGTGTACGGGGACGCCGGCCGCGACGGCATCCCGCGCGAGGTGCTCGTGCCGGCCGATCCGCCGGACCTCCCCGAGATCGAGGCGCTCCTCACGGAGGTCCGCGGGGCACGGGTCGCCGTCCGGGTGCCGCAGCGGGGTGACAAGCGGGCCCTGCTCGAGACCGTGGGGAAGAACGCCGGTCAGGCGCTTGATGCTGCACAAGACGCGCCGCGCGGGCGACCTCACGACGCGGTCCAAGGCCCTGCAGGAGATCCAGGACGCGCTCGGCCTTCCCGAGGCACCCCTGCGGATCGAGTGCTACGACGTCTCCAACATCCAGGGCCAGCACGTCGTCGCCTCGATGGTGGTCTTCGAGGACGGGCTGCCGCGCAAGAGCGAGTACCGCCGCTTCACGCGTCCGCGGCACCGACGGGCAGGACGACGTGGCCGCCGTCCACGAGGTCATCACCCGCCGGTTCCGCCGCTACCTCGAGGACCGCGAGAACGTCCCGGAGCTCGACCTCGGCCGCGAGGAGGACGACGGCGACCCCGGTGACGACGACCGCAGCGACCCGGCCGGGCCCTCCCGGATCGATCCGGAGACCGGGCGGCCCCGCAGGTTCGCCTACCCGCCGAACCTCGTCGTCGTCGACGGCGGGCCGCCCCAGGTCGCCGCGGCCGCCCGCGGCGCTCGCCGAGCTCGGCATCGACGACGTCGCGCTCTGCGGCCTGGCCAAGCGGCTCGAGGAGGTGTGGCTCCCCGACGACGACCACCCCGTCGTCCTGCCCCGCACCAGCGAGGGCCTCTACCTGCTGCAGCGGGTGCGCGACGAGGCGCACCGGTTCGCGATCACCCACCACCGCCAGCGCCGCAGCAAGGCGATGACGACGAGCGTGCTCGACGAGGTCCCGGGCCTCGGCCCGGCACGGCAGAAGGCGCTGCTCCGGGCGTTCGGCTCGGTCAAGCGGCTGCGCGCGGCCAGCGCCGAGGAGATCGCCAGCGTGCAGGGCATCGGCCCGGCCCTCGCCCAGGCCGTCGTCGGCGCGCTCGCCACACAAACGCCGGAACCCGCCGTGGACACGGCCACAGGTGAAATCATCGAGTGACCCGGCGGCAGCGATCAGGGAGTGCTCAGGTGACGGCGACGAGCGGAGCGGGGATTCCCCCCGCTCCTGACACCGGTCCCATCCAGCTCGGCATGCAGCTCGGGCATCACGGCCCGACGGAGCTGCTGATCATCACGGGCATGTCCGGCGCCGGACGGTCGACCGCGGCCAAGGTCCTCGAGGACCTCGGCTGGTACGTCGTCGACAACCTGCCGCCGCAGCTCATCGAGAGCCTGCTCGAGCTCACGACGACGCCGGGGCGCGACGTGCCGCGCCTGGCCGTCGCCGTCGACGTCCGCGGCCGCTCGTTCTTCGCCGCGCTCCGCCACGCCCTGAACGACCTGCAGGAGCGCGGCGTCGAGCACCGCGTCCTGTTCCTCGACGCCATCGACGAGGCGCTGGTCCGGCGCTTCGAGTCGGTGCGGAGGCCGCACCCGCTGCAGGGTGAGGGCCGGCTGCTCGACGGCATCATCCGCGAGCGCAAGGCGCTGGACGACCTGCGCTCGTTCGCGGACACCGTCATCGACACCTCGTTCCTCAACGTGCACCAGCTGGCCCACAGCGTCAGCGACATCTTCAGCGACGAGCGTGCGCCGGCGCTGCGGGTCAGCGTCGTGAGCTTCGGGTTCAAGTACGGCCTGCCGCTGGACGCCGACCACGTCGCCGACGTCCGCTTCCTGCCCAACCCGTTCTGGGTGCCCGACCTGCGACCGCACACCGGTCTCGACCCCGACGTGCGCGCGTACGTGCTCGGCCAGCCCGGCGCCGAGCCCTTCCTCGACGCGTACGTCCGTGCCCTCGAGCCCGTGCTCGAGGGGTACGTCAAGGAGAAGAAGCGGTACGCGACGATGGCGGTCGGCTGCACCGGCGGCAAGCACCGGTCGGTGGCGATGAGCGAGCAGCTCGCCGCCATGCTGCGCGAGCGCGGCGTCGCCGCCACCGCGGTGCACCGCGACCTGGGCCGCGAATGAACGCTTCCGCCGACCCCGCCGTCGTCGCTCTCGGCGGGGGGCACGGCCTCGCCGCCTCGCTCGCCGCGCTCCGCCGGGTCACGGCACAGCTCACCGCCGTCGTCACGGTCGCGGACGACGGCGGCTCGTCGGGCCGGCTGCGCCGCGAGTTCGGCGTGCTGCCGCCGGGCGACCTGCGGATGGCGCTCTCCGCGCTCTGCGACGACGGCGAGTGGGGGCGGCTCTGGCGCGACGTCCTGCAGCACCGGTTCGCCAGCGCCGGGACGCTCCACAACCACGCGATGGGCAACCTGCTGATCGTCACGCTGTGGGAGCTCCTCGGGGATCCGGTCGCGGGGCTGGACATGGTCGGGCGGCTGCTCGGCGCCCAGGGTCGGGTGCTCCCGATGGCGTCCGTGCCGCTCGACATCGAAGCGGTCGTCGAGGGCATCGACCCGAGCCGCCCGCACGACCTCAGCACGGTGCGCGGCCAGGTCGCGGTCGCGACGACGCCGGGCCGCGTCGTCGGCGTCCGGCTCATCCCCGAGCACCCGCCCGCGTGCGCGCCCGCGGTCGCCGCCGTCGAGGAGGCCGACTGGGTGGTGCTGGGTCCGGGGTCGTGGTTCACGAGCGTGCTGCCGCACCTGTTCGTGCCGGACCTCGTCGGTGCCCTGCACGGGACCCGGGCTCGGCGCTGCGTCACGCTCAACCTCGACGCCCAGCACGGCGAGACCGAGGGGTTCGCCGCGTCCACCTACCTCGAGGTGCTCGCCGAGCACGCACCCAAGTTCCGGGTGGACGTCGTCCTCGCCGACCCGAGCGTGGTGGACGACGAGACCCGCCTCACCGAGGCCGCCGGGGCCATCGGCGCCTCCCTCGTCGTCCGGCGCGTGCGGGACGCCGACGGCAGCGCCCGGCACGACCCGCAGCTGCTCGCCGCCGCCTACCGAGAGGTCTTCGAACTCGCATGACCGTCGACAACGCCCCGACACGCCGTCACGACGCGCCGATACGGCCCTCGCTGACCGTTCGGCGGATGCCCCCGACATCGGACGGCCGGGCAGTGTCGGCAGGGGTGCACGCGGACCCTGCCGCCGATGGCAGGATGTCCGCCATGGCGCTGACGGCATTGGTGAAGGACGAGCTGAGCCGCCTGCAGGTGACGAAGCCGTGCTGCCGGAAGGCCGAGGTCTCGGCGATGCTCCGCTTCGCCGGAGGCCTGCACATCGTGGGTGGCCGGATCGTCGTCGAGGCCGAGCTCGACGCCGCCGCCGCCGCGCGCCGGCTGCGTCGTGACATCGCCGAGGTCTTCGGCCACTCCAGCGACATCGTCGTGCTCGCGCCCGGCGGTCTGCGCCGCGCCAGCCGCTACGTGGTCCGGGTCGTGCGTGAGGGCGAGTCCCTCGCCCGGCAGACCGGGCTCCTGGACGGCCGCGGCCGCCCCGTCCGCGGTCTGCCGCCGCAGGTCGTCTCCGGTGCCACCTGTGATGCCGAGGCCGCGTGGCGTGGTGCCTTCCTCGCACACGGCTCGCTCACCGAGCCCGGGCGGTCCTCGTCGCTCGAGGTCACCTGCCCGGGGCCGGAGGCGGCGCTCGCGCTCGTCGGCGCGGCACGGCGACTCGGCATCGCCTCGAAGGCCCGGGACGTCCGCGGCGTCGACCGGGTCGTCATCCGTGACGGCGACACCATCGGCGCGATGCTCACCCGCCTCGGCGCGCACGACACCGTGCTCGCCTGGGAGGAGCGGCGGATGCGCCGCGAGGTCCGGGCCACCGCCAACCGGCTCGCCAACTTCGACGACGCGAACCTGCGCCGGTCGGCGCGCGCGGCGGTGGCGGCCGGCAGCCGGGTCGAGCGCGCGATGGAGATCCTCGGCGACGACATCCCGGAGCACCTGCGGCAGGCCGGCGAGCTGCGCCTCAAGCACAAGCAGGCGAGCCTCGAGGAGCTCGGCCAGCTGGCCGACCCGCCGATGACGAAGGACGCGGTCGCCGGCCGGATCCGCCGGCTGCTGGCGATGGCGGACAAGCGGGCGGTCGAGGTCGGCGTCCCCAACACCGAGGTGAACCTGACCCCGGACATGCTGGACGCCTGACCCCGCTCCGCCACGGTCCGCCGGCCGCCTGCCGGTGAGGGGAGACGGGTCGGGTAACGGGTGTGTTTCGGGCTACCCCGCGGTAGCCCCTAGGGTGGTGGCGAGGTACGACGGGGTACGTCAGCGGAATCCATCGCGTTCTGCGTCGGGCCGGCCCCGGCGCGCCCTTCGCCAGCTGGAGGCTGTGCAGTGACAGTTCGAGTCGGCATCAACGGCTTCGGCCGCATCGGCCGCAATTACTACCGCGCCCTGCTCGCGTCGGGCGCCGACGTCGAGGTCGTCGGCGTCAACGACCTCACCGACATCACGACCCTCGCGCACCTGCTGAAGTACGACTCGATCCTCGGCCGTCTCGGCCAGGACGTCGTGACCGGCAACGACAGCATCACCGTCGGCGGCAACAGCTTCAAGGTGCTCGCCGAGCGCGACCCCTCGGCCCTGCCGTGGAAGGAGCTCGGCGCCGACGTCGTCATCGAGTCGACCGGCCACTTCACCGACGCGACCAAGGCCCGCGCCCACCTCGACGCCGGTGCCCGCAAGGTGATCATCTCGGCCCCGGCGAAGAACGAGGACATCACCGTCGTCATGGGCATCAACGAGCGTCAGTACGACTCGGGCGCCCACGACATCATCTCCAACGCCTCGTGCACGACGAACTGCCTCGCGCCCATGGCGAAGGTGCTGGTGGAGGAGTTCGGGATCGTCAAGGGCCTCATGACGACGATCCACGCCTACACGAACGACCAGGTCATCCTCGACTTCCCGCACAAGGACCTGCGCCGCGCCCGGGCCGCCGCCATCAACATCATCCCGACGACGACCGGCGCCGCGAAGGCGATCTCCCTGGTCATCCCCGAGCTCAAGGGCAAGCTCGACGGTTTCGCCATGCGCGTCCCGGTGCCGACCGGCTCGGCGACCGACCTCACCGTGCAGCTCGAGCGTGAGGTCACCAAGGACGAGGTCAACGCCGCCTTCAAGCGCGCCGCCGAGGGCTCCCTCAAGGGCTACCTGGAGTACACCGAGGACGCGATCGTCTCCACGGACATCGTCACGTCCCCGGCGTCCTGCACCTTCGACGCGGGTCTCACCGTGGCCCAGGGCGACCAGGTCAAGATCGTGGGTTGGTACGACAACGAGTGGGGCTACTCGAACCGCCTCGTGGACCTCACCGCTCTCGTCGGTTCCTCGCTCTGAGACCCTCGACCCACCCGACCTCCACCCCACCCGACGTCGGCCACCGGGTCCGCCCCGGACGCTGTGCACTGAGTCGCGACGCGACTCAGTGCACAGCGTCGCGGGTCGACCTCCCGCGGCATCCTGGAGCCTGAAGGCGATGAAGACGATCGACGACCTGGGCGACCTGCGCGGCAAGCGCGTGCTCGTCCGCAGCGACCTCAACGTCCCCCTCGACGGGACGACCATCACGGACGACGGCCGCATCCGTGCGTCCGTGCCCACGATCACGCGTCTCGCGGATGCCGGCGCCCGCGTGATCGTCGTCGCCCACCTCGGCCGCCCGAAGGGCGTGCCGGAGGAGCGTTACACCCTGCGCCCGGTCGCCGCCCGGCTCAGCGAGCTCCTCGGACGCGAGGTGCGCTTCGCCGTCGACACGGTCGGGCCCTCCGCCCAGGGGCTCGTTCCGGAGCTCGCGGACGGAGACGTCGCGCTGCTGGAGAACCTCCGCTTCAACGCGGCCGAGACCAGCAAGGACGACGCCGAGCGGCGGGCCTTCGCCGAGCAGCTCGCGGCGTTGGCCGACGCCTACGTCTCCGACGGCTTCGGCGTCGTGCACCGCAAGCAGGCGAGCGTCTACGACGTGGCCGAGCTCCTCCCGCACGCCGCGGGCGGACTGGTGCTGGCGGAGGTCGAGGTCCTGCGCCGGCTCACCGTCGACCCCGAGCGGCCGTTCGCCGTCGTCCTCGGCGGGTCGAAGGTCTCCGACAAGCTCGGCGTCATCGAGAACCTGCTGAACGTCGCGGACCGCCTGCTCATCGGCGGCGGCATGGTCTTCACCTTCCTCGCGGCGCAGGGCCACGAGGTCGGGTCGAGCCTGCTCGAGGACGACCAGATCGACACGGTCCGGGGCTACCTCGAGAGCGCGCAGCAGCGCGGCGTCGAGGTCGTGCTGCCGGTCGACGTCGTCGTCGCCGACGCCTTCGCCGCGGACGCCGCGCACGACCTCGTGCCCGCGGACGCGATGCCGGCCGGCCGGATGGGCCTGGACATCGGCCCGCAGTCGGCGACGCTGTTCGCCGCGAAGCTGAGCGATGCCCGGACGGTGTTCTGGAACGGGCCGATGGGCGTGTTCGAGTTCGAGGCCTTCAGCGCGGGCACCCGGGCCGTCGCCGAGGCGCTCACGCACGTGGACGGGTTGACCGTCGTCGGCGGAGGCGACTCGGCAGCCGCCGTCCGGCGCCTCGGCTTCGACGAGAAGGCGTTCGGGCACATCTCCACCGGTGGCGGAGCCTCGCTGGAGTTCCTCGAGGGCAAGACCCTCCCGGGTATCGCGGTGCTGGAGGGCTGAGCGATGGCGCGCATCCCGCTCATGGCGGGCAACTGGAAGATGAACCTGGACCACCAGCAGGCCACGCACTTCGTGCAGAAGCTCGCCTGGACGCTCGAGGACGCCAAGCACGACTACGAGGCGGTCGAGGTGGCGGTGCTGCCGCCGTTCACCGACATCCGTTCGGTGCAGACGCTCGTCGACGGCGACAAGCTCGGCTTTCGGTTCGGCGCGCAGGACCTCTCGCAGCACGACGTCGGCGCCTACACCGGGGAGATCTCGGGTGCCTTCCTCGCCAAGCTCGGCTGCACCTATGTCGCGGTCGGTCACAGCGAGCGGCGCCAGTACCACGGCGAGGACGACGTGGTGGTCAACGCGAAGGTGAAGGCGGCGCACCGGCATGGGCTGACCCCGATCCTCTGCATCGGCGAACTGCTCGACGTCCGGCGTGCCGACGGCCACGTCACACACTGCGTCAACCAGCTCCGGACGGCCCTTGACGGGGTGACGGCGCAGGCAGCGGAGCGGCTCGTCGTCGCCTACGAGCCCGTCTGGGCGATCGGCACCGGCGAGGTCGCGACCCCGCAGGACGCCCAGGAGGTGTGCGCGGCGATCCGGGGCACGCTGAGCGACCTCTACGGGGCAGCCCGCGCGGACGCCACCCGCGTGCTCTACGGCGGCTCGGTGAAGGCAGCCAACGTGGCAGCGATCATGGCCCAGCCCGACATCGACGGCGCCCTCGTGGGCGGCGCGAGCATCGACCCCGCCGAGTTCGCGTCGATCGTCCGGTTCCGTCAGCACGTGACCGCCTGAGCTCCCCGGGCGACCTCTGTCGGGAACCTCCCCGTTCCACCCGGCGGGGGACGAGGTTTTTGCTGCAGTGGTCGTGGCCGGGCGGCCAAAGCTCGGCCGCGGATCGCTTAGGCTGTCGACACGGACGCCGGAGCCTGTCGCGTCCCACGATCCTGAAGCCAGACCGACCACCCGAGGAAATCGTGACCGCCATCCGCATCACCCTGCAGGTCCTGCTGGTGCTGACCAGCCTGTTCCTCACCGTGCTGATCCTGCTCCACAAGGGTCGCGGCGGAGGCCTGTCGGACATGTTCGGCGGCGGCGCGACCTCGAGCATGGGCAGCTCCGGCGTGGCCGAGCGGAACCTCAACCGCTTCACCGTCGCGGTCGCCCTGCTCTGGGCGGCGGCGATCGTGCTGCTCGGCATCCTGGAGAGGTTCTCGTCGCAGTTCTGACGTTCTACTGCCGCACGATGCCAGCACAGCTGACCCTCTGAGCCTGATCTTCGACGAGCACGGGAGGACCGACCGGTGGCGAGTGGTAATGCGATCCGGGGTAGTCGCGTAGGTGCCGGACCCATGGGGGAGGCCGAGCGCGGCGACAGTGCTCCGCGGCTGCAGATCTCGTACTGGTGCGCCAACGGGCACGAGACCCGGCCCAGCTTCTCGGAGGAGGCCGGCGCGCAGCCGCCGGAGCTCTGGGACTGCCCGCGCTGCGGCTTCCCCGCCGGTCAGGACGCCCGGAACCCCCCGTCCGCTCCGCGGAACGAGCCGTACAAGACGCACCTGGCCTATGTGAAGGAGCGGCGCAGCGACGCCGACGGCGAGGCCATCCTCCAGGAGGCACTCGAGTCGCTGCGGGCGCGCAAGCTCATCCGGTGATCGGGCCGGCGCCCGCCGTGCTCGCCGGGCGCCACGTCCGGCTGGAACCACTCGGGTTCGAGCACGCTGCCGGCCTCGCCGCGGCGGCCGCGAGGGACCGGTCGAGTTTCGCGCTCACCCGGGTGCCGGACGGCGTGGACGACGCGCGGGCGTACGTCGAGGACGCCCTCGAGGAGGAGGCGCGCGGGTGGTCCCGTCCGTTCTCCACGGTGCTCGCCGGCACCGGTGAGGTCGTGGGCTCCACGCGCTTCCTCGACCTCCAGTACTGGCCGGTGGACGACCGGCCGCCCGGCGTGCCCGTGGTCGCCGAGATCGGCGCCACCTGGCTGGCGCCGTCCGCCCAGCGGACGCCGGTGAACACCGAGGCGAAGTACCTCATGCTGCGGCACGCGTTCGAGGTCTGGCGGGTCCAGCGCGTGACGCTGAAGACCGACGCGCGGAACGCCCGGTCGCGGGCCGCCATCGAACGGCTCGGCGCGCACTTCGACGGCGTCCTGCGGCGTTTCAACCCCGCTGCGGACGCCGGCCTGCGCGACGCCGCCTTCTTCTCGATCCTCGACGAGGAGTGGCCGCAGGTCCGCGAGGGTCTGGTCCGGAGACTCGATGGAGCGTCAACCGGTAGTTGACGCGCGAGGACCGTCAACCTACTGTTGACGCATGGAGACCCAACCTCACCTCACGGTCCGTCTCGACGAACTCATCGACGGCATCCGGAAGGCGAGCCCCAGCCCGCTCGACCAGCTGACCAGCGCCGTGCTCGCCGCCGACTATCTCGGCGACGTCGCGGACCACCTCATCGGTCACTTCGTCGATCAGGCCCGCAGGTCGGGCGCGTCCTGGACGGAGATCGGCCGCAGCATGGGGGTCAGCAAGCAGGCGGCGCAGAAGCGTTTCGTGCCCAGGCCGGGGCAGGGCTCCGGCGCTGACGCCAAGATGGACTTCGGCTCGTTCACCGCCCGGGCGAGGAACGTGGTCGTCGCGGCGCAGAACGAGGCGCGTGCGGCGGCGAATCCGGAGATCGTTCCAGAGCATCTGCTGCTCGGCCTGCTCGGCGACCCCCGGGGTGTGGCGGCGCTCGCGCTCGTGGACCAGAGGATCGAGCTCGAGCCCCTCCGGGAGGTCGCGAGGGGGCGACTGCCGGCCGCCCGGCCGGACCTGCCGGCTCTCATTCCCTTCGACGCACGGGCGAAGGAGGTCCTGCAGCTCACCTTCGCGCACTCCGCCCGGCTCGGGCACACCTTCGTCGGCACCGAGCACATCCTGCTCGCCCTCGCTGAGATCGAAGGCGGCGACGGTCCGCTGACGGCGGCGGGCCTCGACGTCGCCCGCGCCGAAGCGTTCGTCACGGAGGCGGTCGGCGCCACGCCGTTCACGCCGGAGGCCGGTGAGCAGTGACGCCTCAGGGGGAGGAGATCCGGGTCAGGCCCGGGGGGACCTTGGCGGCGGCACTGCGGTCGAGCAGCCACAGGGTCGCCCGCTGACCCTGCGCCCCGGCGGCCGGGACGGCGACCTCGCCGGCGCCCGAGAGCGCGAGCGCGACTGCCGTGGCCTTCTCCGCGCCTGCCGCCAGCAGCCACACCTCGCCGGCGCTCCGGATCACCGGCATCGTCAGGGAGATCCGCACCGGCGGCGGCTTCGGTGACCCGCGGACGCCCACGACGGTCCGGTCGGCCTCGTGCAGCGCCGGATGCTCCGGGAACAGCGACGCCACGTGCCCGTCGGGGCCGACGCCCAGCATCACGACGTCGAACGTCGGCACGCCGAGCCGCTCCTCCGGCCGGGCCGCCGCACGCAGCTCGTCGGCGTAGGCGGCGGCCGCCGCGTCCACGTCGTCGCCCCACGGCTCGCCCAGTGCCGGCATCGGGTGCACGCGCGCCGGGTCGAGCGGCACGTGGTCGAGCAGCGCGTCGCGGGCCTGCGTCTCGTTCCGGTCCGGATCGCCTGCGGGCAGAAACCGCTCGTCGCCCCACCAGACGTCGACGGCACTCCAGTCGACGGCGTCCCGCGCGGGCGTGTTCGCGAGCGCCTTGAGCGTGGCCGTGCCGACGCCTCCGCCGGTGACGACCACGTGCGCGCGCCCGCGCGTCGCCTGGGCGTCGACGAGGCGCGTGACCAGCCGGGCCGCGGCCGCCTCGGCGAGCAGCGCGGCGTCGGCGTGGACGACCACGGTGGCCGGCGCGCTCACGAGCCTGCCGGCGCGGTGGGCGAGGGTGGTGGCCCAGGCTCGTCGTTGGCGACGGGCGAGGGCGAGTCGGTGACCGTCCGCTTGGCCGGCTTCCCGCTGGTCGAGGTGCGGCTCTGCTTCGTCGCCCCCTTGTCGTGGAGCAGCTTGAGGCCCTCGGTGAGCACCTCGGCGTAGATCTCGTCCGGGTCGAGCCGGCGGAGCTCCTCGGCGAGGCAGTCGCGGTCCGAGCGCGGCGGCAGGGAGACGCGCCGCTCGGGCTGGCCGGGCTGGGTGAGCGTGGCGACGCTGCCCTCGGGCCGCACCAGCTCCACCGGGCCGGACTCGCGCTCCAGGACGACGCTGATCAGCCCGCTGCCGGGCTGCGTCCGCGAGCGGGTGACGGGGCAGCGCAGGGTCAGCCCGATCCACGCCGCCATGAGCTCGGCGCTGGGGCTGTCGCTGCCGCCCGTGACCGTCCCCAGGGTCACGACGTCGTGCGGGGGCTGGTCGAACGCCGCCGCCAGCAGGCCGCGCCAGAGGGTGATGCGGCTCCACGCGAGGTCCGTGTCGCCCGGCACGTGCCACCGCGCGCTGCGCTCGAGCGCCTTCATCGGATTGCTGGTCGCCGCGGCGTCGGTGATCCGGCGCTGCGCCATCCGCCCGATCGGGTCCTCGGACGGGCGGTCCGGCGGCGTCCCCGGCCACCAGGCCACGACGGGCGCGTCGGGCAGGAGGAACGGGACGATGACACTGTCGCCGTGGTCGACGAGCGGACCCCAGAGGCGCAGCACGAGAACCTCGCTGGCACCGGCGTCGCCGCCGACCCGCACCTGGGCGTCGAGCCGCGACGTGCCGCGCCGGTTCCCCCGGACGACCGCGATGATGCGGCAGGGGTGCTCGCGGCTGGCGTCGTTCGCGGCGCGGATCTGCTCCTCGGCCGGGCCGTCGTCCGTGACGATGATCAGCGTGAGGACGCGGCCGAGAGCGACGGCGCCGCCGGACTCGCGCAGGTCCACGAGCTTGCGCGCCAGGGCCCCCGTGTCGGTGTCGGGGAGATCGATGATCACGGACGCCTCCAGACCCGGCCGTCGCGGGCCATCATCGCGTCCGCGGACGCGGGGCCCCACGTCCCGGACTGGTACTCCTCGGGCTGCCCCTGCGTGGTCCAGAACTCCTCGATCGGGTCGAGGATCTGCCAGGAGAGCTCGACCTCCTCGTGCCGGGGGAAGAGCGGCGGGTCGCCCAGCAGCACGTCGAGGATGAGCCGCTCGTACGCCTCGGGGCTGGACTCGGTGAAGGCGTTGCCGTAGCCGAAGTCCATCGTGACGTCGCGGACCTCCATCTGCGTGCCCGGCACCTTCGAGCCGAACCGCATGGTCACGCCCTCGTCGGGCTGCACCCGGATGACGATCGCGTTCTCGCCGAGCTCCTCGGTCGCCGTCCGTTCGAACGGCAGGTGCGGCGCCCGCTTGAACACGACGGCGATCTCGGTGACCCGCCGGCCCAGCCGCTTCCCGGTCCGCAGGTAGAACGGGACGCCCGCCCAGCGCCGGGTGTCGATGTCGAGCTTGACGGCGGCGTACGTCTCGGTGGTGGAGTCGGTGCGAGATGCCCTCCTCCTGCAGGTAGCCGATCACCGGCTGGCTGCCCTGCCAGCCCTTGCCGTACTGACCTCGGGCGGTGTGCGCGGCGAGGTCCGCGGGCAGCCGGACCGCGCTGAGCACCTTCTCCTTCTCCCCGCGCAGGTCCTTGGCGTCGAAGGAGACCGGCTCCTCCATCGCGGTGAGGGCGAGCAGCTGCAGGAGGTGGTTCTGGATGACGTCGCGCGCCGCGCCGATGCCGTCGTAGTAGCCGGCACGGCCGCCGATGCCGATGTCCTCGGCCATCGTGATCTGCACGTGGTCGACGTAGTTCGCGTTCCAGACCGGCTCGAACATCTGGTTCGCGAAGCGGAGCGCCAGCAGGTTCTGGACCGTCTCCTTGCCCAGGTAGTGGTCGATCCGGAAGACCGAGTCCGCCGGGAAGACCGACTCGACGACCTGGTTCAGCTCGCGCGCCGACTTCAGGTCGTGCCCGAAGGGCTTCTCGATGACGATCCGCCGCCACTGGTCGCCGTCCTGGTTCGACAGCCCGGAGCGTGCCAGCTGCTTGACGACCACGTCGAAGAACTTCGGCGGGATCGACATGTAGAAGGCGTGGTTGCCGCCCGTGCCGCGCGTCTGGTCCAGCTCGTGGACCGTCTTGGCGAGCTCGTCGAAGGCGTCGTCGTCGGAGAAGTCACCCGGCACGAAGCGGATGCCCTCGGAGAGCTGGCGCCAGACCGACTCCCGGAACGGCGTGCGGGCGTGCTGCCGGACGGCGTCGTAGACGACCTGGTTGAAGTCCTGGTTGGCCCAGTCGCGGCGGGCGAAGCCGACCAGCGCGAAGCCGGGCGGCAGGAGCCCGCGGTTCGCGAGGTCGTAGACGGCGGGCATGAGCTTCTTGCGGGACAGGTCGCCCGTGACCCCGAAGATCACCAGACCGCAGGGGCCGGCGATGCGGGGGAGGCGCTTGTCGCGCTCGTCCCGCAGCGGGTTGGGGGTCGAGGTCTGCCACGGGTTCGTCGGAGTCACTTCCTGTCCAGCTCCTTCGTCAGAACTGCCTGTCACGACGTGCCGAGGACCTGTTCCAGTCGCTCCAGGCCCTGGGCGCGGTTGCGGAGGTGAAGGCGCAGCACGGGCCGATCGTGGTCGGCGAGCACCTGGGCGTCGCCGGCCGCCTGGGCGGCGATCAGCTGCCCGAACGTGAACGGCCGGTCGGGCACGCTCAGATCCTCGGCGCTGTCGGCCGTGATCTGCAGGTAGCTGCCGATCGCGGGCCCGCCCTTGTGGTACTGACCGGTGGAGTGCAGGAACCGCGGCCCCCAGCCGAACGTCACCGGGCGCCCGAGGCGGCGGGCGAGCGGTGCGCGGACGCCGGCCAGCGCGGCGTCGTGCTCGCGGTCGAGGTACGCCATGACGGCCAGATACCCATGCGGGCCGACGGTAGCCAGCAGAGCCGCGACCGCGTCCTCGAGGGAGCGGGCGTCGCCGAGCAGGCCGGGTGTCCCGCGGATCTCGACGACGCCGTCGACGAGGTCGGGCGGACGTCGGCTCGGGCTGCTTGTCGAGCAGGCCCCGGGCGGCCGCCTTGGCGCTCTCGACGTCCGGCTGGTCGAAGGGATTGATCCCGACGAGCCGGCCGGCGACGGCGACGGCGTACTCCCAGAGCAGGAGCTGCGCACCGAGCGGACCGGCGACGGCGACGCCGTCCGCGGGCGCCTCCGTCTCCTCGTCGTCCGGCGCGACGAGGTGGACGACGAGGACGTCGTCCGCGCCGCCGGTGACCTCGGGTGCCTGCGGGCCCTCGGTGACGACGGGCAGCAGGCCCTTGCCCTCCTTGCCGGTGGACTCGGCGATGAGCTGCTCCGCCCAGTCCCCGAACCCGGGGATGCCCGAGCCCTCGTCGGAGAACACGATCTTGTCGCGCAAGGGGGTGGTGCCGCCGAGGGCGGCGCCGAGGACGAGCCCGGGGTTGCCCTCGTCGTCGGCGCTGAGCAGGTCCGAGACCTCCGCGGCCTCGTCGAGGAGCCGGCTGACGTCGGCACCGGCCAGCCCGCTGGGCACGAGCCCGAACGCCGTCAGCGCGGAGTAGCGGCCGCCGACGTGCGGGTCCGCGGCGAACACCGCCCGGTAGCCGGCGTCCGCGGCCGTCTTCTCCAGCGGCGACCCGGGGTCGGTCACGACGACGATGCGGCGCGCCGGGTCGATGCCGGCGTCCCGGAACGCCGCCTCGAACGTGCGGCGCTGGCTGTCGGTCTCCAGCGTGCCGCCGGACTTGCTCGAGACGACGAGCACGGTGCGCTCGAGCCCCTCGGCCAGCGCGCTGCGCACCTGCTCGGGGTCGGTGCCGTCGAGCACGACGAGCGGGACGCCGGCGGTGCGGGTGATGACCTCCGGCGCGAGCGAGGAGCCGCCCATGCCCGCGAGCACCACGCGGTCGACGCCCTCGGCGGCCAGTTCCTGCCGCAGGGACTCGATCCGGCCCGGCAGGTCGCGCGAGCCCTCCGCGAGCCCGACCCACGACAGCCGGATGGACGCCTCGGACCGGGCGGCCTCGCCCCAGAGCGTGGCGTCCTGCCGGCTGATCGCGCTCGCGACCCCGTCGGCGACGAGCCGAGGCACCTGGGCGGCGACGGCGTCGGCCGCCGCGCCGCCCGCCGCGACCTCGAGCACCGACCCCGAGGTCCAGCCGGTCGTGGCGTCCGACGTCACTGCTCGGCCCCCTCGGCGTGCGCCTTCGCGCGGTCGAGCTCGTCGGTGACGGTCTGGAGGAGCTCGGCCCAGGACTTGTCGAACTTGTCGACGCCCTCGCGCTCGAGCAGCTCGGTGACCTCGGTGTAGGAGACCCCGAGCCGCTCGAGCCGGTCGAGCACGTCCTTCGCCTCGTCGTAGCGCCCGCGGATGCTCTCGCCGGTGATCTCGCCGTGGTCCGCGACCGCGTCGAGCGTCTTGCTCGGCATCGTGTTCGACGGTGTCCGGCGCGATGAGCTCGGTGACGTACATGGTGTCGGGGTAGGCCGGGTCCTTGACGCCGGTCGAGGCCCACAGCGGGCGCTGGACCCGCGCACCGGCGTCCACCAGCGTCCGCCACCGCTGGCTGCTGATGACCTCCTCGTACGCCTGGTAGGCCAGGCGCGCGTTGGCGATGCCCGCCTTGCCGCGCAACTCCTTGGCCTCGTCGCTGCCCATGGCGTCGAGCCGCTTGTCGATCTCCGTGTCGACGCGGGAGACGAAGAAGGAGGCGACGGACGCGATGGTGGAGATGTCCGTGCCCTTCTCGCGGGCCTGCTCCAGGCCGGTGAGGAAGGCGTTCATGACGGCCCGGTAGCGCTCGAGGCTGAAGATCAGCGTGACGTTGATGCTGATCCCCTCGCTGATCGCCTGCGTGATGGCGGGCAGCCCCTCGACCGTGGCCGGGATCTTGACCATCGCGTTCGGGCGGTCGACGGTCGACCACAGCGAGCGCGCCGCCTCGATCGTCCGTCCGGTGTCGCGCGCCAGCCGCGGGTCGACCTCGATCGAGACCCGGCCGTCGACGTGGTTCGTGGCGTCGTAGACCGGGCGGAAGACGTCGCAGCCGCTCCGGACGTCGTCCGTCGTGATCTCGAAGACCGTCGTGTCGACGTCCGCGCCGCGCGCGGCGAGTCCGCGCACCTGGTCCTCGTAGCGGTCGCCCTTGGCCAGCGCGCTGGCGAAGATCGTCGGGTTCGTCGTGACGCCGACGATGTGGCGTTCGTCGATGAGCTTCTGCAGCTCACCGCCGGCCAGCAGTTCGCGGGACAGGTCGTCGAGCCAGATGGAGACCCCGAACTCGGAGAGCCGGGCGAGTGCGTCGGTCATGATGCTCAACCTTTCTTGCTGCGGAATCATCAGGGGGAATCAGGCCCCGCCGGCGGCGGAGAGGCTCTCCTTGGCGGCGGCCACGACATGCTCCTTGGTGAAGCCGAACTCCTCGTAGAGCTTCTGGTAGTCCGCGGAGGCCCCGAAGTGCTCGAGGGAGACGCAGCGGCCGGCGTCCCCGACGATCTCGCGCCAACCCTGCGCCACGCCCGCCTCGACCGAGACCCGGGCGCGGACCGAGGGCGGGAAGACGGAGTCGCGGTACGCCTGGTCCTGCGCGAAGAACCACTCCCAGCACGGCATCGACACCACGCGGGTGGGGATGCCCTCGCCCTGCAGCACCTCGCGGGCGGCGACGGCGATCTGCACCTCCGAGCCGGTCGCGACGAGGATCACCTGCGGCTCGCCGCCGTCCGCCTCCTGCAGGACGTAGGCGCCCTTGGCGACGCCGTCGGCCGGGGCGAAGCCGCCGGCGGGGGAGCGGTCGAACGTGGGCAGGTTCTGACGGCTGAGAGGCAGAGCCCGGCGGGCGGTCGGTGTGCTCGAGCATCGGTCCGCCAGGCCCAGGCCGTCTCGTTGGCGTCCGCGGGGCGGACGACGTCGAGGTTCGGGATGGCCCGCAGCGCCGCGAGGTGCTCGACCGGCTGGTGCGTCGGGCCGTCCTCGCCGAGGCCGATGGAGTCGTGCGTCCAGACGTAGGTGACGGGCAGCTTCTGGATGGCGGCGAGCCGGACGGCGGGCCGCATGTAGTCGCTGAACACCAGGAACGTGCCGCCGTAGACCCGCAGCCCGCCGTGCAGCGCGATGCCGTTCATGATCGAGCCCATGGCGTGCTCGCGGATGCCGAAGTGCAGGATGCGCCCGTAGGGGTTGCCCTGGCCCCACAGCTTCGTGTCGATCGTGGTCGGCAGGAACGAGGGCTCGCCCTCCATCGTCGTGTTGTTGCTCTCGGCGAGGTCGGCCGAGCCGCCCCACAGCTCGGGCAGCACGTCCTTGAGCGCGTTGAGCACGTCGCTGCTCGCCTTGCGGCTCGCCACGGCCTTGCCCGCCTCGAAGGTCGGCAGCTTGTCCTGCCACCCTGCCGGGAGCCGCCGCTCGCGCAGCCGGTCCCAGAGCTCGAACCGGTCCGGGTTGTCGGCCTTCCACTTGGCGAAGCGCTCGTCCCACTCGGCGTGCAGCTGCCGCCCCCGCTCGACGACCTCGCGGGCCCGGGCGAGGGCCTGCTCGTCGACCTCGAAGTGCTGGTCGGGGTCGAAGCCGAGCACCTGCTTGGTGGCTTGCGGACCTCCTCCTCGCCGAGCGCCGAGCCGTGCGCCTTGCCGGTGTTCTGCGCGTTCGGCGCCGGCCAGGCCAGGATCGGTCTTGAGGACGATCAGGGACGGGCGGCGACGTCTCGTCCCGCGCGGCGACGAGCGCGTCGTAGAGGCGCCTGGACGTCCTCGGTGTACTTCCCGTCCTTGCCGGCCGTCGGGCCCTCGCCGCCCGTCCAGTCGACGGTCTGCACGTGCCAGCCGTAGGCCTCGTACCGCTTCGCCGTGTCCTCGCCGAGGGCGATCGGCGGTGTCGTCCTCGATGGAGATGCGGTTCTGGTCGTAGATCACGACGAGGTTGCCGAGCTGCTGGACGCCGGCGAGCGAGGACGCCTCGCTCGTGACGCCCTCCTCGATGTCACCGTCCGAGGCGATCACCCAGACGGTGTGGTCGAAGACGCCCTGCCCGGGCGCGGCGTCGGGGTCGAGCAGGCCGCGCTCGCGGCGGGCGGACATCGCCATGCCCACCGCGTTGGCGAGGCCCTGGCCGAGCGGGCCGGTGGTGACCTCGATCCCGTCGGTGTGCTCGACCTCGGGGTGCCCGGGGGTCAGCGATCCCCACTTGCGGTACTGCTTGAGCTGCTCCAGCGGCAGGTCGTAGCCGGACAGGTAGAGCTGGACGTACTGCGTCAGGCTGGTGTGCCCGCAGGAGAGGACGAAGCGGTCGCGCCCCGGCCAGCGGGAGTCCGACGGATCGAGGCGCATCAGCTTGTGGTAGAGGAGGTAGGCCACCGGGGCCAGGCTCATCGCCGTCCCCGGGTGTCCGCTGCCCGCCGCCTGGACGGCGTCCATCGCGAGCACGCGAGCGTTGTCGACCGCCCGGCGGTCGAGGTCGGTCCAGTCCAAGGCGGGTTTCGGTCACGGAATCCTCGCGTCCTCTCGTCGACGACGGACGGGCCGGTCAGGGACCTCGACGCCGTCCGGTACAGGCGGTCTTACCTGCGGTACGGCAGCCTGTTCCCCCTGCCGCGACAGACCATGCCAGGCCTGAGGTAGGGCAGCGCGACACCAGCCCCGATTCCGTGATCCGAGCCTATCCTTCCCGCAGATGAACGCCTCTTCGACCGGCCCCTGACCGTCCGGTGGAGGCCACGCCGATCGTCGTGCCGGTACCGGGTGCCTCGCCGGGGCGTCGACGCCCGCGGGCGTACAAGCAACTGCTGGTGCCCTGGTGCCTCGGCCAGGCGCGGACTGCCCCGGGCGTACAGTTGGCGCCGTTCCCCGCCGTCGTACCCGAGGACGCCGTGACCACCGTCGACCCGCGACCTGGTGCCGCCGCGCGCCCGGCCCCGTCTCCTCGCGACGTGCCGGCCCGGCGCAGGGTCGCCGCCTTCGTGGCGCTGACCAAGCCGCGGATCATCGAGCTCCTGCTCGTCACCACGGTGCCGACGATGATCTTCGCGGCCCGCGGGCTGCCGCCGCTGGGCCTGGTCGTGTGGACCCTCCTCGGCGGCACCCTCGCGGCGGCGAGCGCCAACACGCTGAACTGCTACCTCGACCGCGACATCGACGTCCTCATGCACCGGACGGAGCGGCGTCCGCTCGTCACGGGCGAGGTGACGCCGCGGGCGGCGCTGGTGTTCGGGCTGGCGCTCGGTGTGGCCGCGGTCGGGCTGCTGGGCGCCCTGGTCAACGTGCTCTCCGCCGTGCTGGCGCTGGCCGCGATCCTCTTCTACGTCGTGGTCTACACGATGATCCTCAAGCGCCGGACGCCGCAGAACATCGTCTGGGGCGGCGCCGCCGGCTGCATGCCCGTGCTCATCGGCTGGTCCGCGGTGACGGACTCGCTGTCGTGGGCCGCGGTCGTGCTCTTCGGCGTGATCTTCCTCTGGACGCCGCCGCACTACTGGCCGCTGTCGTTGAAGTTCCGCGAGGACTACAGCCGCGCCGGTGTGCCGATGCTCCCCGTGGTCGCGTCCGCGACGGTGGTCTCGCGCCGCATCCTCGTCTACGCCTGGGCCACCGCGCTGTGGTCGCTGCTGCTGATCCCGCTCGGCGGCGCGGGCCCCGTCTACGCCGTCGCCGCCCTCGGCACCGGCGCCTGGCTCGTCGTCGAGGCGCACCTGCTGCTGCGCCGCGCGCGGGCCGGCGTCCGCAAGCTCGCGCCGATGCGGCTGTTCCACCTGTCGATCACGTATCTGACCGTGCTGTTCGTCGCCGTCGCCGTGGATCCGTTCATCCACTTCTGATCCGGGCGCGTGGCCGCCGTGGTCAGGCGGCGGTGGTCGCGACCGAGGTCGTGCGGGCGGCGACCAGGGCGTGCCACGGCGTCCCCGTGACGGCGACGACCGCGCCCGTCACGGTCAGCGTCAGCAGGCTCGCCCCGAGCATGTGCGCCGCGACCAGCGCTCCCGGCAGCCCGGTGAAGTACTGGGTGTATCCGATCGCGCCCTGCAGAAGCGTGACGACGAGCAGCCAACGGGCCCAGGTCCGGGCGCGCGGCGCGGCGTCGGCCAGCCGCAGGACGACGATCAGCGCGAGCACCAGCCCGACGAACAGCCAGACGGCGTCGGCGTGCAGCCACGCGACCGTCCGCGGGTCGAAGCCGAACCGCGACGGCTTGGCGGCGTCCCCCGAGTGCGGCCCCGACCCGGTGACGACGGTGCCGAGCGCGAGGACGACGGCCGCCACCACCGCGAGCGCGCCCACCACGGCCCGGACCTCGACCCGGGCGGACGCCGGTGCCGCGGGCCGGGCCAGCGCCAGCAGGAGCACCGTCGAGGCCGCGACCAGCACCATCGAGACGAGGAAGTGCGCGGCGACCGCTGCGGGCGCGAGATCGGTCAGCACGGTGATGCCGCCGACGACGGCCTGCAGCATCACGCCGAGCACGGGGATCGCGGCGAACGCCAGCAGCCGCTTCGGCGCCCCGGTGCGGACCACCCAGGCGGTCACGCAGACGACGACGGCGACCGCGGCGGCCCCCACGGCGAAGGTGAGCATGCGGTTGCCGAACTCGATGTCCTTGTGCCAGCCCTGCGCCTGCTGCACCACCGGGGTGTACGAGCCGGGCACGCACTGGGGCCAGGTGGGGCAGCCGAGACCGGAGCCGGTCAGCCGCACGACGCCGCCCGTGACGACGATGAGCACCTGGGCGACGAGGTTGACGACCAGCACCGGCGTCAGCAGCCGGGCGAGGACGCCGAGCACGGCGTCGAGGGGACGCACCGGCGCCGGCGCGGCCGCAGCGGAGGCGGTGGAGGGCGTCGGCGGTGCGGTCACGGCTCCAGCGTAGGAGGAGGCCCGGCTCGGGGCGCGGGTGGCGTCCGGCGTCAGGTCTTGATCACACCGCGCAGCAGGCTGTCGCCGGAGTGCTTGGGGTTCCCCGGCTGCTGCAGCGAGATGTCCACGATCGGGTACGTCGAGACGTCCACACCGTCAGGGATGGCGAACTGACCGGTCGACCCGTCGAGGATGCCCAGCGACACCATCTTCTTGATGCCGTTGTCGATGAGCCAGACCTCGTAGAAGTGGCCCGGTGTCGGCTCCAGCTTCGAGACGTCGACCACCAGCCGATTGCCGGACGCGGTTCGCACCACCTCGGCCGAACCGGTCGCGTCCGTGACCTCGGGCTGCAGGTTCTTCAGGTCGACCTGGGACACGATCTGCTGGTTGCCGGGTCCCTGTGCGGCGGGCGGCGGCTGCGTCGAACAGGCGCGAACCCACCACGCCCCCGACAGCACCGACGACGAGGGCGGCCGCCGCGACCCCGATCAGCATCCGGACGCCGGGACCCGGGCGGCGACGTCGCCGGGCGGCGAGATCATCCGCCACCCCGCGACGCGGGGCCGGCGGGGGTGGCGCCTGCGTCGTCGGAGCGGTCGGCTGCGCCGCCGCCGCGGCCCGTACCTCGTCGGGGCGTGGTGCGGCGCGGACGCCGGTCGCCGCCGCGATGCCCTGCCAGACCCGGTCCGGGGGCGCGACGGCGGGGCCGGCGGCAACGTCCACCCGGACGGCGGAGACCACCTCGCGGAGCTGCTCGACGTCCGCGCGGCACTGGTCGCACTCGCGGAGGTGCTCGGCGTCGGCGGCCGGCGGCCGCTCGCCGAGGGCGACGAGCGCGAGCACGTCGGGATCAGAGTGCTGCACCGTCCACCTCCAATCGGGTCCGGAGCCGGACCAGGGTCCGGCGGATGTGACTCTTGACCGTGCCGAGCGGCAGGCCGGTGTGCTGCGAGATCTGCTCGTGGGTCATGTCGTGGAAGAACGCCAGCTCCATGATGCCGCGCTGCGGCTCGCCGATCCGTGCCAGCTCGTCCAGCAGGACGACGCGGTCCTCGGCGTGCGGGTCGAACGCGGTCGACGCCGGTGCGGCCTCGACGACGCCGAGCGCGGCCACCCGGGCGCGCTCGTCGCGCTGCCGCCGGGCGAAGGCGTCGGCGATGCGGTGCCGGGTGATCCCGACCAGCCACGCCGGGAGCGGCCCGTCCGCCGGGCGGTACCCGGCACGGCCGGTCCAGGCCGAGACGAAGACCTGCTGGGTCACGTCCTCGGCGTCGGTGGACGAGCCCAGCGACCGGGTGGCGATGCCGTGCACCAGGCCGGCCCACCGCTCGTACGCCCACGCGAGCGCTCGTTCGTCGCCGGCGGCGAACAGCCGGCCGACGTCGCCGTCGTCCGGCTCCCGGTGGTCGGCGATCCCGCCGCTCACCGCATGCTCCACCGCCACCTCCGCGCGCCCTCGAGCGGTCTCCATCGACCGGGCGGGACCGCCGACCACCCTAGACCTGCCGCTGGCATGACGAGGATCTGCGCCCGGGAGTTCCCACCATCCGGCGATCATGGCGAGCCGGCCACGGGGACGGCGACGACGACCAGGTTGTCGCGGTAGCTGGAGAGCTCGGGGATGAACGGCCCGCCGCAGGTGATGATCACGAGCCGGGGCGCGCCGTCCCGGGCGAACAGCTCCTCGACGGGCAGGCGCTGCTTGACGATCGTCTGCTTGCCCACGACCCGGTACAGCAGGTTCCGGCGGGCGACGGTGACGGTGATGCGGTCACCGACGTCGATCCCACGCAGGAGGAACAGCGCGCCCGCGCCCTGCTGCCTGGTGTCCACGTGTCCGGCGATCACCGCGGCGCCGGCCGGGTCGCCGGGCGCGGGCCCGTACCGGTACCAGCCGACCTGCCGCACCTCGCGGGGGATGGCCATGAACCCCCGGGCGTCGACGCCGACGGGCGCGATCGTCGCGTCGATGCCGACGGCGGGGACCTGGATCCGGGTCGGAGCCGGAGTCGAGGAGTCGGACGGTGGGGTGGCGGGCCGGGCGGTCAGCGTCGGGAGCTTCTCGTTGCCCGCCGCGCGGGTGGGTGTCGCGCTCGCAGTCGGTGCCGGGACGCCGACACTCGCCACCGGCAGGCCGGCGTCCGGCGCGGGCCGGGTGGCGAACCAGACCGTGGGGACGCCGACGGCGACGACGGCACACGCCACGAGCACGAGCAGCCAGCGACGCACGGACGACCCTCCTCGCACCAGCGGACGGACCAGCGGACGGACCAGCGGACGGACCAGCGGACGGACCAGGAGCCGGACGAGGTCCCGGGCCCGGCGCAGAACCGGGCCCGGGACCGCCGGTCAGCGCCGCCGGGCGACGGCGACCCGCCGGCCCGCGACCAGCGCGCCGCCGGCGGCGAGCACGGTCAGGGCGACGAGGGGCAGCGGCAGGCTGTCGTCCACGAGACCGCCGGTACCCGAGGGGACGCCGCCGGGGTTGCCGTGCAGGCCGCTGATCGTCTGGACGGCCAGCTTGAGGTTCTTGTCTGCCGCCGAACCCCACGCGTAGACGATCGTGTTGGTGCCCTCCTTGAGGTTCAGGTCGGCCGGCCCGATCGCGACGGTGTCGGTGCCGGCGAGCACGACGTCCGCCTTCACGGTGCCTGCGGCGACGTCGGCCTTGGCCTCGTTCGGGTTGGTCAGGCCCTTGAAGACGGGCGTGCCGCCCGCGCGGACGTCGACGGCCGGGGCCGCGGCGTCGTGCCGGACGGTGAGCCGGGCCTGCCCGGGCTTGAGCGTCGAGGTGTCGTTGACGTACGGCGTGAGGACCGGCTTGCCGCCGGCGTTCAGGTGCGCGACGACGGTGATGTTGGCGCCACTCGGGACCTTCACGCCCTTGGCCTCGATGGCCGGCGTGCCGCTCGGGCCCTTGCCGGCGGCGAAGACCTTGAGGTCGTAGGTGCCCTCGGGGAGGGCCACCGGGTCGGTGAGCGTGCCGGGCTTGAAGTTGCTGAGCAGCTTGTTGCCGTTCGCGTACACGTCGACGGTCAGACCGGGGACGCCGTGCAGGACCGAGACCTCGGACGTGCCGGCGGCGTGCGACGGCGCCGCGAGGGCCAGGCCGAGGCCGACGGCCACGGCTCCGGCCACGATGAAGGTGCGCAGAGAGCGCATCGGAACTCCTGGGGTGGGGGTGGGTGGTGCTGTCACCCCGTCTTCCGCGCCCGCCCCCGCCGTGGATGCACCGCCCGTTGCGTGACGTTGGTCACGTGGACCTCACTCCCAGCGGAACCAGCGCAGCGCCGCGAGCGACGCCGCCAGGGTCCACACGACGAGGACGCCGAGGGCGGCCACGTCGAGCCGCCCGTGCTGCAGCGCCGCGCGGGAGGCGTTGCCGAGAGCGCCCGACGGCAGGGCTGCCGCGACCCGGCCGAGAGTGCCGTGGAGTGGGACGACCACCCCGCCCAGCGCGACGAGCAGCACCCAGACGAGGTTGGCCGCGGCCAGCACCGCCTCGCTGCGCAGGGTGCCGGCCAGCAGGAGGCCGAGCGCGACGAACGCGGCGGTGCCGAGCAGCCAGACGGGCAGCCACAGGACCACGTTCGCGGCTCCGGGCCGCCAGCCGAGCGCGACGGCGATCGCGCCGAGGACGACGACCTGCACGACCTCGACGGCGAGGACGGCCAGCGCCCGCCCCGCCAGCAGCCCGGACCGGCCGAGCGGGGTCGTGCCGAGCAGGCGCAGGACGCCGTAGCGCCGGTCGAAGGCCGTCCCGATGGCCTGACCGGTGAAGGCGGTCGAGAGCACGGCCAGGGCCAGGACGCCGGGAGCCACGACGTCGATGCGGGGACCGGGGCCGAGGTCCGGGACGCCCGCGAGGGTCAGGCCGACCAGCAGCAGCGCCGGCAGGACGAGCGTGAGCAGCAGTTGTTCGCCGTTGCGCAGGAGCACCCGCGCGTCGAAGCGGGCCTGCGCGAGGATCCGGCGCGCCGCCGGTGCCGGGGCGGGGGCGGGTGCGAGGTCGGCGACGCCGAGGGTCATCGCAGCCCCCGGCCGGTGAGGTCGAGGAAGACGTCCTCGAGGGTGCGCCGGCCCAGCGCGAGGCCCTCGGGCAGAACGCCGTGGGCCGCGCACCAGGCCGTGACGGTGGCGACGGCACCGGGACCGAGCGGGACCTGCTGACCCTCGACCACGTAGCGGCCCGGTACCGGCTCCCCGGCGATCACGCCCTCCGGGAGCGCGGCGCGCAGTGTGGTCAGGTCGAGCGCGGGCGGTCCGGCGAACTGCAGCACGTCGGCGCCGCGGGTGAGTTCCGCGGGTGAGCCCTCGGCGACGACGCGCCCGGCGTCCACGACGACGACGTGATCGGCGAGCCGCTCGGCCTCGTCCATGAGGTGCGTGGTGAGGACGACGGCGACGCCGGCCTCGCGCAGGGTGCGGATCAGTGACCAGACGGCGAGACGGCCCTGCGGGTCGAGGCCGGCGGTGGGCTCGTCGAGGAAGACGATCTCCGGGTGGCCGACGACGGCGAGCGCGAGCGCCAGGCGCTGTCGCTGGCCGCCGGAGAGGCGGCGGACCGTCGTGGTCAGCACCGGCGCCAGGCCGAGCTCGGCGGCGAGCCGGCCGGGGTCGATCGGGTGGGCGTGCAGTGCGGCGACGTGCCGGAGCACCTCCCCGGCGCGGGCGCCGGTGGGCAGCCCGCCGTCCTGCAGCATGACGCCCACCCGCGGGCGGAGCAGGCCGCCGTCCCGGGCGGGGTCGAGGCCGAGCACCCGGACGCTGCCGGCGTCCGGCCGGCGCAGCCCCTCGCAGCACTCGATCGTGGTGGTCTTGCCCGCGCCGTTGGGGCCCAGGACGGCCGTGACCTGGGCACGAGCCGCGACGAGGGAGAGCCCGTCGACGACGGTCCGGTCGCGGTAGCGCTTGACGAGCCCCTCGATCTCGAGCGCGGCGTCAGGCACATCCGGAGTGTAGGCACCGCCTCGACGCGCGCCCTCCGCGGCTCCCTGCCCGGGGCCGAGGTGGGGAGGGGAACGCCGGGGAGGGGAGCCGGGTTGAGGAGGGTGTGGAATTAGGTCACACTGGTGGTGTGAAATTCGCTCCGACGCCTGCGGCCGCTCCGGCCGTGGAGGCCCCCGTGGACGCGCGCACGCGCGACCGGGTGTGCCGCGCCGTGCTGGAGCAGGGTCCGGTCAGTGCCTCGGTGCTCGCCGAGCGGCTCGGGCTGACGCCCGCCGCCGTCCGTCGTCACCTCGACGCCCTGACGGCCGACGAGCTCGTCTCCGTCTGGGAGGCGCCGGCGGCCCGTCGCGGTCGTGGCCGCCCGGCGCGACGGTACGTCGCCACCGACCGTGCGCACACCGCGATGTCCGCCGGGTACGACGACCTGGCGTCCTCGGCCCTGCGCTACCTGCGCGCGGCCCTCGGCGAGGAGGCCGTGCGCGCCTTCGCCGAGCAGCGCGTCGGCGAACTCGAGCACCGCTACCGTCCCCGGGTCGACGCCGTCGGTCCGGACGCCGGCAGCCGCGCGGAGGCGCTCGCCGCGGCGCTGACGGACGACGGCTACGCGGCGTCCGTCCGCCCCGCCGCCCCCGGCGTCCCGGCCCTGGGCGCCCAGCTCTGCCAGGGGCACTGCCCCGTCCAGCACGTGGCGCGCGAATTCCCCGAGCTCTGCGAGGCAGAGACGGACGCGTTCTCGCGTTTACTCGGTGTGCACGTGCAGCGTCTGGCGACGCTGGCGCACGGCGAGCACGTCTGCACCACCCATGTTCCCCTTGCAAGCCTCACCACGGGAAGGCAGTCCGAATGACGACCACGGCACGCCCCGAGCTCGACGGTCTCGGCCGGTACGAGTACGGCTGGGCGGACTCCGACACGGCCGGCGCGAGCGCGCGTCGCGGCCTCTCCGAGGAGGTCGTGCGCGACATCTCGGCCAAGAAGGGCGAGCCCGAGTGGATGCTCAAGCTGCGGCTCAAGGGGCTGCGGCTGTTCGACCGCAAGCCCATGCCGAACTGGGGCGCCGACCTCTCCGGCATCGACTTCGAGAACATCAAGTACTTCGTCCGCTCCACCGAGAAGCAGGCCGCGTCCTGGGACGACCTGCCCGCGGACATCAAGAGCACCTACGACCGGCTCGGCATCCCGGAGGCGGAGAAGCAGCGCCTCATCTCCGGCGTGGCCGCGCAGTACGAGTCCGAGGTGGTCTACCACCAGATCAACGAGGAGCTGGAGCGCCAGGGCGTCATCTTCGTCGACACCGACACCGGCCTGCGTGAGTACCCCGAGCTCTTCAAGGAGTACTTCGCGAGCGTCATCCCCGTCGGCGACAACAAGTTCGCCTCGCTCAACACCTCGGTGTGGTCCGGCGGGTCCTTCATCTACGTCCCCAAGGGCGTGCACGTCGAGATCCCGCTGCAGGCCTACTTCCGGATCAACACCGAGAACATGGGCCAGTTCGAGCGGACCCTGATCATCGCCGACGAGGGCTCCTACGTGCACTACGTCGAGGGCTGCACGGCGCCGATCTACTCCTCCGACTCGCTGCACTCCGCGGTCGTCGAGATCGTCGTCAAGAAGGACGCCCGCGTGCGGTACACGACGATCCAGAACTGGTCGAACAACGTCTACAACCTCGTCACCAAGCGGGCGACGTGCGCCGAGGGCGCGACCATGGAGTGGGTCGACGGCAACATCGGTTCCAAGGTCACGATGAAGTACCCCGCCGTCTTCCTGCTCGGCGAGCACGCCAAGGGCGAGACGCTCTCCATCGCGTTCGCCGGCGAGGGCCAGCACCAGGACGCAGGCGCCAAGATGGTGCACGCCGCGCCGCACACCTCGTCGTCGATCGTGTCGAAGTCGGTGGCGCGCGGCGGCGGCCGGACTTCCTACCGGGGCCTGGTCCAGGTGCTCGAGGGCTCCCACCACTCGGCGTCGACGGTGCGCTGCGACGCCCTGCTCGTCGACACCATCAGCCGGTCCGACACCTATCCCTATGTCGACGTCCGCGAGGACGACGTCTCGATGGGCCACGAGGCGACCGTCTCGAAGGTCAGCGAGGACCAGTTGTTCTACCTCATGTCCCGCGGGATGTCCGAGGAGGAGGCCATGGCGATGATCGTGCGCGGGTTCATCGAGCCCATCGCGCGCGAGCTGCCCATGGAGTACGCCCTCGAGCTCAACCGCCTCATCGAGCTGCAGATGGAAGGAGCGGTCGGCTGATGGCCGTGGAGAACACGACCGTCGAGGACCTCCACGAGAACGCCGCCGCCGGGACGCCGGGCCTGACCGGGCCCGGCACCGACCAGCACGGCTTCGTCGCGCACAGCCACGGCGGCCGGCCGGAGACGGACCGCGTCCCGGCGCAGTCCCGCGCCGAGCGGAAGGCCAGCTTCGACGTCGCCGACTTCGAGGTCCCCACCGGCCGCGAGGAGGACTGGCGGTTCACGCCGCTCGACCGGTTGCACGAGCTGCACTCCGGGGCCGAGCCGGCCGGCGAGCTGCCCGACGTCCGGGTCGACGCCGCCGACGGTGTCACGGTCGAGATCGTCGACCGGGACGACCCGCGGCTCGGCCGGGTCGGGCGGCCGGAGGACCGGGTGGCCGCGCAGGCCTGGACGTCGTTCCGCCGGGCCGTGGTCGTCACGATCCCCGCCGCCGCCGGTCCCGCGACGCCGACGACCGTCCACGTCACCGGGCGCGGCGGGCTGAGCTACGCGCACGTCCTGGTGGTCGCCGAGCGCGGCTCCAGCGGCGTCGTCGTGCTGGACCACCGGGGCAGCGCGACGGTCGCCGTCAACGTCGAGATCGACGTTCGGGACGGTGCCGGCCTGACCTTCGTCTCGATCCAGGACTGGGCCGACGACGCGGTGCACGTGTCCGCGCAGCGGGCCCGCCTGGGCCGGGACGCGCGGCTCAAGCACGTCGTCGTCTCGCTCGGCGGCGACCTGGTCAGGGTGACGCCCTCGGCCACGTTCACCGCCCCCGGGGGCGACGTCGAGCTGGTCGGCCTGTACTTCGCCGACACCGGGCAGCACCTGGAGCACCGCCTCTTCGTCGACCACGCGGTGCCGAACTGCCGGAGCAACGCCGTCTACAAGGGCGCGCTCCAGGGGGACGGCGCCCACACCGTCTGGGTCGGCGACGTGCTCATCCGGGCGGAGGCCGAGGGCACCGACACCTACGAGCTCAACCGCAACCTGGTGCTGACCGACGGCGCGCGCGCCGACTCGGTGCCGAACCTCGAGATCGAGACCGGCGAGATCGTCGGCGCCGGTCACGCCAGCGCGACCGGCCGCTTCGACGACGAGCAGCTGTTCTACCTGCAGGCCCGCGGCATCCCCGAGCTGGAGGCGCGGCGGCTCGTCGTCCGCGGCTTCTTCGCCGAGCTCGTGCAGCGGATCGGCGTGCCCTCGGTCGAGGAGCGGCTCATGACGTCGATCGAGGCCGAGCTGGCGTCGTCCGTCGGCACGCCCGCGCCGGACGCCGGGGCGGAGCACGAGGTGACGGCGTGAGCGAGCGGAGCGAGCGAACCATGAGCACAGCGCGCCGCGAAGCGTCGACCGAGCGCAGCGAGGGAGCGCGATGAGCGCGGAGCGCGTGCTCTCCGTCGGTGACCTGCCCGACGTCGGCGCCGTCCGCGTGATCGTCGACGGTCTCCCCGTGGCGGTCGTCCGCGACGAGGAGGGCCACGTCCACGCGATCGACGACACCTGCAGCCACGCCGAGGTGTCGCTGTCGGAGGGCGAGGTCGAGGACTGCACGATCGAGTGCTGGCTGCACGGATCGCGCTTCGACCTGCGCACCGGCCAGCCGACGGCCCTGCCGGCCATCCGGCCCGTGGCCGTCTACCCCGTGACCATCGACGGCGACGACGTGCTCGTCGACGTCCACCTGCCCGTCAACGCGGGCGAGTAATTCGTACCGAGAAGGCATCGAGAAGGAGAGGCATGTCCACCCTCGAGATCCGCGACCTCCACGTCGCGGTCACGTCCGAGCAGGGCCAGAAGGAGATCCTGCGGGGCGTCGACCTGACCGTCCGGTCGGGCGAGACGCACGCGATCATGGGGCCGAACGGCTCGGGCAAGTCGACGCTCGCCTACTCGGTCGCCGGGCACCCCAAGTACACGATCACGCAGGGTTCGGTGACCCTGGACGGCGAGGACGTCCTGGCCATGACCGTCGACCAGCGGGCCCGCGCCGGCCTGTTCCTCGCCATGCAGTACCCGGTCGAGGTGCCCGGCGTCACCGTCTCGAACTTCCTGCGCACCGCGAAGACGGCGATCGACGGCGAGGCGCCGAAGCTGCGCACGTGGGTCAAGGACGTCCGGACAGCCATGGAGAACCTGCGGATCGACCCGTCGTTCGCCGACCGCAACGTCAACGAGGGTTTCTCGGGCGGCGAGAAGAAGCGCCACGAGATCCTGCAGCTCGAGCTGCTGAAGCCCAAGATGGCGATCCTCGACGAGACCGACTCCGGCCTCGACGTCGACGCCCTGCGCATCGTCTCCGAGGGCGTCAACCGGATCCGCTCGACCGGCGAGGTCGGGGTTCTGCTCATCACGCACTACACCCGCATCCTGCGGTACATCGAGCCCGACTTCGTGCACGTCTTCGTCGACGGCCGCATCGTCGAGGAGGGCGGCAAGGAGCTCGCCGAGCAGCTGGAGAACGAGGGCTACGACCGCTTCACCGGCGCGACCACGCCGGCGGCCGCACCCGCCGGAGCCGGGGCCTGACGCGGTGACGGCGATCACGACCCGCACGGGTGGCGCGGCCGGCGCGGCTCCGTCCGATGCCGCTCCGTTCGAGCCGCTCCGTTCGACGCCGCTCCGTTCGACGCCGCTCCGTTCGACGCCGACGAGCTCGAGCACATCCGCGCCGACTTCCCGGTGCTCAAGCGCCGCGTCCACGGCGACGTCCCGCTCGTCTACCTGGACTCGACCGCGACGTCGCAGCGGCCGACGCCGGTGCTGGACGCCGAGCGCGCGTTCCTCGAGACGTCGTACGCCGCCGTCCACCGCGGGGCGCACGCGCTCGCCGAGGAGTCGACCGACGCGTACGAGGGCGCCCGGGCCGCGGTCGCGGCGTTCGTCGGGGTCGACGAGGACGAGCTGGCCTGGACCCGCAACGCGACCGAGGGCCTCAACCTCGTCGCCGCGGGCCTGAGCAGCCCCGACTGCGAGCTGATGCTCGGGCCCGGCGACGAGGTCGTCGTCACCGAGATGGAGCACCACGCCAACCTCCTGCCGTGGCAACGGGCGTGTGCGCGCACGGGCGCGACGCTGCGCTGGATCCCGGTGACCGACGAGGGCCGCCTCGACCTCGACGCCGCCGACGCGATCATCGGCCCCCGCACCAAGGTGCTCGCGGTCGTGCACGCGTCGAACGTGCTCGGCACGCTGAACCCCGTCGCCGAGCTGGCCGCCCGGGCCAAGGCCGTGGGTGCCCTCACCGTGCTCGACGCCTGCCAGTCGGTGCCGCACGCGTCCGTCGACGTCCACGGGCTCGGCGTCGACCTCGCCGTGTTCTCCGCGCACAAGATGCTCGGGCCGAACGGGCTGGGCGGTCTCGCCGGGCGCCGCGAGGTGCTCGCCGCACTGCCGCCGCTGCTCGTCGGCGGGTCGATCGTCGACGAGGTCACGATGACGACGGCCACCTTCAAGGCACCGCCGGCCCGGTTCGAGACCGGCACGCCGGCGATCAGCCAGACGGTCGCGCTGCACGCCGCCGTGGAGTACCTGCAGCGCGTCGGCATGGACCGGATCGCCGCCCACGAGCACGCGCTCACCGAGCGGATGCTCGCCGGCGTCGCCGGGATCCCGGGCGTCCGCGTCCTGGGGCCGACGACCGCCGACGACCGCGTCGGTGCCGTCAGCGTCGTCGTCGACGGTGTGCACCCGCACGACGTCGGGCAGGTGCTCGACGCCGCCGGTGTCGCCGTCCGCGTCGGCCACCACTGCGCGCAGCCGATCCACCGGCGCTTCGGCGTCCGGTCGAGCACGCGGGCGAGCGTGTACCTCTACTCCACTCCGGCCGAGGTCGACACCTTCCTCGACGCGCTCTCCGGCGTCCGGCACTACTTCGGGCTGGCCTGACATGCCGGGTCCCGGAGCGCTCGATCAGCTGTATCAGCAGGTCATCCTCGACCACTACCGCGAGAAGCACGGCGGCGGCCTGCGCGGCCCGGACGACGTCCCGGACCGCCCGACGGTCCTGGTGGCCGACCTCGTGTGGGCGCAGAGCCGGCAGGTCAACCCGCTCTGCGGTGACGAGGTGACCCTGCGCGTGGCCGTCCAGCACGGCACCGGCACCGTCCGGGACGTCGCGTGGGAGGGCGAGGGCTGCTCGATCAGCCAGGCCTCGACCTCGGTGCTGCACGATCTGGCGGTCGGGCAGGAACCGGGCGACGTCAGGAAGATCGTCGAGGAGTTCCGCGGCATGGTCCGCTCGCGGGGCTCGGTGGAGCCGGACGAGGGCGTGCTCGGCGACGCCGTCGCCTTCGCCGGCGTCGGGCGGCACGCCAACCGGGTCAAGTGCGCGATGCTGGGATGGACGGCGTTCGAGGACGCGTTGACCAGGGCCGAGGCAGCCGCGACCAGCGGCACGAGCGAGGAGACAGCATGAGCGACACCCGCGTCGCGGACGCGGCGGACGTCGAGGAGGCCCTGCGCGACGTCGTCGACCCCGAGCTCGGGATCAACGTCGTCGACCTCGGCCTCGTCTACGGTCTGACCATCGACCAGAACAACCAGGCCGTCATCGACATGACGCTGACGTCCGCGGCCTGCCCGCTGACGGACGTCATCGAGGACCAGGCCGCGCAGGCGCTCGACGGCCTCGTCGACGGCGTCCGCATCAACTGGGTGTGGATGCCGCCGTGGGGGCCCGACAAGATCACCGAAGAGGGTCGTGAGCAGTTGCGCGCCCTCGGGTTCAATGTCTGAGCGCTCCGACGTCTGAGTGGTCCGCCCGCTGACGACGAGACGCACCGTCCAGGTCGCCGCCGCGCGGCTGGAGCGTTGGGCGGCGGGTTTCGAGGAACGCCACGGCGCCGTCGCGACGTCGGCCTCCGGCGAGGGCGTCACCCTCGCCGCCACCGACGGGGCGACGGCGTCGTTCGCGCATCCCTGGGGGAACGGCCCCGACGTGGTCGCGTTCGCGGCCGCCGTCCTCGCGCCGCGCCGGGTCGGGGTCCTGCTGGTGCAGGCGCGGTGGGTACGCCTGCGCGGTACTGGACGACGGTCGCGTCGTCGCCAGCAAGGTCGGCCGCCGGTACGTCCAGGGCCGTACCGCCGCGGGCGGGTGGTCGCAGCAGCGGTTCGCCCGGCGCCGCGAGAAGCAGACCGACGAGCTCGCGGGCGCGGCGGCGGACGTCGCCGCCCGGCTGCTGGCCGAACCCCTGCCGCAGGTGCTGGCCACCGGAGGCGACCGTCCGCTGATCGACCAGGTCCTCGCCGATGCTCGCCTGCACCGGCTGGCCGCGCTCGCGCGCGGGCCGCACCTCGCCATCGGTGATCCGCACGCCGACGTCGTCCGCGCCCTGCCGGAGTTGCTGACCCGCGTGGCCGTGACCGTCACCGAGCCGGCGCCCCTGGATCAGGGGCAGGAGACCACCACCAACCCGTAGACCGGTACGGGCGCGCAGGCCGGGTCGCTCAGCCGACGCAGGATCTCGTGTTCGACTCCGGGCAGCACGGGCCGTCCCACGCCGCCGTAGTACACGACGATCTGCCGCCCGTGCAGCCGGTGCAGCTGGTCCAGCGCCGGGTCGTAGACGTCGCTGTTCACCGGTCCCCGGAGCAGTGCGGCCGCGGCGGGCGAGTCCAGGCTCTGGTCCGCGGTGAGCGGCAGCCGCGAGAGGTCCCCGCCGAACACCGTGAGCGTGGTGCCGGGATGGGCCGCCCGCTCCCGCTCCAGGTACAGGGTCAGCGCCCGGAAGTCCGTCTTGTAGGGCCGTTGCAGGTCGCCGGCGATCGGGATCAGGGAGAGCGACGCGGCCACGAGCAGCACCGCGGCGACGACCCGGCGCCCTCGGGGAGTGCGGGGGAGCGCGGCCGCCACCCACGCCGCCCCCCAGGTGAGTGCGGGCACGACGACGATCATGTTGCGGAGCGTCCACACATGGACGAGCTGCGAGAGCACGAACGTGCCGAGCAGGGTCGCCCCGGCGACGCCGAGCAGGAACAGCCCGAGGCGCAGATCCCGACCCGCCTCCGCCCCCGCGCGCGCGGCGCTGACCCGGCCCGGCCCGCGCTGCCTCAGCGCCGCCTGGGCCCCCGCCCGCCCGGCGGTGACGCGGCCCGGCCCGCGCTGCCTCAGCGCCGGCGCGACCGCCGCAACTCCCGCCGCCCCGAGCACGCCGACGACGGCCACGACACCGAGCGGTGACGTCCAGGCGAACCCGTCCGCCCGCGGCGTCAGGCCACCCACCCCGAACGTCGTGGTCAGGAGCAGCCACACGTCGTCGAGCCGGGGCGCCCGGATCCACGCCGTCCCTCCGGCGAAGCCGCTGCGGCCCAGCCCCGTGACGATCCAGGCCAGCTGCGGCAGCAGCGCCACCGCGCCGAGTGCCATCGCCGGCGCCGCGGCGCGCACCCGCCCGGCCCGCCACGCGAGGGCCACCAGCCCCGTGGCCAGGACCACCACGAGCGCGGCACCGAGCAGGTGCGCGGTCGCCGACAGCAGCGCCCAGGCGAACCACACCAGCCAACCGCGTCCGCTCCCGCTGCCGCCGCGTTCCAGGGCGGCCAGGCGCTCGAGGGTCACCGCGGTGAGGCCGGTGGCGCCGAGCAGCACGAGCACGTAGGGCCGGTCCTCCTGTGCGTAGACGATCCCGAACCCGCTCGCCGCGGTGAGCGCGACGGCGAGCAGCCGCGCCTGCTGCGACACCTCCGCCCGCCGCAGGCAGAGCTGGGCGGCCAGCACCGCGGCGAACCCGAGCAGCACGCTGAGCAGCCGGGTCCAGGCGACGTGGGTGCCGCCGATGCCCTCCCAGACCCAGAGCAGGGTGGCGTAGAGCGGGGTGTGGACCTCGGTGCGCCCCACGGTCAGCAGATGGGCGACGCCGTGCGACGCCTGCTCCACCGAGAACAGCTCGTCCGTCCAGTAGCTCTGCCGGGCGGCCAGGGCGACACGGATCACGCCGGCCGCCAGGACGACGAGCAGCGTCAGCACGACCAGGGGGTCCTGCCACCACCGGCGTCCGCCGGTCCGGCCCCTGGCCGGGGAGGGCGCCGTCGTGCTCACATCCCTCATGGTCGCCGTTCTGCCGAGGGCTCCGTCGGTTCCAGGACGCTTCACGGCTCCGGTGGGATTCGGGTTCGGTGCAACGGGTAAGAACGATCACGTGGCACCCGACACCGACGCCGTCCTGACCGCCGTCCTCGCCCGCTTCGCCGCCGTCGCATCGCTCGCCCTGGCGCACCCCGGCGGGTGGCTCGGCCGTGGGGACGACGGCCCCTCGCGGCTGCCCGTGCGGGCCCTGCAGCGGGCGCGCCGTCTCGTCACCGGCCGGGTGCACCCCGGCGCTCCGGGCTGGGACGAGCTCCCGGTCGAGCGCCGCGACGCCTGGTGGGTCGGCCGGATCCAGGCGGTCGCGGCACCCGTCGCGGCCACTCCGCGGGTGTTCGGGCTCGTCGCCGACCGGTTGCCCATCCAGGGCGCCTTCGGGACGGCGGTCGCCGGGCTCACGGTGTGCGCCGTCGCGCGCGAGCACGGCGTGCAGGACCCGGCCGAGTGGGTGCCTCTGCTCGGTCGCGTGCTGTTCGACCGCGAGCTGGGACGGCCCAGCCGGGAGCAGATGATCGCTCCTCCCGGCCAGGCGTCGCCGCCGCAGTCCGGGCCGCTGCGGAAGGCCGGCGCCGCGCTGTGGCGTCTGACGCGGGTGCTCTGGGAGGCCCCGAGCGTGTTCGACGAGCGGCCCCGAGGCGGCTGGATCTGGCGGACCACGGGCAAGATCCCCGTGATCGGTCTGCCCGCCGGCGTGCTCGACGAGCGCGGCGCGGTCGCCCGCGCCGCCCGGCGCACCGCCGAGCTCGTCTCCGCGCCCGACTACGCTCCCGCGACGTGACCTCGGCCGTTCCACCCGTCGTCGACCGCGCCTGGCTCGCGGACCGCCTGAATCGGCGGGACGTCGTGCTCGCCGACGTCCGCTGGTACCTCGACGGGCGGTCCGGCCGCGCCGCCTACGAGGCCGGCCACCTGCCGGGCGCCGTCTTCGTCGACCTCGACACCGACCTCGCCGCCCCGCACGGTCCCGGTCCGTCGACCGCCGGGCGGCACCCGCTGCCGGAGCCGGCCGCGTTCGCCGCGGCGATGAGCCGCCGGGGGATCGGGGACGACGACGTGGTCGTCGCCTACGACGACGCCGGCGGTGTGATCGCCGCACGCCTGGTCTGGATGCTCCGCGCGACGGGCCACGAGGCCGCCCTGCTCGACGGTGGCCTGAGGCCGCAGGACGAGCTCACGACCGAGGTCCCCGAACGGGCGGTCTCGGTCTTCACCCCGCGGCCGTGGCCGGCCGGGCGGATCGCGGGGCTCGCGGACGCCGTCGACCGCGGCACCGTCGTCCTCGACGCCCGCGACCGGAACCGCTACCGCGGGGAGGTCGAACCCGTCGACCCCCGCCCCGGGCACATCCCGGGGGCCCTCAACCTGCCCGCCCGGGAGAACCTCACGGCCGACGGGCTCGTGCTCCCCGTCGGCGAGCTGCGTCGCCGCTTCGCCGCCCTCGGCGTCGCCATTCCGGACGCCGGCGACCGGGTGGTCTCCTCCTGCGGGTCCGGCGTCACCGCCTGCCACACCCTGCTGTTGCTGGAGCACGCCGGGCTCGGCCGGGGGCGGCTCTACCCCGGGTCCTGGTCGGCGTACAGCAGTGATCCGTCGCTACCCGCCGCCACCGGCGACGAGCCGGGATGAGGCATGCCCTGTGTCGGTGGCCGCTGACAGCATGAGGACGTGACCGCGGCCCCGACCCTCCCTCGCACCCCCAGCCTGCGCCGGGTCGTCACCCTGGTCAGCGTCGTCGTGCTGGTCGACGTCTGCTTCTACTCGGCCATCACGCCGCTGCTGCCGTCGTACGTCCGGGAGCTGGGCCTCAGCACGACGCAGGCGGGGGTGCTCGCCGGTGCGTACGCGCTCGGCACCCTCGTCGCCTCGCTGCCCGCCGGCCAGCTCGCGGCCCGCGTCGGGGCACGCACCACCCTGCTCGCCGGGCTGGTGCTGCTCGCGGCGGCCAGCCTCGCCTTCGGCCTCGGCACGACGTTCGTCGCGCTCGTCGGCGCACGGTGCGTGCAGGGAGTGGGCGGCGCCGCCGCATGGGCCGGCGGTCTGGCCTGGCTCGTCGAGGTCGCGCCGCGCGAGCGGCGGGCGCAGCTCATCGGCTCGGTCCTCGGCACGGGCATCGCGGGGGCGATCGGCGGTCCGGTCCTCGGCGCGCTGGCGCACGCGGTCGGTCCGCGCCTGGTGTTCTCCGCCGTCGGCGTCGTGGCGCTGGGGCTCGCGGTCTGCGTGGGCCTGACCCGCATGACCGGTGAGCCGCCACCGACCGGCGACCTGCGCGCAGTGCTCCGCGAGCCCCGCGTGCTCGCCGGCGCCTGGTTGACGACGCTGCCCACGCTCTTCTTCGGGGCCTTCGGCGTGCTCGTTCCGCTGCACCTCGCCGGCCTCGGCGTCGCCGCCACCGGCGTCGCGGCCGTGTTCCTCCTCGCCGCAGCGGCCGAGGCGGCCGTGAGCCCGCTGGCCGGCCGGTTCGCCGACCGGCGCGGCCCCGCTCTTCCCGTCGGTGTGGGGCTCGCGGGCATCCTCGCGGCCGCACTTCTGATCCCCTGGCCGCAGCGGCCCTGGGTGCTCGGTGGCGTGGTCGTGATCGCCGCGGCGATGTCCGGGATCCTGCTCACGCCCGCCTCCGCGCTGCTCTCCGACGGGGCGGAGGCCGCGGGCGCGCCGCAGGGGCTCGTGTTCGGGCTGTTCAACCTCGCGTGGGCGGTCGGGCAGGTGCTCGGCTCCGCCGGTGGTGCACGCCTCGCCGACGCTACCTCTGATGCCGTTCCCTATCTGGTGGTCGCCGCCCTGACCGCGCTGACCCTGGTCGGGTTCGCCCGCCTCCGGCTCACTGCCCGGCGAGCGCAGCGAGCTTCGTGACGGTGTTCCAGTTGCGTACGGTGACGTGCACGCCGAGGTCGAGCCGGTTCAGGTGCGCCATGGCCGGCGACTCCATCAGACCGGCCGGGCACCACACGTAGACCTCGCGCTCGGCCGCCCACCAGCCGTCGTCGCCCGGTTCGGCCGGAGCGGGGACCTTCTCCGCGGGCGCCGCCGAGAGGAAGGCCACGAAGAACCTCGAGCCGTTCTCCGGTTCCGCCACCGGGCAGTCGGCGACGACGCCGGCCAGCTCGTCCGCCGTGCGGATCACGACCTGGACGTCGTGCCCCCACCCCTCCTGGACCACCCGGGAGACGTCCTCGGCGATCTCGTCGGCCACTCGATCGTCCCGCGGGGTGAGGACGACGTTGCCGCTCACCAGCAGCGTCCGGACGTCGGCGTACCCGGCGGACCCCAGTGCGTCCCGCAGCCCGAGCATGGGGACCCGCTTGTTCTTGCCGACGTTGATCCCGCGCAGCAGCGCGACGTACTGCGTCACCGCGGCATCGTAGGCCGTCAGTCGTCGACCCCGCGGGCGGCGAGCGCCTCGCCGAGCCGGTCGGCGTACCGCAGCGATCGGACCAGGAACGGGACCGCGAACGCGCGCAGCGACCGTTCCGCCCCGCGGGCCGCCCGCGCCTCGTGCACCTCGTGGGCCAGCCCCGCGAGCACGGGCACCGCACGGACCGCGAGCGCCAGGACGAGCGCCACGCGCTCGGGGTCGACGCCGACCCGCCGGGCCGGCCGGAGCCCGCTGACGAGGGCGTCGAGCAGATCCGTGGTCCGGGTGGTCAGGGTGACCAGGCCGGCGGCCGCGACGGCGACCGCTATCGAGCCCACGACCACGAGCGCCGACCGTGGCCCGGCGAGCCAGACCTGCAGCGCCCCGACGACGAGCAACGCCGGGACGACCGGCCGCAGTTGCACGGCGACCGTGCGGACGCCGACACCGGCGGTCACGGTGAGCGCCGCGACGAGCACGAGCCCGGCCACGACGACCTGCGGCGTCCGGAAGAACCCGAGCCCGAGGAGGGCGAGGGCCAGCGCGCCGAGCTTGACGCCGGGCCGGAGCCGGTGCAGCACGGACGTGCCGGGCACGTAGAGGCCGATCACGGGTCGAGCAGCGCCGCGTAGACCTTGAGCGCGACGCCGGGTACGTCGTCCGCGACGACCCGGCCCTCGTCGACGACGATCACACGGTCGAAGTCGGCGAGCTGCTCCAGGTGGTGGGTGACCAGGACGACCTGCTGGGGCAGCTGCGCGAGCTGCGCCGCCACCCGGCGTGCGTTGCGGGCGTCGAGCAGCGTCGTCGGCTCGTCGCAGACGAGCACGGCGGGGTCGGCGGCGAGCACGGACGTCAGTGCCAGCAACTGCTTCTGGCCGCCGGAGAGCAGGTGCGCGGGATGGTCGGCGTGGTCGGCCAGGCCGACGCGCTCCAGGGCGGAGGTCACGCGCTCGGTGACGGCGGACTTCGACAGACCGGAGCGGCGCAGCGAGAACGCGACGTCCTCGGCGACGGTCGGCATGACGATCTGCGCGTCCGGGTCGGTGAAGACGAACCCGACCCGACGCCGGACGGCGGCGCCGTCCCGCCGGGTGTCCAGCCCGTCGACGGTGACCCGCCCGGTGGTCGGCACGACGAGGCCGTTGAGCAGCCGCGCCAGCGTGGACTTGCCGGATCCGTTCGCACCGACGATCCCGATCCGCCGTTCCGCCAGGGCCAGGTCGACGTCCGCCAGGACGGTCCGGGCCCCGTACCGGTGGCTGACGCCGGCGATCTCGATCATGGCCGCACCGCCTCGACCAGCACGGCCACGCCCTGCCCTCCGCCGATCGCGCAGGCCGCCACCCCGAGCCGGCCGAGCCCGCGGCGCACCAGCCGGGAGTGCAGCCGGACGACGAGCAGAGCCCCGCTGGCCGCCCACGGGTGACCCAGCGCGATGGCGCCGCCGTCCGGGCAGACACGCCCGGCGTCCGCGCCGAGAGGATCCAGCCCGAGGGCGTCGGTGCATGCGAGCACCTGGGCGGCGAACGCCTCGGTGATCTCGACCACGTCCAGGTCGTCCAGGGCCAGCGAGGCACGCTCGAGTACCTGCCTGATCGCGGGCACCGGGCCGAGCCCCGGCACTGCCGGGTCGACGCCGACCACGGCGGTGGCGAGCACGCGGAGCCCGGGGATGGCGCGTCGGGCCCGGACGTGCTCCGGGACGATCGCCACGGCCGCCGCGCCGTCGTTGATCCCGCAGGCGTTCCCGGCCGTGACCGTGCCGTCCGGGCGGAAGGCCGGTCGCATCCGCCCGAGCACCTCGGCGCTCAGCCGTGGTCGCGGCCGGTCGTCGATGGCGCCGCCGAGCGGGACGAGCTCCGCCGCGTGGACACCCGCGGCGGCCGCGGCGACGGTGAGCCGGTGCGAGCGCGCGGCGTAGGCGTCCTGCCGGGCCCGGTCAACGCCGGTCTCGGCGGCGAGGGCGTCGGCGGCGACCCCCATCGGCGGGTCGGGGAAGCCCGGCGGCGCGAACGAGGCCTGCGTGCCGCCGTCCCGCGCCGTGCTGGCGCTCTCGGTGCCGCCGGCCAGGACGACGTCGGCGTCCCCGGCCCGCACCAGCGCCGCGGCGAGGCGGATCGCCTCGAGGCCCGAGCCGCACTGCCGGTCCACGGTGACGCCCGGGACGGCGGTGCCGAGTCCGGCCGCCAGCGCGGCGACCCGGGCGACGTTGCCGCCGGGGCCGCAGCAGTTGCCGAGCACCACCTCGTCGACGGGCGCCGCGACCTCGCCCGCGAGCGCCGCGAGGACGGGGGCGGCGAGGTCGGCGGGGCCGCACTCGCGCAGGGCGCGACCCGCCGTCGTGATCGGCGTACGGCGTGCGGCGACGACGACCGGGGTCCGCGGATCCGTCGCCTCCACGCTCGCGAGCGTACGTGAGGCGTCGGCTCACGAGACGCGGTCGATCGCCCGGGCACAGCCGTCAGCGGAGCTCAGCCGGCCTCCGCCACCACGCGCTCGAGCCCGGGGCGGTCCACCTTGCCCGCGAGAGTGCGCGGCAGGGCCTCGACCGTCACGTAGCGGACCGGGCGGGCCGGCGGAGCCAGCTCGCGCCGGGCCACGAGCCGCAGCTCCCGCACGAGGCGGGCCGGGTCGACGCCGGCGGCCGGGCGGACGACGGCCGCGGCGCGTTGCCCGAGCCGCCGGTCCGGCTCACCGACGCACGCGACCTCGAGGACGCCGGCGACGGAGCCGAGCACGCGTTCGACCTCGGCGACCAGGACCACGGTCCCGCCCACGCTGAGGGCGTCGCCGCCGCGGCCGGCGACGACGAGCACCCCGTCGGCGTCGAGCCGCCCCCGGTCGCCCACCCCGGCCCACCCGTCGACGACCGTCAGCGGTCCCGTCCCCTCGGCGTACCCCTGAGCGACGTACGGCGACCGGACCTCGATCAGCCCGTCGCGAACCCGCAGCCGGACGCCGGGGAACGCGCGCAGGCCCGCGCCGTCCCGGTCGACGGCGACGAAGGAGAGCTCGGCGGCGCCGTAGTACTCGACGACGTCCACGCCTGCGGCCACGGCGCGGGCGCGCAGCGCGGGCGGCAGTGCGGCGCCGGCGACGACCGCCCGCCGGAGCCGGGGGAGCGCGCCGTGCTCGCGGGCGGCGAGGACGTCGGCGAGCACGGTGGGGACGGCGTGCAGCACGGTCACCGCGTCGACTCCCGCGGGCACCCCGCGCCAGCGACCGGTCGCCACCACCGGCGTGCCGGTCGCCAGCGCGTGGTGGAGCGCCCAGAGGGTCAGCGTGGACGACGGCGGACCCGGCGCCCACGCCACGTCGTCCGGCCGTTGCCGCGTGACCGCGGTGAACGCGTCGAGCGCGGCGTCCCACGATGCCGCGGTACGGAGCACGACGCGCGGCGCGGACGTCGTCCCCGACGTCGCCAGGGCGAGCAGGCCCGCCGCGGCCGGGACCGGGGGGCGGGCGACGCCCGGCGGAAGCACCAGCGGCGTACCGCCGCCGAGCTGGGCCGCCACGAGCCGGCGGACGGCCGCGACAGGGTCGTCGGTGGCGATGGGGACGACGCCCGCCGGGGGCGGATCGGCGGCCAGCAGGTCGGCGACCGAGAGCCACGTCGACCCGTCCGCGGAGAGCGCCGGCTCCGCCCGGTCGCGGCGGCGCAGCTGGTCGGCGAGCACGTCAGGAGGTGGTGACCTGCTCGCGCTCCGCGCCCCGCCAGGCCCGCGGGTACGCCCGCAGCACCCCGCGTGCGATGACCGCGGCGACGACGGCCTTGATGAGGTCGCCGGGCAGGAAGACCGAGTCCGTCACGAGCACCTTGGTCAGCGGCAGGTCGGAGATCCAGGCGTGCACGGGCATGCCGATCGCGTAGATCACCAGGATGCCGCCGACCACGTTCGCCACGACGGCCCAGGCGAGGGCGAAGCGACCGCGCCAGAGGCCGAGGAGGGCCCCGATGACGAACGCTCCGACGGGAAACCCGATGAAGTACCCCGCCGACGGCGCGGTGAGCACGCCGAGACCGCCGCGGCCGCCGGCGAGCAGCGGCAGCCCCAGGACGACGAGCACGCAGAACACCAGGACGGCGAGGGCTCCGCGGCGTGCCCCGAGCAGGGAGCCGGCGAGCATGACGCCGAGGGTCTGCGCGGTGATCGGCACGGCGTTGCCGAAGAGGTTGAGTTGGCCCGGCAGCCCCAGGACGGCGATCAGCGCGGCGAACGTGGCCACGAGCGCCAGGTCGCGGGCAGGCAGGCGTCCGGTCATGCGGCACAGGCTACGGGCCGGGCGGGGAGCGGCTCGGCCGTGGATCCGCCGGGAGGCCGCGGCGTCAGGCGTTGGCGAAGGTGTTGCAGCTGTCGATGTTGCCGCTGGAGTAGCCGGTGCCGAACCAGGTGCTGCGCTGCTCCGCCGTGCCGTGGGTGAAGCTCTCCGGGTTCACCCGGCCCTGGGTCTCCTGCTGGATCCGGTCGTCGCCGACGGCCGCCGCCGCCTTCTGGGCCTCCTTGATGTTGTCCGTGGTGAGGTTGATGCCGTTCTGCTGCGACTGGTCGGCGAGCTTGGCCCAGACGCCCGCGTAGCAGTCCGCCTGCAGCTCCAGTGCCACCGAATACCGGTTCGCCAGCGAGGGATTGCGCTCCTGCGCGGCGCGGACCTTGGGCTCGGTGCCCAGCAGCGTCTGCAGGTGGTGCCCGTACTCGTGGGCGAGGATGTACGCCTGCGCGAACTGGCCCTGCGCACCGAACTGGTCCTGCAGCTGCTGCAGGAACCCGAGGTCGAAGTAGATCCGCTGGTCCTCGGGGCAGTAGAAGGGGCCGGTCGACGAGCTGGCCTGGCCGCAGCCCGTGGACGTCGCGCTCGTGAAGAACACCAGGCGGGGCGGGTTGTACGGCACGCCGCGGCGGGCGAACTCCTGCTTCCACACGGTGTCGGCGACGTTGTAGACCTTGATCAGCCGGCAGTCGGTGTACTTGTCCAGGGCGCCCGCGCTGTTGCAGCGCTGCTCCAGCTGCTCGCTCGACTCGCCCGACGAGCCGGAGCCCACCTGGGAGCCGTCGACCGGCAGCTGCAGGCCTCCCGTGCTGCCGCCGCTGCCGCCGCCGAGCACGCTGAACAGCAGGTAGATGACCAGGCCCACGACGCCGGCGCCCCCGCCGATCGCGAGCCCACCGCCCCCGAGGCCGCCGAGCCCACCTCCGCCGCGGCGGTCGTCGACACCACCGACGCTCACCCGGCTGTCGTCGAACTCGATCGGCACGGACGCAGGCTAACGCCGGTGGACGGGGGCCGCCGCCGGGCATGAACACCCGCGTACGATGGACGTCGTCCCCGAGAACTGGAGCCTGGCCGCCGCATGATCGTCGCTCAGGACGTCGAGCTGCGAGCAGGAGCCCGGATCCTGCTCGAGCACGCCACCTTCCGGGTCGCCGCCGGCGACCGTGTGGGTCTCGTCGGCCGCAACGGCGCCGGCAAGACCACGCTGACCCGCGCCCTGGCGGGGGAGGGGCAACCCGCCGCCGGCACCGTGACGCGCAGCGGCGACGTCGGCTACCTCCCCCAGGACCCCCGCACGGGTGATCTCGAGCAGCTGGCCCGCGACCGGGTGCTCTCCGCGCGGGGCCTCGACGCGGTGCTGCGGCGCATGCGCGAGACCGAGGGCGCCATGGCCAGCGCGGACGACGAGACCCGGGACGCGGCGATGGCGCGCTACGGCCGCCTGGACGCCGAGTTCGCCTCCCGCGGCGGCTACGCGGCCGAGAGCGAGGCGGCGACGATCTGCTCGAGCCTGGGCCTGGCCGAGCGCGTGCTCGCCCAGCCGCTCGGCACGCTCTCCGGCGGCCAGCGCCGGCGCGTCGAGCTGGCCCGGATCCTCTTCTCCGGGGCCTCGACGCTGCTCCTCGACGAGCCGACGAACCACCTGGACGCCGACTCGATCCTCTGGCTGCGCGACTTCCTCAAGGGCTGGTCCGGTGGCCTCGTCGTCATCAGCCACGACGTCGGGCTGCTCGAGACCGTGGTCACCAAGGTGTTCCACCTCGACGCGAACCGCGCCGCGCTCGACATCTACAACGTGGGCTGGAAGACCTACCTCGAGCAGCGCGAGCAGGACGAGCGCCGCCGGCGCCGGGAGCGGGCCAACGCCGAGAAGAAGGCCGCGACGCTGCTGGCCCAGGCCGACAAGATGCGCGCGAAGGCCACCAAGGCGACCGCCGCGCAGAACATGGCTCGTCGGGCCGAGCGGATGCTCTCCGGTCTGGAGGAGACGCGGACGAAGGACCGGGTGGCCAAGCTGCGGTTCCCGGAGCCGGTGCCCTCCGGGCGCACGCCGCTCACGGCTCGCGGCCTGTCGAAGTCGTACGGCAGCCAGGAGGTCTTCACCGACGTCGACCTCGCCATCGACCGCGGCAGCCGGGTCGTCGTCCTGGGCCTCAACGGCGCGGGCAAGACCACCCTGCTGCGGTTGCTGGGCGGCATGGAGACGCCGGACACGGGGGAGGTCCACCCGGGGCACGGGCTGCGGCTCGGCTACTACGCCCAGGAGCACGAGACCCTCGACGTCGGCCGGACGGTGCTGGAGAACATGCGCTCGGCGGCGCCGGACCTCGCCGACACCCAGGTGCGCTCGGTCCTCGGGTCGTTCCTGTTCACGGGGGACGACGTCGACAAGCCCGCGGGCGTGCTGTCGGGCGGCGAGAAGACCCGGCTGGCGCTCGCCACGCTCGTCGTCTCGGGCGCGAACGTGCTGCTGCTCGACGAGCCGACCAACAACCTCGACCCGGCCAGTCGTGCCGAGGTGCTCGACGCGCTGCGCCGCTACCGCGGCGCCGTCGTCCTGGTCACCCACGACGAGGGCGCCGTCGAGGCGCTCGCGCCGGAACGCGTCGTCCTGCTCCCGGACGGGGACGAGGATCTCTGGAACACCGACTACCTCGACCTCGTCGCGCTCGCGTGATCTCTTGGTGCAAGATTCACTGGTGAGGCCGTCGATCTCGAGTAGCGCCCGTCGATCTACGGGGTATGCTCACGGAACGTACTCGGGGGAGCACTTTTCTGTTGTCAATGGACGCCGTCGCGTGCCGAGCCCGTGCATCGTCCGACGGCGTACCGGCCCATGCCCGCAACATCGGGTCCGCGCATTCCCGCAGGTCGAAGGGGTCCTTCGACTGGCCGAGGTCGGGAGCCGGGCCCACGATGGTCGGGCACCAACATCGTCGAGGAGGATCAGTGGCCGAGACTGTCAAGAAGGGCGCCCGGATCACGGGCGCCGACCGAGCCAAGCTCGCCGGCGAGCTCACGAAGAAGTACACGAACGGCGCCAGCATCCGCGCGCTGGCGGAGGAGACGGGACGGTCCTACGGCTTCGTCCACCGGATCCTCACCGAGAACGACGTGAGCCTGCGCAGCCGCGGCGGCGCCACGCGCGGCAAGAGCAAGCAGCGCTGAGCCGACCGGCGAGGCCGGGCCGTCCCGTCCAGCAGCGGCGGGGCGGCACCCGGAGGGCGGAGTTCGCCTCCGTTCCCGAGGGACCGGCATGACGGCCGGTGCGGCCCACCCGGGTCCGCCGGCCGATCTCAGCGACCGGGCCCGCGCCGCGGGCCTGCGGATCGAGCTCTCCGGGCGCCGGCTCGACGTCGTGCTCGCCGCGCCCGAGAGGCGCAATGCGCAGACGCCGGCCACCTGGCGTGCACTGGCGGCCGTGGGGGCGTGGGCCGCGGACGCCGTCGACGTCGTCGTCCTGCGGGCCGACGGTCCGTCGTTCTCCGCCGGCCTGGATCGGCGAGCCTTCTCACCGGAGGGCATCCCGGGGGAACCGGGGCTGTTCCAGCTGGCCGGACTGCCTCCGGCGGAGCTGGACGCCACCATCGCCGCGTACCAGTCCGGGTTCACGGTCTGGTCGCAGGCCTCGTTCGTCAGCATCGCCGCCGTGCAGGGTCACGCGGTCGGTGCCGGCTTCCAGCTCGCGCTGGCATGCGACATCCGGATCGCCGCCGACGACGCGCGGTTCGCCATGCGGGAGCCCGCGCTCGGGCTGGTGCCCGACCTCGGCGGTACCGGCGCCCTCGTGGACGCCGTCGGCTACCCCCGCGCGCTGGAGATCTGCTCCACGACCCGGTGGGTGGAGGCGCCGGAGGCCGAGCGGATCGGCCTCGTCGAGCTCGTCGTGCCCATCGACCAGCTCCCGGCGGCCACCGATCGGCTCGCCACCGCCGTCCTCGCGAACCCCGCGTCTGCCGTGCGCGCCACCAAGGACCTGCTCGCCGGCGCACGCCGGCGGTCGCGCGAGGAGCAGCTGGCGGCCGAGCGTCTCGCTCAGGGCGAACGGCTGCGGGCCCTGGCCCGGGAAGCGTCGACCCCCTCGTGACGTTGGCCGGACCAGGCGCGCCGTCAGGCCCGCCGGGACGGCGAAGGGGTGCGGGTGTCAGGACATTCCCCATGGATGGCGGCTCGATCGTTCACGCGTGACCGCAGCGTGGCGCAGCGCAAGCTCGCGAAGGGCACGTGGCGGCGCGTCCTGACCTACGCGCGCCCCTACCGCGTCCCGATCGCCGTCTTCCTCGCGCTCGTCGTCCTCGACGCCTCCCTCGTCGTCGCGTCGCCGCTGCTGCTCAAGCGGCTCGTGGACGACGGCGTCTCCACGGGGGACCGCACCGTCGTCGTCGTGCTCGCCGGCATCGTCGCCGTGCTGGCCGTGGTCGACGCCCTCGCCGGTCTCGCCCAGCGCTACTTCTCCTCCCGCATCGGGGAGGGGCTCATCTACGACCTGCGGACCGAGGTCTTCGGGCACGTGCTCCGCCAGCCGGTGGCGTTCTTCACCCGGGCGCAGACCGGCGCGCTCGTGTCGCGGCTGAACAACGACGTCATCGGCGCCCAGCAGGCGTTCACGTCCACCCTGTCGGGCGTCGTCTCGAACGTCGTCTCGCTCGTCCTCGTCGGGGTCGCGATGATCTTCCTCTCCTGGCAGATCACCGTGGCGTCGCTGCTGCTCGTGCCCCTGTTCCTGCTACCGGCCCGCCGGGTGGGCGCCCGCCTGCAGCGGCTCACCCGCGAGTCGATGCAGCTGAACGCCGAGCTCGGCGGGCGCATGACGGAGCGGTTCAACGTCGCCGGGGCCCTGCTCGTCAAGCTCTTCGGCCACCCGGACGCCGAGGACGCCGAGTTCGCCGACCGCGCCGGCCGGGTGCGGGACATCGGCGTGCGGATCGCGATGAGCAACCGCGTCTTCTTCACCTCGCTCACCCTGGTCGCGTCCCTGGCGACGGCCGTCGTCTACGGCGTCGGCGGGCTCCTCGTCATCGGGGAGACGCTGTCGATCGGCTCGCTGCTGGCGCTCGCCGCGCTGCTCGGCCGGCTCTACGGGCCGGTGACGGCGTTGACGAACGTGCACATCGACGTCATGACCGCGCTGGTCAGCTTCGAGCGCGTCTTCGAGGTGCTCGACCTCGAGCCGCTCGTCGCCGACCGTCCGGGCGCCGGTTCCCTGCCCTCCGGTCCGCTCTCCGTCGAGCTCGACGACGTCCACTTCCGCTACCCGGGCGCCGACGAGGTCTCGCTGGCGTCCCTGGAGCAGGTCGCCGTCCCCGACCGCGCCGCCGGCAGCGAGGTCCTGCACGGCGTCAGCCTGCGGGTCGAGCCCGGCCAGCTGCTCGCGCTCGTCGGCCCGAGCGGTGCCGGCAAGACGACGATCACGAGCCTGGTCGCCCGGTTGTACGACCCGACGAGCGGCGGCGTCCGGGTCGGCGGTGTCGACGTCCGCGACGTCACCCAGGCGTCCCTGCACAGCCGGGTCGGGGTCGTCACGCAGGAGGCCCACCTCTTCCACGACACCGTGCGCGCGAACCTCCTCTACGCCCGGCCCGAGGCGAGCGAGGCGCAGATGGAGCGCGCGTTGCGCGACGCCCAGATCTGGGACCTCGTCGCGTCCCTGCCGGAGGGCCTCGACACGGTGGTGGGCGACCGGGGGCACCGGCTCTCGGGCGGCGAGAAGCAGCGGATCGCCCTCGCCCGCCTGCTGCTCAAGGCGCCCGGCGTCGTCGTCCTCGACGAGGCCACCGCCCACCTGGACTCCGAGTCCGAGCAGGCCGTGCAGCGCGCGCTGGACGGTGCGCTCGAAGGGCGCACCGCGATCGTCATCGCCCACCGGCTCTCGACCGTGCGGGCGGCCGACGTCATCGCGGTCGTCGAGGGCGGACGGATCGTCCAGCAGGGCCGCCACGCCGAGCTCCTCGCCCGAGGCGGCCTCTACGCCGACCTCTACCGGACGCAGTTCGCCGAGGACGTCGAGGACGTCGAGGACGTCGAGGTCGCCCCGGCGTCCGCCTAGCCTGCCTGGACGTCCGGCCTACAGGCCGTGGCCGACGCCGCCGTCGACGGCGAGCGCGGTGCCGGTGACATAGCTCGCGGCGGGGGAGAGCAGGAAGACGGCGGGCCGGGCGAACTCCAGTGGCTCGCCGCAGCGCTGCAGCGGGATGGAGGCGGCGGCCAGGTTCGCGTCGTCCGCTTCCTCGGTGTTCCGGGATTCGTGGGCGCGAGCGGCGGCGAGAGGATCCGGCTCCATGCGGCCGCTGACGAGGCTGTTCACCCGTACGGCGCGCGGTCCGAGCTCGTCGGCCAGGGACTTCGCGGCTCGGGCCAGCGCGGGCTGCAGCCCGTCGGCCACGGCCGTCCCCTCGACCGGCCCGCGCGGCGAGGCCGACAGCAGGAGCACGATCGATCCGCCCTCCTGCGACAGGTTGCCGGCGACCGTGCGCACGAGCCGGAGCGGAGCGAGGAAGGCGGACTCGAACCCCAGCCGCCACTCGCCGTCGTCCGCCTGCAGGGCGGTGGCGCGGGGCTGGGGGGAGACGTCGACGAGCGCCCCGTCGAGCCGGCCGTAGCGGGCGATCGCGGCGGCCACCAGGCAGGTCTCGAGACCGGGATCGGCCAGGTCGCCACCGATGGCGATGGCGCGGTCGGCGCCGCCCAGGGCCGCGGCGACCTTGGTCAGCGTCTCCTCGTCGTCCCCGCTCAGCACCAGGCGCGCGCCCTCGGCGACGAGCTGCTCGGCGCAGGCGCGGCCGACGCCACCGGCTGCACCGGTGACGACGTAGACGCGGTCGTTCAGGCCGAGGTCCACGCGCACCTCCCTCGCATCCGGCAGCGTGGTGCCCGGCGCTGAGCTCCACGGCATCGCACGAAGGCACCATCGGCGGCGGCTGCGCGGTCATGAGGGAACCCGTTCCCGCCGAGCGTGCCTCGGCGTGCTTAGGCTGGGGCATGACCGGACACGTCGTGGACGAGGTCGCCGGGTGGATCCGGGACGCCGGTGCCGTGACCGTCCTGACCGGCGCCGGGATGTCGACCGAGTCGGGCATTCCGGACTTCCGCGGGCCGGACGGCCTGTGGACGCGCGACCCCGCTGCTCGCCGGCTCTTCGACATCGAGGCCTACCGGTCGGACGCGGAGATCCGGCGGCAGGCCTGGCGGCGGCGATCCGAGCACCCGGCGTGGTCGGCGCGACCGCACGCGGGGCACCGCGCGCTGGTCGACCTCGAACGATCCGGGCGACTGCGCGGGCTGGTCACGCAGAACATCGACGGCCTGCACCAGCTCGCCGGGAACACTCCGGAGCAGGTGCTGGAGATCCACGGCAGCATCCACCGGGTGGAGTGCCTCGGGTGCGCCTGGACCGCTCCGACCGCGGAGACGCTGCAGCGGGTCGCCGCGGGGGAGGACGACCCGCACTGCCTCCGGTGCGGCGACCTGGTGAAGACCGCGACGGTGTCGTTCGGGCAGAAACTCGACGCCCAGTTGCTGAGCCGCGCCGTCGCGGCCGCCGCCGAGGCGGACCTCTTCCTCGCCGTCGGGACGACGCTCAGCGTCCGGCCCGCCGCCTCACTCGTCGACGTGGCCCGCCGAGCGGGCGCCCGGTTGGTGATCGTCAACGCCGGCGCCACCGCCTACGACGCGGTCGCCGACGCCCGCCTCGAGGCGCGCATCGGCGAGGTCCTCCCACTCCTCGTCGGTGAGCTCGCGGCGGCCTGACCGGCGTCCGAACCGGAACGACCTCGCCGGCACCTGCGCGACGGCCGGCTCGCCGGGCCGGGCCGGCTCGCCCGCCCCGACCGGCGCCGCGACCGGCTCGCCAGCCTCCTCCGAATCCTCCCGGCCGTCCGGGTCGGCGGAGCCGTCGGCCTCGAGCAACCGGCGCTGCGCCTCCTTGCGCGCGTACACGACGAGCAGGACGTAGACGACGACGGCCCCGAGCCACCACTGGATGGCGTAGGCGAGGTGGGGGCCCGAGGTCCTCGTCGGGTCGCGGGATCAGGGACGGCGCGCTCGCGGGCGGCGGCTGCTCCTGGGCCAGGACGCCGTAGGCACCCGTGACGGCCGGGGCGCCGAGTGCGGAGGTCAACCGGGGGACGTCGATGCGCTCGGCCTGACCCGCCGGAGCGGCCCGGGTCGTCGGCGGCTCCGGCGGCCTCAGCCGCGCCACGACCGTCACCTCGCCGGCGGGCGGGGCCGGGACGCTGTCAGGGCGTGCGCCCGAGGCTCCGTTCGGGATCCAGCCCCGGTCCACGAGCAGCACCGGCCCGCCGTCGACGCGGAACGGGACGACGACCTCGTAGCCGTACTCGCCGTTCTCGTCGGGCCGGTTCCGGATGACCACCGTGTCGTCGCCCAGATACGTCCCCCGGACCTGGACCGGCCGCCACTCCTCGTCCTTGGGGAGGGGCTGCGTCGGTACCGGCACGAGTTCGGCGAGGGACGCGGGCCGCGCGTCGTAGGCGCGATCGATCTGCTGCGCCATCGCGACCTTGCCCTCGTGCCGCCCCCACTGCCACCGCCCGAGGTAGACGCAGGCGAGGGAGAGCGCGACGACCAGGAAGCCCGCCCGCAGCCAGTACGGCTCCCGGAGCACGGCGAGCACGCCGCGAACGCCGGGTCGCGGCGGGGCGTCGTTCACTGCGCGGCCTCGTCGAGCCGGGCGGCGGGCACGACCTCGCGGAGGAACCCGCGGACGCCCAGGAAGCTCTCGAGCTCGGCCCGGTGGGCATCGCAGGCGAGCCACGTCTTGCGCCGCTCGGGCGGATGCAGCCGGGGGTTGTTCCAGCGGAGCGCCCACGTCGCCGTCGCGCGGCAGCCGCGCGCGCTGCACGTCAGCCGTTCCGGGGCCTCGCCGAGCACAGCCCCAGTCTCCCTCACCCGCCCCGCCCCGCAGCGCCGCCCCCGATCCGGACGCCTGCATGATCTCGGGTGACAGCACCGGAGGCCGGGAACACGAGCACGGACATGGGCGGACGCCGGGCAGCCACGGGGGTTGCCGCCCGGCGTCCTCGTGCGCGCCCCGACGGGGGATGCAGAGCGCGCCCGAGAAGTATGACACGCACGAGTGTCACCGAAATAGGTCGCCGAGAGGTGCCCGCAGAGTTCGCCCGACCGGCTCATCCCATGGCGTGAGCGATCACGCTGACGGCCGTTCCGACAGGCTCCGAACGGGTGCTCCGCCGCTGCTCCGACGCGCGGCCGCAGCCGGCCGATGTCACCATCGGAGCAGGTCGGCGAAGGGAGCACGCGTGGTGATCCGGCGTCCCGGGCCGGGCGAGCGTGAGCTGCCGGGCCCCGGGCAGGAGTCCGTCTGGGACTATCCGCGACCGCCACGCCTCGAACCCGCCGGCGTCCGCATCGAGATCGTCCTCGGTGGCGTCCCGGTGGTGAGCACCGACGCCGCGCTGCGCGTCCTGGAGACGAGCCACCCGCCGACGTACTACCTGCCGGAGTCCGACTTCGCCCCCGGCAGCCTCCGGCCGGCGGGCGGCGGCTCGTTCTGCGAGTGGAAGGGCCAGGCCGCCTACTACGACGTCGTCGCCGGCGGGGTGGTGGCGGAGCGGGCGGGGTGGACCTACCCCGCCCCGACCCCGCCCTACGAGGCGCTCGCCGGGCACGTCGCCGTGTACGCCGCTGCGATGGACCGGTGCACGGTGGACGGCGAGGTCGCCCGACCGCAGCCCGGGGGGTTCTACGGCGGCTGGGTGACGTCGAAGGTCGTCGGGCCGTTCAAGGGCGCGCCCGGCACGCAGTTCTGGTAGTCAGCGCCGCTCGTGCTCGACGGGTTCCACGTGCTCGACATGCACCGGCGCGGCGGGCGGGGCGCCGGTGAGCCCGGGCCGCTGTAGAGGCGGTGGGGGCGGGAGGGGCCGCTCCCGGCGTTCCCCGGCCGCGTTCGCGGCGACGACGGCGACGTACGGCAGCGCGATCGCGCCGACGGCGAACACCCAGCGCAGCGGTCCGGGAACGACGATCACGAGGATGACGCACAGCGTCCGGATCCCCATCGAGAGCAGGTACCGCCCTGCGCGCTGCTGCATGTCCGCGGAGTGGGACCCTGCGGCGGAGGTGATCCGGTAGACCTCCGGCCGCGTCGGCTCGGGTCTGCCGCTCCCTGAACTCACGCCTCGACCGTACGCCGCGGCACGTCACGTCGCACCACAGGACCTCGGCGTTCGCTGGAAGCGTCAGCGGTCGACGGTCAGGACCAGCTTGCCCGTCGTCCCACGTCGCAGCAGCGCCTCGTGGGCCTCGCGCGCGGACTCCAGCGGATAGCTCCCGCCGACGACCGGATGCAGCCGGCCGGCCCGCACGAGCGAGACGAGCTCGTCCATCGCCGGCTGGAGACCGCCGGGGGCCCGGAGCGCGTGCATGAGCCAGAAACCGGCCACCGTCCGGGAGTGCGCCATGAGGCCGGCGGGGGACACCGGCTGCGGCTGCGTCCGGGAGGCCTGGCCGTAGGCGGCGAGCCGGCCGAGGGGCGCGAGCGCGGCCAGCGACCCGTCGAAGACGTGCCCGCCGGTCATCTCCAGCACGATGTCGACGCCGCGACCGCCGTTGGCCTCCCGCAGCATCTCGCGGACCTCGTCGGCCGTCGTCGTCCCCGAGACGTCGACGGCGACGTCCGCGCCGAGCCGCAGCGCGAGCTCCCGCTTCTCGGGCGACGACGCGGTGGCGATCACCCGGCCCGCTCCCCACTGCTTGGCGAGCTGGACGGCGAGCGTGCCGACGCCGCCGGCCGCGGCGTGCACGACGACGCTCTCGCCGAGGCTGAGCCGGGTCGACGTCCGCAGCAGGAACCAGGCGGTGGTGCCCTGCAGCACGAGCGCGAGCGCCTCGCCGTCGGAGATCCCGTCCGGAATCGGGAAGGCCACCGCCTCCGGTGCCGCGGCCTGCTCGGCGTACCCGCCGCCGCCGCCGAGCAGCGCGACGACGCGCTCGCCGTCGTGCGTCCCGCCGCGGGCGGTGCCGACGACCTCGGCCCCGGGCACGAAGGGCAGTTCCTGCGGACGCAGGTAGGTGTCGTCGGTGGCATGCGTGTCGGCGTAGTTCACGCCGGCCGCGGTCACGTCCACCAGCACCTGGCCGGGGCCGGCCTGGGGCGGCTCGAGGTCGACGATCTCGAGCACCTCCGGTCCCCCGAAGCGGCTCACCTGCACGGCCTTCATGCGTCCTGCTCCCGTCTGGCTGGTGGCGGTGCCGCCGACCCTAACGGGTAGGGTCTCGCGCGTCTCACCCGCGAGGCAGCAACAGGAGGAGCCCATGGCCCGCAGCGTGCTCGTCACCGGGGGGAACCGGGGGATCGGCCTGGCCATCGCCCGGGCCCTGGCGGCGGACGGCGACAGCGTCGCGATCACGCACCGGTCCGGGGAGCCGCCCGAGGGACTCTTCGGCGTCCGCTGCGACGTCACCGACACCGCCCAGGTGGATGCGGCCTTCACCGCCGTCGAGGAGCACCAGGGCCCGGTGGAGGTGCTCGTCGCCAACGCCGGCCTGACCCGCGACCAGCTCCTGCTGCGCATGAGCGACGAGGACTTCGACGCCGTCGTCGACACCAACCTCGCCGGCACCTTCCGATGCGCCCGCCGCGCGAGCAAGGGGATGATCCGGCTGCGGCGGGGGCGGATCGTGCTCATCTCCAGCGTCGTCGGTCTCTACGGCTCGCCGGGTCAGGTCAACTACGCCGCGAGCAAGGCCGGCCTCGTCGGCATCGCCCGGTCGATCACCCGCGAGCTCGGTGGCCGGGGCATCACCGCCAACGTCGTCGCGCCGGGCTTCGTCGAGACCGACATGACCGCGGCACTGCCCGAGGACACCAAGGCCGCCTATCTCAAGGCCATCCCCGCGGGGCGCTTCGCGCAGACCGAGGAGGTCGCGGCGGCCGTCCGGTTCCTCGCCTCGGACGCCGCCGCGTACATCAGTGGCGCGGTCCTGCCGGTCGACGGCGGCCTGGGCATGGGCCACTGATCGGTCGCGGGATAGGGTCTCGGCAACTCCACCGGTGGTGAGCGCGAGGGAGACGCCATGGGTCTGCTCGACGGCAGGACGTTGCTGGTCACGGGGGTCCTCACGGACTCCTCGATCGCCTTCCACGTGGCCCGGCTGGCCCAGGAGGAGGGCGCGGACGTCGTCCTGACGTCGTTCGGGCGGCAGATGAAGATCACGACGGCGATCGCCCGCCGGCTGCCGAAGCCCGCGCCGCTGGTCGAGCTCGACGTGACGAACAGCGAGGACCTCGACGCCCTGGCCGACCGCGTCCGCGAGCACACCGACGCACTGCACGGCGTCGTCCACTCGATCGGGTTCGCGCCCAAGGGCGCCTTCGACTTCCTCAACGCCTCGTGGGAGGACGTCTCGACGGCCCTGCAGGTGTCGGCCTACTCGCTCAAGGCGCTCGGCGTGGCCGCGAAGCCGCTGCTCGGTCCCGGGTCGTCGATCGTCGGCCTCACGTTCGACGCCCGCTACGCCTGGCCGGTCTACGACTGGATGGGGGTCGCGAAGGCCGCCTTCGAGTCCACCGCCCGGTACCTCGCCCGCGAACTCGGGCCGGAGGGCATCCGCGTCAACCTCGTCGCCGCCGGCCCGATCCGCACGACGGCGGCGAAGTCGATCCCCGGCTTCGAGGCGTTCGAGGACGTGTGGCCGGAGAAGGCGCCGCTCGGCTGGGACATCACCAACCCCGAGCCGACGGCCCGCACGGTGACCGTGCTGCTCTCCGACTGGTTCCCGGCGACGACGGGGGAGATCGTCCACGTCGACGGCGGCTTCCACGCGATGGGGTAGCAGGTGACCCCCGACACCCGGCGCCTCGTGCTGATGCGGCACGCGAAGTCGGCACGTCCGTTCGGGGTACCCGACGAGGACCGGCCGCTGAGCGGTCGCGGCCGCCGGGACGCGCAGGCGGCGGGCCGATGGTTCGCGACGGAGGGCCCGCGCCCGGACCTCACGCTCTGCTCGACCGCCACCCGCAGCCGGCACACCTGGGAGATCGTGTGCCGGTCGATGCCGTCGATCCCCACCCGATACCTGACGGAGCTGTACGAGGCGGACGCCGACGGCGTCGTCGACCTCGCCGCCGCCACGTCGGAGGAGGTCAAGGTGCTCGTCGTCGTCGGGCACGAACCCACGACCAGCGTGACGGCGCTGACCCTCGCCGGGCGTGGCTCGGACCGGCGGGCCCTGGAGGCTCTGGCGGAGAAGTTCCCGACCTCGGGCATCGCGGTGCTGCGCTTCGACGGTCCCTGGTCCGGGCTGCGCGCCGGCGAGGTGGCGCTCGAGTCGTTCACGGTGCCCCGGGGCTGAGCGTGAGGCGGCTGCGCAAGCTCGGGTTCCTGACGATCGGGCTCTTCGACGAGGCCGACCCGGGGCGGGGTCACGAGTCCACGCTGGAGATCATCGAGCTGGGCGAGCGGCTCGGCTTCGACAGCGCGTGGCTGCGGCACCGGCACCTGCAGTTCGGGATCTCCTCGCCGGTCGCCGTGCTGGCCGCCGCCTCGCAACGCACCAGCCGGATCGAGCTCGGGACGGCGGTCATCCCGCTCGGCTGGGAGAACCCGTTGCGGCTGGCGGAGGACCTCGCCACCGTCGACGTCCTCTCCGGCGGCCGGCTCAACCCCGGCGTCAGCGTCGGGCCCCCGATGCACTGGGACCGGGTGAAGGGCGCGCTGTATCCGGACACCGCCGACGTCGAGGACTTCAGCTACGAGCGGGTCCGGCGGTTGCTCGCGTTCGTGCGCGGCGAACCGGCGACCAGCGGCGGCGGTGTCGAGGGGTTCGAGGTCTACTCGGACCGGGTGCAACCGCACGCGCCGGGGCTGGGCCGGCGGATGTGGTACGGCGGAGCGAGCCTGCGCTCGGCGCAGTGGGCCGGCGAGAACGGGATGAACTTCCTCACCAGCAGTGTCGTCCGGGCCGAGGAGTCCGAGGACTTCGCGCAGATCCAGCTGTCGCACATCCGCATCTTCCGGGCCCACCACCCGGACGGCGAGGCCGCGCGGGTGTCCCAGGGACTCGTGGTGATCCCGACGGACAGCGCGACGGCGAGCCAGCGGGCCCGCTACGAGGAGTACGCGCGCGCCCGGCTGCCGCGCACGGCCTCGCCGCAGGGCCCGGGCCGGATGCTCTTCTCACCCGACTACGTCGGCAGCTCCGCCGAGATCGCCGAGCGGCTCGCCGCGCACGCCGCCTTCGCCGAGGTCGACGAGGTCGCGTTCGCGCTGCCCTTCACGTTCTCCCCGGACGACTACGTGCAGATCGTCACGGACATGGCCGAGCACCTCGGCCCCGCTCTCGGCTGGACCGCGCGGCAGGCCCGCTGATCAGCGAAGGGGAGCGGGTGCCGGGACGAGGTCGGCGGCGTCCGCCTCCTCGACCTCCGAGCGCGGGATGCCGAGCAGGTACAGGACGGCGTCGAGATAGGGGACGTTGACCGCGGCGTCCGCCCGGGCTCGGACGACGGGCTTGGCGTTGAAGGCGATCCCCAGCCCCGCCTCGGCCAGCATGTCGAGGTCGTTCGCGCCGTCACCGATCGCGACCGTCCGGGCGAGCGGCAGGCCTTCGGCGTCCGCGAACCGCCGGAGCGCGGCGGCCTTGCCGGCGCGGTCGACGACCTGACCCGCCACCCGCCCGGTGAGGAACCCGTCTCGCAGCTCCAGCCGGTTGGCGTGGACGTGCTGGATGTCGAGCTCGGCGGCGATCGGCGCGACGACCTCGGCGAACCCGCCGGAGACCACGGCGAGCGTGAAGCCGAGCCGGCGCAACGTGCGGCACAGGGTGCGCGCTCCGGGCGTCAGGCGCACGGCGGCGCGGACGTCGTCCAGCACGGACGCCGGCAGCCCGGCCAGGCGGGCGACCCGCTCGTGCAGGCTCGCGGCGAAGTCGAGCTCGCCGCGCATCGCCCGGTCCGTGACGGCGGCCACCTCGGCGGCTCGTCCGGCCTCGGCCGCGAGGAGCTCGATGACCTCGTCCTGGATGAGGGTGGAGTCGACGTCGAGGACGACGAGCCGGCGGCCGCGCCGCACCAGACCCGCGGGGGAGACCGCGACGTCGACGCCGTGCTCGGCAGCCGCGGCGGCCAGCTCGCGCCGGAGCGCGAGGACGTCGTCCCCGGAGACGTCGAACTCGACGGTCGTCACCGGCTCCCGGGAGAGGCGACGGATGCGGTCGATGTTGGCGCCGCGCTCGGCCAGACGCGCGGCGATCGCGGCGACCGCCGCCGGGAGGAGCGGCGCCGCGAGCACGGTGACGTGCAGCCTCCCGTGCCGCCGCGGCGCGTTGTCGCCGCGCCCGGTGGCGGCCTCGACGGTCATGCCCAGCGCGCTCCCGGCGTCCCGGACGGCGGCGACCGCGCCCTCGGCGTCCGGGCCCGCGGTGACCAGGACCGCCAGGGTGAGGTTGCCCCGGACGACGACCTGCTCGAGGTCGAGCACCTCGACCCCGGGCCGGGCGAGGGCGCCGAGCACCGCGGCGGCGACGCCAGGCCGGTCGGGCCCGGTGACGGTCACGAGGATCGTCGGCACGTCCGGGCTCGTCGACACGGACGTCGACCCTACCCTCCGCGTGCCATCCGCCCTTGGCGCTGATCATGCACTTCGCGGCGATCATGCACGTGGCGTGCCGGGAAGTGCATGATCAGCGCAAGGGGGGCTGGGTGGCTAGAGGGACTTGTTGTGGTCGTCGCGGAAGGCGATCCAGTCGGTGAGCTTGCCCACGTCGTATTTCGGCCCGGTCAGGCCGACGGTGAAGAACGTGGTCCCGGCCTCGAGCAGCGCGGGGGCGAGCCGGTCGGGGGAGCCGTCGACGCCGGCGGAGCGCTCGATCTCCGCGGGGTCCCGGCCCTCGGCGCGGCACCACTCGTCGAGGATGCCGTTCTTGCGCGTGAGCGTCTCGGGGTCGCCGAAGCCGTGCCAGATGTCGGCGTGCCGGGCCGTGTACCGCAGGGTCTTCTTCTCGCCGCCGCCGCCGATGAGCATCGGGATCTTGCGCGTGGGCGGCGGGTTGAGCTTGGCCCAGCGGGCCTCGATGCGGGGCAGCGCCTCGGCGAGCGCGTCGAGCCGCCTGCCCGGCGTCCCGAAGTCGTAGCCGTACTCGTCGTAGTCGCGCTGGAACCAGCCGGCGCCGATGCCGAGGATCAGCCGGCCCCCGCTGATGTTGTCGACGGTGCGCGCCATGTCCGCGAGCAGGTCAGGGTTGCGGTAGCTGTTGCAGGTGACGAGGGCGCCGATCTCGACGCGCTCGGTCGCCTCGGCCCAGGCGCCGAGCATGGTCCAGCACTCGAGGTGCTCGCCGTCGGCCGGGCCGTAGAGCGGGTAGAAGTGGTCCCAGTTGAACGCGACGTCGACCCCCGCCTCCTCGGCGGCGGCGACGGTGCGGCGGATCTCGGCGTACTCGGCGTGCTGGGGCTGGATCTGGACCCCGATGCGCACGGGACGGCTCACGAAGAACTCCTCGGGAGAGAACGGCAGGGCGAACGGAGCGGCCGACGCCCTCGGCGGCCGCGCTGGACCGGGTCGGTCGCAGAGGTCAGGAAGGGACCTTCATCCCCTTGCCGACGACGGTGATGCCCGACTCGGTGACGTGGAAGCCGCGGGCGCGGTCCTCGTCCGGGTCCATGCCGATGCGCGCGCCCTCGGCGACCACCACGTTCTTGTCCAGGATCGCGCGGCGGACGACGGCGTGCCTGCCGATGTCGACGTTGTCCATGACGACGCTGTCGCTCACCGTCGCCCAGCTGTGCACCTCGACGTTCGGCGAGAGCACCGAGTTCTCGACGAGTGCGCCGGAGACCACGCAGCCGGGGGAGACGATCGAGTTCACGGCGTGGCCGATCCGGCCGTGCCAGCCGTGCACGAACTTCGCCGGCGGGTAGAAGCCGGTGTGCGTGTAGATCGGCCACTCGTAGTTGTAGAGGTTGAAGATGGGGTGCACGGACACCAGGTCCATCTGCGCCTCGAAGTACGCGTCGAGCGTGCCGACGTCGCGCCAGTAGTCGCGGTCGCGGTCCGCCGAGCCGGGGACGTCGTTGCGCTTGAAGTCGTAGACCGCGGCCTCGCCGCGCGAGACGAAGTCGGGGACGATGTCGCCGCCCATGTCGTGCTTGGAGTCCTCGCGGTCGGAGTCCCGGGTGACGGCGTCCACGAGCGCGTCGGCGTCGAAGACGTAGTTGCCCATCGACGCCAGCACCTGGTCCGGGGCGTCCGGCAGGCCCTCGGGGTCCGTCGGCTTCTCGAGGAACGCCTCGATGTGCACGCTGTCGTCGCCGGCCTGGATGACGCCGAACTGGTCGGCGAGCGTGATCGGCTGCCGGATGGCCGCGACCGAGCAGGGCGCGCCCGAGTCGATGTGCGCATCGACCATCTGGGTGAAGTCCATCCGGTACACGTGGTCCGCGCCCACGACGACGACGATGTCCGGCTTCTCGTCGTTCAGCAGGTTGAGGCTCTGGAAGATGGCGTCGGCGCTGCCCAGGTACCAGTGCTTCCCGACCCGCTGCTGCGCGGGCACCGGCGCGATGTAGTTGCCCAGCAGGGTGGACATCCGCCAGGTCGAGGAGATGTGCCGGTCGAGGCTGTGGGACTTGTACTGGGTGAGCACGACGATCTTGAGGTAACGCGCGTTCACGAGATTGCTCAGCGCGAAGTCGACCAGCCGGTAGACACCGCCGTAGGGCACGGCGGGTTTGGCCCGGTCGGCAGTCAGGGGCATGAGTCGCTTGCCCTCGCCGCCGGCGAGGACGACTGCCATCACCTTCTTCGGTGCCGCCATGGCTGGACCCTATGGCGTCGCGCGTGATTCGCACTACGGTGGCCCGCGTGCGCGTGGACCTGTTGACCCGGGAGTACCCGCCTGACGTCTACGGCGGGGCTGGCGTTCACGTGGAGAACCTCGCGGAGGTGCTGAGACCCCTGCTGGACGTCCGGGTGCGGGCGTTCGGGGAGCCCCGGTCGGAGGAGGGCGTGACGGGCTACCCCGACCTGCCCGAGCTCGCGTCGGCCAACGCGGCGCTGCGCACCTTCGGCGTCGACCTCACGATCGCGGCGGACTGCGAGGGCGCCGACGTCGTCCACTCGCACACCTGGTACGCCAACCTCGCGGGGCACCTGGCGGGGCTGCTCTACGGCGTCCCGCACGTGCTCTCGGCCCACAGCCTGGAACCGCTGCGCCCGTGGAAGGCCGAGCAGCTCGGTGGCGGGTACGCGTTGTCGTCCTGGGCGGAGCGGACGGCGTACCTCGGCGCGGCGCGGGTCATCGCCGTCAGCGCCGGCATGCGCGAGGACATCCTGCGGTCGTATCCCGAGGTGGACCCGGCGAAGGTCGTCGTCGTCCACAACGGCATCGACCTGTCGGGCTGGCACCGCAACGAGGACGCCGAGGCGGTCCGCCGGCTGGGCATCGACCCGGAGCGGCCGAGCGTGGTCTTCGTCGGGCGCATCACCCGTCAGAAGGGGCTGCCGTACCTGCTGCGGGCGGCCGAGCGGCTGCCCGCCGACGTGCAGCTCGTGCTCTGCGCCGGAGCGCCGGACACGCCGGAGATCATGGCCGAGGTCACCGGCCTCGTCGACCGGCTGCGCACTCAGCGTGGCGGCGGCGTCGTCTGGATCGAGCGGATGCTCCCGCGCGACGAGCTCACCGCCGTGCTCTCGGCGGCGACGACGTTCGTCTGCCCCTCCGTGTACGAGCCGCTGGGCATCGTCAACCTCGAGGCGATGGCGTGCGAGGCGGCCGTCGTCGGGACGGCGACCGGCGGCATCCCCGAGGTCGTCGAGGACGGCGTCACCGGCGTCCTCGTGCCCATCGACCAGGTCACCGACGGCACCGGGACGCCGAAGGACCCCGAGCGCTTCGTCGCGGACATGGCGGAGGCGCTGACCCGGGTGGTGTCCGATCCGGCGCGGGCCGCGGAGATGGGCCGGGCCGGACGCCGCCGAGCCGAGGAGCACTTCTCCTGGGAGTCGATCGCCGAGAAGACCGTCGACGTCTACCGCGCCGCCCTCTCCACCTGACCCGCGCTCGACCCCCTGCGCCCCTTTCCGGTCGCCCCCCAGCCCCCTCAAAACCTGCGCTGATCATGCAATCCACGTTGATCATGAGAACTGACGTCACCATGAGCGACGTCGGATGCTGCGGCTCGCGGCTGAGGAGCTCTCCGAGCGCCCGCTCGAGCGCCAGCGAAGAGCCGAGCACCTCGCCCTTGCCCACCGCGAGGATCCGCCACCCGTACGTCCGCTCGAGGTCCTCTCGCCGGCGCTGGTCGTGCCCACGCTGCGCCGGCGTCGAATGGTGGTCCTCTCCGTCGTACTCGACCGCGAGCTTCTCGGCGTCCCATCCCAGGTCGAGTCGGTACACACACCGGCCGGCGGCGTCCAGAACCTCGATCTGCACCGTTGGACGGGGGAACCCGGCGTCGACGATCCGGAGCCTGAGCCACGACTCGCCCATGGACTCCGTCCGTGGCTCGACGAGTGCCGGCAAGCCGGCGTGCCTGCACGACACCGCGCATTCCCGCGGCTTCCGCCACTCTGACGAGCAGTTGGTCGGGGGTGACGAACGACGACGCTGCGAGGGCGTCAGCCACGCCCAGAGCCATGTGCGGCCGTAGCCATCGCAGACAGTCCAGCGCGGTGCGAAGCGGGGTCGTCGTCGGGATCCCGCCGATCTCGCACACCTCGTCGCCGAGAGCTGCCACGTAGCACCGGATCCCGGGCCGCCGTAGCGGCTGGGACCCAGGCGGAACGACGCACTCCACGACCGGTGGAGCCGCCATGGCCTCCGGCATCCGCCCGTCGACGCCCAGGAGCCAAGCCGCTGTGAGGCGGGCGACGACCGCGCCTGCGGGAAGGCGGAGGCGCAGGCAGGCGGCGCGGCTGGCGAGGTCGTCGGGAACGCGGGCGTCGAGGTAGACGCCACGGACGACCTGCCGGACGACGCCGGCGGCCGCGAGGCCGGTCACGTCGGCATCGCGGAGTCCGTTGATCCGGGCGAGCGCGCGATCGAACGGCCGGCCGTCGAGCACGAGGTCGTCCGCCCAAGAAGGAATCGGCTGCACCGCGCAACGGTGCGGAGGGAGTTCCCTCGCCTGCTACCACCGGCCGTCGTGCCTGTGGACGCCGTGACGAACCTGCCCGCTCATCCACATCCACTCACGGTGACGACACATCTCATGATCAACGCGGATTGCATGATCACCGGGAGGTGGGGGAGTGCGGAGCGTCGGAGGGGGAGGGGAGGGGAGGGGTGGGGGTCAGTGGGAGGGGGCCGTGGTGGCGGCGTTCACGGCGGCGACGACGGCGTGGCGGCAGACGACGTCGAGCTCGCGCAGGGTCCGGGCGCGCTCCTGCGCCTCGAAGACGTTGACCGCGGCGCCGTCGTCCTGGGCGGCCAGCGACAGCACGGCGCGCAACCGGCCGGCGGTCGAGAGCACCTGCAGGCTGCGCGCCGGCGTCCCCGCCGGCAGCACCCCCGGGGGGATCTCGGCGCGACGCAGCCGGCGCAGCTGCTCGGCGGCGTCCGGGCCCAGGGCGGCCACGTCGAGGCGCGTGAGCCGCGCGGTGGCGTCGAGCAGCCCTTCCCTGAGCGCCCGCTCGGCCTCGGCGAGCCCCACGTCGCCGAGGTACCGGCTCTCGTTGACCGGCCGGGCGTGCCAGCTCACCAGGTACCCGGGCTCCCACTCGGAGCCGAACTCGGTCACCTCCGGCACGGCGCCCCACGCGGGGCCTCCCATCGTCAGCACGCACTCGCCCGCCTCGATCGCCGCCGTGTTGAACGGGGGCGGTCCGGGCAGACCCACCGGGTCCCCGGGGACGGGCAGGACGACGCGCAACGCGGGCACGCCGGCCTCGCGCAGCGCGACGAGGAGTCCCTCGAGGTCGGCGGCCGCCGGCGGCAGCAGGTCGGCCGGCTCCACGACGTGCGGCTCGTCCTCGCCGGTCACCGCGCGGACGACCCCGCCGGTGGACGCGCGGCCCTGCAGCCAGGCCGTTCCCCAGGCGGCCAGACGGGCCGATCGCGGGATGTCGAGCACGCCGTCCAGGGTAGATGTCGGGCTGCGGCCCGCTGTGCCCTAGGGTCACGGGTCATGGGTGACGTGCTCGACCTGATCGGCGTCACGGTCGTCCGGGACGGTGCCACGCTCCTGGAAGACGTGACGTGGACGGTGCGCGAGGGTGAGCGCTGGGTGATCCTCGGGCCGAACGGCGCGGGGAAGACCACGCTGCTGCAGATCGCGGGCGCCCGGATGCACCCCACGCGGGGTTCCGTCGACGTCCTCGGCGACCGGCTCGGGGAGGTCGACGTCTTCGAGCTCCGGCCCCGGATCGGCCTCTCGAGCGCCTCGTTCGCCGAGACGCTGCCCGCGGGCGAGAAGGTCAGCGACGTCGTCCTGACCGCCGCCTACGCCGTCGCCGGCCGCTGGCGCGAGAGGTACGACGAGATGGACCACCGACGCTCCGGCGACCTGCTGGGCGCGTTCGGCGTCGGGCACCTCGCCGACCGGACGTTCGGCACCCTGAGCGAGGGCGAGCGCAAGCGCGTCCAGCTGGCCCGCTCCCTCATGACCGACCCCGAGCTGGTCCTGCTCGACGAGCCCGCCGCGGGTCTGGACCTCGGGGGCCGCGAGACGCTCGTCCGCGACCTCGCCGAGCTCGCGCTGGACCGCCGCTCGCCGGTGCTCGTGCTGGTCACGCACCACGTGGAGGAGGTTCCGCCCGGTTTCAGCCACGCACTGCTCCTGCGCCGCGGCCGGGTCGTCGCCGCGGGCCCGATCGCGGAGGTCCTCACCGAGGAGACCCTGAGCGCGACCTTCGACCTGCCGCTGGAGGTCAGCCACAACGGGAACCGCTGGAGCGCCCGTATGCGTTCAGACTGAGGAGAGCAGCGGGACCTCCCCTCGCGCAACGGCGGGAGTTACGCTCGCCTCCGGAGCGGCTCTCAGGGAGGCGGATCTGTGGATCTGGGCGACAGCCCGTGGCTCCTCTGGCTGGCCCTGGCCCTCGTGGCCGGGACCGTCGAAGTCCTGTCCCTCAACCTCATCTTCCTGATGATCGCCGGCGGCGGTTTCGCTGCCGCCGTCGTCGCCGCGTTCGGGCTGGGTGTGCCCGTCCAGGCCGTCGTCTTCGCCGTCGTCACGGGGCTCCTGCTCGTGGCGGCCCGGCCCCCGCTGCTGGGCTACATCCGCCGCAGCCTGCCGGCGAGCGCCACCAACACGGCCGCGCTCATCGGTCAGGACGCCGAGGTCGTCGTCGCGGTGACGCCGACCAACGGGCGTATCAAGCTCGCGGGCGAGATCTGGTCGGCGCGGTCCGTGGCCGGCGGATATCCGCTCGAGGTGGGTTCCGCGGTCCAGGTCGTCCGCATCGACGGGGCGACCGCGGTCGTGGCGCCGCTCGTCAACCGCGCCGAGATCACCGGCGCGGCTCCTCCGGAAGGGCCCCATGAGGGCCAGTAGGGAAGCACCGTGAACTACATCACGGCTTTGGGGGTGGCGGCATGAGCAACGCCAACTGGGCGACCATCATCGTCCTGCTCCTGCTCGTCGTCTTCGTCATCAGCGTCGTCGTCCGGGCGGTCCGGGTGGTTCCGCAGGCGAGCGCCGTCATCGTCGAGCGCCTCGGCCGCTACTCGCGCACGCTCGAGCCCGGCCTGCACTTCCTCATCCCGTTCGTCGACCGGCCACGCGCCAACGTCGACCTGCGCGAGCAGGTCGTCTCCTTCCCGCCGCAGCCGGTCATCACGTCGGACAACCTGGTCGTCAACATCGACACGGTGATCTACTTCCAGCCGACCGACCCCAAGTCGGCCGTCTACGAGATCGCCAATTACATCCAGGGCATCGAGCAGCTCACGGTCACGACGCTGCGTAACGTCATCGGCTCCCTGGACCTCGAGCAGACGCTCACCGGCCGCGACCAGATCAACAGCCAGCTGCGCGGCGTCCTCGACGAGGCGACCGGTCGCTGGGGCATCCGGGTCAACCGGGTGGAGCTCAAGGCCATCGACCCGCCGCACAGCGTGCAGGACTCGATGGAGAAGCAGATGCGGGCCGAGCGTGACCGCCGTGCCGCCATCCTCAACGCCGAGGGCGTCAAGCAGTCCCAGATCCTCACGGCCGAGGGCGACCGGCAGTCCTCGATCCTGCGGGCGGAGGGCCAGGCGCAGTCCGCGATCCTGCGGGCGCAGGGCGAGGCGCGCGCCATCCACGAGGTGTTCGCGGCGATCCACAAGGCGAACCCGGACAGCAAGCTGCTCGCCTATCAGTACCTGCAGATGCTCCCGCAGATCGCGCAGGGGTCGGCGAACAAGGTCTGGATCGTCCCGACGGAGCTGACCCAGGCGCTCGGCGGTATCGGGCAGGCGTTGGGCGGTGGCCGCGCGGCGGGCATCGGCGACGTCCTGCGCAACAGCCTCGGCCTGCGGGAGAACGGGCACGCGGTGGAGGCGGCGGACGACAGCCCGAGCGCCGTCGACTTCGGCGAGGCCGCGCTGGAGGACCCCAGGGCCGCGCTCGAACGGGCGCGCGCCGAGGCCGCCGACGCCGTGGCGGACGCCGAGGGCGAGGCCCGCCGCACCGGGATCGCCCCCGGGCTCGGGGCGGGGCTGCCGGAGCACTGACCGAACGAGCGACCACGCAGGGCCCGGCACCGAGCAGGTGCCGGGCCCTGCGCCGTTCGTCGGGGACGCCGAGGCACAACGGCGGCATCCGCCGGCACCCCTCCGGCCGCTGTGCACTGAGTCGATGCATGACTCAGTGCACAGCGCCCGAGAAGGCCTTCCGGCGACCCAGTGGTCGCCCGGCGCCGCCTCGGTCAGCCTGTGGCGGCATGACGTAGGCGCTGCGCGGCCTGGACCGGCTGGGCGACCTCGACGCCCTGGTCGCGCAGGAAGAGGCACGCGGGACTGCCCCGCCGTAGCGGCGGGTATGGTCGCCCGGTGACTGCGTGGCAGGCGCTGGCGGTGCTCGCGGCCGGTGTCGCCGCGGGCATGATCAACGCCGTCGTCGGCTCCGGGACGCTCATCACCTTCCCGACGCTGCTCGCCCTCGGGTACCCCGCCGTGACGGCGAACGTGTCGAACAACATCGGCCTGGTCTTCGGCGGCATCACGGCCACCTGGGGCTACCGGCGGGAGCTCAGCGACCAGGGGCCGCGGTTGCGCCGCCTCGCTCCGCTCTCGTTCGTCGGGGCGATCGTGGGGGCGCTGCTGCTGCTGCGCCTCCCGGCGGCCGCGTTCGAGGCGATCGTGCCGGTGCTCATCCTGATCTCCGTCGTGCTCGTCCTCGTCCAGCCCCGGCTCGCGGCCGCCGTCCAGCGACGCCGGGCGGTCGCCGGGCGCGGCGGTGACCGCATCGGCACCCCCGCCCTGGCCGGCACCCTGTTCGCCGGCGTCTACGGCGGCTACTTCGGGGCCGCGCAGGGCGTGCTGCTCATGGGCATCCTCGGCGCGGTGCTCCCGGAGGACCTGCAGGTGGTCAACGGCATCAAGAACGCGCTCTCGCTCGTCGTCAACTTCGTCGCGGCCGTGACGTTCCTCGTCGTCCGGCCGGAGGCGGTCGACTGGGCCGTCGTCGGGCTCATCGCCGTCGGATCGTTGCTCGGCGGGGCCTTCGGCGCCCGCGTCGGCCGGGCACTGCCGCCGGCGGCGCTCCGGGCCGTGGTGGCGTGCGTCGGGATCGTGGCCGTCGTGCGGCTGGTCGCCGCGTGACCGTCGAGCTCGTCGCGCACGTCGACGACGAGCGCCTGCGCGACTACGTCGGCCTCACCGACGTCGCCCTGCGGTCGCGTCGCGAGCCGGAGCTCGGGCTCTACCTCGCCGAGAGCGACAAGGTCATCCGCCGTGCCCTGGACGCCGGGCACCGGCCGCGCTCGCTGCTGCTCGCCGAGAAGTGGCTGGAACCGCTCGCGCCGCTGGTGGCGCGCGTCCAGGCCGCGGGCGCTCCGGTGTTCGCCGGCGCACCCGACGTGCTCGAGGCGATCACCGGCTTCAACGTGCACCGGGGGGCCATCGCGTCGATGCACCGGCCGCCCCTGCCGGACCTCGCGGAGCTGCTCGCCGGCGCCCGTCGCGTCGTCGTGCTCGAGGACGTCGTCGACCACACCAACGTCGGTGCCGCGTTCCGCTCGGTGGCGGGGCTCGGGGCGGACGCCGTCCTCGTCACCCCGCGCTGCGCCGACCCGCTGTACCGCCGGGCCGTGCGTGTCTCGATGGGCACCGTGTTCCAGGTGCCCTGGACGCGGATCGAGCCGTGGCCGGAGTCCGTCGGCACGCTCCGGGAGCTCGGCTTCACCGTGGCCGCGCTCGCGCTCCGTCCGGACGCCGTCCCGCTGGACGAGCTCGCCGCCGATCCTCCCGACCGCCTCGCCCTGGTCCTGGGCACCGAGGGGGACGGCCTCGCTCCGGCGACCGTCGCCGCGGCGGACCTCGCCGTCCGGATCCCGATGCGCGGCGGCGTGGACTCCCTCAACGTCGCCGCGGCCGCGGCCGTGGCCGTCTGGGCGCTGCGCACCTGGCCCGCGGCCGTTGATCGCATCCCACGTCCGGACCATCCGGAATAGCACGCAGCGCAGTCAGGTGATTACCTCTTGTAGTCTCCGGGGAGGACGGACGGAACGGCTCGACGTGGGGGAGGGACTGTCATGCGAGGACGTCGCACCGCCGACGCTGCGCTCGACGAGCCGGAGGAGCGCAGCCACCGCGACCGCCCGGACCGGATCCTGGCCGCGCTGCGCGGTGAGCAGGCCCTGAGCATCCTCGACGCGTCCGGCGACGCCGTGCTCGTCGTGGCGTCGGACGGTTCCGTCGCCTACGCCAACGCCATGGCGGCCGAGGTCTTCGCGGCGCCGACGACGGTGCTCGCCGGTCAGCCCGCCGACCTGCTCGTGCCGCAGCTCGCCGGCGTCGTCCGTGCTCTCGCCGACCGCCGGGCCGCCGGCGACCTCACGGCCGGTCCCGCCGGCGAGGGCAGCGAGCTCAACGCGCTGCGGCTCGACGGCACCCGCTTCCCGGCGACGGTGTGGGTGACCCCGCTGCACACCAGGCGAGGCCTGCTCGTCGCGGCGACCGTCCGGGATCTCACCCGGCAGCAGGAGACGGACACGAGACTGCAGCGCTTCGCCAACCGCGCCCACGAGCGCCAGGACCTCGCGAACGCGCTGCTCGCCGGCGTCACCGAGGCCGCACTGCTCGTCACGGACGCCCGCGGGCGGATCACCGCCACCAACCGCGCGGCCCAGAAGCTGCTGGGGTACCGGACCGGCGAGCTCGTCGGCGTCCCCACCACCCGGCTCGTCGACGAGGACGACCTGGCGGCCGCCGGCGCCGAGCTCGGCGTCCAGCCCGGCTGCGACCCGCTGCTGGAGCTGGCCCGCTCCGGCCTGCCGACCGCGCAGGACTGGACCTGGCGCACGAAGGACGGCGACCGCCGGCGCGGTGGCCGTGCGGGTCACGCCGGTCGGGGACAGCGCCGACCCCGCCGGGTTCGTGATCACCGCCACGGAACGTGCGGCTGCCTGGGAGCCCGTGCTCGCGGGTCCGCGTTCCAGCGGCGAACGCCTGCTGCTGGAGCTCGACGACGCCCCCACCCGCGCCCTGCGCTGGCAGGTCGGCGGCGGCTGGGCCCGCCGCCGCTAGGCGTCGAGCCCGGTCGTCGCCAGGCCGTCGTCCTGGGCCGTCGCGTGCTCGGAGGCGGCGGGCACGGCATCGGCGGGATGCTGGCTCCTCGCCGACCGTGGGTTGGGCCTTCGGCCGGCCCCGGCGGTTGTCCCACAGGTCGCGCGCGATCACCTGGATCATCCCGGCGATCGGGATGGCGAGCAGCGCGCCCAGGATGCCGGCGAGCTCGACGGCGATCAGGATCGCCACCAGCACCGTCAGCGGGTTGAGGTTGACGGTCCGGGAGAGGATCAGCGGCTGCAGCAGGTGGTTCTCCAGCTGCTGGTACACGACGAAGAAGATGATGATCGCGATGCCGGCCGGCACCGAGTGCACGAAGGCCGCGACGACGGCGACGACCGCGCCGAGGGTCGCGCCGACGAGCGGGATGAGGTCGGCGATCGCGACGAACAACGAGATCAGCCCGGCGAACGGGACGCCGGCGATCTTGAGCGCGCCGTAGGTCAGAACGCCGCAGATGACGCTGATGAGCAGGTTGCCGGAGATGTAGCCCGTGATCGACCGGCCGCAGTCGGAGCCGACGCGCCGCACCCGGTGCCGGCGGTCCTCGGGGAGCAGCGCCAGGCTGCTGTCGATGATCTTCGGCGCTTCGAGCACCATGAGGTACGCGAGCACGAAGATCGTCAAGGTGCCGGCGATGCCAGTGGCGACGCCACGCAGCACGCCCGCGGCCGGCGTCGTCAGCCCGCTCGCGAACGACCGGATCTGCGTCTGGTGCTGCTGGACGTACTGCAGCGCGTTGGTCCGGTCGAGCAGGCCGCCGATCGGGCCGCGCCCGCTCCGCGCGTCCTCGACGAGCTGTGGCAGCTGCCCGGCGAGCTGCGTCCCCTCCTTGGCGATCGGGACGGCGAACGCCGCGACCAGCCCGGCCAGCGCCAGGAGGACCACGAGGAACACCAGCAGCGTCGCCATCGAGCGCCGGTGCACGGCGCGCCGCTGCACCCGGTCCACGAGCGGGGTCAGCGCCACCGCGAAGAACGCCGCGACGACGATCCAGGTCAGTACCTGCCGGACCTCGATGAGGATCCACAGCAGCGCGACGGTCGCCAGCACCATCCCGATCGTCGCGAGGATGGTCCGGACGGGCACGCGGTCGCGGTTCCCCGCCGGTGGGGAGGCGGGTCGGGAGAGGTCGACGGTCACCGGCGGTCGATGCCCGCTGACGCCTCCCTCATGCGCCGTTCGCGCCGGTCAGACGGCTGGGACGACGCGCTGCCGCTGCTGCCCGAGCCCCTCGATGCCGAGCTCGAGGACGTCGCCGGCCGTCAACCACACCGGTGGCCGCATCCCCATGCCGACGCCGGGGGGCGTACCCGTGTCGATGAGGTCGCCGGGTTCGAGGACGAGGAACTGGCTGAGGTAGTGCACGACGAACTCCGGACCGAAGATCATCGTGGCGGTGGACCCGGACTGCCGCCGGACGCCGTTGACGTCGAGCCACATGCTCAGACGACGGACGTCGGGGATCTCGTCCGGGGTGACCAGGAAGGGCCCGCACGGGTTGAAGGTCTCGGCGGACTTGCCCTTGCTCCACTGCCCGGAGCGCTCCAACTGGAACGCGCGCTCGCTGACGTCGTTGACGACCACATAGCCGGCGATGGACGCGCCCGCCTCGGCCTCGTCCGCCAGGTACCGGCACCGGCGTCCGACGACGACGCCGAGCTCCACCTCCCAGTCCAGCTTCGTCGCGCCCCGCGGGACGACGACGTCGTCGTCCGGTCCGACCAGGGTGTTCGGCGGCTTCGTGAAGAGGATCGGCTCCTCGGGCACCGGCTGGCCGGTCTCCGCCGCGTGGTCGCTGTAGTTGAGGCCGATGCAGAGGATCTGGTGCGGCCGGGCGATCGGGGCACCGAAGCGGCGTCCGTCGCGGGGCTCGGCTCGACCGGCCGCGGTGCGCTCGGCGACGACGGCAGTCAGGCCTGCCGGCCCGCCGGCGCCGAAGAAGGCCTCGTCGAAGTCGCCGACGACGTCCGAGACGTCGACGAAGGCGTCCTCGCCCACCCGCACCACCGGTCGCTCACGCCCGGGGTCGCCCAGTCGCGCCAGCTGCACGTCGCTCCTCCTCGCCACCCGCGGTGAGACGCGGTCAGCCTAGGGGAAGCGTCAGACGGTTACGCCCTGCATGTTCTGGGCGCCGGTCCAGGCCGCCGCGTCCACCTCGCTGACGTGGACGCCGAGGGCGCTGGCGACCTGCTCGATCCCGCACCCGGCGTCCAGCGCGTCGCGCAGCGCGGCGACCCGCGCGTGCTGCGCGTCGAGCGTGTACCGCTCCCACAGGGCGCGGTTGGCACGGACCAGCCGGTCGAGCAGGGCGAGACGCCGGGGGTCCGGCTCCTGGGTCCAGTTCATGCGAGGCTCCTGGGCACGCGTGCGACCGCCGTTGGTCGCTGCCAGGAGTTCTCGGTCTTCCGTGCCTCCGCCTTGAGTCGTACGCTCGCGATCATGGGTCGCCACGACACGCTGCGTCTCATCGAGTCACTCGATCCCGAGACCGAGTACTGGCGGATCCACCGGCTGCACGCCCTGCACCAGTTCCCCTGGGACGTCACCCGCGCGCTCGAGCTCGCCCTCTACCGGACGTACGCCGTCGGCACGATCGGGGAGCTGCTGGACCGGACGGGGGAGTTCCGGAGCCGGCCGCAGCGCCGGTACGACGACACGGCGCTGCTGCTCGGGGAGGTCCTCGAGCACGGACTCGACAGCGAGCGCGGCCGGGCCGCCCTCCGGCGGATCAACCGGGCGCACGCCCGCTGGCCGATCTCGGAGGAGGACTCCCGGTACGTGCTCGCGACGCTCCTCGTCGTCCCGATGCGCTGGCTCGACCGCTACGGGTGGCGACCGGTGACGGCGACCGAGCGCCGGGCCGCCTACCTCTACCACCGGGAGCTCGGGCTGCGGATGGGCGTGCGGGCATGGCCCGAGGGCTACGACGAGGTCGCCGCCTTCCTCGACGCTTACGAGGCGGAGCGGTTCGCGCGGACCCCGGGCGGCGTGCGGACGGCGGTCGCGACCCGGGAGCTGTTCGTCTCCTGGTTCCCCCGGCCGCTGGCGCCGCTCCTGCGCACCGGCGTGCACGCGCTGCTCGACCCGCCGCTGCTGCAGGCGTTCGGCTTCGATCCGGCGCCGCCCTGGGTCGTGGCGTCCGCCGACCGGGCGCTGCGTCTGCGCGGCCGGATCGTGCGCGCATTACCGCCGCGGCGCAGCCTCAAGCCGGCCCGGGCGCACGCCACGGTGAAGGGCTACCGCCACGGATACGACATCGAACAGCTGGGGACCGGCTGACTCACCACCGGTCCTGGACGTGCTCCCGGATCCGCTCGTCGTAGACGCGCCGGACGGCGGCCTGCTGCTCGTCCGTCAGCGCCGGGACCTCCGCGGCGGCGGCGTTGGCGCGGGCCTGCTCCGGGGTGCGCGCACCGGGGATGACGACGCTCACGCCGGGCTGGTCGACGATCCACCGGAGCGCGAAGGCGGCCGTCGGCGTCCCCTCGGGCACGATCTGCGCGATCTCCTTCGCGGCCTGGACGCCGACCTCGAACGGCACGCCGGAGAACGTCTCGCCGACGTCGAACGCCTCCCCGTGCCGGTTGTAGGTCCGGTGGTCGTCCGCGGCGAACGTCGTGTGCTCGTCGTACTTGCCCGACAGCAGGCCGCTCGCGAGCGGCACGCGGGCGATGATGCCGACGCCGGCCTCGCGGGCGGCGGGCAGCACACGCTCGAGCGGCTTGAGCCGGAACGCGTTGAGGATGATCTGCACGGTGGCGACGTGCGGCCGGGCGATCGCGGTGAGGGCCTCGTCGGCGGTCTCGACGCTGACGCCGTACGCCGCGATCGCGCCGGCGTCGACGAGTCCGTCGAGCGCGTCGTAGACGGCGTCCATGGAGTAGACCGGCGTCGGCGGGCAGTGCAGCTGCACGAGGTCGAGGGTGTCGACGCCGAGGTTGCGCCGGCTGCGGTCGGTCCAGGCGCGCAGGTTCTCGGCGGTGAACGCCTCCGGGACGTGGGGATCAGCGCGGCGGCCGGCCTTCGTCGCGACGGTGAGGCCGTCACGCCCGCGTTCGCGCAGGAACCGGCCGATGAGCGTCTCGCTGCGGCCGTCCCCGTAGACGTCGGCGGTGTCGAGGAAGGTGACGCCGGCGTCGACGGCCGCGTGCAGGACGCCGAGCGCCTGCTCGTCGCCCACCGTCCCCCAGTCGCCACCGAGCTGCCAACAGCCCAGCCCGACCACGCCGACCTGCCGTCCGGTCCGTCCCAGGATGCGCGTCTCCACGAGCCAGGACCCTACGGCGTCGCGCCCCGGTCGTCCTCCCGCCCTGCCCCCGGCGTGAGCGTCGCGAGGCCGCGATCGTGGAACTCCCGCAGCCGCACCCGGTGAGCGACGATGGGCTGGCGGGCCAGGGCCGGCAAGCAAGGAGGAGCCACGATGAAGAAGCTCATCAACGATCCGGCCGACGTGGTCGGCGAGGCACTCCGCGGAGTGGCCGCCGCCCATCCGCAGCTCCGGGTCGATCACGCGAACAAGGTGATCTTCCGCGGCGACGCCCCAGTGCCGGGGAAGGTCGGGATCGTCTCCGGCGGCGGATCCGGCCACGAGCCTCTGCACGGCGGGTTCGTGGGCGTCGGCATGCTGGACGCCGCCTGTGCGGGCGAGGTCTTCACCTCGCCCGTCCCCGACCAGATCCTCGAGGCCACGAAGGGCGTGGACGGCGGGGCCGGCGTCCTGCACATCGTGAAGAACTACACCGGCGACGTGATGAACTTCGAGATGGCCGGCGAGCTCGCGGTGGCAGAGACCGGGGTCGACATCGCGACCGTGGTGACCGCGGACGACGTGGCGGTGCAGGACAGCCTCTACACCGCCGGACGCCGGGGCGTGGGCGTCACGGTGCTCGTGGAGAAGATCGCCGGGGCAGCCGCCGAGGAGCGGCGCCCGCTGGCCGAGGTCGCCGCGATCGCCCGCCGGGTCAGCGAGAACGGCCGGAGCCTCGGCGTGGCGCTGACGAGCGGCACGGTCCCCGCGGTGGGTCACCCGACGTTCGACCTGCCGGAGGACGAGATCGAGGTGGGCATCGGCATCCACGGCGAGCCCGGTCGGAGGCGGGTGCCCATCGCCGCGGCGCGGGAGATCGCGGAACTGCTCGTCACCCCCGTGCTCGACGACCTCGACTTCACCGGCGGCGACGGCGTCCTGGCGTTCCTCAACGGCATGGGCGGAACACCGCTCCTCGAGCTCTACCTCATGTACGGCGAGGTCGCGAGCCTGCTCGAGAAGGCCGGGGTCGCGGTCACGCGCTCGCTCGTCGGCTCCTACATCACGAGTCTCGACATGGCAGGCTGCTCGCTCACCCTGCTGAAGCTGGACGAGGAGACCCGCCGGCTCTGGGACGCCCCCGTTCTGACGCCGGCCCTGCGCTGGGGGTTGTGAGCATGACCGACGGTGTCGACGTCGCAGCCCTCACCCGGTGGATCCAGCGGTTCGCCGAACTCGTCGCGGAGCATCGCGACGAGCTGACGGACCTGGACGCCGCCATCGGGGACGCGGACCACGGCACGAACATGGAGCGCGGCATGACGGCGGTCGTCGGTGCGCTCGCCGCGACGCCGCCCACCGGTGCGGGCGCCCTGCTCAAGCAGGTCGGGATGACGCTCGTCCGCACCGTGGGCGGTGCCAGCGGACCGCTCTACGGCACCTACTTCCTGCGGATGGCGACGGCGGTCGGCGAGGACGCGCCGAGCGTTCCCGCCGAGGCCTTCGCGAAGAGCGTCCGCGCCGGCCTCGAGGGGATCGTGGCGCGCGGCAAGGCCGAGATCGGCGACAAGACGATGTTCGACGCGCTGGCACCGGCGGTCGACACCCTGGATGCAGAGCTCGCCGCGGGCGCCGGTCTGGGCGCCGCACTGGCCGCGGCGTCGGCGGCGGCGGACGCCGGGCGCGACGCCACCGTCCCGCTGCACGCGCGCAAGGGGCGGGCCAGCTACCTGGGCGAGCGCAGCGTCGGGCACCAGGATCCGGGGGCGACGTCGGCCGCGCTGCTCGTCGCGGCGGCCGCCGAGACGCTGCCCCCGCAGGTTCCATGACGGACGCGACCGTCGGCATCGTCGTCGTCTCGCACAGCCGGGCGCTCGCCGAGGCCGCGGTCGGTCTCGCCGCGGAGATGCTCCACGGGAACGGCGTCCGGTTGGAGATGGCGGCGGGCCTCGAGGACGGGGCGTTCGGCACCGATGCCGTCCGGGTGGCCGACGCCATCGTGCGCGCGGACGCCGGGCGGGGCGTGGTCGTGCTCATGGATCTCGGCAGCGCCGTGCTCTCCGCCGACCTGGCGCTCGACCTGGTCGACCCCGAGCTGCGGCAGCGTGTGACGCTCTGCCCCGCCCCGCTGGTGGAGGGGCTCTGCGTGGCCGCCGTGGCGGCCGCGGGCGGGGCCGAGCGCGAGGACGTCGCGGCGGAGGCGCGCCGCTCGCTCGCGGCCAAGGAGCACCAGCTCGGCACGGACGACGACACCGAGGACGAGGACGGCCGACTGCCGGAGGCCGGCGCCGACGGTGTCACGGGCCGGTTCGAGATCACGTCGGGAGCTGCCCTGTGCTTGGCTCCATTACGTATTGCTCTACCAGTTCGCCATGCTCGGGATGCAGGCGCTGCGGATGGGCATGCCGGCCCTCCCTGCGTTGGGCATGCAGGCGTTGCCCAACCAGCTCGCGCTGGGTCTCGACCATCCCGTCGAGCACGGCATCGACGTCCTCGGCGTGTCCCGCAGCACCGGCGAAGGCGTCCGCATCCTCACCGACAGCGGCAAGATCACCGCCCGCGCGGCCGTGGTCGCCCACGAGACCGACGACGGCTTCCAGCCTGCTCGGGCTGGGCATCCCGATGATGCGGGGACTGTCGACGTGGTGGTTCGCCACCGAGGTGCCGCCGACCACGATGAAGATGCCGTTCGTGAACCCGATGGGGCCGGCGACGACCATTTCGCACGCACTGGTCGTCTCCAACGTCGCGCCGCGCTATGCGCCGACCGGCAAGCACTTCGGTCGCGGCCTGCTCGGTGCCGGTGCCCGGCAAGGACGTCGGCACGGACCCGAGGCCGAGGTCCGCGCGCAGCTTCGCACAGATCTTCCGCACCGACACCAACGCCTGGGACCTGGTCAACCGCAACGCCCACTCCGCCGCCTGGCCCACTGCGCGCCCGCCGCTGATCCTCGGCCGTGAGGTCGACCTCGGCGACGGGCTGTTCGTCGCCGGCGACCGCCGCAACGCCGAGCATCCCCGGAGCCATGCGTTCCGGGCAGCGTGCCGCCGCGGCCGTGCTCGAGGAGCTCGGCGAACCGGCCAAGCCTTGACCAAAGGGCGGGTTGGCAGACCCCCGGCCTGCTGCGCCGCGCTGCCCGTGCTGCGTCTCCTCAGTCGACGTGGCCCCACCATGCCTTCCTTCGTCGGCCTTGCCAAGGAACAGCACCGGCTCACGCAGACGCTGCGCGACGGCCCAGGGTCTGCCATCACGCCCTATACCAGCCCCAGCACCTTCTCGGCGGCGGGGACGGCGGCCCGGTCGGCGGGCACCAGGCCGATCCGGGTACGCCGGTCGAGCAGGTCGGCGACGTCGAGGGCGCCCTCGTGGGTGACCCCCACAGCAGCTCGGCCATGGTCGCGGGCACACCGTCGGCGCGACCGGGGCGAGCAGCTCGGCGTCGGCCAGGCCCGGTGACCGCGACCGCGTCGGCGAGCACGGCGGCGCCTCGGTGCCGTAGCGGCGGACCAGGCGCTGCGGGCGCGTCGACGCGCGGCCAGCTCCTCGCGCGGGGCCGGCGCCGACCAGCGGGAGCGTCGCGGTGCGGCACGGCCCGGCGGTCAGGCCGGCGTCCGGGCGACGGCGCGCGTCGACGGCGTCCTGCGGCCATCCGGCGGTAGGTGGTGAGCTTGCCGCCGACGACGGTGACCACGCCCGTCCGCGCGAGGCGAGCACCGCGTGCCGGCGGGACAGGTCGGCGGTGCGTCGGCGCCGCCGGTGTCGAGCAGCGGCCGCAGCCCGGCGTAGGCGCCGACCACGTCGGTCGCGGGTCGACGCGGCCGCTCGCAGCGCGCGCCGATCACGTCGAGCAGGAAGTCGATCTCGGCCTCGGTCGGCGTCGGCACGTCGGGGACGTCGCCGTCGACCGGCTCGTCGGTGAGGCCGACGTAGACCGGCCCGTCGGGCTGCGGCAGCGCGAACACGAAGCGGTTGCGTCGCGCCCGGGCACCGGCGCCATCACCGCGCACGCGGCAGCCCGGGCAGCGTCGTCCGCGCGCAGCACCAGGTGGGTGCCGCGCGACTGGGGCGCAGCCGGACGCCGGGCGACGAGGCTCGCCGGCCCACACGCCGGCGGCGTTGACGACCGCGCGGGCGCCGGATCGTCGCGCGTCGCGCCGGTGAGCTCGTCGCGGAGCACCGCGCCGGCGCCGGTCAGCTCGGTGACCCGCGTGCGGGTCAGCACCCGGGCGCCGTGCGCCGCGGCGGTGCGGGCGATCGCCGACGACCAGCCGGGCGTCGTCCTCGAGCTGGCCGTCCCAGGACGAGCAGCCCGCCGCGCAGCCCGTCGGCGCGCAGCGCCGGGGGCGAGCGTCGAGCGTCTCGGTGCGCCGAGATCCGGCGCGGCCGGGGGAGCACGTCGCGGCGGGGTGCGGGCGGCGAGCCGGAGCAGGTCGCCGGCCGGCAGGCCGGCCCGGGCCAGCCGCGGCCTGGCCGCGGCTGACGCTCGGGGCTGCAGCGGCATCAGCATCGGCAGCGCGCGGGTCAGGTGCGGCGCGGTGCGGCTCATCAGGATGCCGCGCTCGACGGCGCTCTCGTGGGCCACGCCGACCTGGCCGTGGGCGAGGTAGCGCAGCCCGCCGTGCACGAGCTTGGAGCTCCACCGGCGACGTGCCGAAGGCGAGGTCGTGGGCGTCGACGGCGACCACCGACAGGCCGCGGCTGGCGGCGTCGAGCGCGACGCCGGCGCCGGTGACGCCGAGCCCGACGACGAGCAGGTCGACGGTCCGGCCGTCGGTGGCCTCGGCCAGCTCCGGGCGCGGCGTGCGGCGACGAGTGCGGGTGCGGCTCACGGCGCGAGGTACCTGCTCGACCAGCGCGCGCAGCTCGGCGTCGAGCGCGGCCGTCGGCGTCGCGGTCGGCGTCGTCGGTCATCGTGCGGCGCCGACAGCGCGAAGCCGTAGGCCGCGAGCAGCAGCGCTGCGGGCCAGCAGGGACCGGGTCGCCGCGCGGATCGAGCCGTCGCGCTGGCCCTCGGCGATCGCCGGCCTCGAGCGCGTCGAGCAGCGCGTCCTGGGTGCGGCCGCGCCGGTCGAGCAGGTAGGGCAGCAGCAGCTCCGGGTCGACGCTCGACGATCCGGCGAACAGCTCGTTGTCGCGCAGCGCGGCTGCACGGTCGCGGCGACCCCGGCGGCGATCCGGTCGCGCGCGTGCCGGCGCTCGGCGGCCGGGCGGCGCGCTCGACGACGCCCGCCCACTCGCGGGTCATCAGGTCGGCGAGCAGGGTCTGGCATGTCGGGCCAGCGGCGGTAGATCGTCATCCGGCGAGACCCCGGCGCGCCGGGCGATGTCGGTCAGCGTGCGTGCGTCGCCAGCCCGACGGCGAGGATCGCCGTCGCGGGCGGCGTCGAGGTAGGCGTCGTCGCGGGCCGCTCGGGCTCGACGGGGTTGTGACGAAGTGACGTCATATGTCACACTGTAACACATGAGCACACTCCGATGCACTGGGCCCGCTGGGGCGACCCCGGCCGAGGCCGCCGCCCTGCCCGAGGCGCGCCCGCGGCGCTGGTCGAGCTGGCGTTCGTCGGCACGACGGACGACCCCCGCGTCGCCCGCCGAGGTCCGGCTGCCGGCCCCGGCGCTCGCCGAGGAGCTGCTCGACCGGGCTGCGCGGCGATCGTCGGCGACGAGCACGTGCACACCGACCACGAGACCCGGCGTGCACCGCACCCGCGGCAAGTCGACGCCCCGACCTGCTGCGGCTGCGCGCCGGGCGACGGCGCGGACGCCCCCGACGCCGTCGTGCGGCCCGGCCGGCCACGACGAGGTCGCGGCCCTGGTCGCCTGGTGCGCGGAGCACCGCGTCGCGCTGGTCCCGTTCGGCGGCGGCACGTCGGTCGTCGGCGGGCTGGTCGCGCGGCGCGACGGGCTTCGCCGGCGTGGTCTCGCTCGACCTGTGCCGCCTCGACCGGCTGTCTCGCGTCGACACCGAGCTCGATGACCGCGATCCTCGAGGCCGGCGCTGCTCGGCCCGCAGGCCGAGGCGCTGCTCGCCGAGCACGGCCTGACGCTGGGGCACTTCCCGCAGTCCTTCGAGTACGCCTCGATCGGCGGCTTCGCGGCGACCCGCTCCGCGGGCCAGTCGTCGGCCGGGCTACGGCCGCTTCGACTCGCTCGTGGTCGGCCTACGCGTCGCCACCCCGCAGCGGCGACGCTGGTGCTGGGCAGCGCGCCCGGCCAACGCCGCCGGCCCCGACCTGCGCGAGGTGGTGCTGGGCTCCGAGGGCGCGTTCGGCGTGATCACCGTCGGTCACGGTGCGGGTCCGTCCGTGCCCGCGGTCAAGGTCTACGAGGGCTGGCGCTGGGACTCGTTCGCCGACGGCGCCGCCGCGATGCGCACGCTCGCGCAGGCCGGGCGTGCTGCCCGACCGTGCTGCGGCTGTCCGACGAGAACGAGACCGCGATCAACCTCGCCAAGCCCGACGAGGTCGGCGGCGACGCGCGGCGGCGGCTGCCTGATGATCGCCGGCTTCGAGGGCACCCAGGAGGCGGTCGACGCGAGCCGCGCCGCGGCCGTCACCGCGCTGCTGACCGGCTCGGCGGCACCTCGCTCGGCGAGGAGGCGGACGGGCTGGTCGTCGCGGCCGCTTCCACGGTCCCTACCTGCGCGACTCGATGCTCGACGTCGGCGTGCTGGTCGAGACGCTGGAGACGGTGACCTTCTGGTCCAACCTGCACCGGGCTGCTACGACGCGGTGAAGGCCGCCCTCACCGGCGCGCTCGGCGAGGGCACCCGCTGGTGCTCTGCCACATCTCGCACGTCTACGAGACCGGCGCCTCGCTCTACTTCACCGTCGCCGCCAAGCAGACCGACGACCCGGTCGCGCAGTGGCTGGCGGCCAAGGCCGCCGCGTCCGACGCGATATCGACAGCCGGCGCCTCGATCACCCACCACCACGCGGTCGGCCAGCGACCACAAGCCGTGGCTGGCCCGGGAGATCGGCCCGGTGGGCGTGCAGATGCTGCGCGCGCTCAAGGCCGAGCTCGACCCCACCGGCGTGCTGAACCCCGGCGTGCTCATCCCCTGACTGACTGGCCCCTGAAGCTCCAGACGACCAGGTGGCTGTCGGTCTCGGCGGTGACGGTCGCGGCCGCCCTCGTCGCGCAGCCGGGCCGCGTCGCCGTCGGCTCGAGCAGGCGCTCGCCGAGCATCGCCGCCCCGCGCGCCACGAAGACGTGCAGCCGCGGCGCGTCCGGCAGCTCGAGCCGCTCGCCGCCGGGAGGTCGGCGACGTGCAGCGCCGTACCTGCGGAGGCGATGGGTACGACCCGCCCGGCTCCCGCGACCGTCGTCCAGCTCGGCGCCGATCTCGACGTCGCCGCTGAGGTAGTCCGGGCTCGAGCCCGGCTCGTCGGGGCGCACCCAGGCCTGGAGGAAGCGGGTCTCCTCGGCGCCGTCGGCGACCTCGGAGTGCACCACGCCGCTGCCGGCGCGAGAGGCGCTGCACCTGCCCCGGCCCGATCACTCTGAACCGACCGTGGAGGTGTGCCGCAGCGGCCCCGCCGAGCACCCAGGTGACGATCTCGAGGTCGGCGTGCGGGTGGTCGTCGTACCCGTCCCCGGCGGCAGCCGCTCGTCGTTGTGCGCCACCAGCGAGGCGAACCCCACGTTGCCCGGGTCGTAGTGCGCCCCGAACGAGAACGAGTGCCACGTCGTAGCCCCTCGGCGCGGGTGACGAACCGGCTCCCGGCGTCGCGGTACTCGATCACCCCGCGATCGTGCCGAGACGGGACTATCCGGCTCGCGTGCCAGCCGGTTTACTTGCAGGGCATGGGAGAGAGCTATCCACAGCTGCCGGCCGGGTTCGTGTTCGGGGCGAGCACGGCGTCGTACCAGATCGAGGGCGCGTCGCACGAGGACGGCAGGGGCCTGAGCATCTGGGACACGTTCACCGCCGAGCCCGGGCGGATCATCGACGGCAGCGACGGCGAGGTGGCCTGCGACCACTACCACCGCTACGTCGAGGACGTCGCGCCTGATGCGGCGACCTCGGCATCGGCGCCTACCGGCTTCTCGATCGCCTGGCCGCGGATCCAGCCCGACGGGCAGCGGCCCGGCCAACGCCGAGGGGCTGGACTTCTACGACCGGCTCGTCGACGAGCTGCTCGGCGCCGGGCATCGAGCCGATGGCCACGCTCTACCACTGGGACCTGCCGCAGGCCCTCCAGGACGCCGGCGGCTGGCTGAACCGCGACACCGCCGAGCGCGTTCGCGGAGTACGCCGCCCTCGTGCGCCGAGCGGCTCGGCGACCGGGTCGGCAGTGGGCGCCGGTCAACGAGCCCAACGTGGTGACGCTGCTCGGCCACGCCATCGGCGATGCACGCGCCCGGCAAGAAGCTCGGCTTCGACGCGCTGCCGGTGGCCCACCACCTCATCCTCGGCCACGGGCTCGCGGTCGCAGGCGCTGCGGGCCAACGGCGCCAAGCGAGGTCGGCGCCGCCAACAACCACACGCCGGTCTGGCCGCGCTACGGACGCCGCGAGGACGTCGCGGCAGCGGGCGCTGTTCGACGACCTGTGGAACCGGATCTTCGCCGAGCCCGATGCTGCTCGGCGAGTACCCCAGCGACGAGAATGGGCGGACGCCATGCCGGTCCAGGACGGCGACCTCGAGACGACGCCAAGGCGTCGTCGCAGCCGACACGATGGAGTACAAGGACGGCAAAGCGGGCGGGTTCGACCCGCATGCGCGCATCCCCGACATGGATGCCGACGGCATCGACGCGGCTTCTAAGCGCCTCGGCCTGTTCTCGGGGGCGATGCGCGACCCCGAGCTGGCCGCCGCGGTGTTCCGCGCCTATAACCGCTGGCTCGCCGATTACTGCAAGCCCTATCCCGACCGGCTGTTCGGCGTCGCGATGCTGCCGTTGCAGTCGGTGAGTTCGCGATCGACGAGATGCGCTTCGCGACAAGGAAAAGCTCGGCATGCAGGGCCGAGTTCATCCGGCCGAACCCGTACAGCGACGAGAAGATCCACGAAGAGCGCTACGAGCCGTTCTGGAAGGCGGCCGAGGACCTCAACTTCTCGATCGGCTTTCACGAGGGCGCGTAAGAAAGCGCATGCCGACGGTCGGCGTCGACCGCTTCGAGGGCCGCGGTGCGCGCCACATCATCAGCCATACGATGGAGATGATGCTGGCGGCGATGAGCGTGATCTGGGGCGGCATCTGCCGACCGCCATCCCAAATTGCGGGTCAGCTAGCTTAAATCGGGCGGCGGCTGGATCGCGCCCTGGCTCGACCGCATGGATCGTCACTTCGACGACCAGGGGTTCAACAATTCCGGGCTCAGCACGCGGCCCAGCGAATTGTTCCAGCGCAATTGCTGGATCTCGTTCGAGCCGGTCGAAGGCGGCGTCAAGGTGCTGGCCGATTATATCGGACCGCACAAGATCCTGTGGGCGACCGATTATCCGCATCCCGACGGCTTCTTCCGGGCGCGCCGAAGATGATCGAGGAGCGCATGCAAGGACTGTCAGCAATACCCATGTTTTTGTGGTGCCGGCGTCTTGCTCGAGCAGATCCTTCCGTGCCTGGGTGAGGGAGGCATCCCATCGCGCGAGGGGGATGACATCTGCGAGCTCCCGCCACCAACTCGTTCTTCGGTACGCCGTTCGGGTTGAGGGCGACCCCGAGATTCGTCCATGTGATTGCGGGCACGATCCCTCGAACGGGACGCCGGCGACCGCCGCGTTCCAAACTGCCCCGCCGCCGAGCGAGAGCCCGAACGCGCCGATCCGCGTGTCGGAGACGTCGCTCCGCGCAGCGAACCAGTTGAACAGGTCGCGTGCGTCCTGCACCTCCTTGGCCCATCGAGCCCCCAGGTGCCGCCCGAGAACCCGGTGCCGCGCGCGTCGCAGGCGAGCGACGCGAACCCGGACGGCGCGAGTACCTCGCCGATCTGCTGCATGTCGGCGCCTGACTGCCCGAGCCCGTGGAACAGGATCACGCCGGGCCAGCCACCTGCAGGTGGGCTGCCGCTCGGAAGCATGAGCACGCAGTCGAGGGTCGTCCCGTCGGAGGCCTTGACGGAGACGTTGATGAACAGCGTTTGCGTGGAGGAGCGGGCCGCGCCGGCGGATCCGCCGCAGACGAACACGGTGACCGCGATGGCGAGAAGCCCGAGCCCGACCCACAGGCGCACGCTACCGCCCCTTTACGATGCTCGCCATGGATCCGCGTCCCGTCGGCGTCTTCGACTCCGGAGTTGGCGGCCTGACCGTCCTTCACGAGTGCCTCGTCACCATGCCGCACGAGGACTTCGTCTACCTCGGCGACCACGCGCGCCTCCCGTACGGGCCGCGCCCGCTCGAGGAGATCCGGCGCTTCGCGCGCGAGATCGGCGCCTATCTGGAGCAGCAGGACGTGAAGCTCATCCTGGTCGCATGCAACGCCGCGACCTCGGCTGCGCTGCCGCGGCTCCAGGAGGAGCTGACGGTTCCGGTGGTCGGTGTGCTCACGCCGGAGGCGCACGCGGCGGTGCAGGCGACGCGGAACCGGCGCGTCGGACTGCTCGCCACAGCGGCAACGGTGGACGCGGGTCGCTACGACGAGCTCGTGCATGCGCTCGACGCCGGCATCTCGTTCCACCCGGTCGCCTGCCCGCGGCTCGTGCCACTGATCGAGGGCGACGATCCGTATGGGGAGGAGACGGAGCGCGCCGTACGCGAGTACGCGGCGCCGCTGCAGGCGGAGGGGGTCGACACCGTGATCCTCGGCGGCACGCACTACCCGCTGATCCGCAAGATCTTCGAGCGCGTCTTCGGCCGCGACGTTACGCTCGTCTTCTCGGCGGAGGAAACGGCCCGCGAGGTGGCCGAGACGCTCGCCCGTAAGGGCGTCGAGAACGAGCGCAGTCGCGAGGGCGTCTACCGGTTCCTGACGACCGGCGATCCCGCTGCCTTCCGCGAGCTCGGGCGCCGCTTCCTCCAGCTGCCGGTGCGAGACGTCGAGCACGTCACTGTGGCAACGCTCGAAGAGGCAGCAGCGTGAACAGAGGAGACGGTCGGAAGCCCGATCAGCTGCGCTCGATCTCGTTCGAGCCGGACTACCTCGAGAACCCGCACGGCTCGGTGGTGATCACGCAGGGGCGGACGAAGGTTCTGTGCACGGCGATGGTCGACGAGGACATTCCGCGCTGGCTGCGGGGCCAGGGAAAGGGCTGGATCACCGCCGAGTACTCGCTCCTGCCGGCCTCGACGGGCGAGCGTGTCCAGCGTGAGGCGGCGCGCGGAAAGCAGCAGGGACGGACGGTCGAGATCCAGCGCCTGATCGGCCGCGCGGTCCGCGCTGTGGCCGACTTCGAGGCCCTCGGCGAGAGGACACTCTGGCTCGACTGCGACGTCCTCCAGGCCGACGGCGGCACGCGCTGCGCGGCGATCTGCGGCGCGTACGTCGCGGCGATGCGCGCCCTCGAGCGGTTCGGCCTCTCGCGCGCGTTCCGCGACTCGGTCGCCGCCGTATCGGTCGGCGTGGTCGACGGCGCCCCGCTGCTCGACCTCGACTACTCCGAGGACTCGAGCGCGGACACCGACATGAACGTCGTGATGACCGGCGACGGACGGCTGGTCGAGGTGCAGGCGACGGCCGAGCGCGACCCGTTCGCGCGCGAGACGCTCGACGAGCTGCTCGAGCTCGCGGCCGCGGGGATCGGCGAGATCGCGACGCTCCAGGCGGAGGCGGTCGCACGTGAGCTCCCCTAACCTGCTCGCGGCCGTCCACACGATCGGCTGGCCCGAGGTGCTGCTGCGCATCTTCGTCGCGGCGGCACTCGGCGGCGCGATCGGGCTCGAGCGCGAGCTGCGCGAACGGCAGGCGGGGCTACGCACACACCTTGTCGTATCGGTCGGCTCGGCGTTGTTCACGCTCGTCTCCGCCTACGGATTCCACGACTTCGACGGCAAGGTCGACCCGACCCGCATCGCTGCGCAGATCGTGAGCGGGATCGGCTTCCTCGGCGCGGGCGCCATCATCCGGCAGGGCCTCTCGGTGCGAGGTCTCACCACGGCGGCGTCGCTCTGGCTCGTCGCCGCGATCGGGATGGCTTCCGGCGCCGGCTACTGGGACGGCGCGCTCATCGCCACGCTCGGAGCGCTGCTCACCCTCGGGCCGCTCCGCGTCGTCGCCTTCCGCATCCTGAGCCGTTACCGCCCCCAGCGCGACCGGCTGCTCGTCGAGATCCCTGCTGGCGGCAGCCCAGTGCCGATCATCGAGGCGATCGAACGGCGAGGGGGCCGCGTCGTCTCACTCGACATCGCGCAGGAGGGCGACCGGCGCTCGGTCGGGGTCGACGTCGAGCTGGCGGCCGGCTCGGCGCCTGCCGTCGTGGCCGAGGTGGCGGAGATCGACGGCGTGCTCGAGGTGCGGTGGACGGACCAGAGGCGGTCCTCTGCTCGCGCAACCGTCACAAGGCGCGGGAGCTCGAGGCTCTTCTTCCCGGCTGGACGATCGAGCCGCTCGACCGAGACGACTACCCGCCGGAGACCGGCACGTCGTACTACGCGAACGCCGCAATCAAGGCGCGGTTCGGCCGCGAACACACGCCGGGCTGGGTATTGGCCGAGGACTCGGGCCTCGAAGTGATTGCGCTCGATAGTCGGCCGGGCGTCCTTTCCGCGCGCTACGCACCGGAGGGCGCGCCCGCGATCGCAAAGCTGCTCGGTGAGCTCGAGGGCGTGGACGGTCGCAGTGCCCGTTACGTCTCGGAGCTTGTCTTGCTCGCGCCGGACGGCGAGAGTCCCCGGCACCGGCGTCCTCGTTGGGCGCATTGCTCGCGAGCCTGCCGGCGCCGAAGGCTTCGGCTACGACCCGATCTTCATTCCGGACGGCGGGGAACGGACGGTGGCGGAGCTGGGGAACCAGTGGAAGGCTGAGCACTCCCATCGGTCTCGTGCTGCGCGCGAGCTTCTGCGAGCAGTCGGTGACGTTCGCGCCACCACCAGTTGATCTCTCCGCCAAAGACGATCACGTTCGCCATCACGTAGAGCCAGAGCAACAGGATCGCCGGGCCGCCGAGGGTTCGGAGCGTCACGTTGACGTCGGCCAGGCGGACGAAGATCGGCAGCCCCTGGAACGACGCCTCGAGCGCGACCGCGCCGGCGATCGCGCCCGGCAGCGCCTCCCGCCATTCGACGCGTGTGTTCGGCAGCCAGCAGTAGACCGCGAGCAGGAACGCGAAGACGCCGGCGAGCGACGCTCCGATCGAGACGATGTAGGCGAGCACGGGGCTGTCGGCGAACGCCCCGAGGTTGTGCTTCAAGACGCTCACGCCGAGCCCGCCGACGACCAGGCTCGCGAACAGGGTCACGAGCACGCTCGTCGCGAGCGCCGCGGCCAGCAGCTTCCCGCGCAGAAAGCGCCGGTTCGGGAGGCCGTAGACGATGTTGAGTGCCGACTCCAGCGCGCTGAAGAACGAGAGCGACGACCAGAGGAGGCCGATGCCTCCGATGATCCCGAGCGCAGCGGCGTTGTCCTGCACGCGCCGCACGAGCTTGATGATGCTGTTGAGCGACGTCCCCGGAAAGGCGTGCTTCAGCTCCTTGATGAAGAAGTCCGACGCCTCGGCGCGATGGGCGAGGCCGAGGAGCGAGAGCGCGAGAAAGACGAGCGGCACGAACGAGAGAAGCGCGAAGTACGCGACCATCGCTGCTAGGTGGGTGCCGCGGTCGGCGAAGAACTTGTGCGCGAGCTGGCGTCGTCGAATGGTCACGGACGCGAAGTCTGCACCTTGATACCGTCGGAGTCGTGGATGCGGGGCGAGCGCTCGCGGATCTCGTCGAGATCTCGCCTCAGATCGAGGCGGCGGCCGTCGTGGCGGGAGACGGTGCTCTCGCCGGCGCGGTGGGCATCCCCGAAGGGCACGCGGATGCGCTTGCACTCGCTGCACGGAAGCTGCTCGACCGCGCCGCCGCGTTCCGCAGTGACGGGGCCCGCGTGACCCAGATCCATGCTGCGCTTGGCGACGGCGAGGTGTTCGCGGTTACCGGCTCGGGCAGAGCGGACCGTTGTCGCCGTCGCGAGCGAGCGCACGGCGCCGGGTCTCGTCTTCTACGACCTGAAGCGGTGCCTCGCCGCGGTCGAGGGGGAGAGGACGCGCAGTGGGACGTAGGTTGCTGCGTATCGCCGGCTTCGCCAGCGGAGCATTTGCGGGCACTGTCGCCTACCGGCGCTGGTTCGGCGCGGGACGCGAGCGAGTGGACGTCTACTTCGACGACGGGTCGTTCGTCACGTTCGTGGGGCGGATCGCCCGAGGCTGCGAGCGCTCGTTCCGCTCGCGCATCGTGTCATCGACGCGGTCCGTTCGGAATGAGCGACGCGGGGCTCGGTCAGGCGATCGTCGCGGCCGCCTACCTCGAAGGCGACTTCGTCCTGCGCTCGGGGAAGCGGTCGCGCTACTACCTCGACAAGTACCGTTTCGAGACGCGGCCCGACCTCCTCTCGGTGCTCGGCGAGCGAATCGCCGCCGCCGTGCGCGAGCACGAGCCCGAGGCCGCGCGGCTCGCAGCGCCGGTGCTCGGCGGGGTCGTCCTCGCGGCGTCCGCGTCGCTTGCTTCCGGCCTCCCGTTCCTGATGATCCGCGACGCGGCGAAGGAGTATGGAACGGCGAACCGCATCGAAGGACCCTTCGAGCGGGGCGAGACGGTGTGCCTCGTCGAGGACATCGTGACCTCGGGCGGAGCGCTTCTCGAGGCGATCGAGGCGATCCGCGGGGCCGGTCTCGTCGTCCGCACAGCCGTCTGCGTGGTCGACCGTGAGGAGGGTGGGGCGGACGCTCTCGCGCGCCACGCCGTCCGTCTCCGTCCGCTCTTCCGGGTAAAAGACTTGCTGCAGGGGGAGAAAACCCCCGCAAAACCGCATGGTTGAGCCGCAAACACGGAGTTGGTAGGGTCGTTCAGGCCCAGAAAGCGATCTAAGGACTGGAGGAGAGAGTGACGAAACAGGAGTTCGTATCTGAGGTGGCCCGCCGCGCGCAGCTGTCGAACCGCGATGCGGGCAAGGCTGTCGACGCGTTTCTCGAAGCCATCACGGACACGCTGAAGGGCAGAGGCGAGGTCACGTTCACAGGATTTGGGAAGTTCTCGACTGCGGATCGTGCGGCCCGGACGGGCGTCAATCCGCGGAACCCGAGCGAGAAGGTGCACATCCCCGCAGCCACCGTCCCGAAGTTCTCGGCCGGCAGCGGTCTCAAGTCGGCCGTCAAGAGCGGGGGATCGTCCTACTAGCGACAACCCAAGTCTCCTCCGAGGATCGAGAGGCCGCCTCCGGGCGGCCTCTTCGTCTGCGGCGCCGCCTATTCTGAGAGGCGTGAGCGCGAGTCATTTCGCGGATCGGCTCGCCGCCGCGGTGGAACGCAAGGGCGCCCCGCTGTGCGTCGGCATCGACCCCGACCCCGCGCTCATGCCGGCCGGTATCGGAGTCGTCGACTTCTGCCGCGGCATCGTCGACGCGGTCGCAAAAGTCGCGGTCGCGGTCAAGCCGCAGGTCGCATTCTTCGAGGCGCAGGGCGCGACCGGGTGGGCGGCGCTCGTCGAGGTCTGCGGGTACGCCCGCGAGGCCGGTCTCGTTGTGATCGCCGACGCCAAGCGGGGTGACGTTCCGTCGACGGCCCACGCCTACGCGGCCGCGTTCGCCCCTCTCGCAGACGCGGTCACCGTGAACCCGTACCTGGGCTACGACTCGCTCGAGCCCTTCTTCGCGCACGACGGGCTCGGCGTGCTCCCAATCGTGAAGACCTCGAATCGAGGCAGCGAAGATCTCCAGGATCTTCCGCTCGCCGACGGGCGGCCGTTCTGGCAGCACGTCGCGAGCCTCATCGACCGTTGGGGAGCGGACTACGTCGGCGAGAGCGGGCTCTCCTCGGTCGGCGCGGTGGTCGGTGCCACGCATCCGGACGTGCTCGAGACCGCGCGCAGCCTCATGCCGCGCGCAGTTCTGCTCCTGCCCGGCGTGGGAGCGCAAGGCGGCCGCCCCGAGCAGCTTGGCGCCGCCTTTGCGGCCGGCCCCGCGAGCGCGCTCGTCTCCGCGTCCCGTTCCGTCATCTACGCAGACCGAGGTGCCGGCTGGCAGGACGCCGCAGCAGCCGAGACGGCGCGCCTCGCCGGCGAGCTGCGTTCCGTCGCCGTTCCGGGCTGAGCGGTGAACCGGAAGAACGTCGCGCGCGTCGCCGCCCCCGTCGCCTTTCTCGCGGCCGTCACGATCGGCGCACTCGTCGTCCGCGCGGGGTTCCAGCACGACAAGCATCACGCCAACACGCCGACCACGACCGTGAGCACGAAGACGACACGGAAGCATTCCCACAAGCGACGGCATCTCCGGACGTACACGGTCCAGTCCGGTGACACGTTCGCGTCGATCGCGGCGAAGGAAGGAACGACGGTCGCGAGCCTCGAGCACCTCAACCCCGGCGTCGACCCGACCACGCTTCGCGTCGGCGAGAAGATCCGCGTCCAGTAACCTTCTGCCCCGGCGTGGTGCAGCGGGAGTGATCGTCACCGTAACCCTCAATGCCGCGGTCGACCGGACTCTGACCGTGCCGAACTTCCAGTTCGGCCACCGGCATCGCGCATCGAACAGCCTCACGAGCGCTGGCGGCAAGGGGATCAACGTCGCGCGGGCGCTGAAGCGGCTGGAGACCCCGGTCGTCGCCACCGGCCTGGCCGGCGGCCGCACCGGCGAGCGCATCGTCGAGGATCTCGGCCTCGAGGGGATCCTCAGCGACTTCGTCCGCATCTCCGACGAGTCCCGCACCTCGATCGCGGTCGTCGATCCGACGGCGGGTTCGCTCACCGAGGTCTACGAATGGGGCCCGGCCGTGCGGCCCGAGGAGCTGCAGATGCTGTCCGACAAGCTCCACTACCTCTCGCGGGTGGCGAGCTACGTCGTCTTCTGCGGGTCGCTGCCTCGCGACGTCGAGAACGACTTCTACGCCCAGGCGATCCACGATCTCAACCGGCGCGGAATCCGCTGCGTCCTCGACTGCGAGGGCGAGCCTCTGCGGCTGGGCGTCGAGGCCGAGCCCTACCTCGTGTCGCCGAACCAGCAGGAGGCCGAGAGCCTCGTCGGCCAGGAGTTCGCGGACGAGGAGGACTTCGTGATGGCGCTCGACACGATCGCCGATCTCGGGGCGCGTAACGTCCTCATCACGCAGGAGACAGCGTGCTTCGCGCTCGTCCGCGAAGAGCGGCAGGTACAGCGCTTCCGCGCGTCGATCCCTCGCGTCGAGCCGATCGCGCCAGTTGGCGCCGGAGACGTTCTCGTCGCCGGGTACCTGTCCGAGCGCTTCAACGGCCGCCTGGTCGGCGACGCGCTGCGGAGGGCCGTCGGCTGCGCCGCCGCCTCGGTCGTCGAGCTCGGAGCAGGACGCTTCGACCCGCGCGAGGCTTCGCGTCTCGCGGCCGGCGTCGAGATCGTCGAGCTCGCGGCGGTCGAGGCCTGATAGGCGCGAGCCGCTCGGCTAGCCGACCGCGAGCGCGCGGAGGCGGCCGCCGTCGGTGCGGTTGTCCGCCCAGACGAGCCGGCCGTTCGCGAGCGAGAGGCCGAGGCCAGTCGGTGCGGTCTTCGCGAGCACGCGGATGCTGCCGTTGGCGGTCGAGACGCCGTAAAGGGTGCGATCCAGCGGTAGACGATGAGCTGGTCGCTCGCCGCGAGCTGCGGCGCCGTGCGGTGAGAGACGAGCACGCTGCCGAGCTTGTGCCCGAGGTCGCCGAGAACCACGACGATCCGGTCATGCGGCCCGCGTTGCGTGAGCACGGCGAGTATGTGGGGGGTGAGCGCGATTGCGGCCGGGACTCCGTGCACCGGCGCGCTGGCTGATCGCGTTTCCGCTGGTGCCGTCCACGACGTTGACGAAGCCGTTGGTGCTTGCGCCGGCGCCGATTCGCCGGGACCCTCGTCGCCGGGAACGTAGGCGATGCGACCGGCCGAGGCGGCGAGCTGGAGTGCAGGCCCGACGTTGGGCAGCGGCGCATTCGCCCGTCGGCGTGACGATGCGTGATCCCGCCGGCCGCGATCTTCCGCTTGCAGTAGCCCCCCGAGAGGCAAGCGAGCTTGTCGACGTACTCGACGTCGTTCCAGGAGTAGGCGAGAGTCTTTCCCGACGCCCGCGACGCTGCCGAGCCAATCGCCTGTGCCGTCGCTCGCGTGGGCGAGCCGGTCGAGCTCGCTCGGGTCCGCCGACGGACGCCGCGAGGACGTAGTCGAACGGCGCGGGCCGCTCTCGTGCAGCGTCCAGAGCGCGGTCGACATGCGGGCCGCGAGCGCGAGCTGGACTGCCCGTCGGTGAGATCCCAGTGTGCACGTCATGCTGTCCGGCGACGGCTGGGGAAGGCTGCGGTCCGGCTTGCCGGCGACGAGCACGTGGATCGCGTTGCATCCTTGGCGTTCCGCCGAACGTGAGCCAGGCGGCGAGGCCGCCGTCCTGGGCCACAGCCTCGATCGGGCCGGTCGGGCTCTTGCGCGATCGTGTGGGCTGTCGGCGCCGCGGCCGGCCGCCGAGCCGGCGAGGACGAGAAGTCCCGCCGTGGCAAGGAGGGCCCGCACGCGCTGGCACCGTAGCTCCGCGCCTGTTAGGGCGTTGTCAAAATTCCGTCCGTCGACAGGTTGGTACCCTGCGCTTCCTTGACGGACCACGCCGCAGCCGAGCCGAGCGCCGACGACGTCCAGCGGCTGCTGGAGCTCGACCGGAAGTTCGGCACGCGAGGGGCTCACCTTCGACGACGTGCTGCTCGTCCCGGCGGAGTCGCACGTCCTGCCGAACGACGTCTCGACCCGTGCCCGGCTGACGCCCTCGATCGACCTCGCGATCCCGATCGTCTCGGCGGCGATGGACACGGTGACCGAGGCGCGCCTCGCGATCGCGCTCGCGCGCGAGGGCGGGATCGGCATCGTCCACCGGAACCTCTCGATCGAGGCGCAGGTCGCCGAGGTCGACAAGGTGAAGCGCTCGGAGTCGGGGATGATCGTCGAGCCGGTCACGCTGCCGCCCGACGCGCCCGTGCGCGCGGCGCTCGAGCTGATGGCGCGCTACAAGGTCTCGGGCGTCCCGATCACGGACGACGACGGAGTGCTCGTCGGCATCCTCACGAACCGCGACCTCCGCTTCGAGAACGACGTCGACCAGCCGGTCTCGGCGCTCATGACGGCGCGCAACCTCGTCACCGCGCCCGTCGGGACGACGCTGGCGGAGGCCGAGGAGATCCTCCACCGGAACAAGATCGAGAAGCTCCCCGTCGTCGACGCCGACGGCCGGCTGCGCGGGCTGATCACGGTCAAGGACATCCAGAAGAAGATCGAGTTCCCCGAGGCGACGAAGGACGAGCAGGGACGGCTGCGCGTCGGCGCCGCGGTCGGCGTCGGCCCCGACGCGCTCGAGCGCGCGCGAGGCTCTCGTCGCCGCGGGCGTCGGACGTGCTCGTCGTCGACACGGCGCACGGCCACTCGCAGGGCGTGCTCGAGATGGTGCGGCGGATCAAGGACGCGGTCACGGTCGAGGTGGTCGCCGGCAACATCGCGACGGCCGAGGCGGCGCGTGCGCTGATCGACGCGGGCGCCGACGCGGTGAAGGTCGGCATCGGGCCGGGCAGGATCTGCACGACCCGCGTCGTCGCGGGCGTCGGCGTTCCGCAGATCAGCGCGATCCACGACGTGCGCGAGCGTCGCGGCGGAGCGACGGCGTGCCGGTGATCGCCGACGGCGGCATCACCTCCTCGGGCGACATCGCGAAGGCGATCGGCGCCGGCGCGGACGCGTGATGCTCGGCTCGATGCTCGCGGGCACCGACGAGACGCCGGGCGACGTGATCCTCGCGCAGGGCGAGCGCTACAAGGAGTACCGCGGCATGGGGTCGCTCGGCGCGATGAAGGCGCGCGGCTTCTCGAAGGACCGCTACTTCCAGGGCGACGTCGAGGACGTCGAGAAGCTCATCCCGGAGGGGATCGAGGGACGCGTCGCGCTACAAGGGCCCGCTGCAGCACGTCGTCCACCAGCTCGTCGGCGGCCTGCGTCAGGCGATGGGCTACTGCGGCGCGGCGACGATCGACGAGATGAAGCGCGCGCGCTTCGTCCGGATCACGGCGGCGGGTCTGCGCGAGTCGCACCCGCACGACGTGACGATCACGAAGGAGGCGCCGAACTATCGGCGCTGAGGAGGCGCAGGTCGTCGCGTTCCCGGTCCGGGAGGACCGGCCGGTGCTCGTCCTCGACCTCGGCGGGCAGTACTCGCAGCTGATCGCGCGCCGCGTGCGCGAGTGCCGGGTCTACTCGGAGCTCGTCGGTCACACGATCACGCCCGAGGCGGTGCGCGCCCGGAACCCGTACGCGCTCGTGCTCAGCGGCGGTCCGGCGTCCGTCTACTCCGACGACGCGCCGCGCGTCGATCCGGCACTCTTCGAGCTCGGCGTGCCGACGCTCGGCATCTGTTACGGCGCGCAGCTGATGGCGCTCGAGCTCGGCGGCCGGGTCGACCGCACCGGCGTCTCCGAGTTCGGGCGGACGTCGATGGAGGTCGACGGAGTCGCGGCTGCTGGCCGACACGCCGCCCGAGCAGACCGTCTGGATGTCGCATCGCGACACCGTCGTCGCGGCTCCCGAGGGCGCGCGCGTCGTCGCGAGCTCGCCGGCGACGCCGGTCGCCGCCTTCGAGGCGCCCGAGCGCGGCCTGTACGGCGTCCAGTTCCATCCCGAGGTCGTCCACACGCCGCACGGGATGGACGTGCTGAAGAACTTCCTCTACCGCGTCGCCGACGCGCCGCCCGCGCTGGACGCCGGCCGCCGTGATCGAGGAGCAGGTCGCGCGCATCCGCGCGCAGGTCGGGCACGAGCGCGTGCTCTGCGCGCTGTCGGGCGGCGTCGACTCGGCCGTCGCGGCGCTGCTCGTGCACAAGGCGGTCGGCGAGCAGCTCACCTGCGTCTTCGTCGACCACGGCCTGCTGCGCCAGGACGAGGCCGAGCAGGTGGTCGAGACGTTCGGCGAGCACTTCCACGTCCCGCTCGTCCACGTGCAGGCGCAGGAGCGGTTCCTCGAGCTGCTCGACGGCGTCGAGGAGCCGGAGGAGAAGCGGAAGATCATCGGCCGCGAGTTCATCCGCGTCTTCGAGGAGGAGGCGCGGAGGCTCGGCGACGTCCGCTGGCTCGTGCAGGGGACGCTCTACTCCGACGTGATCGAGTCGGGCGGCACCGAGGGCGTCGCCGCGACGATCAAGTCGCACCACAACGTCGGCGGCCTGCCCGACGGACATGAAGATGCGCCTCGTCGAGCCGCTGCGGCTCCTGTTCAAGGACGAGGTGCGGCGCGTCGGCGAGGAGCTCGGGATGCCCGAGCGGATGGTCTGGCGCCAGCCGTTCCCCGGCCCCGGCCTCGCGATCCGGATCATCGGCGCGGTCACCGCGGAGCGGCTCGAGATCCTGCGCCAGGCCGACGCCGTCCTGCAGGAGGAGGTGCGGCGCGCCGGCCTCTACGGCGAGCTGTGGCAGTCGTTCGCGGTGCTGCCGGCGGTGCGGTCGGTCGGCGTGCAGGGCGACGAGCGCACGTACGGCTACCCGATCGTGATCCGCGCGGTGACGAGCGACGACGCGATGACGGCCGACTGGGCGCGGCTCCCGTACGACCTCGTGGAGACGATCTCGGCGCGGATCGTGAACGAGATCCCGGGCGTCAACCGCGTGGTGCTCGACGTGACGTCGAAGCCGCCCGCGACGATCGAGTGGGAGTAGCGTAGGCCGGATGGGCTCCTTCTACGACCTGCTCAAGAGGCGCCGCGCCGTTCGCAGCTACACGGGCGAGCGGGTGCCGCGCGAGACGCTCGAGCGGATCGCGCGCGCAGCGCGGCGCGGGCCGAACGCCGGCTACAGCCAGGGCCTGCGGCTGCTCGTCGTCGACGATCCCGAGACGATCGAGGACGCTCGCGTCGATGCAGGAGGACGAGCGCTCGCAGGCGTGGTTCGGCAAGGCCGCCGCGCACGTCTTCGTCCTGACGCGCGAGCAGGACTACCACGACCGCTACACCCAGCCCGACAAGCTCGCGATCACAGGCGGCGTCGAGGTCATCTGGCCGGTGCCGTTCTGGCATGTCGATGCCGGTGCGGCGCTGATGCTCGTCTGGCTCGCGGCGCTCGAGGAGGGGCTCGGCGCCGGGGTCTACGGCGTCCCGGTGGAGGAGGACGCGCGCTGGCGTGAGCTGCTCGCGATTCCGGACGACCTGACGATCGTCATCGGCGTCACCGTCGGCCATCCGGCCGAGGATCCGGACTGGGATCGCGCGACGAGCGTCTTCTCCCAGCGCCGCCGC